>NZ_CP107871.1:1817500-3017500 GCF_041432505.1 Streptomyces virginiae
TGGCGAGGCCCAGCACGTGCTCGAGGCCCAGGCGATGATCGCCGAGGACCCCGAGCTGATGGCGGACGTCGTCCGGCGGATCGCCGTCGGCAGCACCGCGGAGCGCGGTGTGTACGACGCGTTCGCCGCATACCGTGTCCTGCTCGCGGGGGCCGGCGAGTACATGGCCGGTCGGGTGGCCGACCTGGACGACGTACGCAACCGGATCGTGGCGCGGCTGCTGGGTGTGCCGATGCCGGGTGTGCCCGACAGCGACGAGCCGTACGTGCTGATCGCACGGGACCTGGCTCCCGCCGACACGGCGCTGCTCGACCCGGCGCTCGTCCTCGGTTTCGTGACCGAGGAGGGCGGGCCGACCAGCCACAGCGCCATCCTCGCGCGGGCGCTGGGCGTGCCGGCGATCGTGGCACTGCCGGGTGCCGGTGAGATCGCCGAGGGCACCATGATCGCGGTGGACGGCAGCACCGGTGACCTGTTCGTGGACCCGTCGCCGCAGAAGCGGGCCGAGCTGGAGGCCGCGGCCGCCGAGCGCAGGGCGGCTCTGGCCGCCTCGTCCGGTCCGGGTGCGACCTCCGACGGTCACAAGGTGCCGCTGCTGGCCAACGTCGGCGGTCCCGCGGACGTGCCGGCGGCCGTCGAGGCCGGGGCGGAGGGTGTGGGTCTGTTCCGCACCGAGTTCCTGTTCCTGGACGACAGCAAGAAGGCGCCGTCCGAGGACAAGCAGTTCGAGTCCTACCGCAAGGTGCTCGAAGCCTTCCCCGAGGGCCGGGTCGTGGTGCGGGTGCTCGATGCCGGCGCCGACAAGCCGCTGGACTTCCTGACGCCGGGCGACGAGCCCAATCCCGCGTTGGGTGTGCGCGGACTGCGCTCGCTGCTGGACCACCCGGACGTGCTGCGTACGCAGCTGACCGCGCTGGCCAAGGCGGCCCAGGGGCTGCCGGTCCACCTCGAGGTCATGGCCCCGATGGTCGCCGACCGGATCGACGCCAAGGCCTTCGCGGACGCGTGCCGTGAGGCCGGTCTGAAGGCGAAGTTCGGGGCGATGGTGGAGATCCCCTCCGCCGCGCTGCGGGCGCGCTCGATCCTCCAGGAGGTCGAGTTCCTGTCGCTGGGCACGAACGACCTGGCCCAGTACGCCTTCGCCGCCGACCGTCAGGTCGGCGCCGTCTCGCGGCTGCAGGATCCGTGGCAGCCGGCGCTCCTCGACCTGATCGCCATGTCGGCGGACGCCGCCAGGGCGGAGGGCAAGAGCTGCGGTGTGTGTGGCGAGGCCGCTTCCGATCCGCTGCTGGCCTGTGTGCTGACCGGTCTGGGTGTCACCTCTCTTTCGATGGGTGCCGCTTCGATCCCCTATGTGCGGGCGACGCTCGCCAAGTACACGCTGGCCCAGTGCGAGCGGGCCGCGGCGGCGGCTCGCGCGTCGGACACCGCCGAGGAGGCCCGTAAGGCCGCTCAGGCGGTGCTGTCCGGCGAGTAGCCGGTAACCGGATCGCGGTGTTCGTTTCGAGGGGCCTTCGCCGGTGGCGAGGGCCCCTCGGTGCGTCCCGGCCCGGTCGGTGGTGCGGTCAGTGGTGCGGTCCGGGTGCGTCCACCTCGTAGCCCGGGCAGTATTCGACGCCCGATTCGGGGGCGACGGGGTCTCCGGTGTCGGCGTCGGTGCAGTAGGCGTTGAAGACGGCGGCGGCCGACAGGACGGTGAGCCGGCCGCGGTCCAGGCGCCAGCCGTGGACCCGGTCCCGTCCGCCCTGACCGGTGGTGCGTACCACCAGTCCTCCGGGGCCGCCGAGGGCGAGTCCGGCGGCGAGGACCGTCACGAAGTCGAGGCCTTCCCGGGCGTCGACGCGCGGCGGTGCGTCGGGGTCGTCGGTGGTGTCGGCGTGCAGGACGGCCACGAGTTGTTGCGCCTCGGTCGGGATGCTGCAGACGAAGTGGTGGTGGCCGGGTCCGGCGCCGGCCACGAGGCGTTTGAGCGCGTCGGTGGCCCGGTCGAAGGAGGCGTGGCCGATGTCCTCGCCGCAGTCGGCGCAGTGGCCGACCTCGGCGAGGACCCCGGTGGCGTACTCCCAGGTGGCCTGGCGGACGGCCTCGTCGACGAGGAGCGGGACGAGCTCGTCGATCGGCTGACCCTCGTAGGGCAGCAGAGCGCCGCTGCCGGCGAGCTCGGCGGTGAAGCGGGCGCGGGCTTCGACGGTGTCCGGGTCGAGGCCGGTCTCCCCGCAGAACTCGGCGTACTCCTCGGGGTCGAACAGGGCGACGGTGGTGTGGATGCCCTGGGCGGCGAGGGACCTGAGCAGGCCGTCCACGTGGTGGAGGTAGTCCTGGTGGTCGTCGAAGGTGAAGCTGCGGTAGCCGCGCATGGCCGCGAAGTCCCCGGCGTCGGCCAGGAGGCCGACGGTGCCGGGGACCTCACGGCGCAGCAGGCGGCGCCGGTCGGCGGTGCGGGTCCGGTGCGTGCGCGTGCTCGTGCCGGCGTTCGTGCCGGTGCGCGTGCCCGTGTTCGTACCGGTGTCGTTCTTGCGTGGCATGACTCCCCCTGAGTGTCGCAATCGATTGCTCACTCAGAGTAATCATCGCCACTGACAGTGGCCTCAGCCGCGGGTACGGGCCAGCTCCTCGTAGAACGGGAGGAGGTCGAGGTTGTCGACGGAGCCCGGGTTGACCGCCTTGGCGAGGGGGGTGCCCTGCAGGAGGCGCTTGACCGGGACCTCGATGCGCTTGCCGGTGAGGGTGTGCGGGATGCCGGGGACTTCCATGATCTCGTCGGGGACGTGGCGCGGGGAGAGTTCCTCGCGGATGGTCGCCTTGATCCGGGCGCGCAGGTCGTCGTCGAGGGTCGCGCCGGGGGCGAGGTGGACGAAGAGCGGCATCCAGTAGCCGCCGTTCGGCTCCTCCAGGCCGATGACCAGGGATTCCTTGATCTCGGGGAGGCGTTCGACGGCTTCGTAGATATCGGCGGAGCCCATTCGGACGCCCTGCCGGTTGAGGGTGGAGTCGGAGCGGCCGTGGATGATCACCGAGCCGTGGTCGGTGATGGTGATCCAGTCGCCGTGGCGCCAGACGCCCGGGAACATCTCGAAGTAGCTGTCGCGGTAGCGGCTGCCGTCGGGGTCGTTCCAGAAGTGGATCGGCATGGACGGCATGGGGTTGGTGACGACGAGCTCGCCGACCTCGCCGATGACGGGCTTGCCGGAGGGGTCCCAGGCCTGGAGGTCCGTTCCGAGGCAGGCGGCCTGGAGTTCGCCGATGTGCACCGGGAGGGTGGGGACGGCGCCCGCGAAGCAGCTGCACACGTCGGTGCCGCCGCTGACGGAGGCGATCCAGAGGTCTTCGGCGACCTCGTCGTGGAGCCAGCGGAAGCCGTCGGGCGGGAGCGGGGAGCCGGTGGTGGCCACGCACTTCACGGCGGAGAGGTCGAAGTCGCGGGACGGGTGGACCTCGGCCTTGCGGCAGGCCATGACGTAGGCGGCGGAGGTGCCGTAGAGGGTGGCCTTCGTCCGCTCGGCGATGCGCCACTGGGCGCCCGTGTCGGGGTAGCCGGGGCTGCCGTCGTAGAGGACGACGGTGGTGCCCGTGAGCAGGCCGGAGACGAGGAAGTTCCACATCATCCAGCCGGTGGAGGTGTACCAGAAGAACCGGTCCTCGGGGCCGAGGTCGCAGTGCAGGCCGAGCTGCTTGAGGTGTTCGAGGAGGATGCCGCCCTGGGACTGGACGATGGCCTTGGGGAGGCCGGTCGTGCCGGAGGAGTAGAGCACCCAGAGCGGGTGGTCGAAGGGGACGGGCTCGAAGACGGGCTCGGTGTCGCCCGAGGTCAGGGCGGACCATTCGAGGGCGCCGGCGGGGGCGGGTGTGCCGAGGAGCGGGATGTGGACGACGGCGCGCAGGGACGGGAGGTCCGCGCGGAGTTCGGCGACGGTCTCGCGGCGGTCGTGCTCCTTGCCGCCGTAGCGGTAGCCGTCGACGGTGAACAGGACGACCGGCTCGACCTGCTGGAAGCGGTCGAGGACGCTGCGGGCGCCGAAGTCGGGGGCGCAGGAGGTCCAGACCCCGCCGACGGCGGCGGTGGCGAGGAGGGCGACCGCGGCCTGGGGGATGTTGGGGAGGTAGCCGCTGATGCGGTCGCCGGGGCGGACGCCGAGGGCGCGCAGTTCGGCGGTGAGCGAGCCGACCTGGCGGCGCAGCTCGGCCCAGCTGACGGGGACGACCTCGTGGGTCTCGTCGACGTACAGCAGGGCGGGCTCGGCGGCGCGTGCCGGGTCCTCGGCGGCGCGCAGGGCGTGCTCGGCGTAGTTGAGGGTGGCGCCGGTGAACCAGCGTGCGCCGGGCATGGAGCGGTCGGCGAGGACGGACTCGTACGGGGTGGTGAAGCGGACGTCGAACCACTCGGCGACGGCCTGCCAGAAGGTGTCGAGTTCGTCGACGGACCAGCGGTGCAGGGCGGGGTAGCCGCCGTCGGCCGGGGCTCCGTGGCGCTCGGCGGCCCAGGCCTGGAAGGCGGTGATCCGGGCCGCGGCGATCCGGTCGGGGCCCGGCGCCCAGAGAGGTTCCGGCTGCGTGGCTGAGGTCATGGGTCGGCTCCCGGTCAAGTCTGCGGCTCGCGCTTCGTGTGCGTACGGTGCCGTCGCGCGGGGGTGTGGGCGCGGCGGCTCACAGGGACCATGCCATGTGATCGTCCGCTGCACCAGGGCTGTCCTGGCGGGTCGGGTGATCGACTCGGGGGTGCCGCTGCCGGGTGAACGACAGTTGAACGCCGTCCCCTCGGCCGGGGGCCGGTGGCAGGGTGAGCGGCATGAACGGTCGTGATCTGGTACGTGCGGTGAAGGACATCGGTACGGAGCGCGGTCGGCGCGCCTGGCGCTCGGCCTGGCGCCATCGGCGCTCGGACGCGGTGGGGCTGCCACGCCGGGGCGCGGAGCGGGCGCGCGTACCGGGGTTACTGATGGGTACGGAGGCTCGTCCGGGCGGGGGCGTGCTGCGGTTCGCGCGCTCCGAGCTGCTGGTGCAGGTGATGGTGGGCGGCGCGGTGTTCTGGAGTTGGGACGGGGCCGGGCCGACGCCGTCGTACGCGGTGGTGGGCGAGGGCCCCGAACCGGATCCGCGGGCCGTGCTGGAGCCGGACACCGGGGGCGGCCGGCGGGTGGTGTCGGAGCGGGTGACGGTGGCGGTGTCGCGGCACGGGGCGCTGGAGGTGCGGACGCCGGGCGGGACGGTGTTGCGGCGGGAGGCGCCGCCGCGGTGGTGGGAGCCGGTGGATCCGCGGATGGGCGCGGCGCGGTGGCTGCAGCGCAGCGAGGTGCCGGCGGACGCGCGGTTCTTCGGGTTGGGCGGGCGGGCCGCGGGGCCGCGGCTGCGGGACGGGGCGTACCGGCTGTGGAACACCGATCCGAAGGGGGGCTTCGGGCCGGGGGTCGATCCGCTGTACCTGACGATGCCGGTACAGATGGTGGTCGCGGACGCGGGGACGCATCTGGTGTTCCACGACAACTCGTGGGACGGGCGGGTGGTCCTGCGGGAGGGTGAGGAGGGCGCGGGTTCGGGGGCGGACCGGCCGGGGGCGAGCGAGCTGCGGATGGAGGGCGGGCCGCTGCGGTGTTGGGTGCTGGTGGGGACGCCGGCGCGGGTGCTGCAGGGGTGGTCGGGGCTGACGGGCGCGGCGGCGGTGCCGCCGGAGTGGGCGCTGGGGTACCAGCACGCGCGGTGGGGGTTCGGGAGCGCGGAGGAGGTGCGGCGGGTGGTGGCGGGGTACGCGTCGCGCGGGCTCGCGCTGTCGGCCGTACACCTGGACATCGACCACTACGACGGGCACCGGGTGTTCACGGTGGATGCGGAGAAATTCCCCGATCTGCCGGGGTTGGCACGGGAGTTGGGGGACATCGGGGTGCGGCTCGTGTCGATCGTGGACCCGGCGGTGAAGGCGGGCGACGGGGTGCACGCGTCGGGGCTGTCGGTGGGGTCGGGCGGGGCCTTCGTCCGGGACGCGCGGGGCGCGGAGGTGCGCGGTGAGGTGTGGCCGGGCGAGTGCGCGTACCCGGATTTCACGGATCCGGCGGTGCGGGAGTGGTGGGGCGGGCTGTACGAGGAGCGGCTCAAGCAGGGCTTCGCCGGTTTCTGGCACGACATGAACGAGCCGGTGTCCTTCGCGCCGTTCGGTGACTCGACGCTGCCGAGGTCGGCGCGGCACGCGCTGGACGGGGCGGGCGGTGACCATCGCGAGGGGCACAACGTGTACGCGCTGGGGATGGCGCGGGCGGGGTGGGAGGGGCTGGTGCGACTGCGCCCCGACGAGCGGCCGTTCCTGTTCTCGCGGTCGGGGTGGGCGGGGATGCAGCGGTACGGGGGCACGTGGTCGGGGGATGTGGAGTCGAGCTGGGAGGGGCTGCGGGCCTCGCTGGCGCTGGTGCTGGGGCTCGGGTTGTGCGGGGTGCCGTACTCGGGTCCGGACGTCGGCGGGTTCGGGGGGTCGCCGTCGCCGGAGTTGTACGTGCGGTGGCTGCAACTGGGCGCCTATCTGCCGCTGTTCCGGACGCACTCGGCGATCTGGGCGGGGCGGCGGGAGCCGTGGGAGTTCGGGCCGGAGGTGGCGGAGCAGGCCGCGGCTGTGATGGCGGAGCGGGAGCGGCTGCGGCCGTACTTCGTGACGTTGGCGCATCTGGCGCGGCGGACGGGTGCCCCGTACGTGCGGCCGCTGTGGTGGGGGTCGCCGGAGGAGCGGCAGTTGCGGGACTGCGAGGACACCTTCCTGCTGGGTGACGCGCTGTTGGTGGCGCCGGTGCTGGAGTGCGGGGCGGACCGGCGGGCGGTACGACTGCCGCGGGGGCGCTGGTACGACACGGCGACGGGGGCGGCCTACGAGGGGCCGGGCCAGATCCTGCTGGACGCGCCGCAGGGCCGGATCCCGGTGCTGGCGCGGGCGGGGTCCGTACTGCCGGTGCGTGCGGGCTCCGGTGGCGGGGTGGAGCTGGAGGTCTGGGCGCCGGCGCGGGGGCGTACGGGAGGCGGGGTGGTGATCCGCGATCCGGGGCCGGGCTTCGAGCCGGGTGAGGTGGAGCGGTACACGGTGCGGTGGGTGGGGGACGCGGTGGTGGTGGAGGACGAGGCGGGGAACCGGGTGGAGGGGGTCGCCGTACGGGGGCTGTAGGTAGGCACGCGGGGCCCGGCAGCGATGCGGGTGCGCGGGCCCCGGTGGTCGTGAGGGGGCGGAGCTCCGTTGCCACCTCCGACGGATACGCAACCATCGGTTGCACATCTGCCGGAGGTGGACTAGCTTTATATGCAACCGAAGGTTGCGAAAGATGGAGACGGCCATGGAGTACGGGAGCATCGAGCGCGAGCTGCACATCGACGCCTCGCCCGAGGTGGTGTTCGAGGTGCTCAGCAGCCCCGAGCACATCCGGGAGTGGTGGAGCGCCGAGACCGCGTTCGAGCCGGTCGCGGGCGCGACGGCCCGGCTCACATGGACCGACGAGGACACCGGTCGGCAGCAGTCCTCGCCGTTCACGGTCGTGGAGGCCGACCCGCCGCGGATGTTCTCGTTCCGCTGGACCTACGACGAGACGGAGACGGAGGCGGCGGGTCCGGGCAACTCCCTGCTGGTGACCTTCGAGCTCGTCCCCACGGAGAAGGGGACCACGGTCCGCTTCCGCGAGAGCGGCTACCGCGAGCGGGGTTGGGAGGCCGCCGTGCTCGAAGCCCACTACAACGACCACCGGCAGGGCTGGGACTTCTACCTGCCGCGCCTGGTCGCGACGGCCGACCGGCTGGCGGCCACGCGATGAGCACCGCCGTCGACGACGACCTCTGGTCCGCGATAGGCGACCCGACCCGGCGCCGCATGATCGACCTCCTGCTGGCCGACGGTCAGGGGACGGCGACGACGCTCAGCGCGCACCTGCCCGTGACCCGGCAGGCCGTGACCAAACACCTGGCCGTGCTCGACCGGGTCGGTCTGGTCCGGTCCGCGCCGGCGGGACGGGAGAAGCGCTACCAGGTGGACGAGGCGCAGCTGGCCCGTGCCGTGGCGCAGCTGAACTCCGTCGGCGAGCTGTGGGACGCCCGCCTGCGGCGGGTCAAGAACCTCGCCGAAGCGATCCAACGGGCCAAGAACGCGGAGCAGTGACACGAAGACGGAGAAGGAGGAGAGCGAGATGGTGGACATCCTGCACCGGGTAGGGATCACCGCGACCCCGGAGAAGGTGTACGAAGCGCTCACCACGGTCGAGGGCCTGGCCGCGTGGTGGACGACCGACACGAGCGGGTCCGGCGACGGCGTCCTGGAGTTCCGGTTCGGCGACGTCGGCGGCTTCGACATGAAGGTGCTCGACCTGCGGCCGAACGAACGGGTGCTGTGGGAGGTCGTCGACGGTCCGGCCGAGTGGGTCGGGACGACGGTGAGTTTCGACCTGACCCAGGAAGGCGAGTGGACGATCCTCATGTTCGCGCACGCGGGCTGGCGGGAACCGGTCGCGTTCATGAACCACTGCAGCACCAAGTGGGCGATCTTCCTGATGAGCTTGAAGTCCCTGGTGGAGACGGGCTCCGGCGCGCCGCATCCGCGCGACGTGCAGATCAGCGACTGGCACTGACGCCCCTCCCGCGGGACCCGGACGTGGTGGGTCGGACCGGCCGAGACCGGTCCGACCCACCGCGTCCGGGCGGCTCCGGGCGGCTCCGGGCTCAGGCGTACGTGCCCGCGAACCAGGACGCGGCCGCCTGGGTGTGGAGGGGGAAGGCCAGCGTCGACGGGGTGCGCAGGATGTGCCAGCCCGTGGTCTCGTCCGTCGGCTTCGATACGGGGAGGTCCGCTGCCGGGCGGGCCGGGAGGAGGCCGAACAGGAGGAGATGGCCCGCCGGGGAACTCAGGGCGTCGGCCAGCACGACCTCCGAGGCGGGGGCCGTGATGCCGGTCTCCTCGAAGAGCTCACGGACGACCGCGTCGCGCCAGTCCTCGCCGAAGTCGATGAATCCACCGGGGAGGGCGACGCCGCCGAGGGCCGGTTCGATGGTGCGGGTGATGACCACGAGGCCGGTGCCGTCCGCGTCCTCGACGGGGAGGAGGGTGACGGCCACCGGAAGCGGGTTGCGGTAGGCGGTCGCCCCGCAGGCCGCGCAGGTGCGGGGCCACTCAGGGGTGGAGTACGGCGCTCCGCAGGTGGAGCAGTGCGAGTCCTTCAGGTGTGCCGACATCCGGCGATCGTATGCCAAGGGGGGTGTGGACGGCGGCGGTTGCGGGACCCCACCCGGGACCCCACCCGGGCTCCCACCTGGACCCGCATCAAGACCCGCCGCGGGACCCGCGCCGCCCGCCGCGACCGCTGTGGATCGCGACCTCCCCACCGCTGTCGCCGTCACCCGGCCGTGAGTACCGTGCCCGCATGACTTTCACCTCGTACGAGGAATTCTGGCCGTACTACGTCGCGATGCACTCGCGCGCCGCCACCCGGTGGGTCCATCTCACCGGCACCCTCACCGGTCTGGCGGTGACCGCCTACGGGCTGGCCCGCGGCCGTAGGCGCTACCTCGCCGCACTCCCCCTGATCGGGTACGGGACCGCCTGGCCCGCGCACTTCCTGATCGAGGGGAACAATCCGGCCACCTTCGGGCATCCCGCGTGGTCCCTGCGCGGGGACGCGCAGATGATCCGGATGATGCTCGCCGGCCGCGACGCGGAGCTGGGCGAGATCGCGCGGAAGTGGCTTGCCGAGAACCCGTGTCAGGACCGTTCCCCCGTGGCAGACTCCTGACGATCCGTCAGATTGCTGACCTGGGAGGGGCATCGTGGCACGCACACGCACACCCGTCGTGAGCGGGTGGTTCACCGAGGACGCGCCGGACGGCGGGGGCTTCCGGTTGCTCGGCACCCGGTGCTCGGCCTGTACCGCGGTGTTCTTCCCGCGCCAGGACGCCTACTGCCGCAATCCGCACTGCCCCGGCGGCGGCGAGCTGGCCGAGGTGCCGCTGTCCTCGCGGGGCCGGGTCTGGTCCTACACCGACGGGCGCTACCGGCCGCCCGCGCCGTACGTGTCCGACCCGGCCGTGCCCTGGGAGCCGTACACGCTGGTCGCGGTGGAGCTGGAGGCCGAGCGGATGGTGGTCCTCGGGCAGGCCGCGCCCGGGGTGGGGGTCGCCGATCTGGCGGTCGGGATGGAGGTCGAGGTGGTCGGGGGCGTGCTGAACGAGGACCCTGGCGCCACCGGGACCGTATGGACCACCTGGCGGTTCCGGCCGGTGGGAGGCGCCGAATGAGCGCCGACATCGCCGTCCTCGGGGCCGGTATGCACCCCTGGGGCAAATGGGGCCGCAGCTTCGTCGAGTACGGGCGGGCCGCCGCGCGGGCGGCATTGGACGACGCCGGACTGGACTGGACGCAGGTGCAGTCGATCGTCGGCGCCGACACCGTACGTTCCGGATACCCGGGCTACGTGGCGGGCGCCACCTTCGCCCAGGCCCTCGGCTGGCAGGGGGCGCGGGTCACCAGCGTCTACGCGGCCTGCGCGTCCGGCGCCCAAGCCATCGGGGCCGCCCGCGCGCAGATCCTGGCGGGCCTGGCCGACGTGGTGCTCGTGGTCGGCGCGGACGCCGCGCCCAAGGGGTTCTTCGCACCGGCGGGCGGCGACCGGCCCGACGATCCGGACTGGCTCCGCTTCCGCGTGCTCGGCGCCACCAACCCGGCCTACTTCGCGCTCTACGCGCGGCGGCGGATGGCCCTCCACGGGGACACCCTGGAGGACTTCGCCCAGGTCAAGGTGAAGAACGCGGCGGCCGGGCTGCTCAATCCGCACGCCCGCTACCGGAAGAGGGTGACCACGGAGGAGGTCGCCGCCTCGGCGGTGGTCGCGGATCCGCTCCGCCTGCTCGACATCTGCGCCACCTCCGACGGGGGCGCGGCCCTGGTCCTCACGAGCATGGACTTCGCGCGATCGCGCGGGGTGGCCGATCCGGTGCGGATCCGGGCCGTCTCCACCGTGACGCCCACCTATCCGCGTACGGTGCTGGACCTGCCGGACATTGCGACCGATTCGGCGGTGGCGGTGGCGCCGGCGGCCGGCTCCTTCAGGTCCTCGATCGCGCGCGCCGCCTACGAGGAGGCGGGGCTCGGCCCGGACGACCTCTCGCTCGCGGAGGTGTACGACCTGTCCACCGCCCTGGAGTTGGAGTGGTACGAGGACATCGGGCTGTGCGGGGAGGGCGAGGGGGCGAAGCTCGTACGGGAGGGGGCGACGGCGCTGGGCGGCCGGATCCCGGTCAACACCAGTGGCGGGCTGGCCTCCTTCGGGGAGGCGGTGCCGGCGCAGGCGATCGCGCAGGTGTGTGAGCTGACCTGGCAGTTGCGCGGTACGGCCGGGGAGCGGCAGGTGCCGGGGGCGCGGGCCGGGATCACCGCGAACCAGGGGCTGTTCGGCCACGGGTCGGCCGTCGTCGCCGTGCGCTGAACGACCGGTGTCGTCCGAAGGCTTGACGACCCCCGGCGGCAGGTTCACACTCGCTCCACAGTCCCGCGCCGCGACCGGGACCCTGGTCCCCCCGTGAGAGCTGCGGCCCGTACCCCAGTCGGCGGGGGTACGGGCCGCCTCCGTGTCAGGCTCCCGCCGAAAGGCTCCGGCGCCGTTCGCGCGCCAGGGACATCGCGTGTTCCACGACCCCCACCAGCACGTCCTTCACGGATTCCCGGTCCCGTGCGTCGCACAGCAGTACCGGCACCCCGGGATCGAGGTCCAGCGCCGTCCGTACGGTCACCACGGGGTGCCGGTCGGCTCCGTCGAAGCAGTTGACCGCGACGACGAACGGGATCGCGCGCCGCTCGAAGTAGTCGATGGCGGCGAAGCAGTCGGCGAGGCGACGGGTGTCCGCGAGGACGACGGCGCCGAGCGAACCCTGCGCCAGCTCGTCCCACAGGAACCAGAAGCGGTCCTGCCCGGGCGTGCCGAACAGGTACAGCACCAGGTCCTCGCGGAGCGTGATGCGCCCGAAGTCCATGGCCACGGTGGTGGTGCTCTTGCCCTCCACTCCCCCGGTGTCGTCGACACCGACGCCCGGCTCGGAGAGCCGTTCCTCGGTGCGCAGGGGTCTGATTTCGCTCACCGCACTGACCAGGGTGGTCTTGCCCACCCCGAAGCCGCCCGCGACCAAGATCTTCAAGGTCAGCGGCTCGACCGGCGACACCGCGTGCATGGCACCGGTGCGGCTAAAGCGCCCGAAGGCCATCGATCACCTCACGCAGAATGGATTCATCGGGCAGTTCTGCCGGTGGTACCGGCCTGGTCACGTGGACCAGTTCTTCATCGACCAGGTCGCCGATCAGGACGCGGACGACCCCGACCGCGAGGTCGAGATCGGCCGCGAGTTCGGCGACCGACTGTGGTCGGCCCCGGCACAGCCCGAGGATGTGGGCGTGTTCCGGGGAGAGGGTCATGTCCCAGACCGGATCGTCGGCCGCCGGTTCGGCGACGACGAGCGCGATCAGGTCGAGTCGGTGCTGGCCCGCGTGGCTGGTCCGGCCGCGCGTCATGGCGTACGGGCGGACGACCGGCCCCGCGTCGTCGTCGAACCAGTGCGCGTGGTCGGGGTCCAGCTGGTCGGGGTCGGGGTCGGGGTAGGACGGGTCGACGGGGAAACCGGCGGGGATGTCCGTGGGGTGGTCCTGGCCTGAATCACTCATGCCCTACGACTCACCCTCCGGCTGGCAGCCCGGTGCGCGGGGCGGTCGCCAGGTGGTCGCCGACGCGCTTGACCATCAGCGTCATCTCGTACGCCACCTGACCGACGTCGGAGTCGGCGTCGGCCAGGACGGCCAGGCAGCTGCCGTCGCCCGCGGCCATGACGAAGAGGAAGGCCTCGTCGAGCTCGACGACGGTCTGGCGGACCCGGCCGGAGTCGAAGTGCCGGCCCACGCCCTTGGCCAGGCTGTGGAAGCCGGAGGCGACCGCGGCCAGGTGCTCGCTGTCCTCGCGGGTCAGGTCCTTGGAGCTGCCGGTGGGCAGGCCGTCGCCGGAGAGGACCACCGCCTTGCGGATGGAGCCGACCCGGTCGACGAGCTCGTCGAGGAGCCAGTTGAGCGGGCCGGAGCCGCGGCCCCTGGTGTCGTTGCCGGTCTGCGGTGCGGTCATCGACCGTCCCCTTCGTTCTCGTTCGCGGGACCGCCGGCGGCGGATGTGCCTGCCTCGGTCTCGGACTTCTGCTGTGCGTGCTGGTTGCGGCCCGCCGTCCAGCCACGCTGGAGTGCGGACATGCGCGTACGTACGTCATCCGCGTCGCGGTCGGCCACCTGGTCGGGGGCGGCTTCGGCGGGTGCGGCGGACGGGGACTTCTTGAGCTGGGGCGCCAGGCTCGCCTGGCGGACCCGGCGGGGCAGCCCGCCGATGCCGGGGCCGGGTGCGGCGGCCCCCGCGTCGGATCCGGCTTCGGGCCCGGCCGCTGCGGCCGGGGCGGGCTGCGGGACCACGGACACCGGGCGGGGTTCCACCCGGCGGCCGTGGTCGGCGACCAGAGTCGGGGTCGGGCGGCGACGCGGCAGCGGTACGGCGCCCTGGGAGCGGGAGTCGTCCGCACGCGGGGCCTCCACCCGCTGGGTGTCCAGCCGGACGGGGCCGGTGGGCGCGAGCGACTCGCGGTCGCGGTCGCCCTTGCGGGAGCCGCCCCGGTCCGCGTGCCGCTCCGCGTGCCGGTCGGTGTGCGGCCGGTCCGCCGGGCGCAGGCCCAGGAGGGCGCTGCGCGGGATGCCGTTCGGCGGGGTCTCGTCGTCGAGCGTGGCCATGACCGGGCGGCCGGCGCCGCCGGTGCGGCTCGTGATCGCCGTGGGGGCGTCGTCGAGCGCGGCAGCGTCGTCGAGGCCGTCCAGGCCGTTCAGGCCGCCGGCCGGGAGCGGGGCCTCCAGCTCGACGGGTCCGCGCAGTTCGGCGACGGGCAGCCGGCGGCCGGACGTCGCGCGCTCCATGGCGGCGGGCGTGGGCCGCTCGGACCCGGCGCGGCCGAGGTGGCCGGCCTTGTCGGACCGCAGGGGCTTGGCCGCGGCGCGGGCGCCGTCGAACCGGGCGCCGGCGCCGTTGGTCTCGGGGGCCTCGGTCAGCAGGGCCGCGGGCAGGAAGAGCACCGCGGTGGTGCCCCCGTACGGGCTGGGCTGGAGGACGACCTTGACGTTGTGGCGCTGCGCGAGGCGGCTGACGACGAACAGGCCGAGGCGGTCGGTGTCGGAGAGCTCGAACTCGGGGGTCTCGGCGAGCCGGAGGTTCGCGTCGAGCAGCGCTTCCGGGGTCATGCCGAGGCCGCGGTCGTGGATCTCCAGGGTGAAGCCGTTGGCGACGCGCTCGCCGTGCACCTGGACCGCGGTGTGCGGCGGCGAGAACACGGTGGCGTTCTCCAGGAGTTCGGCGATGAGGTGGGTGACGTCGGCGACGGCCGGGCCGACGATGCCCAGGCGGGTGAGCCGGCGTACCTCGATGCGCTCGTAGTCCTCGACCTCGGCGACGGCGGCGCGTACGACGTCCATCAGCTGGACGGGCTTGCGCCACTGGCGGGAGGGTGCGGCGCCGGAGAGGATCACGAGGCCCTCGGCGTGCCGGCGCATGCGGGTGGTCATGTGGTCGAGGCGGAAGAGGTCGGCCAGTTCCTCGGTGTCCTCGGTGCGGCGTTCCATGGTGTCGAGGAGGGTCAGCTGGCGGTGCAGCAGCACCTGGTTGCGGCGGGCCAGGTTGACGAACACCTCGGAGACGCCGCGGCGCAGGTCGGCCTGCTTGACGGCGGCCTCGACGGCGGCGCGCTGGAGGGTGTTGAGGGCCTGGCCGACCTGGCCGACCTCGTCCTTCTCGTATTCGAGGTGGGGTGACTCGGTCTCCACGTCCACGTGTTCGCCGGCGGCGAGGCGGCGCATCACGCTGGGCAGTCGGACGCCGGAGGCCTCGTGTGCCTCCTTGCGCAGCCGGGACAGGTCGCGGACGAGGTCGCGGCCGATGCGCACGGACAGGACGAGGGAGAAGACCAGGGCGAGGAAGCCCAGGATGCCGGCGGCCGCGGCCTGGACCATGACGTCCATGGCGACGGGCTCGATGCGTTCCTGGTAGCGGTTGCCGGCGGCGGTGTTCATGGCGGCCAGGTCGTCGAGGACCTTGGTGGAGGCTTCGTCCCACTGGGCGGCGGTGAGGTTGCGCGGCTTGTTGACCGCGCCGCCGGATATGAAGCGTTCCTCGGCGTCGCGCAGGGGCTGGGTCTCGGGGTTCTTCCAGTACTGCTCGAAGTCCTCCCGGTCCTCGGCGGGGAGGGTCACGAGGTTGAACTCGTAGAGCAGGGTGCGTTTGGCCGCGAAGTCGGAGACGTGGCGGACGTCGGGAGCGGTGATCTTGCCCGCGGCGAGGGCGGAGGCGATGACGGCGTCCTCGCGGGAGAGCAGTTCGCGCGCGCGGCTGATGCCGACGAGGGCGCGGCCTTCCTTGTCGACCTCCACGTTGTCCAGGCCGTGGAGGTTCATGAGGAAGTCGTAGCAGGGGTCGACCAGCCGGTTGTAGAGATCCAGGGCCTGCGTGGGGTCCAGGGCGTTCTGGTCGACGGAGCGGCGCATGGTGCCGATGCCCTGGAAGGCGGAGACGATCGAGCGCAGGCGCTGGGCGCTCTGCGGGCTCAGCTCGTCGATGACCTTGGAGTCGCGGGCGCTGACGGTGATCCGCTCGACGGCCAGGTCGGTTTCGGCGCGGCGCTTGGTGAGTTCGGCCGTGGCGGCGGCGGCCCGGGGGTCGCCGAGGACGACCAGGGTCTGGCGCCGTTCCTTCTGGATGACGCGGGCGACGTCCTCGACGGGGTAGCCCACCTTGTCGATGATGTAGGCCACGTCGAAGAGTTGGAGGGCCTCACGGCCGGTGATGACTGTCGCGAAGCCCCAGAGGGCGGTCAGGGAGACGAGCGGCACAAGGAGCAACGCCACGATCTTCCGGCGGATGGACTTCCCGCGAAAGCGCATGGCCTCCCCAGCCTCCCCCAGGTCAACCCCGTTACCGGGGGTCGGTGTTCCGTCATTTAAACGGCGTGAGCCTACTACTGCTGGGGGGCAGCTTCGAAGGCGTGTCCGGACGTTTTCGGCCTGACCCCGGGAGGAAGATCACCAGTTGTCCGACACTTCCGGTCAAGAGCGGCCCGATATGTGGCAGATGACACTTGGTGGGGCGTCAGTTCCCGCAACCCGATGGATGGCTGGAATTGTTCGTTCCGCGATCATTCCGAGGCGAGAAGGTATCCGCGATCCGGGAATCTCCCGGCCCCGCCGAACGTCTGTCTGTACGAGGGGGCGCGTCGGAACGGACGTGCGGGACGGATGTGGCGGGGCAGACGCGTCACATGGCAAGTGAGCAGGGCGAGCAGGCATGACGGACCGCGCGGTGGGGAGTGAGCGGACCATGAGCAGTGACGAGGGCGGCGGTGTGGGTGCGGGCCTGGGTGCCGGCTCGGCCGGGCGAGGACTGTGGGTCGAGGAGCCGGTCCGGCGGCGCCGGATGCCGGATTCGGTGCGGACGTCAGCGGTGCGGGCGGTGCTGATCGTGGCCGTGACCCTGACGCAGGCGACGATCACGTTCTTCCTGACCCTGACCGGGTCCTGGCTGGCCCTCCCGATGGGGCTCGGCGCGATAGCCGGGACGATCGTGGCCACCTGGGGAGTACTGGACGTGTGGATCACGCGGCAGACCTGGAACCAGCGGTACGGGGTCCTGTCGGAGCCGAGCAGCACGGCGCGCAGCCGCCGCAAGGAGGCCCGGAGGGCGGCCCGGGCGGCCCGGGAGGCCTCAGCGGGCCGAATACCCCGCGAGGACGGCCCTCTGGCGGCCTCCGGGCGCTACTCAGCGCGCTGACGCGCCCCGCACCGGCGTAGGTGCGCCCGCGCGCCGCGGGAGGACGCCGCATGCCGACGTGCGCGCCCGCGTCCCCACGGGGGCGCCGCACGCCGACGTGCTCGTACCTGCCGTCCTCTCGTGTCAGGAAACGCCGCTGCGGCGGAACATCCGGGTGGCCGTGATCTCGCCGTGGACGGTCTCCGCCTCCGCGGACTGCTGCGGCAGACCCGGGCGCAGGTGTTCCTCGACGCTGATGTACTTCAGACCCGCCCGCAGGTCCGCGTCGTTGCGCAGGCGGATCACCAGCGGGAACTCGGCGAGGGCCGTGGTGTCGAACAGACCGGTCGTGTAGAGCAGTTGGACACCGAGCGCGTCCGAGACGGCCCGCTGGAGCTCCAGCAGGTACGTGGCGTTGGCACGGCCGATCGGGTTGTCGAGGAACAGCGTGCCCGCGTGCCGGTGCTTGTCGCGGCCGCGGTCGTTGCTGCGCAGCGCCGCCATCGTGCAGTACAGCGCGATCGCGGCGGTCAGCAGCTGCCCGCCGGAGAACACGTCGCCCATCTGCCCCACCGGCACCCGCTCGGCGCGCAGCACGGCGTCCGGCTTGAGGATCTCCACGGAGATGCCCTTGGGCTCCAGGGCCGCCTGGACGCCCCTCAGCAGCAGGGACATGCCGTCACGGCGGCCCTCGCCGAAGGAGGCGCTGCTGTTCTTCTTCACGGCCGTGCGGGTCGCCTCGTCGATGACCTCGCCGAGCCGTTCGGTGAGCGTGGCCTGGTCCGGCTCCTCGAAGCGGATCCGCAGGAACTCCTGGCCCGACCATTCGCCGAGGCCCTCGGGGAGCTGCGAGAGCCGCTGCGCGGAGCGGAGCGTGGCCAGGGCCGATTCGACGAGGCCGCGCAGGCGGTCGACGATGCTGTCGCGGTTGCGCTCCAGCTGCGCCAGTTCGTCGGTGAGGACGCGCAGCCGCGGCGCGAAGGCCGTGGCCCAGGCCGCCGCGTGCTCGGGCAGCGCGGAGGCGGGCAGTTCCCGGATCTGCTGGCGCGCGGGGGTGCGTACCTGCTCGTAGCGGGTGGCGTTGGCGTGCCGGACCAGGATGTCGCTCGCCTCGCGCACCGCGGAATCGGCGGCCGAGAGCTCTGCCGCGCAGCCGCGCAGGGAGCGGCGGGCCTCGGTGGCGGACTGGCGGGCCTCCTCCAGGGTGCCCGCGTGGGGTACCGGCTCCTGCTCGTCGTCCTGGTGGGTGTGGTCGCGCAGCAGGTCCCGGAGCATCGCCGCCGTCTCGTCGAAGCCGCCGGCGCCGTCCTCGGCGGTGCGGTGGGCGCGCAGCAGGTCCGCGTGGGCGGCCCGGGCGCTCTCCACGGCCGCGGTGTGGGCGGCGAGTTGGGCGGTGGCCGTACGCAGCAGGGCCTGGGCCTGGTCGACGTCCTCGGGGACGAGCTCCTCGGGGAGTTCGGTGTGCGCCTCCCCCTCGCTGGGGGCGTGCCGTTCGGCCTCGCCGCGCAGCCGGCCGAGCTGCTCGCTCGCGGTGGACGCGCGGGTCTCCAGCATCTGCACGAGTGCCTCGGCGCGGGCGGCCGCGGCCTGCCGGGAGGGGCCGTCGGCGCCGTCGGTGCCTTCGAGGAGCTGGGCGGCCCGGGTACGGACCTTGTTGGTGAGGCGGTCGAGTTCGGCGAGGGCGGCGCTCTCGTCGCTCTCGGCGCGGGCCTGCTCGGCGCGCAGGTCGGCGCCGACGCCGACCTTCTCGTAGAGCTGGGAGGCCGCGCGGTAGGCCTCGCGCAGGTCGGGCAGTGGCGCCCGGGGGGTGTCACCGTCGCTGTCGGGCAGTTGGTCGGGGGCGCCGGCGATCTCGGCGCGTTCGGCGCGCAGGGCGCGGGCGGTGCGGCGGGCGTCGTCGGCGGCGCGCTGGGCGGCGCGGCGGTCCTCGTCGGCGGCGCGGGCCCGGTCCAGGCACACCTCGGCGCGGGCCTCGGACTCGGCGGCGTCGTCGGCGAGTTCGCGGAGCTTGGCTTGCCAGCCGGCGCGCTCGCGCAGTCGGAAGGCGAGCCCGGCGAGGGCGTCGGCGACGCGGCGGGCGCGCTGGGCGGTGTCCTGGCGCTCCTCGCGGACCCGGGACGCGTCGGCCGCGGCCTCGTCGGCCTCGGCGCGTACGGTACGGGCCTCCACGAGCTCGGCGTCGGCCTCCTCGGCGAACATCCGGGCGGCGGCTGCCGCTTCGGCGAGTTCGGTCAGGCGGCCGGGCGGGCAGCCGGTGCGCCAGGAGCCGAGGCGGGCGGCGAGTTCGCGGTCACCGCCGAGGCGGGCCGCGAGGTCACGGATCTCGGTGTCGCGGGCGGCGGCGCGGGCGCGCAGCGCCTGGCGCTCCTCGTCGGCGGCGCCCTCGTCGTGCATGGCCGGGTTCGGCGAAACGATGAAGACGCTGGACACCGCGGAGTCGGCCTCCGCGGGCGTTGCCGGGGCCAGCAGGGCGGCGGCCGTGCCGACGGCGACGGTGGAGCGGGGCAGCAGGGCGGCGCCGGACAGCACCTCGCGGGCCCGGCCGTGGGTGTCGGGGTCGGTGATGACGACGCCGTCGACGAGTTCGGGGCGGGCGGCGAGGACGGCGGCGTGGTCGGCGGGGTCCACGGACTGGGCGAGGTAGCGCCAGCCGGGGAGGGCGGGAATGCCGTGCTCGCCGAGGTACTCCACGGTGGCCAGGACGTCCGGGCCGGGCGGCAGCAGGCCGCCGTCGCCCAGCGCGCCGAGGATGCGGGCGTCGTCGGCGGCGGCGGTGCGCAGCTCGAAGAGCTGGCGTTCGGCCGCGGCGACCCCGTCCGTCAGCAGGGTGCGCAGGTCGTCGGCGTTCCGGTCGAGGTCGGTGACGGTCAGGCCCTCGCCCCCGGCGGTCCCGGGGTGGCCGGGGACCTGGGCGCCGGCGGCTCCGGGGCGCCCGACCGTCCCGGAGGTGGTGGCCGCGACGGTGGCGTCGGCCCGCGCGCCCGCGCGCGGGTGCGGGAGGAAGGCGTCGGGGACCGAGGGCAGCCCCAGCAGCTCCGCCAGGCGCCGGGCGGTGGCCAGGGAGGCCGCGGCCCGGTGCTCCGCTTCGTGGGCGGCCTCGGCCGCGTCGGCGGCGTCCGCCGCGCGGGCGGCGGTGAGTTCGGCGCGGGATTCCGCGGCGGCGGCCTCGCGGGCGGCCTCGGCGGCGGCCCGGGCGGCTTCCCGGGACTCGTCCCAGGCGGCCACGGCCGTCTTCTCGGCGTCGGTGGCGGCGAGGGCCGCGCGGGCCGGGTCGGCGTCGGGGGCGGTGTCGTCGAGCCAGCCGGCGCGGACGGCCTCGGCGGTCTCCTGCTGGACCTCGGCCAGTCGGGAGCGCAGGTGCTCGGCCTCGCTGCGGGCCCGCTGGGCGGCCGTGGCGGCGGCGGTGGCGTCGCGGTGCGAGGCCTCGCCGGTGGCCTGGAGGGCGGCGGAACGCTCCTCCTCCTCGTTGGCGAGCCGCTCGCCGTGCTCGGCGGCGGTGTGCAGGGCCCGGACGAGCTCACCGGCGGCCGTGGCGCGGGCGGCCAGCGCCGGGGCGGCGTCCCGCTCGGCCTCCAGGATCGCGGCGGCGACGCGGGCGGAGCGGTCGGCGGCGGCCCGATGGCGCAGCACGTTCTCGGCGGCCTGCCAGGCGGAGTGCAGCGTGCGGGCTTCGAGGAGTTCGCGGCGCTGGGCGGCGGCGGCCTTGTCGGCGACGGTCAGGGCCAGCGAGGCGTGCCGGTAGGCGAGTTCGGCGGAGACGGCGGCGCTGCGGGTGCGGGCGGATTCCGCGGCGGTGACCTGGTGGGCGGCGGCGGTGACCTGCTGGGCGAGGTCGGCGGCCCGGCCGCGGTCCTCGGCGGCGCGCGCGGACAGCCGCCGGGCGAGGGTGCGCGTACGGCGTTCCGCGCCCGCGTGCACATCACGCAGCCGGGAGCGGGCTCCGGCGGCTTCGACGATGCGGGTGAGCAGGTCCACCGAGCCGGCGGTGAAGTCCCGTTCGGCCATGAGCTCGGCGCGGCGGCCGAGCTTGTTGCCGAAGCCGTGGACGAGGTCGGCGAGGCCGTCCGTGTCGCGGGTGTCGGTGACGGCGCGCAGCAGGAGGTCGGTGAAGTCGGAGTCCTTCTTGACCGCGAAGAGGCCGGCCGCCTCGCCCTCGTCGGCATTCATCTCGCGCTGGTAGCGGAAGAGTTCGGGGTCGAGGCCGAGTTCGGTGAGGTGCTCGTTCCAGCGGTCGTGGATCTCCTCGAAGTAGACCTCCAGGTGCGGGTACGCCTTGCCGGCCTCGGTGAGGGAGTCGCGGAAGCCCTTCATCGTGCGGCGGCGGCCCTGGGCCCCGGAGGCGCCTTCGACGGGAGGGCGTACGGAGGTGGCCTCGGCGACGGGCAGGCTGTCGAGGCTCAGGCCGGGGCCCGGGCGGAAGGAGTACCAGGCCTCGGCGAACTTGCGCGGGTCGTTGGAGACCTGGCGGCCGCGCCATTCGCTGACCTTGCCGACGACCACGCACTCGCCGGTCTGGGTGTGCTGCCACTCCAGGGCGACGTGGCCGCAGTCGTCGGCGAGCAGGAACTTGCGCAGCACGCCGGAGCTGGCGCCGCCGAGGGTGTTGCGGTGGCCGGGGAGCATCACCGAGAAGATCAGCTTGAGGAGGACGGACTTGCCGCCGCCGTTCTCCAGGAAGAGCACACCGGCGGGCGCGGGCCGGCGCGGCGGGCCGGTGGGCTCGTCCTCGAAGAACTCCGCCTGGGTCGGCGCCGGGTGGGGCACCGGCTCGCCGACTCCGCGCAGGTCGAGCACGGTGTCGGCGTAGCGCGCGCCGGCGGGCCCGATGGAGTAGAGGCGGATCCGGGACAGCTCGTACATGGCGGCGGACTCTCGTGGTGTCTTGGTGAGGCAGGACGTACGGGGATCGGGGCGCGGGCCGCGGGGCCCGGTGGCTCAGGCGTGGAACGGGAGGCCGGCGTCGGCGGCCAGGTCCAGGTCGTCGCCCTCGGGCGGCGGCAGCAGGGTGGCGGAGCCGTCGCTGATGGGGACCACGCCGAGCTCCAGCAGCTCGGCCATCGCCGCGCTGCCCGCCATGTCACGGACCTGGAGCTGGTAGCGGGGGGTGGTGCGGTAGGTGCCGCCGGCCTCGTCGCCGGTGCGCTGGAGGAAGCCGGAGTCGGTGAGGAAGGCGGCCGCCTTGCCGACGATGCCGGTGGTGGAGCCGGCGAGGCGGCGGGCGTCCTTGGTGGCGCCGGTCGCGCTGCGGCGGGCGTAGACGCGCCAGGCTGCCTCCAGGCCGGGGGCGTCGGAGGCCGGGTCGGTGTTCTCGCCGAGTTCCTCGGCGCGTTCCTCCAGGCGGCGGCAGGTCTGCCGGACGAAGGCGTCGACGCCGTTGACGGTGATGCGGCCGATGTAGCCGTCGTCGGCGAGGTCCTCGGGGCGCGGGAAGGCCAGGGCGGCCACGGCGAGGTGCGCGAGGCCGTGCAGGAAGCGGTCGGCGGAGTCGGCGGCGGTGCGGCGGGCGTAGTCGCCCATCCGGACGGCGAAGACGGAGTCCTCGCCGGCGGCGACGGCCATGCCGGCGCGCGGGGACACCTCCAGGACGACGAGGCCGAGGCCGGTGGCGACGGCGTCGGCGAGCCGGCCGAAGGCGGGGTCCTCGCGGTAGCGGCGCAGGAGTTCCCCGTACTCGGCGTCCCGGGCCGGGAGCAGCTTGGGCTGCAGCCCGAAGGCCACGAGCCGGGCCGCGTCGGCGGCGTCCGCGGGGGTCACGGACCCTGTGGTGGCGGGCGCGACGGGAGCCGACGGCGCGTCGGGCTCGCTCCACGCGGGGTGCTCGGCGTGGTGGTCGCTCACGGGTGGGTCTCCTCGGCGGTGCGGGTGGTTCGGGCGGTACGGGGTCCACTGCGTGGCGCCGGGCTTTCAAGGCTCGCCGGCGTTCGAGGCGCGGGGTCTGGGGCGGCGCCGCAGGAAACCCGGCTCCGCCGGGCACCGGGCTCCGCCCGGACCCTCCCCCAGCTACCGCTGGGAGGTGCCCCCTGCTCAAACGCCGGCGAGGCTGAATGCGGAGCCTGCGAGGCTGGATGTGGGGCCGGTGAGGCTGGATGTGGAGCCTGCGCGGCTGAAGTGGCCCGGCGCAGTGGCCCGGCCAGGGCGGAGGCGGTCACGAGGCCTCCGCGCGGTCCGCGGCCATGCCGGCGGCGTCCAGGAGCGCGGTGCCGACGATGAGGTCGGCACCGCCGAACTCGTGGTCGTCGAGCTGCGTGCCGTCGTCCACGGCGAAGAGCAGCCGCTCCTCGCCCTGCCGGTAGGCCGTGCCGACGGCCGGGCTCGCCGCGTGGACGGCCAGCAGCGCGACCAGGTACGGCAGTTCGGGATCGCTGCGGCGGGCCTCCGCGAGGAGTCCGGACAGTCGGCGCGGGGCGTCGTGCGGGAGGTCCAGGAGCTGCATCGCGGCGGCGAGCTGCTCCTCGCTGAAGCGGCTGTCGTCCGGGGTGGCGATGAGGTCCGGTTCGGGCATCTCCGCGCCGAGGTGCTCGCGCTCCACGGGCGGGGTCAGCAGGATCTCGACCAGGTCGGCCACCCGCACCGAGACGGGGGTGCGCAGCCCCGCGCCGGAGGCGAAGAAGGCGGCGGTCACGCGGCTCGCCTGCTCCACGGGGAGGGGCAGGAGCGGGGCGACGAGCTGGCCGTACAGGTCGATGCCGGAGCGGGGCGCCGGGGCCGCGAAGGCCTGGCGGTCCTGTTCGGCGCGGAAGAGCGGGCCGGCGTCCAGCAGTCGGGACTGGAGCTGGGTGTGGCGGCGGATGCAGTCCTTGACGATGTCGACGAGTTCGGCCGCGCGCCGCTTGTTCTCCGGCTCCTCCGCCTCGTCGCGCGCCTTGCGGATGTTGGTCAGGATCGCGTTCTCGTGCCGGTAGCGGTCGGCGACGTGGTCCAGGGCCTCGGCGATCATGTCGGGTACGGCCTGCAGCCAGTCCACCGCCCGGACGTTGCGGCGGGTCGCGTCCAGGGTGCGGCGCAGGGTCTCGGCGTACTGCACGGTCCGGTAGCGGGCCTGCTCGGCGGCGAGCTGGGCGTCGGCCAGCCGGCCGCGGCTGATCAGCACCTCCAGTTTGACCTCGGCGGCGATCTGGGCGCTGGTGACGTCGGTGTCGAGGGCGCCGACGAGGACGTTGACGGCCTCGTCGGTGGTGCGCAGGTAGACCACGCCGCCGTAGCCGGGGACCTCTTCGATCAGCTTGAAGTCGTAGTCCCGGCGGACGTAGACGCCGTCGGGGCCGAAGGTGCCGTAGATGGCGCGGAAGCCGCGGTCCACGCTGCCGACGTTGATCAGGTTCTCCAGCACCCAGCGGGCCACCCGCTCGTGCTCGGCCGCCGGGCGGTTCGGGGCCTGGGCCGCGACGCGCGGCAGCAGCCTGGCCACTATCTGCTCGTGGTCGGCGCCCGTGTCGAAGTCCATGTTGAGCGTGACCAGGTCGATCGCGGCCAGCGCGACCTCCGCCATCGCGTAGACCCCGTACTCGCCGGCCAGATTGGCCTTGCGTACGTCGAGGTCGTGCAGCGGGGCGGTGCAGGCGAGGGCACGCAGCCGCCGGGCCAGGCCCTCGTCGGCGGCCGGGCCCGGCGCCGGGGACGGAAGGGTCTTCGCCGGGGCAGGGAGAGTCACGGACAAAGACTAGGTCCTGTTGCTGACAACATCCCAAACGGCATGGTTCGGCCGGATCGTCCCGACCTTCGCTCCGGTCGCCTGCTCTACGCTCGGCGCATGGATTCCATGATCGCATCCGCTGCTGTGATCGACCTCAACGCCGACCTCGGCGAGGGCTTCGGGCGCTGGGCGCTCACCGACGACGAGGCCCTGCTGTCCGTCGTCACCAGCGCCAACGTGGCCTGCGGCTTCCATGCCGGTGACCCGTCCATCATGCGCCGGGTCTGCGAGCTGGCCGCGGAGCGGGGCGTACGGATCGGCGCGCAGGTGTCCTACCGCGATCTGGCCGGGTTCGGGCGGCGCTCCATGGATGTGCCGCCCGGCGAGCTCGCCGACGAGGTGGCCTACCAGATCGGGGCCCTGGAGGTGTTCGCGCGGGCGGCCGGCTCCCGGGTGTCCTACGTGAAGCCGCACGGGGCGCTCTACAACCGCACCGTGCACGATGCCGACCAGGCCGCCGCCGTGGTCGCGGGGGTCCGGCTGGCGGCCGGCTCCGGGGCCACCGGGGGCCTGCCGGTGCTCGGGCTGCCCGGGTCGCTGCTGCTGGTCGCCGCCGCGGAGGCGGGGCTCGCGCCCGTACCGGAGGCCTTCGCCGACCGCGCCTACACGCCGGTCGGGACGCTGGTCCCGCGCGGCGAGCCGGATGCCGTGCTGCACGACCCGGACGCGGTCGTGGCACGGGCCGTCCGGATGGCCGCCGAGGGCGCGGTGACGGCGGCCGACGGGTCGGTGGTCCGGGTGGCCGCGCGCTCGCTGTGCCTGCACGGGGACACCCCGGGCGCGGCCGGGCTCGCCCGCCGGGTCCGGGAGGCGTTGGGCGCGGCCGGGGTCCGGGTGGAGGCCTTCGCGTGAGGCCCCTGGTGGTGGGGGGCGAGGCGCTGCTGATCGAGCTGGACTCGGCGGACGAGGTCGCCGCGCTCCACGCCGAGTTGCTGCGCCGCCGGGACGCGGGCGAGCTGGGGCCCGTACGGGAGCTGGTGCCGGCCGCGCGGACCGTGCTGCTGGACGGCGTCCGGGACCCGGCCGCGCTCGGTGCCCGGATCGCGCGGTGGGAGGTGCCGCAGCTCGCGCCGACGCAGGGGCCGCAGGTCACCGTCCCGGTGCGGTACGACGGCCCGGACCTGGCGGAGGTGGCCCGCCTGTGGGGGGTCGCACCGGAGGAGGTCCCGGGGATCGTCGGCGCCACCGACTTCCGGGTGGCCTTCTGCGGGTTCGCGCCGGGCTTCGGCTATCTGACGGGACTGCCGGAGCGCTTCCACCTCCCCCGCCGCGCGTCGCCCCGTACGGCCGTCCCGGCGGGCTCGCTGGCGCTGGCCGGGGAGTACGCGGGGGTGTACCCGCGCTCCTCCCCCGGCGGCTGGCAGCTGATCGGCTCCACGGACGCGGTGCTGTGGGATCCGCGGCGGGAACCGGCGGCGCTCTTCGCGCCCGGGGTACGGGTCCGGTTCACGGAGGGGGACGGTCGTGGCTGAGGGGCTGCTGGTGGTGCGGCCGGGGGCGTTGACCACGGTCCAGGACCCGGGGCGCCCCGGGTACGCGCACCTGGGGGTCCCGCGCTCGGGAGCGCTCGACACGGCGGCGTACGCGCTGGCCAACCGACTGGTCGGCAACGCACCGGACGCGGCGGCTCTGGAGACGACCCTGGACGGGGTCGGGCTACGGGCCCTGGCTGCGACCACCGTGGCGGTCACGGGCGCGCCCTGTCCGGTACGGATCTCCGGTCGCCCGGTGGCCTGGGGAGCACCGGTCCGGCTCCCGGCCGGGGCGGAGCTGGAGGTGGGCCGGGCGGAGTCGGGCGTGCGCGGCTACGTCGCGGTGCGGGGAGGCCTGGCCGTCCCGCCGGTCCTGGGCAGTCGCTCCACGGACCTGCTGTCGGGGCTGGGGCCGCCGGTCCTGGCGGCCGGGATGGCGCTGCCGGTGGGCCCGCCGGGCCCGGATCCGGCTCCGGGGGCGGATGCCTGCGGCCTGCCCGGGCCCCCTTCGGAGCTGGTGCTCCCGCTGCGGCTCGGGCCGCGGGCGGACTGGTTCACCGAGGCGTCCCTCGCCGGGCTGTGGCGGTCGGCGTTCCGGGTCTCGGCGCTGTCGAACCGGATCGGGCTGCGCACGGAGGCGGGCTCCGCGCTGGTCCGCGCCCGGGCGGGCGAGCTGCCGAGCGAGGGCATGGTGCTGGGCGCGGTCCAGGTGCCGCCGGACGGACTGCCGGTGGTGTTCCTGGCGGACCACCCCGTGACGGGCGGCTACCCGGTGGTGGGCGTGGTCCCGCCGGGCCCGGCCCTGGACGCGGCGGCCCAGGCCCGGCCTGGTGTTCCGGTGCGGTTCTCGGCGGCCCGGTGAAACGTTCGAGGGGGCTTCGGCCGAGTACCGGGTGAGGGGCCGACCGGGTCCCCGGCGCGGGGAGGACGGGAGGCCTTCCAGGCGCAGCAGCGGATGGGGCGGCCCACCCGAACCACCGGCCCACCGGCCCACCGGCCCACCGGCCACCATGGCGCCCTGATCGCGCTCCGCGGTCGCACGCGGTCGACAGCACGCGGCCCGGCCCCCTCTGTCAGGGGGCCGGGCCGCGTGGTGTCGGTGGGGTTGCCGGCGGGGCTACACCGCAGACTCCGGGGCGATGCGGCTGCGGACGGCCGACTGGACGTCCTCCTCCTCCGCCGGATCGGCGGCCAGGCGACGCAGCCGGGGCGCCACGCGGGCGTCGGCCGTCTCGGCGTGGCGGGCGGCCACCTCGCGGGTGGTCTCCTCGCAGTCCCACAGGCATTCGACGGCGAAGCCCGCCGCGAAGGAGGGGTCGGTGCTGGCCAGGGCCCGTGCGGCCCGGCCGCGCAGGTGGGACGAGGCGGTCTCGCGGTAGATGTGGCGCAGCACGGGGGCCGCGCAGCCGACGGCGAGCCGGCCGGCGCCGTCCACCAGGGCGAACAGGCGCCGGGTGTCGGGGCCCGCACCGCGCACGGTGGAGCGCAGGGCGCCCAGGACCAGGCCGGCGTCCTCGGCGCCGCCGCGGGCGGCCAGGATGGCCGCGGCGGCTTCGCCGAGCGCGTCGGGGCGGTGGACCCAGCGTCGGGCCCGTTCGACGGCCTCGGGGCCGCACATGCGCTCGTAGGCGGCCACGGCGGGCTCGTCGGCGGCGGCTTCGATGAGGTCCAGCACGGCCGGATTGTCCGGTTCGGCGAGGACCAGGTGGTGCAGGGCGGTGGCCCGGGCGGCCTCGCCGTCGGCGCCGGCGGCGGCCGCGAGGATCGCGGAGCGGTCCTCGGGCTGGGCCACGGCGGCCAGGCAGCGGGCGGCGGGGACGTGCAGCGGGGTGCCGCGGCGCAGGCCGTCGGCGGCCCAGTCGAAGACGGCCTGGACGCCCCAGCCGGGACGGGGCCCGCTCGGGGTCATCTGGCGCTGCCAGCGGTCGAAGGAGCCCTGCTGACGGGCGGCGCGCAGGCGCTCCCCGTACTGGGGGGTCTCCTCCCACAGGCACCACGGGCGGGGCTCGTAGGCGTCGCGGACGGCGGCGGCCAGCCGCGCCTCGCCCTCCGCCGTGGCGGGGAAGCGGGCGAGGACGGCCGCGGCCAGGGACCGCAGGCCTTCGTCGTCGTCGCGCAGGGCCAGCTCGTCGAGTGCCCAGGCCCAGTTGGCCCCGGAGGCGGCGTAGCGGCGCAGCAGCATGAGCGCGTCGTCGCGGCCGTAGGAGGCCAGGTGGCCCAGGACGGACAGGGCGAGGCCCGTGCGGTGGTCCTCCTCGTCGACGAGGTCGTCGGCGCTGAAGAGGTGTGCCTCGATCTCGCCCAGGGGACCGGCGAGGTCCAGGTAGAGCCGGGCGTAGTACAAGGAGCGGTTCTCGACCTGCCAGTCCTGGCGCGGGTCGCGGAGCACGCACTGGTTGAGGGCCTCGAGGGCCTCCGCCCTGGGTGCCGCGAGTGCGTGCAGCGTGCCGTCGCCACGGCCCCGCTGAAGGAGCCCGAGCAGGGTACCGCTCGGTGCTATGACTGGTTCGAACATGGGAATGGCCTCAAATCAAGCTGGGGACGCAACCGGGAATCGGGATTCACAGGGCCGCGTAACAGCATGTGAGGACGTCCGCCGTCATGTTCCGCTCGATGTAGACCATTGCCTTCTCACTCTCGTCGGTGCTTCGTGACCATGGAGGCCGGGCCGGGCCGGCACACCCTTCGTGTCCTGCCCGCTTCTGCCCGTCCCCCGTGCTCGCGAATCGAATCCGACGCCATGATGACCCAGCCGGTTTGTGCGCCGCGACCACATTTATGGCCGCCGTGACCAACCTGTGAGGTCCGGATGCGCCCAGGCCGCGCCAGATCCCAGGCAAAACCGGACTACTCAGCTCCGAAAAGTTCCAGCAGGTCGGCCTTGGCGAACATGCGCGCCGTGTCCACGGCGGAGGGGGTTCCGGCCTTCGGGTCGGCCCCGCCGGCGAGCAGCGCGCGGATGACGGCCTCCTCGCCCTTGAAGACCGCGCCGGCGAGCGGGGTCTGGCCGCGGTCGTTGGCTCGGTCGGCCTCGGCGCCGCGGGCCAGGAGGGCCGACACGGCGTCGGCGTGGCCGTGGTAGGCGGCGAGCATGACCAGGGTGTCGCCGCGGTCGTTGGTGAGGTTCGCCGGGACTCCGGCGTCCAGGTAGGCGGTGAGCGCCTCGGTCTCACCCTGGCGGGCGAGGTCGAAGATCTTGGTGGCCAGCTCGATGACGTCCTCGTCGGGGACGTCCTGGGAACCGGAGCCGTCCGCTGCGTGCTCGCTCATGGTTCGTACCGCCTTTCACTCGTTGCTGACATGGTCCGCCTGCCCGTCACGACGTCGAGGACCCGGCCGGGGCCGGGCGGGCAGGGGGGCGCACGGCGCTGCGTCCGTACGGGTGAATCGCCAGAGTAGCGCCCTGGCCTGCACATGTCCGGGTCGGGCCGAGGCAATGATCACCCTCGACGCACCGTGCGCCGGGCACGCCACCCAGGCTGAGCCGGTCAAGTGAAAAACCCATGAATTCACCCGTATGCACCTTTTGTCGCATTGATACTTCCTGTGAGCCTGGAACAACTGATGGTGACTGTCCCCACCAACCAGGAGAAAACCTCATGGTCCTGTCCATCTCAGGCGTGGTCCTGCTCGGCATCATCTGCTTCCTCTTCTTCAAGAAGGACGGGATGAAGCTGACGCACGCGTTCGTCTGCTCGCTCTTCGGCTTCTTCCTCGCCGGCTCCGCCATCGCCCCGAGCATCACGGCCAGCACGGCGAGCCTCGCGAGCCTGCTCGGCGGGATCAAGCTCTAGCCCGGCCGTCACCCAGCGACACCAGCAGCACCCGGAACACCGTCACACCCACAACTCCAGGAGACGCCCGTGGCCCGGCGCCCACTTCCCCGCATCCTCAGCAGCGGCACCATGTCGCTGGCCCGGGGCCGCGACCTCGCTCGCACGGCCGCCGACAGTGCCACGGACGTCCTCCATCCGCTCCTCGTCATCGGACGCGGCCTGCGCATCCTGGCCGCGGCCGGACGGCGCCGGTGGATGCAGACCCCCAAGGACAAGCGTGGTCCCGCGCTGTTCCTCGGGGCGGCCTGCGTCCTCGTGGTCGCACTCGTCCCCTACGGTCCCCTCCTCGCCCTGATCACCCTCATGGCGGCGGCGGCCTGGCACGGACGCGACCGCACCCCGGCGAAGACCGGACCCAGCGATGCCGAGACCGAACGGCTCGGCTCCCTCTACGAAGCCCTCGTGCCGTACTTCTCCATCCCGGAGGACCCGAGTCCGCTCTTCGCCCACGGCGGGGACTGGGACAAGGCCTTCAGCGGCTACGAGTTCGACGAGGCGGGCCGCATCACCCGGCTCCACATCCGCTACCCGGCCTACTTCACCGACGGCGAGGCCACCTCACGGGCCCGGATCGAGTCACTGCTGCACGCCAAGTCCGGGCGCGGACGGGAGTATCTCTTCGACTGGGACGAGGAGGGCAACCAGCTCGACCTGAGGGTGCTGGCGGCGCTGCCGACGGGCATCGCCGCCCAGCCGTTCGTCACCTCCCCCGGCGAGACCGTGCTCGGCTTCACCGACGCCGGCGGCGTACAGCGCACCCTGCCCGTCCTGGAGGGCGACGAGCCCCGGGACGTACCGCCGGTGATCTGGCGCACCGGGCCCCGCTCCGCCGAGCCCCACCTGCTGGCCGTCGGCCAACCCGGCAGCGGTACCTCCACCCTGCTGCGCTCCGTCGCCCTGCAGGCCCTGCGGCAGGGGGGCGACGTACTGATCGTCGACGGCGGCGGCAGCGGCGAGTACTCCTGCCTGTCCGGCCGGGTCGGGGTCCTCGCCGTGGAATGCGGGCCGACGGGGGCGCAGGCCACCCTGGAATGGGCCGCGCAGGAGACCGAACGGCGACTCATCGCCACCCACCGGGCCCGGGAGGTCGGCCGGCCCGCCCCCGAGGACACCCGGCGCCCCTTGTGGATCCTGCTGGACCAGCCGAGCGTGCTGGCCCATCTCGCCGTCGCCGAGGGCGGCCCCGACCCGCTGGCCCAGCTGCAGGTGCCGCTGCGGCACGGACGGCCCGCGCACGTCACGGTGGTGGTGGCCGAGCAGTTCGGGCACCTGGAACTGCTGAACGACGCCGTCTGGCAGCACACCCGCGCCCGTGTCGTGCTCGGGCCCGCCGCCGTCCAGCAGGTCGCGGACGTCCTGGGGCTGCCGCCGCACACCACCCCGACGGCCCAGGTGCCGCCGGGGCGCGGATACGCCCGGCTCGGCACCGGGCCCGTGCACCGGCTGCAGGTGCCCGCCACCCCGGACCCGTACGACGAGGCCGCGCACCCGGCGTACCGCCAGGCCGTACTGGAACTGCTGCCGGAGCGGCAGCCGGGCCCGCACCGCCTCCTGTCCGCCAAGTCGCTCCGGGCACCGGCCGCCCTCGACGCGCAGCCGGAGGTCGCGGCGGAGGCTCCGTAGCCCCGCCGGGCGGGGCCGGGCCGACTACGCCACGAACGTGCGCGGCGGCTCCGCCCCGCTGCCGCCCGCGCCCGTGCTCACCAGCCGGGCCGCCGCCGCCAGCCGGGCGGCGGCCTCGTCGGCCACCGGCCCGCCCACGGTGAACGGCAGCCGGACGTAGCCCTCGAAGGCGCCGTCCACACCGAACCTCGGCCCCGAGGGGACCCGTACGCCGACCCGCTCCCCCACCTCGGCCAGCCGCGAGCCGGAGAGCCCGCCCGCGCGGGCCCAGAGGGTCAGCCCGCCCCGGGGCACGTCGAACTCCCAGTCCGGCAGCTCCCGTCGGACCGCCGCGACCAGCGCGTCGCGGTTCTCCCGGGCCTGCTCGCGGCGGATCCCGACGGCCTCCTGCCAGCCCCCGGTCCGCATCAGCCAGTTCACCGCGAGCTGTTCCAGCACCGGCGTCCCCAGGTCGGCGTAGGCGCGGGCGGCGACCAGGCTGCGGATCACGTCGGGGGCGGCGCGGACCCAGCCGATCCGCATGCCGGCCCAGAAGGCCTTGCTGGCCGAGCCGACGGTGATGACCGTGCTGCCGGCCGGGTCGAAGGAGCACACCGGGCGGGGCATCTCCAGCTCCCGGTCCAGCTGGAGCTCCAGCATGGTCTCGTCGGCCACCAGGACCGTGCCGGCCGAGCGGGCGGCCGCCACCATCGCCCGGCGCTGGTCCTCGGAGGCCAGCGCCCCGGTGGGGTTGTGGAAGTCGGCGACCACATAGGCGAGGCGGGGGGCCGAATCGCGCAGCACCTGCCGCCAGACGTCCATGTCCCAGCCGCCGAGGCCGTCGGCCATGGCGACGGGGACGAGGCGGGCCCCGGCGGCCCGCATCAGCTGGAGGATGTTGGCGTAGGAGGGGGACTCGACGGCGATCCGCTCACCGCGGCCGGCGAAGAGGCTGCAGATGGCGTCGATGGCGCCCATCGCGCCGGTGGTGACCATGATCTGTTCGGGCATGGTCGGGATGCCCTGCTCGGTGTAGCGGTCCGCGAGCATCCGGCGCAGCGCGGGCAGCCCAGCCGGGTAGTCCCCGTGGGTGTGGGCGTACGGCGGCAGCTCCTCCAGGGCGCCCTGGACGGCCTTGGTGAGCCAGGGCTCGGGGGCCGGGAGCGCGGCGCAGCCGAGGTCGATCATCGAGCCGAGGGACTCGGGCGGCAGCGGCTCCAGGCCTCGGGCGGGCAGCGGGTTCCCGGCCGGGACGGAGGTCCAGCTGCCGGCGCCGCGACGGGACTCCAGGAACCCCTCGCCGCGCAGGGCCTCGTAGGCGGCCGCGACGGTGGTGCGGCTGAGGGAGAGGGCGACGGCCAGTTCCCGCTCGGCGGGCAGCCGGGCGGCGACCGGGACACGGCCTTCGAGGACGAGCAGGCGGATGCCGTCGGCGAGGGTCCGGTAGGCGGGGAGCTTGCGCGTCCCGGGGACGCTGGGCCGCTCCTGCTGGGAGGTGATGAGACGGGCGAGCTGTGCGGCACCGACCGCTGAGGTCCATTCGGCCATGCTGTCCGGTCCACCTTCGTCGAATTGGCCTCGCCCGACCGGGGGCGCGGCCGGTATTGGATTGCTTCCGCCCCTCCACCCTGTCACGCCGGAGGCCACCCGGACCAGGGGTGGGGGGTATTCGCGTCTCCGGTGGTGCGTTCCGAACGGCCGCGACGGCGCGCCGTTCATCACGCAGCCATCGGGCCGCACCCTCCCCACGGGTGACACGAGGCATACTGCCGCCGTGACGCACGTACGCCTTCGCCATCCGTATCTGGACCACCCGGCTCCGATCCCCTTCGCCCACCGGGGCGGCGCCGCGGACGGGCTGGAGAACACCGCCGCCGCCTTCCGACGGGCCGCCGAAGCGGGCTACCGGTACTTCGAGACCGATGTGCACGCCACGGTGGACGGGAAGCTCGTCGCCTTCCACGACTCCACGCTGGACCGGGCCACCGACGGCCAGGGCCGGATCGCCGAGCTGCCCTGGAAGCGGATCCGCGAGGCCCGGGTGGGGGGCACCGAGCCGCTGCCGCTCTTCGAGGAGTTGCTGGAGGAGTTCCCGGACGCCCGCTGGAACATCGACATCAAGGCCGAGTCGGCGCTGCACCCGCTGGTCAACCTGATCGCCCGGGCCAGGCTCTGGGACCGGGTCTGCGTGGGCTCGTTCTCGGAGAGCCGGGTGGCGCGCGCCCAGAAGCTCGCCGGGCCCCGGCTGGCAACTTCCTACGGCGTACGTGGGGTGCTCGGCCTGCGGCTGCGTTCGTACGCGATTCCCGCGGCGCTGCGCGTGGGCGCGGTGGCCGCGCAGGTGCCGGAGACCCAGGCGGGCATCCGCGTGGTCGACCGCCGGTTCGTACGGACCGCGCACGAGCGGGGACTCCAGGTGCACGTCTGGACCGTGAACGAACCGGAACGTATGGAGGCTCTCCTCGACCTGGGTGTCGATGGCATCATGACCGACCGGATCGACATCTTGCGCACGGTGCTGGACGGGCGCGGGGCCTGGGCCTGACTCGCCCTTCACCCCCTGCCCGGGCCGGAATGCCGTTGCGGAACGGGACCAGCGAGGGGGACGCCGCATGAGTGCGGACGAGAGCAGCAGGACCGAGGAAGCGGAACCCGGGGCCGAGGACGGGAGAGCCGCGCCCGGCACGGTGGCGGCCACCACGGCCGGGGCCGCCGAGCGCAAGCGCGAGCAGCGGGGCTGGTACTTCTACGACTTCGCCGTCTCGGTCTACTCGGCGAGCGTGCTGACGGTGTTCCTCGGGCCCTACCTGACGGCCGTGGCCAAGTCGGCCGCGGACGCCGAGGGCTTCGTGCACCCGCTGGGCATCCCGGTGCGCGCCGGATCCTTCTTCGCCTACTCGGTCTCGGCCTCGGTGATCCTGGCCGTGCTGCTGATGCCGCTGGTGGGGGCCGTCGCCGACCGGACCGGGCACAAGAAGCCGCTGCTGGCGGCGGCCGCGTACACGGGCGCCGCGGCGACCGCGGCGATGTTCTTCCTGGGTGGCGAGCGCTATCTGCTGGGCGGCCTGCTGCTCGTCGTGGCGAACGCCTCCCTGTCCGTCTCGATGGTGCTCTACAACGCCTATCTGCCGCAGATCTCCACCCCCGACGAGCGGGACACCGTCTCCTCGCGGGGCTGGGCCTTCGGCTACACCGCCGGCTCGGTGATGCTGGTGGTGAACCTGGTGCTCTACATGGGGCACGACTCCTTCGGCCTCTCCGAGGGCATGGCGATCCGGATCTGTCTGGCCTCCGCCGGCCTGTGGTGGGGCGCCTTCGCGCTGATCCCGTTGCGCCGGCTGCGGGACCGGGCCGTGGTGCGGGAGCCGGGCGCGGCGCCGGCCGTCAGCGGCTGGAAGCAGCTCGTCGCCACGCTGAAGGACATGCGGCGCTACCCGCTGACCCTGTCGTTCCTGCTGGCGTACCTGATCTACAACGACGGCGTGCAGACCGTGATCTCCCAGGCCTCCATCTACGGCTCGGAGGAGCTGAAGCTGGAGCAGTCCACCCTGATCGGGGCGGTGCTGCTGGTGCAGATCCTGGCGGTGGCGGGCGCTCTGGGCATGGGCCGTCTCGCCCGGATCTACGGGGCCAAGCGGACGATCCTGGGCTCGCTGGCCGCGTGGGCGGTGACGCTGGCGGCCGGATACTTCCTGCCGGCGCGGACGCCGGTGTGGTTCTTCGCGCTCGCCGCGATGATCGGGCTGGTGCTGGGCGGCAGCCAGGCGCTGTCGCGCTCGCTGTTCTCGCACCTGGTGCCGGCGGGCAAGGAGGCCGAGTACTTCTCGGCGTACGAGATGAGCGACCGCGGCCTGAGCTGGGTGGGGCCCCTGGTGTTCGGCCTGACGTACCAGCTCACGGGCAGCTACCGGGACGCGATCATCTCGCTGGTGGTCTTCTTCGCACTGGGATTCGTGCTCCTGGCGCGAGTGCCGGTGCGGCGCGCGGTGGAGGCGGCAGGCAATCCTGTACCGGAGCGGATCTGAGAGTGGGTCCGCGAGTGCGCCCCGCCCGGATCTACGAACGAATTCCGAACGAATTTAGACGTTGAAGCAAAGGGCCGGTAGTGTACGCCTTTGGCCTGCCAGGCGGACCGTTACTGCGCGCTCGAGAAGCGTGGACGTTGGGTGACATCTGCTGCCAGATGTGACAAAACGGGCACTGGTGGGTACAACAAGGGGCGGCACGACGGGCGACGCACGACCCGGAGCGGGAATCTATACCGCCGACCGGACGTTGACCGGATGACGACGACAGCGACACCTGTCCTGTGGGCGACAAGCCCGGGAGGCACGATTCATGAGTGAGCGAGCTCTCCGCGGTACGCGCCTCGTGGTTACCAGCTACGAGACGGACCGCGGCATCGATCTGGCCCCGCGCCAGGCGGTGGAGTACGCATGCCAGAACGGACATCGATTTGAGATGCCGTTCTCGGTTGAGGCAGAAATTCCGCCGGAGTGGGAGTGCAAGGCGTGCGGCGCCATGGCACTCCTGGTGGACGGGGATGGGCCCGAAGAGAAGAAGGGCAAGCCTGCGCGAACGCACTGGGACATGCTCATGGAGCGACGCACCCGCGAGGAGCTGGAGGAAGTGCTGGCCGAAAGGCTGGCGGTCCTGCGTTCCGGCGCCATGAACATTGCCGTGCATCCGCGGGACAGCCGCAAGTCCGCCTGACAGCCGGACGGATACACAAGCCGAGGGGCCCCGCCACACAGTGTGTGGCGGGGCCCCTCGGCTTTCTCCTGGGCTCTTCCGTGGAACAGGCTCCGTGGACGGGCCTGGACGGGCCTTACGGGGTCAGCGGCGGCCGGTAGGTGGCATCCGGGCCGTCCTGCTGCCCCGGGCGGTCCTCGCGGATGACCTCGCCCTGGACGACCTTGCCGTCGGGGTGGTGGATCCGGGCCTGCTGGAAGGCGTCACCGAAGCTGCCGGCGGGGGCCGAGGCCATCTTCCGCTCCAGCGAGCGGGTCGCCCGGCGGCCGATCCAGGCCCGAACGGGGGGCAGCAGCAGGACCAGCCCGGCCACGTCGGAGATCAGCCCGGGGAGCATCAGCAGCAGCCCCGCCAGCATCGTCAGGCCGTTGCCCTGGCCGGGCTGCTGCGGCGTGGGCTGCTGCCCCTGCTGGACCTGCTGGAAGGTGCTCGCGAGGTTCTTGAAGGCACGCCGCCCGGCCCGCTTGATCACCACCGCGCCCAGGACCATGCCGCCCGCGAGCAGCGCGGCCACGGCGAGCCCGCCGGCCACGTCCGCGACCAGGGTGAGCAGCCAGATCTCCAGGATCAGCCAGGCGGCGATCGCCAGGGGGAGGAACGTACGGGCGGGCGAGCGCCGCCGGGGGGCCGTGGAAATGCCGGTCGTCATACCATCCAGTGTGCCTGGGCCCGCATAAAAGCGACCTCAGCCGGAGGTACCGGACACCCCCTAGGGGGTGTCGTGCCGGTCAGGCCCCGGCACCCTTGCCACTGTCCTTGCCGGCGTCCTTGCCACTGTCCTTGCCGAGCAGCTTGGAGGCCTGGGCCTTGAGGCCCCACTGGGTGACCCGCCACAGCGCCTCGACCAGGATGTCCTTGCTCATCTTGCTGTCGCCGAACTCACGCTCGACGAACGTGATCGGGACCTCCACCACGCGGAAACCCTTCTGCACGGCCCTGCGCGCCAGGTCGACCTGGAAGCAGTAGCCCGCCGAGGCCACCTCGTCCAGGCCCAGACCCTCCAGGGTCTCCCGGCGGAAGGCCCGGTAGCCGCCGGTCACGTCCCGCATCGGGAGGTTCAGCATGAGCCGGGAGTACGTCGAACCGCCGCGCGAGATGAACTCGCGGCTCTTGGGCCAGTTCACCACCCGCCCGCCCGGCACCCAGCGGGAGCCCAGGACCAGGTCCGCGCCGGCGAGCGCGGTCAGCAGGCGGGGCAGTTCCTCGGGCTGGTGGGAGCCGTCGGCGTCCATCTCGACGATCACCCCGTAGCCCTGCTCCAGGGCCCAGACGAAGCCCGCCAGGTAGGCGGCGCCCAGCCCCTCCTTGCCCTTGCGGTGCAGCACGTGGACGTGGTCGTCACCGGCCACCAGCTCGTCGGCGAGCTTGCCGGTGCCGTCCGGGCTGTTGTCGTCCGCGACGAGAATGTGGGCCTCGGGCACGGCCGCGCGCACACGCCCGACGATCAGCCCGATGTTCTCCGCCTCGTTGTAGGTCGGAATGATCACCAAGGCCGTACCGAGCGGTCCGTAGGTCCGCTTTCCGCCGTCGCTCACTGAGTCCCCTTTTGTGCTCTTGCACATCCTGTACGACTGGTCGCAGAGGATGACTTTAGAACAGTGGCCGGGGCCCGCGGTCCTTCGGGCCGGTCGGACGCCCGCTGGCTGCGGGCCGCCGTGACCGTTGTCTACTGGACCGCGGACCCCGACATGGGGCCACCCGCCGCCCGGCGAAACCTTCCCTCGCCCCCGAGGCGCGGGCGCGCTGCGCAGACGGAGTCGTCCGGCACGGACATCCTGTGGTGGACCCGGCCGAACCTATCCGGGTCCGACCGCCCGTACCGAACCGAGGCCCGCCGGATCACCCCTGTGGGCGTACGAATACCTCCCGCCCGCCGACGACGGTGGCGAGGCACACCGGCAGGTCGGATCCGGGGGTCAGGTCGGGCAGTCCGGGGGTGCCCGAACGGGGATCGGTGGACCAGCGGGCCACCCGGTCGTCGGGGGCCTGGACCACCAGGTCACCCGTCTGCCAGACCGCGTAGTCGGCCGGCGCGCCGGGGACGAGGACACCCGCGTCGTCGCGGCCCAGCGCCCGCCAGCCGCCCCGCGTGTGGGCCGTGAAGGCGGCCCGTACGGAGATCCGGTGCTCGGGGGTCCGGTGGAAGGCCGCCGCCCGGACGGTGCCCCACGGGTCGAGCGGGGTGACCGGCGCGTCCGAGCCGAAGGCCAACGGGACACCGGCCTTGAGCATGGCCGCGTACGGGTTGAGGGTGCGGGCGCGCGCGGCACCGAGCCGATCGACGTACATACCGTCCTCGCCGCCCCAGGCCGCGTCGAACGCGGGCTGCACCGATGCGGTCAGCCCCAGCTTCGCGAACGCGGCGATGGTGGCGGGCGTCATCATCTCCGCGTGCTCCACCCGGTGCCGGGCGGCACGGACGCGGGCCAGGCCGACCTTCTCGGCGGCCGCCCGGACGCCCTCGACGACGGCGGTGATCGCGGCGTCCCCGATGGCGTGGAACCCGGCCTGGAGACCCTCCTCCGTGCAGGCGGCCACGTGCTCGGTGACGGCGTGCACGTCGAGGTACTCGGTGCCGGTGTGCGCGGCGTCCTCGTACGGGGCGTGCAGGCAGGCGGTGTGCGAGCCCAGGGCTCCGTCGACGAACAGGTCTCCGGCGGCCCCGACGGCCCCGAGCTCCTTGGCCAGCGCGAGGTCCCGGTCGGCCCAGTACCCGAAGACGCGCGGCCCGGGCCGCTCGGCGGCCAGGGCGAGCAGGCCGGTGAAGTCCTCGGCGGAGGAGATCTCGGGCCCACCGCACTCGTGGACGGAGCCGATCCCGAGGGACGCGGCCCGGTCGAGGGCGGCCCGCTGCGCCTCGGCCCGCTGCGCGGGGGTGACGGCGGCCAGCGCGGCCCGCCGTACGGCGTGGTGGTCGTCGGCGGTCAGCGGCCGGTCCCCCTCGGGCCGTACCTCCGGGACGAGGGCGAGCAGGGCGGTGGTGACCACGGCCGAGTGCACGTCGACACGGCTGAGGTAGAGCGGGCGGCCCCCGGTGGCCTCGTCGAGCTCGGCGCGGTGCGGGGCCCGGCGCTCGGGCCAGCGGGCGGCGTCCCAGCCGTGCCCGAGGAGCACCCGGTCGGCCGGACGGCTCGCGGCGTACGCGCGGACGAGGTCCAGCGCGGCGGACAGGGTGCGCGCGCCGGAGAGGTCCAGCCCGGTGAGGGCCAGACCCGCGGAGGTGGTGTGGACGTGGGCGTCGGTGAAGGCCGGCGTGACGAGCGCGCCGCCGAGGTCGACGACCTCGTCCACGCCCTGCGCGAAGGCGTCTGCGGCGCCCTCGGAACCGACCCAGGCGATGCGGCCGCGCTCGACGACCATCGCGGTGGCGAAGGGGTCGGCGGGGCTGTGCACCTCGCCCCCGCGGAGGAGAACGGTCCTGGTCGGTGCTCCGGCGGCGTCGGCGGAGTGGGCGGTGCGGTCAGTCATGCCGACCAGTGTCCCGCGTCGCCCACCCCGGCCCCACCACCGGGTCCCCGCTCGGGCTCGGTTCAGACGCGGGGCGGGCGCGCCTCGTAGGGGGTGGACAGGACGACCGTCGTGCGCGTCGAGACGTGCGCGAGGGCGCGCAGGCGGCCCAGGAGGTCTTCCAGCTCCAGGGGGGTGGCGACGCGCACCTTCAGGATGTAGTTCTCGTCGCCCGCGACGCTGTGGCAGGCCTCGATCTCCGGGACGCCGGCCAGCCGGTCGGCGATGTCGTCGGGAGCACTCGGGTCGAAGGGCTTGACCGAGATGAACGCGGTCAGCGGCAGGCCGACGGCCTCCGGATCGACCACGGCCGCATAGCCGCGGATGACCCCGCGCTGCTCCAGACGTCGTACTCGCTGATGGACTGCCGACGTGGACAGTCCCGTGGCCTTGCCCAGATCCGTGTAACTCATCCGCCCGTCCCGCACGAGCAGATCAACGATCTGGCGGTCCAGCTCCTCCATTGCGCTCATAGCCGCTCAACTTAAGGCCCAAGGGCACTCCAGGCCCAGTGCTGTCCGCCCACTGGAGGCATCTGCGCCAGGCATGTGACCAAGGCCACAGGGGTATGCAGGTGGAGGCCTGTCTGTTGTGGTTACTCGTGACGCTCGACGGGAATTGGTTGCTGTGGCCGAGGCCGAAGAACCTGCCCGCCCGGCCCACCCAAGGGGGAGTACATCCATGCTGAACACCAAGCGCGCCGGTCGCACCGAACCGGAGCCCCTGGAACCGCTCGATCCAGGGAACGGAACGTACCCGGACGACGGCGATTACCTCGACGAGATCGAGGGATTCGAGATCCATCACGCGATCTGCCCCGACTGCGGCCAGTCGATCGCCCTCGTCGCGGACGAGGAGTACCTGCCCCAGCACGCCCTCTGCCTGACCCCGTGGAACCCCTTCGGCCTCACCGTGTGCGCGGGCACCGGCCGGCCCGCGAGCGACGCGCTGCCCACCGTCGGCATGATCCAGCCGGTGGAGGCGCAGGAGCTCGAAACCGTCGTCCTGTCGGCCCTGCCCCAGGGCCTGGACTGGCGGACGCAGCCCTTCTCGCACGTCGGCGGCCCGGGCTCGCGTCCGGTCCGTGCGGTGAGCCCCGTGCTGCCGCGGCCGCAGGCGCAGACGCGGCAGCAGCACGCGCAGGCGGCCTGACGACCGCTCCGCTCCCCTACCAGTACGCCCCCTGCACCATGGCGGCCAGAGTGGCATGGTGCAGGATCAGGCTGTCCGGGTCCGCCGGGACCTCGACCTCGCCGAAGTGGGCCTGCCGGTAGGCGATGCGCAGCATGACGATCCCGTGCCGCAGGGCCGCGTAGAGGGTGTGGAACTCCATGTCCCGCGGGGTGTGGCCGGTGAGTTCGGCGTAGCGGCGCTCCAGGTCCTCACGGCGCAGGAAGTCCGGCAGCCCGGGCTGGCCGAAGCCGACCGTGAGGTCCTGGAAGAACCGGTGCAGGTAGACGGTCCAGCCGAGGTCCACCTCGCGCGGGGCGTACGCCGCCATCTCCCAGTCCAGGACGGCCACCGGCGTGAACCCGTCGTAGATGACGTTGCCGATCCGGGCGTCGCCCCAGTTCAGGACGGCGGGACCCTCGTCCTGCGGCCACAGTTCCTCCAGCCGGGCGAACGCCCGCTCGATGAGCGGGGACGGGGCGAGACCGCCCACCACCCAGGAGTAGTAGGCGCGTTGGGCGTCCACGTGCCGACGCAGCGGGGTGCCCTCGCCGTCGGGAAGGAGGAACTCGGCTTCCTTCGACGGGAATTGGTCGTGCAGCCGGGCCAGCAACGAGATGCTCTCCTCCTGGAGGGCGGCACGCTCGGCGTCGGTGGCGGCGTGCAGCCAGTTGCCCTCGTAGGTGTAGGGCATGACATCGGGCGGGACCCGCCCCTCCGCGCGGGCCATCACGAAGAACGGCGCCCCGAGCGGCCCCGGATCCGCCTCCAGCCACTGCACCCGCGGGACGGGCACGTCCGTGTGCTTGCCGACCAGGCTCATCACGCGGTGCTGGCGCGGCATGTCGTACGTGGGGAAGACGGTGTAGGCGGCCGGGTCGGCGGCGAGGCGCAGCGCGCAGGCCCGCAGCGGGGTGTCGGGGTGCTCTATGTCGAAGAGCAGGGTCTCGCTGGACATCCCGTTGGATCCGGGGACGGAGACGTTCGTGACCCGCGCGCCGGGGAGCCTGACGTCCAGCCAGGCGGCGAGGCGCCGACCGAGTTCCTCGGGCTCCCGAGTGGAGGTGCGCGGACGTGGTGCGGTGGCCATGATTGAGCCCCTTTCCTACGGGTCCTGGTGCTACGGGTCCTGGCCTTACGGGTCCTGGTCCTACTGGGCGACGGAGGAGTAGTCGGCGAAGCCGCTGGGGTCGTGACGCCCGAAGCTGCCGTGCTCGAAGATGCCGTGGCCGATCTGCCCGTCGAGGGTGAAGCGGGCCGAGTGGTCGGTCACCCCGAAGGCGGCCATCGGATGGGCCGCGGGGTCGGAGAGGTCGTAGACGCGGCGGTCGCTCCAGCCACGGCCCTGCCAGGTGCCGTGCTGCCAGTCACCGGCGGGCGGGTAGCCGGCGCCGACGGCGAGGGGGGAGGAGTTGAGGATCTCCACGCCCAGTTCGAGGGGCTTGCGGGTGGGGTCGGTCAGGTGGACCACGGCCCGCTCGGGATGCCGACTGCCGGGCCGGTAGCGGATCTCGGTGTGCGGCCAGCCGAGTTGGACGTCGTGGCGGCCGCTGCCTTCGGGGAAGACCTGCACGGCCTCGTTCAGGGTGCGGTGGCCGTCGGCGTCCTCCTGGGCGATGACCATGATGAAGCGGTCCTCGAAGCGGACCGGGATCCACAGCCAATGGAAGCCCTCGGGGCGGTACTCCTCGGCCGCGCGCCCCCCTTCCTCGCCGGGGATCGGCCGCACGCCCCAGCTCCGGTCGCGGGTCCCGGTCCACTCCCCCGGCGTGAGGGTGAACTCCTCCCCCTTGGCCCGGATGGTGCCGGTGGCCTGGCCGGCCTGTACGAAGCGGCGACCTTCCAGCATGAGGCGGTCACCGCGCCGCTGGACGTGGTGCGGCTCCCAGACGGCAGGGAACTCGGCGGTCCAGGTGATGTCGTACGAGAGGCCGTGCGGGTCGGCCGGATCGGCGGCGCAGCGCAGCGTGAGCTGCTTGAGCGGCACGTCGACGGTGATGGACAGTGGTCCCACCGAGAGGTTCATCCGGTCGTCGCCGAGGGCGTCGGAGGCCCGGACGGCGAGCAGCTCGTCGCCGACGCGGAGGGTGGCGTAGGCGTCGATGACCCCGGCGTTGGGGTAGACGCCGAGGCCGAGTATCAGGACGGCGCGGCCGGCGTGGTCGAAGACGTGGAAGATGCACCGGTCGTAGGCGTTGCGGTCGCCGCTGACGACGTGCTTCATCGACAAGGGCGCCTGATGGATGGGGTATTCGTCGAGCGCGACGGGCCGGTCGGCGGACATGGCGAACCTCCTGGACGGACGGCTTCGGGGATTTCGGGGCGGCTGCGGGCGGCCGTGGGTGACTGCGGAACGGCTCCGAGGTGCGGCTCGGCTGGATATGACGGTACGTCAGAAACCAACCCCGAGGCCACCCTTCTGGCACGCTCTGACAGAGCGGCGCGATGTGCCGGGGGTGGCTGCGGGGGGGGCGGGAGCCGGCGGGGCGGGGTCGGCGTTGCGGGGCGGCGGCTTCGGGGAGCGGGAGCGGGAGCTGCTCGGGCGGCATCAGGGTGGGGTATGGGGGTTTCCCGTCAGTCCCATCGTCCCTCCGGGTCGGGCCGATCCCTCAAGGGCGCCCCTCCTTCGTCGTCGCGTCACTGCGTGATGGCCTGCGGCCACCCTTGACCGACCGGCCCGACCCGGAGAAACGAAAGACTGCCGAGAAGCCCCCAAAAGAACGAGCCGGCCCAAGGCACGAAGGACGGGGCGGTCGGAGACGGATCCCTTCGCCCGCCTGGCCGCGATCGTCCGCCCCCTGGACTGGCCTTCGCTCGCCGAGTTCGTCCCCTTCGAGGACTAGGGTCCGGCGCGAAAGCGCCGGTCACAGCCATTCGCTGACGTTTGCGACCAGTCGCACGCCTCACCCGGCCTGCCGAGCACCCGGATCACCTCCAGGACGGGCTCGAACTGCGGGGAGTCGCCCCACCGGCCGTTCGCCGGATCCCCACGCCCCACAACGAGTGATCATCGCAGACCCTAGGCCGTTCCCTTCGGATCACCACTGCGGTTCTCCTCGGCCAGGGCGAGCGCGGCCTCGCGCATGACGGCAACGGTTCCGGTGAGCCAGCGGCCGACGGCGGCCAGTTCGGATTCGTCGAGACCTTGCACCACTTCGGCCATCCCTGCCGTCATCGGGGCCATGGCCTCACCCACAACGCGGCGGTGCGCGGCTGTGGCGGTCAGGGTGAACCGGCGGCGGTCGCCGGGATCCCTGGCGCGTTCGACGTATCCGAGAGCGGCAAGCCGGTCGATGATCTTGGTGATGGCGGCGTTGCTGAGGCCGGTTTCGCCGACGAGCCGACCCGGGGTGGTGCCGGGGGTGCGGGCGATGATGCCGAGCACCTTGTGCTCGGTGGCGTTGACGTGCAGGCGGGCCGCGAGCTGCTCGTGGTAGAGCACCACCCACAGGCTGAGCTCGTGGCCCAGCGTGGCGCCGTCCCGTTCGGTACTCATACCGGCCAGCGTACAAGTCTTTCACTTTGGTGAAGAAAACTCCTTCACCAAAGTGAAAGGATGTGATGGGATCAGTCGCATGACCACACCCCAGGCACCGACCCGTTCGCGCCCGCGTCGCCCCGGTCCGCCCTCGGCTTCGCTGCTCGGCCGCGTGTACCTCGCCGCCCTGATCACCCACCTGCCGATCTTGGCGGTGCTCCTCGCGCCCCAGGGCCGCAGCCGGGTCAGCTCGGAAAGCACGGCTGGATTACTGAACGCGCTCCTGGTCGGGCTCGTCATCGCGGCCGTGATCCTGGTGCCTGCGGTCTGCGCCCGGGTCGCCCCGGCGGGCCCGCGATGGCAGCCCGGGAACGCGCTCGCCGGAGTCCGCGCCCTGATCCGCACCGACCGACGCGCCTGGCTGCTGCGGCTCGGGGAGCTGACCGCCCTCTACATCGCCGCCCAGCTCCTGGGTGGGCTGATCGCCCAGTTCCTTCCGTACATCTGGGAGAACCCCCTGTACGGCACTGAACCGGGGGCGGCGCAGTGGGAGTTCCACTACGTGAACTTCGCTCTCCAGGGCGTCGTCATCTACGTGGCGGTGTGCGCGGCGACCGCGTGGTACGCCTGCCGGTTGCGGCAGCTGCTGGAGGACTGATCCGCAGCAGGCCGAGTCGCGAAGGCCGGAGTGAGGCCACCGCACCCGAACGGTGGCGATCGGGGCGACCTCTCGACCCTTCGGGCCGCCCACCAGCACTGACCCGCATCCACGACGAAATGGCCGCCGCCCCACGCCCTCCCGTCCCGGACACGGGTCGGGCGCCTCCGCTGAGGAGCATCCAAGGATCGTAGGCGGCCTATGTCCAACCCAGGACGGTCGTCGGACGCTGAGAGATGGGGAGCGCGTAGCGATTGGATGCGCTCCCCCGAACCGGTCCGGCCTTCTGTGGGACTCGCCTCGCGGCCGTGCCCACCCGCGTCCGCCTGGGGGGCTGTGATGTCCCCGTCCCTGAAAGCTTCGACCGGCTCGTTCTTTTGGGGGCTTCTCGGCAGTCTTTCGTTTCTCCGGGGCGGGACGGTCGGTCAAGGGTGGCCGAAGGCCATCACGCAGTGACGCGACGAAGGAGCGCCCTTGAGGGACCGTCCCGACACGGAGGGACGATGGGACTGACGGGAAACCCCCATACACATCCCTGATGCCGCCCGAGCAGCTCCCGCTCCCCGAAGCCACCGCCCCGCAACGCCGACCCCACCCCGCCGGCCCCCGCCCCGCCCCGCCCCCGGCGACATCTCGAACGGATAGCCGCACCCCGGGGGTGATTACCCGGCCCTTCGGTTCCGCGTTGGCCGGGTATGACCATGCTTCAGTCTTCAACGGGCCGAAGGCGGCGCCCGGCGGCGCCGGGTTTCGAAGAATCGGTTCAGCGTCCGCGTGAGCAGGCGCAGCAGGTGCCGGACCCGCCGATCTACCGGGATCTGTTGGCGCGGTGGGCCGACGCCGGCCGGACGCTGCCCGGCCGGCGTGATCCGGAGTGGTCGCGGCTGACGTCCTCACCGGTCTGGCCCAGCACGAGCAGCGGGCTGTACTGACCTCGGTCAGCGCGTCTCCGGGCCCGCCAGGTGGCGGGCGATGACCATGCGCTGGATCTGGTTGGTGCCCTCCACGATCTGGAGCACCTTGGCCTCGCGCATGAGCCGCTCGACGGGGAAGTCCGCCGTGTAGCCGTATCCGCCCAGCACCTGCACCGCGTCGGTGGTGACGGCCATCGCCGCGTCCGTGCAGAACAGCTTGGCCATGGCCGCCTGGCGGGAGAACGGCTTGCCCGCGTCACGCAGCCGTGCGGCGGCGAGGTAGAGCGCCCGGCCAGCCTCGATCTTGGTGGCCATGTCGGCCAGCATGAAGCGCAGTCCCTGGAAGTCCGCGATCGGGTGCCCGAACTGCTTGCGGTCCAGGGCGTACGTGAGGGCCTCGTCCAGCGCGGCCTGGGCGACGCCGATGGCGCAGGCGGCGATGCCGAGGCGGCCGGCGTCCAGCGCGGCCAGGGCGATGCTGAAGCCCTGCCCCTCCTCGCCGATGCGGCGGGCGTCGGGGACGCGTACGCCGTCGAAGTGCAGCTGGGCGGTGGGCGAGCCCTTCATGCCCATCTTCTTCTCGGGCACGGCCGCGGTCAGGCCCTCGACGTCCCCGGGGACCAGGAAGGCCGTGATGCCCTTGGGGCCCTCGGCGCCGGTGCGCGCGAGGACGGTGTAGAAGTCGGCGACGCCGCCGTGGGTGATCCAGGCCTTGGTGCCGGTGATGATCCAGTCGTCGCCGTCGCGCACCGCCTTGGTGGTGAGCGAGGCGGCGTCGGAGCCGGCGGCCGGCTCGGAGAGGCAGTAGGCACCCAGCAGGCCGCCGCCGAGCATCGCGGGCAGGTGGGCGCTCTGCTGCTCCTTGGTGCCGTAGCCGGCGAGGCCGTGGCAGGCCAGGGAGTGCACGCTGACGCCGAGGCCGACGGTCAGGCGGGCCGCGGCGAGTTCCTCCAGGACCTGGAGGTAGACCTCGTACGGCTGCTCGCCGCCGCCGAATTCCCCGGGGTAGGGAAGGCCGAGCAGGCCGGCCTCGGACAGCAGGGTGAAGACTTCCCGCGGGAAGCGGCCGGAGTCCTCCTCCTCGGCTGCCTTGGGGCGGATCTCGCGCTGCGCGATCTCGCGTACGAGGGCGAGGAGGTCCCGGGACTCCTCGGTGGGCAGCTGTCGGTCCACCGGCTGCGGGGCGCGGTCTGTCATGGCGGCGCTCTCCTCCCTGGTCGGGCACGGCGGCGACGCGTGAGGTGTGGGACGCGCCGCCGGGTCTCGGTTCTCTCACAGCCGATGTTGCCCTCCCGGGTTGCGGAAGGGCCTGTTCAGCGGCTGCGGCGGCTTGAGTATGCCCGATCAGGGGCTTCCCGTCACCGGGGCAAGATCACCGAGTGGATCGAGCGGCACTTCGGGGCCGGGAGGTGCCGGACACTACGGGACGAACTCCTCCATCGGCTTCGGTGTCGCCGGGAGTTCGTTCTTGTGAGCCGAGGTGGACGGACCGGGGCCGCCGGTCTCGTGGTCCTGGACCGCGAGGGTCTCAGAGCCAGCCGACCTGGGTGACGAACATGGCGACGACGACCACGAGGGTCCAGCCCATCACGTGCTCCAGCCAGGTGGAGTCGTCCTTGGGGCCTCCGGTGCGGACGAGGTCCCGGGGGGCGGCGAGGGGGGTGGCGCTGTCGGCAGTCATGGCGTCCAATGTGCCGGCGTTCGCGGCTTTCGCGGTAGGGACGTCATGGGTGGTATGCGTCACGCAAACACCGACATACACGGACAGCAGCGGGCATGGGCCGGGAGGGTGGACGACCGGGTCCCGACCTCCTCGGCCGGGACCCGGCGCGCTGCTCCTTCAGCCGGCGCCTCCTTCGGCGCCCCGGTCAGGCGCGGGCCCCACGGTCGCGGCTCGCCATGCCCGCCATCGCGAGGCCGAGGCACAGGGCGACACCTCCGGCGATCACGTTGCTGACCACCGTTCGCGTGGTGTCCATCTCACCGGCGATGGCCCACGGGGCGACGATCGTCCACGCGCCGAGGGCGACCGCCGTCCACGCCATCGCGTGGGTGCGCTCGTAGGCGGAGCCCAGACCGCTCATGCACAGGCAGAAGGCGAGACCGGCGATCAGGTTGTTGATGGCCAGCGGGGTGAGGCCGCTGAATCCGACGATCCACGGCGAGGCGGCCAGGTACAGGCCCGTGATCAGGGCCAGCGCTTCGACGGCCTGCGCCCGGGGAGTGGTGGTGACCCGCTCGAACCGGGTGCGCATCTCGGCGAGGTCGGGGTGGTGCTCGATGTTGGGATGGGTGGTCATGGCGGGCCGCCTCCTACTGAGAAGCCTTTATGTGCCATTTACCCCCCTATGTTCCGCTTACCCGTGCCACTTGGTCAACGGTCGAACTCCCGGCGGATTCGCGGGTTTCTCACAGCACCCCCACCGCGCGCAGCGCCTCGACCTGCGCCCGGCTCGGACGGGCCGGCGCGTAGAGGTAACAGATGCCTCCGGAGCCCGAGGTGACCTTGCCGGAGGTGCCCACGCGCTTGGTGCGCAACCAGATGTTCTCCCACTCGGCGCGCTTGTAGACGCGGCGCACGGCGGGGTTGTCGCGCGAGTTGGGGTCGTTCGCGATCACGTCCCCGGCGGCGGTGAAGCCGATGACGGTCATCAGGTGGCCGGCGGTGCCGTAGCCCGCGCCCGTGAGTTCCTCGGGGCGGAAGGACTGGGAGGTGATGGCCGGGATGCCGGCCCGGACCAGAGTTTCCAGGTCTGTCAGGGAGGTGAGGCGGGTGACGACTCCGGCGAGGTCCGGGTAGGTGGCGGCGTACGCGGCGTTGAAGGGCCAGTTGCCGCAGCCCTTGTAGGCGGCGTCGTAGGTGGAGCGCGCCGCGTGGCAGACCTGTGGGTCGGAGTACGTGGGGTTCACCCAGGCCAGGGCGGAGGCGGGGGCTCTGCGACCCCAGTACTCGATGATCATCTGCGAGGAGGTGGGGCTGCACCAGGCCTCGCCGCCGTTGTCGTACTCGGGGTACCGGCCGGCGTGGACCTCCTGCGAGTAGCGCGGGACCTTCAGCTCGTGGGCGGTGCGGGAGGGGGTGGAGGCCGGGACGGTGAAGCGGTCCGGGACGTCGGAGACCATGGCGCCCGCGAGCCATACGGTGGGACCGTGCTGGGCGCCGGGCCGGCGGTGGAGGGTGAGCCGCAGCTGCCAGGCCGCGATCCGCAGGCCGGCGGTCGCGGTCGGGGCGTCGAGGGCGAGGGTGTCGGTCCAGACGGTGGACCTGCCGTCGCTCTGGCCGTCCACCGAGGTGCGGCGGATGTCCGCCTCGCCGGAGGCCCAGCGGCCCATCACGTACCAGGGGGTGGTGGTGCCGTCGGTGTAGGTGGCGCGCAGTTCGATCCGGATCCAGGTGCCCGACGGGGTGCGGGCGTTCCAGGAGGCGATGGCCTCGGTGGCGGGCACGGTGGAGCGGTGCACGGGGGAGGTCCAGGTGGCGTACTCCCAGGTGCTCTTGCGGCCGGTGTGCGGGTCGGCGTACTCGGTGCGGCCGACGGCCGTCGCGATCTCCAGGCCGGGGCGGGTGCCGCCGACGGCGGTGGTGCCCTGGTGGGCGCCGGCGAGCCAGTGGCCGTAGGAGTGCCAGAAGCGGTTGTCCACGGTGCGGCCCGAGGCCCGTGGGGCGGGAGGGGTGGGAGGGGTCGCCGAGGCGCTGCCGCCCGGGACGGTGGCGGCGGTGGCCGCGGTGGCGACCGCGAGTGCGGCGACGAGTACGGCCCTGCGCGGAGTGGATTCGGTCATCGCGGATTCCCCCAGGGTGGGTCGGTACGTCGGTGGCGGTCGGCCGCCATCCGGCATCACCCTTCCAGTTCCCGGCGGCGGCGGCCCGAAGCCACGGGTCGTGTCGGGCCTGTCTAGGCTGGTCGAGTGGAGCCACAGCAGTCACTCGAGTCACTCGCCCGGGAGCTCGCGGCCCTGCCGCCCTCCCTCGGCCCGGTCCGCCTGATCGGGATCGACGGGCACGCCGGATCCGGCAAGAGCACCTTCGCGGGGCGCCTCGCCGAGGTGTTGGGGGCGCCCGTGCTGCACCTGGACGACGTGGCCACCCACGAGGAGCTGTTCGGCTGGCAGGAGCGGCTGCGCGCGCAGGTGCTGGAGCCGCTCGCCGCCGGGCGGCCCGCGCACTGGGCCCCGTACGACTGGGTGGCGCGCCGGTTCGGGCCGGAGCGGGTGTTGGAGCCGGCCGCGGTGCTCCTGATCGAGGGGGTCGGGGCGGGGCGGGCGGCGCTGCGGCCGCGGCTGGCGCGGCTGCTGTGGATGGAGACCGCCCGCGAGCAGTCCTGGCAACGGGGGCGGAACCGGGACGGGCGTGAACTTTCCGACTTCTGGGACGGATGGGAGCGCGCGGAGCGCGCGCACTTCTCCAACGACCCTTCGCGCCCCTTCGCCGACACCTTGGTGCGCCAGAGTGGTACGGGATACGAGTGGACTTCCGGGGCCCGTGCGACGCCGGGAACCTCCGCTTCCGTCACCGGGAGTGACGAACTCCCCCGGGCCTGAACGCCCTCGGAATTCCGCCCCGCCGAGGCCCGGCCGACCCGCTTGACCTGTGGCCCGCGGCGGCCTTACGTTCTCAATGCGAGGCCTTCACAGGCTGCCGCGGACACGAAGCCCCCGGTTGTTCCCCCGTGATCGGGGGCTTCGTTCTGCCCGCGAACCCCTCCCCGGCGGTGTCACGCGGGGTCGATCCGCCCCGATCCTTCACCCTGAGTCACCGGCCGCCCCAGGGGCGCACGCCGGAACCGGGCCCGTCGCGCCCTACGTAAGGTGCGTGACCGCGGGTACGATGCAGCCCTGATTTCATCGGCGCAGTGGGCAACTCACGTGCTCGTCACGGAGGTTGCCGCGCACCACGGGGGCAGGCTTGTGGGGGACGTGATGGATTTCGGCACGCCGGGCAGCATGCACGCCCCGGCCGAACTCGCCTGGCTGCGCGGGGTCGACGCCTGCACCATGGGCGCCTATCCGCAGGCCGAGGAGGAGTTCCGGGCGGCCGTACGGCTCGACCCGACCATGGCCGACGCATGGCTGGGCCTGCACGCGCTCCGGGTGGACACCGGCAACGCGTTACTTCGCATGTACGCCCACCGGGACCGGTTCGGCGAGCAGCGCGCCCGGCACCGACGCACGCTGAACTCCTGGTACTGGCTGGGCTGGTGGGTGCAGCCGGTGCTGGAGAGCCGGCGGGACCTGCTCCTCGCCCATGCCTCGCACTGGCTGGACGGCCGCCACGTACCCGAGTTGGACCAGGCGCTGGCCGCGCTGCCACCGGTGGACACCGACGCGCAGGTACGGTTCCTACACGCCTGCCGGGCCTATCTGGTCAAGGACTGGGAGCAGTTGGTCCGGCACACCGAGCCGCTGGTCGACGATCCGCTGCTGGGCATCGAGGCGGGGCTGTTCGGCGGGATGGCGCGGGTCCGGCTGGAGATGTACGGGCAGGCGGAGCCGATGCTGGCGGCGGCTCTGATGCGCTGTCGCAGCGAGCAGCCCCAGCGCAAGGAGCTGCGCTACTGGCTGGCGCGGGCGCGGGAGGGCACCGGGCGCAGTGCGGCGGCGCTGCCGCTGTACCGGGCGGTGCACCGGGTGGATCCCTCGTTCATGGACACCGCGGCCCGGCTGACGGCCATCGAGGACGGCGACGACACCGACGGTGTGGCCGATCTGGCCGGCCTGGCGGGGTACGCGGCGTACGGGAGCTACAGCGGGCACGGCCCGTCCCCGGCCGGCGGGGACCTCGCGGCGGTCGCGCTGGGCGGCGGCCCCGTCCAGGACATCGCGGCGGACGGCCAGCCGGAGCCCGAACCGCCGGCTCCGCCCACTCCCCCGACGAGCCGGGTGGAGGGGGCTCGGCGCAAGGTGCCGGTCCCGCCGCAGGGCACGCCCGAGGGGTTGCCGGCCGGGCCGGCGGACCCGGCGGCGCTCGCCGAGGCGCTGGCGGAGCTGGAGCGGATGGTGGGCCTGGAACCGGTCAAACGGCAGGTGAAGGCGCTCTCGGCGCAGCTGCACATGGCGCGGCTGCGGGCGGGTCAGGGGCTGCCGGTGCAGCCGCCGAAGCGGCATTTCGTGTTCTCGGGGCCCTCGGGTACGGGCAAGACGACGGTGGCCCGGATCCTGGGGCGGGTCTTCTACGCGCTGGGGCTGCTGGGCGGCGACCATCTGGTGGAGGCGCAGCGGGCCGACCTGGTGGGCGAGTTCCTCGGGCAGACGGCGGTGAAGGCGAACGAGCTGATCGATTCGGCGATCGGCGGGGTGCTGTTCGTGGACGAGGCCTACTCGCTGTCGAACTCGGGCTACAGCAAGGGCGACGCGTACGGCGACGAGGCCTTGCAGGTGCTGCTGAAGCGGGCCGAGGACAACCGCGACCGTCTGGTGGTGATCCTGGCGGGCTATCCGGCCGGGATGGACCGGCTGCTGGCCGCGAATCCGGGGCTGTCCTCGCGCTTCACCACCCGGGTGGACTTCCCCAGCTACCGGCCGCTGGAACTGACCGCGATCGGCGGGGTGCTCGCGGACGCGAACGGCGACCACTGGGACGAGGAGGCGCTGGAGGAGCTGCGCAGCATCAGCGCGCACGTGGTGGAGCAGGGCTGGATCGACGAGCTCGGCAACGGCCGCTTCCTACGGACCCTGTACGAGAAGAGCTGCGCGTACCGGGACCTGCGGCTGGCGGGCTTCGCGGGTGAGCCGTCGCGGGACGACCTTGCGACGCTCCGGCTGCCGGACCTGATGCAGGCGTACGGGGAGGTCCTGTCGGGCCGCGGCCCCCAGGAACGGCCGGAGCCGCCGACGCCGTAGCCGCTGCGGTGGGGGGGGCAGCTCCCCTCCCCGCCCTTCCGCCGTTCCCCGGGCTCTGCCCGGACCCGGTCCTCGCACGCCGACGGGCTGAAGGATTCAGCCTCGCCGGCGTGCGAGGCGCGGGGTCCGGGGGGGGGAGCCGCGGGAAACAGCGCAGCAGGTCCTGGCTACGCGCCCCGCACGTACGACCGGTGCGACGGGTCGCGGACTTCGCCGACCAGCATCTCCAGGACGTCCTCCAGGGCGACCAGGCCGAGGACCCGGCCGGCCGGGTCCGCCACCTGTGCCAGGTGCGTGGCGTCCCGGCGCATGACGCCGAGGGCGTCGTCCAGCGGGACGGTGGAGCACAGGGTGGTCATCCGGCGCCAGACCCGCTGCGGAACGGCGCGCTCCCGGTCCTCCAGGTCCAGTACGTCCTTGACGTGCAGGTAGCCCATGAAGGCACCGCTGTCGGCTCGGACGGGGAAGCGGGAGTAGCCGGTGCGCACGGTCAGCTGTTCGATCTGCCGTGGGGTGACCGCCGGGCCGACCGTGACCAGCCGGTCCGGGCCGAGGAGGACGTCGGTGACGGGGCGGCTGCCCAGTTCCAGCGCGTCCTCCAACCGCTCCTGCTCGACCGGTTCCAGGAGCCCGGCCTGCCGGGAGTCCTTCAGGAGCCGGCCCAGCTGGGCGGAGGTGTAGACGGCCTCGACCTCATCCTTGGGCTCCACCTTGAAGAGCTTCAGGACGAGCTTGGCGCAGGCGCCGAGCGCGGTGGTGACCGGCCCGCACACGCGGGCGAAGGCGACCAGGCCGGGGCTGAACCACAGGGCGGTCTTCTCCGGGGCGGCCATCGCCAGGTTCTTCGGCACCATCTCGCCGATCACCAGGTGCAGGAAGACCACGGCGCTCAGCGCGACGACGTAGCCGAGGGGGTGGATCAGGCCCTGCGGTACGTGGACGGCGTGGAAGACGGGCTCCAGCAGCCGGGCCACCGTGGGCTCGGCGACCGCGCCGAGGGTGAGCGAGCAGACGGTGATGCCGAACTGCGCCGCGGCCATCATGCGGGGCAGGTTCTCCAGGCCGTGGAGCACCTGGCGGGCCCGGGCGGACTCGGCCGCGAGGGGCTCGATCTGGCTGCGCCGTACGGAGACGAGAGCGAACTCGGCGCCGACGAAGAAGCCGTTGGCGAGGACCAGCAGCAGGGCGAAGACGAGTTGGAGCGCGTTCATCGGGTGGCGCCTTCCAGCTCGGCCCGCTCGGGTGCGAGCAGGGTCGCGCCGTCGGCCGCGGCGGCGGACCGGTGCGTGCCGGCCGCGGGCACCGCCGCGAGCCGGACCAGCCGGACCCGCTCGGCGCGGTTGCGTCCGACCCGACGGACGGACAGCTTCCAGCCGGGGAGCTCCGCCCGGTCCCCGGGAGCGGGGATCCGGCCGAGCAGGTCGGCGACGAGACCGGCGACGGTCTCGTACGGGCCTTCGGGAACTTCGAGGCCTATCCGACGCAGGGTCTGCACGCGGCAACTGCCGTCGGCCTCCCAGGAGGGGCGGCCGTCCTCGGCGGGCACGGCGGCCAGTTCGGGGGTCTCGTCCTCGGCGAAGTCGTGCTCGTCGCGGACCTCGCCGACGAGTTCCTCGACGATGTCCTCCAGCGTGACGACACCGGCGGTGCCGCCGTACTCGTCGACGACGACGGCCATCGGCTGCTCGCTGCGCAGTCGCTCCAGCAGCGGCTGCACCGGCAGGGAGCCGGGCACCAGCAGCGGGGCGACGCAGATCCGGCTCACGGACGTGCGGTCGCGTTCCGACTCGGGGACGGCGAGGGCGTCCTTGAGGTGGACGACGCCGGTGATCTCGTCGATGCGGTCGCGGTAGACCGGGAAGCGGGACAGGCCGGTGGCGCGGGTCAGGTTGAGCACGTCGGCCGCGGTGGCCGTGTGCATCAGGGCGCTGACCTTCACCCGGGGGGTCATGACGTGCTGGGCCGTGAGCTCGCCCAGCGAGAGGGTGCGTACGAAGAGGTCGGCGGTGTCCTGTTCGAGGGCGCCGGCCTGGGCCGAATGGCGGACCAGGGAGAGCAGTTCGCCGGGGGTCCGGGCGGAGGCCATCTCGTCGGTCGGTTCCACGCCGAGCGCCCGTACGAGGCGGTTGGCCACGGCGTTGAGTGCGGCGATCACCGGCCGGAAGACGCGGGAGAAGCCGTTCTGCGGGCCGGCGACGAAGCGTGCCACCTGGAGCGGTCGGGAGACCGCCCAGTTCTTCGGGACGAGCTCGCCGACGACCATCTGGACGGCGGAGGCGAGCAGCATGCCGATGACGACGGCGACGCCGGAGACGGCTCCCTGCGGCAGGCCGGTCGCGGCGAGCGGCCCGGCCAGCAGTGCGGCGAGGGCGGGCTCGGCGAGCATGCCGACCACGAGGGAGGTGATGGTGATGCCGAGCTGGGTGCCGGAGAGCTGGAAGGACAGCTCCCCCAGGGCTTTGACCACCGTGCGGGCACGGCGGTCACCGTCGGCTGCGGCGCGTTCGGCCTCGGGTCGCTCCACGGTGACGAGGCCGAACTCGGCGGCGACGAAGAAACCGTTGGCGAGGATGAGGGCGAAGGCCGCCGCGAGCAGAAGTAGCGGGATGGTCATGCCGCCGCCTCCGAGGGGAGGGCGGCGCGGGTACTACCGGACGATCCGTCCATTGCTGGAGGGAGTCACTCCTCAAGTCGCAGGTGCCCACGGGCCACGAGGTCCCGGGGCCGGTGGGAGGGCGCACAGCTGCGCCCCGCCACCAGGGTAGTCATTGATGCCCCGGCCGCAACGGTACGCAGCCGTGGGGATGGGCCGACTCAGTGGTCGCCGGCACCCGTTCCGCGGGCTTCGGCCAGGGCGCGCAGGGCGCGGGCGTCACCGATCGCCTGCTGCTTGGCGACGCCCGGCTGGATACCGAGGGCCGGCAGGCTGGTGCCGTCGCTCAGGTCGAGGAACACCCACGGGTCGCCGGGGCGGAGGTTGACCCGAAGGATCTGGGCCCACTCCAGCCGGCGGCTGGTGGTCAGGTTGACGACCGTGACGCCGGTCTCGTCCGCGACCACCTTGGGGCGGCTGAGCAGGACGAGTACGGAGCTCAGCAGGACGGCGGTGAAGACGAAGCTGATCCGCTCGCCGGGGCTGAGGTTCTCCAGCAGCAGGGCGATCGCCGTGATGGTGGCGAACATGGCGAGCCCGACGCCCAGCAGGACGACCCGGGTGCGGGTCGGCCGGAAGGTGACCGGCAGGGTGGGTGTGGCGGGCTGGGCGGCGGACTCGGCCATGGTGCGGTGCCTTCTGGAGGTGGCGTACGGGGCGGGTGGGGCGTGCCGGTGGGGCACGCCGGTCACCCTTTCAGAGACGGCAGGCGTGGATCGAGGTGGTGAGGATCGCGCGCGCGCCGAGTTCGTACAGGTCGTCCATGATCCGCTGGGCTTCCTTGGCGGGGACCATCGCGCGGACGGCGACCCAGCCCTCGTTGTGCAGCGGGGAGACGGTCGGCGACTCCAGGCCGGGGGTGAGGGCGACGGCGCGCTCCAGGTGCTCGGCGCGGCAGTCGTAGTCCATCATCACGTAGCTGCGGGCCACCAGGACGCCCTGCAGGCGACGCAGGAACTGCTGGACCTGCGGGTCGTCGGCGTCGGCGCCGATGCCGCGGATGACGACGGCCTCGGAGGTGAGGATCGGCTCGCCGATGACCTCCAGGCCGGCGTTGCGCAGGCTGGTTCCGGTCTCGACGACGTCCGCGATGATCTGGGCGACGCCGAGCTGGATGGCGGTCTCGACCGCGCCGTCGAGGTGCACGACGGAGGCGTCGATGCCCTTCTCGGCGAGGTGCTTGGCGACGATTCCCTCGTACGAGGTCGCGATCGTCATCCCGGAGAAGTCCTCGGGGCCCTTCGCCGTGCCGGGGGTGGTGGCGTAGCGGAAGGTGGAGCGGCCGAAGTTCAGCGGCAGGATCTCGTCGGCGCTGGCGCCGGAGTCGAGCAGCAGGTCACGGCCGGTGATGCCGATGTCGAGCTTGCCCGAGGAGACGTAGATGGCGATGTCCTTGGGGCGGAGGTAGAAGAACTCCACCTCGTTCTCGGGGTCGACGACCACGAGCTCCTTGGACTCCTTGCGCATCCGGTAGCCGGCCTCATGGAGCATCGCCGACGCCGGTCCGGAGAGTGAACCCTTGTTGGGGACGGCGATGCGCAGCATGGGGCTTCCTTTGGTGCGTGGGTTCGGGAATTGCGGGCGGATGTGCGTGCCGACTCAGAGGTGGGCGTAGACGTCGTCGAGGGAGATCCCGCGCGCCACCATCATCACCTGGACGTGGTAGAGCAGCTGGGAGATCTCCTCGGCGGCGGCTTCCTTGCCCTCGTACTCCGCGGCCATCCAGACCTCGGCGGCCTCTTCGACGACCTTCTTGCCGATGGCATGGACGCCCTTGTGGACGAGCTCGGCGGTGCGGGAGGTGCTGGGGTCGCCTTCGGCGGCCTTGCGCTGGAGCTCGGTGAAGAGCTCCTCGAAGGTCTTGGGGGTCTTGTCAGCCATGATGGTCCTCAGAATACGGGGTTCCCCGTCGCCACTCAGCGCCAGGGTTCGCTGACGGTGCGCAGGGTCATGGCGGTGGAGACGGCGGCGGTGACCGCTTCGTGCCCCTTGTCCTCGTTCGACCCCTCGAGGCCGGCGCGGTCCAGCGCCTGCTCGTCGTTGTCGCAGGTCAGTACTCCGAAGCCGACGGGGACTCCGGTGTCGATCGACACCTGTACCAGGCCCTGGGTGACGCCCTGGCAGACGTAGTCGAAGTGCGGGGTGCCGCCGCGGATGACCACTCCGAGGGCGACGATGGCATCGTAACCGCGACCGGCCAGTACCTTCGCCACGACCGGGAGCTCGAAGCTGCCGGGGACGCGGAGCAGGGTGGGCTCGTCGATGCCCAGCTCGTGCAGGGCCCGCAGGGCTCCGTCGACCAGTCCGTCCATGACCTTCTCGTGCCACTGGGCCGCGATCACGGCGACTCGCAGGTCTCCGCAGTTCTTCACGCTCAGTTCGGGTGCGCCCTTGCCGCTCACAGCTCTGCTCCTCGGTGGTTCGTGACGGGTGTGGATGTATGTACGGGTGGTGGTGCGTGCTTACTGGTTGCCGCAGGCGGAGGTGGTCACGGGCCCGTCCAGCCAGGGCAGGTCGTGACCCATCCGGTCCCGCTTGGTGCGCAGGTACCGCAGATTGTGCTCGCCGGCCTCCATCGGCATGGACTCCCGGCTGGTGACCTCGATGCCGTGCCGGACGAGGGCGTCGGACTTCTCGGGGTTGTTGGTCATCAGCCGGACGCTGTGCACGCCGAGGTCGGCGAGGATCTGCGCGCCGGCGCCGTAGTCGCGGGCGTCGGCGGGCAGGCCGAGTTCCAGGTTGGCGTCGAGGGTGTCGCGGCCGCGCTCCTGGAGCTCGTACGCGCGCAGCTTGGACAGGAGTCCGATGCCGCGGCCCTCGTGGCCGCGCAGGTAGACGACGATGCCGCGGCCGTCCGTCTTGATGCGTTCCATGGAGGCGTGCAGCTGGGGGCCGCAGTCGCAGCGCTGGGAGGCGAAGATGTCGCCGGTGAGGCACTCGGAGTGCATGCGGACCAGCATGTCGGTGCCGTCGCCGATCTCGCCGTGGACGAGGGCGACATGCTCGACGCCGTCGACGGTGGAGCGGTAGCCGTAGGCGGTGAACTCGCCGAAGGCCGTCGGCAGGCTGACCTCGGCCTCGCGGCGCACGGTGGGTTCGGCGGAACGGCGGTAGGCGATCAGGTCCTCGATGGAGATGATCGTCAGGCCGTGCTTGCGGGCGAAGGGGATCAGCTCGGGCAGGCGCAGCATGACGCCGTCCTCGCCGGCGATCTCCACGATGGCGCCGGCCGGGCGCAGGCCCGCGAGGCGGGCGAGGTCGACGGCGGCCTCGGTGTGGCCGTTGCGGACCAGGACGCCGCCGGGCTTGGCGCGCAGCGGGAAGATGTGGCCGGGGCGGACGAAGTCTCCGGGCTCGGAGACCCCGTCGGCGAGCAGGCGCAGGGTGGTGGCGCGGTCGGCGGCCGAGATGCCGGTGGTGACGCCGTGGGCGGCGCTCGCGTCGACGGAGACGGTGAAGGCGGTCTTCATCGACTCGGTGTTGTTCTGGACCATCTGCGGGAGTTCGAGGCGCTCCAGCTCGGGGCCCTCCATGGGGGCGCAGATCAGGCCGCGGCACTCACTCATCATGAAGGCGATGATCTCGGGCGTGGCCTTCTCGGCGGCGATGACGAGGTCGCCCTCGTTCTCGCGGTCCTCGTCGTCGACGACGACGACGGGTCGGCCCGCCGCGATGTCGCGGATGGCCTGCTCGACGGGGTCGAGGCGGAAGGTCTCTTCGGGGATGTCGGGCACGGGCTTGAGGCTGGTCATGCCGTTGCTCCTTCCAGGGCCGGGGCGGGGGTGGTGCGAGAACGCTGGTACCAGTCGTAGGCGCCCCACAGCACGAGGGCGAAGTACACGACGTAGACGAGGCCGGAGAAGGCCAGGCCGTTGGTGAAGGCGAGAGGGACGCCGACCAGGTCGACGAGGAGCCAGGCGAACCAGAACTCCACGAGACCGCGGGCCTGGGCCACCATCGCGACGATGGTGCCGACGAAGATGTAGGCGTCGGCCCACGGGCTCCACGACAGGTTCGGGAAGAGCGTGAAGAGGCCGCCGACGGCGAGGGTGCCGAGTGCCGCGCCGGCCAGGAGCAGCCCGCGTTCCTTCCAGGTGGCGGTGCGCACGGCGATGGAGCCGTCCTGGGCCTTCTGGCGGCCGAGCTGCCAGGCGCGCCAGCCCCACACGGCCACGCCGATGACGAGGAGCTGCTTGCCGACGCCGCCGGCGAGGTGGGCGGAGGCGTAGGCGGCGATGAGGATCAGGCCGGAGAGGAGCTGGGCGGGCCAGGTCCATATGGAGCGGCGCCAGCCGAGGGCGAGCGCGGCCAGGCCCATCAGGTTGCCGATCATGTCGGACCAGATGACCTTCTGGCCGAAGACGGTGAAGGCCTCCGCGTTGAGCCAGGTCAGGGCGCTCACCGGGCGTCTCCTGCCGGGTCGGCGTGCAGCGGGTCCACGCCGGCGGCCAGGAGGCGCTCGACGTACTTCGCGAGGACGTCGACCTCCAGGTTGACCGGGTCGCCGCTCTGCTTGATGCCGAGGGTGGTCAGCGCGAGGGTGGTGGGGATGAGGCTGATGGTGAACCAGTCGGCGGCGGCCTCGACGACGGTGAGGCTGACGCCGTCGACCGTGATGGAGCCCTTCTCGACGACGTAGCGGGAGAGGTTCTTCGGGAGGGCGACCTTGACGATCTCCCAGTGCTCGGAGGGGGTCCGGGAGATGATCTCGCCGGTGCCGTCCACGTGCCCCTGGACCAGGTGGCCGCCGAGCCGTCCGCCGAGGGCCATGGGGCGCTCCAGGTTGACCCGGGAGCCCGCGGTCAGGGCGCCGAGGCTGGAGCGGTTGAGGGTCTCCTGCATGACGTCGGCGGTGAACTCGCCGTCCGCGGTCTCCACGACGGTCAGGCAGACGCCGTTGACCGCGATGGAGTCACCGTGCCTGGCGTCCTCGGTGACGAGGGGGCCGCGCAGCCGGAAGCGGGAGGCTTCCTCGAGCTGCTCGACAGCGGTGACCTCGCCCAGTTCTTCGACGATTCCGGTGAACACTCAGTGCTCCTTGGTGGCGGTGGAGGTGGTGACGGGGACGGGAACTGCGGTGATGCGGAGATCGGGGCCGATGCGGACGGCTTCGGTGATGTCGAGGCGCTGCGCATCGGAGATGTTCTTGATCCCGGCGTCGGCGAGGGCCGCGGGGCCGGCGCCGAGCAGGGCCGGGGCGAGGTAGCCGATGACGCGGTCGACGGCGCCGGCCTCCAGGAAGGCGCCGGCCAGCGTGGGCCCGCCTTCCAGCAGGACGGAGCGGATGCCGCGCCGGAAGAGGGGGGTGAGGAGGTCGTGGACGCCGACGCGGCCGTCGTGCAGGGGCAGCCGGAGCAGTTCGACGCCGGGCAGGTGCCGGGTGTCGGCGTCCTCGCCGACGACGAGCAGCGTGGGCGCGGCGTCGTCGAGGATGCGGGCGGTCGGCCGGAGTGCGGCGCGGGTGTCGAGGGCGATGCGCAGCGGCTGGGTGGCGCCTTCGACGCCGCGGACGGCGAGGTGCGGGTCGTCGGCGCGCAGGGTGCCGCCGCCGACGAGGACGGCGTCGCTCTCGGCGCGGAGCCGGTGGACGTCGGCCCGGGACTCGGCGGAGGTGATCCAGCGGCTGCTGCCGTCGGCGGCGGCGCTGCGGCCGTCGAGGGTGGCGGCGTACTTCCAGGTGACGTGGGGCCGGCCCAGGCGTACGGAGGTCAGCCAGGCGGCGTTGCCGGCCTCGGCCTCGTCCGCGAGGAGTCCGGCCGCGATGTCGATCCCGGCCGCGCGCAGGGTGGCTCCGCCGCCGCTGGCCTGCGGGTTCGGGTCGGAGACGGCGTAGACCACGCGGGTGATCCCGGCGCCTGCGAGGGCCTGGGCGCAGGGCCCGGTACGGCCGGTGTGGTTGCAGGGTTCGAGGGTGACGTAGGCGGTGCCGCCGTGGGCGGCCGCTCCGGCGGCGCGCAGGGCGTGGACCTCGGCGTGCGGGCCGCCGGCCCGCTGGTGCCAGCCCTCGCCGACGACGGCGCCCGAGGCGTCGGTGATGACGCAGCCGACGACCGGGTTGGGGCTGGTGGAGCCGAGTCCGCGGGCGGCGAGCTCGATGGCTCGGCGCATGGCACGGGTGTCCGCGTCGGATGCTGCTGCGTGCACGGCGTGGGTCGCCACCGGGTCCTCCTGCCTCGATCGGGCACGGACTCCGGGGCCTGTCGGGATACGACAGATGAAGCGGTACAGCACACAGGGGACGCCGAGGCCGGAAAAACGGTTCGACCGGGCATATCCGTAGGGATATGCCGACGAACCGCCGACGGCGGCGTACCGGTGACTGGCCCGCCGCGCACTGCCTCCCATCCGGACTTTAACCGTCGGTCCAGGAATCTCACCTGGTCAACCGGCCGCTGGCTGCGGACGGGTCGCGGACTATAACCGCCGGTTCGGAATTACACCGACCCCGGAGTGCGCTGCTACTGGTACTCCAGCCAGTTTGCCACGGGTGATCGGGCGCCATGCGGGTGATGCGGTGTGGCCTGGCTCACAGCCGGCCGGTATCGGGGCGGACTTTGTCAAGTCGGGCGGGGTTGGTCCAGACCTATTGACCCGGGTGGTCTAGTCCTCTTAACGTTCCCTTCATCTTCCCGGGAACAGCCCGTCAGATGTGCGCACATCACGGGCCAACACGCTTGCGCACCAATCCTGTTGCTCCATGTTGTGTCCAGTTGTGTCCTGCATCCTCCCCTCCCCAGGAGGCACAATGCTGTCCCCCACACGTACGAGAGCGATGCTCCTGGCATCCGGCGCAGCGATCGCCGGACTCCTGGTGGGCGGGCTCTCGGCGGGCGTCTCGCACGCGGCCGACAACGAGGGCTGTCGCCCCGACGGGCTGTACAAGACCGCCGGCGTCGACGTCCCGTACTGCTCGGTCTACGACGCCGAAGGCCGCGAGAAGATGGGCGCCGACCACCAGCGCCGCGTCATCGGATATTTCACGGGCTGGCGCACCGGCAAGGACGGCACCCCCGCCTACCTCGCCAACAACATCCCGTGGTCCAAGGTCACCCACCTGAACTACGCCTTCGCCCACGTGGGCGCCGACAACAAGATCTCCGTCGGCTCGGACGGCGTGAACAACGCCGCCACCGGGATGACCTGGCCCGGCGTCGCCGGCGCCGAGATGGACCCGGCCCTCCCCTACAAGGGCCACTTCAACCAGCTGACGAAGTTCAAGAAGCAGTACCCGAACGTCAAGACGCTGATCTCGGTCGGCGGCTGGGCGGAGACCGGCGGCTACTTCGGCGACGACGGCAACCGGGTCGCCTCCGGCGGCTTCTACTCGATGGCCACGAACGCCGACGGCTCGGTCAACCAGGCCGGCATCGACACCTTCGCCGACTCCTCGGTCGAGTTCATCCGCAAGTACGGCTTCAACGGCGTCGACATCGACTACGAGTACCCGACGACCATGAAGGACGCCGGCAACCCGCTGGACTGGCAGTTGGCCAACGCCCGCCGCGCCGGCCTGGTCCAGGGCTACGCCGCCCTCATGAAGTCCCTGCGCGAGAAGCTCGACCGCGCGGGCACCGCCGACGGCAAGCACTACCTGCTCTCCGTCGCCGCCCCCTCCTCCGGCTACCTGCTGCGCGGCATGGAGACCTTCCAGGTCCAGAAGTACCTGGACTACGTCAACATCATGTCCTACGACCTGCACGGCGCCTGGAACGAGTACGTCGGCCCCAACGCCTCGCTCTTCGACGACGGCAAGGACGGCGAACTCGCCGCGGCCGGCGTCTACTCCACCTCCCAGTACGGCGGCATCGGCTACCTCAACTCCGACTGGGCGTACCACTACTTCCGCGGCTCGATGCCCGGCGGCCGCATCAACATCGGTCTGCCCTACTACACGCGCGGCTTCAAGAACGTGCAGGGCGGCACCGACGGCCTGTGGGGCAAGGCCCCCGCGACCACCTGCCCGGCCGGCGCGGGCCTCACCAAGTGCGGTGACGGCGCCGTCGGCATCGACAACCTGTGGCACGACAAGGACACCAACGGGGTCGAGTCCCCGGCGGGCTCCAACCCGATGTGGCACGCCAAGAACCTGGAGAAGGGCGTCGTCGGCGACTACGTCACCAAGTACGGCTTCCCGGCGAACACCACCCTGACCGGCACCTACGTCCGCAAGTACGACTCCACCCTGGTGGCGCCGTGGCTGTGGAACGCCCAGAAGAAGGTCTTCCTCTCCACCGAGGACGAGCAGTCGGTGGCCGCCAAGGCCGACTACGTGGTGAACAAGGGCATCGGCGGCACCATGGTCTGGGAGCTCGCGGGCGACTACTCGTACAACGCGGCCAAGGGCCAGTACGAGGTCGGCGACACGCTCACCGACACGATGTACCAGAAGTTCAAGTCCGCCTCCCCCTACGGCGCGAAGAAGGCGGGCGCCACCGCGCTGCCGACACAGGCCGTCGACATCAGGACGGAGTTCACCGAGTTCAAGCTGGGCGACTCCAACTACCCGCTCACCCCCAAGCTGAAGATCACCAACAACACGAACGCCACCCTGCCCGGCGGCACCGAGTTCCGGTTCGACTACGGCACCTCCGCCCCGAACAACGCCTCCGACCAGTCCGGCTTCGGCACGACCGTGATCAGCAGCGGCCACACCGGCAACAACGTCGGCGGCCTGAAGGGCGACTTCCAGCGGGTCTCCCTCAAGCTCCCGGCCTGGCAGACGCTGGCCCCCGGCGCCTCCGTCGACCTGGCGTTCAACTACTACCTGCCGGTGTCCACCCCCTCCAACTGGACGGTGACCATCTCCGGCACCACCTACGCCCTGGCCGGCGACCTGGCCCGCGGCACGACGCTGGTGCAGCCCGGCAGCACCCAGCCCCCGACCACACCCCCCACCACTCCCCCGACCACCCCGCCCACCACACCCCCCACGACCCCGCCGACCACGCCTCCGGGCGGAACCTGCACCAACCCGGCGTACGTGGCGCGCACGATCTACAACAGCGGCAACGTCGTCTCCCACAAGGGCCGCAACTGGAAGGCCCAGTGGTGGACGCAGAACGAGGAGCCCGGCACCACCGGTGACTGGGGTGTCTGGAAGGACCAGGGCGCCTGCTGACCCCCTGCGCCCCGATCCGTGAGTGAACGTGAGGACCCGGTGGCCCGGCGGCCACCGGGTCCTCGCACGTTCCGCGCGCACCCGGCCTCGTACGCTGCTGCGGTGATCACACACATCACCGCGTCCGACGCGGACTTCGAGGAGAACCGTCCCCGGATGTTCGGCATCGCCTACCGCATGCTCGGCTCGGCCGCGGAGGCCGAGGACACCGTGCAGGAGGCGTACCTGCGCTGGGCGTCCGCGGACCGCGAGGAGATCGAACACCCCGGCGCCTGGCTCGCCAAGGTCGTCACGAACCTGTGCCTCAACACCCTCACCTCGGCGCGGGTCCGGCGCGAGGCGTACGTCGGCCCCTGGCTCCCGGAGCCCGTCCTCACCGGCGACGGCACGCTCGGCCCGCTGGAGTCCGCGGAGCAACGGGACAGCGTGTCCATGGCCCTGCTGGTACTGCTGGAGCAGCTCACCCCGGTCGAGCGAGCCGTCTACGTACTGCGCGAAGCCTTCGCCTACAGCCACAAGGAGATCGCCGCAGTCCTCGACCTGACCGAGGCGAACTGCCGACAGCTCTACCGGCGGGCGGCCGGCCGGGTGGCCGCCGAACGGGCCGCCGCGCCCGAACGGCGCTTCGAACCGGACCCCGAACGGTGGCAGAGCCTCGTGGAAACCTTCATGACGGCGGCCCGCGACGGGGACCTGGCCCGGCTGGAAGGGCTGCTGACGGCCGACGTCCGGTTCGTGTCGGACGGCGGCGGCGTGGTCAACGCGGCCCTGCGGCCGATCCTGGGCCGGGAGAAGGTCGCCCGCTTCGCGGTCGGTGTGCTCAAGAAGTTCGCCGGGGACCTGCCGGTCGGCGTCGCGGAGATCAACGGAGTACCGGCGCTGCTCTTCGGCGAGACCGCCGTTCTTCTGGTGGAATTCGAGAACGGGCTGGTCAGCGGGCTCAGCACGGTACTCAACCCGGAGAAGCTGGAATTCCTCCGGGGGCAGTTGTCACATTCCTGAGGGCCGTCCGGTCTCCGCTGCTGAAAGAACCACATCGGCGAAAGGCGGACCCATGAGCACCATCCTCGTCACCGGCGGCACCGGCACCCTCGGCGTACTGGTCGTGGACCGGCTCCGCGACGCGGGACACGAGGTCCGGGCACTGAGCCGGCACGCCCCCGACCACCCGGTCGACCTGACGGACGGCAGCGGGCTGGACGCGGCGATGGCGGGCGCGGAGGTGGTGGTGCACTGCGCGAGCGACACGCGCGGCGGGGGCAAGAACGACGAGGTCGCCGCCCGGCACCTCGTCGACGCGGCCCGACGCGCGGGGACCGTCACCAACATCGTCTACATCTCGATCGTCGGGGTGGACGTGGTGCCGCTCGGCTACTACCGGACGAAGCTGCGGGTCGAACGGCTGCTGGAGGCCTCCGGCCTGGGGCTGACCGTCCTGCGCACCACGCAGTTCCACGACCTGGTGGCGCAGCTGGTGGAGACGGCGGCGAAGCTGCCGCTCGTCGCGCCGGTGCCGGGCGGGGTACGGGTCCAGCCGATCGCCGTCGGCGAGGTCGCGGACCGCCTCGCGGAGCTGGCGGTGCCCACCCCGTCGGGCCGGGTCACGGACATGGGCGGCCCGGAGATCCACACCCTGCCGGACCTGGCCCGCATCTACCTGGCCGCTACGGGCCGCCACCGCCGGGTGATCCCCTTCCCCCTGGCGGGCAAGGCCTACGCGGGCTTCAAGCGCGGCGGCCACCTGACCCCGTCCCACGCGGCGGGCCGCCTCACGTTCGCGGAGTTCGCGAAGCTCAAGGCCCGACGGTAGGCGGGGGCTTCGGGGGGGGCGGGGTCCACTCGATCCGCATCAGGGAGGGCGCGGCGGGGGCTGCGGGGAGCGGGGTCCGCTCAGGCGGCATCAGTGAGGGGTATGGGGGTTTCCCGTCAGTCCCATCGTCCCTCCGGGTCGGGCCGGTCCCTCAAGGGCGCTCCTTCGTCGCGTCGCTTCGCGATGTCGCTGCGCTCCACCCTTGACCGACCGTCCCGCCCCGGAGAAACGAAAGACTGCCGAGAAGCCCCCAAAAGAACGAGCCGGTCCAAGGCACGAAGGACGGGGCGGTCGGAGATGCCCAGGGAGATCCAGGTGGGCACGGTCCCGAGGCGGGCCCATGAGAGACACGTGCCAGGGGCGGTGGGGCGCACCAAATCGCTACGCGCTCCTGACGTCTCAGCGTCCGACGGCCGTCTGTGGCCGGGCATAGGCCGCCCACGGCCCGTAGGTGCTTCTCGTGGTAGGCGTCCGGAGGCTGTCGGGGGCGAAAAGGCGTGGGAGCGCGGCCATGTCGTGGTGGATGCGGGTCAGCGCAGGTGGGCGGCCCCAATCGCCGACAGTTTGCACCAATTGCCCTTATTTGGGGGCTGGTTTGTGGTGTCGTGTTCGCGCTGACCTGGATCCACCACGGATCAGCCGCGCTGGCGGCCGCACATCCCTCCCAGCGCGTCTTGCCAGCCACTGACTGCCGGTGGTCGCGGTCATGGAGAGGCGCGTGGCGATCCGAGGCGGCCTATGCCCGGCCACGGCCGGTCGTCGGACGCATATCGAGGATGGAACCGATGCCGTGGGCGGCTTATGCCCAACCCCAGGCGGTCGTCGGACGCAGGTCGAGGATCGGGTCACGGTCGTGGGCGGCCTATGTCCAGCCCAGGACGGGCTGGAGACGCTGAGAGATGAGGAGCGCGTAGCGATTTGGCGCGCCCCACCGCCCCTGGCACGCATCTCTCATGGGCCCGGCTCGGGGCCGTCCCCACCAGGATCCCCCTGGCTTCTGTGACGTCCCCGTCCCTGAAAGCTTGGACCGGCTCGTTCTTTTGGGGGCTTCTCGGCAGTCTTTCGTTTCTCCGGGGCGGGACGGTCGGTCAAGGGTGGCCGAAGGCCATCGCGAAGCGACGCGACGACGAAGGAGGAGCGCCCTTGAGGGACCGGCCCGACCCGGAGGGACGATGGGACTGACGGGAAACCCCCATACACATCCCTGATGCGGATCAAGTGGCTCCCGCCGCCCCGAAGCCACTGCCGCACCGACCCGATGCCGCCCGAGTGAACCCCGCTCCCCGAAGCCACCACCCACCACCCCGACGCCGCCCCAGCAGCCCCCGCTCCCCATACCCCCGCCCCACCACCCGACCCCGCCCCGCCGGCCCCCGGTCCCCTACCCCCCGAACAGCACCGCCTGTGCGGCCTCCCGCGCCGCCAGTTCGGCTCCGGCCAGGACGGCCGGGTCGCCCAGGGTGGTGGCGCGGATCTCCGTCGGGACCGGGGTCAGTTTCGCCACGCGGTGGGCGACCCGGGCGGCCAGGGCCGGGCCTCCGGCGCGGCCCAGTTCGCCCGCCAGGACCACGCAGCCCGGGTCCAGGATCGCCGCGGCCGCCGCCGCGCCCAGCGCGAGCCGTTCGGCCAGGGCTTCGAGGAAGGGCTCCCCCGCGGCTCCGGCCACGGCCTCCTCCGCCGGGCCCGCGAAACCGTGTGCGCGCGCCAGCGCGGTCACGGCCTCGCGGCCCACCAGGGCGTGGAATCCGCCCGCGCAGTCCTCGGCCGACGGCAGTCCGGTGGTGCCGGGCACCGGGAGGAAGCCGATCTCGCCCGCGCCGCCGGAGGCGCCCCGGCGCAGCCGGCCGTCCAGGACCACGGCCGCGCCCACGCCCGCGCCGAGCCACAGCAGGACGAAGGAGTCCAGGTCGCGGGCCACGCCCAGGCGCTGCTCGGCGAGGGCGGCCAGGTTGGTCTCGTTCTCGACGACGACCACGGCGGGCAGGCTCCGCTGCAGGGCGGTGACCAGGTCCCGGTGCCAGGCGGGGAGGCCGCTGGTGTCGCGGAGTTCGCCGGTGGCCGGGGCGACGAGGCCCGGGGCGCCTATGACGACGGTGTGCAGCTCGGCCGCTCCGGCTTCGCGCGCGGTGCGCAGCAGGGCGGCCACCGCGTCCTCGGGGGCGCCGACGGGCAGGGCGGCTTCGGCGAGGCGGTGGCCGAGGAGGTCGGTGACGACGGCGGTGACCCGGTCGGTGCGTACGTCGAGGGCGGCGAGGTGGGCGCGGTCGGCGACGATCCCGTACAGCTTGGCGTTGGGGCCTCGGCGCTGTTCGCCGGATTCGCCGGCGATCTCGATGAGTCCGGCCTCGGTGAGCCGGTCGACCAGGTCGGCGACCGAGGGGCGGGAGAGGCCGGTCATGGTCTTGAGCTGGGTGGCCGTCAGCGGCCCGGATTCCTGGAGGAGTTGCAGGGCGAGGCGGTCGTTGATGGCCCGGGCCGTGCTGGGCGAGGCCGGGGCCGGTACCTGGGTGCTGGTGGGGGCAGGAGTCACGGCGCCCATCCTAGGGAGTCGGGCCCATTATCTATCAGGCAGGGTCCCTGATAGTTTAATCCTCATGACCGGGGACACCGACCTCAGCCCGGCGCGCCTGCGCCATGCCCGTTACGCCATCGCCGCCGTCTTCTGCACCCACGGTGCCGTCACCGGCTCCTTCGCCACCCGTATCCCGTGGATCCAGGAGCACGCGCAGCTCAGCGCGGGCACCCTGGGCCTGGCCCTCGCCGCGCCCGCCGTGGGCGCGGCCCTCGCGATGCCGCTGGCGGGCCGGATCAACCACTGGCTCGGTGCCCGGACCGCGCTGCGGGTGCTGCTCTCGCTGTGGACCCTCTCGCTGATCCTGCCGAGCCTCGCCCCGAACCTGCCCACCCTCTGCTTCGTGCTCTTCGTCTACGGCGCCACCGCCGGCATGTCGGACGTGGCGATGAACGCGCTCGGCGTGGAGACGGAGAACCGGCTGGGCCGTTCGATCATGTCCTCGCTGCACGGCATGTGGAGCGTGGGCGCCCTGCTCGGTTCGGCCGCGGGTACCGTCGCCGCACACACCGGGGCCGACGCCCGGCTGCACCACCTGGTCGCCGCGCTGGTCCTCACGGCGTTGGGACTGTTCGCCGTACAAGGGGTGCTGGACCTGAGGGCCGACCAGGAGGCGCCGGCGCCGCCGCACTTCGCGCTGCCGCCGAAGTCGGCGCTGCTGATCGGGGCCGTCGGGTTCTGCGCGGTCTTCGCCGAGGGCGCGAGCCTGGACTGGTCGGCCGTCTACCTGCGGGACGTGCTGCACACGGACGCCGGCCTGGCGGCGGCCTCCACCACCGCCTTCGCGCTGACGATGGCCGTGGCCCGGCTGGTCGGGGACCGGGTGGTGGACCGGTTCGGGGCGGTGCGCACGGTCCGGGCCGGCGGGGTGGTGGCCACCCTGGGCGGGCTGCTCGTGGTCGGGGTCCGGCATCCGGCGGGTGCGCTGGCCGGGTTCGGGCTGATCGGGCTGGGTATCGCGGTGGTGGTCCCGCTGGCCTTCGCGGCGGCGGGGCGCAGCGGTCCGGCCCCGGCGCAGGCCATCGCCGGTGTCGCGACGATCACGTACACCTCGGGGTTGATCGCGCCGTCGGCGATCGGTGCGGTGGCGGACGCGACCTCGCTGGTGGTGTCCTTCGGGCTGGTGACCCTGCTGGCGTTCGGCCTGATCGCCGGCGCCGCGGTACTGCGCCCGGCGGCTCCGGTGGGGCAGGCTGGGGACGATCTCGGCGGGGCGACGGCGAAGGCCGGCTCCCCCGACCTCGACGAACCGGCCCGAACCCGCCCGTAACATGTCGATCGCCCGCAGCGGTACGTAGCCCGTGCGCCGCGGTCTCGATGTGTGAGCGGCCGGAGCGGCGGCCGTCCGGAGCAGAGGAGTGGAACATGGGCCTCGGCGTGGGCTGGACCCTGCACGGAGACGGGCGGACTCCCGCCCCCGGCGCGGTGGTCCGCCCGGAGGAGCGGCTGTCGTGGCCGCGGACCGCCGGGCTGGGGGCGCAGCACGTCGTGGCGATGTTCGGCGCGAGTTTCGTCGCTCCGGTGCTGATGGGGCTGGACCCGAACCTGGCCATCATGATGTCCGGCGTCGCGACGGTGATCTTCCTTCTCGCGACGCGCGGCCGGGTGCCGTCGTACCTGGGCTGCTCGCTGTCGTTCGTCGGTGTGGCGGCGGCGATCCGGGCCGCGGGCGGGGACAGCGCGGTGGTCACGGGCGCCGTGTTCGTCGTCGGCGTGGCACTGTTCCTGGCGGGCCTGGTGGTCCAGAGGTTCGGCGCCCGCGTGATCCACACGGCGATGCCGCCCATCGTGACGGGCGCCGTGGTGATGCTGATCGGGTTCAACCTGGCGCCGGTGACGGCGAGCACGTACTGGCCGCAGGACCAGTGGACGGCGCTGTTGACCATGTTGTTCACGGGGGCGGCCGTGGTCTGCCTGCGCGGGTTCTGGTCGCGCATCGCGATCTTCCTCGGGCTGCTCTTCGGGTACGGGATCTCCTGGCTCTCCGACCTGCTCTTCGGGAAGATCCACACCACGGTGGGCGGAGAGGCGGCCGTCGACCACTGGCGGCTGGACCTGTCGGCGGTCGCCGAGGCGGACTGGATCGGGTTCCCGTCCTTCCACGCGCCCGCCTTCGAGTGGTCGGCGATCCTGATCGCCCTGCCGGTGGTGATCGCGCTGATCGCGGAGAACGCCGGGCACATCAAGGCCGTCGGCGAGATGACCGGCGACCCGCTCGACGACAAGCTGGGTACGGCGATCGCGGCGGACGGTGCGGCGTCCATGCTGTCCACGGCGGTCGGCGGCCCGCCGAACACCACGTACTCCGAGAACATCGGTGTCATGGCGGCCACCCGGGTCTACTCCACGGCGGCCTACTGGGCGGCCGCGGGCTTCGCGCTGCTCTTCGGGCTGTGCCCCAAGTTCGGCGCGATCGTCGCCGCGATCCCGGGCGGGGTGCTCGGTGGCATCACGGTCATCCTGTACGGAATGATCGGCCTGCTCGGCGCCCAGATCTGGATCAACGGCGGGGTGGACCTGCGTAATCCGCTGAATCTGGTGCCGGCCGCGGCGGGCATCATCATCGGCATCGGCGGGGTGAAGCTGCAGATCACCGACACCTTCGAGCTGGGCGGTATCGCGCTGGGCACGATCGTGGTGATCACCGGCTATCACGCGCTGCGGTTCATGGCGCCGGCGCACCTCAAGCAGGAGCCCTTGCTCGACGAGGGCACCTCCGGTTACGACGAGCCCGGGGGCGGCCAGGACAAGCCCCGTTGACGGGGTTTCGCCCGAACCGGGGAAGCGTACGGCCAAGTTCCCCGGATCCGCGTCGGCGCCTGCGACTCTGCCCCCATGGATGCGGTGCTGGCGCGGATGCGCGCCCTGGAGGAGCGGCTCCCGCCGCAGGACGGTGTCGCCGTCTTCAACCGGGTCTACCTGACCGTGACGGAGACCTTGCACCGGCGGATCGAGCACGGCGGGTTCCCCGCGCCCCGGCGGGCCGAGACGCTCAGCGTGCGGTTCGCCGAGCGGTACCTGACGGCGGTCGAGGCGGACCGGGCCCCGGCCTGCTGGCGCCCCCTGCTGCAGTACCGCCGGCACCCCGGGATCCGTCCGCTCCAGCACGCGCTGGCCGGGATCAACGCGCACATCGGCCATGACCTGGCGCTGGCGGTGGTGGCCACGTGCGGGGAGCTGAACTGTGAACCGCGGGCGCTGGAGGCGGACTTCGACCGGGTCGGCGACACGCTGGTCTCCCTGGAGGAGCACATCCGGGAGGACCTGATGCCGGGCCCGGACCTGCTGGAGATCGCCGATCCGCTGACCCACCTGGTCGGCTCGTGGAGCTTGGAGCGCGCTCGCGCCGGGGCCTGGTCGGCGGCCCGCCTGCTGTGGACGCTGCGCCGGGCGCCGGAACTGGCCGAGGAGTTCACGGACTCCTTGGACGCGGGCGTGGGCCTGGTGGGTCGCTGCCTGCTGACCCCGCGGGGCTGAGGCGCGACGCGGACGGCATCGGGCCATCGGCCGAAAGAAGGCTACGGTGGTGATCATCTCCGCGGCCGAGGTGATCACGGTCCGCGGACGGCCCCGTTCCATGACGCGCTACGTGATGGCAGGAAGAATGAGCGAGCAGCACCCCACCGTCCCCGACTGGTTTCGCGGCGACACGAAGCTTTACCGGTCCCTGCTGGAGTTGGCGGAGTGGCACCCGGAGGCGACGGAGATCGTCACCTCCGCCACGGTCCCGGACGACTACGCCGCGGAGACGATGCTGCACTTCCTGTCGGACGAGCTGATGCGGGCCGGTTTCACCGACAACTGGGCGGTGACGTCGCACGGGGAGGAGATCGAGGACCTGATCGAGGTGTTCGACGACATCGCGCAGCCCGAGCGGCACGTCGCCGGGCTGCACCTCGTCGGCCGGCGCGTCGCCGGACGGCACGTCGCGGGGCGGCGCGTCGCCGGACGCGGACGCGGACGCCTGGGGCATTGAGAACGGGCCGTCCCCGCGCTGCTCACGCGGGGACGGCCCGTGGCCTTGCGTACCCGGAGGATCAGTCCTCGGGGAGTTCGACCGGGGCGATGTCGTCGTAGACGTCGCCCGGGCCCGGGTTGGTGGAGTCCGTGGATCCACCGAGGTGGTGCATGACGCCCCAGACGGCGTTGAGGGCGGTCTGGACCGCGCCCTCGGCCCAGCCGGCCGTCCAGGAGATGTCGTCGCCCGCGAGGAAGATGCCGCGCTTGTCCTCGGGGAGGCGCTCCTGCATGAAGTGCGTGAACAGGCGGCGCTGGTAGCGGTAGTGGCCCGGGAGGTTGGCCTTGAACGCGCCCATGAAGTAGGGCTCGTCCTCCCAGGACACGGTGACCGGGTTGCCGATGATGTGCCGGCGGATGTCGACCTTGGGGTAGATCTCGCCGAGGGACTTCAGCATGACCTCCATCCGCTCGTTCGCGGACAGCGGCAGCCACTTGAGGCTGTCGTCGCACCAGGTGTACGAGAGGCAGATGACGGCGGGCTTGTCCGGGCCGTTGTCCAGGAGGTACGTGCCGCGGGTCATGCGGTCCGTGAGGGTCATCGACATGACGTCGCGGCCGGTCTCCTCGTCCTTGTCCAGCCAGAACGGCCGGTCGACGGGGACGAACAGCTTGGACGACTCCATGTAGTGGGTGCGCTCGATCGCCGTCCAGTGGTCGATCGGGAACAGCGTGTCGTCGCACTCGATCTTCGACAGCAGCATCCAGGACTGGGCCGTGAAGATCGCGGCGCGGTACGTGCGGATGTCGCCGGAGGAGTCGGTGACCGTGATGCGGTTGCCGGCCGTGCGGTGCAGGCGGGTGACCGCCGGGCGCGGGGTGCCGTCGTGCAGGGAGGACAGCGAGGTGCCCTGGGCCCAGTGGACGATCTTCTCCGGCTCGCGCTCCCACAGGCGCAGCGGCAGCTGCTGCGAGCCGCCGACGATGCCGCGGTGGTGGTCGTCGGCCTCGGTGTAGACGACGCGCAGGATCTCCAGGATGGAGTTCGGGAAGTCGGTGTCCCAGCCGCCCGTGCCGAAGCCGACCTGGCCGAAGATCTCGCGCTTGCGGAAGGACTTGAAGGCCTCCGACTTGCAGAGGAAGCCGTAGAAGGTCTCGTCGTCGAGCTTCTCGACGAGCTTGGCCCAGATCTCGCGGATGCGCGGGACGTCCCGCTCGCGCATCGCGGTGTTCATGTCGGAGAAGTCGGCGCCCTCGTCGAGGCAGGCGTTCCAGGCCTGGGCGACGTCGCGGTAGATCTGCGGGAGGTCCGCGATCGTCTCGGCGTAGTGCGTCTCGCCCTTGAGGTCGACGACCGTCGAGGGGGTGGCCTCGGCGAGCGGGTTCGGGAAGGGCTCGGTGACCAGGCCGACGAGGTCGATGTAGTGCTGCAGGGCCGTGGAGGAGGGCGGGAAGCGCATGGCGCCCATCTCCGCGGTGAGGCCCTCGGTCTCGGCGCCCTCGAAGCCGACGGTGCGCAGGCGGCCACCGATCTGGTCGGCCTCGTAGACGACGGGCTTGAGGCCCATCTTCATCAGCTCGTAGGCGGAGATGATGCCGGAGAGTCCGCCGCCGATGACGGCGACCTCGGTGCCGAGCTCGGTCGCCGGTATCTGGCCGAGGCCCGCCGGGTGGGCGAGGAAGTCGTCGTACGCGTACGGGAAGTCCGGACCGAACATGGTGATCGGCGGCTGTCCGTCGCTGTGCGGGACGGCGGTGGTGGGCACCGTGGACGTCATGGGGGTACGTCTCCTTGCGGCAGGGCGGCAGGGCTGGGGGAAGAAGAGGGACTCAGACGAGGGAGGCGTAGAGCCCGGGGCGGCGGTCGCGCAGGTACGGGTTGTTCTCGCGCGATGCGGACAGCAGCTCGGGGTCGGCCTCGCCGAACACCAGCTCCTCGCCGCGTCCGGCCCGGGTTCGGGTGACCCCGTCGGGGCTCGCCAGGCAGCTGAGTCCGACGAACTCGAACTCGCCTTCCGGGCCGGTGCGGTTGACGTACGCGATGTACATCTGGTTCTCGAAGGCCCTTACGGGGACCAGCTGTTCGGCGACGAACTGGAACGGGTGCATCTGCGCGGTCGGCACCAGGAGGAGGTCGGTGCCGGCGAGCGCGTGCGCCCGGACGTTCTCGGGGAACTCCACGTCGTAGCAGATCATGATGCCGATGCGGAGGCCGTTCAGGTCCGCCTGGACGACGGGGGTGTCGCCGGGGGTGAAGGCGTCCTGTTCGAAGCAGCCGAAGAGGTGGGTCTTGCGGTAGTTCGCCAGCGCCGCGCCGTCGGGGCCGATGAGCTGGGCGGCGTTGTAGACGACGCCGTCCGCGCCCTCCGGGTATCCGTACAGGACGGCGATCCCGTGGCGGCGGGCGATCTCGCCGATGGCCTGGGCACTGGCGCCGTCGGCCGGTTCGGCGAGGCCGGGGATGTCCTGGAGGTCCAGCGCGTAGCCGGTCAGGAACATCTCCGAGGTCACGAGGAGCCCGGCCCCGCTCTGTGCGGCGCGCGCCGCTGCCTCGTCGAGCGCCTTGAGGTTCTCGGCGGTGTCGCCGAGAACTCCGGAGCTCTGGAGGAGGGCGGTGCGCAGCGGGGGCATGGGCTACCTCTGTGACAGGCGGGGAGGGGGTCATAAAACGGTACGTTCGCGCGTTCGATCCGGACAAGCCGTGAGCGTTGCGCTCCGCGCATCGATTCGTTGCGTGTTCCACCACCGACGCGGCGATTCGTTGCGCGGGCGCCCCGGGCCCCCCTCGTGGACCCCGTAAGGGCCCTGCGCGGCTCCTGCCGCGGCCCTCCTCTAGGCGCCCGCGCGGAAGGCCGGGTGGGCGGCCAGGAAGCGCAGGTCGTCGAGGATGTCGGGGGCGTGGTCGGAGACGACGCGGCCGCTCCAGCTGTCGACGAGGGCCGGGACGGTCAGGGTGCCGTCGAAGTGGTGGCCGGTGGCCTCGTAGGCGAGGCGCAGTGCGGTGTACTCGGCGGCCCGGGGGTCCGTGCCGAGGACGGTGGCGGTGATCGTGTGGGCCAGGCCCAGCTCGGTGAGGGTGTCGGTGATCCGCAGCGAGTGGGGACAGGCGACGCGGAGGTAGAGGTGGTAGCGGTGCGGTACGGGGGAGAAGCCGGCTCCGATGCGGCCGCGCGGGGCGGGCGCCGGGCCGGTGCGGGGCAGCGGGGCGTGGGGCAGGACGGTGTGCGACATGACTCTCCTGGGGTGGAGGACAACACGGCTGGGCCCCGGGCGGCGCGGTGCGCGCCCGGTCCGGGTCACTCGTCTCTGTGGGGGGTCAGCCGCGCGGGCCGAATGCGCTGCACACCCGCAGGAGGTCGATGTGCAGGCGCCGGGTGAGCCACCAGCGCCGCAGGGTCCGGGCCCGCGTGTCCGTGTCCTTGTCCGCGTGTGCCGTCGGGGCCGTGTCCACTGCCGCCCACCCCCGTCCCTCGTCCTCGGCCGCCGCCGTCCGGTGCTGGTTAGGCTTCCGGTGGCGGGCGTCGTCCGTCATGGCCGTCCCCCGCAGTTTCGTGGTGGCGCCGGGGGCCGTCAAGAAGGCGGTCACGACCTGGACGCCGTCGCCTTACGGAAGGAGTCACGCACCGATGTCCCCCGAGAGCGGCACGCTGTGCGGCAGTGAGGTCCTCGACAATCCGGTCTGGGCCGCGCTGACCGGGCCGCACCGCGAGTTCGCCGAGTTCGCGCCCGCGGGTCTGGCGGCCCGCTACACCCTGGACACGTCGCCGTTCGCGGCGCTCGCCGATCCGCGGGATCCGCGGGCGTGGGCGGATCTGGCCGCGCTGGTCGGTCCCGGGGAGGAGGTGTGGGTGACCGGGTTGCTGACCCCGCCGCCGGGGTGGGAGACGGTGGTGAGCGTTCCGGGTGTGCAGCTGGACGGCCGGGCGGTACGGGCCGGGGCCGAGCCGGAGGCGATACGGCTGGGGCCCGCCGATGTGAAGGACATGCTGGAGCTGGTGGGGCTGACCCGGCCCGGCCCGTTCCTGGACCGGACGGTGGAGCTGGGCACGTACCTCGGGGTCCGCCACGAGGGTCGGCTGGTCGCGATGGCCGGGGAGCGGATGCGGCCGACGGGCTGGTCGGAGATCAGCGCGGTGTGCACGCACCCGGACCACCGGGGCCGGGGCCTGGCGGGTCGGCTGGTACGCGCGGTCGCGGCGGAGGTCCGTGAGCGCGGGGACCGCCCGTTCCTGCAGGCGGCGGAGGCGAACACCGGGGCGGTGCGGCTCTACGAGGCGATGGGCTTCACCCTGCGCCGCAGCCCCCTGTTCCTGGGCCTGCGCACCCCGCGGCCGTAGCCCTAGGCGGGCGCGCCCGAGGTGAAGCGGCGCAGGAGCGGGGAGAGGACGAGTACCGACTTGGTGCGTTCCACGAAGGGCTCGCCGGCGATGCGTTCCAGGACCCGCTCGAAGTGGCGCATGTCGGAGGCGAAGACCTGGACGAGGGCGTCCGCGTCGCCGGTGACGGTCGACGCGGACACCACCTCGGGGTATCGCTCCAGTCCTCGCCGGATGTCGTCCGGCGAGGTGTTGTGCCGACAGTAGATCTCGATGAAGCCCTCGGTCTCCCAGCCCATGGCGGCCGGGTCCACGCGGACGGTGAAGCCGGTGATGGCTCCTTCGGCGCGTAGCCGGTCCACGCGCCGCTTGACGGCGGGCGCGGAGAGCCCGACCTCGGAGCCGATGTCCGCGTAGGAGCGGCGGGCGTCCTCGGCGAGGGCGTGCACGATGCGTTCGTCGAGATCGTTCAGTCGCACGGGGGGTGAATCACTTCTGTTCAGCGACCTCCTCGGCCGTGTCGGCCAAGGCGGCCACAGTGGCCAGGCTGGAGCGGCGCATGCCGTAGAAGAAGTAGATCACGAGCCCGACGACCATCCAGCCACCGAAGACCAGCCAGGTGATTCCGGGCAGCTCCGTCATCAGGTAGGCGCAGAGGAGGAAGCCCACGATCGGGGTGACCGGGAAGAGCGCGACCTTGAAGGTGCGGTTCATCTCGGGGCGGGTCTGGCGCAGGATGATGACGGCCACGTTGACGAGGGCGAACGCGAAGAGCGTGCCGATGCTGGTGGCGTTCGCCAGCTCACCCAGCGGGATGAAGGCGGCGAGCAGTCCGCAGAAGAGGCAGACGATGATCGTGTTGACGCGGGGGGTGCCGGTCTTCGGGTCGACCTTGGCGAAGGCCTTGGGCATCAGGCCGTCGCGGGACATGGCGAAGAGGATGCGGGTCTGGCCGTAGAGGACGGCGAAGACGACGCTGGCGATGGCGACGACGGCGCCCGCGGCGAGGACGACGCTCCAGAAGGAGTGTCCGGTGACGTTCTCCATGATCTGGGCCAGGGCGGCCTCGCTGCCCTCGAACTCCTGCCACGGCATGGCGCCGACGGCGACCAGGGCGACGAGGCAGTAGATCACGGTGACGATGCCGAGCGAGAGCATGATCGCGCGCGGCAGGTCCTTCTTCGGGTTCTTGGCTTCCTCACCGGCGGTGGAGGCGGCGTCGAAGCCGATGTACGAGAAGAAGAGCATCGAGGCGGCGGTGCTGATGGCGGTGATGCCGAGCGGGGCCAGCGGGGTGTAGTTGCCGGCCTTGATGCCCATGAAGCCGATGACGATGAAGACCGCGAGGGTCACGATCTTGACGCCGACCATGATCGAGTTGATCCGGGCGCTCTCCTTGGCCCCGCGGAGCAGGAAGACCATGCAGAGCAGGACGACGACCAGGGCGGGCATGTTGATGTAGCCACCCTCGCCCAGCGGGGCGGAGAAGCCCTCGGGGATGGTGATGCCGAGGGTGCCGTCGAGCAGCTCGTTGAGGTACTGGCCCCAGCCGACGGCGACGGCCGCGACGGAGACGCCGTACTCCAGGATCAGGCACCAGCCGCAGACCCAGGCTATGAGCTCACCCATGGTGGCGTAGGCGTAGGAGTACGAGGAGCCGGAGACGGGGATGGAGCCCGCGAGCTCGGCGTAGGAGAGCGCCGAGAACAGCGCGGTCAGGCCCGCGACGATGAAGGCGATGAAGACGGCCGGGCCGGCGATCGGGGTGGCTTCGCCGAGGACGACGAAGATGCCGGTGCCCAGGGTCGCGCCGATGCTGATCATGGTCAGCTGCCACATCGTGAGCGAACGCTTCAGCGCGCCGCCCTCACCCTGGCCGCCCTCGGAGACCAACTGCTCCACCGGCTTGCGGCGGAGCAGCGGGTTGACGGGCCTACGGGCCTCGGAGGCGAGCGGTGGCGCCTGGCCGTGGTCGAGCACGAGGGGACTCCTTGTCACTGCGGATCGGGGAGGTCAGGGGAGGCGTCGACCGCGACGATCCGGAGCAGGGCAGGGCCCGTCGGAAGAAGGGTCTGCTCATGGGGGACCGCCGAGCAGGCGATCCGCGCCACTCCACGTACAGCGAGTGAGCCTACGAGCTGAGTGATACCGCCCGTAATGCACCATCCTTGCACATTGGCGCACGATCGTTGCGCGGATCGGTCACGGACAGTCGTTTGTTGCGTAGGGATGATCGATCGCTGCGCAGGTCACCCCCGACCCCTTTTCTTGACACTTCGTCAGATCTGCCGCAGCGTGCCGCCATGGATCCGGACGTGCTCCACGAGATCGACGCCCGCGGCACGCGGCGTACGGAGCCGCGGAGGTCGCGTCGATGGCATTGGTGCGCTCCGCGGCGGTGGAACCGGGTCCGAGCGGGGTACGGGTGAACGCGGTGGCACCGGGGGTGGTGCGGACCCCGCGGGTCGCCGCCCCGCTGGGCACCGAGGGGCGGCGACGCACCACGGGGAACGCCCCGCCGGGCCGGGTCGCCGAGACCGCGGACATCGCGGCCGCCCTGCACTTCCTCGCCTCGCCGCTGTCCTCGTACGTCACGGGGCAGACGCTCGTGGTGGACGGCGGGGTCGGCGTGAAGTTCCCCTACCCGACGATCGGAGGCGACCAGTGATACCACCGGGACCAGCGGTGCCGGCAGGACCGGAACTGCCGGCGGAGCCCGTGCTCGGGCTGCAGCGCCATCCGGACGAGCCTGCGCCCTGGCAGGACGCGCTGCCCTTCCTGCGCGGGGTCGCCTGGCTGGACCGGGGGCGGCCGGTCCGCGCCGATCCGGCCGACACCATGCGGCTGCCCTGGGACACCGGTGAGCGCTCCACCCTGCCCATCGGCGTCCGGCTGGAGTTCACCACCGAGACCGCGCGGGCGGTGGAGGTCCGCTACCGGGCGACCGTGCCCGGCCCCACCGACGCGCTGCGCGACCTCGCGCACGGCTTCGCGTTGTGGGACCGGCACGGGGTGGTCACCGAGGTGTTCACCGACCCGGCCGCCGAAGCCGTCGTACGGATCGATCTGGGCGGCGGCACCGGCCCCTTCACCCTCCACCCGCCCGAGACCCAGTCCCCGCTGATCCTCGGGCTGCGCGGGATCGGCGGGCCGCTCGCCCCGGCGCCGTCGGGGCCGCGCTGGGTGGTGCACGGCGACTCCATCACCGAGGGCTGGTGGTCCACCCGCCCCGCGCACGGCTGGCCCGCCGTCGCCGGACGGGCGCTCGGCTGGGACACCGTCAACCTCGGCTACGCGGGGGCCGCGCGCGGTGAGTTGACCACCGCCGAACAGCTCGCGGGCCTGCCCGCCGACGTCCTCACCCTGGCCTTCGGCACCAACTGCTGGTCCCGGGTGCCGTTTTCGGCCCCCCTGCTGTACGAGACCACGCGCGCGTTCCTCGAACTGGTCCGCCAAGGGCATCCGCGGACCCCGATCCTGCTGGTCTCCCCCGTCCTACGGCCCGACGCCGAGCGCACCCCGAACAAGCTCGGCGCCACCCTCGGCGCCCTGCGGGACGCGATGGAGCGGGCCACCCGGGACCGGATCGCCGCCGGGGACGACCGGTTGGCCGTGCTCCCGGGCCGGGACCTGCTCGGTCCCGAGCACCTGGCGGACGGGCTGCACCCCAACGACAGCGGACATCAGGTTCTCGGCCTCGCTGTGGCCACGGCTCTGCGGCGCACCGGGTTCGGTGTCGGGTGAGTGAAACACCCCACACCGGACCGGGTGAACAGATCTCTCCCATCGGAGCGTGTCCTGAGCACAGTTGACGCCACCACGGTGGCGGACACCGGACACCACACGTGGGAGAGATCAAGATGGGCATCAAGCGCGGAACCACCCTGGCCGCGGCCGCGATCGTCGTCGTCCTCGCGGCGACGGCCTGCGGCCCCACGGACGACAAGGCCGCGGACACGACCAAGCCGGTCGGGGCCGCCGCAGCCGCTCAGGACAGCAAGGCCCCGCCCGCCGCCGACGGCGCCTACGGCTCCGACGGAGGCTACGGTGCCGCGGGCGGAGGCTCCGGAGCCGCGCCCGCCACGGACGCCAAGCCGGCCGGACAGCTCGCGATGGCCTCCAACGACAAGGTCGGGCCGGTCCTGACCGACAGCGCCGGCTTCACCCTCTACCGCTTCGACAAGGACACGGCCAAGCCGCCGAAGTCCAACTGCGACGGGGACTGCGAGAAGACCTGGCCGGTGGTCGCCGCCGGTGACGTCACCGCCGCCGCCGGCATGGACCCGGCGCTGCTGGGCGAGGTGGTGCGCACCGACGGCAGCAAGCAGCTGACGGTGGGCGGCTGGCCCGCGTACCGCTACAGCAAGGACACCAAGGCGGGCGACCTCAACGGTCAGGGCGTCGGCGGCGTGTGGTTCGCGCTCGCGGCGGACGGCAAGAAGGCCGCGAAGGGGGCGCCGACCGCGACCCCGGCACCCGCGGCCCCGGCCGAGGGCGAGGGCGGGGGCGAGGCTCCGGCGGGTGGCGCCGCCGAGGCCGACGGGAAGCTGTCGGTGGCCAAGGACCCCAAGCTGGGCGAGCACATCGTCGACGGCAAGGGCATGACCGTCTACCGGTTCAAGCCGGACACCCAGTGGCCGATGACCTCCAAGTGCGTGGGCGACTGCCTCGCCAAGTGGCCGGCCGTCGCACCGCTGGACAAGGCCAAGGACAAGGGCATCGTCGAGAAGAACTACACGGTGCTCAACCGCCCGGACGGCCAGAAGCAGCAGAGCGTCGACTGCTGGCCCGTCTACACCTTCACCGGTGACAAGAAGCCCGGCGACGTCAACGGCCAGGGCGTGGGCGGCACCTGGTACGCCGTGTCCCCCGACGGCAAGCTCATCACCGTCCAGTAGCCGGCGCCCCTCCCCTCCGTCCCCGCACTCCCCCCACCCCGTTCGCGCGGCCCTCGCCCACATCCCCCCTGGGCGGGGGCCGCGCCCGTGCCCGTTCCGCCCCCGGCAAGTCCTCTCTAGACTCGGCCGCATGCTGCGCGTACTGGCCGTCGACGACGAGAAGCCGCTCCTGGAGGAACTCCTCTACCTGCTCCGCTCGGACCCCCGGGTGCGCAGCGCGGAGGGTGCCTCGGACGCCACCGAGGCCCTGCGTCGGGTCACCCGGGCGCTGGAGTCCGGCCCGGACGGGGCCGACGCCATCGACGTGGTGTTCCTGGACATCCACATGGCCGGGCTGACCGGGCTGGACATCGCCCGACTGCTGGCCGGGTTCGCGCGGCCCCCGCTGATCGTGTTCGTCACCGCCCACGAGGGCTTCGCCGTACAGGCCTTCGACCTGAAGGCCGTGGACTACGTGCTCAAGCCCGTGCGCCCGGAGCGACTGGCCGAGGCCGTCCGGCGGGCCTGCGCGCAGCTGGGCCGGTCCGAGGAGAGCCCGGCGGGCATGCCGACCGGCGACGCCTCGGCGGGCGGCCCGGCCGTTCCGGCGCCGCGACGCCCGGTCGCCGAGGTCACCGTCGCCGACCGGGCGTCGGACCAGATCGCCGTGGAACTGGGCGGGGTCACCCGCTTCGTGGCGATCGCGGACATCTCCTACGTGGAGGCGCAGGGCGACTACGCCCGCCTGCACACCGACGAGGGCAGCCACCTGGTCCGGATCCCGGTGTCCACCCTCGAGGAGCGTTGGGCGGCGCGCGGGTTCGTACGGATCCACCGCCGTCATCTGGTGGCGCTGGCCCGGATCGACGAACTCCGGCTGGAGGCCGGCACCACCAGTGTCCGCGTGGGAACCGCGGAGCTCCAGGTGAGCCGAAGACACGCGCGGGAGCTGCGCGACCTGCTGATGCGGCACGCGACCGGCTGAAACCGGCCGCCCTCCCAGGCGCCTCGGGCCGTTCACCCCTGACCGTCCGGCGCTCGGGAGCGCCGTTCGTCGCGCCGGGAAGGGCGTACGGCGATCCGCCGGAACCGTCGGCCGCACGGCCGCTCCGATCGGCGCTCGGCTCCGCAACCCCTCTCGTATTGTGGATCTTCCGGCGCGGGAGGAGCGAGATGTCCGAGATCCAGGCGCTGGTGGACGCGCTGAGCGGGCTGCCCCGGGCCCGGCCGGCCGGGCCCGCCGAGGCCGAGGTGCTGCTGGCCCGACTGCGCAGTGCGGCCGCCCGCTGGGCCGACATCCTCTACGAGGCCCGCGAGGGCGTCCGCGAGCAGGTCCCGCCGCGCGCGGAGGCCGCCCTGACGCTGGCGTTCCGGCGCGCGGAGGAGTCGTACGTGGAGCTGGAGATCGCCCTGCGCGACTGCGCGGAACACCGCGACCCGGCGCTCTGACGGGGTCGGTCCGGCCGGGCGGATCCGGCGGCTCCGGTGGGTCCGAATCGCGTCTGTCGCCCGGTCAGGGGCGTGCGTAGACTCCGGACACCTCTCCCCTGCCGAAGGACCGCCCGGTGAACCAGACGTACGCGCTGACCGCGGTCGCCGTCGTCGTCCTGGTGACGATCCTGGTCGGCGCGCTGGGCCTGCGGATGTCCCGGACCACCTCCGATTTCTACGTCGCCTCGCGCACGGTGGGGCCCCGCCTGAACGCGGCGGCCATCAGCGGCGAGTACCTGTCCGCCGCGTCCTTCCTCGGGGTGGCGGGGCTGGTGCTGCTCCAGGGGCCCGAGATGCTCTGGTACCCGGTGGGCTACACCGCCGGATACGTGGTGCTGCTCGTGCTGGTGGCCGCCCCGCTGCGCCGCTCGGGGGCCTACACGCTGCCCGACTTCGCGCAGGCGCGACTGGAGTCGCTGGTGGTGCGCCGGATCGCGGTGCTGTTCGTGGTCGGGGTCGGCTGGCTGTACCTGCTGCCGCAGTTGCAGGGCGCCGGGCTGACGTTGGAGATCCTGACCGGGGCCCCGCACTGGGTCGGCGGGCTGGTCGTCGCGTTCGTGGTCACGGTGGCGGTGGCGTGCGGCGGGATGCGTTCGGTCACCTTCGTCCAGGCCTTCCAGTACTGGTTGAAGCTGACGGCCCTGCTGGTGCCGGCGTTCTTCCTGATCGCGGCCTGGGTCGGGGACGGGGCGCCGCGGGCCACCTTCGACGCCCCGGCCGTCTTCCGCGAGCACACCTCGGTGACGGTGGCGCAGGACGTGCGGCTGTCGGTGGTCGATCCGCTGACGGTGACGGTGACCGGGCGGGTGGACGGGCACGACCACCTGTCGGCGCCGCTGACCCTGACCGCCGGTGAGCATGTCGTACGGGCGCACGCCCGGCTGGAGTTCGCCCCGGACACGCCCGTCCCGGACACCCTGGCCGAGGCGCGACCCGGTGTGTCCACCTGGTCGGCGCCGACCTCCGACGGGCTGCGCGCGTACCGGCTGTACGCCACGTACGGGCTGATCCTGGCGACCTTCCTCGGCACGATGGGCCTGCCGCATGTCGCGGTGCGGTTCTACACCAGCCCCGACGGGCGGAGCGCGCGGCGCACCACGCTGGTGGTGCTCGCGCTGGTCGGCGTCTTCTACCTGCTGCCGCCGGTGTACGGGGCGCTGGGCCGGATCTACACGCCCGAGCTCGCCCTGACCGGTGACGCGGACGCGGCGGTGCTGGTGCTGCCCGAGCGGATGCTCGGCGGGGCGCTCGGCGATCTGCTGGGCGCGTTGCTGGCCGGGGGTGCCTTCGCGGCGTTCCTGTCGACGGCGTCGGGGCTGACCATGGCGGTGGCGGGGGTGCTGCACCAGGACGTGCTGCCGGCGCGCGGGATACGCAGCTTCCGGTCGGCGGCGGTGGTGGCGATCCTGGTGCCGCTGGCCGGGAGCGTGGTGGCGACGGAGGTGCCGGTGGCGGACGCGGTGGGCCTGGCCTTCGCCGTGTCGGCGTCCTCGTTCTGTCCGCTGCTGGTGCTGGGCATCTGGTGGCGCGGGCTGACCCCGCCGGGTGCGGTGGCCGGGCTGGTCACGGGCGGCGGGGCGGCGCTGGGCGCCGTGCTGGCGACCCGGGCCGAGCTGGCGCCGCCGGGGTGGACGCACACGCTGCTGGCGTGGCCGGCGGCGTGGTCGGTGCCGCTGGGGTTCCTGACGATGGTGGCGGTGTCGCTGGCGACGCGGTCGCGGATCCCGGCGGGCACGGCGGCCACCCTGGCGCGGCTGCACCTGCCGGAGGTCGTGGCCGGGGAGCGGGCGGGGGGTGCGCGGTGAGCGGGGTGGCACCGGCGGTCGTGGCCGTGCTGGCGGTGGCGGGCGCGGTGCTGCTGTTGGGCGTGGGCTGGGCGGCGGGCCGCCGGCACGCCCGGCACGGGGAGCGGGCGGCCGGCATGGATCTGGGGACCCCGGTGGAGCGGGCCACCTTCCACACCCTGCACACGGCTTCGCTGGCCGCTCCGCCGCTGCGCGCCGGGCTGACCGAGGACGCCGCCCGCAAGGCGGCCCGGCGGCTGCGGTCGCTGCTGGGCACGGAGGCGCTGTGTCTCACCGACCGGGAGTCGGTGCTGGCCTGGGACGGTCCGGGCGCGGACCATCATCAGCGGCGGGCGATGGCCCGGGTGGCGGTGATGCTGGCGTCGGGGCGCAGCCAGAGCGTGCGGACCGAGTGCCAGCGGCCGGACTGTCCGCTGAAGTGGGCGGTGGTGGCCCCGCTGACCGGTGAGGACGGGGTGCTGGGCGCGCTGGTGGCGTACGGCTCGCGGGAGTCGGCGGTGCTGGTGCGGGCCGCGACGGAGGTCGCGCGGTGGGTGTCGGTGCAGTTGGAGCTGTCCGAGCTGGACCGGTCGCGGACCCGGCTGATGGAGGCGGAGATCAAGGCGTTGCGGGCGCAGATCTCCCCGCATTTCATCTTCAACTCGCTGGCCGCGATCGCCTCGTTCGTCCGGACGGATCCGGAGCGGGCCCGGGAGCTGCTGCTGGAGTTCGCGGATTTCACCCGGTACTCCTTCCGGCGGCACGGTGATTTCACCACGCTCGCGGACGAGTTGCGGTCGGTCCAGCAGTATCTGGCGCTGGCCGGTGCCCGGTTCGGCGACCGGTTGAAGGTGACCTTGCAGGTGGCGCCGGAGGTGCTGCCGGTGGCGCTGCCGTTCCTGTGCCTGCAGCCCTTGGTGGAGAACGCCGTCAAGCACGGGTTGGAGGACTCCACCGAGGAGTGCCGGATCACGATCACGGCGCGGGACGCGGGCGCGGAGGCGGTGATCACGGTGGAGGACAACGGGGTCGGGATGGATCCGGCCCTGCTGCGCCGGATCCTGGCCGGGGAGCACGGGGGTTCCTCCGGGATCGGGCTGCCCAATGTCGACGAGCGGATCCGGCAGGTGTACGGGGACGATTACGGTCCGGTGATGGAGACGGGCGTCGGGGCCGGCATGAAGGTCACCTTGCGCATCCCGAAGTACCGGGTGGGGGTGCACAGTTCGCCCTCGGGACACCGTCCTGCCCGGCCCTGAGGGCGGGCGGAGACTTTTCCCCGGGAACGCCCGAGACCCCGGACCGTCCCTCAGGGGCGGTCCGGGGTCTCGGGGCGGAAGGTACTGGCGCCGGCCGGCGTACTAGCTCCAGCTGGCGTGCAGCGGCTTGCCCTCGGCGTAGCCGGCGGCGGACTGGATGCCGACCACGGCCTTCTCCTCGAACTCCGCGAGGGAGCCGGCACCGGCGTAGGTGCACGAGGAGCGGACGCCCGCGATGATCGAGTCGATCAGGTCCTCGACGCCCGGGCGGGCCGGGTCGAGGAACATGCGCGAGGTGGAGATGCCCTCCTCGAACAGGCCCTTGCGGGCGCGGTCGTAGGCCGACTCCTCGCTCGTGCGGTTCTGCACCGCGCGGGCGGAGGCCATGCCGAAGGACTCCTTGTAGAGGCGCCCGTCGGCGGACTGCTGGAGGTCGCCCGGGGACTCGTACGTACCGGCGAACCAGGAGCCGATCATCACGTTGGACGCGCCGGCGGCGAGCGCCATCGCCACGTCGCGCGGGTGCCGGACGCCGCCGTCGGCCCACACGTGCTTGCCGTACTTCTTGGCCTCGGCCGCGCACTCCAGCACCGCGGAGAACTGCGGGCGGCCGACGCCGGTCATCATGCGGGTGGTGCACATGGCGCCGGGGCCCACACCGACCTTGATGATGTCCGCGCCGGCGTCGATGAGGTCCTTGACGCCCTCGGCGGCGACGATGTTGCCGGCCACGATCGGGACCTGCGGGTCCAGGGCACGGATGGCCTTGATCGCGTTGATCATCGACTCCTGGTGGCCGTGGGCCGTGTCGATGACGAGCGTGTCCACGCCCGCGTCGAGCAGCTGCTTGGCCTTGGCCACGAAGTCGCCGTTGATGCCGACGGCGGCCGCGATGCGCAGCTTGCCGTTCGCGTCGGTGGCGGGGGTGTAGAGCGTCGCGCGCAGGGCGCCCTTGCGGGTGAGGATGCCGACGAGCCTGCCGTCCTTGTCGACGGCCGGGGCCAGCTTGCGGTGGCCGGCGTCGAGCTGGTTGAAGGCCTCGCGGGGGTCCATGTCGGCGTCGATGAGCAGCAGCTCCTTCGACATGACCTCGGAGAGCTGGGTGAAGCGGTCGACACCGGTCAGGTCGTGCTCGGTGACGACGCCGACCGGGCGGCCCTCGGCGTCGAGGACGACACCGGCGCCGTGGGCGCGCTTGGGCAGCAGGGACAGGGCGTCGGCGACCGTCTGGCCGGGCGCCAGCGTGATCGGGGTGTCGAGGACGAGGTGGCGGGTCTTCACCCAGGAGATGACGTCGGTGACGACCTCGATCGGGATGTCCTGCGGGATGACGACGATTCCGCCGCGGCGGGCGACCGTCTCGGCCATCCGGCGGCCCGCGATGGCGGTCATGTTGGCCACGACGAGGGGAATGGTGGTGCCGGTGCCGTCGGGCGAGGACAGGTCGACACCCTGACGGGAACCGACCGCGGAGCGGCTCGGCACCATGAACACATCGTCGTACGTCAGGTCGTACGGCGGCTTCAGGTCATTGAGGAAACGCACGTGCTGAACATCCCAGTCGATCGAAGGATCCGTCTACGCCCCGGCAGGACAGCCGAGGAAACGCACGTACTTCATTCTCCCACGACCTGGCGTTCACGCCGCCCGGGCTGATCGTCCAGGACATACCGGGCCGGGTGGTCCTTTCCTACGGGACCTTGGTCCCGGCGGGCCGTGCCCGGCGGTGGACGGGGCCGCGGCGGCGGGCCAGCGGGAGTACCGATCCGCCGTGTCGGACGGCCGTGAACTCGGCGGCTATGGCCAGCGCGGTCTCCTCCGGGGTGGCGCCGCCGAGGTCGAGTCCGATGGGTGAGCGCAAGCGGGCCAGGGCGGCGTCCGTGACGCCCTCGGCCCGCAACCGTCTCTCGCGTTCGGCGTGGGTGCGCCGCGATCCCATGGCGCCCACGTACCCCAGGGGCAGTCGCAGGGCCAGGTCGAGCAGCGGTATGTCGAATTTGGCGTCGTGGGTGAGGACGCAGACCGCGGTACGGGAGTCCAGGCGGCCCGCGGCCCACTCGGCGGCCAGGTGCCGGTGCGGCCAGTCGACGATCACCTCGTCGGCGTCGGGGAAGCGGGCCGGGGTCGCGAAGACGGGCCGGGCGTCGCACACGGTGACCCGGTGGCCGAGGAAGGCGCCGATCCGGGCGAGGGCCGCGGCGAAGTCGATGGCCCCGTAGACCAGCAGCCGGGGTGGTTCGGCGGCCGATTCGACGAGCAGGGTCAGGGGCTGGCCGCAGAGCCCGCCGGCGGTGCCGAGCTCGGCGGTGCCGGTGCGTCCGGCCAGCAGCAGCGCCCGTACCTGGCGGGCGGCGGCCCGGTCCAGGTCGGGGCCGCCGGCGAGCCCGCCCTCGTAGGAGCCGTCGGCGTGGACGGCGAGCGCCCGACCCAGTTGGGACGGTGGTCCGGAGACGACCCGGGCGAGCGCGGCCCGGGTGCCTCCGGCGGCGGCGTCGAGGACCGAGCCGAGCACGGGTCGGACCGGGTCGAGCCCGCGCACCGGGGTGACCAGGACGTCGAGGACTCCGCCGCAGGTCAGGCCCACGGCGAAGGCGTCGTCGTCGCTGTAGCCGAAGCGGTGCAGGCCGCCTTCGCCGGAGGCGATGGCGTCGAGGCACAGCTCGTGCACGGCGGATTCCACGCAGCCTCCGGAGATGGAGCCGAGCGCGGTGCCCTTGTCGTCGACGGCGAGGGAGGCGCCGGGGCCGCGGGGAGCGCTCCCACTGACGGCGACGACGGTGGCCAGCGCGAATTCCCGCTGCGCGGCGCACCACGCGCGTAGCTGCTCGGCGATGTCGAGCATCAGCGGATGTATTCGCGGCGTGGGGTCTGTCCGGGCAGGTGCGGGCGCGGCGGCAGGACGGCCGGGGTCGCCGGCCGGGCCGTGGCCTGTCGGGGCGGTCCGACGGTGGCGGCGGCCGACCGGGTGGGGCCGGGGTAGCCGTCGGGGAGCCGCGGGCGCGCGCCGAGCAGTTTCGCGGCGTGGGCGACGCTGGCGAGGGTGGCGTGGTGGTGCCAGCCGCGGAAGGAGCGGCCCTCGAAGTCCCGGATGCCCACGGGTTCGCAGGTCTCGGCGAAGTCGAGGGAGACGCGGTCGGTGAGCTTGGCGAGCAGGAACAGCTGGGCGAGCGGCCGGTCTCCGATGTTGGTGATCCAGAACTCGGAGGGCAGCAGGGCGGCTTCGGTCCAGGCTCCGACCAGCAGCAGCGGGGTGGGCGGCGCGGGTACGGGGCGGTCCTCGCAGGGGGTGGCGAAGATCGAGGCCGAGGTCAGCAGGGTCACGGCGCCCTCGGCGCGGCCGTGGCGGGTCCATTCGACGACGCGGCGTTGGGAGCGCAGGGAGTCGATGAGTTCGCGGGCGGGGGCGGTGTGCGGCCCGGGTTTGTGGCGGCCGGCGCCGCCGAAGGAGACGGGCAGTGAGCCGTCGACCTTGAAGACGAAGGGGATGTCCTGGAGCGTGAAGGACTCGATGCTCTGTGGGAGATCGCCGTTGGCGACCTCCATCACCACGGGCCGGCGCTGGAGTTGCCAGCCGGCGGCCATCCGCTGGACGGCGTGTACGGCGTCCTGGGCGGGGGTGAGGGAGCGTGCCGTGTCGGGGATGCCGGCGCGGCGGCGGCGCAGGAGTTCGTTGGTCCAGGGCCCGGGGAGGGTGAGGGTCCACTCGACCGGGAAGCTCGCCTCGCTGGAGGCGAGCCAGATCCCGCTCGCCTGTTGACAGTTGGCGGTGCGGCCGAGCTGGGGGACGAACTGCCGGCCGACGCCGACGGAGCGGTCCCCCGCCTTCTCTATGACCATGGGCTGGAGCACCCAGGCCAGGGGGCGCTGTGCGGTGCGTTCGAGGTGCTGGGCGAGGGAGCGGCGGACCGGGGTCCAGTCCCAGGGGGACTTGCTGATGAACTGCTGGAGGCTCTGCTCGACGGAACTGGCCCCTGTTCCGGCGATGTTACGAATTGTTTTCTTCCCGGTGGTCCGCACCAGGCCGTTCAGATAAACGCGGGCCCAGTTTCGCTGGTCCCGCCGGGGTAATGATTCGAAGAGAAGAGAGATCAGGACGTCGATCAATTCGGAGATTTCCGTCGTGGAATCCTCCGGCAGGACTACGCGAGCCATCTGGGCCTCCCCCGCGACCAGCTAGATCCAATACCCTACTTGACCGCATAGAACGGCCGTAGGCCCCGGCGGCTACTTCCTGAGGTCGCTGGCAGTTTCGAGCCGCTCTTCCTCTACCACGAGAGGGATGGGGATCTGGTTCGCCGCATAGTAGATCGCGATCAGAAAGTGGGCGACAAGTGTGAGTGGTGCGGAGTAGAAGGCCAGCAGGACGGTGAGGGGGTAGGCGATGGCACCGAGGCCGAAGCGCACCCGTGTGGCGCGTGCGCCCTCCTTGTCGACCTGCTCGTGGAAGAGGTGGCCGACCCGGGTGACGTACCACCAGAAGGCCAGGAACGCCAGGGCGTAGGCCACGGTGACGCCGCTGTAGAGGACCGCGGCCGGACTGGCGGAGCCGCCGTCCTCGGTGAGGTGCTCGGCCAGGACGTTGGTGGTGTACGGAATCACCGACACCACCATGAGCACCATCAGATTCAGGAACAACAGCGGACGGTCGACCCGCTTGAGGTGGCTGAAGATGGTGTGGTGATTCACCCACATGACGCCGATGATGAGGAAACTCACCACATAGGCGGCGTAATGCGGCCACTGCTCCCGGACTCCGTGCCAGAAGTCCGACCCGGTTTCTTCCGGAACCTTTAATTCCAGAACGAGGATCGTGATGATGATGGCGAATACGCCGTCACTGAATGCCTCGACCCGCCCGGTTTCGTTTTCCATGACCTCCCCTTTACCACGCCTCGCATATATGCGACTCGACCGTCCACGGCCGGCCCACACATACGGGGAGGGCGCTGCGGCGCCCTCCCCGCACACGCTACCCAGATTCCGGCCGTCAGCTGCCGAATCCGGCGGTCTGGCGCCAGATTCGGCCATCGCGGACGACAAGTGTCCCGAACGCGTGCTCCGGTTCACCGTTCAGGCTCATGATCGCCCGATAGAAGATGGTGTCCTCGGTCTCGATGTACTCCTGGAGTTCGACGAGCGTGGGCTTCACCGTGAGATAGCCGGTGAACGTCTCGCGAACCGCTTCGATGCCGACCGAGACCCCCTCGAAGCGCAGGAGCACGGCGTCGTCGGTGTAGTTCTTCATCACCGCCTCGATGTCCAGGGCGGCCAGCGCCTCCATCTGGCGGACGAACACCGGGTGCAGTTTGGAGATGTCGTAGTTGGCCATGTCGACTCCGTTTCAACTGGGAGAGGTGCCCACGATGGGTGCCGTTTCGGGTGTTGTCGCAGGTGAGGCACAGGATTGGGCGCTACCGGCGAAGGGCAGCCGGACGACCATCCGGGTCTCACCGGGACGCGAGCGGGCGGCGATCGACCCGTGGTGGCGCTGGGTCACGATGCGGTAGCTGAGGTGCAGCCCCAGGCCCGTGCCCTTGCCCACGTCCTTGGTGGTGTAGAAGGGTTCGAAGATCCGCGGCAGGGATTCCGCCGGGATGCCGCGGCCGGTGTCGGCGATCTCCACGACCATGCAGACGCCCTCGGCGCGGGCCCGCAGGGTCAGGACGCCGGAGCCTTCCATGGCCTCCGCCGCGTTGTCGACCAGGTTGGTCCACACCTGATTCAACTCGCTGGGATAGCCCGTCAGTTCGGGCAGGTCGGACTCGTACTCACGCACGATGCTGATGCCGGCGAGCTTGGCACGCAGGACGACCAGCGTGTTCTCCAGTCCGTCGGTCACCGGGAAGCGCTGTTCGGGCGCCCGGTCGAGGTTGGCGTAATCCCGGGTGGCGGAGACGAGCTGGGAGATCCGGGGCCCCGCCGCCCGCAGCTCCGCCGCGAGCGAGCGGATCTCCAGCAGCGCCGCAAGGTGGTCCAGGGCCGGGGCGAGGGCCGACTCCCCCACCCCCGCCAGGCGCTCCCGCAGCCAGCCCAGCTCCAGTCCCAGGTCCGCGACCCCGGATCCGAGCAGGCCGGGACGTTCGGTGCCCGCCTCCTCGGCCCAGTCGGCGATCTCCTCCTCGGCGTCGGCCTGGGCGAACGGGTCGGTGGTCGCCGGCGGCGGCAGCTCGTCCAGTTCGTCGGCGACCCGGTCGAGGAGCGAGCGCTCCGCGCCCGTGGCGGCCGCGCCCCAGGCCTGGGCGGTACGGGTGAGCCGGTCCAGGGCGGGGGCCAGTTCCTGAGCGGCGCGGGCCACCGCGGCGGCCGGGTTGTTCAGCTCGTGGGCGAGACCTGCGGCCAGGGTGCCGAGCGCCTCCACGGTGGCCCGCTTGCGGGCCTGGACCTCGGAGGACTTGATGCGCCAGGCCAGTACGGGGATCAGTACGGCGGCCACCCCGTGGCAGCGGGTCAGCATCTCGAAGAAGACCGGCTTCGGGTAGGCCACCACCGTGGTCGACGGGCCGCTGGCGGCCGCGGTGGCCACGTAGGAGCCGTCGGTCAGCAGGGGCAGTTCGCCGGTGAACCGGTGGGCGGCGGAGGGTTTGCCGTCGTGCTCCTCGGCGGCGGCGCTCTCCTCCTCGGTGGAGTGCCGGGTGAGCACCTCCTCCCGGCCGTCGACGACCTTGGTGACGACCAGCCCGCCGGAGAGCAGGACGTGGAAGCCGGTGGCCTCCTCGCCGTCCCGGAAGAGGATGTCGCCGTCGGCCAGGATCCGGGGCTCGGACACCGAGACCAGCCAGTCCAGCTGCTCGTCGGTGATCCCGGTGAAGATCTCCAACTCGCGCAGGGCCGCCCGTAGCTCCGGGTCCTTCATGTCCGCCGCGTTCACGCCGTACTCCCCTCGGCCCGGGTACGGGCGGCCAGTCGCAGGGTGGCCAGCAGGGCCAGCGCGCACACGCCGGCCACGGCGGCCATGAAGCCGACCGAGGTGCGGTGCAGCCCGTGGATGTTGGTCAGCATCCCGGCGAGGACCGCCGGCACGCTCATCGCGAGGTACGCGAAGACATATACGGCGGCGGTCAGTTCACCGCGGTGCGCCGGCTGTGCGAGAGCGCTCAGCGCGCGGAAGGAACCGAGGAAGGCCGCGCCCCACCCGCTGCCGAGGACCGCCGTGGCCACGAGGAACACGACGGCCGAGCGGATCCCCAGCGAGAGCAGCACCAGGCCGAGTCCGGCGAGGAGGCCGAGCAGGCCGAGCACGGCGGTGCGCAGCGCCTCGGTGCGGCCGAGCATCAGCTGGGCGGCGGTGGCGGCGCCCGCGAGCAGGGCGACCGTGGCCCCGCCGACCAGGTAGTTGGTGGACCGCAGCAGGGACAGCGCCAGGTGCGGGCCGAGCGAGAGGTAGAAGCCGCCCACCGACCAGACGGCGACGATGGTCAGGACGAGGACGGCGAAGCGGCCCCGGGCGTCCGCCGGTACCCGGATCCGGTGCGGGACCACCCGGAAGCGGCCGCCGGCGCCCGGGGCGCTCTCCCGCATCCGGGCCACCCCCACCAGGGTCACGGCGAAGGCGCCGACCAGCAGCAGGTAGCTCAGCACCGTCGGGGCGGGCGCGAACTGGACGAGGAGTCCGGCCCCGATCCCGCCGAGCCCGATGCCCACGGTGGGGCCGGCGCTGTTGACCTGGGCGCCGAGCGCGGGCCTGGTCGCGGGGCTGAGTTCCAACAGGGCGGCCCCCATCGCCCCGGTGGCCAGGCCCACGGCGAGCCCTTGGACGGCGCGGGCGGCGAGCAGCAGTCCCAGGCCCTGGGCCCCGGCGAACAGGAGCATGGAGACCATGGCCAGGATCAGGGCGCCGCCCAGGACCGGGCGGCGGCCAAGGGTGTCGGAGAGGGAGCCGAACAGCAGGAGCCCGGCCAGCACGGTGACCGCGTACAGGGCGAAGACCACCGTGATGGTGCCGGAGGACAGCCCCCACTCCTGCTGGTAGAGCACGTAGAGGGCGGAGGGCACGGAGGAGGAGAGCATCAGCAGGACGAGGACCGCTCCCACCACCCAGAAGCCGGAGCCTCTGGGCGCGCCGGCCGCGTGCGTGGCCTGCTGCACCGTTACCCCTGTGGTCGTCTCGGACGTGTCGGCCACTGCGTCACTCCACTCCCCCGTGATGGGGCCCGTGTCGGGCCCCGTGGTGTGCCCGTGTCGGACTATCGGGCGAGAGCCTGCTCGGCCCTCTGCAACGCTCGGGCCGTGAGGACCCCCACGAGATGGCCGAGGTACTCGGCCGAGGTGCCGCGCCCGGGGACGAACAGCTCCCTGGGTTCGGCGCGGAAGGCCGCGAGCACGGCCTCCGTGCGGTACGGGCCCCCGCGCAGGCGGTCCTCGACCCCGCGCAGCCGCAAGGGCCGGGAGGTGGCCCCGGTGACGGCGATGCGCGGCCCGCCGGGGGTGATCCGTACGGCGGTGGCGCACACCGGGTAGCGGGTGGCGCGGTCGGCGGTCTTCTCGAACGCGGCGGCCGGGCCGGCGGCCGGCACCAGCAGGGCGGTGAGGACCGCGTCGGCGGGCGCGGGACCGGCCGCGAGCTCCTCCGCCGCGAGGGTGGTCCGCCCGCCGGGGCCGGCCAGTTCGACCACGGCGTCGGCGGCCATGGCGGCGACCGGCAGGTCGGTGGCCCGTCCGGCGGCGACGAGGTTGCCGCCGACGGTGCCGAGGTTGCGGACCTGGGGGTCGCCGTTGGCGCGGGCCGCGGCGGCCAGTTCCGGGGCCTCGGCGAGCACCAGCGGGTCGGTGGCGAGCTCGGCGAGCGTGGTGAGGGCCCCGATCCGCAGCCGGGCGCCGTCAGGGGTGCGCGCGACCGCGCGCAGCTCCGCCAGCCGCCGGATGTCGACCAGGAGCGCGGCCCGGTCGGCTCCGGAGCGCAGGTCGGGCAGCAGGCTCTGGCCGCCGGCCAGGATCCGGGCGCCGCGCGTGCCGGCCAGCAGGGCCAGCGCCTCGTCGAGGTCGGCGGGCCGGACGTAGTCGAACTCGGTGAGGATCACTGGGCTTCCCCTCTCAGGCGGCGCCAGACCTTCTCGGGGGTGAGGGGCATGTCGATGTGCTGGACGCCCAGGTCGGCCAGGGCGTCGACGACGGCGTTGACGACGGCCGCGGCGGGCGGGACGGTGGCGATCTCGCCGGCGCCCTTGGCGCCGAGCGGGTTGTGCGGGCTGGGCGTGACGGTCTTGTCGAGCGTGAAGAACGGCACGTCGGCGGCGCGCGGCAAGGCGTACGAGGTGAGGTCGGAGCTGATGAGCAGGCCCTGTTCGTCGTAGACGGCGGCCTCCATCAGGGCCTGGCCGAGGCCGTGCGTGATGCTGCCCTCGATCTGGCCGAGGACGATCTTGGGGTTGCCGATGTGGCCGGCGTCGTCGACGGCGGTGTAGGACACCACCTCGGTCTCGCCGGTCAGTTCGTCGATCTCGACGACCGCCACGTGCGTCCCGAAGGGGTAGTTGAAGTCCGGCGGGTCGAAGTGGGTGGTCTCGTCGAGGGCGGGTTCGATCTCCGCGGGCAGCCCCCAGCCGTACCACATGGACATCGCCAGCTCGGCGAAGGTCTTGGTGTTCTGCTCGTTGCCGTCCTCGTGGACGCGGCCGCCCTCGTAGACGACCTTGTCCTCGGGGACGCCGAGGAAGACGGCGCCGGCCCGGATCAGCTTGCTCTTGATCTTGCGGGCGGTGAGGGCGACGGCGGGCGCGGCCATGCTGTAGGAGCGGGACCCGTAGGTGCCCTGCCCGTACGGGGCCTTCTGCGTGTCACCCTCCAGGACCTGGACGGTGTCCGGGTCGATGCCGAGTTCGTCGGCGGCGACCTGGGCGAAGACGGTGCCGTGGCTCTGGCCGGTGGAGGCGGAGCCCACGGTGACGGTGACCTCGCCGGTCGGGTGGACGCGGATGTTCGCGCTCTCCCAGGTGCCGCCGAGCATGCCCTCCTGGGACATCCGGGTCGAGGGGCCGACCCCGCAGATCGCGACGTAGGTGGCGAGGCCGACGCCGAGCCGCTTGCCGCGGGTGCGGGCCTCGGCCTTGCGGGCGGGCATGTCGGCGTAGCCCGACAGCTCGATCGCCTTGTCGAAGTTCAGCTGGTAGTTCCCCGAGTCGTAGGTCCAGCCGAGGCCGTTGTCGTACGGGAACTTCTCCTTCGGCACCAGGTTCTTGCGGCGGACGGCCGCCGGGTCCATGCCGATCTCGGAGGCGTACCGGTCGACGAGGCGCTCCATGAGGAAGGCTGCCTCGGCGCGTCCGCTGCCGCGCTGGGCGCCGAGCGAGACGGTGTTGGTGAAGGCGGCGTACACCTCGCAGAAGGCGGCGTCGATGTCGTACATGCCGCTGATGGAGCGGCCCATCAGGGCGGTGGCGACGCCGGGGCCGATGGTGGAGGGGTACGCGCCGAGGTTGGCGTAGCTGGTGCAGCGGACGGCGGTGATCCGGCCGTCGCGGGTGCCGGCGAGGGTGACGTGCTGGCGGTGGTCGCGGCCCTGGACGGTGGAGTTCATCAGCCCGGTGCGGGTGTCCACCCACTTCACGGGCCGGCCGAGCTCCTTGGACAGCAGCAGCACCAGCGCCATGTCCGGGTACAGGTAGCCCTTGGTGCCGAAGCTGCCGCCGACGGTCGGGGCGATCACCCGGAGCTTGTTGAAGGGGATGCCGAGGACCAGCGCGGAGAGCAGGAAGCGGTGGTTGTGCGGGCCCTGGGTGGAGGCGTAGAGCGTGTACTCGCCGGTGGCCGCGTTGTGGTCGCCGACCGCGCCGCGGGGCTCGATGGGGCTGTTGATGGTGCGCTGGTTGACCAGGTCGAGCTCGACGGTGACCTCGGCCTCGGCGATGGCCGCGTCGGTGCGGTCCTTGTCGCCGCAGGTCCAGTACGCGTTCAGGTTGCCCGGGACGGCCTCGTGCAGCTGGGGCGCGCCCTCGGCGAGCGCCTCGTCGGCGCGGGTGACCACGGGCAGCGGTTCGTACTCGACGGCGATGGCGGCGAGCGCCGCGGTGGCCTGGCGCGGGGTCTCGGCGACGACCACGGCGATGGGGTCGCCCACGTGCCGGACGGTGTCGCCGGTGAGGACCGGGCGGGCGCCGGGAAGTCCGTAGGGGTGGGGCGGGAAGTGGCTCTCGACGCCGCCGGGGATCCAGATGCAGGGCAGCGGCATGACGTCGGTGAAGTCGGCGGCGGTGGCCACCTTGAGGACGCCGGGCAGCTGCTCGGCGGCCTTGGTCTCGATGGAGAGGATCTTGGCGTGCGCCACCGGGCTGCCCAGGATGGCCATGTGGGCGGTGCCCGGCAGGTCGATGTCCGCCACGTACGTGGCCTCGCCACGCAGCAGCTGCGGATCCTCGCGGCTGTCCAGCGGCTGTCCGAGGACTCCGCTCCCCGTGGCCGGGGCCTCCCCCGTCACTGCGGTCATGTCCCTCACACCTCCTGTCCGGCTGCGGTGGACGCGGCGACGACGGCGGGCTCGGGCACGGTGGCGGGCACGGTGGCGGGCGCCTCGGCGCGGGCGGCCGCGCAGGCGCGCTGCACGCCCCGTACGACACTGTGGTAGCCGGTGCACCGGCACAGGTTGCCGGTGAGCCATTCGCGGATCTCGGGCTCGGTCGGGGCCTCGCCGCCGGCGGTGGCGTCGACGAGTTCGCCGAGGGCCATGACCATGCCGGGGGTGCAGAAGCCGCACTGGGTGCCGTGCTCCTGGCGCAAAGCCTCCTGGAGGCCGGTCAGTTCGCCGCCGCGGGTGGTCTCGCCCTCGATGGTGGCCACCTCGGCCCCGGCGGCGGAGGCGGTGAGGACCAGGCAGCTCTTGACGGACCTGCCGTCGAGGCGGACGACGCAGGTGCCGCACTGGCCGGTGTCGCAGCCGACCTTGGTGCCGGTCAGCCCGAGGCCGTCGCGGAGCCGTTCCACGAGCAGTTCGTTCGGCTGCGCCGTGAACTGCTCGGGTCTTCCGTTCACATTCAGTGTGATATCCATGCCAGCGCCTGCGCTTCCGTGAGCGGCCGGTTGAAAAGGTGCCCGCCGGGCTGTTGGAGAATTCCTCCGGAGTGCAACGGGCCGGTGTCCACGGGTGCGAATCCCAGATCCGAGATGATTCCCGCGACGATTTCCTTCGATTTCACGTCGTCGCCCGCGGTGAAATGTGCCAGGCGCTCTCCGGGTGCGGTGCCGGCGACGGCGAGGGTTTCGAAATGCATGGTGTTCAGGGATTTGACGACCTGGGCGCCCGGGTACCACTCGGCGACCAGGTCGCTGGAGCCGCGTCCGCCGAGGTCGGCGGGGGCGCCGCCGGGGCCGCCGAACGCGTTGGTGGCGTCCACCAGCACCTTGTCCTGCACGGCGTACGGCGGGAGCAGTCCGCGGACGCGTTCGAAGGGCACCATCAGCACCAGGAGTTCGGCCCGGTCGGCCGCCTCGGCGGGGTGCGCCGCCGAGGCGGTCCGTCCCAGCTCGGCCACGAGCGGGTCGAGGGTCCGCGGGCCCCGGGCGTTGGCCAGGACGACCTGGTGGCCTGCCGCCACGAGGATCCTGGCCAGGGTCGAGCCGATCCGCCCGGTGCCGATGATGCCTGTCCGCATTGCCGCTCCTCGGGAATGGAGGTCTCGGTCGGTCTCGGTAGCGCTCTCAGTCCATGCCGATCCAGACCGACTTGGTCTGGGTGTAGCTCTCCAGCGACTCGGGGCCGCACTCACGGCCGTAGCCGGAGGCCTTGTAGCCGCCGTAGGGCACGGCGGGGTCGTACTGGTTGTAGCAATTGACCCAGACCGTGCCGGCCTTGATCTGCGAGGCGACCCGGTGGGCGCGCCGCAGGTCCTTGGTGTGGACGCCGGCGGCGAGGCCGTACGCGCTGTCGTTGGCGATGCGCACGGCGTCCTCCTCGGTGTCGAAGGGGATGATCGACAGGACCGGGCCGAAGATCTCCTCCTGGGCGATCCGCATGCTGTTGTCGACGCCGGTGAAGATCGTCGGCAGGAAGTACAGGCCTTGGCTGGAGGCGCCCTCGGGGGTCCATCCGCTGCCGCCGGTGCGCAGGATCGCGCCTTCCTTCTCGCCGACCTCGATGTAGGAGCTGACCTTGTCGAACTGGCCGCGGTGGGCGAGCGGTCCGAAGAGGGTGGCCGGGTCGCGCGGGTCGCCGGGCTTGAGGTCGGCGGCCCGGCGGACCAGACGTTCGACCATCTCGTCGTGGATGGGTCGCTGCAGCAGCAGCCGGGATCCGGCGGTGCAGATCTCGCCCTTGTTGTAGTAGATGCCGAAGAAGGCGAGTTCCTCGGCGGCGTCGAGGTCGGCGTCGGCGAAGACGATGTTGGCGGACTTGCCGCCGAGCTCCATCGTCACCTTCTTCAGGGTGCCGGCCGCCTTGCGGATGATCGTCTGGCCGACCGAGGTGGAGCCGGTGAAGGCGATCTTGTCGATGTCGGGGTGGCCGGTGAGGGTCTCCCCCAGTTCGACGCCCGGACCGGTGATGACGTTCAGCACCCCGTCGGGGATCTCCGCCTCCTGGAAGAGCTCGGCGATCTTCAGGGCGGTCAGCGGGGTGGCCGGGGAGGGCTTGTGGACCACCGTGTTGCCCGCCGCGAGTGCCGGTGCGATCTTCGTCATCGACAGCAGCAGCGGGAAGTTGAACGGGGTGATGGCGCAGACCACGCCCAGCGGTTCGCGCAGGGTGTAGGCGAGCTGGCCGCCGGCCGGGGCCCGCGAGGAGCCGTCGACGCGGGTCACGGCCCCGGCGTAGTAGTGCATGAGCTGGGCGGCCATGGGGGCGTCGACCGTGCTGGAGAACGCGAACGGCTTGCCCATGTCCACGGTCTCCAGCAGGGCGATCTCCTCCAGGTCGCGCTCGATGAGCTCACCGACCCGGTTCAGCCGCAGCGCGCGCTCCTGGGCGGACAGTCTGCTCCAGGGGCCCTCCTCGTACGCCGTGCGGGCGGCGGCGACGGCCGCGTCCGCGTCGGCGGCGGCGGCCTGGGCCACCGGTACGATCTCCTGCCCGTCCACGGGGCTGATGTCCGGTTCGGTACGGCCGTCCTGGGCCGGGACCCAGGCGCCGCCGATGAACAGTTTCCCGGGGTTGGCGAGGGGCTGGCCGCTCAGCTCACGCTTGGTCATGGCTGCCTTCCGGTTTCGGGTGCGGGGGGCGGTACTAGCCCTTCGCGAGCTGCGTCAAGAAGGTCTCGGCGAGGGCCTTGGAGGAGTAGGGGTTCTGGCCGGTCGTCAGCCTGCGGTCGACGACCACGTGCGAGTCCCAGATGGCTTCCGCCTTCTCGTAGCGGGCGCCGAGCCGGGTGAGTTCGACCTCCAGGATCAGCGGGAGCCGGCCGGCCATGTTGGTGACCAGTTCCTCGTCGTGCGAGAAGGCCGTCATCCGGTAGCCCTCGAAGGGCCAGCGGCCTTCGCCGTCGCGCAGGGCGAGCAGCGAGGTGTGGCCGTGGCACACCGTGGCGAGCGGTTTGTCCTGCGCGATGACCCAGCGCAGGATCTGGGCGAGCTCGTCGGACTTGGGGAGGTCGCCGATGGCGCCGTGGCCGCCGCTGACGTACACGCCGTCGTAGTCGGCGATGTCCTTCTCGGTGAGGGTCTCCAGGGCGATGGGGGCTCTCAGCTGGGGGGTGTCCCCGATGACCCGGACGTACTCGGCGGCGTTGGCCGCGTCCTCGTCCGGCGAACCCTCGGGACGGACCCACCGCAGGAACTGGGGGTCGATGCTCGTCTGGTCGACGGTCGGCGCACTGCCACCGATCGTCGCCACGTCCACGTCGTGGCCGGCCGCCTTGAAGAGCGAGAAGGGCACGACGAATTCCTCGGCCCAGAATCCCGAGGGGTGCTGTTCACCGTCGAGCAGATGCAGTGTGGCTTTGGCCGTCATGACGACGAGAATCTTCATGATTCTCTCCTTGTTCTGGATTCGCTGCCGATTCAACACGCCACCCGCAGGGGGCGTAAGGGGGACGACGTCAGGCCCGCGATACTTCGTCACGTGCGTCCAACGCCGAGATGATGGTGCGGAATTCACCGACCAGGGGGTGGTCGGGGTGAGCTTCGGCAAATATGCGTTCCCCGTACAGAGCCGCCATTTCCGGCGAGTAGGGAAGGATTCCGGCCAGTGGCGCCCCGTAGACCGCTTCGGAGCGTCGGCGGGCCGCCTCCCGGTCGATGCCCTCGGGGGCCATGCTCAGTACGAGGTTCCGCCGGCAGGTCAGGCGTCCGGCGAGGGCGATGGTCTCCTCGACCCCCGAGAGGTCGATCCGGTCGGCCCGCGCCATGATCATCAGCACGTCGGCGCTCGCCATGGCGGTCACCGACTCGTTGTTGAGCCCGGCGTGGGTGTCGAGCAGCAGGACGTCGAGGTCGTGGTGCGCGGCCAGCCGGTCGAAGCCTTCCGGCAGCAGCCCCACGTCGTAGCCGCCGGCCATGATCTCGCGCAGGGCGGCCGTCCCGGTCCGGGCCGGTACGACGTACAACCCGGGTACGCCGGTCTGTTGGGCGGTGGTCTCGATCTCGCAGCGGCCGAGCAGGTAGTCGGTCAGGGAGGGGCCGGGCCCCAGGCGGAACAGCAGGTCCAGGGTGGGTGACTGGATATCGGTGTCGACCACCCCCACCCGGCGTCCCTCGGCCGCGAGGAGCAGCGCGAGGTTCGCCAGTACCGAGGACTTGCCCGTCCCACCGCGGTGCGAGTGCACGACGATGGTGCGGGTCATCTAGGCCACCACCCGGGTGCCGGCGCCGTCCGCGCGCGGCCCCCGCGCCGCGCGTGGCCGGTGCAGGGCCAGCATGGTGACGTCGTCGTGCTGTTCGGCGGTGCCGGTGTGTTCGCGCACCGCCCAGTCCATCCGGTCGACCACGTCCTTGCCGCTGGTCGGTGGCCCGGCGAGCAGTTCCAGCATCCGGTCGTCGCCGAGGAAGCTGCCGTTCGGGCAGCGGGCCTCGGGGACTCCGTCGGTGAAGGCGAACAGGGTGTCGCCCGGGTCGAGTTGGGCGTAGCCGAGGGTGTAGACGCAGTCGGGCAGGATGCCGACGGCCGGTCCGGTGATGTGGAGGGCGACGGGCGGGCTGCCGTCGGCGGGCAGCAGCAGGGGCGGGTTGTGGCCGCCGTTGATGTAGACGAGGCTGCCGGTGAGCGGGTCGAGCACCCCGAAGAACAGGGTGGCGAAGTAGCCCTGCCGCAGGTGGTTGCGGGTGAGGTAGCCGTTGGTGGCGGTGACCGCGTTGAGCAGCGGGGTGGCGCCGACGACCGGGATCCGGCGGCTGCCCCCGGCGCGTCCGGCGGCGACCAGGTGCTGCAGGCCGCTGTTCTGCGCGGTGTGCCTCAGGAGTGAGCGGATGAGCGCCATGAACAGCGCGGCTCCGACCCCCTTGTCGCAGACGTCGGCGACGACGAAGGCGAGCCGGCGGCCGCGGGAGATCTCGAAGACGTCGTAGAAGTCGCCGGCGACCTGCCGGGCGGGACGGAACCGCACGTCGATCTCCCAGCCGTCGGGGACGGGCATCGATTCGGGCAGGAAGCCCGCCTGGATCTCCCGGCCGATCTCCAGTTCCTTCTCGTAGCCCATGAGTTCGGCGCGGGCGTCGGCTTCGCGCAGGGTGCGGCCGAGTCCGGCGCGCTCCGAGCAGCTGTGCAGCCGGGCCCCGACGAGGGCGGGCAGGAAGGGCGGTACGAGGTAGTCGTGCCCGATCCGGACGTGCTCCTCCAGGGCGGCGAACTCCGTCACGGTCCAGACGACCACGATGGGGGCCCCGGCCCAGCGGCGCAGCCGGCGTACGGCCATCCGTACGGCCTCCCCGTCGGACTCGGCCGGGGCGAGCAGCACGTCCGCGACGGGCAGCAGTTCCAGTGCTCCTTCGCGCAGCTCCTTCAGGGAGCGGGTGACGAGTGCCGCGTCCATCGTCCGCAGAGCGTCGAGCAGCTCGGGCGGCGGTGGCGGGTACGCGTCGAGGATGATCACGGTCGTGGAGGGCATCGGTCCGTCCCCTCAGCCTTCACAGTCAGGGTGCTGATGTTGCGGCCGTCCCTGTGCGCGTAGCCGAACTCGTCCACGCTGGTCAGCGCCAGGTGGATGCCGAGGCCGCCGATCCGCCGCTCCTCCGGGGGGATCCCGGGGCAGGCGGGCGGTAGGCGGCCTTCGACGGGGTCGAAGGGGGGTGCGCAGTCCTCGATGACGATCTGCACCCCGCCCGGGCCGGAGCGGCCGCGGACGGTGATCCGTCCGTCGCCGCCCCGGTACCCGTGCATCACGACGTTGGTGGCCAGTTCGTCCACGGCCAGCCGGAGCCGGTAGGTGGCACCCTTGCCCAGGCCCGCCGCCGCGGCCAGTCGTAGGACGAGCGAGGCGATGTCGCCCAGTGCCCCCACCGTCGCGGGCACTTCCAGTACGCAGGACGTGCTCGCCAGTTCGACCATGTCAGTCACGGTGGTCACTCATCGGTCAGGACGATGCTCCGGTCCAGCCCGGCGGTCCGGATGGTCCGGGACACGGGCTCGATGGCACCGACCACCTTGATGGTGACGTCGTTCGCGACCTTCTGCTGGGCGAAGACCAGGGAGCGCAGTCCGGCGCTGGCCATGTAGCCGACGCCGGCCATCCTGATCTCGACGGTGCGGGTGCCGTGGCCGGCGGCCTTCTCGATGGTCCGGTGGAAGTCCGGCGCGGTCTTGGCGTCCAGCTCGCCCGTCAGTTCGATCACGGTGGTGTCGCCCTCGATGCTCAGGGACACGGAAAGCGGCATGTCAGGGTCTCCTTCGGTCAGGGCGTGTTCGGTCAGGGCGTGTCGAGGTCGTCGGGATCGTCGGTGCGGCCCACGAGGATCACCACCGAGCGCGGGCCGATCAGGTACTTCCCGGCGTTGTCCAGCTCCTGCTCGGCCCCGGGGGTGCGGATGTCGTACGGTGCCTCGGCCCCGGTGTCGGCGAACAGGTGCCAGCTCCGGCCTCCCGGCAGGGCGGGCAGTTCCAGGTCGTGCGACTCCCAGTGCGCGTTCATGGCCACGTACACCACGTCGTCGTCACCGGTGCCGCAGCGGGCCACCGCCAGCAGCCGGCTCTCGGCCGACCAGTCGGGCTGCCAGGCCCGCTCCCCGTGCCAGCTGATGTCCGGCAGGCCCAGGTGCTCGCGGACCTGGCCGGTGGGGTGGGCGGTGGAGCGCAGCTCGCGGTGGTGCTTGCGGAATTCGATCATCTCTCGGGTGAACCGGAGCAGTTCGGCGTTGTCGTCGACCTGGTCCCAGTCGAACCAGGAGAGCTCGTTGTCCTGGCAGTAGGTGTTGTTGTTGCCCTGCTGGGTGCGGGCGACCTCGTCGCCGGCCAGCAGCATCGGGATGCCCTGGCTGGTGAAGAGGATCGCGAGGGCGTTCTTCATCTGCCGGGTGCGCAGCGCGTTGATCTCCGGGTCGTCGGTGGGACCTTCGGCGCCGCAGTTCCAGCTGTTGTTGTCGTTGGCACCGTCGTTGTTGTTCTCGCCGTTGGCCTCGTTGTGCTTGTCGTTGTAGGAGACCAGGTCGGCGAGGGTGAAACCGTCGTGCGCGGTCAGGAAGTTGACCGATGCCGCGGTGCCGCGGGTGGCGTACAGGTCGGGTGATCCGGCGATCCGGGTGGCCAGTTCGCCGGTGACGCCGGGGTCGCCCTTGAGGAAGCTGCGTACGGTGTCGCGGTACTTGCCGTTCCACTCGGCCCAGCGGCCGTACGCCGGGAAGTTGCCGACCTCGTAGAGGCCGCCGGCGTCCCAGGCCTCGGCGATGAGCTTGGTGTGCCGTAGGACCGGGTCGTAGGCGAGCAGTTCCAGCAGCGGCGGGTTGGGCAGCGGGGTGCCGTCCAGGGCCCGGCCGAGGATGGCCGCCAGGTCGAAGCGGAAGCCGTCGATGTGGTAGTCGGCGACCCAGTGGCGCAGGCAGTCGAGCACGTAGTTGCGCACGACGGGGTGGTTGCAGTTGACGGTGTTGCCGGTGCCGCTGAAGTTGAAGTAGTACCCGTCGGGCGTGAGCATGTAGTACGTGGCGTTGTCGAGCCCCTTGAAGGAGATCGTCGGGCCCTGTTCGTTGCCCTCGGCGGTGTGGTTGAAGACGACGTCGAGGATGACCTCGATGCCGGCGGCGTGCAGGTCCTTGATCAGGGTGCGGAATTCGTCGCCCTGCATGCCGTAGCGTCCGGTGGCCGCGTAGCCGGCCTTGGGCGCGAAGAACGAGACGGTGTTGTAGCCCCAGTAGTCGAAGAGCTGCTCGCCGGTCTCCGGGTTGCTGCGCGGGTTGTCGCTCTCGTCGAACTCGAACACCGGCAGCAGTTCGATGCAGTTGATCCCGAGTTCCTTCAGGTACGGGATCTTCTCGCGCAGCCCCGCGAAGGTGCCGGGTGCGGTGACCTGCGAGGAGGGGTGTCGGGTGAAGCCGCGCACGTGGGTCTCGTAGACGACGAGGTCCTCGGCGGGGATGCCCAGCGGGGTGTCGTCGCCCCAGTCGAAGTCCTGGAGGCAGACGCGGGAGCGGTACTGGTAGCCGCGGCTGCGGTCCGGCTCCACGCCCCACACGTCACGGCCTGCGATGAGGCGGGCGTACGGGTCGGAGAGCACCTGCCGGGCGTCGAAGCGATGCCCGGTGACCGGGTCGTAGGGGCCGTCGGCCCGGTACCCGTACTCGATGTTCTCGTGGTCGAGGCCGAAGACGGTCATGGCGAAGACGCTGCCGGTGCGGAATTCCTCGGGGAACTCCAGTTCGGCCATCGGCTCGGGTTCTCCGCGCTTGAAGATGACCAGGGTCATGGAGGTGGCCTGGTCGGAGAAGACGGAGAAGCTGACCCCGCCGGGGACCACGTTGGCCCCGAAGGGGAACGGTTTGCCGGCGCGGACGCGGTACCCGCCCACCTCGTGGGTCGGGTACGCGTCGACGCGCAGCACCTGCTCGGACCGGGTCTCGGTCATCGCGCTGCCTTGGCCTTGGCCTTGGCGGCCGCGGCGACGGCCTCGCCGGTCTCGAAGAAGTCGAGGAACCCGGTGGCCGACATGACGAACCGGACCTCTTCGCTCACCCCGTAGAGGGTGACCGCGACGCCGGCGTGCTGGGCCTCGCGGTAGACCACGAGCAGGGTGCGCAGGCCCGCGCTGGAGACGTAGGTGACCGCGGTGAGGTCGATCTTCAGCGGCTTGCCCTCGCGGACCAGCGGCAGCAGTGCCTGGAGCAGCGAGCCGGATGTCTCGCTGTTGATCTCGCCGGTGGCGACGAGCACGGTGCCCGTCTTGTTCCGGCGTTCCTTGACGTTGAGAGTCATTGCGTTCCCCTCTGGTTGGGGCGCCCCCCGTTGAGCGCTACTTGGTCACCGGGCGCAGCCGGACCTTGACCTTCACCCGGCCCTGGACATCGGGCAGCCGTACGGTGAGTGCGTCGGCGTCGAAGTCGGTGTACGGCTTCTCGTCGATCTCCACGGACGCGATCCGCACCGAACCGGCGGGAAGCAGGTCGGGCGAGACGCGCAGGACGCGGTCGGGCAGGTTCGTCGGGTCGGGCTGGAAGTGGAAGTCCATCTCCCGCCCGTTGATGAGCAGGTTGTTGTAGACGGCGGAGAGGTAGCAGAGCTCCGCCGAGTGGTACATGGACATCGAGTGGCTGCCCTTGAGCCGCTCGGTGCCGAGCAGGTACGGCGTGCCGCTGGCGAGCACGTTGAAGTAGACGGCTCCCTCGTCGTGGTCGAGGAAGAAGGTGTTGTAGAAGGCCTGGGCCTGCCGGGCCTCACGCAGGTTCGCGTCGCCGCCGACCGTGCCGTTCAGGATGAGGTAGGCGAGGATCGCCTGCTCCTGCTGCCACCAGGCCTTGCGGTCGTGCCAGGCGAACCGGTACGCCTCCTGGTCGCCGCCCTTGAGCCGCTCGACGACGTCGTACCAGCCGCCGCGCTGCACGTCGCTGCCGACCGCCGGCATGATCTCGCCGATCTTCTTGGCGAGCTGCTCGTACTCCGGCTTGGCCTTCAGCGAGTTCATCCGCATCAGGTTCCAGGCGATCTTCAGGTTGTGGCCGACCACCGCGCGGTTCTGCTGCCAGCTGTGCGCGGTGTCGTGCGACCAGTCGCGGAAGAAGCGCTCCTGGACGAAGGGGCTGTTCTTGTAGTCCGGGAACTTGTCCGCGATGGTGTCGAAGGTGTACTCGAGGAAGTCGGCGTACTTCTGGTCGCCGGTCGCCAGGTACAGGTTGATCAGGTAGGCGGGCGCGTGGTCGCCGACCGAGTTCCAGTTCTTGCGCTCGGCGTTCTCGCCGAGGGACTCGTGGTCGGCGCTGAAGAGGATCGGGTCGATGTGGGAGTAGTAGCCGCCCTGCTCCGGGTCGAAGAAGAACTTGTCGAACAGCCGGATGGTGGCGTCCGCGTCGTTCTTGATCCGGATGTCACCGGTGACCCGGTACGTCTGGATGGGGCCGGCCAGCGCGTAGATCTGCTCGTACATCGGGATCGCGTCGTAGTCGTCGGAGAACTCCGAGGTGAAGAGCTTGCGCTCGCTGTCCCCGTCGACGCTGATGCCGTGGTACCAGAAGACCACGTCCTCCTCGCTGTCCACGACCCGCATGTGCTTGCGCAGGTACTCGGTGCCGCGCTCGGCGACCTCCAGGTACTCGTCCTTGCCGGTCAGCAGGTAGGCCGAGGCCATGCCGTAGACCAGCCGGGAGATCGTGTCGGTCTCCTGGACGTGGCTGGCGGTCTTGTCACCGCCGAGCCGGATCTCGGTGCGGTACTCGGTGAAGTCCACCGGCCCGTCGCCGAACTGCGCCCGCTTGTAGAAGTCGGCCAGGGATTCGATCTGCTTGATCCACCAGCTGGGCTCCTCGAAGCGGTAGTCCTCGGCCCCGCGGCCCAGGAAGACCAGGCGCTTGGCGTCGAAGCCGCCGCCGCGCTCCGGGTAGTGGACCCCGTAGACGAAGAGGAACCGGCCGGGCGAGAGCATCTCGTCGATGTGGCCGGAGGCGTCGATGTAGGGCTCGTCCAGGTTGCGGACCAGCTCGGCGCTGGGGTCGCCGGCGAGGGAGACGTCGAACTCGCGCCCGTCGGCGGTCTTCAGCCTCAGCAGCCGGGTCCCGGAGTCGAAGCGGGTGACGTAGCCCGCGATCGTGTCGGAGAAGGAGAAGGTCACGGCGTCAGCCATGGGTCACGCACCGTCCTTGTCGTGAGAGCCGTCGTCCTCGTATCCCTGGCTGACCTCGACGATGACCCCGTCGGGGTCGCGGACCCACACGGTCCGCCAGCCGCAGATGAAGTCGTCGAAGTCCAGTGGTCCCAGGGTCACTTCCGCCGCGTCGCCCAGCTCGGCCAGGAACGCGTCCACGCTGTCGGTCTGGAAGGCCAGGTGGCGCATCCGGCCGGGGGCCTGCGGACCGTCGTCGTTCGCCGCCCGGGCCGGTGCGGTGTCGCCGGCCGCGAAGAGCTCCAGGTACGCGTCCCCCTTGCGCAGGAACACGATCTGCGACTCGCCGAGGTCGACCACCCGGGCCCGGGTGAAGCCGAAGTACCGGGTGTAGAACTCCTCGGTGGTCTTCTGGTCGGTGCAGTTCAGGCCCACGTGGGACCACCGCAGCCCGGCGGCCATCAGCCGGCTCCCCGGCCCCGACCGGCCGCGATCAGTTCGATGATGCGGCGGGCGAAGAGGTGGTGGTGGGCGCCGGTGCGGCCGGTGACCAGGTCACCGTCGACCACCACGTCCTCGTCGACGTACTCGCCGCCCATGTTCCGCACGTCACCGATGAGGTTGTTGTGACAGACCACCTTGCGGCCGCGGATCCGGTCAGGGATCGAGGAGGCCAGCCACATGCCGTGGCAGATGATCCCCTTGAGGACCGTCGGCTCCTCGAAGGCCCGGCGCAGCAGCTCGGTCGCCGGGGCGAGGACGTCCACGTCCTCCGTGTAGCGCAGCCGGTCGGCCACCATGCCGGAGGGCACGATGATCGCCGCGTACCGGCGCAGCTCGTCGTCGCTCAGGCCTTCCAGCGACTTGTCGGCGGTGAACGGCGCCCGGTACTCGTGCCCGGTGAAGGTGATGGAGTCGTTGCCCCACAGCCGGGTCAGGAAGTCGACCTCGGCGCCCTCCTCGGCGAAGCGGCGCTGGTAGTAGAAGATCTCCGGCTCGTAGTAGTCGCTCTCGACCAGGACCGCGATCCGGGTCCCGGACAGCACGCCCTCGCGCAGGACCGCGTCAGACACGGGAGGCCCCCTTCAGGAAGTCCGCCGCGCGCTCGGCGATCATCGCGATGGCGGTGTGGCAGTTGCCGGACGGGACCGCGGGCATCACGCTCGCGTCGACCACGCGCAGGTTCCGTACGCCGTGCACCCGCAGCTCGGGGTCGACGACGGAGAGGTCGTCGATGCCCATGCGGCAGGAGCCGGCCTGGTGGTGGTAGCTCTCCGACTTCTGCCGTACGAAGGTCCGCAGGTCGTCGTCGCTCACAAAGCCCGGGCCGGGCTGGAGCTCCTGCTTGTACCAGGGCGAGAAGGCGGAGGTCGCGAAGATCTCCCGGGCGATCTTGACGCCCTGCACCATCCGTTCCAGGTCCCACCGGTCGCCCAGGTAGTTCGGGTTGATCAGCGGGTGGGCCAGCGGGTCGGCGCTCGCCAGCTTGATCCAGCCGCGCGACACCGGCCGTACGACGCCGGGCAGGATGGACACCGTGTGGGGGTGGTCCTGGCCGACGATCACGTCGAACGGCACGTGGACGAAGGCGATCTGCAGGTCGGGGGCGGGCAACCCGGGCTGCGAGGACAGGAATAGAGCGCTCTCCGACAGGTTCTGCGCCGGCGGCGGCAGTTCCTGGGTGACCTCGGCCATCAGCCCCGTCAGGACGTGGTTGTGGAAGTTCTCGCCGACCCCGGGCAGGGCGGCGGTGACCTCGATGCCGTGCTCGCGCAGCTGCTCGGGGTGGCCGATGCCGGAGAGCAGCAGCAGCTTCGGGGACTCGATCGCCCCGGCCGCCACGATCACCTCGCGGCGGGCCCGTACGGTGTGCAGCCCGGGCGCCGCGGGGACGCTGTGGCCGTCCCGGACGGTCCGGCCCGGGATCTCGGCGGGAGCCCGCAGCTGCGCGTACTCGACGCCCGTGCAGGTGTCCCCGTCGAACAGCAGTCGGGTGCTCTGCGCGTCGGTCCGCAGGGTCAGGTTGGGGCGCCGTAGCGCCGGCTCCAGGTAGGCGGCGAGGACACCCTGGCGGCGGCCGTCGGCCACGTCGATGTGGTGCCAGCCGGTGCCGAAGAGGCCGCGCCGCGGTCCGTCGGTGTTGAAGTCCTCGATCTCCCGGTGGCCCAGCTCGACGGCGGCGTCGATGAAGGCCCGGGAGACCGGGTTGGGGCCGTGCCGGCCGGCGTTGGTGATCCGCTGCGGGCCGCGGGTGCCGGTGGTCGCGGCGGTGACGTCCTCCTGGCCCTCCAGCAGCGCGAAGTAGGGCAGCACGTCCTCGTAGGACCAGCCGGCGGCGCCCTGGTAGGCCCAGTTGTCGAAGTCCGAGGCATGGCCCCGGATGTGCATCATGATGTAGAGGTTGCTGCTGCCGCCGGGGGCCTTGCCGCGCGGTTCGTACGTACGGCGGCCGTCGAGTCCGGGCTGCGGGGTGCTGGTGTAGCCCCAGTCCACCGGCCCGCCGAGGAGCTTGTACCAGGAGGACGGGTCGTCCACCTCGGGCGGGATGCGGGAGCCGCCCGCCTCCAGGACGAGGACCGAGACGTCCGGGTCCTCGGAGAGCCGGTCCGCCAGGACGCTGCCGGCGGTGCCGGAGCCCACGATGACGTAGTCGTATTCCTCTGCTCGTTCTGCAGCCATGACCGCGCTCCCCTCAGTCCTGGCTCAGCACCTGGAAGGGGACCGTGTCGTGGTAGTTCGCCATGTAGGCGATCTTTCCGTCGACGATCCGGAAGAAGTTCATGACCTCGGCCTCGATGGGCTCGCCGGAGGCGCTGACCGCGGTCAGGTGCGAGACGGCGGCCGCCTTCTCGCCGTCGACGACGAAGTGCACGGGCTCGTTGCGGAAGACCCGGTACATCGTGCCCATGCCCTTCATCATCGAGCGCAGGACCTCCAGGCCCTCGATGTGGCCGGCGAGCTGCTCGTCCATCACCTGGTCGTCGGCGAACAGGTCGCACCATCGGTCCCAGTCACCGGCGTTGGCGTACTCGTAGTACTTCCGAAGGATCTCGGTGTGGCTCTCGTGTCGGTCCATCGCGCTCATCCCCCTGTCGGTCTATCGGTCCCTACGGGTGCCGTCCGGCGCGAACGGCGCCCAGAACTGGCTGAAGGCGGTCGCCGAGTCCCCGAAGAGACCGTCCCGGCCCTCGACGATCCGGCCACCGCGCCACCGCATGAAGTGGAAGACCGGGTAGTCCATCCGCTCGTGCGGGGAGGTGCTCGTCTCGTCCGCGCCGTCCCGCAGGGCCACGTTGCGGCACACGTCGGCGCTGCAGTCCTCGCCGACGAGGACCGCCTGGATGTCCATCCGGAAGGTGCCGCCCGTGAGCTTGTGGGTCTGCCCCATCAGCTCCAGGAAGGCGTCCAGGCTCTCGTACCAGCCGGCCAGCGGGTGGTTGCCCGGCACCAGCCAGCGCAGGTCCTCGGAGTAGTACTCCAGGATGCGCGCCCGGTCGCCGGAGCCGAGGGCGGCGTACGCCGCTTCGACCCGCTCCCGTGTCACTTCGGTCATCGTCGCTTCTCCCTTCGTCGGCGCCCGTGCTCAGAGCGAGCCGGAACCGGGCATCGGCGCCAGGTCGTTGACGGTGTACTCCTTGATCAGCGGTCCGTCCGGACCGGCCACGACCGTCCAGGTCTGGTCGGCGTCGAAGCCCAGCCACTGGCTGCGGGCGGCCGGCGGGTCCCAGATCTTGGCCTGCCAGTTGACGAGGACCCGGACGACCGCCCGGTCGCCCTCGATGACGGGCTCCACCTTCGTGACGGTGTGCACCTCGTCGAAGAAGCGGTGGGTGACGGCCTCGTACCAGCGGCCGAATCCCTCGTGTCCGAGGAAGGTGTCCTCGGGGACCTTGAACTCCAGGTCCTCGGTGATCAGGGCGAGCACGTCGTCCGGATCCACGTGCCGGTCCAGCGCCACGTACCAGTTCTCGGCGAAACTGCGGATCGCTTCCTCGGTCAGCTGCCGCTCGGCGGGCATGCGGTCTCCTCCTGTCCGTACGGGGCTTGCGTCGGATGGCTCTGCAATCAGATCTGGATGTCGACGAGGAACGGCCCGGGGTGCGACAGCATCCGCCCCACGGCGGCGACCGCCTCGTCCGGCTTCTCCACCCGCATCCCGCCGGCGCCGAGCGACCGCGCCAGCCCGGCGAAGTCGATCTCGGGGTGGGAGAGGTCGAAGGAGCCCGGGAAGCCGTGCTCGGGGATGTCCCGCTCCCGCCAGTACTGGGCGATGTTGTCGTCCAGCAGCCGGTACTTGCGGTTGTTGCACACCACGAACTTGGCGTCGATGCCGTGCCGGGCCGCCGTCCACAGCGCCTGGTACGTGTACATGGACCCGCCGTCGCCCGCGAAGCCGACCACCAGCCGCTCGGGCCGGGCCAGCTTGGCCCCGACCGCGCCCGGGAAGCCCACGCCGAGCGAGCCGCCACGGGTGAGGTGGTAGTCGCCGGGGCGCTCCGCCGGCAGGTACCGGGTGACCAGCGGCGAGGTGGTCAGCGCCTCGTCGAAGACGATCAGGTCCCCGCCGGTGCGCTCCGCCAGGGTCTTCAGGAAGACGGCCATCGGCGTGCCGTCGTCCGCGGCGGATCCCGCCGACCGGATCTCGCGGACCCGCTCCCGGGTCCGTACGTCGAGGCGCGCGGCGGCCGCCGCCCTGCGCTGCGGGCCGAGGCGCCGCTCCAGTACCCCGGCCAGCGCGCGCAGCGCCTGCTTGGGGTCTGCGGCCAGGCCCAGGTCCACCGGGTGGTTCTTGGCGATCTCGTAGGCGTTGAGGTCGATGTGGACGACCTTGGCGCCCGCCCTGAAAGGGCTCTCCAGCTCGGGGAAGACCTCCGGGAAGACGTAGGTGCCGACGATCAGCACCCCGTCGGCGTCCCCGACGAGCTCCTTGCTGTGCGGGCCGAACATGTGCCCGGTCTGGCCGCGTCGCAGCGGGTGCGAGGCCGCGATGTTCACCTCGGACGAGTCGACCTCGTACACGTCGGCGCCCAGCAGTTCGGCGACGGCGACGAGCTCCTTCTGCGCCCCGGAGAGCGCGACCCCGTCGCCGACCAGGACGATCGGCCGCTCGGCTGAGGCGAGCAGCTCGGCCGCCCGCCCCACCGAGGCCGGCGAGGGCGACACGTCGGTGAGCACCTCCGTGGACGGCAGGACGGGCTCGGAGTTGAGCTCGTCCAGCACGTCCATGGGGAGCGCCACGAACACCGGTCCGCGGGGCGGGGTGAGTGCGATCTTCACGGCGCGGCGGACGGTGCGGAGCACGGACCGCGGGTCGGTGACCCGCGTCGCGTACTTGGTCACCGGCTTGGCCATCGCCACCAGATCGCAGGCCATCTGCGCGTCCATGGCGTCGTAGCGCACCCCGGCGTCACCGGCGACCACGACGAGCGGGGTGTGGCCGCGCAGCGACTGGTAGAGCATGCCGATGCCGTTGCCCAGGCCGACACCGGAGTGCAGTTGGAGCAGGGCCGCGCCGCCGGTCGCCCGGGCGTACCCGTCGGCGATGCCGGCGGCCACGGTCTCCTGGAGGGCGAGGACGTAACGGAAGTCCTCCGCCGCGTCCACCGCGTCGAGGAATCCCTGTTCCACCGTCCCCGGATTTCCGAACATCACCGTCAGGCCGTCGGCCTTGAACTGCTCGATCAGCCTTTCCCGTCCGGGAGTGGCTTCCATGAATTCCCCCTCGACTCTCCGATTTCCCTGTGCCCTCCGGGATCACCAGCCGTATCGGGTGAGACCGTCCTCCAGAACTTCCACGATCTTCTGCCCCGTGAGATAGGAATCGGGGGTGGAACGCCCGGTGACGAAGGGGAAATCGACGATGACCGAAACCGGTTTGCCGAAATTCCCGTGGTAGGCGCCGCGCGGGCCCGTCGCGTCGCGCAGGATGTACTCCAGCGGATACGGCGGCGGCCCCATGTTGAAGTCGGTACCGAGGAATCCGGTGCCGTCCTTGTAGTCGTACTCCTTGCAGTGGCCGGTCACGTGCTTGCCCCGGATGATGCTCCCGCGGTCGCTCCAGTCCCGGGCGAAGGCCAGGCAGGCGACGCCGTAGCACTCGGCGGCGACGACCTTGCCGGCCTTGTGGAAGGCCAGGATCAGGGCGTGCACGCGCTCGTTGTTGGCGAGGTCCACGATGGGGCCGCTGCCCCCGACGACGAGGATCGCGTCGTACCCGGCGATGTCGGCGTCGAGCTTGTCCAGGTCGCGGTGGTACTGCTCCAGCTTGGGCAGATAGCCCTCGTCGCTCGTGTACGGACGCTCCGGGACCCACGCCTCGATGTCGAGCGGCGAGTCCAGCCGGCTCGACTGCTCGAACTCCCGCCCCAGTCGGGCGTTCTCCTCGGTGGTGACCGAGCGTCCCAGCGGGGGGTCGATGTAGTTCGCGTCGAGGCTCGGCGGGAGAGCGTGCGCACGCTTTCCGGTCGGCGTGGCGAATATGACCTCGTAGCCCCGCTCGTCGAACTTCGACACGGGGCCTATCAGTTCCTCGGCCCAGTAACCGTGTTCGGAGACAATGACCAGAATCTTTCTGCTCACGTATTCCTCCAGGCGCCGCCTGTTGTCGTTGGCGTCCCCCACACTGGCCGCGCCCAGGTGCTTCGTCAAAGCGCTGGTGTGCGACTTCGTGAGGTAGCGGGGCAGGTCGTGGCCGCACATCAGGAAGTCGTCCGCGGACGTCATGAAGTAGCTTCAGGACTACCTGACTTCGGCCGAATCGATGAACCGTTACGGTGGCGCCGCCCTATGGTCTGGACGCGCCGTGAATCACAGGCGTACGAGCCGCGCCATGAATCACCGACCGCACGAGCGACACCACAAGAGAGCGCACGGGCAAGAGCACGAGGAGAGGGACGGGGACGATGACGATGGACCTGTTGTGCACACACATCGATCAGATACGTCCGGTGAAACCCACGGCCGTGGGCTGCGAGGAGTGCCTCATCGCCGGCGACACCTGGGTGCACCTGCGGATGTGCCTCAGCTGCGGGCACGTCGGATGCTGCGACTCGTCGAGGAACCGTCACGCCACCCGGCACTACCGGACCACCGAGCACGCCATCGCGGCCTCCCACGAGCCCGGCGAGGACTGGGCCTGGTGCTACGCCGACCAACTGATGCTGGACCCGGCATGAGCGCGGCCCCGGAGAGTTCCGCCGCCACCCCCGCCCCTTCGGCGGCCGCGGCCGCCGAACGCGCGGAGCACAAGAAGCCGGTCATCCTCGCCGTGGACGACGACCCGCAGGTGCTGCGCGCCGTCCGACGCGATCTGCGCAGCGCCTACGGCGACCGCTACCGGGTCCTCGGCGCCTCCTCGGCGGCCGACGCCCTGAAGATCCTGGACTCCCTCGACGAACGCGGCCACGACCCGGCGCTGTTCCTCGTGGACCAGCGCATGCCGGACGTGACCGGCGTCGAGTTCCTGCTGGAAGCGGTCAGCCGCTTCCCGGACGCCCGCCGCGTGCTGCTGACGGCCTACGCGGAGACCGACGCCGCGATCACCGCCATCAACCGGGTCCGGCTGGACTACTACCTGCTCAAGCCCTGGGACCCGCCGCACGAGCGGCTCTTCCCGGTCCTGGACGACCTGCTGTCGGACTGGCTGGCCACCTACCGGCCGGCCTACGACGGGATCATCGTCGCCGGTCACCTGGTCTCCCCCGGCACCCATGCCGTCCGGGACTTCTTCACGCGCAACGGCCAGCCGTTCCGCTTCCTCAACGTCGAGCGGGACCCCGAGGCGCTGACCCTGATCGCCGTCCAACCCGACGGGGCGCTCCCCCTCGTCCGCTTCCCGGACGGGTCGGTCCTCTCGGCCCCGACCGACACCCAGCTCGCCCAGCGCCTGGGCCTGGCCACCACCGCCTCGCGCCCGCACTACGAGTGCGTCATCGTCGGGGCGGGCCCGGCCGGCCTCGCGGCGGGCGTCTACTCGGCCTCGGAGGGCCTGTCGACGCTCATGCTGGACTCCCGCGCCCCGGGCGGCCAGGCGGGCACGTCCAGCCTGATCGAGAACTACCTCGGCTTCCCCTCGGGCCTCTCGGGCGGCGACCTGACCCGCCGGGCCACCATCCAGGCCTCCCGGTTCGGCGCCGAGATCCTGCACCCCGTGGAGGTGGTCTCGCTGACCCGGGACGACCCGGCCAAGATCCTCACCCTGGCCGACGGCACGGAGATCTCCGCCGAGACGGTGCTGCTGGCCACCGGGGTCTCGTACAACCGTCTCGACGCCCCCGGCGCGGACCGCTTCGAGGGGGCCGGCCTCTACTACGGCGCGGCCACCACGGAGAGCTCGGCCTGCATCTCGCAGCACGTGTTCATCGTCGGCGGGGCCAATTCCGCGGGCCAGGCGGCGGTGCACTTCGCCAAGTACGCCGCCCGCGTGACGATCCTGGTCCGCGCGGCCTCCCTGGACGCGAGCATGTCCCGCTACCTGATCGACGAGATCGACCGCACCCCGAACATCGAGGTGAAGGTCCGCACGACCGTGGTCTCCCTGGCCGGGGACGAACACCTGGAGCACATCACCCTCCACGACGCGGACACGGGCGAGGACACCGAGATCCCGGCCCGCTTCATGTTCACCTTCATCGGCGCACGCCCGCACACCGACTGGCTCGCGAGCGTCGTCGAACGGGACGAGTACGGCTTCGTCCTCACCGGCTCGGACCTGATCTCGAACGGCGGCGAACTCCCGGCCGAGTGGAGCCTGGAGCGCGCCCCGTACCCGCTGGAGACGAGCGTCCCCGGCGTCTTCGCGGCCGGCGACGTCCGCGCCCACTCGGTGAAACGGGTCGCCTCGGGGGTGGGCGAGGGCGCGATGGCCGTCTCGCTGATCCACCGCTACCGCTCGATGGGCTGAGAGCGAACGGCGCACCGGCAGCCTTGCGATCAAGGCCGCAACGGATGCAACGTTGATTACATGATTACAGCCGAACAGAGCGAACAGCTCCGCGCGTGGTTCGCCGAGCGCCTGCCGGTCGACGTCTACGAGTCCTTGGACTCGGTCACCCTCGACCGCGAGGAGATCACGGTCGTCGGGGTCATACCGGCGACCGAATCGGTCAAGGAATTCCGCGAACGCACCCGCGAACAGCGCATCGAAGTGGCCCGCGAGGCCGAGGAGCTCTACCGCCGGAAGGTCGCCTGGGGCGTGCGGGTGGGTGAGGAGACGACCCTCTTCACCCACCTCGCCGTCCCGGTGATGACCCGCCTGCGCCAGTCCGAACGCCAGGTCCTCGACACCCTGGTCGCCGGCGGCGTGGCCCGCAGCCGGGCCGACGCCCTCGCCTGGTGCGTCCGGCTCGTGGGCCGCAACACGGACGAGTGGCTGACCGAACTGCGCGACTCCTTGGACAAGGTCCAGCGGGTCCGCGCCCAGGGCCCGGACGTGTCCGAACCGACCGACTCCATGAAGTCCGGGTCCGAATGACGAATCCGCCCCACGGCGGCGCGTGATCGCGTAAGGCTGACGACGACCGACACCCAGGGAGAGGCACGCACCCATGACCACCACCGTCGAATACATCCGCTACCGGATCGCATTGGACGACCAGTCGGCCTTCGAGGACGCGTACGCCCGGGCCGCCGAGTCCCTGGCGGCCTCGCCCGAGTGCATCGACTACGAACTGGCCCGCTGCGAGGAGGAGAAGGAGCGCTACATCCTGCGGATCCGCTGGACCTCGATCGAGGACCACCTGGGCGGGTTCCGCAAGGGCGAGCACTTCCCGGCCTTCTTCAACGCGATCCGTCCGTACGTGACGGCCATCGAGGAGATGCAGCACTACCTCGTGACGGGCGTCGTGGGCCCGGGAAAGGCCGCCGAACAGCGATGAGCACCACACCCACCATCTACGAGTGGATGGGCGGAGCGGAGGCGATGAACCGCCTCACGGACGCCTTCTACGCCCACGCCCTGCAGGACGAGATCCTGGCCCCGGTCTTCGCCGGCATGGACTCGGAACACCCCCAGCACGTCGCGGTCTGGCTGGCCGAGGTCTTCGGCGGCCCCTCGGACTACACCGCCCACCACGGCGGCCACCAGCACATGGCCACCAAGCACCTGGGCCGGGGCATCACCGAACAGCAGCGCCGCCGCTGGGTGGACCTGCTGATGGACACGGCCGACGAGGTCGGCCTCCCGACGGACCCGGAGTTCCGCGGCGTGTTCGCCTACTACATCGAGTGGGGCACCCGCATGGCCCTGATCTACTCGGGCCCCAACCCACCCCCGGTCGACGCTGCCGAGATCCCGGTCTGGTCCTGGGGCCAAACCCCACCCTGGATCCCGAAAACCCCGGAAGCCTGACCCCTGGGGGCAGGTCTCCCACCTGCCCCCACACTCAGCCCAGCCCTCTTTCAGCCCCGCCGGCGTTTGAGGCGCGGGGTCCGGGGCGGAGCCCCGCTCTTTCAGCCCCGCCGGCGTTTGAGGCGCGGGGTCCGGGGCGGAGCCCCGGCAACCGGCCCGGACGGCCCGGCCTCGGCCAGCAGCACCACCAGCTCCGGCCCGCCCCCACGCTCCCGCCAGAAGGCCACGGCCTCCTCCAGCACCTCGACCAACGTCTCCCACTCGCGCGGCCGCGCATCCGCGTACCCACGCCAGGACGTCACCGCCACCAGCCACCCCCCACCGGGCGGCACCGGCAACCACGACAGGTCCCGCAGCGCATCGGCCAGCGCATCCCAGTTCCCGCCGACCCACTCCGGCAGCCGCAAGGCATCCCCGCAGCGCCGCATCAGCTCGGCCTTGCCGCGTACCCCGTCCAGGTCCAGCCGTACGGTCGTCCGACCCGCCGCTTCGGCGGCTTCGAGCGCCGGGGCGAGCGGCTGCGGGTCCAGGCTCATCGGAGAACCGCCTTGAAGGTGTCGTAGTGGTCGTCCGTGTAGTAGAACTCCCCACCCTCACCCGTCACGATCCGCCGGGCTCCGCGATCACGCTCTCCCGGCGTCCGCACGGTGTACTCGTGGTAGTAACCACGTTTCTGCTTGGGCAGGGCCTTCTCGAAGTTCCCGAAGACCGTGCCGTCCTGCCGATCGGGGTACGGCCCGCCCTTGTCGATGAGTGCGAGCACGTCGCGGGCCTGCTGCGGCAGCCCGTCGGCCCGTACGGTGGCCATCCCCTTCGCCCACCCCGGGACGGCAGAGGCAGCGGCGGAGGCGGACGCCGCCTCGGAGGCGCTCGCGCCTGAACTCGCACTGGCGGCGGCAGGCACGGGTTTCTGCCCGCCACACCCCACCGCACCGACCAGCGCGGCACACAGGAACAGAGCCCCCAGCAAACGCAGCAACGATCGGGGCACGTTCCGAAAGATCATGCACCGATCGTGCCAAATATCCGATTCGCTCGCGAATCGCCCGGTCGCCTCAGAGGGCGGCCATCTTGGTGTAGGGACTCAGGATTCGCTTCTGGACCGAACCGAAGTCGACGAGAACAGCGATCCCCTCCTCGATTCCGACGACACGGCCGAGGCCGTGCTCATCGTGGGTAACCCGGTCGCCGACGTTGAACTGCCGGATGGGCTGCTCCACGGGGGCCTTGAACGGGCTGGACGGCAAATGGCGGCGAGGTACTGCTGACTTTGTCATTGGAACCAGTATGCGCCCCGGAGGCCGCCGCGCGGTCCGCCGTTCGGATCTCAATTCCAGCACCATCCGCACCGGCGGCGACCGCGCACGGCCGCCACGGCCCGTCCTGCCCGGTCAGACCGCGTCAGTCGTCCGGGTCGGCCCGGTCCAACGCCGGCCGCAGCCCTGGGGCCGACTCGGTGAGGAGGTAGTCGGCGACCGCCGTGTCCGTCACGAGACTGGTCACCAGCCCCGACCTCAACACGGCCCCGATCGCCGAGGCCTTGCGCAGCCCGCCCGCGATCGCCACGACCTCGGGGATCCGCCGCAGCCGGTCCGCCTCCACGGTGATGCACCGCTCGCCGAGGTCCCGGCCCACCCGACGCCCCTCGGAGTCGAACAGATGCGCGGACATCTCCGCCGCCACACCCAGCGAGGCGTAGTGCTCCCGCTCCTCGTCGGTCAGCATGTCGTGCACGGTCGAGATGCCCGGCTCCCACGAACCGATCGACACGGCCGCGACCGTCACCTTGTCGAAGTACTCGAAGGCGCGCGCGATCCCCGTCTGACTGCGCAGCGCGGCCGCGGTCGCCGGATCGGGCAGCAGCATCGGCGCGTAGATCGGGTGCGCGTCACCGCCCGAGACCTGGGCGGCCCGACGTACGGCCTCGACCGAACCGCGCTCGGCGGTCCCCGCGTCGTACACACCGGTCAGCTGCACCACGGTGCACTGCGGCAGCCTGTGCAGGGAGGCGGCCATGTGAATGGTCGACCGCCCCCACGCCAGGCCCAGTACGTCGCCCTCGTTGACGAGCTCGCCCAGCAGATCGGCGGCTACCGCTCCCAGGTTCTCCGGGTCCGGCGCGTCCTCGGTGGCGTCGGCGGGCGACTCCACGACGACGGCGTGCCGAAGCCCGTACCGGGCCCGCAGCGCGTCCGACCGCTCGGCGTCGAGCTCGGCCGGTACCCGGATCTCGATCCGTACGAGGTCCCGTTCGAGGGCGGTCTCCAGGACCCTGGCCACCTTGAAGCGGCTCACGCCGAACTCCTCGGCGATCTGAATCTTGGACTTTCCCTCCAGGTAGAAGCGGCGCGCCATGGCCGCCGCCTGCACCAGCTCCGCGGGTCCCATCCGCAGGGCTGACCGTCCCGCCGACATTGCAGACACCGCGCTCTCCTCACTGCTGTTCACACTCTCGACTCGCCGTTCATCCTGTCAGATCCGACGGCCGTTGATCAGCCTGGACAGCTCCCGTTCACCGAGCTGTTCATCAACCCTTGGTTCAGTGGTCGCACGCCCACGGCGCGGCTGCGATCGCCGCACCCGCCTGGTCACGCAGCGTACGCACGGCGGTGGCGGGGTCGACCGCTCCGTAGACCGCGCTGCCCGCCACGAAGACGTCCGCGCCGGCCTCGGCACAGCGCTCGATGGTCGAGGCCGAGACCCCGCCGTCCACCTGGAGCCACAGCTCCAGGCCGTGCTTGGAGATCAGCTCCCGGGTGCGGCGGATCTTGGGGAGCATGATGTCGAGAAAGGGCTGGCCGCCGAAGCCGGGCTCGACCGTCATGATCAGCAGCATGTCCAGCTCGGGGAGGATGTCCTCGTACTGTTCGATCGGCGTCGCGGGCTTGAGCGCCATGGAGGCGCGCGCTCCCTTGGCCCGGATCTCCCGCGCGAGCCGCACGGGCGCGGCGGCGGCCTCGGCGTGGAAGGTGACCGAGCTCGCCCCGGCTTCCACGTACTGGGGAGCCCAGCGGTCCGGGTTCTCGATCATCAGGTGAAGGTCCAGCGGGATGTCCGTGGCCCTGCTCAGGGATTCCACGATCGGCATTCCGAGGGTCAGGTTCGGGACGAAGTGGTTGTCCATCACGTCGACGTGCAGCCAGTCGGCCCCCTCGACGGCCTTCGCCTCCTCGGCGAGTCGGGCGAAGTCGGCGGACAGGATGCTGGGATAAATCTGAGCGGCCATGCCCCAAGCCTGCCATGCCCCCACCGGGTTCCGGCCACGACCCCGCAAGTCGCCCCGCACAGGACAGGACGGCACCCCCGACCGCGGTACAGCCGGGACGGGACGACGCGCGAGCGCCCCGGGGGGTCACAATCCGGCCGCCGGGAACGGAGGCCGGACGGGGGCCGCCCGGGCGGGGCGGGCCGGGCGGGGCTGGGCGGGGCGGGCGGGGCTGGGCGGCAGCTCCGGGAAGCGGGAGCGACTCGACCGGAGGCGGGCGGTACGGGGAGGCTCCGGAGGCGGGAACCACTCGACCGGCATCAGGCAGGCGCGACGGGGTGAGGCCGACGGAAGCCGATCGCCCGGGGTCGGACACGACGGGGGCGAGGAAGGCGGGGGCCACTCGGGCGGCATCAGTGAGGGGTATGGGGGTTTCCCGTCAGTCCCATCGTCCCTCCGGGTCGGGCCGGTCCCTCAAGGGCGCTCCTTCGTCGCGTCGCTTCGCGATGGCCTTCGGCCACCCTTGACCGACCGTCCCGCCCCGGAGAAACGAAAGACTGCCGAGAAGCCCCCAAAAGAACGAGCCGGTCCAAGGCACGAAGGACGGGGCGGTCGGAGACGCCCGGCCTTGTCGGACGCAAAGGGGTACGACCGAGAGACGGGGCCCACGGAAGGCCCCCCGGTGGCGACGGGCGCGCCCGATCGCTACGCGCTCCTCACCTCTCAGCGTCACCAGGCCGTCTCGGGCTGGACATAAGCCGCCCACGACCCCAGGCATTCCGCACTCACCGCGTCCGACGACCGTCTGCGGCTGGACATAGGCCGCCCACCACCCAGCGACCTCTCGCTCACCGCGTCCGACGACCGTCAGGGGCCGGGCATAGGCCGCCCACGACCCGTAGGCGCTTCTCGTGGGATGCGTCCGGAGGCTGTCGGGGGTGAAAAGGCGGGGGAGCGCGGCTATGTCGTGGTGGATGGGGGTCAGTGGAGGTGGGCGGCCGAAAAGGCCGACAGTTTGCCCCAATTGCCCTTGTTTAGGGGTGGGTTTGTGGTGTCGTCCTCGCGCTGACCCGGCTCTACGACGGATCAGCCGAGCTGTCCGCCGCACATCCCTCCCAGCGCGTCTTGCCGGCCCCTCACGGCCGGTGGTCGCGGTCATGGAGAGGCACATGGCAATCCGAGGCGGCTTATGTCCGGCCACGGCTGGCCGTCGGACGCAGGTCGGGCGCCGGACCCGATGCCGTGGGCGGCTTATGCCCAGCTACAGGCGGTCGCCGGACGCGGTCGGGGGTCGGGGGTCGGGTCACGGTCGTGGGCGGCCTATGTCCAGCCCAGGACGGGCTGGAGACGCTGAGAGATGAGGAGCACGTAGCGATTTGGCGCGCCTCAACGCCCGGGATGCGTCTTCATCTGCCCCGTCTCGGGACCGTGCTCGCCAAGGCAGGCCTGGGGGGCTGTGATGTCCCCGCCCCTGAAAGCTTCGACCGGCTCGTTCTTTTGGGGGCTTCTCGGCAGTCTTTCGTTTCTCCGGGGCGGGACGGTCGGTCAAGGGTGGAGCGCAGCGACATCGCGAAGCGACGCGAGGAACGAGCGCCCTTGAGGGACCGGCCCGACCCGGAGGGACGATGGGACTGACGGGAAACCCCCATACACATCCCTGATGCCGCCCGAGTGGACCCCGTCGTCCCGACCCCCGTCACGCCTGCCTGATGCCGGTCGAGTGGCTCCCGCCGCCCCCACCCCCGTCACGCCTGCCTGATGCCGGTCGAGTGGCTCCCGCCGCCCCGGCCCGCCCGTAGAATTCGATCTTGTGCGCGGGAAGGCGTACCTCGGAGACAGGGAGTGCCGCCGTGACCGACGCCCTCGCGCGTCTTCTCGCGATCGCCCCGGCGCCGAGCGAGCCCCTGCAGAAGGATTGGGGCGACGTCGAGCGCAGGCTCGGTGTGCGGCTTCCCGCCGACTACAAGGAGCTCATCCAGGTCTGCGGGGGAAGCAACTGGGACGACTACCTGTACGTCCTGGAGCCCGACTGCCCCAACAAGCACTACGACCTGATCACATGGGCGAGCCATCAGACCGAGGACCTCGAAGGCTTGTGGGAAGTCGAGAAGAAGCCTGCGGAGCTGGAGGCCGAAGGGACCCAGGTCGTCCTGTGGGCGACCACCGACAACGGGGAGTGCCTCTACTGGCTGGTCCGGCCGGGACGTGAGCCGGACCGGTGGACCGTCATGGTGAACGAGGCGCGCGGCGATCGGTGGGAGCACTTCCCCGTGTCCTGCACGCAGTTCCTCGCCTCGGCCCTCGACGGAGAGCTGAAGTCGGGCATCCTCTCGTCCTTGTTCCCCCTCGCCGCACACGAGTTCCGCAGGCTTCGCGCGATCTGACGTGCCTCGTCGTGGCCGATGGCCGGTGACCTAGGGCGACGCCCGGCCACCGGACGACGCCACCGGTCGGCGTCGTCCGGGTACACCTCAGCGGGGTGGGGCGGCCACGACCGGCCGGCCCCCGGCCGGCTAGGCCGTTCGCCTCAGCAGTGCCAGGTACATCGCGTCCGTGCCGTGCAGGTGGGGCCACAGCTGGACGTCCGGGCCGTCGCCCAGGGCCGGGACGCCCTGCATGAAGGGCCGTGCGTCGATCAGTTCCGCGGACACCGGGGAGTGGCCGGCGCCGCGGCCCTTCAGGACGTCGTCCACGACGACCCGGGTCTCCGCCAGGTGCGGCGAGCAGGTCGCGTAGCCCACGATGCCACCCACCCGCACCGCCGACAGCGCCTCGCGCAGCAGCCCGCGCTGGAGCGGCGCGAAGCCCTCCAGGTCCTCCGGGCGGCGGCGCCAGCGGGCCTCCGGGCGGCGGCGCAGCGCGCCCAGGCCCGAGCAGGGGACGTCCATCAGGACGCGGTCGAAGGATCCCGGCAGCCAGGCCGGGTGGGTGCCGTCGGCCGCGATGACCTGGTACGGGCCCGGGTTGCCCGCGAGCGAGCGCTCCACGAGCCGTGCCCGGTGCGGCTGCTTCTCCGAGGCCAGCAGGAACGCCCCGCGCTGCGCCGCGAGCGCCGCCAGCAGCGCCGCCTTGCCGCCGGGGCCCGCGCAGCCGTCGAGCCAGCGCTCGTCGCGGCCCTCGACCGGTGCGGCCGCCAGGGCCATGGCGACCAGCTGGCTGCCCTCGTCCTGCACGCCGGCGCGGCCGTCGCGGACCGCTTCCAGAGCGCCCGGTTCGCCGCCCTCGGCCATCCGGACGGCGTACGGCGACCAGCGGCCCGGCAGGGCCGACTCCTCGCCGACCGCCTCAAGCAGTTCCTCCGGCGTGGACCGGCCGGGGCGGGCCACCAGGGTCACCTCGGGCCGTTCGTTGTCGGCCTCCAGCAGGTCCTCGATGCCCGCGCGGCCACCGCCCAGCGAGTCCCACAGGGCGCTGACGACCCACCTGGGGTGCGAGTGGTACACCGAGAGGTGCTCCTCGGCGTCCTCCTCGTACGGCGGTGCGACCCGCTCCAGCCAGCCGTCGAGGTCGTGCGCGGCGATCTTTCGCAGGACGGCGTTGACGAACTTGGCGCGCCCGTCCCCGAGCACCACGCGGGCCAGCTCCACGCTCGCCGACACCGCCGCGTGGGTGGGGATGCGGGTGCCGAGCAGCTGGTGGGCGCCGAGCGAGAGCACGTCGAGCACCGGCGGGTCCACCTCCCGCAGCGGGCGGTCGATGCACGCCTTGATGACGGCGTCGTAGGTGCCCTGGCGGCGCAGCGTCCCGTAGACCAGCTCGGTGGCCAGTGCCGCGTCGCGCGCTTCGAACTTCTCGTCCTGGCGGGCCTTCTTGAGCAGCGGCGGCAGCACGAGGTTGGCGTAGGCGTCGCGTTCGTCCACCGCCCGCAGCACCTCGAAGGCCAGCATCCGGACGGGGTCCTTCTGGGGCCGACGGTGCGGCTTGGCCTGCTTGCCACCGGCGCCTGCGGGGGCAGGCTTGCGACGGGGCTGACGGGGCTGTTCGCTCACGTGAAAGGTGCTCCGGGGTTACGAGTTCTACGAGTTCTACGGGTCTTGCCCGTCCTACCGGTCCTGCCGGTCCTGCCGGTCCTGCTCGTCCGCGGGTGGGACCCGGGGACGAGCACGGGTGGGACGCGGGGACGTCCGCGCGCGGACGTCTCCACCGATCAGCCTACGTCGGCTCCGCCGAGCCGCTCGCCGGGAGCGATCCGGACCCCGCGGGCCCAGTCGGCGGCCCGCATCGGCTTCTTGCCCTGCGGCTGCACCCACAGCAGTTCCACGGCGTGCGAGCCGGTGCCGACGTACACGTTGTTCTTGGCCGGGGAGAGCGCGCCCGGCTCCAGGTCGGTCCGGTCGGGCACCAGGCCCAGCGAGATCAGCTTGAGGCGTTCCCCGCGGAAGACGGTCCACGCGCCCGGCGCGGGCGTGCAGCCGCGCACCACGCGGTCGGCGCGCATCGCGGGGGCGGTCCAGTCGATCCGGGCGTCCTCCACCGTGATCTTGGGCGCGTGCGAGATCCCGTCGTGGGGCTGGGCGACGGCACGCAGGGTGCCGTCCTCGATGCCGTCCATGGTGGCGGCGAGCAGTCCGGACCCGGCGAAGGCGAGCCGGGTGAGCAGGTCGCCGCTGGTGTCGGTGGGCCGGATCTCCTCGGTGAGGATGCCGTAGACCGGGCCGGTGTCCAGGCCTTCCTCGATGCGGAAGGTGGAGGCGCCGGTCACCTCGTCGCCCGCGATGATCGACTGCTGGACGGGCGCGGCGCCGCGCCATGCGGGCAGCAGCGAGAAGTGCAGGTTGACCCAGCCGTGCTGGGGGATGTCGAGGGCGCTCTTGGGGATCAGGGCCCCGTAGGCGACGACCGGGCAGCAGTCCGGGTCGATCTCGCGCAGCCGGGCCTGGAAGTCGGGGTCGCGGGGGCGGGTGGGCTTGAGCACCTCGATGCCCGCTTCCTCGGCGCGTTCGGCGACCGGGCTGGCGACGAGGCGCCGGCCGCGGCCGGCCGGTGCGTCGGGCCGGGTGATGACGGCGGCGACCTCGTGCCGCCCGGAGGCGATCAGGGCGTCCAGGGCGGGTACGGCGACCTCGGGGGTGCCTGCGAAGACGAGCTTCACTGGGGACTACCTCGCTAATCTCGGCTGTCAGCAGCGCACCAGTCTATGGGGCGTCGGTCGGGCCGCCCACCTGTGGTGTTGAGGGGGCGTACGCACACGCGCACGCCCCTCGCATATGCCGACACGCCCCCACAGCGTGACCTGGGCGACGGGTGGCGCGTTGGTCAAGAGAGATTGACCAAAACGGGCCGCGTGTGAACGGTGTCTGCGGCCCGATCCGCCCTTCAGCACCGGTTCGAGAGGCTTCTTCATGGCCGACCACGCCACCCACGACGCTCAAGCCCGGGCCAGCCTGCACCTCCTGGTACGGGACATCGAGCGGGTTCGCCGGCAGGTGGATGCCCTGCGTACGCTCACGGCCCAGCTCGGCAACGTGTACCGCCCGCGCCGATCGGGTCCCTCCACCGGCTTCGTCGTCTACGGCCGGGCGCCCGCGCCGACCGTCCGCCTCGCGCAGGAGCTGCGGGACAGCGTCGAGACGCTGGTCACCGCGGCGGTGGACTTCGACCGCTCGCTCGGTTTCTCGTGGGACGCGGTCGGTTCGGCGCTCGGCGTCACCAAGCAGGCCGTGCACCGCCGCTACGGGGCCCGGCGGGCGCAGTCCGCCGAGTCCGCGGAGCCGCTGGCCGAGGGGACGACGACCACCACCACCCGGACGATGGGGCCGCTGCCGACCGTCCCGGCGGCCCGCTCGATGCCGCCGCAGCCGGTGCGCGAGGAGGCCCAGGCGGCCGCCGCCGGGGGTGTCACGGTCCCGAGGCTCGGAGAGGTTCCCCGCTCCCCCGCCTTCCCCGGTCCGCGCAACGGCTGACGGCTGTCCTGCCGCCGGGACGCCGACACCCGACGGCCGGCGGGCCCTGCGCACCGCGTCCGATTCCGCCCTCGGTGGGACGACCGTACGGGTCGCCCCACCGGGGGTTTCGACGTTCGGCCCCGGCCGCCCGCGCACCGGCCTCCCGCCCCACCGGCCGCCCGCGCCCCGGGTAACCGCGGCGGCGCAGCGGCGTCAGCCGATGTCGGGCGGGTCGATGCGGACCCGGACGGCCTCCGCCGCCGGAACCCCCTTCGCCAGCCGGGCCGCCTGCGCCTTCTTCAGTGCGGCCGCCAGGGCGGCTCCGCTGCCCGGCGGGACCCGGACCAGCGCCCGCTCCCCGGGGGACGGTTCCCCGCGCCGCCCCGGGAGCGGTACGGGTCCCAGGATCTCCGCGTCGGGCGGCAGGCCGGCTCCGGCCAGGAAGGCCTCCACCGCCTCGCCCCGACCGGCCACCGCCGCCATCCGGGACACCGGCGGGAAGCCGAGCTGGGACCGGTCCGCCAGCTCCCGTACGGCGTGCCCCACCGGGTCCCACCGGACGAGCGCCTGGACGGGCCGCAGCGTCGGCTCGGCGACCACCACGACCTGCCCGTCGCCCCGGACCAGGGAGGCGGCCGCGATCCACCGCCGGAGCGCGTCCTCGCCGGCCCGCAGGTCGGGCCGGCTCAGCATGGCCCAGCCGTCGAGGAGCAGCGCGGCCGCGTACCCGGCGCCCGCCGCCACCGGTTCGGCGCCCGGGGTGCAGACCACGAGCGCGGGCCGGTCGGGTACCTCGTCGAGGACGTGGTCGCGCCCGGAGGTCCGTACGGCGACGGCCGGGAAGGCGCGGCCCAGTTCCTCGGCGGTGCGTCGGGCGCCGACCACCTGGGCCCGGAGCCGGAACGATCCGCATTCCTCGCAGTGCCAGGACGGCTCGCCGCGCCCGCACCACCCGCACGTCAGGTCCCGCTCGTCGGGGGCTTCCAGCGGCCCGGCGCAGACCGTGCAGCGGGCGGGGGTGCGGCACCGCTCGCACGCCAGCCGGGGCACATAGCCCCGTCGCGGTACCTGGACCAGGACGGGCCCGGTCTTCAGCCCTTCCCGGACGGTCTCCCAGGCCAGGCTCGGCAGGCGCGCGGCGCGGGCGGCCTCGTCGCGGGCGAGCAGCTCGTCCCCGACGGTCCGGATCCGCGGCGCGCAGGCCCGTACGGTCTCGCGGTCGGCGATCAGGGGCCTGGCCCAGCCGGACTCGACCAGTTGGGCGGCCTCCACGGTGCAGCTCGTGCTGCCGGCGAGGAAGCCGCAGCCGTCGCCCACGGCGCGCAGTTCCAGTACCTCCCGGACGTGCGGGAAGGGGGCGTTGTCGTCGCTGTGGCTGGAGTCGCCGTCGTCCCAGACGGCGACCAGCCCGAGGTCCCGTACGGGGGCGAACATGGCGGCCCGGGTGCCGATGACGGCCCGTACGGAGCCGCGGTGCACGGCGAGCCATTGGCGGTAGCGCTTCTCGGGTCCCGACTCGGCGGTGAGCAGGGCGTGCCGGCCCTCGCCGAGCAGGGCGGTCAGGGCGGCGTCGACGCGGGCGGCGGTCCGTCCGTCGGGGAGCACGGCGAGGGCGCCGCGCCCGGAGGCCAGGGTGGCGGCCATGGCGCGGGCGAGTTCGTCGGCCCAGCCGGGGCCGGGCAGGGCGGTCCATACGGCGCGCGGGCTGCCGCCGGTGGCGAGGGCGCGCAGGAACCCGGGGCCGGCGCCGTACCGTTCCCAGCCGGCGGGCTCGGGGGCGGCGGGTGGCGGTAGGGGTTCCGGTGAGGGCTTGGCCTCGGCGCGGGCGCTCCGCGCGGGCAGGGCGAGCTGGAGCACGTCGGCGAGGCTGCCCGCGTAGCGGTCGGCGACGGCCCGGGCGAGGGCGAGCATGCGGGGGCTGAGGACCACCTCGGGCGAGACGACGTGGGCGAGGGCGGCCAGTGCGCCCTCGTAGTCGGACTCGGCGCGGCGTTCCACGATGAAGCCGTCGATGAGGCCGCCGCCCTCGCGGCGGCCGCCGTGCACGTGGTGGGAGCCGGCGCCGAACCGGACGCGGACGCGGACGCCGGGTTGGGCGGCCTCGGAGAGCTCTTCGGGGACGGCGTAGTCGAAGGTCCGGTCGAGGTGCAGCACGCCCTTGTTCACCAGGACGCGGGCGACGGGCAGCTCGGCGGCGAGGGCGGCCCCGCGCCAGGTGCGCGGCTTCGCCTTGGGCGCCTTGGCCTTCGCCTCGGCGACGATGTCCCGGATCAGTGCGAGCTGCTCCGGCGGGCCCCCCGCCTCGGTTTCGCTCTCGCCGTTGTCGCTGCTCACAGCAGCATTCTTACAAACGGCACCGACAGTGGGCGCTCTCCCGAAATCAGGGCGGGCGGCGGCGGTGGTGGAACTGTCCTTCGACGCCGGGCTCGCGCCCGACTCCGGATGAAGCCGCCATCCGGCGCGCCGGGAGAGCAGGGGGACCATAGGCATGCGTGCGGCGGTCGATCAACGCCGTACGGCCCCGGACCGATGGAGGTCCGGAGCCGTACGGGTCCGCCGTGGGGCGGGATGTGCTTACAGGCCGGCGGCCGCGCGCAGCGCGTCCACGCGGTCGGTGCGCTCCCAGGTGAAGTCCGGCAGCTCGCGGCCGAAGTGGCCGTAGGCGGCGGTCTGGGCGTAGATCGGGCGCAGCAGGTCGAGGTCGCGGATGATCGCGGCCGGGCGCAGGTCGAAGACCTCGCCGATCGCGTCCTCGATCTTCTGCGTCTCGACCTTGGCGGTGCCGAAGGTCTCGACGAAGAGGCCGACGGGCTCGGCCTTGCCGATGGCGTACGCGACCTGCACCTCGCAGCGCGAGGCGAGACCGGCGGCGACCACGTTCTTGGCGACCCAGCGCATGGCGTAGGCGGCGGAGCGGTCGACCTTCGACGGGTCCTTGCCGGAGAAGGCGCCGCCACCGTGGCGGGCCATGCCGCCGTAGGTGTCGATGATGATCTTGCGGCCGGTGAGGCCGGCGTCGCCCATCGGGCCGCCGATCTCGAAGCGGCCGGTCGGGTTCACCAGGAGGCGGTAGCCCTCGGTGTCGAGCTTGATGCCGTCCTCGACGAGCTGGGCCAGGACGTGCTCGACGACGAACTCGCGGATGTCGGGAGCGAGCAGCGAGTCGAGGTCGATGTCCGAGGCGTGCTGCGAGGAGACCACGACGGTGTCCAGGCGCACGGCCTTGTCGCCGTCGTACTCGATGGTGACCTGGGTCTTGCCGTCGGGGCGCAGGTACGGGATGGTCCCGTTCTTGCGGACCTCGGACAGGCGGCGCGAGAGCCGGTGCGCGATGTGGATCGGCAGCGGCATGAGCTCGGGGGTCTCGTCGCAGGCGTAGCCGAACATCAGGCCCTGGTCGCCGGCGCCCTGCTTGTCGAGCTCGTCCTCGTCGCCCTCGACGCGCTTCTCGTAGGCGGTGTCGACGCCCTGCGCGATGTCCGGGGACTGGGCGCCGATGGACACCGACACGCCGCAGGAGGCGCCGTCGAAGCCCTTCTTCGAGGAGTCGTAGCCGATTTCGAGGATCTTGTCCCGGACGAGCTGCGCGATCGGCGCGTAGGCCTTCGTCGTCACCTCTCCCGCGATGTGCACGAGACCCGTGGTGATGAGGGTTTCCACGGCGACGCGCGAGGTCGGGTCCTCGGTGAGGAGCGCGTCGAGGATCGTGTCGCTGATCTGGTCAGCGATCTTGTCGGGGTGGCCCTCGGTGACGGACTCCGAGGTGAACAGACGACGGGACACAACGCTCCCTGGGGTTGCAGCGGCTGCTGGCTGATCATTTGGCGGAACCACATCGGGGGCTGCGCCCGATCACGTTCCGGATGCAGTTTATCGGTCGCCACCGTTTCCTGGACCACCCGTCTCGCCCTATGGGAGCCGTGTGACCTGCGGCACTCCCATTCTTACGCACGGAAGTGGCCTGGAGAAGGGGAATCGACCCAGGCGCGTCGCGGCTAGAGCCGGACCGCCACCTGGTCCCAAATGACCTCGGCCAGGGCTTCCTTCGGACCATAGGGCACCTGAGTCTCAGACCCATCAGAGGCCAGGATGACCGCTTCGTTCTCCTCAGAACCAAAGGTTCGAGCCTCGCCGACCTCGTTCACGACGAGAAGGTCACATCCCTTGCGGGCGAGCTTGGCCCGGCCGTTCGCGAGGACGTCGTCGGTCTCCGCGGCGAATCCCACGACCACCTGTCCGGCCCTGGCACGATCGGCCGAGATCTCCGCGAGGACGTCCGGATTGCGTACGAGCGCCACGGGCGCCGGGTCCTGCCCGTCCTTCTTCTTGATCTTTCCGCCCGCGTACTCGGCGGGCCGGAAGTCGGCCACGGCCGCGGCCATGACCACGACGTCGGCGTCCGCGGCGGCCTTGAGCACGGCCTCCCGCAGCTGCACGGCCGTCCCCACCCGTACGACGTCCACTCCGGCCGGGTCGGCCAGGGCGGTGTTGGCCGAGACCAGGGTGACCCGGGCCCCGCGGGCCACGGCGGTACGAGCGAGGGCGTAGCCCTGCTTGCCGGAGGAGCGGTTGCCGAGGAAGCGGACCGGGTCCAGCGGCTCCCGGGTACCGCCCGCGCTGATCACCACGTGCCGCCCGAGGAGGTCGGGCTCGGCCACCCCGCGGGCCAGCACCCGACGACAGACCTCGAAGATCTCCTCGGGGTCGGGCAGCCGCCCCTTGCCGGTGTCCTTGCCGGTGAGCCGGCCGACGGCGGGCTCGATGACGAGCGCGCCGCGCCGGCGCAGCGTGGCCACGTTCTCCTGGGTGGCGGGGTGCTCCCACATCTCGGTGTGCATGGCGGGGGCGAAGACCACGGGGCAGCGGGCGGTGAGCAGGGTGTTCGTCAGCAGGTCGTCGGCGAGCCCGTGGGCGGCCTTGGCCAGCATGTCGGCGGTGGCGGGGGCGACGACGACGAGGTCGGCGGACTGCCCGATGCGCACGTGCGGCACCTCGTGGACGGACTCCCAGACCTCGGTGGAGGCCGGGTTCCCGGAGAGGGCGGACCAGGTGGCCTCCCCCACGAAGTTCAGGGAGGCCGCGGTGGGCACCACCCGCACGTCGTGGCCGGACTCGGTCAGTCGGCGCAGCAGCTCGCACGCCTTGTAGGCGGCGATCCCGCCACTGACTCCCAGTACGACCTTCGGCTTATCCACCACGCACTTCCCTTCTCGGTGTCCGACGCGGCCGACGCCTTCGGCTCTGATCGTCGTCGTACCCACCCATGACACACCACAGGCCCGGCAGATGTTCTGCCGGGCCTGTGATGAAAGGACTTCTGGTGCCTTACTGGGCCGGGGCCTCGATGGCCTCGGAGGTCAGCAGACCCGCGTTGATCTCGCGCAGCGCGATCGAAAGCGGCTTCTCGTGGACGTGGGTGTCCACCAGCGGGCCGACGTACTCGAGCAGGCCCTCACCGAGCTGCGAGTAGTACGCGTTGATCTGACGCGCGCGCTTGGCCGCGTAGATCACGAGGCTGTACTTCGAGTCCGTGGCCTCGAGCAGCTCGTCGATCGGCGGGTTGATGATGCCCTCGGGCGCAGTGATGGAAGAGGACACGCTCTACCTTCCGAAGATGGGTGAAAGATGGGGCCGTCCTGGAATCGACCGAATCAAAAACATCGATCAACGATCAGACAACTGCCATCAAGGCTAGCAGCTCACGCGCCACGTCCTCGACGGAGGTGTTGACCAGGGTGGTGTCGAACTCGGACTCGGCAGCGAGCTCGATCTTGGCGGCGGCGAGCCGACGCTCGATGACCTCCGCCGATTCGGTGCCCCGCCCGGTCAGCCGGCGGACCAGCTCGTCCCAGCTGGGCGGTGCCAGGAAGACCAGCTGGGCGTCGGGCTTGGACTCGCGGACGAGTCGCGCGCCCTGGAGATCGATCTCCAGCAGTACCGGCTCGCCGTTGTCCAGGCGTTCCAGCACCGCGCTGCGGGGTGTGCCGTAGCGGTTGCCCGCGAACTCGGCCCACTCCAGCAACTCGCCGTTGGCGATCAGCTTGTCGAACTCGTCGTCATTGACGAAGAAGTAGTGGACTCCGTGTCGCTCACCGGGCCGCGGCTTGCGGGTGGTGGCCGACACCGAGAGCCATACCTCGGGGTGAACCTTGCGCATATGCGCGACGACCGTGCTCTTGCCGACCCCTGAAGGGCCGGAGAGCACGGTCAGCCGCGGACGAACCTCTGCTGCCATAGAGCGATTATCCAGCTTCTCAGGACTGCCTGAGAACGCCGGGAGAACTTCAGTCGACGCCTCAGGCGCCGGTGCTGCCGAACTCGCGCTCCAGAGAGGCGATCTGGTTGGAACCGAGACCTCGGACACGCCGGGACTCGGAGATGCCGAGACGCTCCATGATCTGCTTGGCGCGCACCTTGCCCACGCCAGGCAGAGACTCCAGCAGGGCGGAGACCTTCATCTTGCCGATGACGTCGTTCTCCTGGCCCGTCTTGATGACCTCTTGGAGCGAGGCGCCGGAGTGCTTGAGTCGATTCTTCACCTCGGCCCGCTCCCGGCGAGCCGCGGCGGCCTTTTCGAGCGCGGCTGCGCGCTGTTCAGGGGTAAGGGGCGGAAGAGCCACGCCTACGTCACCTCGGATGTCGAACTGTCGGATACGGACCGGTGGGTAACCCTGAAGGGAACACACCTCGCGAGCTCCCGAACAGCGATGGAACTCGTTCGCTGCACGTTCACTCTGGTCGGAGACTAGCGGCCAACACCGCTCCAGTCAGCGAGAACGGACGAAAAGTCCTGGTCAGCCTCCACTGAACCGTACATCACGGACAAAATACCCCGGTTTTGTCCGATGAAGAGCGTTCGAGTTTCGCCAAGAAGAGCGAGAGGCCGGCCCGCGGAGGTGCGGCCGGCCTCTCGAAGTGACCGATTACGCGGTGACGGCCTCGTGGATCTCGTCGGCGAAGCGCCGCGCCGCGTCGCGCAGGGCGGTCACGTCCGGACCGTGCTTCAGGACCCCCCGCGAGACGTTCGGGACGACGTTGCGCACGGCCTTGCCGAACACGCCCGGCAGGTCCGCCGCCGTCGCGCCCTGCGCGCCGATGCCGGGAGCCAGCAGCGGCCCGTTGATGTCGAGGTCGAAGTTGGACAGATCGCCCAGGGTGGCGCCGACCACCGCGCCGAAGGAGCCCATGGGGGCGGCGTCCGCGTTCTCGGCCGCCAGGTGCGCCAGCATCGTCGCGCCGATCGTCCGACCGTCCTCGCGGACCGCCCGCTGCACCTCCGCGCCCTCCGGGTTCGAGGTCAGCGCCAGGACGAACAGGCCGGCGCCCGACTCCCGGGCCAGGTCCACGGCCGGCTTCAGCGAGCCGTAGCCCAGGTACGGGGAGACCGTCAGCGCGTCCGAGAACAGCGTCGAGGTCGGGTCCAGGAAGGCCGAGGCGTACGCCGCCATGGTCGAGCCGATGTCACCGCGCTTGGCGTCCATGACCACCAGGGTCCCGGCCGACCGGGCGTCCGCGACGGCCCGCTCCAGGACGGCCACGCCCTTCGAGCCGAACCGCTCGAAGAAGGCCGCCTGCGGCTTGAAGACCGCCACCGACTCGGCGAGCGCCTCGACGACCGTACGGGAGAACCGCTCCAGGCCCGCGATGTCGTCCTGGAGGCCCCACTGGGCCAGCAGGGCGGCATGCGGGTCGATGCCCACGCACAGCGGGCCCCGGGAGTCCATCGCCGCGCGCAGGCGGGTGCCGAACGGGGTCACAGTCACTTGGAGGCCTTTCGGGTCTCGGCGCCCACCGCTTCGGCGAGCGTCGCGTACGGGCTGGTGGCCAGGCGCGCGGCGAGGCCCTTGTGGATGGCTCGGGCGTAGAACGGGCCCTCGTAGATGAAGGCGCTGTAGCCCTGGATCAGCGTGGCACCGGCCAGGATCCGCTGCCAGGCGTCCTCGGCGTTCTCGATGCCGCCGACCCCGACCAGGACCAGGCGGTCCCCCACACGGGCGTACAGGCGGCGCAGGACCTCCAGGGAGCGCTCCTTGACGGGGGCGCCGGAGAGCCCGCCCGTCTCCTTCACCAGGGCCGGGGAGGACTTCAGGCCCAGCCCCTCGCGGGCGATGGTGGTGTTCGTGGCGATGATGCCGTCCAGGCCCAGCTCCAGGGCCAGGTCGGCGACCGCGTCGACGTCCTCGTCCGCGAGGTCGGGGGCGATCTTGACGAGCAGCGGTACCCGGCGGTCGGTCACCGTGCGGTCTGCGGCCTCGCGTACGGCCGTCAGCAGCGGCCGCAGCGACTCGGTGGCCTGGAGGTTGCGCAGGCCCGGGGTGTTGGGCGAGGAGACGTTCACCACGAGGTAGTCGGCGTGCCGGGCGAGGCGCTCGGTGGAGGCGACGTAGTCCCCCACGGCCTCCTCCTCGGGCACGACCTTGGTCTTGCCGATGTTGACGCCCACGACGGTCCTGAAGACGGCCTCACGGGCCGCCAGGCGGGCCGCCACGGCCGCCGAGCCCTCGTTGTTGAAGCCCATGCGGTTGATCAGCGCGCGGTCCGGCACGAGGCGGAAGAGCCGCTTCTTCGGGTTGCCGGGCTGCGGCTCGGCCGTGACCGTGCCGATCTCGATGTGGTCGAAGCCGAGCATCGACATGCCGTCGATGGCGACGGCGTTCTTGTCGAAGCCGGCGGCGAGGCCGAAGGGGCCGTGCATGCGCAGGCCGAGGGCCTCGGTGCGGAGCTCCTCGTAGCGCGGGGCCAGGGCGGCCGCGACGAAGGTGCGCAGCACGGGGGTGCGGGCGGCGAGGCGGATCCAGCGGAAGGCCAGGTAGTGGGCCTGCTCCGGGTCCATCCGCTTGAAGACCAGGTTGAAGAAGGTTTTGTACATCGTCGGAAAATCCCTCTGCGCTCGTGAAGAGGGGGACACCCGTCGTGAAACCGGTGTCCCCCTCCCCGTGTCCGTGCCGGCTGTGCGGGCCTGCGTCAGTCGCGGGCCGCGGTCAGGTGCTCCGCGTGCTCCTGGAGGGAGCGGACGCCCACGTCGCCGCGGTTGAGCGCGTCGATGCCCTGGACGGCGGCGGCGAGCGCCTGGACCGTGGTCAGGCAGGGGACGCTGCGGGCCACGGCCGCCGTACGGATCTCGTAGCCGTCGAGGCGGCCGCCGGTGCCGTACGGGGTGTTGACGATCAGGTCGACCTGGCCGTCGTGGATCAGCTGGACGATGGTCTTCTCGCCGTTCGGGCCCTCGCCCTCGCTGAGCTTGCGCACCACGGTGGCGTTGATGCCGTTGCGGCGCAGCACCTCGGCGGTGCCGGAGGTCGCCATCAGCTCGAAGCCGTGGGCGACGAGCTCACGCGCCGGGAAGATCATCGAGCGCTTGTCGCGGTTGGCGACGGAGATGAACGCGCGGCCCTTGGTGGGCAGCGGGCCGTAGGCGCCGGCCTGCGACTTGGCGTAGGCGGTGCCGAAGACGGCGTCGATGCCCATGACCTCGCCGGTGGAGCGCATCTCCGGGCCGAGGACGGTGTCCACGCCGCGGCCGTGGATGTCGCGGAAGCGCGACCACGGCATGACGGCCTCCTTGACGGAGATCGGCGCGTCGATCGGCAGGGTGCCGCCGTCGCCGGTCTTCGGCAGCAGGCCCTCGGCGCGCAGCTCGGCGATGGTCGTGCCGAGCGAGATGCGGGCGGCGGCCTTCGCGAGCGGGACGGCGGTGGCCTTCGAGGTGAAGGGGACGGTCCGGGAGGCGCGCGGGTTGGCCTCCAGGACGTAGAGGATGTCCCCGGCCATCGCGAACTGGATGTTGATCAGGCCGCGGACTCCGACGCCCTTGGCGATGGCCTCGGTGGAGGCGCGCAGGCGCTTGATGTCGTAGCCGCCGAGGGTGATCGGGGGCAGGGCGCAGGCCGAGTCGCCGGAGTGGATGCCGGCTTCCTCGATGTGCTCCATGACGCCGCCGAGGTAGAGCTCGTGGCCGTCGTAGAGGGCGTCGACGTCGATTTCGATCGCGTCGTCGAGGAAGCGGTCGACCAGCACGGGGCGGGTCGGGGAGATCTCGGTGGACTCGGCGATGTACGACTCGAGGCGGGCCTCGTCGTAGACGATCTCCATGCCGCGGCCGCCGAGCACGTAGGACGGGCGGACGAGGACCGGGTAGCCGATCTCGTCGGCGATCGCCTTCGCACCCGCGAAGGTGGTGGCGGTGCCGTGCTTGGGGGCGGGCAGGCCGGCGTCGGCGAGGACCTGGCCGAAGGCGCCGCGGTCCTCGGCGGCGTGGATGGCCTCCGGCGGGGTGCCGACGACGGGGACGCCGTTGTCCTTGAGGGCCTGGGCGAGACCGAGGGGGGTCTGGCCGCCGAGCTGGACGACGACACCGGCGATGGGGCCGGCCAGCGACTCCGCGTGGACGATCTCCAGCACGTCCTCGAGCGTCAGCGGCTCGAAGTACAGGCGGTCGGAGGTGTCGTAGTCGGTGGAGACGGTCTCCGGGTTGCAGTTGACCATCACGGTCTCGTAGCCGGCGTCGCTGAGGGCGAAGGAGGCGTGGACGCAGGAGTAGTCGAACTCGATGCCCTGGCCGATGCGGTTCGGGCCGGAGCCCAGGATGATCACCGCGGGCTTGGTGCGGGGCGCGACCTCGGACTCCTCGTCGTACGAGGAGTAGAAGTACGGGGTCTTCGCGGCGAACTCGGCGGCGCAGGTGTCGACCGTCTTGTAGACCGGGCGGACCCCCAGCGCGTGGCGGACCTCGCGGACGACGTCCTCGCGCAGGCCGCGGATCTCGGCGATCTGGGCGTCGGAGAAGCCGTGGCGCTTGGCCTCGGCGAGCAGCTCGGGCTGGAGCTTCTCGGCGGCGGCGAGGTCGTCCGCGATCTCCTTGATGAGGAAGAGCTGGTCGACGAACCAGGGGTCGATCTTCGTGAACTCGAAGACCTCTTCCTGGGTGGCGCCGGCGCGGATGGCCTGCATGACGGTGTTGATGCGGCCGTCGGTCGGGCGGACCGCGGTGGCGAGGAGCTCGTCCTTGTCGCCGGTGGGGCCGACGAAGGTGAACTGCGAGCCCTTCTTCTCCAGGGAGCGCAGGGCCTTCTGGAGGGCCTCGGTGAAGTTGCGGCCGATGGCCATGGCCTCGCCGACCGACTTCATGGTGGTGGTGAGGGTGGCGTCGGCCAGCGGGAACTTCTCGAAGGCGAAGCGCGGGGCCTTGACGACGACGTAGTCGAGGGACGGCTCGAAGGAGGCCGGGGTCTTCTCGGTGATGTCGTTGGGGACCTCGTCGAGCGTGTAGCCGATGGCCAGCTTGGCGGCGATCTTGGCGATCGGGAAGCCGGTGGCCTTCGACGCGAGCGCCGAGGAGCGCGAGACGCGCGGGTTCATCTCGATGACGATGACGCGGCCGTCGGTGGGGTCGATGGCGAACTGGATGTTGCAGCCGCCGGTGTCGACGCCGACCTCGCGGATGATCGCGATGCCGATGTCGCGCAGCCGCTGGTACTCGCGGTCGGTCAGCGTCATCGCCGGGGCGACGGTGATCGAGTCACCGGTGTGGACGCCCATCGGGTCGAAGTTCTCGATGGAGCAGACGACGACCACGTTGTCCTTGGTGTCGCGCATCAGCTCCAGCTCGTACTCCTTCCAGCCGAGGATGGACTCCTCCAGGAGCACCTCGGTGGTCGGGGAGAGCGTGAGGCCCTGGCCGGCGATGCGGCGCAGCTCGTCCTCGTCGTGGGCGAAGCCGGAGCCGGCGCCGCCCATGGTGAAGGAGGGGCGGACGACGACGGGGTAGCCGCCGAGGGTGTCGACGCCCTTGATGACGTCGTCCATCGTGTGGCAGATGACCGAGCGGGCGGACTCGCCGTATCCGATCTTGGCCTTGACGGCCTCGACGACGCCCTTGAAGAGGTCGCGGTCCTCGCCCTTGTTGATGGCCTCGACGTTGGCGCCGATGAGCTCGACGCCGTACTTCTCCAGCACACCCTGCTCGTGCATGGAGATCGCGGTGTTGAGCGCGGTCTGGCCGCCGAGGGTGGGCAGGAGCGCGTCGGGGCGCTCCTTGGCGATGATCTTCTCGACGAACTCGGGGGTGATCGGCTCGACGTACGTGGCGTCGGCGATCTCCGGGTCGGTCATGATCGTCGCGGGGTTGGAGTTGACCAGGATGACCCGCAGGCCCTCGGCCTTGAGGATGCGGCAGGCCTGGGTGCCGGAGTAGTCGAACTCGGCGGCCTGTCCGATGACGATCGGGCCGGAGCCGATGACCAGGACGGACTGGATATCGGTGCGCTTAGGCACGCTCGGCCTCCATCAGGGATACGAAACGGTCGAAGAGGTACGCGGCGTCGTGCGGGCCGGCGGCCGCCTCGGGGTGGTACTGGACGCTGAAGGCCGGCTGGTCGAGCAGCTGGAGGCCTTCGACGACGTTGTCGTTCAGGCAGACGTGGGAGACCTCGGCGCGGCCGTAGGCGGTCTCGGAGACCTTGTCGAGGGGCGCGTCGACGGCGAAGCCGTGGTTGTGCGCGGTGATCTCGACCTTGCCGGTGGTGCGGTCCTGGACCGGCTGGTTGATGCCGCGGTGGCCGTACTTCAGCTTGTAGGTGCCGAAGCCGAGGGCGCGGCCGAGGATCTGGTTGCCGAAGCAGATGCCGAAGAGCGGGGTCTTGCGCTCCAGGACGCCCTGCATGACGGCGACGGGGCCGTCGGCGGTGGCCGGGTCGCCCGGGCCGTTGGAGAAGAACACGCCGTCGGGGTTCACCGCGTAGACGTCCTCGACGGTGGCGGTGGCGGGCAGGACGTGGACCTCGATGCCGCGCTCGGCCATCCGGTGCGGGGTCATGCCCTTGATGCCCAGGTCGACGGCGGCCACGGTGAACTTCTTCTCACCGATGGCGGGGACGACGTACGCCTCCTTGGTCGCGACCTCGGCGGAGAGGTTCGCGCCCTTCATCTGCGGCTGCGCCGTGACCTTGGCCAGCAGGGCCTCGTCGCGGACGCCGACCCAGGCCTCGCCGGAGAAGATGCCGACGCGCATGGCGCCGCGTTCGCGCAGGTGGCGGGTGAGGGCGCGGGTGTCGATCCCGCAGATCCCGACGACGCCCTGCTTGACGAGCTCCTCGTCCAGCGAGCGCTGCGAGCGCCAGTTCGAGGGGACGCGGGCGGGGTCGCGTACGACGTAGCCGGCGACCCAGATGCGGGAGGACTCGGGGTCCTCGTCGTTGACGCCGGTGTTGCCCACGTGGGGGGCGGTCATCACGACGACCTGTCGGTGGTACGACGGGTCGGTGAGGGTCTCCTGGTAGCCGGTCATTCCGGTGGAGAACACGGCCTCGCCGAAGGTCTCCCCCACAGCGCCGTAGGCGCGGCCGCGGAAGATCCGACCGTCCTCCAGGACGAGTACGGCGGGAGCTTTGGCTGCTCCCCTGGTGGAGGTCGTCATCGTTCGGCGCCTTCCGTCGTGATGGATGAGTTCATGAGATTGATGGCTTCGACCCAGGCGGCGTGTTCGGCCGCGCGGTCGGAGCGGAATCCGGAGTCGATCAGCTTGTCGCCGTGCGCCCAGGTGACGACGAGCAGACCGCCCTCGGTGAGTACCTTGCCCGCGATTCCCTTGTCGAGGCGGGCGCCGCGCAGCTGCGCGGCCGGTACGAAGAAGTCGTTGGCCCCCGGTCGGACCACGTCGAGGCCCGCGTCGGTGAGCGTGAGCTCGACCCGGCTGCGCAGGCCCAGACCGTGGGCGACGATCCGGTCGAGCCACTGCCCGGCGGTGGTGGACCCGTGATACCGGCCGGTCAGGGCCAGGCGGTGCTCGGGAAGACCGTCGGGTGCGGCGGGCAGCTCCGGCAGATCGTTCTGCAGAGCGCCGCGCCATTTCCAGCCCTGCCGCATCAGCCAGTAGACGAACGCGACGAAGACGGCCAGGCCGATCACCCACGCCATGCGGGCACCGAAGCTGGTCACCTCCGCCGACTGTCGTTCGGCGGCCTCGGCGGCCAGTTGGATTACTGCAGGTGTCACGCCAGTTTCCCGTCCACGACCGTTGCCCGGCCCCGCAGGAAGGTATGAGTGACGCGCCCCGGCAGCTCACGGCCCTCGTAAGGCGTGTTGCGGCTGCGGGAGGCGAAGTGTGCGGGGTCCACGACACCACGGTACGAGGTCTCGACCAAGGTCAGGTTCGCGGGTTCACCTGCCGAGACGGGACGGCCGTGGTTCTCCAGGCCGCCGATGCGTGCCGGAGCGAAGGACATCCGCTCGGCGACGCCCGCCCAGTCGAGCAGTCCGGTCTCGACCATCGTCTGCTGGACGACGGAGAGAGCGGTCTCCAGGCCGACCATGCCCATGGCGGCGGCGGCCCACTCGCAGTCCTTGTCCTCGTGCGGGTGCGGGGCGTGGTCGGTGGCGACGATGTCGATCGTGCCGTCGGCGAGCGCCTCGCGCAGGGCCAGCACGTCGCGCTCGGTGCGCAGCGGCGGGTTGACCTTGTAGACCGCGTTGTACGAGCGCACGAGCTCCTCGGTGAGGAGGAGGTGGTGCGGGGTGACCTCGGCGGTGACGTCGATGCCGCGGGACTTGGCCCAGCGGACGATCTCGACGGAGCCGGCGGTGGAGAGGTGGCAGATGTGGACGCGGGAGCCGACGTGCTCGGCGAGCAGGACGTCGCGGGCGATGATCGACTCCTCGGCGACGGCCGGCCAGCCGCCGAGACCCAGTTCCGCGGAGACGATGCCCTCGTTCATCTGGGCGCCCTCGGTGAGGCGGGGCTCCTGGGCGTGCTGGGCGACGACGCCGCCGAAGGCCTTCACGTACTCCAGGGCGCGGCGCATGATCACGGCGTCGTCCACGCACTTGCCGTCGTCGGAGAAGACGGTGACGCGGGCGGCGGACTCGTGCATGGCGCCCAGCTCGGAGAGCTGCTTGCCCTCCAGGCCGACGGTGACGGCGCCGATGGGCTGCACGTCGCAGTAGCCGGACTCCTTGCCCAGGCGCCAGACCTGCTCGACGACGCCGGCGGTGTCGGCGACCGGGAAGGTGTTCGCCATGGCGAACACGGCGGTGAAGCCGCCGGAGGCGGCGGCGCGGGTGCCGGTGAGGACGGTCTCGGAGTCCTCGCGGCCGGGCTCGCGCAGGTGGGTGTGCAGGTCGACGAGGCCGGGGAGGAGGACCTGGCCCTCGGCCTCGATGACGGTCGCGCCTTCGGCGGACAGGCCGGTGCCGACCTCGGCGATGGTCTCGCCGTCGATCAGGACGTCCTGCGCCTCGCCGCCGAGTACCTTCGCGCCACGGATAAGGATCTTGCTCATGGTTACTTGCTCTCCTCGGTACGGGCGGGGGCGGCGGGGGTGGTGGTGACGGCGGGCTCGGAGCCTCCGAGCAGCAGGTAGAGGACGGCCATGCGGGTGGAGACGCCGTTGGCGACCTGCTCGACGGCCGTGCAGCGGTCGGAGTCGGCGACCTGGGCGGTGATCTCCATGCCGCGGTTCATCGGGCCGGGGTGCATCACGATGGCGTGCTCGGGCATCTTCGCCATGCGGTCGCCGTCGAGCCCGTACCGGCGGGAGTACTCGCGCTCGGTCGGGAAGAAGGCCGCGTTCATGCGTTCGCGCTGCACACGCAGCATCATCACCGCATCGGACTTCGGCAGCACGTCGTCGAGGTTGTACGAGACCTCGCAGGGCCAGGCCTCGACGCCGATCGGGACGAGCGTGGGCGGGGCCACCAGGGTGACCTCGGCGCCGAGGGTGTGCAGCAGGTGGACGTTGGAGCGGGCCACTCGGCTGTGCAGGACGTCGCCGACGATGGTGATCCGGCGGCCGCCGAGGTCCTTGCCGAGGCCCGCGTCGCGGCCGACCAGGCGGCGGCGCATGGTGAAGGCGTCCAGCAGGGCCTGGGTGGGGTGCTCGTGGGTGCCGTCGCCGGCGTTGACGACGGCGGAGTCGATCCAGCCGGAGGTCGCGAGCCGGTAGGGGGCGCCGGAGGCGTGGTGGCGGATGACGACCGCGTCGGCGCCCATGGCCTCCAGGGTCAGCGCGGTGTCCTTCAGGGATTCGCCCTTGGAAACGGACGAACCCTTCGCGGAGAAGTTGATGACGTCGGCCGAGAGCCGCTTGGCGGCCGCCTCGAAGGAGATCCGGGTGCGGGTCGAGTCCTCGAAGAAGAGGTTGACGACGGTGAGGCCGCGCAGGGTGGGCAGCTTCTTGATCGGCCGGTCCGCGACACGGGCCATCTCCTCGGCGGTGTCGAGGATCAGGACGGCGTCGTCGCGCGTGAGGTCGGCGGCCGAGATGAGGTGACGCTTCATCTGGATGGCTCCGTAGGTCGGGAGGGCAGGCGGACTGACGGGCAGGGGTGCGAGCGGGCAGGGCAGGCCTCGGCGCGGGCCCGGTCGGGGCCCGTCACTCGAACGGTCTACTGGCCTGCTGCCTGGGCGGTCCGCTGGCCGAGCAGCACGGCGTCACGGCCGTCCTCCTCCTGGAGCTGGACCTTGACGGTCTCCCGCAGCGACGTGGGGAGGTTCTTGCCGACGTAGTCGGCGCGGATCGGCAGTTCGCGGTGGCCTCTGTCGACGAGGACCGCGAGCTGCACGGCGCGGGGGCGGCCGAGGTCGCCGAGGGCGTCGAGGGCGGCGCGGATGGTGCGGCCGGAGAAGAGCACGTCGTCGACGAGGACGACCAGACGGCCGTCGAGGTCGTCGCCGGGGATCTCGGTGCGACCGATGGCGCGGGCGGGCTTCATCCGCAGGTCGTCGCGGTACATGGTGATGTCGAGGGAACCGACCGGGATCTTCGTACCGGTGATCTCTTCGAGCTTGGCGGCCAGCCGGCGGGAGAGGTGGACACCGCGGGTGGGGATGCCGAGGAGCACCACGTCGTCGGCGCCTTTGGCGCGTTCGACGATCTCGTGGGCGATGCGGGTCAGGACCCGCGCGATGTCCTGCGCTTCGAGAACGGGGCGCATGGAATCGGTGTTCTGCTGGGTGTCCATGAAAAGGACCTCCTTCTCCGCCTCACGGGACGGACCTTAAAGGACGTCTGATGTACGCCTCACACGGTACCAGGAAGCGGCCGGTGACTCGGACCGGGCCGGTACGGAAGGGCTCTCAGAGGGCTCCTGGGACGAACCCCCAGGGGTGCGACGAAGACCATTCGGCTTGACGCATCCAAGTAACGCTGCGTAACCTCACAGTGAGTTACCAGCCGCGCGGCCGAGCCGCACGGAGGTCCGTAGTCACGTAGTCGCAGTGTCCACCAGTCACAGCGTCACAGCGTCCGGGAGCGTTATGTCCAGCGAATACGCCAAACAGCTCGGGGCCAAGCTCCGCGCCATCCGCACCCAGCAGGGCCTTTCCCTCCACGGTGTCGAGGAGAAGTCCCAGGGTCGGTGGAAGGCCGTGGTGGTCGGTTCCTACGAGCGCGGGGACCGCGCCGTGACCGTCCAGCGTCTTGCCGAGCTGGCGGACTTCTACGGGGTTCCGGTGCAGGAGCTGCTGCCGGGTACGACTCCCGGCGGGGCTGCCGAGCCGCCGCCGAAGCTGCGTCTCGACCTGGAGCGCCTGGCGGGCGTCCCGGCCGAGAAGGCGGGCCCGCTGCAGCGTTACGCGGCGACGATCCAGAGCCAGCGTGGCGACTACAACGGCAAGGTGCTGTCGATCCGCCAGGACGACCTGCGCACCCTGGCCGTCATCTACGACCAGTCGCCCTCGGTCCTGACCGAGCAGCTGATCAGCTGGGGCGTGCTGGACGCGGACGCGCGGCGTGCGGTGGCCCACGAGGAACTCTGAGTCCCGGGCTTCGGACCAGCAGAAACGTTTACCGGCGGGCGCCGGACCCTCACGGGGGTCCGGCGCCCGCCGGTTTTTTCGTTCCCTGACCGCCGGCACCCGGGGCTCCCGCTCCCCCGCCCTCATACGGAAGGGCGGTGCAGGCACTGGGCCGTGCGGTCAGCTCTCGCTGCGCCGCAGGCTCGGCTTCAGGTCCTTGAAGCGGGCCAGCAGCCCGTTGACGAACGAGGGGGACTCGTCCGTCGAGAACTCCTTGGCCAGCTGGACGGCCTCGTCGATGGCCACGGCGTCCGGGGTGTCGTCCACCCAGATCAGCTCGTAGGCACCGAGCCGCAGGATGTTCCGGTCCGCGACCGGCATGCGGTCGAGGTCCCAGTCCACGGCGTAGGTGATGATCAAATCGTCGATGCGGTTCACCTTGTCGGCGTAACCCTCGACGAGATCCATCGTGAAGGCGCTGACCGGCGGCTGCCGGTCGTCCGACCGCGCGTGGCGGATCCAGTCGGCGAGGACCTCGCGCACGGGCACGTCACGCTGGTCCGCCTCGAAGAGGATCTGGAAGGCGCGCTTGCGCGCATTGCTCCGAGCAGCCACGGGTTAGTTGCTCTTCCGGCCGAGGTAGTCGCTGGTGCGGGTGTCGACCTTGACCGTCTCGCCGGTGGTGACGAAGAGCGGGACCTGGATCTCGTAGCCGGTCTCCAGGGTGGCGGGCTTGGTGCCACCGGTGGAGCGGTCGCCCTGGACGCCCGGGTCGGTGTGCTCGATCTTGAGCTCGACCGCGGCCGGGAGCTCGACGTAGAGCACCTCGCCCTCGTGCTGGGCGACGGAGGCGGTGAAGCCCTCGATCAGGAAGTTGGCGGCGTCGCCGACGGCCTTGCGGTCGACCATCAGCTGGTCGTAGGTCGTCATGTCCATGAAGACGAAGTAGTCGCCGTCCATGTACGAGAACTGCATGTCACGGCGGTCGATGGTGGCCGTCTCGACCTTGACGCCGGCGTTGAAGGTCTTGTCGACGACCTTGCCCGAGAGCACGTTCTTGAGCTTGGTACGCACGAAGGCCGGGCCCTTGCCGGGCTTGACGTGCTGGAACTCGACGACGGACCAGAGCTGGCCCCCGTCGAGCTTCAGCACCATGCCGTTCTTGAGGTCGTTCGTGGAAGCCACGGTTGCGGAATCTCCTGCACTGGAAGACCACGGGTGCGCGCACAGGCCCGGCAGAGCCGGCTAGAGCGCGAGCAGCTCCTTGGTCGTAATGGTGAGTAGCTCGGGACCGCCGTCCGCCTCGGGGCGTACGACGAGCGTGTCATCGATCCGGACACCTCCCCGGCCCGGGAGGTGAACCCCCGGTTCGACGGTGACCGGCACGCAAGCGTCCAGTTTACCCATTGCCGTAGGTGCAAGCTGCGGGTCCTCGTCGATTTCGAGGCCCACGCCGTGTCCGGTCCACGGAGCGAGGGCTTCCGAGTGGCCCGCGGAGTCCAGGACGGAACGTGCGGCATGGTCCACGTCCCGGTACGCGGCCCCGGGCAGCAGGGCCTCGCGCCCGGCCCGCTGGGCGGTGAAGACGAGGTCGTACAGCTCGATCTGCCAGTCGGCCGGGCTGGTGCCGATCACGAAGGTCCGGCCGATCTCGCAGCGGTAGCCACGGTAGTTGGCGCCCAGGCAGACCGTGAGGAAGTCGCCCTCCTCCACCCTGCGGTCGGAGGGCCGGTGCCGGGAGCGGCCGGAGTGCGGGCCGGTGCCGACGGAGGTCGGGAAGGCCGGACCGTCCGCCCCGTGGTCGACGAGTCGGCGCTCCAGCTCCAGGGCCAGGTGCCGCTCGGTGCGCCCCACGAGGATGGACTCCAGCAACTCCCCGAGGGCCTGGTCGGCGATCTCCGCGGCGATGCGCAGGTAGGCGATCTCCTCCTCGTCCTTGACGAGGCGCTGCTGCTCGACGGCGGTGCCGAGGTCGGCGAGGCGCAGTTTGGGTGCGACGGAGCGCAGGGCCCGGTGGCGGCCGACGGTGAGGTGGTGTTCCTCCACCGCGAGCGAGTCGGCCCGCAGCGCGGCGGCCAAATCGGCGGCGGCGACGGCCGGGTCCCCGCCGGGGCTGCCCAGGACGGAGGCGGTCAGGTGCTCGTCGAGGCGGCCCTCGTCGGCCTCGCCGGTGGGTGCTCCGGCGCAGAAGAGCATGTCCTCGGTGGGGCCGACGAGCAGCACCGCGCCGAGCGGGGACGCCCCGGAGAGGTAGCGGACGTTCGCCGGACGCGTGATCAGTGCGGCGGCGTTCCCCGCGGCGGCGCATCGGTCGCGAAGCAGGTCCCGGCGGGCGGCGTACACGTCTGACATGTCTTCGAGCGTACGAGCGCCCCGCCGATCCGGCCCGGCGAGCGCGTCCGGACGGGCCCTGGGAGGGGTTACGGGCCGGGGCGGCCGCCGGGGGCGGACAGGGCGCGGGCCAGGGCCTCGTCGAGGGCGCGGGCGGTGCCCTCGACGTCGAGGTGGGAGTTGTCGATGATCGGCAGTCCGGAGCCGTACCAGCCGGCCATCCGGCCGTGGATCCGGGCGACTTCCTCGTCGGAGAGCCGACGGTTGCCGGAGCGCTCGGCGTTGCGCTCCAGGACGATCTCCAGGCCGGGCAGGAGCACGACCGGCAGCAGGTTCGGCCCCACGTGACGCTTCCAGCCGCCCAGCCCGACCACGGGCCGGTCGGGGAAGACGGCGTCGTCCAGGATGCAGGAGATGCCGTTCGCCAGGTAGTTGCGGGCGGCGAAGCCGCAGGTGCGGCGGGCGAGGCGGTACTGGGCCTCGGAGTGCTCGTTCCAACCCGCCTGGGGGTCCGCGAAGCCGGAGCAGACCCACTCGCGGACGTCGTCCAGGCTGACGTGGGCGGTCGGTACGGGCCGGCTGCCCGCCCAGTGCCGGGCGACGGTGGTCTTGCCGGCACCGGCCGGGCCGATCAGCAGGACGGCGAGGACCGCTCCGCCGGTGCCCGGCACGGCGGGAGGCAGCGGGATGTGCCCGGTGGCCTCCGGCACGGCGGGCACCGGCTGCGAGGGATACGACGGCTGCTGATGGGGCTGGTGGTGCGGCTGAGGCGGAGACTGCTGCGGGGGTGACCCCGGCCAGCCGTGCGCCGGGGGTATCGGCGGCTGCGGGGGCGCCGACGGGCGCGGTCCCGGCTGCCACGGGCCCGCGCCCCCATTCCCCACTCCGTGCTGCATCCGCTGCCACTCCGTCTCGTTCAAGCGACTGATGCGAGAACGTTATATGACTGCCGGGGTCCGGCCGTCCATCAGCGCCGTCAGGCAGAGTGTCAGGCGGAGATCTCGTCCGCCAGTGCGCGCAGCGCCAGCCGGTACGAACCGATGCCGAAGCCCGCCACCGTGCCGGTCGCCACCGCGGCGATGACCGAGGTGTGGCGGAACTCCTCGCGGGCGTACGGGTTCGAGATGTGCACCTCGATCAGCGGCGCCGTGCGCTGCGCGGCCGCGTCCCGCATGCCGTACGAGTAGTGGGTGAAGGCCCCCGGGTTGATGACCACGGGGATCTTCCCGTCCGCCGCCTCGTGCAGCCAGCGGATCAGCTCGCCCTCGTCGTTGGTCTCGCGGACCTCGACGTCGAAGCCGAGCTCCTCGCCCAGCGCGTGGCAGCTCTCCACCAGACCCGCGTACGAGGTGGCCCCGTACACATCGGGCTCGCGCGAACCGAGCCGGCCCAGGTTCGGGCCGTTCAGCACCAGGACGCGCCGGCTCACGCCGACACCTCACCGTAGGCGGCGACGAGGTGCGCCGGGTCGGGACCCTCCAGCACGGTCGGCTTGGCCAGCCCGTCGAGGACGATGAAGCGCAGCAGGTTGCCGCGGGACTTCTTGTCGACCTGCATGGTCTGGAGCAGCTTGGACCACTGGTCGCCGCGGTAGGTCAGGGGCAGCCCGACCGAGGCGAGGACCGCCTTGTGCCGGTCGGCCGTCGCGTCGTCGAGCCGGCCCGCGAGCCGGCCGAGTTCGGCGGCGAAGACCATGCCGACGGACACGGCCGCGCCGTGCCGCCACTTGTAGCGCTCGTTCTTCTCGATGGCGTGCGCGAGGGTGTGGCCGTAGTTGAGGATCTCGCGGAGTCCCGACTCCTTGAGGTCGCTGGAGACCACGTCGGCCTTGACCTGGATGGAGCGCACGATGAGCTCGGCGGTGTGCGGGCCCTCGGGCGTACGGGCCGCCGCCGGGTCCTCCTCGATCAGGTCGAGGATCACCGGGTCGGCGATGAATCCGGCCTTGATGATCTCGGCGAGGCCGCTGACGTAGTCGTTGACGGGCAGCGAGTCGAGGGCGGCGAGGTCGCAGAGGACGCCGGCCGGCGGGTGGAAGGCGCCCACCAGGTTCTTGCCCTCGGCGGTGTTGATGCCGGTCTTGCCGCCGACCGCCGCGTCCACCATCGCGAGGACGGTGGTCGGTACGGCGACCCAGCGCACGCCGCGCAGCCAGCTGGCCGCGACGAAGCCCGCGAGGTCGGTGGTCGCTCCCCCGCCGACGCCGACGATCACATCGGTGCGGGTGAAGCCGGACTGGCCGAGTGCCTTCCAGCAGTAGGCGGCCACCTCGACCGTCTTGGCCTCCTCGGCGTTCGGCACCTGGATGGCGACCGCCTCGTAGCCCTGCTCGGCCAGGTCGTCGCGCAGCGCCTCACCGGTCGAGGCCAGCGCCTCGGGGTGGATCACGGCGACCCGCTGGGCCTTCGTGCCGATCAGGGAGCCGAGCTCGCCGAGCAGCTGCCGTCCGACCAGCACGTCGTACGCGTCGTGTCCGGCGCTCGCGCCGACGTGGATCCGCGTCACCTGGTCTGTCATACGTCCTTCAACTCCAGAGCGTCGAGGACCGCCTGGGCGACCTCTTCGGGGGTGCGGTCGTCGGTGGCCACCACGACGCGCGCGACTTCGGTGTACAGGGGGCGCCGGGCGTCCATCAGCTCGCGCCACTGGCGGCGCGGGTTGACGGCGAGCAGCGGGCGCGCGGCGCCGAGGCCGACGCGCCGTACGGCTTCTTCGACGTCCATCGACAGGTAGGCGACGGGCAGCCCGGCCAGCAGGGTGCGGGTGCCCTCGTCGAGGACGGCGCCGCCGCCGAGGGCGAGGACTCCGGTGTGCCCGGCGACGGCGGTGGCGACCGCCTGTCGCTCCAGGTCACGGAAGTACGGCTCGCCCTCGTCGACGAAGATGTCGGAGATCTCCCGGCCCTGGGCCGCGACGATGTCGGCGTCGGTGTCCCGGTAGGGGACGCCGAGTCGCTCGGCGAGGAGTGCTCCCACCGTGGACTTGCCGGATCCCATGGGTCCGACGAGGACGACCAGTGGTCCGGCCGTCACCGGATCTGCAGGTGGTCGAGGTACGAGCGGACGTTGCGGCGGGTCTCCGGGACGGAGTCACCGCCGAACTTCTCGACGACCGCGTCGGCCAGCACGAGGGCGACCATGGCCTCGGCGACGATGCCGGCGGCCGGCACCGCGCACACGTCGGACCGCTGGTGGTGCGCCACCGCCGCCTCACCGGTGGCCACGTCCACCGTCGCGAGGGCCTTCGGGACGGTCGCGATCGGCTTCATCGCGGCACGGACCCGCAGCAGCTCGCCGGTGGTCAGACCACCCTCGGTACCACCGGAGCGGCCGGAGGTCCGCCTGATGCCCTCGGGGGTGGAGACGATCTCGTCGTGCGCCTTCGAGCCGGGCACCCGGGCGAGGTCGAAGCCGTCGCCGACCTCGACGCCCTTGATGGCCTGGATGCCCATGAGGGCGGCGGCGAGGCGGGCGTCGAGGCGGCGGTCCCAGTGGACGTGCGAGCCGAGGCCGACGGGGACGCCGTAGGCCAGCACCTCGACGACGCCGCCGAGGGTGTCGCCGTCCTTGTGGGCCTGGTCGATCTCGGCGACCATCGCCTTGCTCGCGTCCGCGTCGAGGCAGCGCACCGGGTCGGCGTCGAGCTTGTCGACGTCGGCGGGGGTCGGGTACACGCCGTACGGGGCCTTGGCGGAGGCCAGTTCCACCACGTGCGAGACGATCTCGATGCCGGCGACCTCCTTGATGAAGGACCGGGCGACCGCGCCGAGCGCGACACGGGCGGCGGTCTCACGGGCGCTGGCCCGCTCCAGGATCGGCCGGGCCTCGGAGAAGCCGTACTTCTGCATGCCCGCCAGGTCCGCGTGACCGGGCCGCGGACGCGTCAGCGCCGCGTTACGACCGGTCTCCTTCAGCAGCGACGGGTCGACCGGATCGGCCGACATCACCGTCTCCCACTTCGGCCACTCCGTGTTGCCGATCATGACCGCGATCGGCGAACCCTGGGACAACCCGTGGCGGACACCGCCGAGGAAGGTGATCTCGTCCTGCTCGAACTTCATCCGGGCACCGCGGCCGTAGCCGAGCCGGCGCCGGGCCAAGTGGTCGGCCACCAGCTCGGTGGTGACGGGGACGCCGGCGGGAAGGCCCTCCAACGTCGCCACCAGTGCCGGTCCGTGGGACTCCCCGGCGGTCAGCCAACGCAACCTGCTCAACGATGCTCCTCATGCTCGCGCCTGGTACAGCGACGGCGCGATCGGGTGCGCGGCCCGGACCCGCCTCACCCGATCCTCCCATGTCCGGAGGGGTTTATCGGGCCCCGGTCCAGCTATCGGACGCCTGAGGCGTCAACGGGACCGCCGGCCGCGCTCGCGCTGCCAGGTGATCCCGTACCAGAGGACGACGGAACCGAAGAGTCCGATGATGAGCGCTTTGGCCCACAGGGGCAGGCCACCGAAGGCCACTCTGGCCATGGTGAAGACGACGAAGGGGAGATCCCACTTCGACGCGAGTACCTGGCCCGTGCTGTCCCCGTCCATGCCGCCCCCTGTGAATACGCAGGTGGAAAGCCTAACGGGCGGTGAGCGCGCGCTCTCCGGCGGTCCGCATGGCGGCGAGCGGGCCCGGGGTCCGGCCGGTCATCCGCTCCACCTGGAGCACGGCCTGGTGGACGAGGAGGTCGAGTCCGCCGACGACCTGGCCACCCTGCTTCGCCCAGGCGGCGGCCAGCGCGGTCGGCCAGGGGTCGTAGAGGACGTCGAAGAGGGTGCCCGCCCCCGCGGGTACGGACGCAGCCAGGGCGTCGGTCGTACCGGCCGGGGTGGTGGCGATCACCAGCGGCGCGGACAGGGCCGCGGCCGCCTCGGACCAGTCGGCCGTGCGGACGGGCACGCCGAGCCGCTCGCCCCACTGCCGCATCTCGTCGGCGCGGGCCGCCGAGCGGACGTACGCCGTGACCTCGCCGGAGCAGATCCGCGCGAGCGCGGCGAGCGCCGAGGAGGCGGTGGCCCCGGCGCCGAGGATGGCGGCGGAGGGCACCTTCTCGACGCCGCGCTCGTGGAGCGCGGCGACGATGCCGGGGATGTCGGTGTTGTCTCCGAGGCGTCGTCCGTCCTCGGTGAACACGACCGTGTTGACCGTCTCGACGGAGGCGGCCGTGTCACTGATGCCGTCGAGCAGCGGGATGATCGCCCGCTTGAGCGGCATGGTCAGGGACAGCCCGGCCCACTCGGGGCCGAGTCCTGCCACGAACTCCGGGAGCGCGGCCTCGTCGATCTCGAAGCGGTCGTACGACCAGTCGTCGAGGCCGAGCTCCTGATAAGCGGCGCGGTGCAGCACCGGTGAGAGCGAGTGCTCGATGGGCGAACCCAACACCGCGGCCCTTATGCGTGACATGTCCTGCTATCCGCCATTCTTCTGCTTCTGCCGTTGCTGGAACTCGTCGGCCAGCTTCGTGTGCTCTTCGTAGGTCTTGGTGAAGGTCGTCGTGTTGCCGTCGACCGACACGAAGAACATCCAGCCACCGTGGTCCGGGTTGAGCGTAGCGGTCAGCGCGTCCAGGCCCGGGTTGTTGATCGGACCGGTGGGCAGTCCCTTGATGAAGTGCGTGTTGTAGGGGTTGTCGAAGGCCTGGGCTTCCTTCAGGTTGAAGTTGATCTCGCTCTGGTTCTTGACGTAGTTGTACGTCGAGTCGAACTGGAGCTTCTGGTTCGTGACGTCGTTGGTCTTCTTGAGGCGGTTGTAGACCACCTCGGCCATCTTCCGGAAGTCGTCGTGGTTCTTGCCCTCGGCGTTGACGAGGCTGGCGACCGTGACCACCTGGAGCGGATTCTCCAGGCCCAGTTCCTTGGCCTTGCCCTCGATGCCCAGCTCCGCGTACTTCTCGGTCGCGTTCTTGACCATCTGCTTGAGCAGCGAGTCGGGAGTGCTGTCCTTGCTGAGGTCGTACCGCGCCGGGTACAGGAAGCCTTCGAGGGGGTCGATGAGCTTCGGGTCGTTGTTCGCCCAGGCCGGCAGGCCGAGGTTCTTGGCCTCGCGCTTGGCGGTCTCGGCGGTGGTGCCCTCCTGCTGACCCAGCTTCTTGTCGATCGCCGCGTACACCGCGGAGTTGCGCATGCCTTCGCTGACCGTGATGACGTTCAGCTTGGAGGGGTCGCTCATCACCTCGACCGCGGACGCGGCCGACATCTTCTTCCGGAGCGGGTAGACACCGGCCTGGATGGCCTTGCCCGGAGGGAGCTTGGACGCGGCGTCGACGAACGCCTGCCCACTGGCGACGACGCCCGCCTTCTTGAGGATCAGGCCCATCTGCATGAGGCCCGAGCCCTTGGGGATCTCTACGTCGACGATGTCGCCGCTGCCCTCGCCCGCGAAGTCCTCGGCCGAGCTGAACCTGGCCTTGATGTAGTTGTAGCCGTAGTAACCGCCACCGCCGACCACGCCGAGGATGACGACCGCGGCGACCAGGCAGGCCGTGCCGCTGCGCTTCTTGGGCTTACCGCCCTTGGAGCGGCCGCCCCGACGGCCGTCACCGTCGTCGTCGCCGTCGTCTCCGTCACGGCCTCCGCCGGCCGCGAGCGGGCTCTCCTCCGGCTCCTCCGCGGCCTCCGGTTCCTCGACGGGCTCCGGCTCCAGGTGCCGCCGGCCCGGGGGCTGAGGCGGCGCGTAGGCGTCCTCCGTGCTGTAGAGGTCGGGGGCCTCACCGGGGTAGCCCGCCACGGGCTGCTGGGTGTAGGGGTCCACGCCCGCGTACAGGTCGGTCTGCGCCGCCGCCGTGTACTGGCCCTGGCCGGTGTCCCAGCCCTGGCTGTCGTACACCGGCTGCTGGGGCTGCTGCGGCTGCTGCTGGGCATAGGCCTGCGGCTGCTCGGCGTACTGCTGCTGCGGGTACTGGCCCTGCATGTACTGCTGCTGCTGGGGCTGCTGCGCCTGCTGCGGGTACTGCCCCTGCTGCGGGTACTGCTGCTGCGGATACTGCGGCTGCTGGTACTCCGGATACTGCTGGTACTGCTGCTGGGGGTACTGCTGCTGGTACTGCGGCTCCTGTGGGTACTCCTGCTGCTGCGGGGCACCGGCGTGAGGCACCTGGCCCTGCTGGGTCTGGTGCCCGGTCCACCCCTGGTCCCCGTACAGGGGGTCCTCAGGGTGCCAGGGTTCGGGGCCACGGCCCCGGCCATACTCAGTCATCGGTCCCCTAGAGCCGCGAGACGGAGGCCACGGACTCCGTCGTCCGTGGCACCCGGTTCCGCCTCTTTGACGGTGGGCGACGGCTGTTCGAATGCCGTCTCATCGCGCGGAACGTTACCGTATCGCGATCAGACAACCACTTCGACGCACTCACCAGGCGGATTACCTGATACCCGTTCGGTCTCAAGAGCGTTTTGAAGGATCACCACAGCGGCCGCCTGGTCGATGACCGACCGGCCCTTCTTGGCGTTCTTCCCGGAGGCCCGCAGGCCCTGTGCGGCGGTGACCGTGGTCATCCGCTCGTCCACCAGCCGGACCGTCACCGGCTTGATGCCCTTGGCGAGTTCGTTCGCGAAGGCGCGCACCTTGACCGCGGCCGGCCCCTCCCGCCCGCTGAGCGAGCGGGGAAGGCCGACCACGACTTCGAGGGGCTCGTACTCCTCGACGAGCTGCCGCAGCCGCCGGTGGGCGAAGGGGATGTCCCGGCCCGGAACGGTTTCCACCGGTGTGGCCAGCACCCCGTCGGGGTCGCACGAGGCGACCCCGATACGGGCGTCTCCGACATCGATGGCGAGCCGGCGGCCGCGGCGCAGAGTCATCGTCAGACCGTCTCGACGACGAGGCGCTCGACGGCGCTGATGGCCTCCGGAACGGCGGCCGGGTTCTGGCCGCCGCCCTGGGCGACGTCCGGCTTGCCGCCACCGCCGCCACCGAGGGTCTTGGCGGCCGTACGGACCAGGTCGCCGGCCTTGAGACCGCGCTCGCGGGCGGGCTCGTTGGTGGCGATCACGGTCAGCGGGCGGTCGTTCGCCACGGTGAACAGGGCCACGACGGCCGGGCGGTCGCCCGGGATGCGGCCGCGGACGTCGAGGACCAGCTTGCGCAGGTCGTCGGCGCCGATGCCGTCCGCCACCTGGCCGACGACCAGGGCGACGCCCTTGATGTCCTGGGCGTTCTGGGCGAGCCCGGCAGCGGCCTGCAGGACCTTCTCCGCGCGGAACTTCTCGATCTCCTTCTCGGCGTCCTTCAGCTTGCCGAGCATGGAGGCGATCTTCTCCGGCAGCTCCTCCGGACGGCCCTTGACCAGCTCCTGCAGCTGGGCGACGACCGTGTGCTCCTTGGCGAGGAAGTTGTACGCGTCCACGCCCACGAGGGCCTCGACGCGGCGCACGCCGGAGCCGATGGAGGACTCGCCGAGCAGCTTCACCAGACCCAGCTGGGCGGTGTTGCCGACGTGGGTGCCGCCGCACAGCTCCTTGGAGAAGTCGCCGATGGTCACGACGCGCACGCGCTCGCCGTACTTCTCGCCGAACTCGGCGATGGCGCCCTGCTTCTTCGCCTCGTCGATGCTCATGATCTCGGCCGTGACGTCGAGTTCGCGCGACAGCACGTCGTTGATCTTCTGCTCGACGTCGGTGAGGACCGAGCCGGGGACGGCGTTCGGGGAGCCGAAGTCGAAGCGGAAGCGGCCGGGGCTGTTCTCGGAACCGGCCTGGGCGGCCGTCGGGCCGAGGGCGTCGCGCAGCGCCTGGTGGGTCAGGTGCGTGGCCGAGTGGGCGCGGGCGATGGCCCGCCGACGGTGGATGTCGATGGCGGCGTACGCGGAGGCGCCCACCGTCACCTCGCCGACCTGGACGGAGCCCTTGTGCACGGAGACGCCCGGGACCGGCTGCTGCACGTCGCGGACGTTGATGACGGCGCCCGAGTCGAGCTTGATCCGGCCCTGGTCGGCGAGCTGGCCGCCGCCCTCGGCGTAGAAGGGGGTGCGGTCGAGGACGACCTCGACCTCGTCGCCCTCGGAGGCGGCGGGCGCGGAGACGCCGTTGACCAGCAGGCCGACGATGGTGGACTCGCCCTGGGTGGTGGCGTAGCCGGTGAACTCGGTGGCGCCGGCGCCGTCGGCGATCTCCCGGTAGGCGGACATGTCCGCGTGGCCGGTCTTCTTGGCCTTGGCGTCGGCCTTGGCGCGGTCGCGCTGCTCCTGCATCAGGCGGCGGAAGCCGGGCTCGTCCACGGAGAGGCCCTGCTCCGCGGCCATCTCCAGGGTGAGGTCGATCGGGAAGCCCCAGGTGTCGTGGAGCAGGAACGCCTTGTCCCCGGAGAGGACCGTGCCACCGGTGGCCTTGGTCTCGGTCACGGCGGTGTCGAGGATGTTGGTGCCGCCCTTGATGGCCTTGAGGAAGGCGGCCTCCTCGGCGAGCGCGACGGTCTCGATGCGCTTGCGGTCGGTGACGAGCTCCGGGTACTGCTGACCCATCGTCTCGACGACGACGTTGATCAGGTCCTGGACGACGGGACCGGTGGCGCCCATGAGGCGCATGTTGCGGATGGCGCGGCGCATGATGCGGCGCAGCACGTAGCCGCGGCCCTCGTTGCCGGGGGTGACGCCGTCGCCGATGAGCATGGTCGAGGTGCGGATGTGGTCGGCGACCACGCGCAGCGAGACGTCCGTGCCCTGGGCGGCGCCGTAGCGCACGCCGGTCAGCTCGGTGGCCTTGTCCATGACGACGCGCAGGGTGTCGGTCTCGTACATGTTCTGCACGCCCTGCAGGATCATCGCGAGGCGTTCGAGACCCAGACCCGTGTCGATGTTCTTCGACGGCAGGTCGCCGAGGATCGGGAAGTCTTCCTTCCCGTCGCCGGCGCCACGCTCGTACTGCATGAAGACCAGGTTCCAGATCTCCACGTAGCGCTCGTCGTTGACGGCGGGGCCGCCCTCGACGCCGAACTCGGGGCCGCGGTCGTAGTTGATCTCGGAGCACGGGCCGCAGGGGCCGGGGACGCCCATGGACCAGAAGTTGTCCTTCTTGCCCAGACGCTGGATGCGCTCGGCGGGGACGCCGATCTTCTCGCGCCAGATCTGCTCGGCCTCGTCGTCGTCGAGGTAGACGGTGATCCAGAGCTTCTCGGGCTCCAGGCCGTAGCCGCCGTCCGCCACGGAGCTGGTGAGCAGCTCCCAGGCGTACTTGATGGCGCCTTCCTTGAAGTAGTCCCCGAAGGAGAAGTTGCCGCACATCTGGAAGAACGTGCCGTGGCGGGTGGTCTTGCCCACCTCTTCGATGTCCGGCGTGCGGACGCACTTCTGGACGCTGGTGAGCGTCGGGGCCGGCGGCTTGGTCTCACCCAGGAAGTAGGGCTTGAACGGCACCATGCCCGCGGGCACCAGCAGCAGAGTCGGGTCGTCCGCGATGAGCGACGCCGAAGGGACAACGGCGTGACCGCGCTCCTCGAAGAAGCTCAGCCAGCGGCGGCGAATCTCGGCCGACTCCATCAGTGGTCCTCATTCCGGTCGTACGAAAGGTTGGGGCGGTATGTGGTCTTGGTGTTCTCGATGGCCCGCAGCCGCCGCGGCCCGGGAAGGGCCGTGACGTTGTCGAGCCGGTCCGGGTCCTGATGGAGCCCGAGTGCGTCGTTCAGCTCGTCCTCGCGCTGCGTCATTCCCGCTTTGACGTCGAGGGCGAAGTCCTTGAGGCGGTGTCCCGCCTCCACGGCCTTGTCGGCCGCCTGGGCGGCGAGACTCTCCGGCGTCAGCTTCTTCAGCTGACGGTTGACCTTGGTGGTGGCCCACACGCCGGCGGCTGCGCCTGCGGTGAACCAGAAGGCTCGGCGGAACATCGGCGGTGTCAGCCCTTCTGCTTGCGGCGCCGGGCGGCCGGCACCGTACGTCCGACGATCACGGTTCGGCGGGATGCCTTCGGCGGTGTCCCGCCCGACGGCGCGGGGTCCCCCTTGCCCAGCGCCTTGCGGACGCCGTAGCCGAAGGCCGCGACCTTCACCAGCGGCCCGCCGAAGGCGGTGGCCACGGTCGAGGACAGCGCGGAGGCGTTGGAGGTGACCTCCTGCACGTCGCTCGCGATGGCGTCGACCCGGTCGAGCTGGGTGCGCGCGGAGCGGACGGTGGTGGAGGCGTCGGCGAGCAGGGGGACGGCCTGGTCGGTCACGTCGGCCACCAGCTTGGTGGTCGCCTTGAGCACCTGGGCCAGTCTCACCAGGGCCACGGCGAGGAAGGAGATCAGGATGGCCCAGAAGACGGCCACGATGATCCCGGCCACCTCTACACCGGACACGTCACACCGCTCTCTGTCTGTACCTGAACCGCAGGACTATTCGCCCTCCGACCCTATCGCGCCGGAGATCCTCGGCCGTACCGGAAATCCGGGAGGACCGGGCCCGCCTTGAACGCAGCGCATCCGGACCAGTACCCTCCGTGTCCCATGCGACAGAGACCCCTTCGAAGTACCGCCGGGGGCAATCTTCCCTCGGAGCTCGGCCGGTTCATCGGGCGGGGTGGCGAACTCGCCCAGGTGGGGCGGCTCCTGGAGTCCTCGCGGCTCGTGACGGTGACCGGCGTGGGCGGGGTGGGCAAATCCCGGCTCGTACTGGCGGCGGCCCGGGTCGCCGCGGAGGAAGCGCAGGAACGCTACGGCGACGGGGTGCGGCTGGCCGAGCTGGCCACCGTACGGGATCCCGCGCTGCTGGAGCTGGCCCTCGCCGAGGCGCTCCAGCTGACCGACCACACCACCCGGCCGCCGCGGACCGTCCTGACCGAGCACCTGGCCGGGAAGCGGATGCTGCTGGTCCTGGACGGCTTCGAGCAGCTGGTCGACGAGTGCGCCGACCTGGTACGCGAGCTGCTGCGCCGGTGCCCGGGCCTTCATGTCCTCGCGGCGGGCCGGCGCCCGCTGGCCCTGGACGGGGAGTCGACCTTCCCGCTGGCCCCGCCGCCCCCCGAGGAGGCGCTGGCCCTGCTGGTGGAGCGGGCGACCGCGGCCGACCCGGCGTTCGCGGTGACCGCGGAGAACCGGGCGGCGCTGGTCGAGCTGTGCGCCCGCCTGGACGGGATCCCGCTGGCACTGGAGCTGGCGGCGGGCCGACTGCGGACGTTGTCCCCCGAGCAGGTGCTGGCCCGGCTGGAGGACCGCTTCGCGCTGCTCACGGGCGGGGGGCGCGGTGGGCTCGCCCGGCACCGGGCGCTGCGGACGGCCATCGGCTGGAGCCACGAGCTGTGCACGCCGGCGGAGCGGTTGCTGTGGGCGCGGTTGTCGGTGTTCGCCGGGCAGTTCGACCTCGACGCCGTCGAATACGTGTGCGCGGGTCCGGATGTGCCGGTGGAGGACGTGCTGGACCTGGTCGGGGAGCTCCTGGCCCAGTCCCTGCTGATCCGCGAGGAGACGCCCGCCGGGGTGCGGTTCCGCATGCTGGAGACCGTACGGGTGTACGGGGCGGGGTGGCTGGAGTCGCTCGGCGACGCGGGACGGCTGCGGCGGCGCCATCGGGACTGGTACCTGGGCCTGGTGACGTGGTGCGAGCTGGACTGGTTCAGCCCGCGTCAGCAGGAGGTGGCCGCGCTGGTGGAGGTGGAGCTGCCGAACGTGCGGCTCGCCCTGGAGTGCTGCCTGGACGAGCCGGACGAGACGCATCTGGGGCAGTACCTGGCGGGGACGCTGTGGTTCTACTGGGCGGGCTGCGGGCGGCTGACCGAGGGGCGGCACTGGCTGGAGCGGACCCTGGAGCCGGTGGACCGGGCGGTGGAGTACGAGACCTCGCGGCTGAAGGCCCTGTGGGTGCTGGGCTATGTCGCGGCGCTGCAGGGGGACGCGGCGGCCTCGATGAGCGCCCTGTACGAGTGCCGGGACGGCGCGGCGCAGAGCGGGAACCCGGTGGCCGCGGCCTACGCGGTGCACCGGATGGGCTGCTTGGCGTTGGTCTCGGACGACATGGCGCGGGCCAAGGAGCTGCTGGGCACGGCGCTGGAGCAGTACCGGGCGGCCGGCGAGCTGAACAGCAACGTGCTGATGTGCCAGGTGGAGCTGGGGATGGCGCTGGCCTTCCTCGGTGACCTGCCGGGCGCGCTCGCGCTGTGCGGGGAGGTCCGGGAGATCTGCGAGGAGCGCGGGGAACGCTGGACGAAGGCGTACGCGCTGTACGTCCTCGCGTACGCGGCCCTGGACGCGGGGCGCACGCAGGAGTCACGGCGACTGCTGACCGAGTGTGTGGCGATCAACCACGTCTTCCACGACCTGGTCGGCCTGGTGCTCGCGCTGGAGCTGCTCGCGCTGGTCACGGTCGCGGAGGGGGACGCCGCCGAGGCGGCGGTGCTCCAGGGCGCGGCGGAGCCGATGTGGGGCGGGGTGGGGCTGCAGCTGTTCGGCTCGGGGTACTTCAACGCCCCGCGTCTGATGTGCCGGGAGCAGGCGGGCGAGCTGCTGGGCGCCGAGCGCTACGCGGCGTACGAGGCCGAGGGGCGGGCGCTGAACCGTGAGGCGCTGGTCGGGCGGGCGCTGAGCAGCCCCGAGGAGCGGCGCGGCGCCGGCGGGGTGCCCCGGCAGGCGGGTCGGCTGCGCGGCTCCAGGGTGCGGTCCGGCCGCGCGGCGGCGGACCAGCCGTAGGACCACGGTCGGCCCCTTCGGGAAAACGGAAAACCCGCCGCCCCATGGAGGGGACGGCGGGCCGACCGATCGGTGAGACCGAGCCTGCGTCAGCGGGCGTAGTACTCGACGACGAGCTGCTCGTCGCAGATGACCGGGATTTCCTTGCGGTTCGGGTCGCGGTCCAGGCGGAAGGCCAGGGCCTTCAGGTTGACCTGCAGGTAGCGCGGGGTCTCGCCCTCGCCTGCGTAGCCACCCTCACGGGCAACCTGGAACGGAACCTTCTCGCGGCTGCGCTCGCGCACGGTGATGACGTCGTCCGGGCGGACACGGAACGACGGCTTGTCGACCTTGTCACCGTTGACCTCGATGTGGCCGTGAACGACCATCTGGCGAGCCTGGTAGATGGTCCGGGCGATGCCCGAACGCAGGACCAGGGCGTCGAGGCGACGCTCGAGCTCGACGACAAGCGCCTCGCCCGTCTTACCTTCGGCCTTCTTGGCGCGGTCGTACGCGCGGGCCATCTGACGCTCAGAGATGTCGTACTGAGCGCGCAGACGCTGCTTCTCGAGCAGACGAACCTTGTAGTCCGAGTTCTGCTTGCGGCCACGGCCGTGCTCGCCCGGCGGGTAGGGGCGGGCCTCGAAGTACTTGACGGCCTTCGGGGTCAGCGCAATGCCGAGGGCACGCGACTTCTTGACCTTGGGTCGCTTCTGGTTCACGGGGAACCTACCTCCATGTAAGTTAGGTGAGGCTTACCTTAGCGAGGAGGACGTAATGTCTCGACCACATGGGATCCCCCTGCCCAGTGCGCAGCGCAGTTCGGATTCAGACGAAACAGAATCCGCTTGCGCCGACGATAAGCAAGGTCAGCCGCGTCCCAGGGAAGGCGTTCGGCAGCTCACCGGAGCCGAACGCGTACGAACCCTCGTAGAGTCCAACGCCTCAGTATCCCTCACGCTGATCGGTGCTCGTGACAGTCACGAGGCCGAGGAGTTCGGGACAGGGCTGCCGGTCGCACGGACCGTCACCCCGGACGGGGACGTGATTCTCCTTGTGTCAGGGGAATCCGCGGCTGCCAGGGCAGCCGCTCACGCCCAGGACGACGACCTCACCGCCGTGATCGAGATCACGGATGTGGCGCCGGTGTCCGTGGCCCATCGTATCCGAGGCCGCGCCTGGCTCGCCGGGTGGCTGACGCCGGTGCGCGGGGACGACCGCGCCGCCTGCGCCGCGCTGCTCGCGGAGCGACAACCCGTGGGTGAGCTGCTGGGCATGCGGGAGTCCCTCGATCCCCCGCACGCCGGGCGCCCGGCGTGGATGATGCTGCGCCTGGAGGTCGGCGAGATCTCCGTGGACGACCTGTGGGGCGCCGAGCACGTGGACCCGGAGGACCTGGCCGCGGCCGAACCGGACCCGATGGTCGCGCACGAGTCGGAGCTCCTGCAGCACCTGCACTCCGCCCACGGCGACCGGCTCGGCGAACTGGGCGGCCTGCTCGGCGCCCGCGAGGCCCGCGGGATGAGCGCCGTCCCCCTCTCCCTGGACCGCCTGGGCCTGCGCGTCCGCTTCACCGGCGGCCCGGCCGGCTCCTTCGACGCCCGCTTCGACTTCCCGGAGCCGGTCGCGGACATCTGCGGCCTGCGCCGGGCGATGCACTCCCTGTTCTCGGCCGCCTCGTACTAGAGCGTGCGGCCGTCGTACGGCCTCACGCGGGGCAGGTCGCCAGCATGTCCTGGAGGGCGAGCTTCTCCGGCGCCGTCACGGACAGGCCGTACCTGGCCTTGATGCCGGTGTAGCGGCGCGCGTACTCGCACCGGTACGCACGCCGCGGCGGCCGCCACTTGTCGGCCGTCCGGCTGCCCTTGTCGTAGTTGGTCCGCTTGTCCACGGCGAGCAGTACGTCGAGGTCGTTGGCGTACTCCAGCCTGCGCTGCGGGGTCCACGCGTACGCGCCGCCCCGCCAGGCGGCGCCGAGCGCGACCACGTGGTCGGTCTGGATCTGTGTGGCGCGCCGGTAGGTGTAGGGCAGCACCTTGCCGGTGTACGGGTCGTGGAGCGTGCCGGAGAGCACGACGCACGGGTTCCGGTCCCCTTCGCGGAGATCGTCGAGGTCCCTGCGCAGCACGTCGTCGCGGGTGTCGCAGCCGTTGCGCCCGCCGACGGCGTCGGTCTCGTCGGACCAGTACTTGCCGAAGTTCTCGCGCTTGTACGTCTCCCAGTTGCGGCCCGGCTCGACCTTCAGCCGGGCCAGCTGCGCCTTGGCGGCCGCCGCGTCGGGCGGGAATCCGGCGCCGACCAACGGCACCCGCCCGACCAGGGCGACCGCGCCGGCCCGGTCGGACGCGGTGTCGTCGTGGTGGCATCCGGCCATCGCGGGCCCGACGAGGGCGAGCACGAGGGCGAGGGCGAACGGCCGAGACGTTGCCATGCCCGGAGCCTAGGGTCCGCCGCCGGGGACCCCGGCAGGGCCACGCCGGGGCTACGGGGTATCGACCTCGCGGTCGAGGGAGCGCCAGATCCGCTGGGCCCACTCCAGGTCGGCGGGGTCCTCGTAGGTGCAGAAGAGTCCGGCGGCGGTCCCGTCGGTGACGGCCATGCCGTAGAACTCGTGGCGCGGCCGGCCGTGATCCTGCGGAGTCAGCCAGAACGCGTATCGCACGCCCTCCCCCAGCGGCTCGCGCACCCGCTGGGCCGGTCGGGTGTCGGGGGCGCCCGACATCAGGGCGGTGAGGAAGTCCGCGGGGGCGCGGCCCGTCACGTCGTCGGTCGCCAGGTTGACGGCGGCGCTGCGGTCCGGGGCAGTGAAATGGTCCGTGCCGTCCGCGAAGGACGCGGTGAGCCCGGAGGTCCGCAGGACCGACCAGTGGTCTCCGAGGTCGGTGCGGACGTCCACGGGCAGCGGGAACGGGAAGCGGCTGAGGACGTGGTCGCGGTCCCAGGTCCGGGTCAGGACGTGGGCGGCGGCCGTGTCGTGGATGTCGACGACGCAGGGCAGTTCCTCGGCGTCGGCGACCTTCGCGGTGACCTCGGCGCCGAGGAGGTCGTCGCCCCAGGGCTGGATCCGGTTGGCGAAGGTGCCCCGGACGGAGAGTTCCGCGTAGCCGGGCCGCTCCCACAGCTCGTGGGCGCGGCGCAGGGTGTCCTCGTCCACCTGCACCCAGGCGCCGAGGACCAGCTCCGTGCCGTGCGTCAGCCGGACGGACAACAGGCAGCGGATGAAGCAGCCGACCCCGTCCACCCGGAGCAGGGCGCGCACGCCGAGCCGGTGGACGCGTTCCTCGGGCAGGCCGAGGGCGGCGTCGGGCAGGTTGCAGCCGAAGTCGATGCGGTTCTCGTCGGCGAGCGCGTCGCCGCAGCACGCGCAGGTGGGGAGGTGCGTGGTCACCCGGGCAGCGTAGGCCACCGTTACGAGGTGCCTCCGCGCAGCCGTTCGCGGACCTTCTCCACCACGTCCGCGTAGCGGGCCTCGGCGCCGTACCGGGTCGGCTCGTAGTACCGCTTGCCCTGGATCTCGTCCGGCGCGTACTGCTGCGCGGCGATCGCGCCCGGCACGTCGTGCGGGTACACGTACCCCTGCGCGTGGCCCAGCTTGGCCGCGCCCTTGTAGTGGCCGTCCCGCAGGTGCGTCGGGACGGAGCCGGCGAGGCCTGCCCGTACGTCGGCCAGCGCCGCGCCGATCGCGGTCGTGGCGGTGTTCGACTTCGGGGCCAGCGCCAGCGCGATCGTGGCGTGCGAGAGGGTCAGCGCCGCCTCCGGGAAGCCGATCATCGCCACCGCCTGGGCCGCGGCCACCGCGATCGGCAGGGCCGTCGGGTCCGCCAGGCCGATGTCCTCGCTCGCGGAGATCATCAGGCGACGGGCGATGAACCGGGGGTCCTCACCGGCCTCGATCATCCGGGCCAGGTAGTGCAGGGCGGCGTCCACGTCCGAGCCTCGGATCGACTTGATCAGCGCGCTGGCCACGTCGTAGTGCTGGTCGCCGTCCTTGTCGTACCGGACGGCCGCCCGGTCGACCGCCTCCTCCAACGTCTGCAGGGAGATCTCGTCCTCGCCCTTGGCGATGGCCGACCCGGCGCCCGCCTCCAGCGCGGTCAGGGCCCGCCGGGCGTCGCCGCCGGCGATCCGCAGCAGGTGCGCCTCGGCGTCCTCCGGGAGGGTGACGGCCCCGCCCAGGCCCCGCTCCTCGGTGAGCGCGCGCCGCATCAGGGCGCTCAGATCCTCGTCCGTCAGCGGTTCCAGCGTCAGCAGCAGCGAGCGCGACAGCAACGGGGAGATGATCGAGAAGTACGGGTTCTCGGTGGTGGCCGCGATCAGCGTCACCCAGCGGTTCTCGACGGCGGGGAGGAGCGAGTCCTGCTGGGCCTTGCTGAAGCGGTGGATCTCGTCGAGGAAGAGGACGGTCTCCTTGCCGTAGCCGCCGGCCGCGCGCTTGGCGCCCTCGATGACGGCCCGTACCTCTTTGACGCCCGCGGTGATGGCGGACAGTTCCACGAAACGCTTCTGCGTGGCCTGGCTGACCACGTAGGCCAGGGTGGTCTTCCCGATGCCGGGCGGACCCCAGAGGATCACCGAGGAGGCGCCGGCCGGACCGCCGGCTCCTTCCCCGACCAGCCGCCGCAGCGGTGATCCGGGCTTCAGCAGGTGCTGCTGGCCGACGACCTCGTCCAGGGTGCGCGGGCGCATCCGGACGGCGAGCGGGGAACTCGCGGGGTCCTTCTCCTGGCGGTCTTCGGCAGCGGCGGTGAACAGGTCTGGTTCCACACAGGAAGCCTATGCGAGCCCACCGACAGGGCCGCCCGCGCTCAGGAGGTCCAGAAGTCCCACCAGCGGGTCAGGATCAGCATTCCGATGATCCCGACGTGCAGGACGGGCAGGACCCAGGTGAACTCGTCGAGGAAGGACTTGAGCCAGCCCGGGGCGGGCAGCAGGCCTTCGGCGACGTTGTGCGCGGTGACGTACCAGAACATGAAGATGGTGGCGACCCAGGCCAGGCAGCACCACAGGCAGAGCGAGTTGATGTTGTACAGCGACTGGTACATGAGCCAGGTGCAGAAGACGACGCCGAAGAGGGTACCGGCGTTGAAGGTGAGCCAGTACCAGGGGCGGAACGAGGCCCCGGCGAGCATGCTCATGCCGACGCAGATCACGATCCCGTAGGCGACGAGTCCGAGCATCGGGTTCGGGAAGCCGAAGGCCGACGCCTGGTCGCTCGTCATGATGTTGCCGCAGGAGACGATCGGGTTCAGGCTGCAGGCCGGCTTGAAGGTCGGGTCCTCCAGCAGCTTGAACTTGTCGATCGTGATCACCCAGGCGGCGAGCAGACCCGCGGCTCCGGTGATCACCAGCAGCAGGGCCAGGGCCCGGCTTCCTCCGACGGTCCTGCCCCGGGCGGTGTCCGCGTCCGCGCCTCGTGTCGTCATACCGCCCGCTCCACATCTGCCAGGTGATCAAGCACGGGCCATTGTGCCGTACGAGCCTGTGAACGGACGGGGGCCGGGGAAAGATCCCCGGCCCCCGTCGTGCGTACCGCGGTGCCGTCGTGGCCGGTTGCCGTCAGGCGAGGCGGGCGCGGACCGTGTCGACCAGCTCGGCGACGGGGACGGGCGACTGCTCGCCGGACTCCATGTCCTTCAGCTGGACGACGCCCTCGGCGAGGTCCCGCTCGCCCGCCACGATCGCGAAGCGCGCACCGCTGCGGTTGGCGTCCTTCATGGCGCCCTTGAGGCCCTTGCCGCCGTACGACATGTCCGCCGCGACACCGGCCTTGCGCAGCTGGGTCACCAGCCCGAACACGGCCGGCTTGGCCTCGCCGAGCGCCACCGCGAAGACCGTCGTCGTCGCCGGGATGTCCAGCTCGATGCCCTCGGCCTCCAGGGCCAGGACGGTGCGGTCCACGCCGAGCGCCCAGCCCACCGACGGCAGGGCCGGTCCGCCGATCATCTCGGACAGGCCGTCGTAGCGGCCGCCGCCGCCCACCGCGGACTGCGCGCCGAGACCGTCGTGGACGAACTCGAAGGTGGTCCGGGTGTAGTAGTCCAGCCCGCGCACCAGCTTCTCGTCGTCCTCGAAGACGACGCCGGCGGCCGTGATCAGCGCCCGCACCTCCTCGTGGTACGCCTTGCACGCGTCGCACAGGTAGTCGCGCAGCACCGGCGCGCCGACCAGCTGCTTCTGCACCTCGGGCCGCTTGTCGTCGAGGACGCGCAGCGGGTTGATCTCGGCCCGGCGGACGGTCTCCTCGTCGAGGTCGAGACCGCCCAGGAAGGTCTGCAGCGCCTCGCGGTAGACGGGGCGGCACTCCTTGTCGCCGAGCGAGTTCAGCAGGATGCGGAAGTTCGACAGGCCGAGGGTGCGGTAGGCCTCGTCGGCCAGGATGATCAGCTCGGCGTCGAGCGCCGGGTCCTCGGAGCCGATGGCCTCGGCGCCGACCTGCGAGAAGTGGCGGTAGCGGCCCTTCTGCGGACGCTCGTAGCGGTAGTACGAGCCGGAGTACCAGAGCTTGGCCGGGAGGTTGCCCTGCTTGTGCAGGCTGGCCTCCAGGGCGGCGCGCAACACGGAGGCGGTGCCTTCGGGGCGCAGGGCGAGGTTGGTGCCACCCTTGGTGGTGAGGGTGAACATCTCCTTGGTGACGATGTCGGTGGACTCGCCGACACCGCGGGCGAAGAGGTTCACGTCTTCAAAGCCCGGCGTCTCGATGTAGCCGTACCCGGCCTTGCGCAGCGGGGCGGAGATGGCGTCGCGGACCGCCAGGTACTTGGCCGAGTACGGCGGGATCAGGTCGTACGTGCCCTTGGGGGCCTTGAAAGTGCTCACGAAACTTTCGTCACATTCCTCGTCGTGGAGCGGCGGTGCCGTCTCCGAGCCCGGCGGCGACTTCCCGCAGGTAGGGGTTGGTCGCGCGCTCGCGGCCGATGGTGGTCTGGGGACCGTGGCCGGACAGCACCACGGTCGAGTCGTCGAGCGGCAGGCACACGCGGCCCAGCGATTCGAGAATCTCGGCGTGGGAGCCGCCGGGCAGGTCGGTGCGTCCGATGGAGCCGGCGAAGAGCAGATCGCCCGAGAAGAAGACCGGCGGGATGTCGGTCAGCTCGGGCATCCGGAAGGTCACCGACCCCTTGGTATGCCCCGGCGCGTGCGCCACGGAGAATTCCATTCCGGCCAATTTCAGGGTGGCGCCGTCGGACAGCTCGCGGACGTCGTCCGGCTCCCCCACGGTCAGCTCGCCCATGAGCGGCATCCCGATGGAGCGGCCGAGGGCCTTCTCCGGGTCGCTCATCATGTAGCGGTCCTCGGGGTGGATCCAGGCCGGTACGTCGTGTGCTCCGCACACCGGGACCACCGAGGCCACATGATCGATGTGGCCGTGGGTCAGGACGACCGCGACGGGCTTGAGCCGATGCTTCCTCAGCGTCTCCTCGACACCCTGGGCGGCCTGATGGCCCGGGTCGATGATGACGCACTCCTCACCGGCGGCGGGGGCGACCACGTAGCAATTGGTGCCCCAAGCGCCTGCGGGGAACCCGGCAATCAGCACGTTCGTCCTCAATCGTCGTCCGGCGGGAGGCTGCAGACAGGAATGCTGCTGCTCAGAGCCTACCGGCGCCGCTCATTACACAGCGAACCCATATACGGTACGGCCTATCCCAGCCCGGACAGCAGTAGCAGACACGTACAAGGAGACGACCCGGTGGTCACGAGCGATCAGCGACGGCGACAGCTCGCCAAGGAGAAGTACGAGCGGCAGCAGAAGCGCCGGGTCGAGGCCCGGCGGAAGTCGCGCCAACGGGCGGCCGTGATCGGTGCGGCGGTGGCCGTGGTGATCGCGACGCTGGTGGGCCTGATCGTCGGCGGGGTCTTCGACAAGGACAAGAAGGACTCGGCGGCGGACCCGTCCGCGAGCCCGTCGGCCTCGGCGAGCGAGCCGGCGCCCAAGCAGTCCCCCTCGCCGGAGATGGCGATCGACCAGAAGGCGAAGTACACCTTCGCGCTGAAGACGAGCGCGGGTGACATCAACTTCGCGATGGACGCGGCGAAGACCCCGCAGACCGTGAACTCCTTCAAGTCGCTCGCCGACAAGGGCTACTTCGACAACACCAAGTGCCACCGACTGACGTCCGGCGGCATCTTCGTACTCCAGTGCGGTGACCCCGAGGGCACCGGCCGCGGCGGCCCGGGCTACAACATCCCGGACGAGAACCTCGACTCGCTGGGCAAGGCCAACGAGCAGGGCCAGGTCGTCTACCCGGCCGGCACGGTGGCCATGGCGAACACGGGTCAGCCCGGCTCGGGCGGCAGCCAGTTCTTCCTGGTCTACAAGGACAGCCCGCTGACGCCGACGTACACGCCGTTCGGCAAGATCGACGCGGCCGGTATGAAGGTCCTGGAAGAGATCGCGAAGGCCGGTACGGTCGACGGCGGCCAGGACGGCGCGCCCAAGACCGAGGTGAAGATCGAGAAGGGCACCGTCACCCAGAACTGACGTGATGCGCCGACCCCGGGCCCGGCCGGTCCGCCGCCCGTACGCCGATATTCCGTCGTGCGGGATGCGGACAGCCGGCCCGGCGGTCGCCTATGTTGGCGTTGTGCAGGGCGGGCGCTGCCCGCCCCAGGAAACTGTGGACGATGCCCAGGGGGTGAACCCCTCGCAAGGCATCAGGTGGAGGAGGCGCTGTGAGCAGCGACCCGTGGGGCCGAGTCGACGAGACGGGCACCGTGTACGTGCGTACTTCCGAGGGCGAGCAGGTCGTCGGATCGTGGCAGGCCGGCACCCCTGAGGAGGCCCTGGCCTATTTCGAGCGCAAGTACGAGGGCCTGGTGGTCGAGATCGGCCTCCTCGAAAAGCGGGTGCGGACCACTGATCTGTCCGCCAAGGACGCCCAGACGGCGATCGACCACCTGCGCACGCAGGTCGACGAGCACCACGCCGTGGGTGACCTGGACGCCCTGCGGGTGCGGCTGGACAAGCTGGTCACGACCGTCGAGTCGCGCCGCGAGGAACGCAAGGTGGCGAAGGCCAAGCAGACGGACGAGGCCCGTGCGGCCAAGGACGCGCTGGTCGTCGAGGCCGAGCAGCTGGCACAGAGCGACCAGTGGCGCAGTGCCGGTGAGCGGCTGCGCGCCCTGGTGGACATCTGGAAGGGGCTGCCGCGTCTCGACCGCAAGTCGGACGACGAGCTGTGGCACCGGTTCTCCCACGCCCGTTCCGCCTTCTCCAAGCGCCGCAAGGCGCACTTCGCCTCGCTGGACGCGCAGCGCGAGGATGCCCGCAAGGTCAAGGAGAAGCTGGTCGCGGAGGCCGAGTCGCTGTCGAAGTCGACCGACTGGGGTCCGACGGCCGCCCGCTACCGCGAGCTGATGGCGGACTGGAAGGCGGCGGGCCGGGCGCAGCGCGAGGCCGAGGACGACCTGTGGAACCGCTTCCGCGGTGCGCAGGACGTGTTCTTCGCGGCCCGCAGCGAGGTCTTCGCCGAGCGTGACGCCGAGCAGATCGAGAACCTGAAGCTCAAGGAGGAGCTGGCCGACGAGGCCGAGAAGCTCGTCCCGATCACGGACCTGAAGGCGGCCCGTGCCGCGTTCCGCTCCCTGAACGAGCGCTGGGAGGCCATCGGCCACGTGCCGCGGGACGCCCGGCCCAAGGTCGAGGGCCGGATGCACTCGGTCGAGCGGGCGATCCAGGAGGCCGAGGAGGGCGAGTGGCGTCGTACGAACCCGGAGGCACGGGCCCGCGCGGCCGGTCTGACGGGTCAGCTCCAGGCGGCGGTCGACAAGCTGCGTGAGCAGATCGACGCGGCGCGTGCGGCGGGCAACAACGCCAAGGCCGACAAGCTCTCGCGCGAGCTGGAGGGCCGCCAGGCCCTGCTGGACCAGGCACTGAAGGGCCTGGAGGAGTTCGGCGGCTGATTCGGGCCGCCCGCGCACGACGAGGGCCCCGGTACGGAGATCCGTACCGGGGCCCTCGCGCTGTCCGCTACGGCCTGCGGGCCGAGGTGACGCGGTAGACGTCGTAGACGCCCTCGACGCCCCGGACGGCCTTCAGGACGTGACCCAGGTGCTTGGGGTCGCCCATCTCGAAGGTGAACCGGGAGGTGGCCACCCGGTCACGGGAGGTCTGGACGGCCGCCGAGAGGATGTTGACGTGCTGGTCCGACAGGACCCGCGTGACGTCCGACAGCAGCCGGGACCGGTCCAGCGCCTCGACCTGGATGGCGACCAGGAAGACGGAGGACTGGGTGGGCGCCCACTCGACCTCCAGCATCCGCTCGGGCTCCTGGGAGAGGGAGTCCACGTTGACGCAGTCCGCGCGGTGAACCGATACGCCACTGCCGCGCGTGACGAAGCCGACGATCGGGTCGCCCGGCACCGGGGTGCAGCAGCGGGCCAGCTTGACCCACACGTCGTCGACGCCCTTGACGACGACACCCGGGTCGGCGTTGCTGCGCCGCTTGCGGCCGCGCGCCGGCGGGATCGATTCCTCGATGTCCTCGTTGGCCGCTTCCTCGCCGCCGAGGGCCGCCACCAGCTTCTGCACGACGCCCTGCGCGGCCACGTGGCCCTCGCCGATCGCCGCGTAGAGGGAGGAGATGTCGGGGTAGCGCATCTCGTGCGCGAGGGTGACGAGCGAGTCGCCGGTCAGGATGCGCTGGATGGGCAGGTTCTGCTTGCGCATGGCCCGCGCGATGGCGTCCTTGCCGTGCTCGATGGCCTCGTCGCGGCGCTCCTTGGAGAACCAGGCGCGGATCTTGTTGCGGGCCCGCGGGGATTTGACGAAGCCGAGCCAGTCGCGGGACGGGCCCGCGCCCTCGGCCTTGGAGGTGAAGACCTCGACCAGGTCGCCGTTGTCGAGCGTGGACTCCAGCGGGACGAGCCGGCCGTTGACCCTGGCCCCTATCGTCCGGTGGCCGACCTCGGTGTGAACGGCGTACGCGAAGTCCACGGGGGTGGCTCCGGCGGGCAGCGCGATGACGTCGCCCTTGGGGGTGAAGACGAAGACCTCGTTGCGGGAGAGGTCGAAGCGCAGCGAGTCGAGGAACTCGCCCGGGTCCTCGGTCTCCTTCTGCCAGTCCAGCAGCTGGCGCAGCCAGGCCATGTCGTTGACCGTGTCCTGGCCGGCGCTGCCCTTGGCGGCCTGCGGGACGTCGGTGCGGACCTTGGAGGTGCCGGCGACGGTCTGCTGCTTGTACTTCCAGTGCGCGGCGATGCCGTACTCGGCGCGGCGGTGCATGTCGAAGGTGCGAATCTGCAGTTCGACGGGCTTGCCGCTGGGCCCGATGACCGTCGTGTGGAGCGACTGGTACATGTTGAACTTGGGCATCGCGATGTAGTCCTTGAACCGGCCGGGGACCGGGTTCCATCGCGCGTGCACGGTGCCCAGGGCCGCGTAGCAGTCCCGGACGGTGTCGACGAGGACGCGAATGCCCACCAGGTCGTAGATCTCCGCGAAGTCACGGCCGCGGACGATCATCTTCTGGTAGACGCTGTAGTAGTGCTTCGGGCGGCCCGTGACGGTGGCCTTGATGCGGGCGGCTCTGAGGTCGACCTGCACCTCGTCGGTGACGACGGCGAGGTACTCGTCGCGCTTGGGCGCGCGCTCGGCGACCAGGCGCACGATCTCGTCGTACATCTTCGGGTAGAGGATCGCGAAGGAGAGGTCTTCGAGCTCCCACTTGATCGTGTTCATGCCCAGCCGGTGCGCCAGCGGGGCATAGATCTCAAGGGTCTCGCGGGCCTTCTTCTCCTGCTTCTCCCGCTTGAGGTAGCGCATGGTGCGCATGTTGTGCAGCCGGTCGGCGAGCTTGATGACCAGGACGCGCGGGTCCTTGGCCATCGCCACGACCATCTTGCGGACGGTCTCCGCCTGCGCGGCCTCGCCGAACTTCACCCGGTCCAGCTTGGTGACGCCGTCGACGAGCAGGGCCACGGCGTCGCCGAAGTCGCGGCGCAGGTCTTCGAGGCCGTACTCGGTGTCCTCGACCGTGTCGTGCAGCAGACCGGCCATGAGGGTGGCCGGGTCCATGCCGAGCTCGGCGAGGATGGTGGTCACCGCGAGCGGGTGGGTGATGTACGGGTCGCCGCTCTTGCGCTTCTGGCCGCGGTGCCAGCGCTCGGCCACCTGGTAGGCCTGCTCCAGCTGGCGCAGCGTCGACGTCTCGATCTTCGGGTCGTTGCTGCGGACTATACGGAGCAGCGGCTCCAGAACCGGGTTGTACGGGTTCGAGCGCTGTACGCCGAGCCGGGCGAGACGGGCGCGCACGCGGTTCGAGGACCCGGCGGACTTCGTCGGCGCGGGCTTGACCGGCGGCGCCGGCGGGGGCGTGGCGGGGGCCGCCGTGGCCTGCTCGGCCTGCGGGTCGGGCTGCGCGGCGGAGATTGGCTGGACCTCGTCTGGCAAGAGCGCTCCTCACGGGGGTCCCCCCGGACGGAGTTCGGGGGTGGATCCGGTGCCCGAGTCCGGTCCGGACAACCCATGGTAGCGAGGGTTCGCGTCCCTCGTTCCGCGAGGCTTCTCCGAGACCGTTTCGGTGCGGGTCCGCTCCTGGGGCTCCGCCCCGGGCGACCGGCCCGCACCCGGAAGCGCAAGCGGCGGGCACCCGGGGTGTCCCGGATACCCGCCGCTTCGGCACAACAGGGTCAGACCACGATCAGCGCGTCCAGCGGAGCCCCCGCCAGGGAATCGGCCAGCTTGGCCCGCCCCGGCAGGAACGACAGCTCCATCAGGACCGCCACGCCCGCGACCTGCGCCCCGGCCCGCCGGATCAGCGAGAGCGAGGCCTCCGCGGTACCACCGGTGGCCAGCACGTCGTCGATGACCATGACCCGGTCACCGGCCGACAGGTCCTCCGCGTGGACCTCGATCTCCGCGGTGCCGTACTCCAGCTCGTACGACTGCGCCAGCGTCGCACCCGGCAGCTTCCCGGCCTTGCGCACCGGCACGAAGCCGATCCCGGCCTGCACGGCGACCGGAGCCGCGAGGATGAACCCCCGCGCCTCCAGCCCGACGATCTTCGTCGCGCCGTACAGCCCGGCCAGCTCCACCAGCGTGTCCGTCAGTGCGGCGAACGCCTTGGGGTCCGCCAGCAGCGGGGTGATGTCCTTGAACATCACGCCCGGCTTCGGGTAGTCCGGTACGTCCTTGATCCGGCCGAGCAACAGGGCCCGGACGTCCTCGGACAGCGGCGCGGTCAACGTCGCCGTCCCGACCGGCCCTGCGCCACGACCTGCGGCTCGTCCTCGGCGTCGTAGCCCTCGTCCGGTGACTCGCCCTTGGCCGCAGCGGCCGCCCGCTTGGCGAGCACCCGCTTCTTGAGCGCCTTCATCGCCGGCTCGCGCTCCTTGAGGTCGACGACCAGCGGGGTCGCGATGAAGATCGAGGAGTACGCACCGGCCGCGAGGCCGACGAACAGCGACAGCGAGATGTCGTTGAGCATGCCCGCGCCCAGGAAACCGCCACCGATGAACAGCAGGGCGGCGACCGGGAGCAGCGCCACGACCGTGGTGTTGATCGAGCGGACCAGGGTGCCGTTGATGCTGCGGTTGGCGATCTCGCTGTACGTCCAGCGGGTCTGCTTCGTGATGTCCTTCGAGCCCTCCTTCAGACCGTCGAAGACGACGACGGTGTCGTAGAGGGAGTAACCGAGGATCGTCAGCAGACCGATGACCGTACCCGGGGTGACCTCGAAGCCGACGAGCGCGTACACGCCGACGGTGATGGTGAGGTCGTGGATCAGCGCGATCAGCGCCGCGACCGCCATGCGCCACTCGAAGGCGATGGCCAGGTAGATCACCACGAGGACCATGAAGATCCCGAGGCCGGTCCAGGCCTTGTTCGCGATCTGCTCGCCCCAGCTGGGGCCGACCAGGTCGGCGTTGATGGCGGCCTGGTCGACCTTGAGGTCGGTGGCGAGCTTCTGCTTGATGTCGGTGGCGGCGCCGGTGTCCACACCCGAGATCTGGATGCGCAGTCCGCCGGTGCCGAGCTCCTGGACGATCGCGTCGTGGCCCGAGACCTTCTCCGCGGCCTCCGTGGCCGCGGCGACGGAGACGGTCGTCTTCGGGGTGGTGAAGACGGCACCGCCCTTGAACTCGATGCCCATGTTGAGGCCCTGGACGGCCAGGGCGACGATCGCCGTGATGGTGATCAGGATGGAAACGCCGTACCAGAGAAAGCGCTTGCCGACGAAGTCGTAGCCGACCTCACCGCGGTACAGCTTGGCGCCGAGATCTCCCAGCTTCGACATCTCTCACGCCTCCTTTGCGTCGACGGGGGCGGGGGCGGAACCGGTGCGGCGGGACCGGCGCAGCGGAGGCTTGGCGCCCAGCCGCTTCGGGTCCAGCCCGGACCACGGGTGACCGCCGGCGAAGAAGTTCGTCCGCGCCACCAGGGTCATGACGGGCTTGGTGAAGAGGAACACCACGACCACGTCGAGCAGGGTGGTAAGTCCCAGTGTGAAGGCGAAGCCCTGCACCTTGCCCACCGTGACGATGAACAGCACCGCCGCGGCGAGGAACGACACGAAGTCGGAGACCAGGATCGTGCGACGGGCGCGCGGCCAGGCGCGCTCGACGGCCGGACGCAGGGTGCGGCCCTCACGGATCTCGTCCCGGATGCGTTCGAAGTACACGATGAACGAGTCCGCCGTGATACCGATCGCCACGATCGCGCCGCAGACGGCGGGCAGGTTCAGCGCGAAGCCGATGCCCTTTCCGAGCAGCGACATGATCGTGTAGGTCAGGATCGCGGACACCAGGAGGCTGATGATGGCGATGAACGCCAGGCCCCGGTAGTACATGAGCAGGTAGATCACCACGAGGGCGAGGCCGATGGCACCGGCGATCAGGCCGGCCTTCAGCTGCTCGCCGCCGAGCGCGGCCGTGACGGTGGTGACGCTGTCCTCGGAGAAGGAGAGCGGCAGGGCGCCGTAGGAAAGCATGTTGCCCAGGTCCTGCGCGGACTGCTGGGTGAAGCCGCCCGAGATCTCGGCGTTGCCACCGGTCAGCGCCTGGCTCACGGACGGGTCGGAGATGACCTTGCCGTCGAGCACGATCGCGAACTGGTTCTGCGGCATCTGCTTGGTGGCCAGCTCACCGGTGATCTTGGCGAACTTGTCGGCGCCCTTGTCGGTGAACTGCATGGTGACGATCCACTGGCCGCGCTGGGGGTCGATCTGCCCCTTGGCTTCCTTCACGTCCTGACCGTTGACCTGGGCCGGGCCGAGGACCCACTTGCCCCAGGCGTCGCCGCGCTGACCACAGGCGATCATCGGCTCCTCGGGCTTGGCGCCCTGGCCGGCGGCGGCGCGCTGCGCCGGGTCGTTGCAGTCCAGAGCCGCGAACTTGGCCTGGAGGGCCGCGGCGGCGGCCTCGTCACCGGTCGCCGGAGCGGAGGCGGAGGGCGACGGAGCCTTGGTGTCGTCTGCCTTCTTCGACTCGCTCGCCGAGGGCGAGGGAGTGGGGGCGGCCGGGGCCTTGAGGGCCTCACTGAGCGCGCGGCCCTGGGAAGTGGCGCTGGACGACGGGGTGGCGGAGGGGCTGGTCTTGCCGTCCCCGGCCTTGGGAGCCGTGGAGCCGCTCGCGGAGGGGCTCGGGCTCGGGGTGCCCTCGGGAGCGGCCGGGGAGCCGTCCGCGAAGGCGATGACCGGGCGGAAGTACAGCTGGGCGGTGGTACCGACCTGCTCGCGCGCCTGCTGCTCGTTCGTCCCCTTGGGGATGTTCACGATGATGTGGTCGCGACCCTGGGTCTGGACCTCCGCCTCGGACACGCCGAGACCGTTGACGCGGCGGTCGATGATGCCGACCGCCGTGTTCATGTTGGTCTCGTTGATGGCGCTCTCTTTGCCGGGCTCGCTCTTGGCCTTGAGCGTGATGCTCGTGCCGCCGGCGAGGTCGATGCCCAGCCTGGGAGTCGTCTGCTTGGAGAGGAACATCCCAGCGGTGAGCGCCACCATCGCGATCAGGATGATCGCCAGGGCGCGCCCCGGCCTCCCCTGAGCCCCCGTGGGCCGCCGGCCCTTCTTCGGTGCTGCCACCTTGTCGTTTCTCCCTGTCCAACCGTCCCGCGCCGGGTCAGCGCGGGGACGGCCACGAAATGTGTGGTGGGGACCCCTGCCCCCCGCAGAAGTGTCACAGACGGGGACCGTGCGGGTCGCCGGTCGGGCGCCTCCACGGTCCCCCGCCGAGCGTTACTTCGCGCCGGCCTCGCCGTCGGACTTTCCGTCCTTGGGCTCGTCGTCGCCCTTGGGCGCGTCCTCGTCCTTCTTGCCCAGGTCGAGCTTGGGAGCCTCGTCCTCGTCCTTGGTGAGGTCCGTCTTCGGGGCCTCGGTCAGGGAAGAGGCGTCGTCCGGGACGACCGGCGTGTCGGTCGCCTCGTCGTCGTCGATGCCGTGGACGATGCGGTTGTACTCCGCGTCCTCCAGAACGGCACCGATGGAGTTCTTCGCGAAGATCGCGTGGACGCCGGGGGCCAGCTCGAGAGTGACCGTGTCGTCACCGATCTCCTTCACCGTGGCGTACATGCCGCCGATGGTGCGGACCCCGGTGCCGGGCGTCATGTGGTCGCGCATCTGCGCGGCTGCCTGCTGCTTCTTCTTCGCGGAGCGGGTCATCAGGAACATCGCCCCGATGAGCACGATGAACGGGAGGAGTGTCACGAGATTCACGGGACGGAGATCCTTCGCACGACCGCACGCGCGCGGCGGCCTTTTCTACGGGGGTGGGCACACCGACCCGAAGGGTCGGCATCGGCGGAGTCTAGGCGAGTCCGCACCGATGGAACAACGCCCAGCATGGCACCGCAGTTCCTGAGGGGGCGAACCTCCGCGCCGTCAGGCCCCGAACAAGCCCTGTTGTCCGCTTGATCCACTCCCGCCGTGCTGCGGCGGTACGAGTCCCAGGTGGGCCCATGCGGCGGGCGTCGCCACCCTTCCCCGGGGCGTGCGCGCGAGCAGCCCCTCGCGGACCAGGAACGGCTCGGCGACCTCCTCCACGGTCTCCCGCTCCTCGCCGACGGCCACGGCGAGGGTGGACAGGCCCACGGGCCCGCCGCCGAACAGCTTGAGCAGTGCTTCGAGAACGGCGCGATCCAGTCGGTCGAGGCCGCGCCCGTCCACCTCGTACACCTGGAGGGCGGTACCGGCCACCTCGCGGTTGATCACACCGTCCGCCCGGACCTGGGCGTAGTCGCGGACCCGGCGCAGCAGGCGGTTGGCGATGCGCGGGGTGCCGCGGGAGCGTCCGGCGATCTCGGCGGCGCCCGCGGTGTCGATCTCCACGTCGAGAAGGCGGGCGGAGCGGTGGATGACGCGCTCCAGCTCCTCGGGGGCGTAGAACTCCATGTGCCCGGTGAAACCGAAGCGGTCCCGCAGGGGCGGGGGCAGCAGTCCGGCTCGGGTGGTGGCGCCGACCAGGGTGAAGGGCGGCAGCTCCAGCGGGATCGCGGTGGCTCCGGGGCCCTTGCCGACGATCACGTCGACGCGGAAGTCCTCCATGGCCATGTAGAGCATCTCCTCGGCGGGCCGGGACATGCGGTGGATCTCGTCGAGGAAGAGGACCTCGCCCTCCTGGAGGGAGGAGAGGATCGCGGCGAGGTCGCCGGCGTGCTGGATGGCGGGGCCGGAGGTGATGCGGATGGGCGCGCCCATCTCGGCCGCGATGATCATGGACAGGGTGGTCTTGCCGAGGCCGGGCGCGCCGGAGAGCAGGACGTGGTCGGCGGTGGCTCCGCGCTGCCGGGCCGCCTTGAGGACGAGGTCCAGCTGCTGGCGGACCTTCTCCTGGCCGACGAACTCCCCGAGGTCCTTCGGTCGCAGCGCCGCCTCGACGGCGGTGTCCTCGCCGTCGGCGGCGGCCGCCACGATCCGGTCGTCGCTCTCGTCTTCCCAGTTCACGCTGTCAGTCTGCCTTCTCGGTGGTGGTGCGTTTCTTCGGCCCCTCCGGGCGCGCTACCGGGCTCCGCCCGGACCCGCGCCCCGGACGCCGGCGGGGCTCGATCGGGTCAGCGGGCCCGGTTCAGGGACTGGAGGGCCGCCCGCAGGAGCTGCGGGACGGGGGCGGCGCCACCGGCGGCGATGGCGGCCTCGGCCTGCGGGGTGACGGCCGCGACCGCGTCCTCCGCGTCGCGCGGGGCGTAGCCGAGGCCGATCAGGGCGGCGGAGAGCTGTTCGGTCCAGGGGGCGGGCCCGGAGGCCGCGGCCCGCTGGGCGCCCACGAGGCCGCTGCTGCCCAGCGGGGCTCCCAGCTTGCCCTTCAGTTCGAGGAGTAGTTTCTGGGCGCCCTTCTTGCCGATGCCCGGCACCGCCACGAGGGCCTTCTCGTCGCCGGTGGAGACGGCCAGCCGCAGCGCGTCGGGGCTGTGCACGCCGAGCATCGCCTGGGCGAGCCGTGGCCCGACCCCGCTGGCGGTCTGCAGGATCTCGAAGACCTGCCGCTCGTCGTCGTCGGCGAAGCCGTACAGGGTCAGCGAGTCCTCGCGTACGACGAGGGAGGTGGCCAGCCGGGCCGTCTCCCCCATCCGCAGGCCGGAGATGGTGGTGGGCGTGCACTGCACGGCCATGCCCACTCCCCCGACCTCGATCACGGCAAGGGTGGGGGCGAGTGCGGCGACGGGGCCGCTGACGAAGGCGATCATCGGGTACGGCCTTTCGAGGCGTGCAGGGCGACCGCCTGCTGGAGGCGGTTCTGGGCGGGGGCCCGCCAGATGTGACAGATGGCCAGGGCGAGGGCGTCGGCGGCGTCCGCCGGCTTGGGCGGCGCGTCCAGCCTGAGCAACCGGGTGACCATCGCGCCGACCTGGGCCTTGTCGGCGCGGCCGCTGCCGGTGACGGCGGCCTTGACCTCGCTGGGGGTGTGCAGGGCGACCGGTATCCCGCGACGGGCCGCGCACAGCATCGCGACGGCGCTCGCCTGGGCGGTGCCCATCACGGTGCTGACGTTGTGCTGGCTGAACACGCGCTCCACGGCGACGACTTCGGGCCGGTGCGTGTCGAGCCATTCCTCGATGCCCTGCTCGATGGCGACGAGCCGCAGGCCCAACTCGGCGTCCGCGGGCGTCCGTACGACCCCCACGCCGATCATGGTCAGGGGGCGGCCGGCCACCCCCTCGACGACGCCGACACCACATCGCGTCAGCCCCGGGTCAACGCCCAGTACCCGCACCCGTGCCCCCTTCTTCGCTCTCCTGTACGTGCAGCTTCGCAGGTTATCGGGTGGCACTGACAAAGCAGCGGGCCGCCGGGGTGTGTCCCCGTCGGCCCGCTGCCCGATGCTGTGAGCGGTGGACGCCGGTCAGGCGTCGACCTTCTCCATGACCTCGTCCGAGACGTCGAAGTTGGCGAAGACGTTCTGCACGTCGTCGCTGTCCTCCAGCGCGTCGATCAGCTTGAAGATCTTGCGCGCGCCCTCTTCGTCCAGCTCGACCTGCATGGTCGGCAGGAAGTTGGAGTCGGCCGAGTCGTAGTCGATACCGGCGCTCTGGAGCGCGGTGCGGACCGCGACCATGTCGGTGGCCTCGCTGATGATCTCGAAGCTCTCGCCGAGGTCGTTGACCTCTTCGGCGCCCGCGTCGAGCACCGTCTCCAGGACGTCGTCCTCGGAGAGCTCGCCCTTGGGCAGCAGGACGACACCCTTGCGGTTGAACAGGTACGAGACCGAGCCCGGGTCGGCCATCGAACCGCCGTTGCGGGTCATGGCGACCCGCACGTCGGACGCGGCGCGGTTGCGGTTGTCGGTGAGGCACTCGATGAGCACCGCGACGCCGTTCGGGCCGTAGCCTTCGTACATGATCGTCTCGTAGTCGGCGCCGCCGGCCTCGAGACCGCCGCCGCGCTTGACCGCGGAGTCGATGTTCTTGTTCGGGACCGAGCTCTTCTTGGCCTTCTGGATGGCGTCGAAGAGCGTCGGGTTGCCATCGATGTCGGCACCGCCCATACGGGCCGCGACCTCGATGTTCTTGATCAGCTTCGCGAAGAGCTTGCCGCGCTTGGCGTCAACCACGGCCTTCTTGTGCTTCGTCGTAGCCCATTTAGAGTGGCCGGACATCTGCCTGTCTCCTTCGCGTCACCAACAATGTTCGCCTCAGATCCTACCGGGACGCCGTTACAGCCCGGCGCGCACCATGTCGACGAAGTACGCGTGAACGCGGTCGTCTCCGGTCAGCTCGGGGTGGAACGAGGTGGCGAGGACATTGCCTTGGCGCACGGCGACGGTGTGGCCGTCGTACGTGGCGAGCACCTCGGCGGCGGCGCCGACGGACTCGACCCAGGGGGCACGGATGAAGACGCCCTCGACCGGGCCGCCCGCTATGCCCGCGAAGTCGATCTTCGCCTCGAAGGACTCGTTCTGGCGGCCGAAGGCGTTGCGGCGGACGATCATGTCGATGCCGCCCAGGGTCTCCTGGTCCTCACGGCCGTCCAGGAGCTTGTCCGCCAGCATGATCATGCCGGCGCAGGTGCCGTACACGGGCATGCCGGCGGCCACGCGCTCGCGCAGCGGCTCCAGCATGCCGAACAGCACGGCGAGCTTCGACATGGTGGTGGACTCGCCGCCGGGGATCACCAGGGCGTCGACCTCGGCGAGCTCCTCGGGACGCCGGATCGGCCTGGCCACGGCGTCCGCCGCGGCCAGGGCGATCAGGTGTTCCCGTACGTCGCCCTGGAGAGCCAGGACACCGATCACGGGGGTGTTCGTCATGACCGATTACCAGCCGCGGTTGGCGTAGCGCTCGGACTCGGGGAGGGTGTCGCAGTTGATGCCGACCATGGCCTCGCCCAGGTTGCGGGAGGCGTCCGCGATGATCTTCGGGTCGTCGTAGAAGGTGGTGGCCTTCACGATGGCGGCGGCGCGCTTGGCCGGGTCGCCCGACTTGAAGATGCCGGAGCCGACGAAGACGCCCTCGGCACCGAGCTGGCGCATGAGCGCGGCGTCGGCCGGGGTGGCGACGCCACCGGCGGAGAACAGCACGACCGGGAGCTTGCCGAGCTCGGCGACCTCCTTGACGAGCTCGTACGGGGCGCGCAGCTCCTTGGCGGCGGCGAACAGCTCGTTGTTGTCGTAGCCGCGCAGGCGGGCGATCTCGTTCTTGATCTGACGCAGGTGGCGGACGGCCTCGACCACGTTGCCGGTGCCGGCCTCGCCCTTCGAGCGGATCATGGCCGCGCCCTCGGCGATACGGCGCAGGGCCTCACCCAGGTTGGTGGCGCCGCAGACGAAGGGGGTGGTGAACGCCCACTTGTCGGAGTGGTTGACCTCGTCGGCCGGGGTCAGGACCTCGGACTCGTCGATGTAGTCGACGCCGAGGGACTGCAGGACCTGGGCCTCGACGAAGTGGCCGATGCGGGACTTGGCCATGACCGGGATCGAGACGGCCTCGATGATCTCTTCGATCATGTTGGGGTCCGACATGCGCGCGACGCCGCCGTCCTTGCGGATGTCGGCCGGGACCCGCTCCAGGGCCATGACGGCCACGGCGCCGGCGTCCTCGGCGATCTTCGCCTGCTCGGCGTTGACCACGTCCATGATCACGCCGCCCTTCAGCTGCTCGGCCATGCCGCGCTTGACGCGCGAGGTGCCGATCGCCGACTCGGCGGACTGGGGGGAGGTGGGAAGCGTGCTCACGGATTGACCTCACTCGAAGGGAGCTCGAAAGGAAGACGGGGTACTGCTCGTACTACTCGGCTGAGGAAACCCCAAGGGATCAGTCCACTACAAGGGCCAATGTGGAGCCTGTGGCTCCTTGATTTGTCCCTCGCGGCCCTTGGAAGCCCCTAGACCGGCCGATCCGCAAGATCCACCGGCGGCTCGTCGTCCATTTCGAAGGCGAGCGGGAAGGGCGCGTGCCCCGCCAGTCTGAACCAGCGGACCTTGCGATGCCTGCGCAGCGCGCGGGCGGCCCGTACCGAGTCGTTGAGGAAGCGCCGCGCCATCGGCACCCGACGGACGGCCGCCGCCAGCTCCTCCGTGGCCTCCGCCCCGCCGGGGGCCGCCTTGAGCACGTCGACCTGGTCGGCATCGGCGAAGACCGCCCGCAGTGCCTGGCTGAGCTCGCTCTCCGCCACCTCGCGGTGGTCCTCCTCGGCCTGCCGGGCGGCGTGCGCGGCCTCGTACAGCACCAGGGAGGAGGCGGGGTCGAGCACCCCGGAGGTGGCCACCTCCAACACGACGGAGGCCCGTCGCACGAGCTGGGCGTCGAGCGCGGCCCGCGCGGCGTCCATCCGCGAGTGCAGCCGGTCGAGCCGGCCGGCGGTCCAGCTGAGGTAGACCCCGATGACTCCGAGAGCCAGGGCGATCCAGACAAGGGTTTCGATCACGCTGCGCGACCCTACCGCTCCGGGCCCCCCGGACCCCCATCGGGCCTGGTGCCGCCCCGGCCGTGCGCTCGTCGCGGGGTCATGCCGATCGGGCCGGGCCGATCGGCACCGCACCCCTGCTCACCACGCTGCTCATCTACGGCGTCCCGCTGTTGCTGATCGGGACCTTCGCCTCCACGGTGTTCGGCGGCACCAGCAGGGAGGAGAGGACGGAGGCGGCTCCCGACCGCATCCGCATGACCACCTCGGGGGGCGCGGCCCACGAGGTGACGCTCGCCCCCGGCGGCCGGCCCGACCGGACCGTCTCCGTCGGGTGACGGCCGACGTCGCGATCCCCGGCCGGCCCGACGGAGCGACGGTCGGGTCAGGAGGACGAGGCGTCCTTCGAGAAGCCGAGGCGGGTGCGGAGCGGGACGCGTTCGTCCGTGGCCACCGCCGCCGCGCCGTCCGTCACCGTTTCGTAGACGGCCAGGATGTCCGCGCCGACCGTGGACCAGTCGAAGCGGCGGACGTGCGCCGAGCCGCGGGCGCTGAGTTCGGCCCGGCGCTCCGGGTCGCGCAGCAGGGTGATCGCCGCCGTCGCCAGGGCGTCGGCGTTCTCGTTGGCGAAGAGGTCACCCGCCCCGCCCTGGTCCAGGACCTGCGCGAAGGCGTCCAGGTCGGAGGCGAGCACGGCCGCGCCCGCCGAGAGGGCCTCGACCAGGATGATGCCGAAGCTCTCGCCACCGGTGTTCGGGGCCACGTACACGTCCACGCTGCGCAGCAGCCGCGCCTTGTCCTCGTCGGAGACCATGCCGAGGAATTCGACCCGCTTGCGCAGGTCCGCGGGCAGGGAGGCGACCGCCTCCTCCTCGTCGCCGCGGCCCGCGACGAGCAGCCGTACGTCCGGGCAGGCCTCCACGATCTTCGGGAAGGCCGCCATCAGCACGGGCAGGCCCTTGCGGGGCTCGTCGATCCGGCCGATGAAGCCCAGGGTCTGCCCCGACCAGTCCGGGTTGGGCTCGGCCTTGGCGAAGAAGTCCACGTCGACGCCGTTGGGGATGACGACCGCGTCGCCGCCCAGGTGTTCCACGAGCGTGCGCCGGGCGTACTCGCTCACCGCGATGCGGGCGTTGATCTTCTCCAGGGCCGGCTGCAGGATCGGGTACGCCGCGATCATCGCCCGGGACCGGGGGTTCGAGGTGTGGAAGGTCGCCACGATCGGCCCCTGCGCCGCCCAGCAGGACAGCAGCCCCAGCGAGGGCGAGGCCGGCTCGTGGATGTGGATCACGTCGAAGGTGCCGTCGTGGAGCCAGCGCCGCACCCGGGCGGCGGAGAGGAACCCGAAGTTGAGGCGGGCCACCGAGCCGTTGTACGGGACCGGCACCGCCCGCCCGGCCGAGACCACGTAGGGCGGCAGCGGGGTGTCGTCGTCCGCCGGGGCGAGCACCGACACCTCGTGACCGAGGCGGATCAGGTGCTCCGCCAGATCCCGGATGTGGAACTGGACGCCACCCGGCACGTCCCACGAGTACGGGCACACGATGCCGATCTTCACTACGGGCGCTCCTCCAGGTCGTCCAGCCACAGCCGCTGCAGCATGTGCCAGTCCTCCGGGTGCTCGGCGATGCCCGACGCGAAGGCGTCCGCCACCGCCTGGGTCATGACGGTGGTCTTCCCGGTCCGGGTCCCGGTCTTCGGCACCTCCACCTCGGGGTGGATCCGGCCGTACATCTTCGGCGTGTCGCCGTAGTGCAGGGTGGCCGGGAGCAGCACCGCGCCGGTCTGCTGGGCCAGCAGCGCCGGTCCGGCCGGCATGCGCGCCGTGGCGCCGAAGAAGTCCACCTCGACCCCGGAGGCCGACAGGTCCCGGTCCGCGACCAGGCAGACCAGGCCGCCGGAGCGCAGCCGCCGGGCGAGGGTGCCGAAGGCGGCGCCGCCGCTGTGCGGGAGGACCTCCATGCCCAGGCTCTCGCGGTAGGCCACGAAGCGGTCGTAGAGGGTCTCGGGCTTGAGCCGCTCGGCGACGGTGGTGAACGGCGCGTTCATGTGGCCGATGGCCCAGGCTCCGGCGAGGTCCCAGTTGGCGAGGTGCGGCAGGGCCACGATCACGCCGCGTCCGGAGTCGAGGGCCTCGCGCAGCAGGTGTTCGTCCGTGAACTCGACGTCCGTGCTGAACCGTTTCGGGTCCATGGTCGGCAGCCGGAAGGACTCCATCCAGTACCGCATGTACGAGCGCATGCCCGCCTGCGACAGCTCGCGCAGCCGCTCGGGACCGGCGTCGGGCACCACCCGCGCCAGGTTCGACTCCAGCCGCAGCACGCTCTTGCCGCGCCGCTTCCACGCGAAGTCGGCGATCCGCCGGCCCAGGGCCACGGCGGCCGGCTCGGGCAGCTTCTTGACCCCGGCCCATCCGAGTCCGTACAGCGAGTCGACCAGCTTGTCCTGCAAGGCACCCATCAGGCCGCGCCGCCCTCGGCGGCGGCCGCCGCCGCGTCGGCCTCGGCCGATTCGCGACGTACGGTGACGACCCGCTGGATCAGGGTGACGAGCGAGCCCACCGCCACGATCCACAGGGCGATCGGCAGCAACACGCCGATCCAGGACGGCACGCCGAAGGTCTGCAGACCGGACAGGCCGGCCGCGACCAGCGAGATCACCAGACGCTCGGCCCGCTCGATGAGTCCGTTGACGGCCACGGGCAGCCCGATCGACTCGCCGCGCGCCTTGGTGTACGAGACCACCTGGCCGCTGGCCAGGCAGAAGATCGACACGGCACACAGTGCGTTGTCGTTGCCGTTGCCCGCGTACCAGAGGGCGAGGCCGCCGAAGATCGCCGCGTCGGCGACCCGGTCGAGGGTGGAGTCGAGGAAGGCTCCCCACCGGCTGGAGACTCCGGCCTGGCGGGCCATGTTCCCGTCCACCAGGTCGGAGAAGACGAAGAGGGTGATCGTGATGGTGCCCCAGAAGAACTCGCCGCGAGGGAAGAACCACAGCGCTCCGGCCACCACTCCGGCCGTGCCGATCAGGGTGACCGCGTCCGGGCTCACCCCCCGCCGGAGCAGAAAAGCGGCGAATGGCGTGAGAACACGCGTGAAGAATGCACGCGCGTACTTGTTCAGCATGGCCTTCCCGGAGGGTCGCTGGGCCGCACGGCCACCACGGCCACCGGCTGGCCCATCGTAGCCGGCACGCCACCGCGCGGACGCCGCGCACCCACCGGTTCGTGCCACGTAAGACGTAGTTCACGCCGTGGACCGGCTCCGGTGGGCCCTGGGGTACGCCTGCGGGTACCTCCCCGGTACGACGTATGGACGGGATGTGACACCAGTGCAAAGCTCGAAGAATCCCGCATTCCTCCTCCGTGGAGGCGGCCGGGACACCGATCCGGACACCTCGATCCCCACATCACCCGATCCTCCTCACCGTCACCACCGGGAGGCATGAGCATCATGGGAGCCACATCACACCAAGCCGGAGCCGCCGGCAGGGCACTGACGGCCGACCGCCCCTCTTCCATCCGGAATGTCGTGCTGGTCGGCCACAGCGGATCCGGCAAGACCACACTGGTCGAAGCACTCGCCCTGACCGCGGGAGCGGTCAACCGGGCCGGCCGGGTCGAGGACGGCGCCACCGTCTCCGACTACGACGAGATGGAGCATCGCCGGCAGCGCTCCGTCCAGCTGTCCCTCGTCCCCGTCGAATGGGACGGAATCAAGATCAACATCTTGGACACCCCCGGATACGCCGACTTCGTCGGGGAACTCAGGGCCGGTCTGCGCGCGGCGGACGCGGCCCTTTTCGTCGTCTCGGCCTCGGACGGCATCGACGGCGCCACCCGCATGGTCTGGGACGAGTGCGAGGCCGTCGGCATGCCCCGGGCCATCGTCGTGACCCACCTGGAGGCCGCCCGCTCCGACTACACACAGATGACCACCGTCTGCGGCGAGATCTTCGGCGCCGACGACCCGGACGCGGTCATCCCCCTCTACCTCCCCCTGCACGGCCCGCCCGGCCCCGACGGGCACGCCCCCGTCACCGGCCTGCTCGGTCTGCTCTCCCGGCGCGTCTACGAGTACGCGTCCGGCGAGCGCGTGGAGCGCGACCCGGATGCCGCCGAGCTGTCCCTCATCACCGACGCCCGCGCCCGACTCATCGAGGGGATCATCGCCGAGAGCGAGGACGAGTCCCTCATGGACCGCTACCTGGGCGGCGAGGAGATCGACCTGAAGACCCTCGTCGACGACCTGGAGCGGGCGGTCGCGCGCGGCACCTTCCACCCCGTCCTGATGGCCGCCCCCGCCACCGACGGCGCCCGCCAGGGCCTGGGCACCGTGGAACTCCTCGAACTGGTCACCGGCGGCTTCCCCACCCCCCTGGAGCGCGCCGCCGTCCCCGTCACCCGCCCCGACGGCTCCGCCCGCCCGGACGTCACCTGCGATCCCGCCGGCTCCCTGGTGGCCGAGGTCGTCAAGACCTCCTCCGACCCCTACGTGGGCCGTGTCTCCCTCGTCCGCGTCTTCTCCGGCACCCTGAAGGCCGAGGAGACCGTCCATGTCAGCGGGCACGGGCTCGCCGACCGCGGTCAGGAGGGCCGCGCCCTTCACGAACTCGACGAGCGGATCGGCTCCCTCTCCTCCCCCTTCGGCAAACAGCAGCGCGTCCTCACCCGCTGCATCGCCGGCGACCTGGCCTGCGTGGCCAAACTCACCCGCGCGGAGACCGGCGACACCCTCTCCGCCAAGGACGACCCGCTCCTCATGACCCCGTGGACCATGCCCGACCCGCTGCTCCCCCTCGCGATCGAGGCCCACAGCAAGGCCGACGAGGACAAGCTGTCCCAGGGCCTGGCTCGGCTCGTCGCCGAGGACCCGACCATGCGGCTGGAGCAGAACCCGCACACCCACCAGCTCGTCCTGTGGTGCCTGGGCGAGGCCCACCAGGACGTGGCCCTGGAGCGGCTGCGCACCCGCTACGGCGTCCAGGTCGACCCCGTCCCGCACAAGGTGAGCCTGCGCGAGACCTTCGGCGCCAAGGCCGCCGGGCGCGGCCGGCACGTCAAACAGTCCGGCGGCCACGGCCAGTTCGCCATCTGCGAGATCGAGGTGGAGCCGCTCCCGCCCGGCAGCGGCATCGAGTTCGTCGACAAGGTCGTCGGCGGCGCCGTGCCCCGCCAGTTCATCCCGTCCGTGGAGAAGGGCGTACGCGCCCAGGCCGCCCGCGGGGTCGCCGCCGGCTACCCGCTGGTCGACGTGCGCGTCACCCTCCTCGACGGCAAGGCGCACTCGGTGGACTCCTCCGACGCCGCCTTCCAGACGGCTGGCGCCCTCGCCCTGCGCGAGGCCGCCGCCGAGGCCCGGATCGAGCTCCTCGAACCGGTCGCCGAGCTCGCCGTCGTCATCCCCGACGAGTACGTCGGCCCGGTCATGAGCGACCTTGCGGGCCGCCGCGGCCGCGTCGTCGGCACCGACCAGGCCTCGGCAGGGCGCACCCGGGTCCGCGCCGAGATCCCGGAGATCGAGATCGGCCGCTACGCCGTCGAGTTGCGCTCCGTCTCGCACGGGACCGGCCGCTTCGCCCGGGCGTACGCCCGCCACGAACCGATGCCGCCGCAGATCGCGGAAAAGGTGCGTGAACAGGCGGAGAAGGGAACCTGATTGGTGTAGCAGCGGATCGGCCGCCCACCCAACCAGCTTGCGGTGGGCGGCATTTCCCTGTCCCATGACCATGGGGCGAGATCCGCCGATAGGCTCATCGGCGCACCAAAAGAGCAGGAACGCACAGCGATGGGGGCAGCGGTGGCGGACGACGGATTCGACTTCAGGCCCGGAGCTCAGGTTCCGCTGCTGGGGGGTGGCGGGCAGACGGCGGCGACCAACGCCCTGGCCTCGGCCGCGTACCGGGACGGCGGCAAGGACAGCAAGCTCGAGAAGATACTCACCGCCAACAACGAGAACCACCCCGCGACGGTCAAGCCCCCGAAGATCTCCCTCTTCGAGCCCAGCCTCGGCGAGGCCTTCTGCCGCGCCGTGGAGGCCCGCACGCTCGGGGGCGGCCGCAAGCCACTGATCCAGTCCTTCGGCGCGGATCCGCAGACGGTGGTGGAGCACTGCCTGGCCGCCTCGCACATCCGCAAGGAGCGCGACCGCAAGCTCCGGCTGATCATGCTGGTCTGCGGTGTGCTGTTCCTGCCGGGGCTGCTGCTGTGGCTGGGCCTGTTCCAGCTGCGCAAGAGCCTCGCTTCCAAGGAGGGCAGGAGCTCGTGGCTGGGCACCGTACTCCTCGTCGGCGTCGCCCTGGTGGTGGCCGTCCTGATGTTCAAGCTGCCGCTGACCGGCTTCCTCGGCCTGTACGCCCGCGGCATGATCATCGCCCCGGCCCTGGGCTGGCTGCTGGCCCGCCGTACCTGTGAGGCCACCGCCCAGGACCTGCGCTCCCGCTGGGACGGACTGTTGTCGGGCGGTGGGGTCGGCGCCAAGATCCCGGAGGCCGTGCCCGGCAACCCCGACGAGAAGGCCCGCGAGGACCTGCGCCACCAGCTCGCCAAGCTGACCGCGGAGGACCGTAGCAACCAGGTCTTCTACGCGGGCCCCAAGGGCATCCTCGGCATGGGCACCCGCTGGGGCAGCTGGCAGATGGCCGAGGAGCTGGCCCCCAAGAGCGAGGGCATGGAGATCCATCCCTTCCGCAGCTGGGACGTCATACGCGGGATCGACGCCCAGCTCCGCAAGCTGGAGCGGGGCCCCCTGCACACCGGCGGTTTCCCGCCCGCCGCGATCCAGCACTGGATCGTCACCCCGATCGGCGAGGGCGCCGCCGAGGTGGCCCGCCCCACCGGCGAGAACGTGGACGCCTTCCTGATCAAGCCGCACGAGATCACCCGGATCTGCAACGAGCAGCAGTTCAGCGCCGGCAACCGGCACTACCTGGGCATCCAGTACCCGCTCTGGGACGGCCAGCTGGTCATCAACATGCTGGTCACGGTGACCGTGCTGTACAAGACGCTGCGCGTGGACGTCACCGCGCACGCCTTGGGCCCCGTGCACGGGCTGTTCACGTCCAAGTCCGCGGCCCCGGTGGTGGAGGTGCCCAAGAGCATCCGCTTCTGGGAGACCGTGGAGCGCCCGTTGCCGCTGGTGGACGCGCAGGAGGTGGTGCGCCTCGCGGTGCGGGCCCCGCTGACCTGGTACCCGCCGCTCCTGGAGTTCTTCGGCGGCAAGCTGGTCCTGCCCGAGCCGTTCGGCCTGCGTCACGTCTGGGCGAGCTCGATGTGGCGGCACCGGTTCATGGCGGACGACGCCCTGCGCACGGTGGCCCCGGTCCTGCGGTCGATCCACGCGGCGACCTTCAAGGTGCTGGAGGAGAACGGCGTCGACACGGACCGCTTCACGAACCGCTCCTCGATCATGAGCGGGCTCATCCAGGAGCCCGCTCCGCGCAAGGCCGACGTCTACGACGCGTAGGTAGGCTGGAGGGACGGCCGAGCAGCGACCGAGGAGGGACCATGACCGAGCGCAAGCCACCGGGTGTCAGCTTCGAGTCCTTCGTGGACCGGCAGATCCGACAGGCCACCGAACGGGGCGACTTCACGAGCCTACCCGGCTACGGCAAGCCGCTGGCCTCGCTCGACGCGCCCTACGACGAGCAGTGGTGGATCAAGGACAAGCTGCACCGCGAGGGCTTCGCCGTCCTGCCTCCGGCGCTCGCGCTGCGCAAGGAGGCCGAGGACGCCGTGGAGAAGGTCCGGGCGGCCCGCTCGGAACGCCAGGTACGGGACGTCCTCACGGAGATCAACGAGAAGATCGCGGCGGCCCTGCGCATGCCCCCGCCGGGCCCGCCCCTGGGTCTGACGGAGTTCGACGTCGAGGCCGAGGTACAGGCCTGGCGCCGGGACCGCCCGGCCCAGGCCTGACCGGGCCGGACGTTGGGCCCGGCCTGATCCGAAAGACAGGCCCTAGTCCACGGGCCAGGCGTCGGCGAGCATCTGGCGGGTGTCCGCCAGGAGTTGCGGCAGCACCTTGGTGTGGCCCACGACCGGCATGAAGTTCGTGTCCCCGCCCCAGCGGGGCACGATGTGCTGGTGCAGGTGCGCGGCGATGCCTGCGCCGGCGGCCGCGCCCTGGTTCATGCCGATGTTGAATCCGTGCGCGCCCGAGGCCTTGCGCAGCGCGACCATGGCCCGCTTGGTGAGGTCGGCGAGCTCGGCCGTCTCCGGCCCGTCCAGCTCGGTGTAGTCGGCGACGTGCCGGTACGGGACGACCATCAGGTGGCCGCCGTTGTACGGGTAGAGGTTCAGCACCGCGTACACGTGCCGGCCCCGCGCGACGACCAGGCCGTCCTGGTCGGACATGTCCGGAATCCCGCAGAAGGGACAGCCGTCCCCGGCCTCCGGGCCGGTCGGCTTGTTCTCCCCCTGGATGTAGGCCATCCGGTGGGGCGTCCACAGACGCTGGAACGCGTCCTGCGTGCCCACACCGATCTGCTGCTCCGGCTGAGTCGTCATGGCGGCAAGCATATGACCTTGGCCTGGCGTACGAGGAAGGCCCCCGGAAAGTGATCACTTTCCGGGGGCCTTCCTCGTACGGACGCGGTCGGATCAGACCTGGACGCGGTCCGCGACGACCTTGGCCAGCTTGGCCAGCGCCTCGTCCTTGGCGATGCCGTTCTCCTGCGAACCGTCGCGGTAGCGGAAGGAGACCGTGCCCGCGGCCATGTCCTCGTCACCGACGATGATCATGAACGGGACCTTGAGCTTCTGGTGGTTGCGGATCTTCTTCTGCATCCGGTCGGAGGAGGCGTCCACCTCCACCCGCAGGCCCTGCTTCTTCGCCGCCGCGGCGAACTCCTGCAGGTACTCGACGTGCCCGTCGCCGATCGGGATGCCGACCGCCTGGACCGGGGCCAGCCACGGCGGCATGGCGCCCGCGTAGTGCTCCAGCAGCACGGCGAAGAACCGCTCGATGGAGCCGAACAGCGCACGGTGGATCATGACCGGACGCTGACGGGAGCCGTCGGGCGCGGTGTACTCCAGGTTGAAGCGCTCCGGCAGGTTGAAGTCGAGCTGCACGGTCGACATCTGCCAGGTGCGGCCGATGGCGTCCTTGCACTGCACCGAGATCTTCGGACCGTAGAAGGCGGCGCCGCCCGGGTCCGGGACCAGCGGCAGGCCCTGCTTCTCGGCGACCTGCGCGAGGACCGCGGTCGCCTCCTCCCAGGCCTCGTCCGAGCCGACGAACTTCTCCGGGTCCTTGGTGGACAGCTCCAGGTAGAAGTCGGTCAGACCGTAGTCGCGCAGCAGGTTGAGCACGAAGGTGAGGGTGGTGTCGAGCTCCTCCGCCATCTGCTCGCGGGTGCAGTAGATGTGCGCGTCGTCCTGGGTGAAGCCGCGGGCGCGGGTCAGACCGTGGACGACACCCGACTTCTCGTACCGGTACACGGTGCCGAACTCGAACAGGCGCAGCGGCAGTTCGCGGTAGGAGCGGCCGCGCGCGTCGAAGATCAGGTTGTGCATCGGGCAGTTCATGGGCTTGAGGTAGTAGTCGGTACCACCGTCGAGCTGCATGGGGGGGTACATGCCCTCCGCGTACCAGTCCAGGTGGCCGCTCTTCTCGAAGAGGGCGCCCTTGGTGGCGTGCGGGGAGTAGACGAACTCGTAGCCCTCCTCCTCGTGCCGCTTGCGCGAGTAGTCCTCCATGACCCGGCGGATGATGCCGCCGCGCGGGTGGAAGACGGCGAGGCCGGAGCCGATCTCGTCCGGGATGGAGAAGAGGTCGAGCTCGTTGCCGAGCTTGCGGTGGTCGCGCTTCTCGGCCTCGGCGAGGAAGTCGAGGTGGGCCTTCAGCTCCTCCTTCGACGGCCACGCGGTGCCGTAGATGCGCTGGAGCATCGGGTTCTTCTCGCTGCCGCGCCAGTAGGCGGCGGCGTTGCGCATGAGCTTGAACGCCGGGATGTTGCGGGTGGTGGGCAGGTGGGGACCGCGGCAGAGGTCCTTCCAGCACAGGTCGCCGGTCTTGGCGTCCAGGTTGTCGTAGATGGTCAGCTCGCCGCCGCCCACCTCGACGTTCGCACCGTCGTCGGTGGACGCGGAACCCTTGATGCCGATGAGCTCCAGCTTGTACGGCTCGTCGGCCAGCTCCTCGCGGGCCGCCTCGTCGGTGACGACGCGGCGGGAGAAGCGCTGACCGCGCTTCTGGATCTCCTGCATCTTCTTCTCGATGGCCTTGAGGTCCTCCGGGGTGAAGGGCCGGGCCACGTCGAAGTCGTAGTAGAAGCCGTTCTGGACCGGCGGGCCGATGCCCAGCTTGGCCTCGGGGAACAGCTCCTGCACGGCCTGGGCCATGACGTGCGCGGTCGAGTGGCGCAGGATGTTGAGGCCGTCCTCGGAGGAGATCTCCACCGGCTCGACGGTCTCGCCGTCCTTCACCTCGTACGCGAGGTCCTTGAGCTCGCCCGCGATGCGCGCGGCGACGATGGTGCGCTCGCCGGCGAAGAGCTCCGCCGCCGTAGTGCCCGTGGCCACCACGCGCTCGTCCCGCTCGGAATCGCGTTGGATGATCACACGGACGTCTGACACCGGTCTCTCCTGACTCAGGGGGTGCGCGGGCGAACGCCGCGCGCCTGAATCGTACCGAGCGGAGTGGCCGCGCCGCTAAACGGTTACCGGGTGGCCCGCCGGACGGGGCCTCCTGGCTCGGGCCGGTGGGCCGCGGGCCGGGGAGGGGCACCGGCCCGTCGCGAAGCCGTGGCTCCGGTCCGGGCGGGCGCAGGCGGGTCCGTGGGGTGGGGTCCCCCCGGGGCGTCTCCTCGGCTCGCGAACCCTTGGCCGGGTCGGCCGGCGGTGGACGCCGGTAGCGTGGCCCGCCATGCAGATACGCGCGCTGGACCTGAGCAACGACGCCTCCGCTACGGCGGTGCACCGGATCGGGCACGCCGCGTACGCGGTGGAGGCCGAGCTGATCGGCTTCGACGGGATCCCGGCCCTGGGTGAGAGCCTCGCCGAGATGCGGCACACCGACCTCAGCTGGGTGGGCGCCTTCTCCGAGAGCGGCGCCCTGGCCGGCTTCCTCGCCTGGGCGTCGGAACCCGAGGACGGGGTCTCCATCGACCGGCTGTGCGTGGATCCGGCCTGGTTCCGGCAAGGTGTCGCCTCGTCACTGCTGCGCCATGCCCTGACGGAGGTGTTCCCGGGTCGCGCGGTCGAGGTCACCACGGGAGCGGCCAACGCGCCCGCGGTGGCCCTGTACCAGCGCCTGGGCTTCCGCCGCGGCCCGGACTTCTCCCCCGTCCCGGGGCTGACCATGGCCTCCTTCGGCCGGGCCGCCGAAAGCACCCCGTGGGAAGGTGGAAGGGGATCTTCCGACCTGGCATGAGGTGACACCCATGAGAGTGACCAGGAAGGCGGCCGCTCTGGGCGCCGCGACGGCCCTGCTGGCGGGCGGAATGCTCGTCGCCACCCCCGCGGTGGCGGCCCCCGCCGCCGCGTGCACCGGGGACCAGCTCTCCGCCACCGGCGCGGACCGGACGGACTCGAACCGGGTGCGGTTCACCGTGGTCAACGAGGGCCCGACCTGCGAGCTGCGGGGCTTCCCGACGGTGGCGCTCTCGGGCCAGGGCTCCCCGGACCGCAACAAGCCGCTGCGCGTCATCCCCCGGGGCGAGGCCAGGCCGGTGCTGCTGGCCCACGGCGGGTCCGCCTCGACGCTCCTGACCTTCACCCCGGTCCTCGGCGAGGCGGACGGCTACTGCGCCTCCGGCGCCGATCCGACCGTCGCCCCCTCGCTGGTGGTGGGCGTCGCGCGGATGGGCTTCCAGGTGGCACCGTCCGACGGCGGCCGGTTCGCCCTGTGCGGCGACACCGTCCGCGCCACCGCCTTCCGCCCCTAGGGCCTGTCCTTTGGATCAGGCCGGATCAGCCCGCGGCGTCTGGTGCCATGGGGTCTCCCCAGGCCCGCAGGGCCGAGGGGAAGCATCGCAAGGCCGAGGAGGGAGTCGATGCGGAGCATCGACGACCGACGAGAACGCGGCGAGGTGCGGTGCCAGACGCCGCGGGCCCGGCATGATCCGAAAGACAGGCCCTAGGTGCCGGTCGTACCGTCGAGCAGCTCGCGGCCGTTGTGGCGGGCCGTCTCCTCGGTGAGGTGGAGGAGGATCCAGCGCAGGTCGACGTGGAGGCCGTCGCGGACGGCTCGCTCGGCCTTGGCGTCCAGGGCCTGCCCGGCGACCAGTTCGCGGTAGCGGGCGCTCTGTTCGGCGTACTCGTCGACCAACTGCGAGAGCGGGAAGTCGACCGCGATGCGCATCTCACGGTCGGGGTCCTCCTCGGTCCAGGGACCCTCGTCCGCTTCGCCGAGGAAGACCACCTGGAACCAGTAGTACTCGACCCAGCGGAGGTGGTTGATCAGTCCGCTCATGGTCATCAAGGGTGAGCTCGGCAGGAGCGCCTTGTGCGCGTCCTGCGCGCAGACGCCCTGGCACTTGGCTCGGGCGGTGGCGCGTGCGTAGTCGAGGAACGTGGTGAGCTGGGTGCGCTCGTCCCACGCGGGGGGTGTGTCGTCGATTGCTGTCACCGCACGGAGCGTCCCCGATCGCCACGGCCGTTGTCGAACGTCTTTTCCGCAGGCCCGGCAAGATCCGAAAGAGACGGCCTAGTCGTCCGAGGGGAGGACTTCCTCCGGGTCGAAGGCCGCGTCCAGGGACTTCATCAGGCGGTCCCGCTCGACCTCGTCCATCGGTACCGGTGTCACCTCCGCCGCGTCGGACAGTCGCCGGAAACCGCCCCGGCGTTGGAGGCGGCCCGTGATCCGGACCGGCAGGCCCACCAGGTGGGCGTGGCCCGCGATGCGGTACGCCTCCTCGTCGAGGGCCGCCCGGACGTACGGGACCTCCGCCCCGGCCAGCACCCGCAGGCGTACCGTCCCGCCGCCCCCGGCGGCCTTGCGCCGCATCCGCACCACGGCCCCGGCGAGCCGGACCGGTACGGCCGGTTCCGCTCGGGTGTAGCGGGCGGCGGCCTCGCGCAGCACGGGCAGGTCGCCCGGGGAGAACTCCACCGGCTCGGGGCGGGCCGCGCAGCCCGCCGGGACCCCGGCCGCCGGCGCCCAGGCGAGTGCGATGCGGGCCCCCTCCGAGCCCCGGACCAGGGCGATCAGCGCCTCGGCGAGTTCCCGGCTGACCCCGGCCGCCACCGCCGCGTCGAAGGCCTCCATGCCGCCGGTGGCCCGCTGGTAGTCCACCGCCTCGCGGGCCGCGTGCAGGGCGTGGTGCAGCCGGGTCACGGGGCCCCGGCCACCGTCCACGGGGACGTACGCGCTCAGTCGGCGCCCGCCCGGGGCGGGCCCCACCAGCACCCCGTCCAGGGTGCGTTCGGCCTGCGCCTGGTGCCGGGCTCCGTAGTACCCGGCCCGGGCCCGGTCGGCGAGGGCCCCCGCGAGCAGGAGCCGGCGGGCGGCCGAGCGCAGCTGTTCCTGTACGGGCCAGGAGGCCTCGCCCCGGTAGCCGTGGGGGCCCTCCGGGATCTCCCGCTCCCAGCGGATCTCGTCGCTGGGCACGCTCAAACCCAGGAGCACCTCCCGGGCCGAGGGCAGGCCGCTGTGCGCGAGGGCGGTGAGCGCCTCGTCCAGCAGGTCCGCGCAGTCGGGGAAGGCGCGGCTCTCCGGGACGAGCAGGCTGGTGCCCGAGCGGCCGGGCGGGGTCCAGCGGCCGTACCGGCCGGCCGCGCCGCCGCGCCGCAGCCATCCGTGCCGGTGCAGGAGCGCCCCGAGCACCTGCGGGTCGACCTGCGCGGGATCGGGGCCGCCCTGGGGGTACCGCGGGGACGGGATCGGTTCGAGGTGGGGTGAGTGCAGGTTCATCAGGGTGTCCCTCCCGACCCGACCCGGGTCATGATCTCGCACAGCGCACGGTCGTCGAAGATCCGCGTGGTCGGAATCCGTACGGTGGTGCGGCGCCGGCCGGTCACGGGTTGTCCGGCGAGGTTGGTCCAGTAGCAGCAGTGCCTCAGGTCGAGCCGGTCGTGTCCGGCGGCGAGCCACTGGTCGCGCTCCCTCGGCACGAGCATCACGACGAGGATCTTGTGGACGGCGACGGGCGTCCGGGCCAGCTTCACCAGGTGCTCGTTGTCGAGGGTGAAGCCGAAGGTGGCCCCGGCGGGGCGCGGCGGTATCTGGTAGGTCGCCTTGAGCTGCACCTTGATGGTGACCTCGTCGTCGACGACGTGTTCGGGCGCTCCGTGGGAGACGTGCCAGTCGATGCCGTTGTCGGGGAAGGGCTGGGACAGCGAGCACCCGGCGGCGGCCGCGACGGCGTGCAGGTATCCCACCTGGAGGGTCTCCATGCAGGCGGTGGTGGCGAGCGTGCCGCGCAGGGATCCGGTCCGCGGACCTGTCCCCTCGTGCAGCACCCCGCCCGGTTCGGGCTGTGTGAGCGCCATGGCCGGCTCCCCCATGCCTTGCGGGCTCTGCCGCGAGCGGTGCTGGGTGACGACCGGTCATACGTACGGTCCCCCAAGGAAGTTGTCTCCGTACCAGACCGCCCGCAAACGGCGTACGGGGCAAACAGCCCGGGTATCACCGATGCGGCGGGGGTCGTGTGTTCAGGAAGCTCCACCCGCCGCTCGGGGACGAGGAGTTCGCCATGACACGCTGGTACGAGGGCCCGCTGGCCGCATTCGACACGGAGACCACCGGGGTGGACGTCGAGCAGGACCGGATCGTGTCCGCCGCGCTCATCGTCCAGGAGTGTGCGGGCGGCCGGGTCCGCACCACGCGCTGGCTGGTCAATCCCGGGGTTCCGGTGCCCCCGGGGGCCACGGAAGTGCACGGGCTGACCGATGAGCACCTGCAGCGTCACGGGCGCTGGCCTGCACCGGTGGTGGAGGAGATAGCCCGTGCGCTCGGGGAGCAGCAGGTGGCCGGTCGGCCGGTGGTGGTGATGAACGCGCCGTTCGATCTGACGCTGCTGGACCGGGAGTTGCGCCGGCACCGGGCGTCCTCGCTGTCGCGGTACCTGGACAACCGGCCGCTCACGGTGCTGGACCCGCGGGTGCTGGACAAGCACCTGGACCGGTACCGCAAGGGCCGCCGGACGCTGACGGACCTGTGCGCGCACTACGGGATCGAGCTGGAGGGCGCGCACGACGCGGCGGCGGACGCGATGGCCTCGCTGGAGCTCGTCCGGGCGGTGGGTCGGCGGTTCGCGGCCCGGCTGGAGCGGCTGACGCCGGCCGAGCTGCACACGCTGCAGGCGGTGTGGCACGCGGCGCAGGCGCGGGGTCTGCAGGCGTGGTTCGCGCGTCAGGGGACACCGGAGGCGGTGGATCCGCACTGGCCGCTGCGGCCGGACCTGTCGACGGCCGCGTAGGACGACAAGGGCCCGAACATGCGGAAGGCCGGTCCGTCGATGACGGACCGGCCTGTCCCGGTGGGCGATACTGGGATCGAACCAGTGACCCCTTCGGTGTGAACGAAGTGCTCTCCCGCTGAGCTAATCGCCCGGGAACGCACCGAACAATACAGAAGGCTCGGGGCTGGTTCAAACCGCTTCCGCCGAGGGGACCCGCGGGCCGATCGTCGGGTACCTACTCAGGGCACATCTGAGTACGCACACCCATGTCCTGACTGCGTGACCGCCGCCACACTCCGGATATGAACACGCCTCTGCCGCCCGCCGAAGAGCTGGCGCTCATCGACCGCGAGCTGGCTCAACTCGATGCCCGGCGGATGTATCTGCTGGGCCGTCGGGACTGGCTGCTGCGTCTGCTGCTCCAGCCCGGCTCCGGTCCCGCTCCCGTCCGTTGGGGGCCCGCGGTGTCCGCCGGGCCCGCCGGGCCGGCGAAGGAGGCCTCCGCCCCGAGCGCGCAGAACGTGCTGCTCACCCTGGGCGCGGTGCTGCTGGCGGTCGCCGCGCTCGCGTTCACGCTGGTCAGCTGGGGCTCGATGGGGATCGCCGGCCGCTCGGCGGTGCTCGCCGCGGTGACGGCGGCGGCGCTGGGCGCGCCCGTGCTCCTGCTGCGCCGCGGCCTGCGGTCGACGGCGGAGTCGGTCGCGGCGGTCGGCCTGCTGCTGACGGTGCTCGACGCGTACGCGCTCTACGCGGTCGGCATGCCGGACAGGGACGGCACCGGTTACGCGGCGGGGGCGGCCGCCGTGCTGGCGGCCGCCTGGGCCGGCTACGGCTCGGGGCTGCGCACGCTGCGGCTCCCGCTGCCGGCCGCGGTGCTGGCGGCGCAGTTCGCGCTGCCGCTGGCGGCGCTGGCCGCCCGGCCGGGCCCGCAGGCGCTCGGCTGGGCGCTGCTGGCGACGGCGGCGCTGGACGCGGCGCTCGCGCTGCGGGTCAGGTGGGCGGCGATCCCGGCGGCCGTGACGGCGGCCGGGACGCTGCTGATCGGGGTGGCCCAGTCCTGGTCGGCGGGGTCCGCGGCGGCTGCCGTGGCCCCGGCGGCGCTGCTGCTGGCGGGCGCGGCCCTCGGGGTGGCCGCCGCCTGGCGCGAGCCGCGTGCCTCGGCCGGGGCGCTGGTGGGCGCCCTGGCTGCGGTGGCCGGCCTGGGCGGGGTGGCCCGGCCGGTCCTGGACCCGGCCTGGACGGTGCTGGCGCACCTGCTGCTCGCGCTGCCGCTGCTGGCGGCGGTACGGGTCCCCGCGCTCCCGGCGGCGGTCCGGCGCGGGTCGGCCCGCGCCGGGGCGGCGGTGGCCGGCCTGGCGGCGCTGTCGGCCGGTGCCGCGGCGGCCACGGCCCTGGCGGCGCGGCTGCGGGTGCTGGGTGAGGTGTGGGCGGAGACGACTCCGGACGGGGACCCGTACGCGCCGGGGGCGGCGGTCACGCTGATCCTGCTGATCGCGGCGGGCGCGGCCTGGGGGACGGCGCGGGCGCTGTCCCGGCCGGAGCCGACGGTGGTGGCGGTGGTCCTGGCCTGGGCGGGGCTGTTCACGGCCCCGGTGCTGCTCGGGTTCCCGGTGGCGGCGGTGTTCGCCGCGCAGCTCGCGGTGGCGGGGGCGGTGGGTGTCCTCGCCCTGCGCTCCTCGGAGCGCGGGGTCCGGATCGCGGCGGCGGTGTGCGCGGCGGTCGGTGCCGCGAGCGTGTCCCTGGGCGCGCTGGACGGCCGGACGGCGACCTTCGCGGTGTGGGGGCTGCTGGGCGCGGGCTGCGCGGCGGGGGCGGCGTACGGGGCCGCCTCGCGGCCGGTGCGGTCCGGGGCGGCCGTGTGCGCCGTCGGGTACGCCACGGGTGTCCTGGTGGCGGCCGGAGCGGTGTCGGACCTGGCCGTGACCTGGTGGGCGCTGCCGGTGCTCGCGGTCCCCGCACTGGCCGCGGCGCTCGGGCCGCGGCTGGGCGAGGTACGGCTGCCCGTCGAGATCGCGGCGGCCGTGGCGGGCGTACTGGCGCTGGGCCTGTCGGCCGGGCGGGCCGGAACACTGGCGCTGGTCCTGGCGCTGGCCGGGGTCGTCTGCGCGGGCGCCGCGGTGCGGCCGGAGCGGCGGGTCCTGGGCTGGGCGGCCGGGGCGCTGCTGGCGGCGGCGACCTGGGTGCGGCTGGCGGAGGCCGGGGTGAGCGCGCCGGAGGCCTACACGCTGCCGGTGACGGTGCCCGCCCTCGTGGTGGGGCTGCTGCGGCGGCGCCGGGACCCGCAGGCCTCGTCCTGGACGGCGTACGGCCCGGGCCTGGCGGCGACGCTGGTGCCGAGCCTGCTGGCGGCCTGGGGGGACCCGGGCTGGATGCGTCCGCTGGTGCTGGGGGCGGCGGCGCTGGTGGTGACGCTGGTGGGCGCCCGGTGGCGGCTGCAGGCTCCGCTGCTGCTCGGCGGGGCGGTGCTGGCGGCGGTGGCGGTGCACGAGCTGGCCCCGTACGTGGTGCAGGTCGCGGGTGCGCTCCCGCGCTGGGTGCCGCCGGCCCTGGCGGGTCTGCTGCTGCTGGCGGTGGGGGCGACGTACGAGCGACGGCTGCGCGACGCCCGCCGACTGCGGGCCGCGATCGGCCGACTGCGCTAGGTCGTGTCCGCCCGGGGGAACGCCAGAGGCCCGGAGACGGTGAAGTCTCCGGGCCTCTGGTCCGGGTGGGCGATACTGGGTTCGAACCAGTGACCCCTTCGGTGTGAACGAAGTGCTCTCCCACTGAGCTAATCGCCCGGACGCACCGCAAACATTACCGCATGTCAGCGGTGCTCCTTGACCATCACTGGTCCTTGAGGCTCCAGGGCAGGACGAGCCCGTACTTCCACAGGTAGAAACCGATCAGCGCGCCCGCGATGACGAGGCCCACGCTGGTCAGGATGATGTTGCGGCGGCGGACCTTGGGGTCGAGCGCCTTCTGTGCGGCCTCGGTGACTTTCCGCTTGGTCCAGCGCAGCACGAGGTGGGCCCAGGCGAACTCGGTGGCCCAGATCGCCAGGCCGGCGAAGATCGCGACCCAGCCGGGGCCGGGCAGGACGAGCATGGCGATGCCGGCGCCGATCACCGCGAGGCCGACGATGAAGACGCCGACCTGCCAGCTCAGGTGCAGGCTCCTGTTCCGCTTGATGAAGGCCGGGGCCTTCGACACGTGCGGCGTCTCCTCGGCGGCCCCGGTGGCGGCTTCCGCGGTCGATCCGGCGGTGGCTTCCGTGGTGGCGTCATCAGCGGCGGACCCGTGGGTTCCGCGGTCACTCCCCGTATTCATGGACCCGAATCTACCGGAGCTCGATGCACACGGGAATGCGGGTTTGGATCCGCCGTCCGAGGGACCCAGAGGTCCGCAAAACGGTCAGAGGGGTTTACAACGGCACCGTAGGTGGCATGTCGATTTCGCCGACGTGCGAATCCCCGAGCGCACACTGAGCGAAAGGCCCTGGCGCTTATGAACACCACGGTCAGCTGCGAGCTGCACCTGCGCCTCGTTGTGTCGAGCGAGTCCTCACTGCCTGTTCCCGCGGGCCTGCGGTATGACACGGCCGACCCCTACGCCGTGCACGCCACCTTCCACACCGGCGCCGAGGAAACGGTCGAATGGGTATTCGCCCGCGACCTCCTCGCGGAGGGCCTCCACCGGCCCACCGGTACCGGCGACGTCCGCGTCTGGCCGTCCCGCAGCCACGGTCAGGGCGTCGTCTGCATCGCCCTGAGCTCACCGGAGGGAGAAGCACTGCTCGAAGCACCCGCCCGAGCACTCGAGTCGTTCCTCAAGCGGACGGACGCCGCGGTCCCACCCGGGACCGAGCACCGGCACTTCGACCTCGACAAGGAGCTCTCCCACATCCTGGCCGAAAGCTGAGCCAGGCCTACAGCCGCTCGACACCGTCCGACTCGGGGCGACGGTGCGGGTCGGACAATCACATACGGCGATGCCGGCGCTGTTCCCGCGGAAGCCACCCGCGAGGACGGCGCCGGTGTGCTCCGCGGGACCCGCTATTGTCGGGCGGCAGCGGCGACGGATCCCGTCGTCGCAGGCCCGGCCCCTGAGGGAGACCCCGTGCAGATCCCCCACGACACCCGTCGCGCGCTCGACGTCGTCGTCGCGCTGGTGAACACCGCGGCCGAGACCGACCAGCCCGACGGGCTCTCGGACATCGGCGCGCTGCGCGGATTCGTCCAGGAGTACTCGATCAGTGACGTCGGCGAGCTCAGCGCCCGCGACCTGGCCGGCGTCCGGACGGTGCGCGGGAAGTTCGCGCAGGTCTTCGCCTCTCCGAACCCGCGTGCGGCTTCCATACTGATCAACGAGCTCGTGGCCACGGCGGGCACCACCCCGCAGCTGACCGACCACGACGGCTACGACTGGCACGTGCACTACTTCGCGCCGGGCGCGTCGGTGGGTGACCACCTGGCGGCCGACGGCGGCATGGCGCTGGCCTTCATCGTGGTCTCCGGCGAGCAGGAACGGCTGCGCCGCTGCGAGGCCCCGGACTGTCGGCGCGCCTTCGTCGACCTGTCGCGCAACCGGTCCCGGCGCTACTGCGACAGCCGGACCTGCGGGAACCGACTGCACGTGGCGGCGTACCGGGCCCGGCGCAAGGAGGCCGACGCGGAGGCGTCAGAGCATGAAGAGATCGTGCACCGCGGCGAGCAGCAGCAGGATGCCGATCACCGCTAGGAAGATCATCAGGGGTGGCTGGGAGAGCGCGAAGAGACAACCTCGCGGCTCCTCCACCACAGGGGCGGGTACCGGCGGGTCATGGTGCGATGTGTCGAACATGTCGCGCCGATGATGACGTAGCGCACCCCGCGTCGGCCCTCAACACGCCAACATCCGCGCGGGAGTTCGCTCGATCTTGTGGACGAGGGCGATCCGGGCCGATCAGGACCGTAATGCGTGCTCAGGCCCTGCGCCCACCTCGCGAGCTCAGATCCCGTGCTTCTTGAGGATGGCCTCGATGTCGGACAAGTCCTCCGTGGGGGCGGCGGGCTGCGTCTGCGAACCGGCCCGGGTCGCGCCGAGGGACGGCGCGGAGGCGGTCGGGGCGACGGCCCCGGCGGCCGGGCTCCCCTTGACCTTCTTCGCGGGCTTCCCGGACTCCTCGGACGCCGGCAGGCCGCGGCGCTCGATGGCCCGGGTGGTCATGAAGAGCAGCCAGGACAGCCCCAGCAGCCCGAAGCCGGCCCAGACGGTCGGGTTGAAGACCATCCCGGACACCCACTCCACGAACCCCGTCATCACCAGGGCGACCGGCACCAACGCGTACGCGGTGATCCGCGTGGCGGCCAGGAAGCGCTTGCGGTAGGCGGTGACCGCGGCGATGCCCAGGCCCGCCACTGACACCGCGGAGCAAATGGTCTCGGCAAGCATGCGGTCCTCCGGACTCTCGGCGGCTCGGCGATCTGTCCCTATCCATCCTGCACCGGCCGCCGCCGCGGCGGCCAGGTTCCGGGCCGCCCCCGGGCGGATCTCCGGGACATCTCCGGGTCGCGCCTCCTCCCTGGGTCCAGGTCCCACGCTCCCGGTCCCGGTCGGTGGGGCGGGCGGGGACTGGGAGACTGTCCGTATGACCGATTCCGTGATCCTCGACGTCTGGTGCGAACTGCAGTGCCCGGACTGCCACCGCGCCCTGGACGACGTACGCGCCCTGCGGGCCCGCTACGGCGACCGGCTGGACATCCGGCTGCGCCACTTCCCCCTGGAGAAGCACAAGCACGCCTTCGCCGCGGCCCAGGCCGCCGAGGAGGCCGTGGAGCAGGGCCAGGGCTGGCCCTACGCGGAAGCGGTGCTGGCGCGCACCGCGGAGCTGGCCGAGCGCGGCGAGCCGGTCCTGCTGGACGTGGCGCGTGAACTGGGGCTCGACATCGAGGAGTTCGACACCGCCCTGATCGACGGCCGGCACATCCTGATCGTCGACGCCGACCAGGCCGAGGGCAAGGCGATCGGTGTGACCGGCACCCCGACGTACGTGATCGACGGGCAGCGTCTCGACGGCGGCAAGAGCCAGGACGGGCTGCGCGCCCGGATCGAGGAGATCGCCGACCGCCTGCTCGCCGCCTAGACGAGGTCCTAGACGAGGTCCTTGGCGTAGTTGAAGTTGGTGGGTCGGTAGCCGAGGGAGACGTACAGCCTCAGGGCCGGGGTGTTGTCGGTGAAGACCTGGAGCGCCAGCGAGCGGTGTCCGGCGGCGAGGGCGGCGCGTTCGGCGAGGGCCATCAGGTGGCGGCCGTACCCGCGGCCCCGGTGCTCGGCCCGGACCTCGACGTCGTAGATGTACGAGCCCTCCGCGCGCGGCGCGAGCCACACGTGGCCGACGGGTACCCCGGCCGCCTCCAGGACGACGAAGGTGGCTCCGGGGGTGGCCAGGCCCCGAGGCAGTTGGCTCTCGTGGTCGGCGACCGACTTGGCGCGGGCGGCCTCGGCCGACATGCCGCGGCTGCGCCAGTTCGCGGCGTAGGCCTCGACGGCCCCGACGTACCAGGCTTCGTACTCGGTGTCCGTCATGGGGCGGCCGCGTACCTCGTCGGGGAGGGCGGGGGGCTCGGCCGGCAGGTCCTTGGCCATGTTCCGGCTGTACTCGGTGTATCCGAGGGCCTCGGCCATGCACAGGCCGGCCTCCGAGTCCGCCGGGACCGAGACGCGGACCCGGCGGCAGCCCCAGCCGCGCAGCACTTCCTCGGCGGCGAGAGCGGCGACGGTGGCCCGCCCCCGCCGCCGGTCGCCCTGTTCGACGGCGAGGTCGCGGATCTCGCCGACCGTCGGCCCGAAGGGGGTGTCGGAGGCGATCAGCAGGGCGCCGACCCGCCTGCTGTTGACCCGGATCTCGTACGGGCGCGAGCGCGCGCCGTCCGCCGTGTGCTGGAGCGGCCCGGACGGCCGCAGGGTGGTGGTCATCCCTTGAGTTCTACCCCTCCCCCGGCCGCCGCGACAGCCCTCCTCCGGCGGAAGCCGCCCCCGCTCCCGTCCCGGTCGTCCTACGGGTCGAGGTCCGCGCCCGCCATCACCTCGAAGATCCGCATCACCTCGGCCGTGACCGGCCCGGGGGCGGACCCCAGTTCGCGGTCGTCGATCCGCAGTACGGCCTGGGCGTCGCGCAGCGAGGAGGTCACGAAGACCTCCTCGGCCCGCTCCAGCACGTCGAAGGGCAGGTCGGTCTCCTTGGCACCGGCCCAGTCGACGATCAGGGCCCGGGTGATGCCGGCCAGGCAGCCGGAGGCGAGCGGCGGGGTGTGCAGTTCTCCGTCGAGTACGACGAAGACGTTCGAGCCGGTGCCCTCGCAGAGGCGGCCGAGGGTGTTGGCGAGGAGCGCCTCGGAGGCCCCGGCGCGGTGCGCGGCGGCGAGGGCGACCACGTTCTCGGCGTACGAGGTGGTCTTCAGTCCGGCCACGGCGGAGCGTTCGTTGCGGACCCAGGGCACCGTGACGACGGCGGTGGTGTCCGGCCGGCGGGGGGAGTCGGCGACGGCGGCGATCAGGGTGGTCCCGGCGTCCCCGCGGTCGGAGCCGAGGGGGGAGACTCCGCCGGTGTAGGTGACGCGCAGTCGCCCGTGCTCCAGCGGGTTGGCCTCCAGGACGGCGGCGCAGGCCCGGCGGACCTCGTCGAGGTCGGGGTCCGGCAGGCCCAGGCCCCGGGCCGAGCGGGTGAGCCGTTCCAGGTGCCGGGTGAGCGCGAAGGCGCGGCCGCGCTCCGCCTTCAGCGTCTCGAAGACGCCGTCGCCCACGGTCAGGCCGTGGTCGAGGACGGACACCTTCGCGCTGTCCACCTCGGTGAGGGCTCCGTCGAGCCAGATCTTCATGGTGCGGTCCTTCCGATCGTGTCGTTCGTCCCCTGCGTGCCGCCGCTCACCTCGTGGCCCATGGCCACCCGCAGGAGCCGGGCGGCCTTGAGTTCGGTCTCCGCCCATTCGCGGTCGGGGTCGGAGCCCCACGTGATGCCCGCCCCGGTGCCGAAGAGCAGGCGGGGTCCGCCGGCGGCCTCGCGGTCGATCCAGAATGTACGGATGCCCACGGCGAGCTCGGCGGTGCCCCGGTCGGCGTCGACCCAGCCGATGCCTCCGCAGTAGGGGCCGCGTGGGGCGGTCTCCAGGGCTTCGATGATGCGCAGGGCGGAGGACTTGGGGGCGCCCGTGACGGAACCGGGCGGGAAGGTGGCGGCGAGCAGCTCGGGCCAGCCGGTGCCGTCGGCGAGTTCGCCGCTCACGACGGAGACGAGGTGGACCAGGCCCGGGTGCTCCTCGACGGCGCACAGCTCGGGGACGGCGACGGAGCCCGTCGCGCAGACCCGGCCGAGGTCGTTGCGTACCAGGTCCACGATCATCACGTTCTCGGCGTGGTCCTTGGGGAGCAGGTCGTGGACGGTGCGGCCGGTCCCCTTGATGGGGCCGGACTCGATGTACCGGTCGGAGCGGCGCAGGAACAGCTCGGGGGAGGCGGTGGCGATCTCGACTCCGTGGGCGGCCAGGCGAATCGTTCCTGCGAAGGGTGCGGGGTTGCCGCGCGCGAGGAGCGCCGTGAGCGCGTCGACGTCGGCGCGGTCGGGGTGGGGCAGCGGCGCGGACATCACCCGGCAGAGGTTGGCCTGGTAGACCTCACCTGCGGCGATGTGCTCACGGACGCGCCGCACCCCGGCCACGTACGCGGCACGGTCGAGGGAGGAGGTCCACCGGTCGGCGTCGGGTCCGCGCCAGGCGCCCGGAACGGGCGCGGGGACGGGCTCGCGGCGTACGTCGCCGAAGCGCGCGCAGACGAGCCGGCCTTCGAAGTCGGCGGACACCGCCCAGAAGCCGGTGGAGTCGAGGGCGGCGGGGTCGCTGGTGACGTCTCGGAGGTCGGTCGCGAGAAGGCCGCCGAAGCGGGCCATGGGAGGCAGGTCGTGCACGGCTGCGAGTCTATGACCGGTGACGAGACGGCGCCGGTGCGGTGACGGCAGGGTGACCTGTGGTGATCGAGCGGCAGCACGCTGCGGAAACGCGTTTTTGAGCTGGCCCGGTAATCCGCTAGAGTTCAACACGTCGCCAGGGAGCGAAGGGGGAAAACCCCGGAGCGAACACGGTGACCTGCGGACGTAGCTCAGTTGGTAGAGCACCACCTTGCCAAGGTGGATGTCGCGAGTTCGAGTCTCGTCGTCCGCTCGAAGTGGGGGATCTTCCCGAGAACCCCTGCAGCTCCAGGTGGAGTGGCCGAGAGGCGAGGCAACGGCCTGCAAAGCCGTCTACACGGGTTCAAATCCCGTCTCCACCTCCAAGGACGATTAGCTCAGCGGGAGAGCGCTTCCCTGACACGGAAGAGGTCACTGGTTCAATCCCAGTATCGTCCACTGATCCGCAAGGATCCCCGCGCGATTAGCTCAGCGGGAGAGCGCTTCCCTGACACGGAAGAGGTCACTGGTTCAATCCCAGTATCGCGCACGCAGCACCAGCATCACCTTGTTCCACCTGCGGCTTTCGAGCCGTGGAGCCCGCGCGATTAGCTCAGCGGGAGAGCGCTTCCCTGACACGGAAGAGGTCACTGGTTCAATCCCAGTATCGCGCACCACCTGAAAGCCCCGACCGTCCCACGGTCGGGGCTTTCGCGTTCCTCCGCACGAGTGGGTCGCGGCACATGAAAAAGGGTGCTGCCCGTCCGACTCCCCAGTCGTACGGGCAGCACCCTTCACCTGCCGTCCGTCCGCCGCTCCCCCGTCCCCACGGGGTTCGACAGGCCGATGTCCCGGTCCGGGCCGCTCTCCCGGACCTGGGGCGCCGCTCAGCGCCCCAGCATCACGCCCACGGACGACGCCTGTGCCGCCAGCTGATCGAAGCCTCCGAAGAGGAAGAGCAGCAGGGCGGCCAGGGGAAGGACCATGGCCGCGGCCACCAGTGGGTGGCGGGTACCGGACTCGTGGCCGTTGAACGCGAATGCCTTGCGCCCCTGCCGTGCGATGTCCGCCATGGTCCTCTCCCTGTCGTCTGGCAGCGGCGGGCTCGTGACCTCGGGGGACGAGTGCGCCACCCGCCGCTTGTCTTCAACACTAGGCGGGCGGGCGGCTCCTGGCCTCATGCCCTCGTACCCATTGCCGGGCCTCCAGGAGGATGACGGGGGCCGCCCCGCGTACTCCCCTGGGTGGAGACCGTTCCCCCGTTGTGGGGGACTTCCCGGAGGGGATGACCGGAGGGTAGTGACTTCGCTCACTTGCGTCACTCCCCGTGGCCGCGTGTCCGCCCACCGGCCGCCGGCAAGATCGACTCGGCCGGGAGTGGCCCGCGGTCGCCCCGGAGCGGGCCCTGACCTGCTCCGGGGCGCCAATCCCCTTGCTTCGAGGGGCGTTTGGCCGAGCGGACCGCCCCGGGGGAACGCCCGGACGGCAGCGCCGACACCCCCTCACGTGTGCTGTGCCGCACTGACAATCGAATCTCCCGGCGAGGGCGCGGCCTCTGAGCACGCATGCCGGATGGTCCGTAAGCTGTGCCACGTCAACAGGACGACCGGTCAGCGGGGTGGACATGGCGATGATGCGGCTCCGGCGCGAGGACCCGCGTGTCGTCGGCTCGTTCAGACTGCACCGCCGGCTCGGCGCCGGCGGCATGGGCGTGGTCTACCTGGGATCGGACCGGCGCGGGCAGCGTGTCGCGCTCAAGGTCATCCGGCCGGATCTGGCCGAGGACCAGGAGTTCCGCTCGCGGTTCGCCCGTGAGGTGTCCGCCGCCCGGCGGATCCGGGGCGGCTGCACGGCGCGCCTGGTGGCCGCGGACCTGGAGGCCGAACGCCCCTGGTTCGCGACCCAGTACGTACCCGGCCCCTCGCTGCACGACAGGGTGGCCGAGGAAGGCCCTCTGACGGCCGCACAGATCGCCGCCGTGGGCGCCGCGCTCTCCGAGGGCCTGGTCGCCGTCCACGAGGCGGGCGTCGTCCACCGGGACCTCAAGCCCTCGAACATCCTGCTGTCGCCCAAGGGCCCGCGGATCATCGACTTCGGCATCGCCTGGGCCACCGGGGCGAGCACCCTCACCCATGTGGGTACGGCCGTCGGCTCCCCCGGGTTCCTCGCGCCCGAGCAGGTGCGCGGCGCCGCCGTCACCCCGGCCACCGACGTCTTCGCCCTCGGCGCCACGCTGGCGTACGCGGCCACCGCCGACTCGCCCTTCGGGCACGGCAGTTCCGAGGTCATGCTGTACCGCGTGGTCCACGAGGAGCCGCACCTCCAGGGCGTGCCGGACGCGCTGGCACCCCTGGTACGGGCCTGCCTCGCCAAGGATCCCGAGGAGCGGCCCAGCACGCTCCAGCTGTCGATGCGGCTCAAGGAGATCGCGGCCCGCGAGGCACAGGGGCTCTCCGACGGGCGCCCGCCGGCCCAGCGGGCCCGGGTCGAGCGGCCGACCGGGCGGCTCCCCGAGGCGGAGCGGATCGGCGGCGCGGCCGAGGAGTACCCCGGCCGGCGTACGGAGCGTCGTACCGGCGGCAACACCACGCCCCGGGCCCAGGGCGGCACCCCGAGCGGCCCGCACTCACGGCCCTCGTCCTCCCGCAACCCGCAGCACCCCGGCGGCCCGTCCTCCCGGCCGACCTCGGGGCGTACGGGCGGCCGTCCGGCCCCCAGGACGACGGGGACGGGACGGCGGCCCTCACGGCCGGATCCGAAGCTGATGCGGCAGCGGCTGATCGTGTTCGTCGTGGTGACGCTGATCGTGGCGCTGGGCATCGCGGCGGCCCAGAAGTTGTAGCCCGGGCGCTACTGCTGCGGGGCGCGGCCCTGGGCCACCGCGTAGAAGGCGACCGCGGCCGCCGCGCCCACGTTCAGCGAGTCCACGCCGTGCGCCATGGGGATCCGTACCCATTCGTCGGCGGCGACCAGCGCGGGCGTGGACAGGCCGTCGCCCTCGGCGCCGAGCATCAGCGCGACCCGTTCGAGGGACTGCGGCGCGGCCACGTCGATCGGCGTGGCCTTCTCGTGCGGGGTGAGGGCGAGCAGCTTGAAGCCCGCCTCGCGCACCGAGTCCAGGCTCTTCGGCCAGGCTTCCAGGCGGGCGTAGGGCACGGAGAACACCGCCCCCATGGAGACCTTCACCGAGCGGCGGTAGAGAGGGTCCGCGCAGTCCGGTGACAGCAGCACCGCGTCCATGCCGAGGGCTGCGGCGCTGCGGAAGATGGCCCCGATGTTGGTGTGGTCGTTGACCGCTTCCATGACGACCACGCGGCGGGTGGTGGAGAGCAGTTCCTGCGCCGTGGGCAGCGGTTTGCGCTGCATGGAGGCCAGGGCCCCGCGGTGCACGTGGTAGCCGGTGACGCGCTCGGCGAGCTCGGGGCTCACCGCGTAGACGGGTGCCGGGAGTTCGTCGATGACGTCGCGCATGACGTCGACCCACTTGGCGGAGAGCAGCATCGAGCGCATCTCGTACCCGGCGTCCTTGGCGCGTCTGATGACCTTCTCGCCCTCGGCGATGAAAAGGCCTTCGGCGGGCTCGCGCCGGCGCCGGAGTTCGACGTCGGTCAGGCCCGTGTAGTCGCGCAGGCGCGGGTCGTCGGGGTCGTTGATGGTGATGAGATCAGCCACAGGGTGATACTGCCTTGTCCTGGGTGCGGTGCCAACGGCCTGTCAGGCGCCGGTGGTGGGGAGGGTGCGGTCGCCCGGGCCGTTCACGCGGACGACCTCGCCGATGACGATGACGGCCGGCGGGCGGACCTCCTCGGCGCGGACCGTCTCGCCGACGGTGGCGAGGGTGGCGTCCACGCGGCGCTGGGTGGCGGTGGTGCCCTCCTGGATCACCGCGACGGGGGTCTGCGCGGAGCGGCCGTGCCGCACGAGCGCCTCGGCGATCAGGCCGATCTTGTCGACGCCCATGAGGATCACCAGGGTGCCGGTGAGCTTGGCGAGGGAGGCCCAGTCCACGAGCGAGCGCGGGTCGTCGGGGCCGACGTGGCCGCTGACCACGGTGAACTCGTGCGCCACACCGCGGTGGGTGACCGGGATGCCGACGGCGCCGGGCACCGAGATGGAGCTGGAGATGCCGGGAACGACGGTGCACGGGATGCCGGCCTCGGCGAGGGCCTGGAGCTCCTCCATGCCGCGACCGAAGACGTAGGGGTCGCCGCCCTTGAGCCGGACCACGGCCTTGCCGGCCTTGGCGTGCTCGATCAGGGCGTTGTTGATGGCCTCCTGCGCCATGAACCGGCCGTACGGGATCTTCGCGGCGTCGATGACCTCGACGTGCGGCGGAAGCTCGTCGAGCAGGTCGCGGGGGCCGAGCCGGTCGGCGATGACCACGTCGGCCTCGGCGAGGAGCCGGCGGCCGCGCACGGTGATCAGGTCCGGGTCGCCCGGGCCGCCGCCGACGAGGGCCACGCCGGGGGTGGCCTTGTGCCGGTGGGCGGGAGCGGTGAGGGTGCCGTCGCGCAGGCCTTCGACGACGGCGTCGCGGACGGCCGCGGAGCGGCGGGGATCGTTGCCGGTCAGCACGGCGACGGTGACGCCCTCGATGCGGCCGGTCGCGGGGGTCCAGGCGGTGGCGGCGGAGGCGTCGTCGGCGCGCACGCACCAGACGCGCTCGCGCTCGGCCTCGGCGGAGGCGCGCTCGTTGTCCTCGCGGTTCTGGGTGGCGATCAGCGCGTACCAGGCGTCGGCGAGGTCGCCGTCCTGGTAGCGGCGGCGCTCCCAGCGGATCTCGCCGGTCTCGGCCATGGCGTCCACGGAGGGGGTGGCGGAGGGCGAGATGAGCAGGACGTCGGCGCCGGCCGCGATGAGCGCGGGAAGGCGGCGCTGCGCGACCTGTCCGCCGCCGATGACGACGACACGGCGGCCGGCCAGGCGGAGTCCTACGGGGTAGGCGGGGGTGTCGGCCATGGCGGATGCGGCTCCTGGGGGCGGCGGTGCTCTTGCGTGCCGCTGCGGCGCTGGAGCGGCGGTGTACTGACGTGCGGCTTCTTTGTGCTGGTCCACCATACGGCGCGGGTCGTCCCGAGGCGCGGACGGGGGCTGAGCCCGGCCCGGGGCCGAGCCCCCGGACCCCGCGCCTCGAACGCCGGCGGGGCCGGGGGTGGACGACCGGCCTGCCGGGCGGCGGTGGGGTCGCTCGACCTGCGGGGACGTCCCGGAGTGTCCCCGCCCCGCGGTCCCCCGGAGTACTACTTCTCCGTGACGCCTGCCGAGTCGAAGGTGGCCACCTCGTGCATGGCGCGGGCCGCGCTCTGGACCAGGGGGAGGGCGAGGAGGGCGCCCGTGCCCTCGCCGAGGCGGAGGTCCAGGTCGACCAGCGGGCGCAGGCCCAGCTTGTTGAGCGCCGCGACGTGGCCCGGCTCGGCGCTGCGGTGGCCCGCGATGCACGCCGACAGGGACTCCGGGGCGATGGCGCGGGCCACCAGAGCGGCGGCTCCGGCGCTGACGCCGTCCAGGATCACCGGGGTACGCAGCGACGCGCCGCCGAGGAGGAGGCCGACGATGGCCGCGTGCTCCAGTCCGCCGATCGCCGCGAGGACGCCGATCGGGTCCGCCGGGTCGGGCTGGTGGAGCTCCAGGGCGCGGCGGACGACCTCGACCTTGCGGGCGTGCGTCTCGTCGTTGATGCCCGTGCCGCGGCCGGTCACCTCGGCCGGGTCGACACCGGTGAAGACCGAGATGAGGGCGGCGGACACCGTGGTGTTCGCGATGCCCATCTCGCCCGTGAGGAGCGCCTTGTTGCCCGCCGCGACCAGGTCGCGAGCCGTCTCGATGCCCACCTCGATGGCCGCGACGGCTTCCTCGCGGGTCATGGCGGGGCCGGTGGAGAGGTCGGCGGTGCCCGGGCGGACCTTGCGCGGGAGCAGGCCCGGGGTGGCCGGGAGGTCGCCCGCGACGCCGACGTCGATCACGCACACCTCGGCGCCGACCTGGTTGGCGAAGGCGTTGCAGACCGCTCCGCCGCCCAGGAAGTTGGCCACCATCTGGGTGGTGACCTCCTGGGGCCACGGGGTGACGCCCTGGGCGTGCACGCCGTGGTCACCGGCGAAGATCGCGACCGCGGCCGGCTCCGGGATCGGCGGCGGGCACACCCGGGACAGGCCGCTGAGCTGGGCGGAGATGATCTCCAGCATGCCCAGGGCGCCGGCCGGCTTCGTCATGCGCTTCTGGCGCTCCCACGCCTCGCCGAGCGCCTTCGCGTCGAGCGGGCGGATGCTGGCGACCGTCTCCGAGAGGAGGTCGTGCGGCTCCTCGCCGGGCAGTGCGCGGCGACCGTAGGTCTCCTCGTGGACCACCCAGGACAGCGGGCGGCGCTGCGACCAGCCGGCCTGGGCCAGCTCGGGCTCCTCGGGGAACTCGTCGACGTAGCCGACGCAGAGGTAGGCGACGACTTCGAGGTGCTCGGGCAGGCCCAGCTCGCGGACCATCTCGCGCTCGTCGAAGAAGCTGACCCAGCCGACGCCGAGGCCTTCGGCGCGCGCGGCGAGCCAGAGGTTCTCGACGGCGAGGGCCGAGGAGTACGGGGCCATCTGCGGCTGGGTGTGCCGGCCGAGGGTGTGGCGCCCGCCCCGGGTGGGGTCGGCGGTGACGACGATGTTGACCGGGGTGTCGAGGATCGCCTCGATCTTGAGTTCCTTGAACTGCTTCGCCCGGCCCTTGGGCAGCGACTTCGCGTACGCCTCGCGCTGGCGCTGGGCGAGCTCGTGCATCGTCCGGCGGGTCTCGGCGGAGCGGATGACGACGAAGTCCCAGGGCTGCGAGTGGCCGACGCTGGGCGCGGTGTGGGCCGCTTCCAGGACGCGCAGCAGCACCTCGTGCGGGATCGGGTCGGTACGGAAGCCCTTGCGGATGTCGCGGCGCTCGCGCATGACGCGCAGGACGGCCTCGCGCTCGGCGTCGGCGTAGCCGGGGGCCGCCTCGCCCGCGGAGGGCTCGGCGGGGGCGTCCACCACGGGCTCGGCCTCGGGCTGTGCCTCGGCCTGCTCCACCGGGAGCGGCTCCGGGGCGACCTCGGGGTGGATCTGGAGGGGCGCCTGCGCCGACGCCGGCTCCGATGCCTGCTCAGGCTCCTGCTCCGGTTCCGGCTCAGGTCGGACGGTCTGCGGCTGGACGGGCTGTGCCGGGGCCGGCTCGGCCACGACGGCCGGGGCGGCGAGCACCGGCTCGGGCTGCGCCGGGGCCTCGGGCTGCTCCGCGGGGGCGGCGGCTTCCGGCTGCACCGGCTCGGCCACGACGGGCGGGGCCGCCGGCGCGGGCTCGGGCCGGGGTTCCACGGCCGCCGGCTCGGACACGAGCGGCTGCGGCTCCGGCTGCGGCTCGACCGCGACGGGCTCGGGCAGGACCGGCTCGGCCACGGCGGCGGCCACCGGCTCCACCGGGGCGACCGGCTCGGGCTCGGGCTCGGGCTCCGGCGCGGGCTCGACGGAGACCGGCTCCACGGTGACCGGCTCGACCGCGACCGGGTCGGGCTGCGGTTCCGGCTCGACCGCGACGGGCTCGGGCCGGACCACCGCTTCCGCCGGAGCGGGGGCCTGGGTCGGCTCCGGCTCCACGGGGGTCGCGGTGGGCTCGGCCATCGCCTCGGCGACGGGCTCGGGCGCGGCGACCGGCTCCGGGGTCCACGGGGCGCCGGCCTGCGGCGGGATCTCGACGGACGGGGCCACGGCGGCCTCGGCGGCCTCGGTGCGGATGTCCAGGTACTCGGGGCCCGTGGTCGGGGGGCCCGCCTGGGGGAACGGGATGGGCGCCGACGGGGCGCTCACGGCGGCCGTCGGGGCGGCCTGGGCGGGCGCCGCGGCCGGGCCGCGGTCGGCGAGGGACCGTACGACTCCGCCGTTGGCCTCGGGCACGGGCGGGCCCATGTGCAGGGGGCGCCGCATGGGGGCCGCGGGGGCCACCGGGGCGGCCGGCGGCGGGACGACGAGCCCGCCGAGGTCGAGCGCGCCGGAGTCACGGCCGCCCGTCTCGTGCGCGCCCGCGCTGTAGCCGCCGTCGGGGAACACGGGCGGGGGGAACTCGGTGTACGCGGCCGGGGCCTCGGCGTACGAGGACTCGGCGCCGAAGGCCTGGTCCGCGTACAGCTGCGGCTCGCCGAGCTGGGGCGCGGGGAAGGCCGGGGCCTGCGGGACGACCTGCGGGTCGCTCCAGGCACCCTGGCCGCTCGGCATCAGCAGCAGTTCCTCGTCCTCCGGCTCGGCCGGATTGTCCATGAGGTCCTGGAAGGCGTAGCCGGCGGGAATCGGTGCCGGGATCTGGACCGGAGCGGGGACGCTCTGCTGATCCACCATGCCCGCGTTGTCCGGGAGACCCTCGCCCGGGACCTGGCCGGTGTCAGTCATGCTTACCCCTCGCCCATCGGTTTTGCCTCTTCGATCGCCCGGTCGCCCACGAGGCCGCCGAGCGGTTTTGCCTGCGGGGTTGCGGTGCGACGAGCTCGTCTCGCATGCGCCGGCACGACAACCAGTAAGCATTGTCGCGCCCGTCGGCCACCGTGACGGCCATAACCGTCACGGTCCTCTGTGGACTGCGCCACGTCGCGCGTCCAGGCGGTGTCGCGATGCCCGAATCGTCCGAGGCAGTACGACGATCGGCCAGCCTACCCCGGCCCTCGTCTCAGCGCGTGGTGGGGCGTTCGGCTGCCAGGAGGAACACCACGGAACGGTCCTGTTCGGCCCAGGTTCGGGTGTCCAGGCCCACGGACTGGAGCAGTGCGCACTCGACGGCGTAACCGTGTTCGGTGAGTGCCCTGCCGATCGCCTCCGCCTCGTCGCGGGTGGAGGCGTGGCTGACGATCCGTTCGGGGCGGCGTTCGGCGACGGCCGCGACGACGGCGGCGCCGCCACCGCCGACACGGACGACATCGGGTTCGGGCAGGTTCTCCAGTACGTGCGGCGCGCGCCCGGCGACGGTCTGGAGCTGCACTCCGCGCGTGCGGGCGGCGGCGGTTATGCGGTCGCAGGCGGCCGGGTCGGCGTCCACCGCGATGACGGCGGCGCCGAGGGCGGCCGCGTCCACGGCCACGCCGCCGGATCCGGTGCCGATGTCCCACAGGAGGTCGCCGGTGCGCGGGCCGAGGCGGGCGAGTTGGGCGGCGCGCAGTTGCGCCGACCCTCCTTCTCCCGTGTCGGTCCGGGGCCTGGCCCAGCCGCGCTCGGTGGACCGGGCGGCGCTCTGGCCGAGGAGCCAGCCCGCGTCGGCCTGGGCCGGTCCCCCGCCGCCGATGACGATGACGACGTTCGGGTCGCGCCAGCTGTGGTCGGCGGCCTTGTCGGAGGTGAGGACGCTGACCTGCTCCCGGTCCGTGCCGAGTTCCTCGCAGACGACGAAGGTGCGGTGAACTCCTTCGAGGAGGAGCGCGAGTTCCGCGGGGCCGGCGCCGGGTGAGGTGAGGACCGCGACCTTGGCGTGGGCGCGGCAGACGTTGACCGCGCGGCGCAGGGTACGGGGGTGGGCCACGACGACCTGGGCGTCGTCCCAGGGCATGCCTGCGCGGGCGAAGGCCGCGGCGACGGAGGAGACGGCCGGGACGACCTCGACCTCCAGGCCGTGCTCCGGGGCGCGCAGGACGCGTACGGCGCCGAAGAAGCCGGGGTCCCCGTCGGCGAAGACCACCGCGGTGCCCCGGTGGCCGGCGATGCGGCGCGCGGCGAGGCCGACGCTGCCCAGGCGGATGCGCTCGGCGGTGGGCGGTACTTCGGGAAGGGCGAGGTGGTGCGCGGCGCCGGCCACGAGGGTGGCGGCGGAGAGCGCGGACCGGGCGCCCGCGGTCAGGGGCGAACCGTCCCAGCCGATCACCGTGACCCGGTCGGCCATCGTCGTCAGTCTCCTGGTCTGGCGGGGGCACCTCCCCGCGGAGGCCGGGGGGAGGGCGAAGTCGGTCGGGGCGGGCACGGTGAGACTACCCGGTCATCGGTTCAGTTCCAGTCGGCGCCGACGCGGTGGCCGTGCGCGTCGGCACGCTGCGGGAACGCGGTGCTGCGGGCGTATCCGTCGTAGCTGTCGTAGGTGTCGTACCCGTCGTAGCCGTCGCCCTCGTCGAGGTCCTCGGGGACCAGGCTCCAGACGATGAGGTCGGTGCGGGTGTCGGTCCAACCGCCGTCGGCCGTCTGCGTACGGACTATCCACGCGTTGCGCAGGACGCCCTCGCTGATGCAGCCGATCTTCTGGGCCACCTGCTGCGAGGCGGTGTTGTCGGCGGCGGTGCGCAGTTCGAGGCGCTCGAACCCCTGGTCGCGGAAGAGCCATTGGGCGACGGCCAGGACGGATTCGCTGGCGTAGCCCTCGCCGCGGGCCCAGGGGGCGGTGACGTATCCGACCTCGGTGGCGCGGGTGTGCCAGTTGGTGCTCTGCAGGTGCACGATGCCGACGAGGCGCTGGGTGAGGAACTCGGTGACGGCGAAGACGATGCCGCGACCCTCGGTGCGTTCCGCGTGGGAGTGCCGGGTGGCCCAGGCCTGCGCGTCGGCGGCGGTGTAGGGGTGGGGCACTCCGGTCCAGGCGGTGACGTGCTCGTCGTTCATCATCTCGGTCAGCGCGGTGACGTCCTCTTCCTCGAAGGGGCGCAGCACCAGCCGGTCCGTGCTGATGGTGACGTCCGGGAAGGTGGTAGTCATGCGCAGCTCCATGCCTGAGACCGTGGTGCGACCGTGGTGCGATGCGACCGCGGTGCGGGACCGTTCGTGCGGGACCGTGCGTGCGGTTCGTAGGCCACAGCATGCAGCATCGACCGGGTGATGTGCAGGGCCGGGTTGCCCGGAAGCGGGCAGAGCTCGGCCCCGCGCGCCGTCAGGTGCGTGCGGGGCCGAGATTCATGACCGGTTCGGGAGGAACCGGATCACGAGGTACCGGTTCAGGAGGTGGCCGGGGCGCCGAAGGCCGGGACGACCGAGCCCTGGTACTTCTCCTCGATGAACTTCTTGACCTCGTCGGAGTTCAGGAGCTTGGCCAGCTTCTGGATCCGCGGGTCGTTCTGGTTGCCGTCCTTGACCGCGAGGAAGTTGGCGTAGGGGTTGCCCTCGGCCTTCTCCAGGACCAGCGCGTCCTTGGCGGGCGACAGCTTGGCCTCCAGCGCGTAGTTGCCGTTGATGATCGCGGCGTCCACGTCGTTCAGGGCGCGCGGGACCGTGGCGGCCTCCAGCTCCTTGAACTCGAGGCCCTTCTTGTCGGTGATGTCGGACAGCTTGGCGCTGGTGCCGACGCCTTCCTTGAGGGTGATCAGGTTGTTCGCGGCGAGCAGCTGGAGCGCGCGGCCCTCGTTGGTGGTGTCGTTGGGGACGGCGATGGTCTGGCCGGCCTTGATGTCACCGATGGCCTTGATCTTCTTGGAGTAGAGGCCGAGGGGTTCCAGGTGGACGTTCACGACGGGCACGACGTGCGTGTTGTTCTTCTTGTTGAAGTCGTCGAGGTACGGCTTGTGCTGGAAGTAGTTGCCGTCGACCTGGCTCTGCTCGGTGGCGGTGTTCGGCAGGACGTAGTCCGTGAACTCCTTGACCTCCAGCTTGAGGCCTTCCTTGGCCGCGAGCTTGTCCTTGACGAAGTTCAGGACGTCGGCGTGCGGGCTCGGGGAGGCCGCTATGACGAGGGGCTTGCTCTCGTCGGCCTTGCCGCCGTCGGCCTTCGCCGAGGACGGGTCCGAGGAGCTGCCGCAGGCGGTGAGGCCGAGGGCGAGCGCGGTGGCCGTGGCGGCGAGGGCGGTGAGCTTGATGTTCTTACGCACGAAGAGTGCCTTTCTTGCTGAACAAGTACCGATGACTTGCTGGTGGTGGCCCAAGCACGACAAGTGCGGGCTCTGTGAGGGGTGGAAAGTCTTCTCAGGCGGTGCGGCCGCGGCGGGCGAGGAGGCGGACCACGCCGTCGCCGAGCAGCTGGATCACCGTGACGAGGGCGATGAGGACCACGACGGTGGCGACCATGAACCCGGTCTCGAAGCGCTGGAAGCCGTAGGTGATGGCCTTGGATCCCAGTCCTTCGCCGCCGACGGCGCCGGCCATGGCCGAGTAGCCGACGAGGGTGATGACGGTGGTGGTGACACCCGCGACGAGGGAGGGCAGGGCCTGCGGGAGGAGCACCTTGCCGACCAGGGTGGGGATGCCGCCGCCCATGGACTCGACGGCCTCGATCAGGCCGTGGTCCACCTCGCGGACGGCCGTCTCGACGAGGCGCGCGAAGAAGGGGACGGCGCCGATGGCGAGCGGGACGATCATGGCCGTGGGGCCGATGAAGGTGCCGACGACCGCGGTGGTGACCGGGATCAGGAAGATCAGCAGGATGATGAACGGCAGCGAGCGGCCTATGTTCACGATCACGCCGAGGACCTTGTTGAGCGGCTGGTTCTGCAGCAGGCCGCCCTTGTCCGTGAGGACCAGCAGGATGCCGATGGGCAGGCCGCCGAGCACGGTCACCAGGGTGGACCACAGCACCATGTAAAGGGTGTCGTAGGTGCCCTGGGTGAGCAGGGGCTGCATTTCGGACCAGGTCACTTGGCACCATCCTTGACCAGCTCGGCCAGCTCGTTGTCGATCTCGTCGACGATGTCGACCTGGAGGCCCTGCTCGCGCAGGAAGCCGACCGGCACGACGTTGTCCTCGTAGCCGCCGGGCAGTTCGATGCGCATGCGGCCGATCTGCCGGCCCGCGACGGTGTCCATCGCGGCGCCGAGGATCGAGATGTCGATGTTGTACGTGCGCGAGAGCTGCGAGATGACCGGCCGGACGGCGGCTTCGCCGTGGAAGGTGACGTCGACGACCGTGCGGTCGGGGCCGGTGGCGGTGCCGGTGACCGGGAAGAGTTCGCCGGCGAGCTCGGATCCGGGGGTGGCGAGGAGTTCGGCGACGGTGCCGGACTCGATGATGCGGCCGTTCTTCATCAGGGCGGCCGAGTCGCAGACGGTCTTGACGACGTCCATCTCGTGCGTGATGAGCAGCACGGTGAGGCCGAGCTGGCGGTTGAGGTCGCGCAGCAGCCCCAGGACGGAGCGGGTGGTCTCGGGGTCCAGGGCGCTGGTGGCCTCGTCGGACAGCAGCACCTTGGGGTCGCCGGCCAGGGCGCGGGCGATGCCGACGCGCTGCTTCTGGCCGCCGGAGAGCTGGGTCGGGTAGGCCTTGGCCTTGTCGGCGAGGCCGACGAGGTCGAGGAGTTCGAGGGCCTTGCGGGAGCGCTCACGGCCGGAGACCCCGAGGATCTCCAGGGGCAGCTCGACGTTGGCCTGGACGGTGCGCGAGGACAGCAGGTTGAAGTGCTGGAAGACCATGCCGATGCGGCTGCGCGCCTCGCGGAGCTCCTTGCCCGCGCGGCGGCCGCGGCCGGCGAGGGCGGTGAGGTCGACGCCGTCGACGGTCACCGTGCCGGTGGTGGGGCGCTCCAGCAGGTTGACGCAGCGGATCAGGGAGGACTTGCCGGCGCCGCTCTGGCCGATGACTCCGTACACCTCGCCCTCACGGACGTGGAGATCGACGCCGTCCAGGGCGGTGACCTCGCGGCCACGGGACTGGTAGACCTTCGTGAGGCCCGATGTGGTGATCACAGGGATTTCCGTCGCTGTCGTGTGCGCGGCGCAGCGGGGTGCCGGCACGGGGCAAACAATCTGGGGACGCGATACGGGACGAACCGTCAGAAAACGATGAGGTCGACACGTGCGCGGGGCATGGCCGAGCCGTGCTGTTCATCAGGGGACGAAGCACTGGCGCGACTGGTCTCGCTTCGGGGCGCGAGACTCAGGAGGGGACCCTCAGAAGGCGCACATTCGACACATACAACGAGCACCGGGCGTCATCGTCGCCTCGGTCGCAAGGGTGCGGCTGCTCGTCGTGGTCATGGGCCCCAGTAAACCAGACCTATCCCCTGACCGATCAACGGCGTCCGAATAGCGGACGCAATTCGACCGCATACCGGACGCCACCAGGCCCGCTCCCCCTTCCCCGGCGGGCCCTTCTCCCGTCGCTGACCTGCACCGACCGTGATGCCGAGGCCGGTACGGCCGGGTCCTTGCGGGGTGCGGCGACCGGGCCCGCTGTGGTCAAGACCACGGTCGGGACGCAGGGGTGCGCGCATCGGGTCTTTCGGCCCGTAATACCCTCGCTGCATGCTCGACGCCCTGACGGTCGCCATCGGCGTGGCCGCACTCGCCCTCGCCGCCTGGTGCGGCCACGCCGCGTGGCGGGACCAGCCGACCAAGGACTGGCATTTCATCGGTATGGCCGTCGTGACGGTGCTGGTCCTGGCGCAGCTCGTGATCGGTCTGGTGATGCTGGCCCGGGGCGGGAAGCCCGACGAGGGCACGGTGATCTTCGTGGCCTACCTGGTGGGCGCGTTCGCCGCGGTACCGGCGGCCGGCATGCTCTCGCTGACCGAGCGGACCAAGTGGGGATCGATCACGGTGGCCGCCGGCGCCGTCGTGCTCGCCGTCCTCGAAGTACGGCTCTACGACATCTGGGGAACCACCGGTGCCTGACTCCGACACGACGAACGACACGGGCACCGAAAGCGGCACGGGCGCCGCCATCACCACCGCCGGCCGCAAGCGGCTGGTCTCCGGGCCCGGTCTGCTGCTGGTGTGGCTGTACGGGGTGATGGTGGTGGGCGCGGTCTCCCGCTCGGCCTTCCAGATCTCCACCGAGTTCGACCGGGCGCCGCTGGCGTACTCGCTGTCCGCCGTGGCCGCGCTGGCCTACGCCTTCATCACGTACTCGCTGGTGCGTGGCGGCGAGCGGGCCCGCAAGGCGGCGCTGGTCTGCTGCGCCGCCGAGCTGGCGGGCGTGCTGGCCGTGGGGACCTGGACCCTGGTGCGACCCGAGTCCTTCCCCGACACGACCGTGTGGTCCCAGTTCGGGATGGGCTACCTCTTCATCCCGGTGATCCTGCCGATCACCGGGATGCTCTGGCTGCGCAGGCGCGGAGCGGCGCCTACGCGCTGACCGTGAAGTCGGTCGGGTCCTTGGCTTCCTTCTCCAGGATCACCAGCTGGACGCCGTCGGACGCCGTGCGGCCGCCGACCTTGACGTAGCCGGCCTTGCGGTAGAGGCGCAGGTTCGACTCGCTCTTGTGCCCGGTGTGCAGGCGGAAGCGGGTGGTGTTGCCGGGGCTCGCCAGGGCCTCCTCGACCGCGCGCAGCAGGCGCGCCCCGAGGCCGTGACCCTGCAGGCGCGGGTGCACGCAGAGCTTGGCGATCTTGCCGGTGCCGTCCTCGTCGACGTTGCCGCGCACGGTCCCGACGATCTCGTCGCCGAGCCGGGCCACCAGGACGGTGTCCGTCGCCAGCTCGCCCTTGAGGGAGTCCAGGGACTGGGTGAGCGGCTGGATGAGGTAGTTGCCGTAGAGCTCGGCCTCCCGCTGGAAGGCCAGGTACTGCAGTTTGAAGATCTGCTCAGCGTCCTCGGCAGCCGCCGCCGAAATGGTCACGCTCATGCCCATGTGCGCATGCCTCCAGCTCACCTGGTAGCCCGTTGGTCTACCGCTCCTTTCCCCGCAGGCCAGGAGCCGCAACCTCTGCAGCCAGCATTCTGCGCAGACATCCCAGGCAACGGGAACGGACGGGCCCCAAACTTCCTTGTGAGATACCCAACTCTCCTGCGATTTCACGGTAAGTGAGGTCTCTGGGCGAAAGAAGTGCCTTCATCAGCTCGGGACAGCGTCCGGGCAACCGGGCGACCGCCGATCGGAGTGCGCGGTTCTCCTCGCCGTGCAGGAGGGCGTCTTCCGGTTCGGCCGCGGCGGCCGGGCCGGCCGGTGTGCTCCCGTCCACCGAGTGCTGACGGTGCCCGTACGGGACCTCGCGGCGGGCCCGGCGGCGGGCGAGGCGGGCCTCCGCCCGGACCGCGCGGCGCAGCCACCGCGCCGGCTCCGCGGGTTCGGCCGGATCGGGGGCGTGGCGGCCGCTCTCCAGCAGCCTGACCCAGACGGCTTGTTCCAGGTCGGCCGCGTCCACTCCGGTGCCCGGGGCCTCCGCTGCCGCCTCGGCGGAGAGCAGCGGGCCGAGCTTGTCGACGTAATCAGCCTTCAGCAGGTCCATGCCGGGCGGGACGAGCGGGCCGGGCCGGACGGTTTCCCCACCGGGCCCGGCCCACTCGTACGGGAAGCGGCGCTCAGCGGTTGACGGGGCGTCGGCCCGGACGGAAGGCATCCGCAGCGAGCAGTCCGGTGTCCGGGTTGTCGGTGAAGATCCCGTCGATGCCCTGTTCGAAGTAGGTCCGGAAGGCGCCGAGGGCGTCCCCGTACGCGGCCGGGTCGGTGCCCCGGCGGTATTCGGCCGGCAGGAAGTTGTTCTCGTTGCGGGCGGTGTAGGGGTGGAGCAGCAGCCCGCGGGCGTGGGCGTCCTTCACCAGGGTGGTCGGTGCGCCGAGCTTGCCGGCCGCGTCGCGCGGGAGGATCAGGTCCATGGTCGGGCCGATGCCCTGGGCGAAGCCGGCGATCCACTTCAGGCCCTCCGGCTTGACCAGGTCCGCGACCGTACGCGGGTCCTTGGCCAGTTCGAAGTCCCAGGGCCGGGTGTCGGCCGCCGACAGCAGGACCACGCGGGGCGCGGAGACCAGACGGGAGAGCCGCTGGATGCTGGAGGGCTCGAAGGACTGGAGGAAGACGGCGGCGCCCCGTCCGTCGCGCCCGTAACGGCGCAGGAGCTTGGCGAGGGGCTCCTCCAGGCCGAGGCCCAGACCCCGGAAGTAGCTGGGGTGCTTGGTCTCCACGTGCAGCCACACCCGCCTGCCGCGCCGCTTGCCCTCACGGTCGGCCCAGCGCAGCACCTCTTCGAAGGTGGGTACGGCCCACCGGCCGTCGTAGAGGGTGTTGCGCTGACGAACGGCGGGGATGCGTTCCTTCGCGCGCAGGGTCCGCAGCTCGGCCAGGGTGAAGTCCTCGGTGAACCAGCCGGTGACCGAGACCCCGTCGACGGACTTGGTGGTGCGTCGGGAGGCGAACTCGCGGTGGTCGGCGACGTCGGTGGTCCCGCCGATCTCGTTCTCGTGGCGGCACACCAGGTGGCCGTCGCGGGTCGGTACCAGGTCCTGCTCGACGACGTCGGCGCCCAGGTCGAGGGCGAGCTGGTAGGAGCCGATCGTGTGCTCCGGCCGGTAGCCGCTGGCTCCGCGATGGCCGATCACCGTCGGGTGGGGGAGGTCCCGGTATCCCCCGTCGCCGCGTCCCTCGTCGTACCCGCCCTCGGCCGCGGCGGCGGAACCCGCCGCCAGTCCCGTGATCCCGGTCCCGGCCGCCAGGACGGCCGCCCCCAGGACCGTGCGCCGCGCTGCCCCACCCTGTGTCATGAGTGCCCACTCCTCGTCGTGAACGCCGTGTCGCGGCCCGCGATCGGCGTGCAGATGGTAGGCAAACAGGGGTGGCCGAGGGGCGTGCGCCGAGGGATCGTCCGGGGAACTTGGCGCAAACGTGCGTCAACACTCTGTATCCGACACGTGAACCCGATGTGCGCTCCGACCTGACCCGCGAGTATCGTCCTCACCTGCGCTACCGCCGTGTGGTGGGTGCGCGAACCGCTTTTCGATGCCGGAGGGCCCACGTTGTTCCGTACGAAGCTCATCAAAGCCACTGTCGGACCGGTCATGCGCATGATGTTCCGCACCCGCGTGGAGGGCATCGAGAACATCCCCGGCTCCGGTCCGGTGATTCTGGCGGGCAACCACCTCACCTTCATCGACTCCATGATCCTGCCGCTGGTGTGCGACCGTACGGTCCACTTCATCGGCAAGGACGAGTACGTGACCGGCAAGGGGATCAAGGGCCGCGCCATGGCCTGGTTCTTCTCCGGTTCCGGCATGATCCCCGTCGACCGTGACGGGGCCAACGGCGGCGTCGCGGCCCTGATGACCGGCCGCCGGATCCTCGAAGAGGGCAAGATCTTCGGCATCTACCCCGAGGGCACCCGCTCCCCCGACGGCCGCCTCTACCGCGGCCGCACCGGCATCGCCCGCCTGACCCTGATGACCGGCGCCCCCGTGGTGCCGTTCGCGATGATCGGCACCGACAAGCTCCAGCCCGGCGGCGCCGGCATGCCGCGTCCGGGCCGGGTCACCGTCCGCTTCGGCGAGCCGATGGAGTTCTCCCGCTACGAGGGCATGGACCGCGACCGCTACGTGCTGCGCGCCGTCACCGACTCGGTGATGGCCGAGGTCATGCGCCTCTCGGGCCAGGAGTACGTCGACATGTACGCCACCAAGGCGAAGGCCGCGTAGCGCTCCGCTACTGACGCTGGAGTGACCGGCTGACGCCCGCCGCCGTGGTGGTGGCGAGGATCCAGCCGGTCACGATCAGCACGTACGAAAGCCACTGGTGCAGGCCGCCCGGTGCGAAGGCCGCCTCCTGGCCGAAACTGACGATCGGCACCATCAGGTCGATCGTGTAGAAGACCGCGTTGAAGTCCGGGGCCTCCCCCGCCTTCAGGGCGCGCGGCGGGTCGATCCCGTACGCGATCGACCCCGTCATCAGTAATGCCAGCAGCCAGCCCGCCGCCCGCAGCGGCCGGAAGCCGTAGCCGACGGTGGCGTCCTGGAGCAGCCCCCACGCCCGGGCGGCCCGGGGCAGGGTGTGCCGGTGCCTGCGCAGCTTCGCGAGCTGGACGGTCCGGGCGGCCGCCTCGTCGCCCGCCGTACGGTAGGCCGCCGCGAGCTGCTCGTAGGCGTAGGTGAGGTATCCGGACTCCTCCCGCTCCAGGGCGGGCAATCGCTGCTCGGCGGGGAGGTGCGGGGCGAGGGTGCGGTAGGTCAGGCCGTCGATGGCGATCCGCTCGGGCCAGGCCTGCGGATCGATGTGGAGCAGGTCGACGGTGGACCGGCGCAGGTTCACGTCGCCGCGGACCGGGTCGCACCGGCGCAGCCACAGCTCGCCGATCGCGCAGCTGGAGGCGCGCAGGGCGGTCCCGCCCGGGTTGGCGAGGTCGGCGCGGGTGAGGATGACCTGGCCGGGTATCCGGGAGCCGGTGAGGTTGACCATGCCGCGGGCCTTCATGCGGTGCGCGCGCAGGTCGGTGCCGACGGTCAGGGTCTCGGCGTGCAGGGCGATCCGGCCGGGGGCGAGCAGCTGGGCGTCGTCGAGCTGGATCTGGCCGCCGATGGTGGCTCCGTTGAGGCGGAGTTGGCCGTGCACGGTCAGGCCGTTCGCCATGATGTCGGTGGCGACCTCGATGTGGTTCAGCTGGAGCGGGGGCTCGTCGGCCTCCTCGCCGGCCGTGGGGCCGATCACCGCCCCCTGGAGGAAGAGGCCGCCGGCTATCTTGGCGCCCTGCAGCCGTACGGGGCCGGCGATCCGACAGTGGGAGAGCCGCAGGACCACTTCGACGCGCAGCGTGGAGGCGGTCAGGCCGGGCAGGGTGGAGTAGCCGAGGACCAGGGCGCGCAACTGGGCCCCGTACACCAGGGGCTTGCGCTCGAACCAGCAGTCGCGCAGCCGGATGGGGTGGTCGATGACGGCGTAGCGCAGGTCGAGCTTGCCCACGATCTTCGCGCCCTTGATCTTGAGACCGGGGATCCGCCCCTGGACGACGGGGCAGGCTCCCAGCAGGATCGCCCGCAGCACCTCGGCGCGCAGGGTGCGGTCGGGGCCCCAGTCGGCTCCGTCGACGGAGCTGTCCTCGGGGGCGACGCGGAAGTCGACCCCGTCGCCGCGCGGGAAGGCCTCCCAGACGCGGCGTTCCGCCGGGGTAAGATCGTTGATCTCCATCGCCGCGATGGTGTCCCGCGGCTCCACGAGCTGTCAACTGCGCCCGCAGCAGCATCCCTTGCCCGGATGCGCCGACATCTCAGTGCTCGAGGCCCTCCTGGAGCCGCTGGCCCTTCAGCAGGAACCAGGCGGCCACGGCGGTGGCCAGCAGGACGGCCGCGCCGACGCCGGAGGCGAGCCGCAGCCCGTCCACGAAGGCGTCCTGGGCCGCTCCCACCATCACCTGGGCGGTGTGCGGGTCCAGCGCCTTGGCGGCCTCGACGGCACCGCCGAGGGACTCGTGCGCGGCGTCGGCGACCGGGCCCGCGACCGAGGCCGGGGCGGTGAAGCTCTGGTAGACGCCGGTGACGATGGAGCCGAGCAGGGCGATGCCGAGGGCGGCGCCGAGTTCGTACGCCGTCTCGGAGACGGCGGAGGCCGAACCGGCCTGCTCCTTGGGGACGCTGGAGAGGATCACGTCGGCGGTGACGGTGAAGGAGAATCCCGCACCGAGGCCGACGACGAGCAGGGCGGCGCCGAGCAGCGGGTAGCCGCTCTCCTTGTGGATCAGGGTGAGCACGGCGAGGGCCAGGCCGATGGCGCCGAGGCCGCCGGCCACGATGGTCCGTACCGAGTACCGGCGGGCGTACCGGCCCGCGATCAGGCCGGTGACCACCGCGCCGATGGCGGCGGGCAGTTCGGCGAGGCCCGCCTCCAGCGGGTCGCGGCCCTGGACGAGCTGCAGGAACTGGGAGAGGAAGAAGACCAGTCCGGAGAGCCCGAAGACGGTGAGCAGGTCGGCGAGGACCGCGCCGGAGAAGCCGCGGTGCTTGAAGAGCCGCATGTCGAGCAGCGGGGACGGCAGGACGAACTGGCGTCGTACGAAGGCGTACAGGGCGCCCACGCCCAGTGTCGCGGTGGCCGCGACCTCCCAGGTGACGCCGTGGGTGGCGACCTCCTTGACGGCGTAGACCACGCTGATCACGCCGACGAGGGAGAGGCCGACGCTGACGAGGTCCCAGGGGCCGGCGACCGGGTTCTTGGATTCGGGAAGCAGCTTGATTCCGACGACGACCAGAGCGATCATCACAGGAAGGTTGATCAGGAAGACCGAGCCCCACCAGAAGTGCTGGAGGAGGGCTCCGCCGACGACCGGGCCGACGGCCGCGCCGGCCGAGGCGGTGGCGCCCCAGATGCCGATCGCGAGGCTGCGCTCCTTGGGGTCGTGGAAGATGTTGCGGATCAGCGCGAGGGTGGACGGCATCAGGGTCGCGCCGGCCACGCCCAGCAGGGCCCGGGCGACGATCATCATCTCGGGGCTGGTGGCGTAGGCGTTGAGCACGGACACGGCACCGAACGCGGCGGCGCCGGTGAGCAGCAGCTTCTTGCGTCCGATGCGGTCACCGAGGCTGCCCATGGAGACCAGGAGTCCGGCGATGACGAAGGAGTAGATGTCGCCTATCCACAGCAGCTGGGTGCCGGACGGCTTGAGGTCTTCGGAGAGTGCGGGGGTGGCGAGGCCGAGTACGGTCGCGTCGACGGCGACCAGCAGCACGGCGAGCACCAGCACGCCCAGGGCGAGCCAGCGGCCGCGGCTTCTGGTCTCCGTCCCGATCGGGCTGTCCAGGTGCTGGGTCGTGCTCATTTCTCCACACTCCGTCTGGCGCCACCGAGCAAGAGCTCGATGATCATGTACTGGAAGTCCTTGGCGGCGACCCGGCCGTCCATCACGGCCCAGGCGCAGGTGCCGACGAGGCCGTAGAGGGCCTCGGTGAGCCATGCGGGGCTCAGGTCGATCCGGATGTCGCCCTCTTCCTGGCCGCGCCGGAAGAGCGCGCCGACGCGGGCGTCGAGCCGGGCCCATCCCTCGTTGACCTCGTCGCCCTCGAACAGCTGGTTCTCGGTGACGAGGAAGGCCAGTAGCTGGGCGTTGGGCTCGGCCTCGGCGACGAGGCGTCTGATCGCGTCCACCGCGGTGCCCTCGTCGAGGCGGGCCTTGTCGAAGGCCACCTCGAACTCGCGGATGCCGAGTTCTTCGAGGGCCCGTACGAGGGCGTCGCGTCCGGCGAAGTGCCGGTGGAGGGTCGCGCGCCCGATTCCGGCGGCGCGGGCGACCTCGTCCATCGTGGCGGTCGACTTGCGGGAAAGCAGGGCGGCCGCGTCGCGGAGCACCTGGTCACGATCCATGGCCATGAGACAAGCATACCCCGAATGAGACGTCGATGTCTCATTCAATCGAAAAACGAGCTGCCTTCGGGGCAGCCGGAAGGGAATCCTGCCGCGATGAAGCCACTGCTGCTGATCGATGTCGACGGGCCACTGAACCCCTACGCGGCCAAGGCCCAGCGCCGCCCCGAGGGCTACCGCACCCATCGGATGCGCCCGACGGGCTGGACGGAGGCCGAGCAGGCCAAGCCCCTGCGGGTCTGGCTCAATCCCGACCACGGGGCGGAGCTGCTCGCCCTCGCGGAGGTCTACGAGCTCGTCTGGGCCACCACCTGGAAGGACGAGGCCAACGACTGGATAGGCCCGCACCTGGGACTGCCGAGACTCCCCTTCATCGACTGGCCGGTGATGCACGGCCGGGCGCCGCGCGGCACCTTCTGGAAGACCCAGTACATCCTCGAGTACACGGGCGGGCGACCCTTCGCCTGGATCGACGACGACATCACGGCGATGGACCGCGAGTACGTCGACCAGCGCCACCCGGCACAGACCCTGCTGATGCGCATCGACGAACGGATCGGCCTGGTCCGCGCGGACTTCGACACTCTCGCCGCATGGGCCACACCGTCACCATTCGACTACTGATGGTGATTCGATCATGACTACCCGTGTTCGGCGGGCTGATGCGGACTGTGATCATTTGGAGTGACCGGGGCCCAGGAGCCTTCCCCCGCCGATCCGGAACACGGAATTCTGCTCTCCGGTGAGCCCATACCCGGGGCGGGTTCACCTGCACGTATTCCGTCTTCGGCAGGGAGAGAACCATGAACGCATCACGGAAGCTGGCCATCGGGGCAGCCGCGCTGGCACTGACGACGGTCGGCGGCGTCGTCGCCGTGTCCTCGGCGTCCGCCGAGCCCAGGGAGGCGCGGCAGGCCGCGGCGGTCACCACGGCGTGGGCGAAGGTGGCCGCGAACGGTCAGGTCCTGGGCGGGCAGGGCATCACCGGGATCAACAAGTTCGGCATCGGCCGCTACAACATCACCACGTCGTCCGGCCTCAACGGGTGCGCCCTCCTGGGCACCATCAACACCAACGGCGGCAACGACCCCGGGCCGGGCAGCTCGTCCATCCTGGTCGGGCAGGTGAACGGGAACACCCTCTTCATCCGCACCGCGACGCCGTCCCAGCCCGGCAGTGCCGCCGTGGACAGTGACCGGCCGTTCTCGATCAACGTCGTCTGCTGATACCCCGACATGCCGGAGGGGCGGTGGGGGCCGACGGGCTCCCACCGCCCCTCCGGGCGTGTCCGCTACTGCTTGTGGGCCGCCCAGGCGTGCTGGATGACCAGGTCGGCCTTCAGCTCGGTGAGCTGGGTGGCCACCGCCGAGGGGGCGGTGCCGCCGCGGCCGTCCCGCGAGGCCAGGGCGCCCCTGACGTTCAGGACGGTCCGGACCTCGGGGGTCAGGTGCTCCGAGATCTTCACGAACTGCTCGTCCGTCAGCTGGTCGAGCTCGATGCCCTCGCCCTCGCAGACCTTGACGCACTCACCGGCCACCTCGTGCGCCACCCGGAAGGGCACGCCCTGCTTGACCAGCCACTCGGCGATGTCGGTGGCGAGCGAGAAGCCGGCCGGGGCCAGCTCCTCCATCCGCTCCCGGTTGACCGTGAGGGTCGCCATCATGCCGGTGAAGGCCGGCAGCAGGACCTCAAGGGTGTCGCAGGAGTCGAAGACGGGCTCCTTGTCCTCCTGGAGGTCCCGGTTGTACGCGAGCGGCAGCGCCTTGAGCGTGGCGAGCAGGCCCGTCAGATTGCCGATGAGCCGGCCCGACTTGCCACGCGCCAGCTCAGCGATGTCCGGGTTCTTCTTCTGCGGCATGATCGACGACCCGGTCGAGAAGGCGTCGTGCAGCGTCACGAAGGAGAACTCCTTCGTGTTCCAGATGATGATCTCCTCCGCGATCCGGGACAGGTTGATCCCGATCATCGCGGTGATGAAGGCGAACTCGGCGACGAAGTCGCGCGAGGCGGTGCCGTCGATGGAGTTGCCGACCGAGCCCCGCTCGAAGCCCAGGTCGGCGGCGACCTGCTCCGGGTCCAGGCCCAGCGAGGAGCCGGCCAGGGCGCCCGAGCCGTACGGGGAGACCGCGGTCCGGGTGTCCCACTGGCGCAGCCGCTCCGCGTCCCGGGACAGGGACTGCACGTGGGCGAGTACGTGGTGGGCGAAGAGCACCGGCTGCGCGTGCTGCAGGTGGGTCCGGCCCGGCATGGCCACGTCGTGGTGCGTCTCGGCGAGGCCGACCAGCGCGTCCTGGAGGTCGGCGATCAGGCCGCCGATGATCCGGCCGTGGTCGCGCAGGTACATCCGGAAGAGCGTGGCCACCTGGTCGTTGCGGGACCGGCCGGCGCGCAGCTTGCCGCCGAGCTCGGCGCCGAGCCGCTCCAGCAGGCCGCGCTCCAGGGCGGTGTGCACGTCCTCGTCGGCGATGGTGCCGGTGAAGGAGCCGTCGGCCACGTCGGCCTCCAGCTGGTCGAGCCCGGCGATCATGCGGTCGAGCTCGTCGGCCGTGAGCAGGCCGGCCTTGTGGAGCACGCGTGCGTGGGCGCGGGAGCCCGCGATGTCGTACGGCGCGAGGCGCCAGTCGAAGTGGACCGACGCCGACAGCAGGGCCAGCGCCTCCGAAGGACCGTCGGCGAACCGGCCGCCCCAGAGCCGGACGTCACCCTTGTTGCTGCTCACAGCTACTGCTCCTCAAGACTGCATGGCTTTGACTGCTGGTAAGGCTCCGGGGGCCCGCCCGGCCTGGACGGCCGGCAGGGCTCCGGATGTGCAACCGCCTCCCCGCCGCGGAGGTAACGGGGAGGCGGTCCGAACTGCTGGTCGGTCAGGCGAGGTCGCGGCGGGCCGCGATCTTCGAGGAGAGACCGAAGATCTCGATGAAGCCCTGGGCCTTGGACTGGTCGAAGGTGTCGCCCGAGTCGTAGGTCGCGAGGTTGAAGTCGTACAGCGACTCGTCCGACTTCCGGCCGGTGACGACGGCGCGGCCGCCGTGCAGGGTCATCCGGATGTCACCGGTGACGTGCTGGTTGGCCTCGTTGATGAAGCCGTCCAGGGCGCGCTTGAGCGGGGAGAACCACAGGCCGTCGTAGACCATCTCGCCCCAGCGCTGCTCGACCTGCCGCTTGTAGCGGGCCAGCTCGCGCTCGACGGTGACGTTCTCCAGCTCCTGGTGGGCCGTGATCAGCGCGATCGCACCCGGGGCCTCGTACACCTCACGGGACTTGATGCCCACGAGGCGGTCCTCGACGATGTCGATCCGGCCGATGCCCTGGGCTCCGGCGCGGTCGTTGAGCTGCTGGATGGCCTGCAGCACGGTGACGGGCTTGCCGTCGATGGCGACCGGGACGCCCTCCTTGAAGGAGATGACGACCTCGTCGGCCTCGCGCGGCAAGGCCGGGTTCGAGGTGTACTCGTAGATGTCCTCGATCGGGGCGTTCCAGATGTCCTCCAGGAAGCCCGTCTCGACGGCGCGCCCGAAGACGTTCTGGTCGATGGAGTACGGGGACTTCTTGGTGGTCGCGATCGGGAGCTGCTTCTCCTCGCAGAAGGCGATCGCCTTGTCCCGGGTCATCGCGTAGTCACGGACCGGGGCGATGCACTTGAGGTCCGGGGCGAGGGCGACGATGCCCGCCTCGAAGCGGACCTGGTCGTTGCCCTTGCCGGTGCAGCCGTGGGCGACGGTCGTGGCGCCGTGCTTCTTGGCGGCGGCGACCAGGTGCTTGACGATGGCCGGCCGGGAGAGCGCCGAGACCAGCGGGTACCGGTCCATGTAGAGGGCGTTCGCCTTGATCGCCGGGAGGCAGTACTCGTTGGCGAACTCGTCGGAGGCGTCGGCGACCTCGGCCTCGACCGCACCGCAGTCGAGCGCGCGCTTGCGGATGACGTCCAGGTCCTCGCCGCCCTGGCCGACGTCCACGGCAACGGCGATGACCTCGGCGCCCGTCTCCTCGGCGATCCAGCCGATGGCGACGGAGGTGTCCAGGCCGCCCGAGTAGGCGAGTACGACGCGCTCGGTCACGGGTTTCTCCTTACGGTGCATTCAACGACAGGCATAACTATGCACTACTCCGTATGTTTCGTCAATCGACTCGGGGAGTGCTCCCCGCGCGCCCTCCGCCCCTCCCCCATCCGTCCGGCCTGACCTGCGGATATATGGGAGGCGAGTCGGCGGCCCGATTACCTACGATCAACCTCGACAACCACAGGGGAGGACGTATGGACACGGGCGCGGAGACACGACCGCCCTCGCCGGGAGCCCCGGCGGCCGAGTGGATCGCCTTCGACCGCGTGGTCCGGCGGACCTCCTCCTGGTCGTACACGAGCCCCGTCGAGACGCCGGAAGCCGTGAAGCTGTGCCATCCCGACGGCCGGATCCGCGAGGCGGCCCTGCGGGCGCCGAAGCACCTGCTGTCGCCGCTGCTGGAGTTCGCGGCGATCCGCTGCGCGGACTGGGTGCCGGCCGTCCGCGCACAGGCCCGGCAGGTCCTGGCCAGGGCCCTGGCCGACGACCCCGCGGGCACGCTGCACCGGCTGACGCCGCTCGTCGTACGGCTCGGCCGGCGCGAGCAGGGCGCCTGGGCGCTGGAGCGCTTCGAGGACCTGCTCAACGAGGACCACGCTCTCCTCGGCGAACTGCGCGGGAGCCCGGACCCCCGGACCCGGCGGTTCGCCGCACGGTTGACCCTCGGGGTCGGGCTGCTGGACGTAAGGGAGCTGGCGGCGCTGGCCGCGACGGAACCGGATCCGGCGACGAGCGGGCTGTGGACGGACGCGACGCTGGCCGCCCTGGCCGCCGACGGGCCGGACGACGAGGCCGTCGACACGCTGCTCGGCGGGCACGGCCAGATGGTCCGCGCGGCCGGGGTCACCGCCCTGCGCGGGGCCGGCCGGGCCGCCGAGGCCGCGGATCACCTCTGCGACCGCTCCGGGATGGTCCGGGCCTGCGCCCGTTGGCTGGTCCGCCAGGCCGGTGGCGATCCACGCCCGCTCTGCCGCGAGCCGCTGGCCGACCCCGCCCGCGTGACCCCGTACGCGGTGACCGCCTTCGCCGAGTGCGCGCGCCGCGAGGACGCGCCGCTGCTGCGCGCACTGCTGGCGCACCCGGCCGGTCAGGTGCGCGCCGCCGCCGTCGGTGGGCTGCGGCTGCTGGACGTCACCGACGTCGAGCTGCTGCGGCCGCTGCTGGACGACCCGGCGCCGGCGGTGGCCCGCGAGGTCGCCCGGAGCCTCGGCGCCTCGGCCGACCGGCTGCCCGCCGACTGGCTGATGGCCCGCATCGAGCCCGGGCGGCCGTCGCACACCCGCCGGGCCGCCTACCGGCTGCTGTTCGCCCGGGGCGGGGTGGCCGGACTGCGTGCCTCCGTCGCCCTGCTGACGGACCGTGACCCGGCCTTGCGGACGATCGCCGCGCAGCGCGTCCAGAGCATGTGGAGCCCGAACCGGCCACCGGACCTGCCCGCGCGGGACCCTGAGGTCGGCGCCCTCCTGGACCGGTGCACGCACCTGTTCAGCGACCACGTCATGCGGCGGATGCGCTACGGCCTCGGGCTCCCGGTCCCGGCGGCCCCGGCGGACGCATACTGATCGCCATGGGAAAGCTCTACGAACGCATAGACGGCCGGCTGCGCACGTTCATCGAGGAGCAGCCGATCTTCTTCACCGCGACCGCTCCGCTCACGGGTGACGGTCATGTCAACCTCTCCCCGAAGGGCCGGGCCGGAACCCTCGTCGTCATCGACGAACAGACCCTGGCCTACCTGGACTTCGGGGGCAGCGGCGCCGAGACCATCGCCCACGTCCGGGAGAACGGCCGGATCACCCTGATGTGGTGCGCGTTCTCCGGGCCGCCCAACATCGTGCGCATCCACGGCGAGGGCGAGGCGGTCTTCCGCGACGATCCGCGCTGGGGCGAACTGATCGCGCTGTTCGGTGACGCCGACGGGCCGTCGGCGCGGGCGATCATCCTGGTCCACGCCCGCCGGATCGCGGATGTCTGCGGGTACGCCGTCCCCCTGATGGAGTACCAGGGCGAGCGGACGCTGCACGCCGAGTACTTCGGTCGCAAGACGGACGAGGAGTTCGCCGCGTACTGCGAGAAGAAGGAGTTCATCGGATCGAGCGTCGACGGCCTGCCTGCGCTGCCGCTGCCCCTTCCGCCCCGTACCGTCTGACATGTGCTGCGTACCGCTGTAGTCGCTGTCTCACTCGTCGTCACGACCCTGCTTCCGCAGGCCCCCTCGCAGGCGCCCCTGCCCGACCGGCTCGCCGACACCGGCGGGGGAAGCCAGCTCATCACCGCCGTGGCGCCCACGTCCGGGTCCACCACCGGTCGGGTGATCTGGTGGGAGCGATGGGCGGGACGTTGGCACCGGTCCGGGAGCGCGCCCGCGCGGTTCGGCGCGAACGGCCTGACCGAGGGCGCGACGCGGACCCAGGGCACGAATACGACACCCGCGGGCCTCTACGCGCTCCCCTACGCCTTCGGGATCCGGCGGGCACCGTCCGGCACGGACCTCGTCCACCGGCAGGTGAACCGGGACTCCTGGTGGTGCCAGGACAACGCGTCCGCCCACTACAACCGCTGGGTCGAGCCGCTGCCCGCGGACTGCGCGCCGGGCGAGGCCGAGCACCTGGTGACGTACGAGAAGCAGTACGCGCACGCGCTGGTGATCGCCTTCAACTACGACCGGCCCGTACGCGGCCGGGGCGCCGGAATCTTCCTGCACGTCAACGGCAAGGGCGCGACGGCCGGTTGCGTGTCCGTGCCCGAGTCGGCCATGCGGGCGATCCTGCGCTGGGCGGACCCGCGCCGCCGTCCGCACATCGCGATCGGCACCGAGTCCGGGGACCTGGCCGTGACCCGGTACTGAGCCGGGCCCGGCAAGATCCGGAAGAGACGGCCTAGCTCTCCTTCTGCGCCAGTCGGAGCAGGTGGTCGGCCAGGGCCTGGCCGCCCGCCGGGTCCCGGCTGATCAGCATCAGGGTGTCGTCGCCCGCGATCGTGCCGAGGATCGCGCGGAGCTCGGCCTGGTCGATCGCCGAGGCGAGGAACTGCGCCGCACCCGGCGGGGTGCGCAGGACCACGAGGTTCGCGGAGGCCTCCGCCGAGATCAGCAGTTCCCCGGAGAGGCGCCGCATGCGCTCCTCCTTCGCGGACTCGCCGAGCGGGGCCTGCGGGGTGCGGAAGCCGCCCTCGCTGGGTACCGCGTAGATCAGCTCGCCGCCGGTGTTGCGGATCTTCACCGCGCCCAGCTCGTCGAGGTCGCGCGAGAGCGTCGCCTGGGTGACGCTCAGCCCGTCGTCGGCGAGCAGCTTGGCCAGCTGGCTCTGGGAGCGGACCGGCTGCCGGTTGAGGATGTCCACGATCCGGCGGTGACGCGCGGTGCGGGTCTGCGGGACGGCTTGGCCGCCTTGCTCGTTGTCCTGCGCCTGACTCATCGTCGTCTCATTCTCCGGATCCGTCCCCGCCTGCTGCGTCAAGGATGCCGGGCAGGGCCCGGACGAACGCGTCCGCCTCGGCCTCGGTGAGTACGTACGGGGGCATGAGCCGTACGACGTCGGGGGCGGGCGCGTTGACCAGGAAGCCGGCGTCCTGAGCCGCCTGCTGCACCTGGGCGGCGAGCGGCTCGGTCAGCACGATACCCAGCAGGAGTCCCGAGCCCCGGACGTGGGAGACCAGGGCGTGGCCCGTGCCCTCGATCCCGGAGCGCAGTCGCTCCCCACGGTCCTTGACCTGGTCGAGCAGCCCGCCCGTGGCGATCGTGTCGATGACGGCGAGGCCGGCCGCGCAGGCGACCGGGTTCCCGCCGAAGGTGGTGCCGTGCTGGCCCGGCTGCAGCAGGTCGGCGACGGGGCCGAAGGCGACCACCGCGCCGATCGGCAGACCGCCGCCCAGCCCCTTGGCGAGGGTGACGATGTCGGGCTCGACGTCCTCGTGGGCCTGGTGCTCGAACCACTGGCCGCAGCGGCCGATGCCGGTCTGGACCTCGTCGAGGACGAGCAGGGTGCCGGTGGCGCGGGTGATCTCGCGGGCGGCCGTCAGGTATCCGGCGGGGGGTACGACGACGCCGTTCTCGCCCTGGATGGGCTCGATGACGACGAGTGCGGTCTCCTCGGTGACGGCGGCCCGCAGGGCCTCGACGTCACCGAACGGGACGTGCGTGACGTCGCCCGGCAGCGGCCGGAAGGGTTCCTGCTTCTTGGGCTGGCCGGTGAGCGCGAGGGCGCCCATGGTCCGGCCGTGGAAGCCGCCGTCGGTGGCGACCATGTGGGTCCGCCCGGTCAGCCGGCCGATCTTGAAGGCGGCCTCGACGGACTCGGCGCCCGAGTTGCAGAAGAAGACCTTGCCGGGGCGGCCGAAGAGCTGGAGCAGCCGCTCGCCGAGCGCGACGACCGGCTCGGAGATGAAGAGGTTGGAGACGTGGCCGAGGGTGGAGATCTGCTCGGTCACGGCCGCGACGATCGCCGGGTGGGCGTGCCCGAGGGCGTTGACCGCGATGCCGCCGACGAAGTCGGTGTACTGCTTGCCGTCGGCGTCCCAGACCTGGGCGCCCTCGCCCCGTACCAGTGCGACCGCGGGGGTGCCGTAGTTGTTGGTCAGCGCCCCCTGCCAGCGCGCGCCGTACTCCTGGTTGCCGGTGCCCTTCGTCATTGCGTTCCCCCTGACTGGTGGTCGGGCACGACCATCGTGCCGATGCCGGAGTCCGTGAAGATCTCCAGCAGGATCGAGTGCTGGACCCGCCCGTCGAGCACGCGGGCGGTGTTCACGCCGTTGCGTACGGCGTGCAGGCAGCCCTCCATCTTGGGCACCATGCCGCTGGACAGCTCGGGCAGCAGCTTCTCCAGCTCGCTGACGGTGAGCTTGCTGATGACCTCGTCGCTGTTCGGCCAGTCCGCGTACAGGCCTTCGACGTCGGTGAGGACCATCAGCGTCTCGGCGCCGAGCGCGGCGGCGAGCGCCGCGGCCGCCGTGTCGGCGTTGACGTTGTAGACGTGGTGGTCGTCGGCGCTGCCGGCGATGGAGGAGATGACGGGGATCCGGCCGTCGGCCAGCAGGGCCTCGATGGCGCCGGTGTCGATGGAGGTGATCTCCCCGACCCGGCCGATGTCGATGACCTCGCCACCGATCTCCGGGCTGTGCTTGGTGGCGATCATGGTGCGGGCGTCCTCGCCGGTCATGCCGACGGCGAGCGGCCCGTGCTGGTTGAGCAGCCCGACCAGTTCGCGCTGGACGTGGCCCGCGAGGACCATCCGTACGACGTCCATGGCTTCCGGGGTCGTGACGCGCAGCCCCGCCTTGAACTCGCTGACCAGGCCCTGCTTGTCGAGCTGGGCGTTGATCTGAGGGCCGCCACCGTGCACCACGACGGGCTTCAGGCCGGCCTGGCGCAGGAAGACCACGTCCTGGGCGAAGGCAGCCTTGAGCTCCTCGTCGATCATGGCGTTGCCGCCGAACTTGATGACGACGATCTTGCCGTTGTGGCGGGTGAGCCACGGCAGGGCCTCGATGAGGATCTGCGCCTTGGGCAGGGCGGTGTGCTTGCGGGCGGTGCCGCCGGAGGTGCCGGGCAGGCCGGCCTTCTCGTCGCTCATGAGGAGTAGGCGCTGTTCTCGTGGACGTACTCGGCGGTCAGGTCGTTGCCCCAGATCACGGCGGACTCGCTGCCGTTCGACAGGTCGGCGGTGATCCGGACCTCGCGGCCCTTCATGGAGACCAGGTCGCGGTCGTCGCCGACCGATCCGTTCCGGCAGACCCAGACGTCGTTGATGGCGACGTTCAGCCGGTCCGGGTCGAAGGCGGCCTTGGTGGTGCCGATCGCGGAGAGCACCCGGCCCCAGTTCGGGTCCTCGCCGTGGATGGCGCACTTGAGCAGGTTGTTCCGGGCGATGGACCGGCCGACCTCGACCGCGTCGTCCTCGGTCAGCGCGCCGATGACCTCGATGCGGATGTCCTTGCTGGCGCCCTCGGCGTCGCCGATGAGTTGGCGGGCCAGGTCGTCGCAGACCTTGCGCACGGCCTCGGCGAAGTCCTCGTACGCCGGTACCTGGCCGGAGGCTCCGGAGGCGAGCAGCAGCACCGTGTCGTTGGTGGACATGCAGCCGTCGGAGTCGATCCGGTCGAAGGTGGTGCGGGTGGCGGCGCGCAGCGCCTTGTCGAGGGTGGCGCTGTCCAGGTCGGCGTCGGTGGTGAGGACGACGAGCATGGTGGCCAGGCCCGGGGCGAGCATGCCGGCGCCCTTGGCCATGCCTCCGACGGTCCAGCCGGCCTGCGAGACGGTGGCCGTCTTGTGCACGGTGTCGGTGGTCTTGATGGCGATGGCGGCGGCCTCGCCGCCGTCCGCGGACAGGGCCGCGGCCGCCGTCTCGACGCCGGGGAGCAGCTTGTCCATGGGGAGCAGGACGCCGATCAGGCCGGTGGAGGCGACCGCGATCTCACCGGCGTTGAAGTCGCCGCCGAGCACCTGGGCGACCTTCTCCGCGGTGGCGTGGGTGTCCTGGAAGCCCTTGGGTCCGGTGCAGGCGTTGGCGCCGCCGGAGTTCAGGACGACCGCGCCGACCGCGGCGCCGCGCAGGACCTGCTCGGTCCAGTGCACGGGGGCGGCCTTGACGCGGTTGGAGGTGAAGACGCCCGCGGCGGCCAGACTCGGCCCGTTGTTGACCACGAGGGCCAGGTCGGGGTTGCCGTTGGCCTTGATCCCGGCGGCGATGCCCGCTGCCGTGAATCCCTGTGCTGCCGTGACGCTCACGGTGCGACTCCGATCGTCGAAAGACCCAGGCTCTCGTGAAGCCCCAGGGCGATGTTCATGCTCTGCACCGCGCCGCCGGCGGTGCCCTTGGTGAGGTTGTCGATGGCGCTGACGGCGATGATCCGGCGGGCGGACTCGTCGTAGGCGACCTGGACGTGGACGGCGTTGGAACCGTGGACGGATTTGGTGGACGGCATCCGGCCCTCGGGCAGCAGGTGGACGAAGGGCTCGTCGGCGTAGGCCTTCTCGTACGCGGCGCGCAGCGATTCGGCGGTGGTGCCGGGGAGCGCCTTGGCCGAGCACGTGGCGAGGATGCCGCGGGCCATGGGCACGAGGGTCGGCGTGAAGGAGACGCAGACGCGCTCTCCCGCGAGCGGGCTGAGGTTCTGCACCATCTCGGGCGTGTGGCGGTGTCCGCCGCCCACGCCGTACGGGGTCACCGAGCCCATGACCTCGGCGCCGAGCAGGTGCGGCTTGAGGGCCTTGCCCGCGCCGGAGGTGCCGGTGGCGGCGACGATCACGGCCTCCGGCTCGGCGAACTTCCCCTGGTAGGCGGGGAAGAGCGCGAGGGAGACGGCGGTGGGGAAGCAGCCGGGGACGGCGATGCGCTTCGTGCCCGTCAGGGCCTCGCGGGCGCCCGGCAGTTCGGGGAGCCCGTAGGGCCAGGTACCGGCGTGCGGGGCCCCGTAGAAGGCGTCCCAGTCGGCGGAGTCCTTGAGCCGGTGGTCGGCGCCCATGTCGACGACGAGGACGTCCTCGCCGAGCTGGGCGGCGACGGCGGCGGACTGGCCGTGCGGGAGGGCGAGGAAGACGACGTCGTGGCCGGCGAGGACCTCGGAGGTGGTCGCCTCCAGGGTGCGTCCCGCGAGCGGCACGAGGTGGGGTTGCAGGGAGCCGAGGAGTTGTCCGGCGTTGGAGTTGCCGGTCAGGGCGCCGATCTCCACCTCGGGGTGCGAGAGCAGGAGGCGCAGGACTTCTCCGCCCGCGTACCCGCTCGCACCGGCCACCGCTACACGTACCACCATCGGACCCTCCTCATCGATGGCATGACTATACGTACTTACGCACGTTTATGCAATGCTCTTGATCGCGGCGAGGACGGGACGGCCCAGGACCGAGGGGTCGCGACCCCTCAGGGAAATATGTAGCAGGAAAGGATGCGCCGCGACGCCGTTTCCGCCGCTTGCGACGGCCTTGGCCCCGTGGGCGGCAGGGATCGGGACCCCGGCTTGGATCCGGGCGGGCCGCAGGAGGCCGGACGGCCTACGCCGGGGCCTGCAGGCACAGGTGCCAGCTGCCGGACCGCCCCGTGAGGGTCATCGTGGACAGGGGACGGACGTCCACGTTCCAGTAGGTCAGCGGCGGTGCCTTCAGCGCGTACACCAGGGCCGCCCGGACCACCGAGGGCTCCGCCACCGCCACGATCTGGCCCCCGTCGTCGGCCGGCCGGGTGTCGAGCCAGCCGCCGATCCGGGAGATGAAGGCGAGCAGGGACTCGCCGCCGTGCGGGGCGGCCCGCGGATCGCTGAGCCACAGGTCCACGGCCCCGGGCTCGTGGGCGGTCACCTCGGCCAGGGTCAGCCCCCGCCAGCGGCCCATGTCGCACTCGCGCAGCGCGGGCTGTGCGAGGGGCGCGTAGCCCAGGGCCTCGCCCGTGGCACGGCTGCGCGGGGTCGGCGAGCAGTAGCGCAGCTCGGCCGAGCCCAGGGGTACGAGGCCCTGCGCGGCGGACTCCACCGACCGCCAGCCGGGTCCGTCCAGCGGGCGGTCGTCGTCGAAGCGCTCGGCGAGCAGCGAGGAACTACGGGCTGCGGCGACAAGCGAAACCCGAACATGCATGCGGTGATGGTGATCCGCATACCGCACCGGGTCAAGCGCCCGGACCGAGGCCGTCCGGCAGGCCGGTGCGCAGCCGCTGGACCGCCTCGACCAGTTCGCCGGGGCCCGAGACCCCGGCGAAGCTCAGTCGGACGTGCGGTCCCGGCGGCTCCGCGCAGAAGTACGGGCGGCCGGGTGCCACCGCCACGCCGGCGCGCAGCGCGGCTGCCGCGAAGGCCGCGTCGTCGCCGTACCCGGTCGGCCGCACCCACAACTGATATCCGCCGTACGGCAGATGCGGCAGCTCCAGCGCGGGCAGCTCGCGCCGCAGGGCCCCCGCGAGCACGTCCCGGCGGTGGCGCAGCTCGGCGGCCACCGTCCGCAGGTGGCGGGGCCAGGCGGGCGCGCCGACGAGTTCCAGGGCGGCCTCCTGGAGCGGCCGGGGCACGAAGAAGGAGTCCACGATCTGGATGGCGCGCAGCCGGTCGACCACCGGGCCCCGGGCGGCCAGGGCGCCCACCCGCAGGCTCGGCGAGGTGGCCTTGGTGAGCGACCGGACGTGCACCACGACCCCGTCCACGTCCTCGGCGGCCAGGGTCGCGGGCAGCGGACCCGCGCCCTCGTGGACCAGGGACCGGGCGTAGTCGTCCTCGACCAGGAAGGCCCCGGCGGCCCGCGCGATGCGCAGCACCTCGGCCCGCCGCCCCGGAGCCAGTACCGCTCCGGTCGGGTTCTGGAACAGCGGCTGGCATACGAACACCCGCGCGCCGGTCGCTTCGAAGGCGGCGGCCAGCAGTTCCGGCCGGACGCCCTCGGCGTCCACCGGGACGGGCACGGGCCGGCAGCCGGAGGCCCTGGCGATGGCCAGCAGCCCGGGGTAGGTAGGGGACTCCACCAGGATCGGCGCGCCGGGCGGGGCGAGCGCCCGCAGGGCGGTGGCCAGCGCGCTCTGCCCACCGGCGGTGATCAGGACGTCGGCGGCGACGACCGCGCCGCCGATCTCCCGGGCGAACCAGTCGCGCAGCTCGGGCAGACCCTCCAGGGGCGGCCGCCCCCAGGCTCCGGGCCGCCGTCCCGCCCGGGCCAGCGCGGCGGCCATGGCCCGCTCGGGCTGCAGGGAGCGGTGCAGGTAGCCGCCGTTGAGCTCGATCACCCCGGGCGGCGGCACGGCCAGCGAGCCCAGCACTCCGGTGGCGTCGACGGAGCGGGGGACGATCTCCCCGGCCCCCTCGGCGCTGAGCGCGACCTCCTGCCAGGAGGTGTCGCCGGGCGCGGGGGCCGTCGTACGCGGTGCGGCGCGGAAGACCCCCGCGCCGGGCCGGGTGACGACGAGGCCTTCGGCGGCGAGCTGCGCGAGGGCCCGTGAGACGGTGACGGGGCTGACCCGGTAGCGCTCCACCAGAGCCCGACTCGACGGGAGCTTTCCACCCACCGAGTAGCGGTCGATTTCGGCCCGCAGGGATTCGGCCAGTTCCGCCACACTGCTACGCTCATACATGACAGCACAGAATAGCGCTACTCTCCCGACCACGATAGCGGTCAAGAACCCGGTACGTCGGGGCACCGCCCTCGCCCTGCTCGGCGTCGTCGCCTTCTCGCTGACCTTCCCCGCCACCGCCTGGGGACTGGAGAGCTTCGGTCCGTGGTCGCTGGTCGCGCTCCGCAGTGTCCTGGCCGCCGCCATCGCCGGCGCCTTCCTGCTGGCCTGTCGGGTCCCGCTGCCGGCCCGTGAGCACTGGGTGGGGCTCGCCGTCGTCGCCGCCGGGGTGGTCGTCGGCTTCCCGATGCTCACCACCCTCGCGCTGACCACCTCCACGACCTCGCACGCCGCCGTGGTGGTCGGCCTGCTGCCGCTCACCACCGCCGCGCTGTCCGCCCTGCGCACCGGGGCCCGCCCCTCGCGCGCCTTCTGGGCCGCGGCGCTCGCCGGGGCCGCGGTCGTGATCGCCTTCACGCTCGCGCAGAGCGGCGGCGCCCTCTCGGCGGGCGACGCCTACCTGTTCGGCGCCCTGCTGGTGTGCGCCGCCGGGTACACCGAGGGCGGCCGCCTCGCCCGGATGCTGCCCGGCTGGCAGGTGATCGGCTGGGCGCTGGTCCTGTGCCTGCCGCTCAGCCTGGCCGGCTCCGTGGCCGGGCTCGCGTACGAGCCGGTGCACCTCACCGGCCACGGGCTCGCCGGGCTGATCTGGGCGGCGGCCGGCTCCACCTTCCTCGGCCTGTACGTCTGGTACCGGGGCATGGCCGAGATCGGCGCACCGCGGGCGAGCCAGCTCCAGCTCGCCCAACCGTTGCTGACCCTGGTCTGGTCGGTGGCCCTGCTGGGCGAGCATCTCTCCCCCGCCGCACCGGTCGCCGCCTGCGGCGTACTCGTCTGCATCGCGGTGACCCAACGGGTCAAATAGCCCCATGACGACCTAAACTGCAAGCACCGGATCGGACCGCCACCGAGGAGGTCAGTTATGCGCGCGACCGAGGGCGACCAGCTGGTGCAGCACGGCAGGATCGTAGGACAGCACGACAAGGTGGGCGAGATCACCCAGGTCCTGGGCGAGAACGGAACCCCCCCGTACCGGGTCCGCTTCCAGGACGGACACGAGGCACTGATGGCTCCCGGACCCGACTGCACGGTCCGCCACCCCTCAGAGCCCACTCACTGAATCAGCGCCGGGACGCCGCCGACCGGTAGTGGTCGGCGACCACCCGGGCCATCGCCCCGTTGGGGTCCGCGGCCACCTGCTTCGCCGAGAAGTACACGTGGCCGTGGACCTCCGGGTACCCGGCGGCGAACGTCAGGTGCTCGGACAGCTCTCCGGGGTCGCGCCAGGCCTCGGTGGGGCTGTCCTCGTCGCAGCGGTACAGCGCCTCCCCCACGTACAGGTCCACGCCCGTACCGGCGACGGTCCGCGCCCACCACGGCACGATGTCCGCGTAGTCGGCCGTCGGGTGCCCGATGTGCCAGTACGCCTGCGGCACGATGTAGTCGATCCAGCCCTCCCTGACCCACTTGCGGGTGTCCGCGTACAGGTCGTCGTAGGTACCGAGGCCCGCGCGCGTCGGCGAACCGGCCGGGTCCCGGTCGGAGTTGCGCCACACCGCGAACGGGCTGATCCCGAAGCGGGGAGCCGGCGCGAGCGCCCGCAGCCGTACGGACATCTCGCGGACCAGGGTGTCGATGTTGCCGCGACGCCAGGCGGCGCGCGAGGTGAAGCCCGCCCCGTACTCCTCGAAGGCCTCGTCGTCGTCGAAGTACTCGCCGGCCACCGGGTAGGGGTAGAAGTAGTCGTCCCAGTGCACGGCGTCCAGCGGGTAGCGGGAGATCGCGTCGAACATCGCGTCCTGGACGAAGCGCCGCACCTCGGGCAGACCGGGGTTGTAGTAGAGCTTGCCGCCGTACTCCACCGTCCAGCCCGGGTTGCGCCGTGCCGGGTGCGAGGACGCCAGCCGGTCGAGGTCGGTGTGGTTGGCCACGCGGAACGGGTTGAACCAGGCGTGCAGCTCCAGCCCGCGGGCGTGCGCCTCCTTGAGCGCCGTACCCAGCGGGTCCCAACCGGGATCGACCCCCTGCTCCCCGGTCAGCCACTGCGACCAGGGCTCCAGCTTCGAGGGCCACAGCGCGTCCGCCGCCGGCCGGACCTGGAGGACCACCGCACCCAGGCGCCGCTCGACGGCGGTGTCGAGGAGGGCGAGCAGCTCCGATCGCTGGCGCGCCGCGGAGAGCCCGCTCCTGGAGGGCCAGTCCACGTTCGACACGGAGGCGATCCACATCCCGCGGAAGTCGGCGGCGCCCGCCCGCCCCCCGGGGATCCTCGCGGAGGGCCGCGGCGCGGCGGCCGCCGAACCGGCCGTAGCGGCGGCGATCACCCCCACGGCTCCGGCCAGCAGGGCCCGTCGACCGATGTACGTCATGTGACAGCTCCGTTTCGCTGAGTGACATTGCGCGGTGTCCGCCCAGCATGCCCGCCCCGGCCCGCCGCCCGGCGCAAGGTCGGGAGTAACGTCGGGGGGCGTGGCGGGCGCCGGAATCGTACGGGGGACCCGCCGACGGATGAGCTGCGAAAGGCACGAAGTGACTGACCTCCCTTCCGACATCACACGGGTCGGCGTAGTGGGCTGTGGCCAGATGGGCGCGGGTATCGCCGAGGTGTGCGCCCGTAGTGGCCTTGAGGTCAAGGTCGCCGAGACCACCGGCGAAGCCCTGGAGATCGGCCGTACCCGGCTGCACAACTCCCTGACCAAGGCCGCCGAACGCGGCAAGATCACCGAAGAGGAGCGGGACGCCACCCTGGCCCGCCTCACCTTCACCACCGACCTCGGCGAGTTCGCCGACCGTGACCTCGTCATCGAGGCGGTCGTCGAGAACGAGCAGGTCAAGACGGAGATCTTCCAGGTCCTCGACCAGGTGATCACCCGCCCGGACGCGATCCTGGCCTCCAACACCTCCTCGATCCCGCTGGTCAAGCTGGCCGTCGCGACCTCGCGGCCGGACCAGGTCATCGGCATCCACTTCTTCAACCCGGCCCCGGTGCAGAAGCTCGTCGAGCTGATCCCCGCGCTGACCACGGGCGAGGACACGGTCAAGCGGGCCGAGGCCCTGGTGCGGGACGTGCTGGGCAAGCACGCGGTCCGCGCCCAGGACCGGTCCGGGTTCGTCGTCAACGCGCTCCTCGTCCCGTACCTGCTCTCCGCGATCCGGATGTTCGAGTCGGGCATCGCCAGCCGCGAGGACATCGACAACGGCATGGAGCTGGGCTGCGCCCACCCGATGGGCCCGCTCAAGCTGTCCGACCTGATCGGCCTCGACACCATCGCGTCGATCGCCGACTCGATGTACGCCGAGTACAAGGAGCCGCTGTACGCCGCTCCCCCGCTGCTCCAGCGCATGGTCGACGCCGGCCGCCTGGGCCGCAAGACGGGCGCGGGCTTCTACCCGTACAGCTGATCCGTACGGCCGATCCGTACGGCCGATCCGTACGACCGACCCCCGCGGCCGGCTCCTACGGTTGGCCGAGGCGCAGATGGTGCAGCAGGAGCAGCCCGGCCGCCATGTTGGCGGCCGGGATCTCTCCCCGGGCGATCATGTCCGGCACGAGCTTGAGGGGGACCCACTCCCGGCGCGAGGACTCGAAATCGTCCTCGGGATGCCCGATGTGGGTGGCCCCGTCCGCCCAGTAGAGGTGGTGGCGGGCGTCGGTCAGTCCGTTGGACGGCTCGACGGTCATGAGGTGGTGGAGCGGGCCGGGTCGCCAGCCCGACTCCTCCTCCATCTCCCGGGCCGCCGCGACCGCGATGTCCTCGCCGTCCTCGACCACCCCGGCGGGCAGTTCCCAACCCCAGCTGTCGGTGATGAAGCGGTGCCGCCAGAGCAGCAGCACCTCGTTGGCCTCGTTGACGGCCGTGGCGACGGCGACCGGCCGCAGCCGGATCACGAAGTGGTCCAGGTGTCGGCCGTCGGGGAGTTCCACATCGGCGAGGTTCACGTCGAACCAACGGTTCTTGTACACGGTCTGCTCACTCAGGTTCATCCACTGCACGGTTGTGCCACCTTCCGTTCGAGTAGGTGGCAACATGGCAGCAGCTCGGCCCGTCACAGCGGAACGCGCAGCGCCCCGTCGATGAGCAGCGCGGTCTCCTCCGCGCCCGTACAACCGCTGGTCAGAAGCTGTTCGCGAACCGCCCGCAGCCGGTCCCGCAGACGCAGCGACTCCATTCCCTTGGCCCGCTCTGCCATCTCGGCCGCGGACGCCGCGGCCCGGTCCGCCTCCCCCTGACGCAACTGGATCTCGCACAGCATCGCCAGCCGGTGCACCCGGCCGCGGTCGTGCGCCGGGGTACCGACGGCGGCGGTCGCCTGGACCCGCGCGGCTTCCAGATCGCCCAGACTGAGCAGCGCCTCGGCGACCTGGACGTTGACGAGCCCCGGCTGTACGTAGCCGGTCTCGTCCGGTTCGCTGCCCGGGCTGATCCGCTCGGCGGCCGCCTCGGCCTTGCGGATGCAGGCCATGGCGGCCCCGGTGTCGCCGAGTTGGGCATAGGCCTTGGCCTGCATCGCGTACAGGTCGGCGGCCAGCGCCGGGGTGGTGTGGTGCCCGGCGGCCCGCAGCGCGGCCTCGGCGAAGGCGACGGCCTGGCGGTGCTCCCGCAGGTGCAGGGACTGGTTGACGATCAGCGCGATGACGTACGCGCCGAGCCCCCGGTCCCCGCTCGCCTTGGCCAGGCGCAGGGCCTGGTGGAAGTAGCGCTGGGCCAGGCCGTGGGCGTCCGAGTCGTACGCGCAGATCCCCGCCACCGCCACGAGGGACCCCGTGGCCCGGTGCAGCCGGCGGCCGAGGTCGTCGGAGTAGCTCCCGCGCAGCAGGGGCGCGGTCTCACTGCCCAGGAAGCGGACGATCCGGTCCCGCGTGGCCAGCCCCCCGGCCCGGCGGTACATCAACTCGTAGTGGGCGCGAGCGGACTTCAGGATCTCGATGTGCTCGGGACCGACCGGATTCGGGCCCTCGCGCGAGACGTCGGCGTCCTCCGGCGGATTCTCCCACTCCCACACCGGGATGACGGCGGGCGTCCCGGTGACCGCCTCGGCGGCCAGCAGCTGGGGCCGGGCCTGGACGTCGGAACGCCACAGGGCGGCGGCCCGGTCCACGAACCCGCTCAGCGGTGAGGCGTGCAGCGACACGGGCCGGTCCGCCGCCCCGAGCCCGATGTCGTCCAGCCCCAGCGGTCGACGCAGCCGCCCGCCGAGCACCTCGCAGATCAGGTCGGGGACCTGGCCACGGGGCCGCTGGCCCTTCAACCACCGTGTCACGGCGGTGTGTTCGTACCGCAGTGCGAGACCGCGGGTGCGGCCTGCCTGGTTCACGTACGCGGCGAGTCCGGCGTGGGACATGCCCGCCTCGGCGAGGAGGGCGTCGAGCAGGACATTGGGCTGCATGGGCCGCTCCAAGGGCTCGTCGGTCTCAGGCTAGTGGGTGCGCGGTTCACACGGGGTGTGAACCGTGTACGCGCATAAATGCGATGCGCACTCTGCCGCGCGGACCCGTGGAGGCGCTTCACTGAAGAGCCTCGCCAAGAGGTAGCTCGGGTCGTCGGCTCCCCCTCGTACAGTGCGACGACCCGTCACCGCGCCGCCCGTTCTGCTGTCTGCCCGACACTCCATGGCAGGCGGGCGGCGCGTTCCGGCCCCGCCGGCGCCCGGTTGGTCGCCGCGCCCCGGCAGGGGTCGGGTCGAGAGCGCGCGCCGGGCTCATCCACCGGGCCCGGCGCGCGTGTCCGGGGCCGGCGCGCGTGTCCGGGGCCGGTGGTCAGGACCGGTCGTTGCGGAGCACCAGCAGGGCGACGTCGTCGGTGAGCCGCCCGCCGGTGTGCCGGAGCAGGGCGGCGTGCACGCCCGCCACCAGCCGCGTGGGCGTCGCCGCCGCCTCCCGCGCGAGGAAGCCCGGCAGATCGAAGAACCGCCCGGCCCGGTCGCGGGCGTCCTCGGCTCCGTCGGTGTACAGGAACAGCGTCTCCCCCGGCCGGAGTTCCCCGCAGGCGTGCGGCCACATGTCCACCGGCACGGGCACCACCCCGAGCGGCGGTAAGGTCTCGCCCCGGGGCAGCGGCAGTACCCGCGTAGGCCGCCGCGCCGGATGATCCGGCCCCGCCGGAGTTCGAGGCGCGGGGTCCGGGGCGGCGCCCCGGCTGCGCGGAGCGCAGTGCTCCAGGACCGCCGCCGGGCGCAGCACGTACGGCCACGGGTGACCGCAGTTCAGCGCCAGCAGGACACCGTCCGGTGCGATCTGCAGGAGCAGGACCGTCACGAACTCCTCCGCCGCCGCGGGCTCCGACTCGGCCCGGTCCCGGACATGGCGGCCCAGTGCCCGTTCCATCCGCCGCAGCACACCGGCCAGGGACGGTTCGTCGTACGCCCCCTCGCGGAAGGCCCCGAGCACCGCGGCGGCCGCGCCCAGGGCGGGCAGCCCGTGGCCCCGTACGTCCCCGATCACCACCCGGATCCCGTACGCCGTCGGCACGACCTCGTACAGGTCCCCGCCCACCGCAGCGCCCCGGCTCGCCGAGAGCTGCGCCGCGGCCGGCGTCAGGCCGTCGATCCGCCCCGGCAGCGGCCGCAGCAACGCCCGCTGCGTGGCGCCCGCGATCTCCTGCGCGCGGCGCAGCTCACCCAGCAGCTCACGCCGGATGTGCAGCGCGCATCCGGTGGCCAGCAGCAGGAACGCCGCGCAGGTGGCCAGGCTCGGGACCAACCGCCCCGGCGTGGACAGCTCCCAGGACACCGCGGCCCCGGCCCAGGCCAGGACGCACACCCGGCGCACCAGGGGCATCTCCCCACGCGTGATCATCCGTAGGACTCCCCTCCGGCCGGATCGATTGTGTCGACCGACCGGCGCCCCGGACACGGGCCGTCGGGGTTCTCACCCGAACGAGTGAGGGGCAGGTCCGGTGGTCCGGACCTGCCCCTCACACGGTGCGAAGCGACTACGCGCCCCGGAGCACCGCCCCGGTCCGCTCGCCCGCCAGGGCCACCGCCGCGTCGCGCGCGGCCGTGGACTCCTCGGCGGTCAGCGTCCGGTCGGCCGCGCGGAAGCGCAGCGCGTAGGCCAGGGACTTCTTGCCCTCGCCGACCTGCTCACCGGTGAACACGTCGAACAGCCGCAGCGATTCGAGGAGTTCGCCCGCGCCCTTGCGCAGCGCGGCCTCCACCGAGGACGCCGGGACCGACGCGTCGACGATCAGCGCCACGTCCTGGGTCGCCACCGGGAAGGAGGAGATCCGCGGAGCCTGGAGGGCCTCGCCACCGGCCGCCGCGAGGCGGTCCAGGTCGATCTCCATCGCGCTGGTACGGGCCGGCAGGCCCATCGCCTTGACCACGCGCGGGTGCAGCTCACCGGCGTGACCGATGACCTGCTCCACCCCGCGGAGGGTGACGACCAGCTCGGCACAGCGGCCCGGGTGCCAGGGGCCGTACTGGCCCTGGCGGACCACCAGCTCGGTGCCGGCCTCGACGGCCAGCGCGCGGGCGGCCTGGACCGCGTCCGCCCAGTCGGCCGGACGGCCCTTGCCCCACCAGCCGGCCTGCTCGCGCGCACCGGCCAGCACGACCGCGGCGTACCGCGGCTGCGCGGGCAGGGCCGCGTTCAGGGTGGCGATCTCCTCGTCCGTGGGACGCCGGTCGACGGGCAGCCGTACGGCGACACCCGGCTGGGCGGCGGCCCGGAAGACCGAACCGGTCTCGAAGAGCGCGAGGTCGTGGCTGCCCCGACTGTCGTTGCGGCGCAGCGCGCCGAGCAGACCCGGCAGCAGCGTGGTGCGCAGCGCCGGCTCCTCGTCGGAGATCGGGTTGACCAGCTTGACGACCTGGCGGGCGATGTCGTGCGCCGGGAGCTGGAGCTGGTCGAAGACGCCCTCACCGATGAAGGGGTAGCTGAGCGCCTCGACGTAGCCCGCGCCGGCCAGGGCGCGGCCGACCCGGCGGTGCAGCTGCTGCCGGGCGGTCAGACCGCGGCCGGAGGGCACCTGCGGGAGGGTCGAGGGGAGGTTCCCGTAGCCCTCCAGCCGGATGACCTCTTCGGCGAGGTCGTTGGGCGCGGCGAGGTCGGGCCGCCACGAGGGGACGGTGACGACGAGCTCGTCCTGGCCGTAGACGTCGCAGCCGATCTCCTGGAGCCGGCGCACGACGGTCTCGCGGCCGTACTCCATGCCCGCCACCCGGTCCGGGTGGTCCGCGGGCATGGCGATGGTGCGGGGCGCGCCCGGGGCGAGGACCTCGGTGACACCCGCCTCGGCGGTGCCGCCCGCGAGGAGCACGAGCAGGTCGACGGTCCGCTGCGCGGCCGCGGCGGCGGCCTGCGGGTCGACGCCCCGCTCGAAGCGCTTGGAGGCCTCGGAGGACAGCTTCAGGCGCCGGGCGGTGCGCGAGATCGACACGGAGTCGAAGTGCGCGGCCTCGATGACGACGTCCGTGGTCCCCGTGACCTGGCCGGTCTCCGGGTCGGTGACGGAGTCGGCGATCTCGGTGTTGGCGCCGCCCATGACACCGGCGAGCCCGATCGGGCCGCTGTTGTCGGTGATCACCAGGTCCTCGGCGTCGAGCGTGCGCTTGACCCCGTCGAGGGTGGTGAACTTCTCGCCCTGCTCGGCACGGCGGACACCGATGGTGCCGTCGATGCTGGAGCGGTCGTAGGCGTGCAGCGGCTGGCCGAGCTCGAGCATCACGTAGTTGGTGATGTCCACGGCGAGCGAGATCGGGCGCATGCCCGCCTTCTGCAGGCGGCGGGTCAGCCAGATCGGGGAGCGCGCGTCGGGGTCGAGACCGGTGACCGTGCGGGCGGTGAAGCGGTCGCAGCCGGCCGGGTCGTCGACCTTGACCGGGTAGCCGTACGAGTTCGGCTGGGGCACGTCGAGCAGCGCCGGGTCGCGCAGCGGCAGGCCGAAGGCGGTGGCCGCCTCACGGGCGACACCGCGCATGGACATGCAGTAGCCGCGGTCCGGGGTGATGTCGATGTCGAGGACCTCGTCGACGAGCTGGAGCAGCTCGATCGCGTCGGTACCGACCTCGTGCTCGTGCGGCAGCACGATGATGCCGTGCGTGCCGTCGTCGCCCATGCCCAGCTCGTCGCCGGAGCAGATCATGCCGTGCGAGGTGCGGCCGTAGGTCTTGCGCGCGGCGATCGCGAAGTCGCCGGGCAGGACCGCGCCGGGCAGCACGACGACGACCTTGTCGCCGACGGCGAAGTTCCGGGCGCCGCAGACGATCTCCTGCGGCTCACCGGTGCCGTTGGCGGAGCCGACGTCGACGGTGCAGAAGCGGATCGGCTTGCGGAAGCCCTCCAGCTCCTCGATGGTCAGCACCTGACCGACGACGAGCGGGCCCTTGAGGCCGCCGCCGAGCTGCTCGACGGTCTCGACCTCGAGGCCGGCGTCGACCAGCTTGGCCGCCACGTCGCGGCCGGTTTCACCCGCGGGGAGATCGACGTACTCCCGCAGCCAGGAAAGCGGGACGCGCATCAGATCTCACTCCCGAACGGCCGGGTGAAGCGAACGTCACCCTCGACCATGTCTCGCATGTCTTCGACGTTGTGGCGGAACATCAGCATCCGTTCGATGCCGAACCCGAAGGCGAACCCGCTGTACTTCTCGGGGTCGACACCGCAGGCGACGAGCACCTTGGGGTTGACCATGCCGCAGCCGCCGAGCTCGATCCAGCCCTCGCTGGAGCAGGTACGGCACGGGCGGTCGGGGTTGCCCACCGACTCGCCGCGACACACGTAGCACTGCATGTCCATCTCGGCGGACGGCTCGGTGAAGGGGAAGAAGTGCGGGCGCAGCCGCGTGGTGGTGCCCTCGCCGAAGAGCTCCTGGACCATGTGGTCCATGGTGCCCTTGAGGTCCGCCATGGTCAGGCCCTCGTCCACGGCCAGCAGCTCGACCTGGTGGAAGACGGGGGTGTGCGTCGCGTCGAGCTCGTCGGTGCGGTACACCCGGCCCGGGCAGACGATGTAGACGGGGGGCTTGCGCTCCAGCAGCGAGCGCGCCTGCACCGGGGAGGTGTGGGTGCGCAGCACGACACCGGACTCGTCGCCCTGGGTGCCCTCGGGGCCCCGGACGAAGAAGGTGTCCTGCATCTGCCGCGCCGGGTGGTCGGGCGTGAAGTTGAGGGCGTCGAAGTTGAACCACTCCGCCTCGACCTCGGGGCCCTCGGCGACCTCGTACCCCATGGCCACGAAGATGTCCGCGATGCGGTCCATCAGCGTGGTCAGGGGGTGCCGGGCGCCGGCGGGCACGCGGTCGTAGGGCAGCGTGACGTCCACGGCCTCCTCGACCAGCACCCGCTCGTCGCGCTCCGCCTCGAGCGCGACCGTGCGGGCCCCGAAGGCCTTGTTCACGGCGCCGCGGGCCTGTCCCACGCGCTTGCCCGCCTCGGCCTTGGCCTGGGGGGGCAGCGCGCCGATCTCGCGGTTGGCGAGCGCCAGGGGCGAGCGGTCGCCCATGTGCGCGGTCTTCGCCTCACGCAGCGCGTCGAGGTCGCCGGCGGACGCGAAGGCGGCGAGCGCCTCGTCCCGCATGCGCTCGATCTCTTCCGGTTTCAGTGCCTCGACCTCGACAGGGTCGTACGACTTGTTCGGTGCCGACATCTCTTCCCGTACTTCCGATGGCTGGCTGGTTGGGTCCCCCGCGCGACGCGCAGGACGCGCTCGGCACAAGGACGCAAAGGTGCCAAAGGTCGAGTCTAAAGGTCGCTGGGGGTGAAGGAGCCCGTGGGCCGCCTGCCGAGACGCTCCGCAGGACTACTGCGTGAGGTACGCGGGCGCGCTCACGGGCAGGATAAATCGGAACTCGGCGCCGCCGCCGGGGCCGCGGCCGACCGTGATGGTCCCGCCGTGGGCCTCCACGATGCCCTTGACGATGTACAGGCCCAGGCCGGTGCCGCCGCGCTTGCTCCCCCGCCAGAAGCGGGTGAAGACGCGGCCCATCGACTCCTCGGGGATCCCGGGGCCTTCGTCGGTCACGGTGACGGCGGTTCCCTTCTCATGTGGCGACACCTCGATGGTGACCGTTCCCTCGCCGTGGCGCACCGCATTTTCCAGGAGGTTGCCGAGGATCTGGTCGATCTTGTCGGGATCGGCCCACAGATCGGGGAGCGGACGGCTGACGCTCACGAGGAACCGCTCGGGGTCCTGCCCGTTCGCGGTGAGCGCCTGGACGTGCCGGCCGACGGCGGTGGCGATGTCGACGGGCTGGCGGCGTACCTCCAGGCGGCCGGAGTCGATGCGGGAGATGTCGAGCAGCTCGGCGATCAGCCGGGTGACGCGGTTGGCGTCGGCGTCGACGGTCTCCAGCATCAGCCGCTTCTGGTCGTCGGTGAACCGCTCCCACTTGGCGAGCAGGGTCGCCGTGAAGCCCTTGACCGAGGTCAGGGGGGATCGCAGCTCGTGCGCGACGGTGGCGATCAGCTCGGCGTGGCTGCGCTCGGTGCGCCGGCGGGCCTCGGTGCCGCGCAGGGTGACCACGAGGCGGCGCAGCGGGCCGGTGGGGTGCGTACGGACGTAGCTGGCGGAGACCAGCACCTCACGGCCGCCGGGAAGCAGCAGGTTCCGCTCGGGCTGTCCGCGGCGGGTGGCGAGGCCTCCGTACGGGTCGGTCAGCGCCCACCAGCGGCGACCTTCGAGGTCCTCCAGCGGGAGCGCCCGCTCGATGGGTGTGCCGAGCGCCTGGGCGGGGTCGGTCGCGGTCATCCGGGCGGCGGCCCGGTTGAAGCAGATCACGCGCCCGGTGGCGTCGGCGACGACGAGCCCGTCGGGCAGGCAGTCGGGGTCGATCCCGAAGCCGAGCGCGTCACCGGGGGCGCCGCCGCCCAGGACGGCCCCGCGGGCCGTGCCCTGCGGCGGTACGCCGCGCAGCGCCTCGGAGGCGCGTGCGGGGGGCACCGCGTCGACGGGCCCGCCCGTACGGGCGCAGGGGCCGACGGGCATCGACGGACCGGCCGTCGTGCCGGCCCCCGGCGAGTTGTTCGTACCGACGGTCATGTCCCCGTACCCCACATCTCCGAGTAGCGCAGTGGGCCCCCCGGGCCGCCACATTACTAGCTGGGGGTCACAGAGCGGCACCCTCCGGGCGCCCGCTGTGCACGCGCGGACGCGTAGAGGCACACGGCGGCGGCCGTCGCGAGGTTCAGGCTCTCGGCCTTTCCGTGGATCGGGACCCGTACGACGGCGTCCGCCAGGGCCCTGGTCTCCTCGGGCAGACCCCAGGCCTCGTTGCCGAAGACCCAGGCGGAGGGCCCGCCCATGGTGCCCGCGTCCAGCTCGGCGTCGAGGTCGTCCTCGCCCGCGCCGTCGGCCGCCAGGATCCGTACGCCCGCCGCCCGCAGGCCCTCGACGGCCTGCTCGACCGGGACGCCGACGGCGACCGGGAGGTGGAAGAGGGAGCCCACGGAGGCCCGTACCGACTTGGGGTTGTAGAGGTCCACGGAGGCGTCGGTCAGCACCACCGCGTCGGCGCCGGCGGCGTCCGCGCAGCGCAGCACCGTACCGGCGTTGCCGGGGTCGCGGACGTGCGCGAGGACGGCGACGAGCTTGGGGCGGGCGGCCAGGATCTCCTCGAACGGGGAGTCCAGGAAGTGGCAGACCCCGACCAGGCCCTGGGGGGTGACGGTCTGGGAGACCTCGGCGAGCACCTCGTCCGAGGCGTGGTGGACACGGGCCCCCGCGTCCAGGGCGGCCTCGATGATCCCGGAGTAGCGCTCGGCGGCCTCGACGGTGGCGAACAGCTCGATCAGGGTCGACCGGCCCGTGGGTCCGCGGTGCTCGACGGCCTCGCGGACGGCCTGCGGGCCCTCGGCGATGAAGCGGCGCTCCTTGGTGCGGAAGTTGCGCCGCGCCAGACGCCTGGCGGCGGCCACCCGCGTGGATCGGGGGGAGATCAGCTCGTCGGGGTGACCCATGGTGTGTGCGGTTCTCTCTCGGGTTCCGGGCGGGACGGCCCGCGGGGGTGCGGGACGGGGCGGGGCGGCCCGCGGGGTGCGGACGGTGCGCGGGGCGGGAAAGCACACGGACCCGCAGGCGAATGCCTGCGGGTCCGTGGGGGCCGGCCCTGTGCGAGCGGGGCCGGCTAGCCCTTAGGCAGCGGCCTTGGGGGCGTTGACGTCGGCCGGAAGCGCCTTCTGCGCGACCTCGACGAGCGCGGCGAACGCGTTGGCGTCGTTGACGGCCAGCTCCGCGAGGATCTTGCGGTCCACCTCGATGTTGGCGGCCTTCAGACCCTGGATGAGGCGGTTGTACGTCATGCCGTTCTGGCGGGCAGCGGCGTTGATGCGCTGGATCCACAGCTGACGGAAGTCGCCCTTGCGCTTCTTGCGGTCGTTGAAGTTGTAGACCAGCGAGTGGGTGACCTGCTCCTTGGCCTTGCGGTACAGGCGCGAACGCTGACCGCGGTAGCCGGAGGCCGCCTCGAGGATCGCCCGGCGCTTCTTGTGGGCGTTTACTGCCCGCTTGACGCGTGCCACTTTTTAACTCCTTGTAGCGGGGCCGTGGGTGTCTTCACACGGCCCGAATTCGATGGGGTCCCGGTCCGACGTCCGCTCCCTGTCGGGAGCGGAGGACGTCAGATGCCGAGAAGCTTCTTGATCTTCGCGGCGTCGCCGGGAGCCATCTCCGCGGTGCCGGTCAGGCGCCGGGTGAGGCGGGACGACTTGCGCTCGAGCAGGTGGCGCTTGCCGGCACGCTCGCGGAGCACCTTGCCGGAGCCGGTGACCTTGAAGCGCTTCTTGGTACCGCTGTGCGTCTTGTTCTTCGGCATGGCGCCGTTATCTCCTCGTCGGTGGCGCTCCCGCCGGTCCTGGGGGACCGGCTGACGGGAGCGTCATGTTGTGTCGGTGATCCGAGACAGGCTGCCTCGGAATCAGGCCTCGGCGTTCGCCTCGTCGGCCGGCGCCTCGTCGGCAGCGGCCTCGGTGGCCTCGGCAGAGGCGACCTCGGTGGTGTCATCGACCTCGACGGCGGCGTCCTCGGAAGGAGCCTCGTCTTCGGTGTGGGCGACACCCTGGCGCTCCGCCTTGCGGGCGGCCTGCGCCTCGCGGGCTTCGGCCATCGCCTCGGTCTTCTTCTTGTGCGGACCGAGGACCATGATCATGTTTCGGCCGTCCTGCTTCGGGTTCGACTCGATGAACCCGAGGTCCTCGACGTCCGAGGCGAGACGCTGCAGCAGTCGGTAGCCGAGTTCCGGCCGGGACTGCTCGCGACCACGGAACATGATCGTGATCTTGACCTTGTCGCCCTGCTTGAGGAACCGAACGACGTGACCCTTCTTGGTGTCATAGTCGTGCGGGTCGATCTTCGGCCGGAGCTTCATTTCCTTGATGACCGTGTGCGCCTGGTTCTTGCGCGCCTCACGGGCCTTCATGGCCGACTCGTACTTGAACTTGCCGTAGTCCATGAGCTTGCAGACCGGCGGGCGTGCGGACGCCGCGACCTCGACCAGGTCGAGGTCGTACTCCTGCGCGAGCTCGAGCGCCTTGGCAAGCGGCACGATGCCGACCTGCTCGCCGCTGGGACCGACAAGCCGTACCTCGGGAACGCGAATCCGGTCGTTGATGCGGGGCTCGGTGCTGATGGATCCTCCTCGGTAGCACCACACGGCTGCCTGGCAGACAGCCGCTGACGTGTATTTCCGTCAGACCGACCGCGGCGGGAGAATCAAAAAAGCCCCGCCGGGCACAGGCAGGGGCTCCAAAACAACCGGAACACCGTCGCGTGCGAACCGCGGGGCGTAGACTCGGGCAGCTTTCCATCGTCCGTACGGAACGATGGATGCCGCCTGACCGGTGACCCGCCGCCCCGGAGGGCAGTCAGGTGGGAGAACGGAGCCTCCACTTGTGGGCCGGGCACAGAAGTGTCCGGCCGGTCGAAGTACATACTAGCACCCGCGCCGCAAGCCCGCCGCACGGCATATCGTGGGGCGCATGACTGACGCGACACCCCCCACCGAGCCCACTGCCGACGGCGCCCCCGACTACGACACCATGACCCGCGACATCGCGGACGTGCCCGCCGTCGAGGTGATCACCACGGTGGCCGTGCACCTGCTGAGCGCCGCGGCGGTCAACCTGGGCCTGGACAAGCCGGACTCCGAGCACAAGGACCTCGACGAGGCCCGCAAGCTGATCACGGCCCTGGCCGGCCTGGTCACCGCGAGCGCCACCGAGATCAGCTCCTTCCACGCCGCCCCGCTGCGCGACGGCCTGAAGTCGCTGCAGCTGGCCTTCCGCGAGGCCTCGATCGTCCCGGACGAGCCGGGCCAGGGGCCGGGCGAGAAGTTCACGGGCCCCGTCTTCGGCTGAGTCCGCACGCGAACGAACATGTGACGACGGCCGGTGCGCCCCTCTCGGGGTGCACCGGCCGTCGTCATGTCCGGGGTCCGCGCGATCGCGCTGCGATCAGGGCCGCGGGTCGAGCAGGTCGGCCCGGCGCAGCAGCTCCTCGGCCTGCTCGTCCCAGTCCGGGCCGAAGGCGAGGAGGTCGTGCGCGGCCGCGCGCAGCAGGGCCGCGTCGTGCGGGCGCTGCAGGCAGACCATGCGGTAGGCGAGGTTGCGGGCGTACGGCGGCAGACCCGGCCAGTGCTCGCCGATCACCTCGCGGAGCGCCGCGAGCAGCTCGTCGGGGTCCGCGAAGGTGACGGCCTCGACGAACTGCAGGATCGCCCCCATGCATTCCTGCGCGGTCGCATCCGGCCGGTACTCGGGGACGGCCTGACGCATCCGGGCCGTCAGATCGCTCACGGCACTCCCCCGGTCAGCGGGTGAAGAGGGGCTCGCCGGGCGGGGCCGGGGCGTCCGACGGGAGCAGCGCCAGGTCCAGGCCGCGGACCAGCCGGGCCCGCAGGGTGGTGTCCGCCGCCAGCGCCTCGGCGACGCGCCGGGCCGCCGCGGGCGCCTGCGCGTCCTCGGCCAACACGATCGCCAGGGTGCCGTCGCAGTCGCCGCCGCCCGGGACGAGGTGGGCGCGCAGCACGGCCGGCTCGGCGGACACGGCGGCCCGTACGGCCTCCCGTACGGCGGGGTCGGCCGAGGGGCCCGCGTCGGTGCGGCCCTCGGCGAGCGCGAGCAGCGCGGAGCCGGTCAGCTGGTAGGTGACGGGACCGGCCAGGTCCAGCACGAGGGTGTCGGCCTTCTCGTGCGCGGCCGCCGCCAGTGCCTGGTGCAGCGGGACGGCCACCGGCCGGGCCGCGGGGTCCCAGAGCGCGAGCGAGGCGATCGAGGTGAAGGCGGGCAGGGCCCGCCGGTCTCCCGCCCGCAGGGTCGGGACGGCCATGTCGCTGGTCTTCTCGCGCTTCAGGCCCGTCTCCGGGTCGGTCTCCACCTCGCCGAGGACGGCGACCACCGGGACGAGCAGACGGGCGCCCTTGAGCGCGGCCAGCACCTCCGGCTCCTTGGCCCGGTCCTCGGACCAGGCGGCCAGGGCCGCGGTCAGCCGGGGATCGGCGGAGCCGTCGTCGTCGGAGAAGCCCGGGTCGGGAATGTTCTTGTTCGCCATGTTCGCCACAGTTACCCGACCCTACTGTGCCGGGTACGGGTCCTGGTCGCGGCCCCGGGTGCCCCGGCGCGGGCGCCTGGCCAGTACGGCGGCCAGGACGAGCAGCACCGCCCCCGCGACGGCCGCCACCGGGGCCCGCAGGCGGGCGCCGCGCTCGGGCGGGCGGACCGGTTCGGGGCCGGGGCCGAAATAGGTGCTCCCGGCCGCCGCCGGCGCGGGCACCGGGGCCTCGGGGCGCACCTCGTCCGCGGCCTGGAGGGCGGCGACGGGATCGACCAGCCCGTGACCGCGGGCGTCGTCGCGGCCGCCGGCCGGGGAGTCGGAGGCGGTCTCCTCCAGCAGCTTCTTCACCTGGGCCGGGGTCAGGTCCGGGTGCGCGGCCAGGAGGAGGGCCACGGAGCCGGAGACGAAGGCCGCCGCGGCGCTGGTGCCCCAGCCCTCGTAGTAGGAGCGGTCCGGGTCGGCGATGACGACGTCCACGCCAGGGGCGGCGACGGTCGCGTACCAGTTGCGGGTCGAGAACTTGGCCTTCCTGCCACGCCGGTCGACGGCGGTGACGGCGATGACCCCGGGATAGGCGGCCGGGTAGGAGACGCGGTCGCCCGCCTCCCCGCCGTTGCCCGCGGAGGCCACGACGACCACGCCCTTGGCGAGGGCGTACTGGACGGCCTCGTCCTCCCCCGCCTCGTGGTGGGCGGAGTCGCTGTCGTCGCCGAGCGACAGGTTGATCACGTCGGCGCCGTGGTCCGCGGCCCAGCGGATGCCCTCGGCGAGGGCTCCGCCCTTGCTGTCGCGGGCCTGGGCGCGGCCCGGGTCGCCCTCTTCGAGGATCACCCGGACGGGCAGGATCCGAGCCTGCGGGGCGATGCCGAGGACGCCTTGGCCGCGGCTGGGGCCGTGGCCGTGCCCGGCGATGATGCTCGCCATGGCGGTTCCGTGGCGGGCCCAGGCGCGGTCGCCGGGGCCGGCGCCCATGCCGATGAGGTCCGTGCCGGCCAGGACCTGACCGGAAAGGTCGGGATGGGATTCGTCGACGCCGGTGTCGAGGACGGCGACGGTCACTCCGGCGCCCCGGGTGGTGCCCCAGGCCTCCTCGGCGCGCAGGGTCAGCAGGCCCCACTGGCGGTCGCGGATGGTGTCGGCGGCGGCGGGGGTCGCGGTGGCGGACACCAGGAGGGTCGCGGCGAGCAGCGCGGCGGCGGCCCCGGAGGCCCGGCGGATCATCGGGTGGGCTCCGGGGTGGGTGCGGCGGCGGTCGGTGCGGGCGGCGCGGCGAGGACGGTGAGGCCGCTGCCGACGCGGTCGGCGAGTGCCCGGGCCTCGTGGCCGAGGCCTGCCCGGGCGGCGGCTCCGGTGGCGTCCTTCTTCATCAGGTCCTCGGCGGGGCGGGGTGCGTCCGGGCGACGGCCGTCGGCGAAGGCGGAGACGGTGTAGACGACGACGGGCGCCTGCGGGGGTACGAAGGTGGCCCAGGCGGCGCGCTGCGCGTCGGTGAACCCGTAGGCGGGCGGGGCGGGGAGCCGCGCCTTGAGGGCGGTCATCGTGGGGGCGTCGGCGGGGGTGAAGACCATGCCGACGGTGATCAGGGAGCTGCGGGTGGCGTCGGTGTAGGTGGCGCGCAGCACGCGGGTGCAGCCGGCGGCGGCCAACAGGGCCTGCCAGTCGGCGGCGAGGGCGGCCGAGCAGTCGGCGTCGGGGGCGAGCGCGATCCGGGTCCAGGTGCGGTCGGCGCCGCCGGGGCCGGCGGAGGGGCCGGTCAGGACGGGCGGGAACAGGCTGTCGACGGGGGCGGCGCGCCACAGCGACCCGGCCTTGCGGTAGGCGGCGTCGGCGGGGAGGGGGCGGGCGGCGGCGCGGTGTTCGGCCCAGGTGGTGAGGGCGGCTCCGCCGACGAGGCCGCTGCCGAGGAGGGCGCAGAGCGTGGCGGCGAGGACCCGTACGGGGTGGCGGCGGGGATGCGCGTGCGTGGGCTGGGGCGGGTCGGGCTCGCCCAGGATCTCGGTCCGCGGTGTCGTCGTGGTCATCCGGCGGCTCCGCCCCCCGTTCCGTACGGCTGCCTCCCCGTACTCTACGGCGTCACCGCCGCCCGACGCCCCCGGGTGCCCGCACAAGGCCCTTCCCCGAACCACCCCCGCCACCGGGGCCGATCCAGCCCCATGGGGGCGACCTCTACCCACCGGTAGAGACCTCTGGCAAGCTGCCGCCCATGAACTCCGCCGCCACCGACCGCGCCCGGTACGACCGGGCGACCGCGCACCTGGACGCGCCGCTGGCCATCGTGGATCTCGACGCCTTCGACGCCAACGCCGACGACCTCGTCCGCCGCGCCGCCGGCAAGCCGGTCCGGGTCGCGAGCAAGTCGGTCCGGTGCCGTGCGCTGCTGGAACGGGTCCTCGCCCGCCCCGGGTTCGCCGGGATCATGTCGTACACCCTCGCCGAGTCGCTCTGGCTGGCCCGGTCCGGGTTCGAGGACGTGCTCCTCGCCTATCCCTCCGCCGATCGGGCCGGCTTCGGCGAGCTCGCGAGCGACGCCAAGCTCGCCGGCGCGGTCACCGTGATGGTGGACGACGCCGCGCAGCTGGACCTGATCGACGCCGCCCGGGACGGGGGCGCCGAGGAGATCCGGGTCTGTCTGGAGCTGGACACGTCCCTGCGGTTGCTCGGCGGCCGGGTACGGATCGGGGCCCGCCGCTCCCCGCTGCGTGAGCCCGCGCAACTGGCCGAGCTGGCCAGGGCGGTGGCCGCGCGGCCCGGGTTCCGTGTCGTGGGGCTGATGGCGTACGAGGGTCATGTCGCCGGTGTCGGGGACTCGCTGGCGGGTCGCCCGCTGCGGTCCCGGACGATCCGGCTGATGCAGGGCGCGGCCCGCAAGGAGCTGGCGGCGCGGCGGGCCGAGGTGGTGCGGGCGGTGCGGGCCGTCGTACCGGATCTGGAGTTCGTCAACGGCGGCGGTACCGGCAGCGTGCAGCAGACGGCCGCCGAGGACGCGGTGACCGAGATCGCGGCGGGTTCGGGCCTGTACATGCCCCGGCTGTTCGACAACTACACGTCGTTCAGCGGGCGTCCGGCGGCTCTCTTCGCGCAGCCCGTGGTGCGCCGGCCCGGGGTGGGTGTGGTGACGGTGCTCGGGGGCGGCTATCCGGCCTCCGGCGCGGCCGGGGTGGACCGGCTGCCGGTGCCGTACCTGCCCCAGGGTCTGCGCTACGACCCCCAGGAGGGTGCGGGCGAGGTGCAGACCCCGCTGTTGGGGAGCCCGGCCGACGATCTGCTGATCGGCGACCGGGTCTGGTTCCGGCACGCGAAGGCGGGCGAACTGTGCGAGCGGTTCGACACCTTGCACCTGATCGAGGGCGATCGGGTCACCGAGAGCGTCCCGACCTACCGCGGCGAGGGGCGGACCTTCCTCTGACGGGTGTCGCGAAGAGGGCCGTCACCGATGGCCCAGGACGTTGACCACCCGGCCGCTGGGATCGCGGACGAAGAACCGCCTCACGCCCCACTCCTCGTCCTGCAAGGGGTGCACGATCTCCGCACCGCTCTCCCGCATGACCGCATAGGCCGCATCCACGTCGTCCACCTCGACGCTCATGTCGGGGGCGACGGGCGCGGTCTTGTCACTGGTCATGACACTGATCTGCGCTGCCGGGCTGGAGGGGGAGGCGAGCGTCATGATCCAGCCGTGGTTCATGACCTCCTCGAAGCCCAGCAGGCCGTAGAACTCCCGGCTCTCCTGCGCGGCCTCCGACCGGATGTTGGGCACGACACGGCGAACGGCCATCGACGACTCCATGTGAGAACGAGCGTGTCCCTGTGTCCCCAGGAGTACTACGCGACGTCCACCACCGCACGCACTTTCGCGACACGCCCTCAGACACCCCCTTCGTACACGGAGTCGGTCTGGTCGGGGACGACGCTGCCGTCGCCCCGCAGGACCGGGCCCTTGGTGCCGTCGTGGTCGACGTAGCCGGTCGTCGCGCACGGGTAGGGGTCGGTCCTGCGCTTCTTGGGCTCGATGAACATGGGGTTGACGATCCAGCGGCCGTCGCTGTTGTCGTACGCCCGGCACATGAGCTCGTTCTTGTTGCGGTTCACGACGAGCCGTAGGGCGGTGGCGTCGCGCAGGAAGGAGATGTCGGTGTCGGAGTCGCCGGCGGCGAACACCTGGCGGCGGGCGGCGGGCTGGACCCGCTCGGCGGCCGCGCCGTGTACGCCGAAGATCTCCTTGTTGATCCAGCAGCGTTTGCCGTCGATGTAGGTGATCATCGTGTCGGCGCCGTCCCGGACGGATCCGCAGCCCTGGAGGTGGGTGGTGAACTTCCCGCCGTGGGTGGTGGTGTTGCGGATGCCGATGACGTGGTCGGCCTCGATGCCGGCGCCTTGGGCCCAGACCTCGACCACGGGCTGCGGGGAGGCGGAGCTGATCCAGACGTCGAAGCCGGCCTTCCGCAGCCCCTTGATCAGGTCCTTCTGCTGGTCGTAGTAGCGGACCCAGCCGGTGGCGGTGGTCGTGGTGCCGACCTGTTGCGTGGCGCCGACGGGCGCGGCGAGGTTCTCGGCGCGGGCGGCGGCGGCGAAGTCGCGGATCTCGCGGGCGGTCCAGCCGTGTGTCAGCTGGGCCAGCCAGGCGTACGAGGGTTCGGTGGTGCGGCGGTCCCAGCCGGTGAAGGCGGGGGCTCCGGCGCGGGTCGCGGCGGTGCCGTAGACGGCGTTGATCTCGTCGGCGCAGGCCGCTCCGGCGGGGGTTCCGGTGGGCAGGGGGGTGCCGGGGCGGGCGAGTGCGTCGCAGGCGTCGGCCAGGGCCTTCGTGGCGGCGGGGGTGAGGTGGCGGCTGGTGGTGGACCAGTCACCGGCGGCGGGCCTGCGGATGCGGCCGTTGCGCAGGAGCCAGAACATGGTGGCGTCGCCGACGTCGTTCTTGACGACGGTGTTGTCCCAGTCGAAGACGGCGACGGGCTTGGCACGGCCGGGCCGGTACGGGCCGCAGGCTCCGTACCGGTCGATGAGCTGCTGGAGGCGGCTGCGGTTGTCGCCGTACCAGCCGGAGCCGATGGTGACCGGGGGACAGGGTGCGTGCGCTGCCTCGGCGGGTGGGGCCGCCAGGAGGCCGGATCCGGTGACCACCACGAGTGCGAGGGGGGCTGCCCAGGTTCTGTGCATGCTGCTCCTTCGAGGTTCGGGGACAGCCCGAAGGGGCCGGCCGGGCACCTCGCGGTGCCCGGCCGGCCGGGATGCGGTGGTGGCGGGGCCTACAGCGGGGTCACGTACGCGCCGGAGATTCCGCCGTCGACGAGGAAGTCGGTGGCGTTGATGAAGGAGGAGTCGTCGCTGGCGAGGAAGGCGACGGCGGCGGCGATCTCGGTGGGTTCGGCGAAGCGGCCCAGCGGGATGTGGACGAGGCGGCGGGCGGCACGCTCGGGGTCCTTGGCGAACAGTTCCTGCAGCAGCGGAGTGTTCACGGGCCCCGGGCACAGGGCGTTGACGCGGATGCCTTCGCGGGCGAACTGCACGCCGAGCTCGCGGGACATGGCGAGCACCCCGCCCTTGGAGGCGGTGTAGGAGATCTGGGAGGTGGCGGCGCCCATGATGGCGACGAAGGAGGCGGTGTTGATGATGGAGCCGCGGCCCTGGCGCTGCATGTAGGGCAGGGCGGCCTTGCAGCACAGGTAGACGGAGGTGAGGTTGACGTCCTGGACGCGCTTCCAGGCCTCCAGGCCGGTGGTCAGGATGGAGTCGTCGTCCGGGGGTGAGATGCCCGCGTTGTTGAAGGCGATGTCCACGGAGCCGTAGGTGTCGAAGGCCGTCTTGAACAGCGCCTCGACCTCCTCGGGGCTGGTGACGTCGACCTTGACGAAGGTGCCGCCGACCTCTTCGGCCGCGGCCTTGCCGGCGGTCTCGTCGATGTCGGCGCAGACGACGTCGGCGCCCTCGGAGGCCAGGCGGCGGGCGGTGGCGAGGCCGATGCCGCTGCCGGCTCCGGTGATGACGGCGGTACGGCCGACCAGGCGGCGGCAGACGATCTCTTCGTTGGACATGTGCTTCAGGCCTCCGTGCTGATGAAGACGTTCTTGGTCTCGGTGAAAGCGGTGAGGGCGTCGGGTCCGAGCTCGCGGCCGAGTCCGGACTGCTTGTAGCCGCCGAAGGGGGTCCAGTAGCGGACGCTGCTGTGGGAGTTGACGGACAGGTTGCCGGCGGCGACGGCGCGCGAGACGCGCAGCGCGCGTCCGATGTCGCGGGTCCAGAGGGAGCCGGAGAGGCCGTATTCGGTGGCGTTGGCCAGGCGTACGGCGTCCTCCTCGTCCTCGAAGGGCAGGACGACGGCGACCGGTCCGAAGACCTCCTCGGCGGCGACGGGCGCGGTGGGGGCGACGTCCGTGACGAGGGTGGGCGGGTACCAGAAGCCGGGGCCCTCGGGGGCGGTGCCGCGGATCGCGGTGAGGTCGTCGGTGACGAAGGACCGTACGCGGTCCAGCTGGGTCCGTGAGATCAGCGGGCCCATCTGTGTCTTCTCGTCGAGCGGGTCGCCGACGGTCACGGCCGCGATGCCGGGGGCGACGAGCTCCAGGAAGCGGTCGTAGGCGGAGCGCTGGACGAGGATCCGGGTGCGGGCGCAGCAGTCCTGGCCGGTGTTGTCGAGGAAGGCCATGGGGGCGGCTGCGGCCGCGGCTTCGAGGTCGGCGTCGGCGAAGACGATGTTGGGGCTCTTGCCGCCGAGTTCGAGGGTGACGCGCTTCACCCGGTCGGCGCACTTGGCCATGATCTGCTTGCCGACGCGGGTGGACCCGGTGAAGACGATCTTCGCGACGCCGGGGTGTTCGACGAGCGCGTCGCCGGTGACGTCTCCGCGGCCGGGGAGCACCTGGAAGAGGTGTTCGGGGATCCCGGCCTCGAGGGCGAGTTCGGCGAGGCGCAGCGCGGTCAGGGGGGTGGTCTCGGCGGGCTTGAGGATGACGGCGTTGCCGGCGGCGAGGGCGGGGGCCAGGCCCCAGGCGGCGATCGGCATGGGGAAATTCCACGGGGCGATCACGCCGATGACGCCGAGGGGTTCGAGGAAGGTGATGTCGATGCCGCCGGCGACGGGGATCTGACGGCCGGAGAGGCGTTCCACTCCCCCGGCGGCGAAGTCGAGGAGGTCGCGTACGTTGCCGGCTTCCCAGCGGGCGTTGCCGATGGTGTGGCCGGCTTCGCGGACCTCCAGCTGGGCCAGTTCCTCGATGTGGCCGTCGACGACCGCGGCGAAGCGGCGCAGCAGCCGGGCCCGGTCGGCGGGGGCGGCCGCCGCCCAGGCGCGCTGGGCCGTGGCGGCCCGGGCGACGGCGGCGTCGACATCGTCCCGTGTGGCGGCCGGGACGATGGCGACGGTTTCCTCGGTGGCCGGATTCAACACTCTTAGATTGAAGGGGGCCGGCGCATCGGACACGTGGTGCCTCACAGTTTCGTTCGGTGGTGTGCGGTGGCTACAGGCGTTCGAAGGAGCGGCGCAGCTCCCAGTCGGTCACTGCGGAGTCGTAGGCGTCGAGTTCCACGCGGGCCATGTTCCGGTAGTGCGCGACCACTTCGGGGCCGAAGGCGGCCTTGGCGATCTCGCTGTTCTCCCAGAGCTCGGCGGCCTCGCGCAGGGTGGTGGGGACGTGCGCGAAGTCGGCCGTGTACGCGTTCCCACCGCAGGCCTCGGGCAGTTCCAGGCGGTGCTCGATGCCGTACAGCCCGGCCGCGACCAGGCCGGCGACGGCGAGGTAGGGGTTGACGTCGCCGCCGGGGAGGCGGTTCTCGAAGCGCATGGAGCGGCCGTGGCCGACCACGCGCAGGGCGCAGGTCCGGTTGTCCACGCCCCAGGCGACGGCGGTCGGCGCGAAGGATCCCGGCCGGAAACGCTTGTACGAATTGATGTTGGGGGCGTAGAGAAGGGAGAAGTCGCGCAGCGCGGCCAGCTGGCCGGCCAGGAAGTGCCGCATCACCGGTGACATTCCGCCCGGGCCGTCCCCGGCCATCGCGTTGCGTCCGTCGGCGTCGGCCAGCGAGAGGTGGATATGACAGGAGTTGCCCTCACGCTCGTCGAACTTCGCCATGAAGGTGAGCGAGACGCCTTCCTGGGAGGCGATCTCCTTGGCTCCGGTCTTGTAGACGGAGTGCTGGTCGCAGGTGGTGAGCGCCTCGTCGTAGCGGAAGGCGATCTCGTGCTGGCCGAGGTTGCACTCCCCCTTGGCCGACTCGACGATCAGGCCCGCGGCCTGCATCTCGTTGCGGATCCGGCGCAGCAGGGGTTCGATGCGGCCGGTCCCGAGGACGGAGTAGTCGATGTTGTACTGGTTGGCCGGGGTCAGGTCGCGGTAGCCCGAGTTCCAGGCCTGCTCGTAGGTGTCCTGGAAGACCATGAACTCCAGCTCGGTGCCGACCATCGCGGTGTACCCGGCCTCGGCGAGGCGTTCCAGCTGGCGGCGCAGGATCTGCCGGGGTGCGGCGACGACGGGCGAGCCGTCGTTCCAGGCGAGGTCGGCCAGCACGAAGGCACTGCCGGGGTTCCAGGGGATGCGGCGCAGGGTGGCGAGGTCGGGGTGCATGGCGAAGTCGCCGTAGCCCCGGTCCCAGGAGGACATCTCGTAACCGTCGACGGTGTTCATGTCGGTATCGACGGCGAGGAGGTAGTTGCAGCCCTCGGTACCGTGCTCGAGGACCTCGTCGAGGAAGAACTGTGCGGCGAACCGCTTGCCCTGGAGCCGCCCCTGCATGTCGGGGAAGGCCAGGACGACTGTGTCGATCTCACCGCTGGCGACGAGGGAGCGGAGCTCCTCGGGCGCGAGCGGCGGCTTGCGGTCTACCACTGGAATCTCTCCTTCGGTGAGCCGAGGAGGCCTAAGGTATTGAATAGAACCATTGCTTGGGAAGGGGAGGAGCCGAGATGACCGATACGGCGAGCGAAGGCGACGCCATCGCGCGACTGAATCCCGTACTGCGGCAGGTGCGGGCGGGCAACGGTTTCGAGGAAGCGCTGGAGCAGATCCTGCAGGTGGTGCGGCTGGGTCTGGTGCCCGGCGGCGAACGGCTGCCGCCCGAGCGCGAGCTGGCCGAACGGATGGGGATCAGCCGCGTCACCCTGCGCGAGGTGCTGAAGGTGCTGCAGGACCAAGGGCTGGTGGAGGCCCGGCGCGGGCGGTACGGCGGAACGTTCGTGCTGCCCCGGCCCGACACCCCGGCCGGTGGCGCCGAGGAGGAACTGCGCCGGCGTGTCGCGGGGGTGGACATCGAGGACGTCCTGCGATTCCGCGAGGTCCTGGAGGTGGGGGCGGCCGGACTGTGCGCCTCCCAGGGCCTGACCGAGGAGGGCACCGAACGACTGCTCGGCGCTCTGACCGCCACCCATGACGCCCCGCTCGCCGACTATCGCCGCCAGGACACGCTCTTCCACCTGACCCTGTGCGAACTGGCCGGATCCGCCACCCTGACGGCCCAGTACGCGGCCGTCCGGGCCGGCGTGAACGACCTGCTGGACTGCATCCCGCTGCTCGTACGCAACCTGGAGCACTCCCAGCAGCAGCACAGCACGCTGGTCGAGGCGGTGCTGGCGGGCGACGCGAGCAAGGCCCGGGAGACCATGCGCGAGCACTGCTGCGGCACGGCGGCGCTGCTGCGGGGCTTCCTGGCCTGAGCCGCGCCCGGGGGCGGCCCGAGAGGGTTTCGTAACTTCTGTTTAACGCAGAGGTCTTGCGCACTCCACCGCTCTAAGGCAAAGGTACGCCCCACAACCATTGCCCTGAGGCAGGAGCGCACGATGGCCGACGACATCGAGGCACGGCTCGCCGCCGTACCCGCACCCACCACATCCCCCGACGGCGGGGACAGCCCCGACGAGTACCTCGCGCGCCGGACGCTGCGCCGTGGCAGCGCCGGCTGGCTGCTCCTGACCGGTCTCGGCGTCGCCTATGTCGTCTCCGGGGACTTCTCCGGCTGGAACGTCGGCCTCGACAAGGGCGGCTTCGGCGGCCTCGCCATCGCCACCGTCCTCATGGGCGCGATGTACGCCTGTCTGGTCTTCTCGCTCGCCGAGCTGTCCACCATCCTGCCGACCGCGGGCGGCGGCTACGGCTTCGCCCGCCGCGCGCTCGGCCCGTGGGGCGGCTTCCTCACCGGCACCGCCATCCTGATCGAATACATCCTGGCCCCGGCCGCGATCGTCATCTTCATCGGCGACTACGTCGAATCCCTCGGCCTCTTCGGACTCACCTCCAGCTGGCCGGTCTACCTCGGCTGCTTCGTCATCTTCATCGGCGTCCACCTCTGGGGCGTCGGCGAGGCACTGCGCTTCAGCCTCGTCGTGACCGCGATCGCCGTCGCCGCACTGCTGATCTTCGCGGTGGGGGCCTTCACCGAGTTCGACGCCTCCGGCCTGAACAACATCCCCGTCGACGCGAACGCCTTCGGCTCCAACTCCTGGCTGCCGCTGGGCGTGCTGGGCATCTGGGCCGCCTTCCCGTTCGGCATGTGGTTCTTCCTCGGCGTCGAGGGCGTCCCGCTGGCCGCCGAGGAGGCCAAGGACCCGGTCCGCTCCATGCCGAAGGCCCTCTCCATCTCCATGGGCATCCTCGCGCTGCTCGCCCTGATCACCTTCTTCGCCGCGACCGGCGCCCAGGGCGCCGACGCCGTCAAGGCCGCGGGCAACCCGCTGGTCGTGGCCCTGGAAGGGGACGGCGGCCCGACCGCGCTCAGCCGCTTCGTGAACTACGCGGGCCTGGCGGGCCTGGTGGCCTCCTTCTTCTCCCTCATCTACGCGGGCTCGCGCCAGCTCTTCGCCCTCTCCCGGGCCGGCTACCTGCCCCGCTTCCTCTCGCTGACCTCGAAGCGCAAGGCCCCGTACCTGGGTCTGATCATCCCCGGCGCCATCGGTTTCGCCCTCGCCGCGGCCACCGGCAACGGAGCCCGCATGCTGAACATCGCGGTGTTCGGCGCCACCATCTCCTACGCCCTGATGGCCCTCTCGCACATCGTGCTGCGCCGCCGGGAGCCGGACCTGGAGCGCCCGTACCGCACCCCGGGCGGGATCGTGACCTCCTCGGTGGCCTTCGCGCTCGCCCTGTCGGCCCTGGTCGCCACCTTCCTGGTGGACAAGGACGCCGCGCTCATCGCGCTCGCCGTGTACGCCGTCGCCCTGGCCTACTTCGCCTTCTACAGTCGCCACCACCTGGTGGCCTCGGCCCCGGAGGAGGAGTTCGCGGCTCTGGCGGAAGCCGAGGCGGAACTGTCCCGCGACTGAAACCCTGTCACCGTCCGCCCACGCCCCTTCCCGGAGGTATCGAACGTGCCCAGGCCGCTCATCGGCATCACCACCTACGTCGAGGAATCCACCCGCTACGGCGTGTGGGACCTCCCGACATCCCTCGTACCGACCGGGTACTACGAACTCGTCCAGGCGGCGGGCGGCGCGGCCGTGCTGCTCCCGCCGGACGAACCCGGGTCGGCGGCGGAGGTGCTGAGCCGGGTGGACGGCCTGGTCGTCGCGGGCGGCCCGGACCTGGACCCGGTGTACTACGGAGCCGCGCGCGACTCCCGCACGGGAGCCCCCGCCACGGTCCGCGACCACTGGGAGCTGGCCCTGATCGCGGCGGCGCTGGACGCGGACCTGCCGGTCCTCGGAATCTGCCGGGGCATGCAGGCCCTGAACGTGGCCCTGGGCGGCACGCTCGTCCAGCACATCGACGGGCACGTCGAGACCCCGGGGGTCATGTCCTCGCACCCGGTCCGCCCGGTCCCGGGCACCCGCTACGCGGACCTGGTCCCGCAGGAGGCTCAGGTCCCGACCTACCACCACCAGGCCGTCGACCGGCTGGGCCGGGGCCTGGTCGTCTCGGCCCACGCGGTCGACGGCACGGTGGAGGCGATCGAACTGCCCGACCCCGAACGGTGGGTGATGGGCGTCCAGTGGCACCCGGAGCGGGACACCGACACCCGGGTGATGTCCGCCCTCGTCGAGGCGGCCTCCGTCCGTACCGCGGTACCGGTGGGCTGACGCCCCTACCCCCCGTCCCCACGCGCCCGACCGGCGCCCGGGGACGGGGGCGCGCGGGGCAGCCCCGCTCGAATGGCCGGTCCCCCGCCGGGCGGGCACGCTGGATGGGTGAGCACCGACGCACACCGTACGGCGAAGGGGCCGGTGGCCGGGTTCCTCGACAACCCGGTCGTGGGCATGGCGCCGTGGATCATCTTCTCGCTGCTGGTCGGCCCCGGACGGTTCGAGCTGGCCGTAGGACTGGCCCTGGCCTCGGCGGTCGCCCTGATCGCGCTGGGCCACCTGGTCAACCGCGGCAGCTCCTGGAAGCTGCTGGAACTGGCCGACGTGGTCTTCTTCACGTCGATGGCCGTCATCGGAGCCTTGGCCGGCGACGGCACCCTGCGCTGGCTGGAGACGTACGCGGGCGAGGTGGCCAACATCGCGCTGGCGGTGATCGCCTTCGGCTCGATGGCCGTCCGGATGCCGTTCACGATCCAGTACGCCCGCGAACAGGTCGATCCGTCCCTCTGGCACACCCGCGGCTTCCTGCGCACCAACTACATGATCACCGGGGCGTGGGGCATCGCCTTCCTGGTGGCCGCCGCCGCGGGAGCGTACGGCGACCTGGTGCTGCACAACCCGAACAACATCTGGACCGGCTGGATCATCCAGATCCTGGCGATCGTCGCCGCCGTGAAGTTCACCGTCTGGTACCCGGACGTCGCCCGTGCCCGGGCGGTCCGCGAAGCCTCCGGCCTACCTCCCGAGCCCACACGGTGGGCGGGCTTCCTGGTGCCGCTGGCGGGCCTGCTGGTGCCGATCGGGATCGCGGTCCTCATCTTCGACAACATGTGGTGGCTGGGCGTCGCGCTGATCGTGGTGGGCTCGCTCCTGACGAAGCGGCTCAGCTCGGAGAGCTGAGCCCCCTCCGTCAGCCGTTGCTCACTCGGGCCGGACGAAGACCACCGACCGCAGTTCGAGGCGCTCCGAGCCGTAGCCCGTGCGCGGCCGCAGCGCGAACTCCCGGCCCGTGCAGTCCGGCTCCGTGAACACGAGCGCCACCTCGTCGGTCCGGTTGCGGGGCGAGTGCGCCGGGGAACTGGCCCCGGGGTCGGCCACCTCGGGCAGCGTGATGCACTCCCCGCTCGGCGGGTTCTCCAGGACGAGCCGCAGCGGCCGGCCGTCGAGACCGGACACCGTGTACTGGAACTCCCCGGTGGCGGCCGAGGCCGACGTCGGCATCGTGAGCAGCAGGGTGACGGCGCCGAAGGCGGCGCCGGCGGCATGGCGAAGACGCATCTGGGTTCTCCTCGGGAGGGCGACAAACGTGCAGGAGCCACCTTTCCGGCGTCCCGCGCCTCGATCACCGCCCGCACCGCGCCGAATCGATCCCTCCTCCCCCGAACGGACCTAGGCCGTCTCTTTCGGATCTTGCCGGGCCCGGCCCGCCCGGCACGGCACCTCATCCCCCAGACTCCGTCCGGGGGGACCCCCAGGTTGTCGGGGCACTCGAGTACGTCCAGTACACGAGCGCCCCTCCGCCTTGCGCTGCACCGCACCGGACGACCCGGGCTCACCCGACAAGATCCGAAAGAGACGGCCTAGATCCGCCGGTGGGTGAGGGACAGCAGGTCACGGGCCGGGCCCGCCGGCCGGGAGCCCGTCGGCCAGACCGCTCGTAGGGCCCGGTCGAGCGGCGTGCCCGACACCGGGACCTCCACCAGCCGCCGCGCGCCCAGTTCGTCCCCGACCGCCAGCTCCGACAGCACGCACGGCCCCGCACCGCTGAGCGCCGCCGCCTTCACCGCCGTGGTCGACGCCAGTTCCAGCAGCGGCGCGGCCAGCCCGCCGGCCGAGACCAGCGCGGCGTCCAGGACCTGCCGGGTGCCTGACCCCCGCTCGCGCAGGATCAACGGGGTAGAGGCCAGCTCCGCCGCCGACACCCCCTTGGCCCTGCGGGCCCACGGGTGACCGGGGGCCACCGCCACCACCAGGCGGTCCTGCGCGATCACCGCCGAGTCCAGTCCCTCGGGCACGGTCAACCCCTCCACGAAGCCGAGGTCGGCCTCATGGGCGAGGACCCGTTCGGCGACCACCGCCGAGTTACCGGCGTGCAGGGACACCGCCGTGTCCGGGCGCTGCCCGCGCAGGGCGATCAGCCAGCCCGGCAGCAGGTACTCCGCGATGGTCATACTGGCGGCCACCCGCAGCCGCGAGTCCCGTCGCCCGCGCAACGCCTGCGCCCCCGCGTCGAAGGCCTCCGCGGCCTCCACCACCCGTCGGGCCCAGTCCGTGACGAGCGCCCCCTCGGCCGTGAGCGTCGAACCCCGCGGGGAACGGTCCACCAGAGCCACGCCGAGCCGGGTCTCCATCGCCCGGATCCGGCTGCTCGCGGCGGGCTGGGTGATACCGAGACGCCGGGCCGCGCCGCTCAGGCTGCCGACCCGCGCGACCGCGAGCAGCAGTTCCAGCGCGCCCAGGTCCGGTACCCGGTGTGCCAGCGGAACCCACTCCTCATTACCCATAACATCAGTTTATGGCCTCATAGAGAGATGGCCTCTGCCGCCCCGTGCGCCCCACCGCGAGGCTGGAGCCATGGCCACCACCCTCGTGCGACCCCGCACCCAGACCACCCCCGCAGCCCGGACCCACAAGGCCCCCGCGCTGCGGCATCTCGGCCCCAACTGGTACGCCTGCGTCATGGGTACGGCGATCCTCGCCAACGCCGGCGCGACCCTCCCGTACCAGCTCCCCGGCCAACGCGTGGCCTGCCAGCTCGTCTGGGCGCTGTCCGCCGCCGCCCTCGCCGTCCTGCTCACCGCCCGCGCCGGGCACTGGCTCCACCACCGCGACCAGGCCCGCGCCCACCTGCTCGACCCTTCCGTCGCCCCCTTCTACGGCTGCGTCTCGATGGCCCTGCTGGCCGTCGGCGGCGGCACCCTCATCGTCGGCAAGGACCTCATCGGGACGGGCGCGGCCGTCGCCGTGGACGCCGTCCTCTTCACCGTCGGTACCGTGATCGGCCTGGTCACGGCCGTGGCCCTGCCCTACCTGATGGTCGTACGCCACAAGGTCGAGCTCCAGCAGGCCACTCCCGTCTGGCTGCTCCCCCTGGTGCCGCCCATGGTCTCCGCCGCCCTCGGCCCGCTGCTGATACCCCACCTGCCCGCGGGCCAGCCCCGCGAGACCCTGCTGCTCGCCTGCTACGCCATGTTCGGCATCAGCCTGCTCGCCACCCTGCTGATGCTCCCCCTGATCTTCGGCCGACTGATCGTGGGCGGCCCTCTCCCCCTGGTCCTGACCCCCACCCTGTTCCTGGTCCTGGGCCCCCTCGGCCAGTCCACCACCGCCGTCAACCAGCTCGCCGATGTCGCCCCCCAGTCGATCGACGGCAGCTACGCGGGCGCCCTGGGCGCCTTCGCCGTGGTCTACGGGGTTCCCGTGATGGGCTTCGCCCTGCTGTGGCTGGCCCTGGCCACGGCCATGCTGGTCCGGGCGGCCCGGAACGGCATGGACTTCGCGATGACCTGGTGGGCCCTGACCTTCCCCGTCGGCACCTGCGTCACCGGTGCCACCGGCCTGGCCCACCACACGGGCCTGACCGCCTTCGCCTGGCTCGCCAACGCCCTCTTCCTGGCCCTGCTGACCGCCTGGCTCCTGGCCGCCGCCCACACCCTGCGCGGCCTCCTCTCCGGCCGCCTTCTGTCCGGCTGACGGGTCTGCGGGGCCGGTCCGCTCCCGCGGCGGGTAGCAGTACGGGTCGACCGGTCCCGATCCGTATCGGTCTGCGGGCCGGGGCCCGGGCCGGTCCGCGTCGTCCTGCGGGACGGGGTTCGGGCGCGGTGCGGGGTGGTGCGCGGGGCCGGGCAGGGGTGTCTCCTCGGCTCGCGCGGTCAGGTATGTCTCGGCTGTGGATCGGGGGTGCGCGCTCGTCCTGCGGGGACACCCCTGCCCGTCCCCGCTCCCCACGCGTCGGGCCGGCTTCGGGGCCACTGTCGAAGTCCTGCCGTGGGGCGGGGACACGGTGGAGTGTCCCCGCAGGACGAGCGCGCACCACCGGCTACGGCCGAGACATGCGGTACCGCGCGAGCCGAGGAGACACTCCGCCGGGGCACCGCCCCACACCACCCAGCCCCGCCGGCGTTTGAGGCGCGGGTCCGGGCAGCGCCCGGCGGGGCCCGGGGCAGCGCCCCGGAACCACCGACCGGCCGGAGCCGAAGGGCTACCGCGCAGCGCTCAGGGCACGCGACAGCACCGCCGGCGCCTCGGCCAGCGAGGGCCCGTACCAGGTCAGGTGCCGTCCGCCGAGCAACGCGGCCGGCAGCCCCGGGAAGGCCTCCGGTCCGTCCTCGGCGGTGAAGCGGTACGGCTCGTCCGGCAGCACCACCAGATCGCAGCCGGCCGCGGCGAGTTCCTCCACCGGCACCCGCGGATACCGCTCCGCATGGGCGTCGTAGACGTTGCGCACGCCCAGCCGTGCCAGCAGGTCCCCGGCGAAGGTGTCCCGCCCCAGCACCATCCACGGCCGCCGCCAGATCGGCACGAAGGCGGTGCGCGTACCGGCCGGCGGCTCCACCCGGCCCCACGCCCGCTCCGCGTCCGCCAGCCACCCGGGTCTCGTCAGCCCCAGCGCCCCCACGAGCACCCGGTCCAGTTCCCGGAGCGCCTGCGGGAGGTCCCGCACCTCGGTCACCAGTACCTCGACCCCGGCCGCGCGCAGCGCCGCCAGGTCGGGGGCCCGGTTCTCCTCCTCGTTGGCGATGACCAGGTCCGGCCGGAGCTCCGCGATCGCCGCCACGTCGGGGTTCTTCGTCCCCCCGACGCGCACCGCACCCCCGAGGTCCCCGGGGTGCGTGCACCAGTCGGTGACCCCGACCAGCCGCCCGGGCGCGCTCACGGCCACCGCCTCGGTCAGCGAGGGCACCAGCGAGACGATCCGCCGCACGCCGCTCAGTGTCCCGGCGACGGGGGTTCGGAGGTCGCGTGGATGTGCTCGCCCACCGCGACGACGAGGATCCGGGTGTCTTCGGTGACCGCCCGCCAGCGGTGGCGCACCCCGCCGGAAAGGAACAGCGCGTCCCCGCTCTCCAGCCGGTACGCCCGCCCTTCCGCTTCGACCTGACAGGCACCCTCGACCACGTACATCAGTTCGTCGTTGCGGTGCTGGTACTCGCGTCCGGCGTCCTGGTCCCCGGTGAACTCCATCGCGTGCAGCTGGTGGTGTCCGCGGACCAGGGGGCGGACGCCCGGGGCCGGGGTGAGCCCGGAGGCGTCACCGGCCCGTACGAGGTCCACCGTGCGCGCGGTGTCGGAGGCGGCCAACAGCTCGACGGCCGTGGTCTCCAGGGCGTCCGCGACCCGCTCCAGGGAGCGCATGCTGGGCCGGGCCCGCTCGTTCTCTATCTGACTCAGGAAGGGCACCGACAGGCCGCTGCGCGCCGACACGGCGGCCAGCGTGAGATGGAGCGCACGGCGCCGCTTGCGCACGGCCACGCCCACCCGGAGCGGCTCCTTGCCGTCCTTGTCCTTGCTCTTGTCGTCCCTGTCGTTCAGCTTGCCGTCCATGCCATCGGTGCCGTCGATGCCGTCCCTGTCGTTCATGTCGGGGCTGCCCTCCCCATGTCTGTCGCACATCGGTGTGCTGTAAGCACCTTACGCAGCAACCGCCTCCGGTTTCGCGTGCACGGCTCTTCCCGTACACATGCGCTCACTGTCCGTCGCGGCGCGGGGTGTCCGACCGGCCGGGACATCCGCCGGGGTGCGTTGCGGCATCATCGACTCCGTGACGACACGACGCCTGATGCTTCTGGACACCGCCTCCCTCTACTACCGCGCCTACTTCGGTGTGCCGGACTCGGTGAAGGCCCCCGACGGCACCCCGGTCAACGCCGTGCGCGGGCTGCTCGACTTCATCGGCCGGCTCGTCCAGGACCATCGGCCGGACGATCTGGTGGCGTGCATGGACGCAGACTGGCGGCCGCAATGGCGGGTGGAGCTGATCCCCTCCTACAAGGCGCACCGGGTGGCCGAGGAGACCGAGACCGGCCCGGACGTGGAGGAGACCCCGGACACCCTCGCCCCGCAGGTGCCGATCATCGAGGCGGCGCTGGACGCCTTCGGCATCGCCCGGGTCGGGGTCGCCGGGTACGAGGCGGACGATGTGATCGGTACGCTCACGGCCCGTGCGAGCGGCCCGGTGGACATCGTCACCGGCGACCGGGACCTGTACCAGCTGGTGGACGACGCCCGGCAGCGGCGGGTGCTGTACCCGCTCAAGGGCGTGGGCACCCTGCAGCTGACCGACGAGGCGTGGCTGCGTGAGAAGTACGGGGTGGACGGCCCCGGTTACGCGGATCTGGCACTGCTGCGCGGCGACCCGAGCGACGGCCTGCCGGGTGTCCCCGGCATCGGCGAGAAGACGGCCGCCAAACTCCTGGACGCCTACGGCACGCTGGCCGGGATCATCGCGGCGATCGACGACCCGAAGTCGAAGCTGACCCCGACCCAGCGCAAGCGGCTGGACGAGTCCCGGCCCTATCTGGCGGTGGCGCCCAAGGTGGTCCAGGTGGCCTCGGACGTGCCGCTGCCGGTGTTCGACCCGGCCCTTCCGACGGCCCCGGCGCAGCCCGAACTGGTGGATGCGCTAGCCCATCGGTGGGGTCTGGGGGGCGCAGTCGCTCGCCTGAGCAGCGTGCTGCGCCCATGAGGTGATAACTTAGGTAAGGCTAAGTTTCGTGGAGTCAGGGGAGTCACCGTGGCAGAAGGACGCGCCCGCACCGTCGGCACCGCCGTCGTCGTACGCACCGAGCGGCTGTCGCCGCACATGGTGCGGCTCGTGCTGGGCGGTGAGGGCCTCCGGGAGTTCGGCGCGGGCGGTTACACCGACCATTACGTGAAGCTGCTGTTCGCCCCGGTGGGTGTGAACTACCCCGCGCCGTGGGACCTGGACCGGATCCGCGCGGACTTCCCCCGGGCGCAGTGGCCGCGCCAGCGGGCGTACACGGTCCGCAGCTGGGACCCGGCACACATGGAGCTGACCCTCGACTTCGTGGTCCACGGCGACGAGGGCCTGGCCGGCCCCTGGGCGGCGCGGGTGCAGCCGGGCGAGCTCGTACGCTTCCTCGGCCCGGGCGGCGCCTACGCCCCGGACCCGGTGGCCGGCTGGCACCTCCTGGTGGGCGACGAGAGCGCCCTGCCCGCGATCGCCGCCGCGATGGAGCGGATGCCGGCGGGGGCGCGGGTCCACGCCTTCGTAGAGATCGACGGCCCGGCCGACGAGCTGAAGGTCGCCACCCCGGACGGCATCGTCCCGATCTGGCTGCACCGCGGCGACCGCCCGGTCGGCGAGGCCCTGGTGGAGGCCGTCACGTCCATGGAGTTCCCCTCGACGGACGTCCACGCCTTCGTCCACGGCGAGGCCGGCTTCGTCAAGGAGCTGCGCCGCCACCTGCGCATGGAGCGCGGCGTCCCGCGCGAGCGCCTGTCGATCTCGGGCTACTGGCGCCTGGGCGAGACGGACGAGGGCTGGCGCGCGATCAAGCGCGACTGGAACGCCTCGGTGGAAGCCGAACAGGAACACCGCGCCGCTGCCTAAAGGTTTTTCCCCGCCGCCGTTCGAGGCGCGGGTTCGGGGGCGGCGCCCCCGGCAACGGCGCCGCACGCGCCCACCGCCGGACGGCGACGGGCGCGCCGCGGCCACCGGCAGGACAATGGCCCCATGCGTACGCTCCCCGCCCTCGGGGCAGCAGGGGCTGCGGTCCTCCTGGCCGCGACGGCCGGCGCCGCGGCCATGGGCACGGCCGGTGCCGCGGCCACGGCCGCGCCCACGCCACCCCCCGCCCCGAAACCCCAGATCACGGACGCCGCCGTCGACAAGGCCGTCGCCCGCCTCGACCGCACCGTCGAGGACATGATGCGCCGCACCGGAGTCCCCGGCGTGTCCGTGGCCGTCGTCCACGACGACAAGGTCGTCCACATCAAGGGCTACGGGCTCCGCAGGACGGGCGAGAGCGCCACGGTCGGCCCCGACACCGTCTTCCAGATCGCCTCGCTGTCCAAGCCCGTCTCCTCCACGGTCGTGGCCGGCGCCCTGACCGATCCGAAGGAGTGGGACGACCGCGCCGTCCTGCCCGGGTTCTCCCTGAAGGACCCCTGGGTCACCGACCACGTCACCACCGCCGACCTGTTCTCCCACCGCAGCGGCCTCCCCGACCACGCCGGCGACCTCCTCGAAGACCTCGGCTACGACCAGGCGTACATCCTCGACCACCTGCGACTGGAGCCCCTCGACCCGTTCCGGGCGAGCTACGCCTACACCAACTTCGGTCTCACCGCCGCCGCCGAGGCCGTCGCCCGCGCCAAGGGCACCAGCTGGCAGAAGCTCAGCGCCGACACCCTCTTCAAGCCCGCCGGCATGACCCGTACGAGCACCGAGTTCTCCGCCTTCGTCAACTCCCCCGACCACGCCGCCACCCACGTCAAGAACGCCGACGGCACCTGGAGCCCGCGCTTCGTCCGCGACCCGGACGCCCAGGCCCCGGCCGGCGGTGTCAGCTCCACCGCCACCGACATGGCCCGCTGGCTGCGGCTGCAGCTGGCCGGCGGCACCCTCGACGGGAAGCGGATCATCCCCGCCGACGCCCTGGCCCGGACCCACGTGCCCGCGATCGTGTCGCAGCCGACCAACGCCGTCGGCACCACCAGCTTCTACGGCCTCGGCTGGAACGTCAGCTACGACAGCGCCGGCCGCCTGCGCCTGAGCCACTCCGGCGCCTTCGAACTCGGCGCCAACACCAACGTCACCATGCTGCCGCTGGAACAGCTCGGCATCGTCGTCCTGACCAACGGCGCCCCGGTCGGTCTGCCCGACGCCGTCGCCCTGGACTTCTTCGACTACGCCGAACACGGCAAGGTCTCCACCGACTGGCTCGCCCTGGCCGCCTCCGCCTACGCGGCGGCCCTCGCGCCCCCGAACGGGTCGAGCACCGACTACGCCCACCCGCCCGCCGGTGCGCGGCCCGCCCGGGACAGCGCCGCGTACACCGGAACCTACGACAACCCCTACTACGGCAAGGCCACCGTGACCGCCGACGACAACGGCGCGCTCACCCTCGCCCTCGGCCCGAAGCCCCTGCGCTTCCCGCTGACCCACTACGACGGGGACACCTTCAGCTTCGTGACCGCGGGCGAGAACGCGGTCGGCCGCACCGGAGTGATCTTCGCCGACGGCACCCTGCGCGTGGAGTACCTCGACGCCGACCACCTGGGCACTTTCACCCAGCAGTAGCCGCATAGCCTGTTCCCCGATGAGACGCAGAGCCCAGCCACCGACCTCGCCCCTCCCCCAGCGCGCCGGCATCGACCCGGTGCGGCTGCGGCTCCCGCCCGACCCGGAGGGAACCTGGCCGGATCTCGGCGACTACCTCGCGGCGCGCTACGCCGGCACCCGCGGCGCCGATTCCGTGGCCCGCCTGCTGGCCGCGGGCCGGGTGCTGGGCCCCGGCGGGCGGGTCCTGCGCGCGGAGGACCCGTACGAGCCGGGCGCCTATCTGTGGTTCCACCGGGACATGGAGCCGGAGCCGCGCGTGCCTTTCCCGATCTCCGTCGTCCACCGGGACGCGCACCTGCTGGTCGTGGACAAGCCGCACTTCCTGGCGACCACCCCGCGCGGCTCCCACATCACCGAGACCGCCCTGGCCCGGCTCCGCGCGGAGCTGGACCTGCCCGACCTCAGCCCCGCGCACCGGCTGGACCGGCTGACGGCGGGGCTGGTGATGTTCAGCGTCCGCCCCGAGGATCGCGGCGCCTATCAGCTGCTCTTCCAGCGGCGCGAGGTGCACAAGGAGTACGAGGCCCTCGCACCCCACGACCCGGCGCTCGCCCGCACCCTGCCGCGTACGGTCCGCAGCCGGATCGAGAAGGCCCGCGGGGTCATCGCGGCGGTCGAGGTGCCGGGCGGCGAGCCCAACGCGGAGAGCCTCGTCGAACTCGTCGACTCCCGGGGCGGACTGGGTCGCTACCGGCTGACCCCGCGCACCGGCCGCACCCACCAGTTGCGGGTCCACATGAACAGCCTGGGCCTGCCCATCCTCGGCGACCCGGTGTATCCGCAGGTCACCGATCCGGCCCCGGACGACTACCGCACGCCTTTGCAACTCCTGGCCCGGGTACTGGCGTTCACCGACCCGGTGACCGCACGCGTGCACCGCTTCGAGAGCGGCCGCACCCTCCAGGCCTGGGACGACCGCGCGGGCTGGGAGGCCGGCACGGGCGGCTGAGCGGGTGGGGCGAGGTCGCGTGCCGATCCTTCTCGACGTCCGAGCCCTCGACCGGGCCGAACGGTGAGGATCAGCAGCGCACTTCCCGGGAGGCGGTCATCCGCCGGGGTTGCGGTGCCGGAGGTCGAGGACGATGTCGGCGGCGCGGGCGATGACCGGGGCGCGGGTGGTGCCGGGGTGGTCGGCGGCGAGGAAGTGGCTACCGATGGCCGCGCAGAAGGCGAGCAGAGCACGGGCCTCGACCTCGTCAGGGTCGTCGCAGAAAGTGCCGATCGCGTCGCGTGCCAACTGCATGCGCTCGTTGTCCACGCGGCGCAGGCGCTCCGCGACGGCGGGGTCGCGGCGGGCCCAGTCGCGGATGGCCAGATCGATGGGCAGCAGGCGGTCGCTGGAGAAGGTGAGCCGACCTGCCAGGCGGACCTTGTCCCGCGCGTCGCCGCCCTCCCGCTCGACCTGGTCGATCACCTCGTCCACGCTCTCGCGCTCCCAGGTGTCCAGCATCTCGGCCAGGAGCGCGTCGCGGTCGGCGAAGTACCCGTAGAAGCCGCCCTTGGTCACCCCCAACGCCTTGGCGAGCGCCTCGACCCGCACGGCCTCCGCACCGCCTGCGGCCAGCGCCCGCAGTCCCGCCTCGACCCACTTCTCGCGCGGTGTGCGCAATGCGCCCATCTGTGGCCCACCTCACCCTGTCCGACCGGTTGTACGAAGCCGTACAACCGGCCTAGCCTCGCGTTGTACGGCATCGTATAACCCGAGAGAGGACACCGTCATGTCATTCGGTTTCGTTGCCTTCCACTACCCGGCCCCCGAGCACGTCGATGCGTTCGTCGCCGAGTGCCACCAGGTCGCCGAGGCGATACGGCAACAGCCGGGCTCCCTGTCCGTCGGGGTCTGGGTCACCCCGGACGGCGCCGCCGTCGTCACCACCGGCGCGTTCGAGTCCGAGGACGCCTTCCGGGCGACGGCCGGCCTCGCCCGCGAGATGGGTGCGACGCCCGACGGCCTGAGCGACCTGGAGGTCAGGCCCCGCGTGGTCCACTTCCTCGAGTCGCGGTAGGAACGCCGCGGCCGGCCGGGGCGGCCCCGGCAGGGCACCTCCGGCACGCGACCGCTCAGCCCTGGAGGCGGCCGACGCCCGCGATCCGCAGCGCGGCGTCCGCGGTGGCTTCGGCGAAGGCCACGGGCGGCCGTGCCGGATCCGTGCGGTGGATCAGCATGACGCCCTCGATGAGGCCGAAGACCAGATCGCCCCGGAGCGTCAGCCCCGCCTTGTCCCCCGCGAGTTCGGCGCCGACGCGGGTTCCGGCGAGCAACACCCGGTAGGCGTCCTTGAGTTCTCCGCGCATCCGACGGAACCGTGCGAGGCGCGAGCCGCCGAGCTCGGGCAGCAGGTAGAGCGCGCCCAGGTTGTACGGTCCGCCGCACAGGAGCAGGACGTCGGAGCGGCACAGCTCCCACAGCCGCCGCGCGGCGCACCGCCCCTCGTCCGCGAGGAGTTGCCTGGCCAGCACCAGCGAGGGCGCGACCGTGGACTCCAGCAGTTCGGCGAGGAGCTCCTCCTTGCCGCCGAAGTAGTGGTACATCGTGGCCTGGCGCATCCCGGCCCGCTCCGCGACGGCCCGCGTGGTGGTCGCCGCGTATCCCTGGTCGGTGAACAACTCGGCCGCCGCGCAGAGGAGTTCCTCGCGCGGCGGCCGGCCGCTCTCCGGTCGCAGCCGGTCGGCGCGTGGCCGACCGACCCGTCTCGGACCATCGTCCGCTTCCCCGCTCATGACATCGATCGTCGCACAGAGCACGCCGATTCGATCATGGCAAGAGATCAGATCGAGCCATCCCCACTCTCGGAGGAAGCCCCAAAACCGCCTAGCCGACCGAACTGTAGGCCACTACACCCCGAAGCAGTGCGTCCACGGCCTTGCGGGCATTGCGCGCCACCGTGCTCCCACTGTCACCGGAGGCCGCCGGAGCCGCCGCCGCGACCTGCCCGAGCACGTCGATGACCTGCTTGCACCAGCGCACGAAGTCACCGGCCGGCATCTCCGCCTCGCGCAGCACCTCGTCGAGGCTCTTGTCGGAGGCCCACTGGTACGCCGCCCACGCGAAGCCGAGGTCCGGCTCGCGCTGGCCCACGCCCTCCGCCTGGTTGATGCGGTGCTCCTCCTCCAGCGCGTCGAGCCGGCCCCAGATCCGGACCATCTCGCCCAGCGCCTCCTTGGCCGCGCCGCCCGGCACCTTCGGGGCGACCGCGTCGTCGGACTGCCGCGCCTCGAAGACCAACGCCGAGACACAGGCCGCCAGTTCGGCCGGGCTCAGACCCTCCCACACCTTGGCCCGCAGGCACTCGGAGGCCAGCAGGTCCAGCTCCCCGTACAGCCGGGCGAGCCGCTTGCCGTGCACGGTGACCTCGTCCTCGCGCAGGTAGTCCAGCTCGGTCAGCAGGGCGTGGATCCGGTCGAAGGTGCGGGCGATGGTGTTCGTCCGGCCCTCGATCCGCCGCTCCAGCTGCTGGGTGTCCCGCTTGAGCCGGTGGTAGCGCTCCGCCCAGCGGGCGTGGTCCTCGCGCTCGTCGCAGCCGTGGCAGGGATGCGCCCGCAACTCGCCGCGCAGCCGGGCGATCTCGCGGTCGTCGGCGGCCGCGGCCCGGCCACGGGAGTGCCGCTCCGGCGTGATGTGCCCGGCCTTGGTCCGCAGCTGGGACGCCAGGTCCCGGCGGGACTGCGGCGAGCGCGCGTTGAAGGTCTTGGGGATCCGCATCCGGTCGAGCGCCTCGACCGGGACCGGGAAGTCGATCGCGGCGAGCCGCTTGACCTGCCGCTCGGCGGTGAGGACCAGCGGGCGCGGGCCCTCGGCGTACTCGTGCCCGCGGTGCCCGTGGACCCGCCCGGCCGGCACGCCCGGGTCCAGGACCAGCGCGAGCCCGGCGAACTTGCCCGTCGGCACGTGGATGATGTCGCCCGGCTTGAGCTTCTCCAGCGAACTGGCCGCCTGCACCCGGCGCTGTGCCGCGCCCTGCTTGGCCAGGTCCGTCTCACGGTCCTTGAGGTCACGGCGCAGCTGCGCGTACTCCTCGAAGTTCCCCAAGTGGCAGGTCATGCCCTCCTGGTAGCCCTCCAGACCCTCCTCGTTGCGCTGCACCTGCCGGGAGATCCCGACGACCGAGCGGTCGGCCTGGAACTGCGCGAAGGAGGTCTCCAGCAGCTCGCGCGAGCGGTGCCGACCGAACTGGCTGACCAGGTTAACGGCCATGTTGTAGGACGGCTTGAAGCTGGAACGCAGCGGATACGTACGGGTACCGGCGAGCCCGGCGAGACCCGCCGGATCCATGCCGCGCTGCCAGAGCACCACCGCGTGGCCCTCGACGTCGATGCCGCGCCGCCCGGCCCGGCCGGTCAGCTGCGTGTACTCGCCGGGGGTGATGTCGGCGTGCTGCTCGCCGTTCCACTTGACCAGCTTCTCCAGGATCACCGTGCGCGCGGGCATGTTGATGCCCAGCGCCAGGGTCTCCGTGGCGAAGACGGCCTTGACCAGGCCGCGTACGAAGAGCTCCTCCACGACCTCCTTGAAGGTGGGCAGCATGCCCGCGTGGTGCGCGGCGATGCCCCGCTCCAGGCCTTCGAGCCACTCGTAGTAGCCCAGGACGTGGAGGTCCTCGGTGGGGATGGAGGCGGTCCGGGACTCGACGATCTCGCGGACCCTGAGCCGCGCCGGTTCGTCGTTCAGTCGCAGGCCCGCGTACAGGCACTGCTGGACGGCGGCCTCGCAGCCGGCCCGGCTGAAGATGAAGTTGATGGCGGGCAGCAGCCCGTCGTTGTCGAGGCGGGCGATGACCTCGGGGCGGGACGGGGTCCAGATCCGGCCGCGGGAGCGCCGCTCGCGCTCGCGGTCGGCCTCGCGGACCATCTTTCCGCGCCGCCGGTCCTTCGGACTGTAGGTGCGGCTGTTCTCCTCGCGGGCCATGCGCAGCAGGTCGGGATTGACCTCCCGGCGCGCGGAGCCTCGGCCGCCGTGGTCGGACTCCTCCTCGAAGAGGTCGTAGATCCGGCGGCCGGCCATGACGTGCTGCCACAGCGGAACGGGCCGCCCCTCGGAGACGATCACCTCGGTGTCCCCGCGCACGGTGTCCAGCCAGTCGCCGAACTCCTCGGCGTTGGACACGGTGGCCGACAGGGAGACCAGGGTCACCGACTCGGGGAGGTGGATGATCACTTCCTCCCAGACGGCGCCGCGGAACCGGTCGGAGAGGTAGTGGACCTCGTCCATCACGACGTAGCCGAGGCCGCGCAGCGACTGGGAGCCCGCGTACAGCATGTTGCGGAGCACCTCGGTGGTCATCACGACCACCGGCGCCTCGGAGTTGACGCTGTTGTCGCCCGTCAGCAGGCCCACCTTGTCGGCGCCGTAGCGCTTGACGAGGTCGGCGTACTTCTGGTTCGACAGCGCCTTGATCGGCGTCGTGTAGAAGCACTTGCGGCCCTGCTGGAGGGCCAGGTGCACGGCGAACTCGCCGACGATGGTCTTGCCCGAGCCGGTCGGGGCGGCGACGAGGACGCCTTTGCCGGCCTCCAGCGCCTTGCATGCCTCGACCTGATACGGGTCCAGGTCGAAGTCGTACATCTCGCGGAAGGGGGCCAAGGCGGAGGCCTCTTCGGCGGCGCGGATCCGGGCAGCGGCGTACCGCTCGGCGGGTGAGAGTTCTTCGGTCATCTTGTTGTCGAGCCTACCCGCCACCTCTGACAACAGTCGCGATCATTTAAGCGAGCAGCCGGACGGCCCGGGGAACGCATTCGGCGGTCACCGGCAGCACCCCCAGGGGCTCGCCGTCCGCGTACGCGGACAGGCCCACGGCCTCCAAGGTGATCTTCCTGGCCCGGTGGACGGTCACCTTCGGGTGGCTGAGGTGGCGGCCCTTGTAGACCTGCGGGAACACCTTCAGCAGGGTGGCCCGGCTGCAGTCGCCGACCACCGTGACGTCGAAGAGCCCGTCGTCGGGGACGGCGTCCGCGCAGATGCGCATGCCCCCGCCGTAGGTGGATCCGTTGCCGACGGCCACCAACGTGGCCTCGGTCTCGATCACCGGCCCGTCGTCCAGGGTGATCCGGTACGGGAACGGCCGGAAGGCGGCCAGCTCCGCGATCATCGCCAGGTCGTACTTGAACCGGCCGACCGGCAGCCGCATCCGGTTGCCCCGGTCGTTGACCCGTGAGTCGAAGCCGGAGCACAGCACCGTCCCGAACCACTTCTCGTAGTCGGCGCCGGCCACCCGGCCCAGGTCGATCTCCCGGATCCGGCTCTCCTTGACGGCTTCGGCGGCCAGCTGCCCGGCCCGCGCCGGCTCCCGTACGGGCAGGCCCATCGCCCGGGCGAAATCGTTGCCGGTGCCCACCGCGACCACCCCGAGCGGCACGGGTGTCCCGGCCAGGGCCTGGAGCGCCAGGGAGACCACCCCGTCGCCACCCACCGCGATCACCGCACCGGTGCCCTCACGGACGGCGGCCGTGAGCCGGGCCAGCGCGTCCGGCGCGTCGGCGCCCACGACGGTCCGTACGGAGAAGCCGGCCGCCCGGACAGCCGAAGCGGCCGGCTGCGCGGCGTGCGCGCCCCGGCCGCGTCCGGCGGTGGGATTGACGAAGAGGGTGACCTCGTGACTCATCCTCGGGAATGTACCGGAGCCCTTTCCCGGACCTCGGTCGCCCCCGGGTCGGGCGCCTCCCGGCCGGGGCCGGGGGCGCACCGGTCAGGTGGCGTCGTCGTAGCCGTTGATCCGCTGGCGTCCGCCGTCGGCCTGCTCGGGCAGCGCGGCGGGAGCCGGGACCGACTCCAGATCACCGATCGGCGCCGGGGTGAGGTCCAGCTGGGAGGCCTCGTCGTCGCTCAGGCCCGCGTCGGGGTCGTTGCGCCTGCGCCTGCGGTCGTTGAGGAGACAGAGGCCGAGGGCGGCGAAGTAGAGGGCCACGATGGGCACGGCCAGCGCGAGCATCGTCGGCGGGTCACCGGTCGGGGTCGCGAAGGCGGCGAAGATCGTGATGCCGAGGACCATGCCCCGCCACCAGCTCGCCAGCCGCTTGCCGGTCAGCACCCCGGTGAAGTTCAGCAGGATCAGCAGCAGCGGCAGCTCGAAGGCCAGGCCGAACACGATCACCATGCGGGTGACCAGGTCGAGGTAGTCGTCGACCGGCAGCAGGTTGCGCGCGTGGTCCGGGGTGAACTCGAGCATGATCGTCGCGGTCTGCGGGAGGATCTTGTACGCGAGCACCGCGCCGGTCAGGAAGAGCGGCGCGCCGACGGCGACGAAGCTCCGCGCGTACTTCTTCTCGTGACTGTGCAGCCCGGGCGCGGCGAACGCCCACAGCTGGTACAGCCACACCGGCGCAGACAGCACCACACCGGCCATCAGGGAGACCTTCAGGGCGATCGAGAACGCCGAGATCAGACCGTTCACGGTCATGTCGGCGCAGGGGCGACCGTTGCGCTGGGTCACCACACCGTCGGTGCAGCCGACGGAGTCCAGCATCGGCTTCAGCAGGAAGTTGATGATGTCCCGGTAGAAGAACGCGGCGACGATCGTGATCACCACGATCGCCACGACCGACTTCAGCAGGCGGTTTCGGAGCTCACGCAGGTGCTCGACGAGAGGCATGCGCCCTTCGGCGTCCTTGGCCTGTCGTTCTTTCTTCTCCTGCTTGCGGGCAGAGTTGAGCAACCCACGTCCCTTGTCTCGTCGCAGATGACTGGCGTGTACGGCGGGTGTCAGCCCTGGGTGGTGCGGTTCGGCTCGCTCACCGGACGCGAGCTGGTGACGTCACCCGGCGCGGCCTGGATGGTACGCGGGGCGACCGGCTGGGCGGACTGGTCCGCGGGCGCGGCGGGGGCGGCGTCGTCGCTCTCGCCGTCCTTCTTCATGGCCTTGGCCTCGCTCTTGAGGATGCGGGCCGACTTGCCGAGGGAGCGGGCCATGTCGGGGAGCTTCTTGGCACCGAACAGCAGGATGACGAGTCCGACGATGACGAGGATTTCCCAACCCCTGAAGTTGCCCATAGGTATCTTCCTTCTCTCCGAGGTTCACAGCACGCCGGACGGGCGCCTAGGACTTGCTCTACCGAGGATCGTAACCCCAGGGGGTTAACGCCCGGCAATCCCCGGGGGTCCTCACGCTTGCACTCGGGCAGGTTCGCAATGCCCCCGTCACACACATTCGTCCCGGCGGACGGCACCGACTACGGACGTACGCCGTGTCCCGCCCGGGCCAGGTCGACGGCCGCCCGCTCCAGATCCGCCGAGGCATCGGTGATCCGGCGGCTGGCCTGCGCCACCTGCGAGGCCAGCCTGCGCACCTCCATGTACACCCGTACCGCGAGCACCGCGAGCACGGCCACGCCGAGGAAACCCAGGACAATTGCGAACATCGGCCACAGCATGGGCCGAGCCTAGGCCACCCGCCGGGTCAGATGCTGCGCAGGGTGCTCACGCCACCGCCGGTGAGCAGCTCCACGATCCGCTCGCCGGCCGGTTTGCGTACGGCGGCACCGCATTCAGGACAGGTGAAGGAGTAGAACGTGGTCCGCCGGCTGCCGCCGATGGCCAGCCGCAGGGCGGCCGCGTCCAGCTCGAAGCGGGCACGGCAGTCGGGACAGGAGGCCTTGAAGGCGACGGGCCCGGACGTTGGCGACATCGACCGCGATCCCCTCAGACCTGTTCCCCGTATCCCGCCAGTGCCTCCCGGGCGGCGCTGCGCGCGCTGTCCGCCAGCTCGGCCGGAGCCACGATCCGGCCCTCACGACCCAGTCGCAGGGCAAGCCGGCGCAGCGAGGCCGGGTCCGGGCTGCGCAGGGTGATCCGCAGACCGCCCCCGGTCAGCTCCTCCGCGCTGTCGTGCGGGTAGTACTCGGCGACCCAGCGTCCGCCCGGCTCCACCTCGACCACGACCTCCGGGTCCTCGGCAGCCGGCTGGACCAGGCCCTCGGACAGGTCACGCGGCTCGATGGCGGGCGGCTCGGCCCGCTCGTCCAGCAGCCGGATCTCCGCGACCCGGTCGAGGCGGAAGGTGCGCCGGGCCTCCGAGAGGTGACACCAGCCCTCCATGTACGTGTGCCCCACCGCGAACAGCCGGATCGGGTCGACCTTGCGCTCGGTGAGCTCGTCGCGCGCCGGCGAGTAGTAGCGCAGCCACAGCCGACGGCGCTCCGCGATGGCCCGGTCGACGTCCGCGAAGACCCCGCCCTCGGACTCGAAGGTCACCGACAGCCGGGAGCTGGCCCCGGCCACCTCGCCCGCGGCCGCCTCCAGCTTGGCGGTCGCCCGCAGCAGGGCGTCCCGGTCGCTCTCGCGCAGCCCGGGCAGCGTGGCCACCGCGCGGGCGGCCACCAACAGCGCGGTCGCCTCGTCGGCGGCCAGCCGCAGCGGCTCCGCCGTGGACTCCCCCGAGGCGTCGGGATTGCGCCACCAGATGCGCTCCCCGTCGGTGTCGATGTCGAGCAGGTCCCCGCCCCGGAAGCTCGTCCCGCACATGGGCAGCACGTCGAGGTCCGAGATCAGCTCGTCCTCGGTGATCCCGAAGGCGCGCGCCACGTCCGCGACGTGCGCACCGGGGCGCTCGCGCAGGTAGGTCACCAGGGACAGCATCCGGCGGGTCTGGTCGATGGCGTTGGCAGCCATGCTGGTACGTCTCCCCCTCAGGGCACATCTGTGGATGTCGCTCTTGTGGAACGGTGCTGGAACGGTGCGGCCGCGGATCGGCCGCCGGGCCCGCGGGCCCCGGGATCGGGCCGCTCAGGCCCCGGCGACGGCCCGCAGCCGGTCCACCACGTCCGCCCGCAGGTCGGCGGGACCGACCACGACGACGTCGGGCCCGAACTCCACCAGCCAGGCGTCCAGCCCGTGCCCGTAGGGGATCTCCAGCTCGTCCCAGCCGTCCCCGCCCCCGCCCTCGCGTACCGCGGTGGCCTTGGCCCGCAGCGGATAGCCCGCCCCGGCCCGCAGCCGGATCAGCGCGGAGCGGTCCGCGCTCTCCCCGGCCCAGCTCGCCACGGTCTCCCGCACGGTCACCACGTCCGGCACCTCGGCGGTGTACTTCGCCGCCCGGGAACGCACCTTGCCGGTGATCCGGGAGAGCCGGAACACCCGCTCCGCCCCACGGTCACGGTCGTAGCCGGCCAGGTACCAGTGGCCGCGCCAGCACTCCAGCGCCCAGGGCTCCACCTGCCGTGTCTCGGGCCGGGCGGCGGTGGACTTGCGGTAGTCGAAGACCACCGGCCGACGGTCCCGGCAGGCCAGCATCAAAGGCTCGAAGGCCGCCTCGTGGACCGGGATGCGCGGCTCGATCGCGCTGTGCTGTCCCTCGTACGGGTCCTCCGCCTCGGGCATCCCGCCCGCGCGCAGCTTCTGCAGGGCCCCGCTCGCGGCCCCCGCCAGCCGTGCCTGCTGCCAGACCTTGGCCGCCAGCCCCAGGGCCGCGGCCTCCTCGGCGTCGAGGGAGACGGGAGGCAGCCGGTTGCTGTCCCGGCGGGCCAGGTAGCCGGTCTCACCGTCCAGGTTCTCCACCGTCTCGATGACGAGACCGAGTTCCCGCAGGTCGTCCTTGTCCCGCTCGAACATGCGGTTGAAGGACTCGTCGTTCCCGGCCTCCATGTAGGCCTCGATGGAACCGCGCAACTCCCGCTTGCTGAGCGGTCGGCGGGTCCCCAGCAGACACAGCGCCAGATTCATCAGCCGCTCGGCCTTGGCAATCGCCATCGACGCCCTTCCGCCCTTCTCCGCCGGCACATCCGTCGGACCGTCACACGGGCCACGACCCGATGTGGACGGACCCGTTGACCGTTGACCGTACCGCCCCGGCGCGCCCGGGCAAAAGCGAGGGGCCCCGCCGGACGGCGGGGGCCCCTCGACCGATCACGATGTGCGGATCAGCCGACCTTGACCAGGTCGCAGACGAAGATCAGCGTCTCGCCCGGGGCGATCGCACCGCCCGCGCCACGGTCGCCGTAGGCGAGGTGCGCCGGGATCGTCAGCTTGCGGCGGCCGCCGACCTTCATCCCCTGGACGCCCTGGTCCCAACCGGCGATGACCTGACCGACACCCAGCTGGAACTGGAGCGCGGAACCACGGTTCCAGGAGGCGTCGAACTCCTCACCGGTGGAGAAGGCCACGCCCACGTAGTGCACGGAGACGAGGTCGCCCTTCTTGGCCTCCGCGCCGTCGCCGACCCATTCGTCCTTGATCACGAGGTCCTTGGGGGCGTCGCCCTCGGGGAAGTCGATCTCGGGCTTCTGCAGGTCACTCACGGAACTTCTCCTCATACGTACGAAATGGTCAACCGGAACAGTCTTACATCACGGTGAGGATGTCGAGGCTGAAGACCAGCGTCGACTTCGCCGGGATGGTGCCCTGCTCCTTGTCGCCGAAGCCCTGGTCCGGCGGGATGACCAGCAGGATCCGGCTGCCGGCCTTCTTGCCGACCAGACCGTCCTTCAGACCCTTGACCGAAAGCTCACCCAGCGGCCAGGTGACCGTCTGGTCACTGGTGTAGGTGCTCTCGAAGGACTTGTCGTCCTTCCACGTCTTGCCGTTGAACTTGACCACGACACTGTCGGTGTCCTTGACCACCGGACCGTCACCCTCGATGACGTAGTTCGAGACCAGCTTGGTGGGCTCGGCGGTGTCCTTCGGGACGGTCACGGAGACTTCCTTGCCGTCCGTGTTCGTGCCGACCTTGGGCAGGTCCTTGTTCTCCTGGGCCACTTCCTTGCCCGTCGCCGAGGCCGGAACGGTCGCACCCTTGACGATGTCGACGACGAAGACCAGGGTGGCGTCCCCCTTGATCTTCGGAGGCGAGCCCTGCGCCCCGTAACCGAGCTCCGGCGGAATCACCAGCTCGACACGGCTGCCGACCTTCTGACCCTCCAGGCCCTGGTCCCAGCCCTTGATGACGGCGCCGGCGCCGATCGTCACGTCGAACGGCGCGGGCCGCCCGAAGCTCTTGTCGAACGGCTCCTTGCCGTCCCACACCTGGCCGAGGTAGTGGACCTGCGCGATGTCGTTCTTCTTCAGCACCTGCCCGGTGCCCTCGCTGATCGTCACCACCTTGAGCTCCTTGGGCGGCGTGCCCTTCCCCTTCGACAGGGTGGGCGTCTCCCCGAAGGCGGCACCCTTGGTGATCGCGGGGGCCCCGTTCTTCATCTGGGCGGAGTCGGAGCCGCTGTCGTCTCCACACGCTGCGGTCGTCAGCAGCAGGAGGGGTACGACAAGCAGGCCGGCAAGTCGGCGCACGGGTTCCTCAGATCTCAGACGGCAAAGCGGTCGCTCGCCACTCTAAGCCGTGCACAGGGCCCCGTACGAGAGACGTACGAGGCCCTGGCGAGGAGTGCGATGTCACACTGCGGTCACTCTGCGGGTCCTACATACCCGCGATCAGCTTCTCCACCCGGTCGTCCACCGACCGGAACGGGTCCTTGCACAGCACCGTCCGCTGCGCCTGGTCGTTGAGCTTCAGATGCACCCAGTCGACCGTGAAGTCCCGCCGCTGCTCCTGCGCCCGACGGATGAAGTCCCCGCGCAGCCGCGCCCGCGTCGTCTGCGGAGGCACCGACTTGCCCTCGAAGATCTTCAGGTCGTTGCAGATCCGCGCCGCCTGCCCCTTGCGCTCCAGCAGGTAGTACAGCCCGCGCCGACGGTGGATGTCGTGATACGCGAGGTCTATCTGAGCCACCCGCGGATTCGACATGGTCATGTTGTGCTTGGCCCGGTACCGCTCGATCAGCTGGTACTTCATGACCCAGTCGATCTCGGTCCCGATCCGGTCCAGATCCTCCGCGTCGATCGCGTCGAGCGTGCGACCCCACAGCTCCAGCACCTGGTCCACCACGCCGGTACGGATCCCCCGGCGCTCGGCGAAGTCCACCGCCTTGTCGTAGTACTCCCGCTGGATCTCCAGCGCCGAGGCCTCCCGACCACTCGCCAGACGCACCTTGCGCTGACCCGTGATGTCGTGACTGACCTCACGGATCGCCCGGATCGGGTTCTCCAGGGTCAGATCCCGCATCACCGTGCCCGCCTCGATCATGCGCAGCACCAGATCGGTGGCCCCGACCTTGAGCAGCATGGTCGTCTCGGACATGTTCGAGTCACCCACGATGACGTGCAGCCTGCGGTAGCGCTCGGCGTCCGCGTGCGGCTCGTCCCGGGTGTTGATGATCGGCCGCGAACGGGTCGTCGCGGAGCTGACACCCTCCCAGATGTGCTCGGCCCGCTGACTCACGCAGTAGACCGCACCCCGCGGCGTCTGCAGCACCTTGCCGGCGCCACAGATCAGCTGCCGCGTGACAAGGAACGGAATGAGAATGTCCGCCAGGCGGGAGAATTCCCCGTGCCGGGCCACCAGGTAGTTCTCGTGGCAGCCGTACGAGTTGCCCGCCGAGTCGGTGTTGTTCTTGAAGAGATAGACGTCGCCCGCGATTCCCTCCTCGTGCAGGCGGCGTTCGGCGTCGACGAGCAGACCTTCGAGAATGCGCTCGCCTGCTTTGTCGTGGGTGACCAGCTCGGTCACGTTGTCGCATTCGGGTGTTGCATATTCCGGATGCGAACCCACGTCGAGGTACAGGCGGGCGCCGTTCCGCAGGAAGACATTGCTGCTGCGGCCCCATGACACAACACGGCGGAAGAGGTAGCGCGCCACTTCGTCAGGAGACAGTCGGCGCTGTCCCCTGAACGTGCACGTGACGCCGTACTCGTTCTCCAGCCCGAAAATGCGGCGGTCCATGACTGAACATTACGCCTTCTGCCCTCTTCTGAAACCGGGTTCGGGAGCGCCGTTTCGATCAGTTCCCGTCAGCGGGCCGATCCACGCCCCGATCACGGCCCGATCGGCCCATCCGGCGCACCCACCGATCAGGGCGCCGACGGCACCTCCGACGGCACGTCAGAGGCAACCTCCGACACGCCGTCAGGCGACGCCGCCACCGCCCGGCTTCGCCCACCCGTCGACAACGCCCGCTGAGTGACCATCAGAACCAGCAGCGCCGAGAACCCCGCCACGCCCGCCACCCCGAAGCCCGCGGCCGTACCACCCAGCTCCACCGCCGGACCCGCCGCCGCCGTACCGATCGCCGCACCCACCCCGAAGAACGTCACCAGCCACGAGAACGCCTCCGTCACCGTGCCCGCCGGGGCATGCCGGTCCACGACGATGAACGCACACGCCAGCGCCGGCGCCAGGAACACGCCCGACAGCGCCGACAGCCCCGTCATCGCCACCGCACCCGGAACCAGCATCAGCGGCAGATAGCAGACCGCCAGCAGACCCACCAACAGCAGCAACCGCCGCTCGGGCGCACCGGCCCACTGCCGCGCGCCGTAGAACACACCACCGATCAACGCACCCAGACCCAGCGCCGCCATCAGCCAGCCGTACACCGCCTGACCACCGTGATCGTCCGCGTACGCCACACCCGCCACCGTGATCGAACCCAGCGCCATGCCCACGAAGAAGAACGCACCCAGCAGCGCCAGCAGCCCCCGCGAACGCAGCGCCCCCAGCCAGTGCGCCTCCCGCGGCGCCGAACGCCACTTCCGCGACGGCTCACTCACCACCACCGACAGCGCACCCAGCACACCGATCGCGTTCAACGCCAGCAGCGCCCCCGCCGGCGACCACATCGCCACGAACAGCGTCACCAGCAGCGGGCCGACGGTGAACATGACCTCCTGGGCCACCGCGTCCATCGCGTACGCGGCGTGCACCTTCTCCTCACGACCGCCCAGCACCCCCGGCCACAGCGCCCGCAGCCCGCCCTCCAGCGGCGGCGTGAACAGCCCCGCGACCACCACCGCCGCGTACGCGGCCACCGCCGACCCCGTACCCGAGAGCGCCAGCCACACCATGCCCAGCGCGGACAGCACCGCGGCCGGCAACTGCACCCGCGGCTGCCCGAACAGGTCCACCGCCCGACCCAGCAGCGGCTGACCCACCGCGTTCGCCAGCCCGTACACGGCGGCCAACGCCCCAGCCAGGCTGTAGCTCCCGCCCTCCGCGCGCGTGAACAGCACGATCGCGATCGGCCCGGTGGCATTCGGCAGCCGGCCCACGAGCGTGCCCACCAGCAGCCTCGCGGCGTGCCGGGTCCTGAGCAGCTCCGCGTATCCCGCGGCCATGTCCGCCCCCTTCTGCCCGGACCAGCCGGGAGTCAACGAAGTAATACGTATAACTAGACCTGTCATACGTACCATGGCCGCAGTCCACCGGTCCACCCCGCGGACCCCACCACACCCCCCGACCTCGCAGTTCAGGAGCCCCCTGTGACGAGACCCACCAGCCGCGACGTGGCCACCGCCGCCGGGGTCTCCCAGGCCACCGTCTCCCTCGTCCTCGGCGACAAATGGCCCGGCCGCGTCTCCGAACGCACCGCCACCCACGTCCGCGAAACAGCCACCCGCCTCGGCTACCGCCCCAACCTCGCCGCCCGCAACCTCCGCCTCGGCACCACCCGCACCGCCCTCCTCGTCGTCCCCGCCCTCACCAACGAATTCTTCGCCCGCGTCTACACCGGCGCCGCCCGCGTCGCCGCCGAACACGACTTCGGCGTCGTCCTCTACCCCTCCCCCGACGGCACCGGCCCCGCCCGCGACCCCTTCGCCTCCGCCCGCGCCGCCCTCGACGGAGTCATCGCCTCCTCCATGGCCGCCGACGCCCTCGACGCCATCGGCGGCGCCACCCTCCCCCTCGTCATGCTCGACAGCGACCCCACCGCCGGCACCGCCGCCGCCCACATCAACCTCGCCATGGCCGACGGCATGCGCCAGATCACCGAACACCTCCTCCCCCTCGGCCACCGCCGCTTCCTCCACCTCGCCTCCGCCATCGACACCTGGACCTTCCACACCCGCGCAGAAGCCCTCAGAGCCCTCCTCGGCCCCGACACCGAGCTGCGCACCGTACGGGCCCCCCTCACCGTCGAAGGCGCCCGCACGGCCATGGAGACCGCCCTGGCGACCCCCCAGGACCGACCCACCGCCATCGTCTGCGACGACGACATCCTCGCCGCCGGCGCCTGCAAGGCCGCCCGCCGCCTCGGCCTGCGCATCCCCGAGGACCTCTCCGTCACCGGCTTCGACGACCTCGCCCTCGCCACCGCCGTCGAACCCGAACTCACCACCGTCCACCTCCCCGCCGAACGCGTCGGCGAACAGGGCATGGCCGCGCTCCTCGCCGTCCTCGAAGGCACCACCTGGACCGCACCCGACATCCCCGTCCGGCTCGTCGTCCGCGACTCCACGGGCCCCGCCCCGACGCCGCAGCCGTAGCCGTCCGGACACGACGAAGCCCCGGCCCGCCACGAACGGCGAACCGGGGCTCCTCCCACACGACGACTACTCGGCGTCGTCCTCCGGCGCCTCGTCGTTCGACACGGCATCGGCCTGCACCGCCGCCGTCACGTCCGCCTCCAGCAGCCGCGACAGCTGCCGACCCCGGATCCGCTTGAACTTGCGCTGCTGCGACCGCGTACGGTCCAGCACCGCGACCTCCAGCCGCTCCGCCGGAATCGTCTTGTCCGCACCGTTGGCCTGGCTGGACAACGCCTGCACCGCCAGCTTCAACGCCTCCGACAGGGTCATCCCGTCCTGGTGACGCTGATCCAGGAAGGTACTGATCTGCTCGGCATTGCCACCGACCGCGACCGAACCGTGCTCGTCCACGATCGACCCGTCGTGCGGCAGCCGGTAGATCTGGTCACCCGCGGCCGTCGCACCGACCTCCGCGACCACCAGCTCCACCTCGTACGGCTTCTCACCCGCCGAGGAGAAGATGGTGCCGAGCGTCTGCGCGTAGACGTTCGCCAGCCCACGGGCCGTCACATCGTCACGGTCGTAGGTGTATCCACGCAGATCCGCGTACCGCACACCACCGATCCGCAGGTTCTCGTACTCGTTGTACTTGCCGGCGGCCGCGAAGCCGATCCGGTCGTAGATCTCGCTGAACTTGTGCAGCGCACGGGACGGGTTCTCGCCGACGAACACGATGCCGTCGGCGTACTGCAGCACGACCAGGCTGCGACCGCGGGCGATGCCCTTGCGGGCGTATTCCGCCCGGTCGGCCATGGCCTGCTGGGGTGACACATAGAACGGAGTCGACACCGGCTGTCCGTCCCTTTCTTCTGGGCTCCTACGGGGCGACGGATGGTCAGAGCAGGGCGGCGCGCGGGCCGTCGGGCTGCTCCAGCCGACGGTTGGTGACCGTACGGGCGAGCTCCTGCGACTCGTCGTCGGTCAGCCTGCGGAACCCCTCGTCCGTGATCACGGTGACGATCGGGTAGATGTGGCGGTACAGGTCCGGCCCACCGGTCGCCGAGTCGTCGTCGGCGGCGTCGTACAGCGCCTGGACGACCAGGGTGGTGGCCTGCTCCTCCGTCAGATCGGGACGGAAGAGCTTCTTCATCGAGCCCCGGGCGAAGATCGAACCGGAACCGGTGGCGGCGTAGCCGTGCTCCTCGGAGCGACCGCCGGTCACGTCGTAGGAGAAGATCCGACCCTTCTCCTTGGCCTCGTCGTACCCCGCGAACAGCGGCACGACGGCCAGACCCTGCATCGCCATCCCCAGATTGCTCCGGATCATGGTGGAGAGCCGGTTGGCCTTGCCCTCCAGGGACAGGGTCGTCCCCTCGACCTTCTCGAAGTGCTCCAGCTCCAGCTGGAACAGCTTGACCATCTCCACGGCCAGGCCGGCCGTACCGGCGATACCGACGGCGGAGTACTCGTCGGCGGGGAACACCTTCTCGATGTCCCGCTGCGCGATCATGTTCCCCATGGTCGCCCGCCGGTCACCGGCGAGGACGACCCCGCCGGGGAAGGTGGCGGCGACGATGGTCGTCCCGTGCGGCGCCTCGACGACACCCTCCGGCAGCTTGCGGTTGCCGGGCAGCATGTCGGGCGAGTGCGCGCCCAGGAAGTCCATGAAGGACGACGACCCCGGCGTCAGGAAGGCTGCCGGTAGACGCCCTGTGTTACGAGTGTTGGCTTCCACGCGTTCCCTCCAGATACTCAGCGGCCCGACGCATGCGTTCGGGGTCTTCCTTGAACAGGCCTACGCCCACATTGCAGTTCAAGCAAAGTACGCCACGGACCCTACCCGTCTTGTGGCAATGATCCACATGAACGGCCGGAGCCCGGAGGCAGAGGTAGCAGACCCCGCCCTGAGCTGCAATGATCGCGTCTCGCACAGCCTCAGTGATGCCGTACGAACGCTTGAGATAGTGCGCTCGACCCTCGACGGCTCGACACGCTTTGCAGCGAGTCGACAAGCCGTCGGAGGCCGTTCTGTTCCGATCCCATTCGGAGTGCGGCTTAATCTCCCCACATCTGCGGCAGTGCTTATGCCCGGGCGGGGCAGCGACCAATGGGCGGACATTCTTCCCCTTGGCCAGCTGCCGCTCTTGGTGATACTCCGCTGCGCATGGCCTGCAGTAACACTGCAGGCCATCCCGCGCCGCACGGTTGGCCGCGAAAGCCTCACGAGGCTTCTCTGCGCCACAGCGAGGACACCGCTTCACAGCCCCTGCCACCCAACCCCTCCCTGGGGTCACTCACCTTCGATTCGAAGGTGAAATCACTCTCCACCCTTTTGAACGAAGGATCGCACGAAGTCCTCGGCGTTCTCCTCGAGTACATCGTCAATCTCGTCAAGTACGGAGTCGACGTCGTCGGAGAGCTTTTCCTGGCGCTCCTTGAGGTCGGTCGATTCCTCGACCGCCGCCTCCTCGACCTCTTCGGTCGAGCGCGTCGCCTTCTGCTGTCCGCCGCCGGTGTCCTTGGTCGCCATGTCTACCTCACCCCGCTCGGTTCGCACGCTCATGTCGAGAGACCCCGGGATTCGGGATCTCTCAAGATCAGACCCTACGTCGGACCCTATAGGGAGGGTCCGACATTCGTCCCCGTACTTTCACAGTCCGGTTCTCTTCATGATTCCCGGACCGAAGGCCTTTCAGGCCCGTTTCACTGCCCCGAAAGCACCCGGACCAGGTCCTCCGCCGTGCGACAGCGGTCCAGGAGCTCCTTGACGTGGTTACGGGTCCCCCGCAGGGGTTCCAGCGTCGGGACCCGCTGGAGCGAGTCCCGGCCGGGGAGGTCGAAGATCACCGAGTCCCAGGACGCCGCCGCCACGTCGTCCGCGTACTGCTCCAGGCAGCGGCCGCGGAAATACGCCCGGGTGTCCTCCGGAGGCTTGCTCTGAGCCCGCTCCACGGCCGGCTCCTCCACCAGGCGCTTCATCTTGCCGCGGGCCACCAGGCGGTTGTACAGGCCCTTCTCGGGTCGTACGTCCGAGTACTGGAGGTCCACGAGGTGCAGCCGCGCCGCGTCCCAGTTCAGCCCGTCCCGGCGCCGGTAGCCCTCCAGGATCTCCTTCTTGGCGATCCAGTCCAGCTCCCCCGACAGACTCATCGGGTCGCTCTCCAGCCGGCCCAGCACGTCCTCCCAGCGGGCCAGCACGTCCTTGGTCTGCTCGTCCGCGTCGGACCCGAAACGTTCGTCCACGTACTTGCGGGCCAGCTCGAAGTACTCCATCTGCAGTTGCACCGCGGTCAGTGTCCGGCCGCTGCGCAGCGTGATCAGGTGGTGCAGGTCCGGGTCGTGGGAGACCTGGTGCAGGGTGCGTACGGGCTGGTCGACGGCCAGGTCGACGTTGATGAACCCGTCCTCGATCATGGACAGGACAAGTGCTGTCGTGCCGAGTTTGAGGTAGGTGGAGATCTCGGAGAGGTTGGCGTCTCCGATGATCACGTGGAGCCGGCGGTACTTCTCGGCGTCCGAGTGCGGCTCGTCGCGGGTGTTGATGATGGGGCGTTTGAGGGTGGTCTCCAGACCGACCTCGACCTCGAAGTAGTCCGCGCGCTGGCTGATCTGGAAGCCGTGTTCGCGGCCGTCCTGGCCGATGCCCACGCGTCCCGCGCCGGTCACGACCTGTCGCGAGACGAAGAAGGGGGTCAGGTGGCGCACGATCTCCGAGAAGGGGGTCTCCCGCTTCATCAGGTAGTTCTCGTGCGTGCCGTAGGAGGCGCCCTTGTTGTCGGTGTTGTTCTTGTAGAGGTGGATCGGCTGGGCGCCGGGGAGCTGGGCGGCGCGTACGGCCGCCTCGGCCATGATCCGCTCGCCGGCCTTGTCCCACAGGACGGCGTCGAGCGGGTTGGTGATCTCGGGCGAGCTGTATTCGGGGTGTGCGTGGTCGACGTAGAGCCGTGCGCCGTTCGTGAGGATGACGTTGGCGAGGCCGATGTCCTCGTCGGTCAGCTGGCTGTTGTCGGCGGCCTCGCGGGCGAGGTCGAAGCCGCGGGCGTCCCGCAGCGGATTCTCCTCCTCGAAGTCCCAGCGGGCGCGTCGCGCCCGGTGCATCGCCGCCGCGTAGGCGTTGACGATCTGGGACGAGGTGAGCATGGCATTGGCGTTCGGGTGCCCCGGGACGGAGATCCCGTACTCCGTCTCGATCCCCATTACTCGCCGTACGGTCATGCGGCCCTCCTTGCCCGGCGGCGCTCCCCTTTCGGGAGCGGCGCTCAAGTACCGCTGGTGCTCCGGTGCGTGTGCCTGTGCGGTGCCCGTCCCCGCACTGCGCGTCCGGCGGTACGGAAGAGCCTAGAACCACTGCGCGCTCGTGGGGAGATCATTTCCGTCATTCGATCCGCCTCGTCACCGGCTGAAAAGCGGCCGGTAAAGCGGTGGGGTAAAGCAGTCGGCTGCGGATGCCCGGGGAGGGCATCCGCAGCCGCCCCGCTTTGTCAGAGGTACTGACCGGTGTTTGCCACCGTGTCGATGGAGCGTCCGGTGTCCGCGCCTTGCTTTCCGGTGACGAGGGTGCGGATGAATACGATCCGCTCGCCCTTCTTTCCGGAGATGCGGGCCCAGTCGTCCGGGTTGGTGGTGTTGGGCAGGTCCTCGTTCTCCTTGAACTCGTCCACGCAGGCCTGGAGCAGGTGGGCCACCCGCAGACCCTTCTGGTTGTGTTCGAGGAAGGCCTTGATGGCCATCTTCTTGGCCCGGTCGACGATGTTCTGGATCATCGCGCCGGAGTTGAAGTCCTTGAAGTAGAGGACTTCCTTGTCGCCGTTGGCGTACGTGACCTCGAGGAAGCGGTTCTCCTCGGTTTCGGCGTACATCTGCTCGACGACGGTCTGGATCATGCTGTGGACGGTGCCGTCCTTGGAGTCCTGGTGTTCGGACAGGTCGTCCGAGTGCAGGGGCAGCGAGGCCTTGAGGTACTTCGCGAAGATGTCCTTCGCGGCCTCGGCGTCCGGGCGCTCGATCTTGATCTTCACGTCGAGCCGGCCGGGGCGCAGGATGGCAGGGTCGATCATGTCCTCGCGGTTGGAGGCGCCGATGACGATGACGTTCTCCAGGCCTTCCACGCCGTCGATCTCGGCGAGCAGCTGGGGGACGATGGTGTTCTCCACGTCCGAGCTGACGCCTGATCCGCGGGTGCGGAAGAGGGATTCCATCTCGTCGAAGAAGACGATGACGGGGGTGCCCTCGCTGGCCTTCTCGCGGGCACGTTGGAAGACGAGGCGGATGTGCCGCTCGGTCTCGCCGACGTACTTGTTGAGGAGTTCGGGGCCCTTGATGTTCAGGAAGTAGGACTTCCCGGCGGGCTGGCCGGTGACCTCGGCGACCTTCTTGGCAAGGGAGTTGGCGACGGCCTTGGCGATGAGCGTCTTGCCGCAGCCGGGCGGGCCGTAGAGCAGGATGCCCTTCGGGGGCCGCAGTTCGTGTTCCTTGAAGAGGTCGGGGTAGAGGTACGGGAGCTCGACCGCGTCGCGGATCAGCTCGATCTGGTCGCCCAGGCCGCCGATCTTGTCGTAGTCGATGTCGGGGACCTCTTCGAGGACGAGTTCTTCGACCTCGCTCTTGGGGACGACCTCGTAGACGTAGCCGGAGCGGGGTTCGAGCAGGAGGGCGTCGCCGGGGCGGATGGTGATGTCCAGGAGCGGCTCGGCGAGCCTCACCACCCTTTCCTCGTCGGTGTGCCCGACGACCAGGGCGCGCTCGCCGTCCTCGAGGATCTCCTTGAGGGTGACGATGTCCCCGGCCCGCTCGAATTCCATGGCCTCGACCACGTTGAGGGCCTCGTTGAGCATGACCTCCTGGCCGCGCCGGAGGTCTTCCGGGTCGACGCTGGGGCTGACGTTCACGCGGAGCTTTCGGCCTCCGGTGAAGATGTCGACGGTGCCGTCCTCGTTGGCTTGCAGGAAGACACCGAAACCGGCCGGCGGCTGGGCGAGCCGGTCGACTTCTTCCTTGAGGGCCACGATCTGGTCTCGGGCCTCACGGAGGGTATTCGCGAGTCGTTCGTTCTGTGCGGATACGCCGGCCAGGTTTGTCTGGAGCTCGACGATCCGCTCTTCGAGAATCCTCGTGTGTCGCGGAGAGTCGGCGAGCTTTCGTCGCAGGACGGCGATTTCCTGCTCGAGATAGGCAACCTGGCCGGCGGGGTCCTCGGACCCTCGCGCGGGCCGGATGCCGCGGTTGATGTCGTCGTCGTGGGCTGCCACGGTCCTCACCTCCTCCAAGGGGAGCTGGACGCTTCCTGACCCTACCTGGGCTGGTGGTGATTGAAACCCCTAGATCACAAAGACGGTAGAGGTGTGTCCGATCTTCACCCTTGCGTACTCCCTCACGCCAAGGAAATACCCACCCATCAAACTCGGGAAGCAGCCGGTTGTAAGGTCGAAGCGTTCAACACCCGTCAGGGCCCGCGCGACTTGCTGCGGGTTTCGACCGGGATGGATCACTCAGCGCAGGGAACGGCAGGAGATATGACCGTGCAGCAGGAGGCTCCGACGGGCGGTGCCGGTGAGGCCGGCGAGCCGCTCGAGGTCTGGATCGATCAGGACCTGTGCACCGGGGACGGCATCTGCGTGCAGTACGCGCCTGAGGTGTTCGAGCTGGACATCGATGGTCTGGCGTATGTGAAGAGTCCGGAGGACGAGCTGCTGCAGGACGCGGGGGCGACCACTCCGGTTCCGCTGACGCTGCTCCAGGACGTGGTCGACTCGGCCAAGGAATGTCCGGGGGACTGCATTCATGTGAGGCGCGTCTCGGACAGGGTGGAAGTCTTCGGTCCCGACGCGGAGTGACGTTTCAAACACTCCTGGCGGCCGAGTCCGTCAGCTCCTGGCGGAATTTTCCGTCGCGCCAGCGCCACTTGGCGAGCTGTTTCGTGTCGGGGCTGTAGCGGGGTACGTCGGGTGAGGAGTAGCCGACGAGGGTCGCGGTGACGAGTCCGTCGCGCACGGTGAGCTCGGTGGCGGTCTGTCGTCGGGCTGCTTCGAGCAGGGTGGCGACGACGCGGGGCGGGGTGCCTTCGGCGGGGTCCTGGACGAGTACGTAGATCGCGTGGGGCGGGGTGCCGGAGCCGGCGTCGCAGCGGACGGCGGCCACGGTCTCGGGGCGGCCGTCTCCGTCGAGGTCGCCCTGGGCGCTGGTGGTGACGGTCTGCGGGGCGCCCTTGCAGTCGAGGGGGTAGGTGACCGCTGCCGGGTCGGGTGCGGTGGCCAGGGGGCCCTTCGCGGGGGGCTGGGCGGCTGCTCCGGTGGTGTGGGTGGCCGGGGTGCCGGTGGCGGGCTGTACGAGTCCTGCGCCGGCTATGACGGCTGCCATGGCGGTGGCCGTGGCGAGCCAGTGGACGGGCCTGGTGCGGCTGTGCTCCAGGGTGTGCGGGAGCGGGGCCGTCTCGGCGTGGCTGTGCGGCACGCGGGGTGTCTCCTGTGCGAAGGGTGACGGGGAGCCAGCATCGTGCCACACCTCACAGGGCGGAGGAACGGCTGGGTCCGGGGCTGGTGCACGGGACAACGAAAAGGCGCTGTGGCGCAGTTCCCGGGTGGGTCGGGGGAACTGCGCCACAGCGCCTTCGTGTTGGGTCTGCGGGGCCGTTATGCGGAGCGGTCGCTGCCGGGGCCGTCGTAGTCCTCGCCGTAGGCGCCCTTGGCGGGGCGGCGGCGGCGCATGGGGGGCTCGACGCCGTCCGCGAGGCGGCGGGCGGTGACGAGGAAGCCGGTGTGGCCGATCATGCGGTGGTCCGGGCGGACGGCGAGGCCTTCCACGTGCCAGTTGCGGATCATCGATTCCCAGGGCTGCGGCTCGGCGAAGCAGCCGATCTCGCGGATGGACTCGACGGTCTTGGAGAGCTGGGTGGTGGTGGCGACGTAGCAGCAGAGGATGCCGCCGGGTACCAGGGCCTTCTTGACCGCCTCGAGGCACTCCCAGGGGGCGAGCATGTCGAGGATGACGCGGTCGACGTCGGTCTCGTCCAGGTTGTCCTGGAGGTCGCCCACGGTCAGCTTCCACGCGGGGTGGGGGCCGCCGAAGTAGCGTTCGACGTTGGCGGTGGCGATCTCGGCGAAGTCCGCGCGGCGCTCGTAGCTGTGGAGCATGCCCTGGTCGCCGATGGCGCGCAGCAGGAAGCTGCTCAGGGAGCCGGAGCCCACTCCCGCTTCCACGACGCGGGCGCCGGGGAAGATGTCGGCGAAGGCCAGGATCTGGCCCGCGTCCTTGGGGTAGACCACGGCGGCGCCGCGGGGCATGGACAGGACATAGTCGGGGAGCAGGGGGCGCAGCGCGAGGTATGCGACGTTGCCCGTGGTGCGGACAACGCTGCCTTCGGGAGAGCCGATCAGCTCGTCGTGCGGGAAGGAACCCTTGTGGGTGTGGAAATTCTTCCCTGCTTCGAGCGTGAACGTGTAGTGGCGGCCCTTGGGGTCGGTGAGCTGTACCTGGTCCCCGACCTCGAAGGGCCCGCGTCGGCGGGCGGCACCGGTCGGTTCGGACATGTGACCAGTGTATTGGCTTCAGGACTGGGGCCGTGCCATGGCCTTCACGAAGGCTTTTTCGACGTCGAGGGTGGACAGGACGCCGTAGATGGTGCCGGTGGGTTCGAGGACGAGGTATTCGGTGGCGGGGGTGGCGCGGAGGTGGTCGAGGAGTTCTTCGCCGGTGAGGTCCGCTGAAACCTTCATGCCGTCGGTGAGGTCCTGGGCGAGGGTGCTGACGGCGACCCAGGGGCGGCGGTGTTCGGGGACGGAGGCGATGGCGGTTTCGCGGACGATGGCGGTGGGGTCGCCTTGGCCGTCGACGACGACGAGGGCGCGGGCGCCGGCTTCGTTGGCGCGGCGTAGTGCTTCGGAGAGGGGGGTGGCGTTCTCGACGGGGATGGCGCGTCGGGTGAGGGTGCGGGCGCGTAGTTCGGGGAGGTGTTCGCGCAGGCGGGCCATGCGCAGGCTGTTGCCGGCGCCGGTCCAGATGATGCCGGCGAGGATGGCGGCGAGGAGGGCGTCCATGACGGTGTTCATGCCGCCGATTTCCGAGGTGCGGTTGCCGAGGACGCCGGTGTGGGTGAGGAGGGGGAGGCCGAGGAGGACGGCGAGGGCGAGGCCGCGGCCGACCCAGGCGGCGGCGATGGTGCCGGTCATGGGTTTGCCGGTGATGCCCCAGATGACGGCGCGGAGCATGCGGCCGCCGTCGAGGGGGAGGCCGGGGAGCAGGTTGAAGGCGGCGACGAGCAGGTTGGAGATCATCAGGCCGGCGAGGAGGACGCCGGGGACGGTGGCCGGGTCGACGGCTTTCATGCCGAGGTAGAAGGCTCCGGTGAGGACGAGGGAGAGCAGGGGGCCGACGAAGGCGAGGACGAATTCGCGGCCGGGTGTCTCGGATTCCTTCTCGATCTCGGAGACTCCGCCGAAGAACTGGAGCTGGATGCGGCGCACGGGGAGTTTGAAGCGGAGGGCCGCGACGGTGTGCGCGAGTTCGTGGACCAGGACGGAGGCGTAGAAGGCGACCGCGAAGAAGAGGGAGACGAGGTAGCGGACGGGTCCGAGGTCGGGCAGGACGCGGTCGAGCTGGTCGCCGAAGACCCAGGTGATGAGGGCGGCGACGAGGAACCAGCTGGGCGAGACGTAGACGGGTACGCCGAAGGGGCGGCCCATGAGGAGTCCGCCGCCCGGTCCGGAGCGGCCGCCTGAGCGCTCGCCGGTTTCGTCGGTGTCTGCCACGGCTGTCCTTCGTTCGGTGCTGGTGTTTCCAGTGTGTTCTGTTCGTGTACGGGGTGGTGGTGTAGCGGGTTGTGATGCTCCGATCATGCAGTGCGAGGGGGCTCGGCGTCGATGGTATGCGCGTCCTGTCGGTGGTGGGTCGTAGGGTTTTGTGCATGACGACGAGCCCCGGTGCTGTGCCTGGCGCAGCCGATGCCGAAGTGCGGAGCGCTGTGGCGCCCTCTTCGCTTTCCCCTTCGCGGGCGAGCGATTTCATGCAGTGCCCGCTGCTGTACCGGTTCCGGGTGATCGACAGGTTGCCGGAGAAGCCCAGTGCGGCTGCTACCCGCGGGACGTTGGTGCATGCGGTGCTGGAGCGGCTTTTCGATCATCCGGCGCAGGAGCGGACGGCGCCGGCGGCGAAGGCGTTGCTGCCGGGGCAGTGGGACCGGTTGCTGGAGTCGAAGCCGGAGCTGATGGGGTTGTTCCCGGAGGGTGACGAGGGGGCGGGGCTGGCGCGGTGGCTGACGGAGGCCGAGGCGCTGGTGGAGCGGTGGTTCACGTTGGAGGACCCGACGCGGCTGGAGCCGGTGGAGCGGGAGTTCTTCGTGGAGACGGAGCTGGAGTCGGGGCTGCGGCTGCGCGGGATCATCGACCGGGTGGACGTGGCGCCGACGGGTGAGGTGCGGATCGTCGACTACAAGACGGGGAAGGCGCCGCGGCCGGAGTATGCCGAGGGTGCGCTGTTCCAGATGAAGTTCTACGCGCTGGTGGTGTGGCGGCTGAAGCGGGTGGTGCCGCGGCGGTTGCAGCTGGTGTATCTGGGCAGTGGGGATGTGTTGACGTACGACCCGGTGGTGGCGGATCTGGAGCGGGTGGAGCGCAAGCTGCTGGCGTTGTGGGAGGCGATCCGGGAGGCGACGGAGTCGGGTGAGTGGCGGCCGCGGCCGACGAAGCTGTGCGGCTGGTGTGATCATCAGGCGGTGTGTCCGGAGTTCGGTGGTACTCCCCCGCCGTACCCGTTGGTGATCTCTCCGCGTCCTGAGGTGAACCCGGTGGTGCCGGGGGTGGAGCGCCCGACGGAGTCCTGATCCCGGGGTCAGGGCAGAATGGTCGGGCCCGCCGTAGCCGTCCGACGAATACGAGGTAGACCCCGTGGCGATCCGCGTCCTTCTGGTCGACGACCAGCCGCTGCTGCGCACCGGCTTCCGGATGATCCTGGAGGCGGAGGAGGACCTGGCGGTGGTCGGTGAGGCCGGGGACGGTCTGCAGGCGTTGGACCAGGTGCGGGCGCTGCAGCCCGATGTGGTGCTGATGGACATCCGGATGCCGCGGATGGACGGGGTGGAGGCGACCCGGCAGATCACGGGTCCGGAGCGGGACGGGCCGGCGAAGGTGCTGGTGCTGACCACGTTCGATCTGGACGAGTACGTGGTGGAGGCGCTGCGGGCGGGGGCGAGCGGGTTCTTGTTGAAGGACGCGCCGGCGGTGGAGTTGGTGCAGGCGATCCGGGTGGTCGCGGCGGGTGAGGCGATGCTCGCGCCGAGCATCACGCGGCGGCTGCTGGACAAGTACGCGGGGCATCTGCCGTCGGGTGAGGAGAGCCTGCCGAACAGCTTGGGGACGCTGACCGAGCGTGAGGTCGAGGTGCTGAAGCTGGTGTCCCGGGGGTTGTCGAACGCGGAGATCGCGGCGGATCTGTTCGTGAGCGAGACGACGGTCAAGACGCATGTGGGGCATGTGCTGACGAAGCTGGGGTTGCGGGACCGGGTCCAGGCGGCGGTGTACGCGTACGAGAGCGGTCTGGTGCGTCCCGGGGCCCAGTAGGTCCGTCGGGCCGGGGCTCGGATGCGTGAAGGGGCCGTACGCGCGTGTGCGCGTACGGCCCCTTCGCGTGGTGCCGGGCCCGCCCGTGGGCGGGTCCGGCTCCGGTGGCGTCAGCCCTTGCTGATCTCCCAGAAGCGGAAGACGGTCGAGGCGTCGAGGGACCACTGCAGGCCGCTGACGTTCTGGCGGGTGACGGCGTACTGCTTGCCCTGCCAGAGCGGGATGAGCGGGAGCTCCTCGGCGACGATGTCCTGGAGGCGGTTGTAGTCGGTGTTGGCCGCGGTGCGGTCGGACTTCGCGGAGGTCGACGGGATGATCGTCCCGGTGATCTCCTTGTTGTCGTAGTTGTTGTTCAGCACGTTGTCCGGGCCGAAGAACGGCTGCGTGAAGTTGTCGGCGTCCGGGTAGTCGGGCACCCAGCCCTTCACGTACACGCCGTACTTGCCGGCCTGGATGTCCTTCTCGTACTGCTCGTACTCGACGGACTTGACGTCGGCGTCGAAGAGGCCGCTGTCGTTGAGCTGCTTGGCGATGACCTCGAACTGCTGGTCCGTGGAGGGGCCGTAGCGGGAGGGGGTCGAGTACAGGGTGACCTTGACCTTGCCGGTGATGTTCGCGGCCTTGAGGACGGCCTTGGCCTTCTCGGGCTGCGGGGTGCCGCCGTAGCGGTCGAAGAACGGGGTCGTGTGGCCGGCGATGCCGGTGGGCACGATGGAGTAGAGCGCGGTGGCGGTGCCCGCGTACACGTCGCGGACGAGGGCTTCGCGGTCGATGAGGTAGGCCATGGCCTTGCGCACGGGGAGCTTGCCGACGACGGGGTCGTTGACGTTGAACACCATGTGCTCGACCTCGGCGCCGGTGCCCTGGACGACGTCGACCTTGTTGTCGCCGGTCTTGCTGGAGGCGAGGGCGGCGATGTCCTTGGCGGCGAGGCCGCGGAAGGCGAAGTCGACGTCGCCGCTTTCGAGGGTCGTCTTGAGGCCGGCCTGGTCGCCGTTGAAGAACTTCAGCGTGACGCCGGTGTTCTTGGCCTTGGCCTTGCCGCTGTAGGACTCGTTGACGGAGAAGCTGGCGCTCTTCTCGCCGAAGGAGTCGAGCTTGTAGACGCCGGAGCCGATGGCCTTGTTGTCGGTGCGCAGCTTGTCGACCGGGTACTCGGCGTGGTCGACGATGGAGCCGGCGCCCGAGGCGATCTTGCTGGGGAAGGTGGCGTCGGAGGTCTTGAGCTTGAAGACGACGGTCTTGTCGTCGGGGGCGTCGATGCTCGCGATGGAGGCGAGCATGACGGCCGGGCCGTTCGCGTCGTTGATCTTCAGGGTGCGCTCGAAGGAGAACTTGACGTCCTTCGAGGTGAGGCTGTGGCCGTTGCTGAACTTCAGGCCGTCGCGCAGGGTGCACTTGTAGAGCTTGCTGTCGCCGCCCTCGAAGCCGCAGGTCTGGGCGGCGTCGGGCTCGGGGGTGGTGCCGCCCTTGGGGAAGCTCAGCAGCGACTGGAAGACGTTGTTGAAGAGCAGCCAGGAGCCGGGGTCGTAGCCCGATGCCGGGTCGACGGACTTCACCTTGTCGGATATGCCCATGACCACGCCCTTGCCGCTACCGGCATTGGAGCCATCGGTCGAGCCGCAACCGCTGAGCAGCGCGGCGGCGGTGGCCGCGCCGAGCGGGGCCGCCAGCCACTGGTTACGTCGATTCACGCGAACGTCCTTCACAGTCGAACTGTTTCGTTGGTCCGGCTCGCGACTTCCGCTGCCGGTCGATGCCTTGCTCAGCCGCTTACGCCACGGCCGAGCTCCCACAGCTGGAGGTCGGAGATGGCGTTGACCGACCACTCCACTCCGGTGATCCCGTCGCGTGCGGCGACGTACTGCTTGCCCTGCCACAGGGGCAGGACGGGCACGTCCTCGGCGACGATGTCCTGTATCTCCGTGATCGCGGGGACGGCGATCGTGCGATCGCCCGCCCGCCGGGATTCGGGGATGAGCCTGGTGCGCACCGCGCTGTTGGCGTACGGCGTGCCCAGGAAGTTGTCCTGCTCCAGGAACGGGGCGAGGAAGTTGTCGGCGTCCGGGTAGTCGGGGAACCAGCCGAGCCCGTAGGCGGCGTGGTCGCCCTTCTTCTGGGCGGGGCGGAATTCCGCCCATTCGCTGCCCTGGACGGTGATGTCGAAGAGGCCGGTGGAGTTCAGCTGGGCCTTGAGGGCGTCGAACTCGGCGGCCGTGCCGTCGCCGTAGTGGTCGCTGGTGTAGTGCAGGGTCAGCTTGACCGGGGTCTTGATCCCGGCGTCCTTCAGCAGGGCGGCGGCCTTGGGTGTGTTGGCGTCGCCGTACTTGTTGTAGAAGGAGTTGACGTGGCCCGTGACGGTGGTGGGGACCAGCGAGTAGAGCGGCTGCGCGGACTTGCCGTAGACCTTGGAGATGAGCTGGCCGCGGTCGACGGCGGCGGCGAGTGCCTGGCGTACGGCCTTGTCCTTGACGACCGGTGCCTCGGTGTTGAAGCCGAGGTAGCGGATCTCCAGGCCGGGCATCGGGACCAGCTTGACGCCCTTGGGGGGCTGGGCGCTGAACTCGGTGATCTGGGCCGGCGACAGGGTGCGGGAGACCATGTGGATCTTCCCGTCGGTGAGTGCCTTGCCCATGGCCGGGGAGTCGGTGAAGGTGCGCAGCTCGACCTTGTCGTTCTGCAGCTTGAGGTCGCCCTTGTAGTGGGGGTTCTTGGTGAAGACGGCGCGGACCAGTCGGCCGCTCTTGACCTCGGCCTTCATCGTGTAGGGGCCGGAGCCGTCCACGGCGAAGCCCTCGCGGAGCTTCTTGGCGTCGTAGTTCTTCTCGCTGACGATGCCGGCGGCGGGGGTGGAGAGCTTGAAGGGGAAGGTCGCGTCCGGGGTCTTCAGGTGGAAGACGACGGTGTCGGCGCCCTTGACCTCGACGTTGTCGAGGGTGGAGAGGAGCGAGGAGGGGCCGTTCTCGTCCTTGATGGCGAGGACGCGGTCGATGGAGAACTTGACGTCCTTGGCGGTGAGGGGCTCACCGTCGGCGAACTTCAGACCGGGGCGCAGGGTGCAGCGGTAGCTCTCGTTGCCGGAGTCGGTGAAGCGGCAGGCGGAGGCCGCTTCGGGGACGGGCTGGCCGCCGCCGCGCGGGGTGTGCATCAGCGTCTGGACGGTCTGGCGCAGGACGTTCCAGGCGCCGGCGTCGTAGGCGTAGGCCGGGTCGAAGGGGGCGGGAGCGAAGTCTGCGGCCTCGAACCGATCGGTGGTTCCGACGACGATCGCTCCGGATCCTGCTCCTCCGCCGCTCGCGCTGCCGCAGGCGGCCAGCGCGGGGGTGAGCAGTCCGGCCGCGGCCGTCAGCACCATGGTCTTGCGGTTCATGCTGGAAGTACTCCCTGTAACCGGCACTTGTTCAAAGCGGCGTAGAGGGCACTTCGCGGCGGTCGCCCGTTCAGGGCGGAACGATCGGGCCGGTGGTGTGACGATCGGTCCACGCGGTCCCGGCACAGGGGTGTGTGTCGGGGACGGCTGAGGTGCGGCGTAGTGCCCGCGTCGACACTAGTGGTCCGGGACGGGATGGCTGGAACTGACCGGACTTGGGGCGTAATCGCACCGTGATCGGAGCGAACTGCCTGTTCACGCGCAGGGTCGCGCAGATTCGGTCAGGGGCTGATCAATGCGGACACATTGGAAGCCGCGGGGACCTCGGAGTGGGCCCGTAGAGGGTGCGGAGGGTGACCAAGGTCACCCTCCGCAACGGCCCCCGAGAGGATGGAATTTCAGCCTCCGACACCCGACACGGAAGATCCTTCCGTCAGGGCGCGGTCGGACCGCGTTCCGTTCGGCACGGAGCGTGCTCGGGGGGTTTCGATGCGTGGCAATGCATACCGATGTGGGTCAGTGCATGCCGATGTGTCCGCTTGGGTGGAGTGCGGGCCCGACGGAGGGCCCGGTCGTCACTCTCAGTTCATCGGAGCGATGAGCGAGCGCAGGAACGCGAGGTCGACGTCCTCCAGCGAGCGGACGACCGTACGCCCGGGGGCTGGTTCGATCACACCGACCGAGGGGATGGCCACGACCCGGCAGCCGGCGGCCTCGGCGGCCGCCACCCCGGTGCGGGTGTCCTCGATGACCGCGCACCGCGAGGGGTGCGCGCCCAGCGAGCGCGCGGCGAACAGGTACGGGTCGGGGTGCGGCTTGGTACGCGCCACCTCGTCGCCGGCGACCGTCATCGTGAAGCGGTCGCGGCCGAGGGTGAGGAGCACCTGGTCGATGACCCGGCGGTGGGAGGCGGAGACCAGGGCGGTGGGCACGTTGTGCCGGGCGAGCTCGCTCAGCAGCCGCTCGGCGCCGGGCATCAACGGCACCCGCTCGGCGATGCGGGCCTCGAAGCGCTCGTTGAGCAGGACGCTCAGCTCGGCGAGGCCGATGGCGGCGCCGGTCGCCTCGATCAGGAAGGTCCCGCTGCGGCTCATCGGGCCGCCGACGACCACGTCCCGCCAGGCCTCGTCCAGGCGGTGGCCCAGCTCCTGGAAGATCTCGGCCTCGATCTCCCACCAGAAGCCTTCGGTGTCCACCAAGGTGCCGTCCATGTCGAGCAGCACCGCCTGCAGGGCAGAACCGTCGGCCGTACGGGCGACGGGGGCGGGAACGGTGCTCGTCATGCGCATGCCTCTCAGAAGGGACGAGAAGGCCGGTCACCTCTTCCGCGGGGCATACCACCCCGGGGAACAGGCGACCGGCCTGTATGGGACCGACAAGTGTACGTCGCTGGAGCTCAGCGTGCGTTGAAATACTTCGCTTCGGGGTGGTGAATCACGATCGCGTCGGTGGACTGCTCCGGGTGGAGCTGGAACTCCTCCGACAGGTGGACCCCGATCCGCTCCGGCTCCAGGAGGTCGGCGATCTTCGCGCGGTCCTCCAGGTCGGGGCAGGCGCCGTAGCCCAGCGAGAAGCGGGCGCCGCGGTACTTGAGGTCGAACATGTCCTCGACCTTCGCGGGGTCCTCGCCGCCGAATCCGAGCTCGGAGCGGACGCGCGCGTGCCAGTACTCGGCCATGGCCTCGGCGAGCTGGACCGAGAGGCCGTGCAGCTCCAGGTACTCGCGGTAGGAGTCCGACTCGAACAGCTTGGCCGTGGCCTCGCCGATCTTCGAGCCGACGGTGACCACCTGGAGGCCGACGACGTCGATCTCGCCGGACTCCTCGGGACGGAAGAAGTCCGCGAGGCACAGGCGCCGGCCGCGGCGCTGGCGCGGGAAGGTGAAGCGGGTCCGCTCGTTGCCGGCCTCGTCGAGGAGGATCAGGTCCTCGCCCTTGGAGACGCAGGGGAAGTACCCGTAGACGACGGCGGCCTCGAGCAGGTTCTCGGTGTGCAGCTTGTCCAGGAGGCCGCGCAGTCGCGGACGGCCCTCGCTCTCGACGAGCTCCTCGTACGTCGCCCCGCCCGCGCGGGCCTGCTTGAGGCCCCACTGGCCCTTGAAGAGGGCGCCCTCGTCGAGCCAGGAGGCGTAGTCCTTGAGCGGGATGCCCTTGACCACCCGGGTGCCCCAGAAGGGCGGGGTGGGGATCGGGTTGTCGACGGAGACGTCGGAGCGGCCGCCGGACTCCTCCGGCTCCTCCACCTGGAGGGCGGGGGTGTCGCGCTTGGCGACGCGGCGCTGCTTGAGCTCGGGCAGGGTGGCGCCGGGGACGCCGCGCTTGACGGCGATGAGGGCGTCCATGAGGCGTAGGCCTTCGAAGGCGTCGCGGGCGTAGCGGACCTCGCCCTCGTAGATCTCGTGGAGGTCCTGCTCGACGTAGGCGCGGGTGAGGGCGGCGCCGCCGAGGATCACCGGGTAGTCGGCGGCCAGCTTGCGCTGGTTCAGCTCCTCCAGGTTCTCCTTCATGATCACGGTCGACTTCACGAGGAGGCCGGACATGCCGATCACGTCGGCCTTGTGCTCCTGGGCGGCTTCGAGGATCGCGGAGACGGGCTGCTTGATGCCGATGTTGACGACGTTGTAGCCGTTGTTGGTGAGGATGATGTCGACGAGGTTCTTGCCGATGTCGTGGACGTCGCCGCGGACGGTGGCGAGCACGATCGTGCCCTTGCCCTCGTCGTCGGTCTTCTCCATGTGCGGTTCGAGGTAGGCGACGGCCGTCTTCATGACCTCGGCGGACTGGAGGACGAAGGGGAGCTGCATCTGGCCGGAGCCGAAGAGCTCGCCGACGACCTTCATGCCCTCCAGGAGGGTGTCGTTGACGACGTCGAGGGCGGGGCGGGTCTGCAGCGCCTCGTCGAGGTCGGTCTCCAGGCCGTTCTTCTCGCCGTCGATGATGCGGCGCTGCAGTCGCTCGTCCAGCGGCAGGGCGAGGAGTTCCTCGGCGCGGCCGGCCTTGAGGGACTTGGTGTTGACGCCCTCGAAGAGGGCCATCAGCTTCTGCAGCGGGTCGTAGTCGCCTTCGCGCCGGTCGTAGATCAGGTCGAGGGCGGTGGTGACCTGCTCCTCGTCGAACCGGGCGATCGGCAGGATCTTGGAGGCGTGGACGATGGCGGAGTCCAGGCCGGCCTTGACGCACTCGTCGAGGAAGACCGAGTTCAGCAGGACACGGGCCGCCGGATTCAGACCGAAGGAGATGTTCGACAGGCCGAGGGTGGTCTGGACGTCCGGGTGGAGTCGCTTGAGCTCGCGGATCGCCTCGATCGTGGCGATGCCGTCCCCCCGGGACTCCTCCTGACCGGTGCAGATCGTGAAGGTCAGCGTGTCGATGAGGATGTCCGACTCGCGGATCCCCCAGTTGCCCGTCAGGTCGGCGATGAGCCGTTCGGCGATGGCGACCTTGTGCTCGACGGTGCGGGCCTGGCCCTCCTCGTCGATGGTCAGCGCGATGAGCGCGGCGCCGTGCTCCTGGGCCAGTCGGGTGACCTTGGCGAAGCGGGACTCGGGGCCGTCGCCGTCCTCGTAGTTCACGGAGTTGATGACCGCGCGGCCGCCCAGCTTCTCCAGGCCCGCCCGGATGACGGGAACCTCGGTGGAGTCCAGGACGATCGGCAGGGTGGAGGCGGTGGCGAAGCGGCCGGCGAGCTCCTCCATGTCGGCGACGCCGTCGCGGCCCACGTAGTCCACGCACAGGTCGAGCATGTGCGCGCCCTCGCGGATCTGGTCGCGCGCCATCTCCACGCAGTCGTCCCAGCGGGCCTCCAGCATGGCCTCACGGAACTTCTTGGAGCCGTTGGCGTTGGTGCGCTCGCCGATCGCCATGTACGAGGTGTCCTGACGGAACGGCACGGTCTGGTAGAGCGAAGCCGCGCCGGGCTCGGGCCGGGGGTGGCGCTCGGTGACCGCCGTGCCGCGGACCCGCTCCACCACCTGCCGCAGGTGCTCGGGGGTCGTGCCGCAGCAGCCGCCGACCAGGGAGAGCCCGTACTCACGGACGAACGTCTCCTGCGCGTCGGCCAGCTCCGGGGCGGTCAGCGGGTAGTGCGCGCCCTGCTTGGTCAGGACCGGCAGACCCGCATTGGGCATGCAGGAGAGCGGGATACGGGCGTTGCGCGCGAGATAGCGCAGGTGCTCACTCATCTCCGCCGGCCCGGTGGCGCAGTTCAGGCCGATCATGTCGATGCCCAGCGGCTCCAGCGCCGTCAGCGCCGCGCCGATCTCCGAACCCAGCAGCATCGTGCCGGTGGTCTCGACGGTGACCGAGCAGATCAGCGGGACGCTCACGCCGAGCGCCTCCATGGCCCGCCGGGCACCGATGATCGAGGACTTCGTCTGCAGGAGGTCCTGCGTGGTCTCCACGAGCAGCGCGTCGGCGCCGCCGGAGAGCAGGCCCTCGGCGTTGACCTGGTAGGCGTCGCGGATCTGCGCGTAGGTGATGTGGCCGAGGGTGGGGAGCTTGGTGCCGGGGCCCATGGAGCCGAGGACCCAGCGCTGCTGTCCGGTGGAGGCGGTGAACTCGTCGGCGACCTGGCGGGCGATGCGCGCGCCGGCCTCGGACAGCTCGAAGTTGCGTTCGGCGATGTCGTACTCGGCGAGGGCCGCGTAGTTCGTGCCGAAGGTGTTGGTCTCGACGCAGTCCACGCCCACCGAGAAGTACGCCTCGTGGACGGAGCGCACGATGTCGGGGCGGGTGATGTTGAGGACCTCGTTGCAGCCTTCGAGCTGCTGGAAGTCCTCCATGGTGGGGTCCTGCGCCTGGAGCATCGTTCCCATGGCTCCGTCGGCGACGACCACGCGGGTCGCGAGCGCCTCCCGGAGGGCATCGGCCCGGGTCTGGGTGTCAGCGGGCAAGGTGGGCAACGAAGCCATGGTTGTGCTCCCTGGGATGCGACGGCTGTCGGCTTTGCACCCCCTCTGTGTCAAGGGTGCACGCGGCCAGGGTAACCGCGAGGTGCCCGCCCCGGTGTGGGTGTCCCACGTGGCGGACTGCATTCTGTGGCGGGGACTTTCCGGCGGGTGCCCCCGTCAGTGGTACGGCGAACAGCTGTCCGACGGTGCGCAAGGTCGGCATCGACCGATACTGTTCAGCATTGTCGAACCGCGTCAAGATGGTCAGTAATACCGAAGGTCTGCAGGAGGCTGCGCGATGGCACGGAACATCCAGTCGCTCGAACGAGCCGCTGCGATGCTGCGACTCCTGGCGGGCGGCGAACGCCGGCTGGGACTCTCGGACGTGGCGTCCTCGCTGGGCCTGGCCAAGGGCACCGCCCACGGCATCCTGCGCACCCTCCAGGCCGAGGGCTTCGTGGAGCAGGACCCGGCCTCCGGCCGGTACCAGCTGGGCGCGGAGCTGCTGCGCCTGGGCAACAGCTATCTCGACGTGCACGAGCTGCGCGCCCGCGCCCTGGTGTGGACGGACGACCTGGCCCGGGCGAGCGGCGAGAGCGTGTACGTGGGCGTGCTGCACCAGAGCGGGGTGCTGATCATGCACCACGTGTTCCGACCCGACGACAGCCGTCAGGTGCTGGAGGTCGGGGCCATGCAGCCGCTGCACTCGACCGCACTGGGCAAGGTGCTCTCCGCCTACGACCCGGTCGCGCACACCCAGGCGCACGAGGTGGAGCGCGAGGCCTTCACCCCCCGCACGGTCACGGACGGCACCGACTTCGAGGCGATCCTGGGCCTGACCAGGGCGCGCGGCTGGGCCAGCGACGTCGAGGAGACCTGGGAGGGCATCGCCTCGGTGGCGGCGCCGATCCACGACCGCCGCCGGATGCCGGTGGGCGCGGTGGCTGTCGCCGGCGCCGTGGAACGGGTCTGCGGCGAGGCCGGGGAGCCCCGTCCGGCCCTGGTGGCGGCGGTGCGGGACTGTGCGCGCGCGGTTTCACGCGACCTCGGCGCGGGCCGGTTCTGACCTTCCTTTAGCAGCCTCAGGCCACACCTTGGCCTCTTTCTGCCCATTTTTCGCCGTATCTCGGCCACAGGATGGCTGGATTTGGCTGATCGCACCGAGCGGTAACGATCCGACACTTTGGCCTGGCCGACCCTTGACGCGTTCTTCACTTGGGCGGAAAACTGCCGTTCATCGGTCGGCATTGTCGAACACCTACCGGCAATACGCGCTAGGATGCGACAAGCCACGGACCGGTGCAGCACTCACCGAGTGCGCGGAACCACCGGAGGGACCCGGTGTCCGCCCACCCCTGGACGTACAAAGGAGTCGCGGGTGTCCAGCTCCGACATCTTCATCGGCGAGACCATCGGTACCGCCCTGCTCACACTGCTCGGCGGTGGCGTCTGCGCCGCAGTGACGCTCAAGAGCTCCAAGGCCCGCAACGCGGGCTGGCTCGCCATCACGTTCGGCTGGGGTTTCGCCGTACTGATCGCCGCCTACGTCTCCGCGCCGCTCTCCGGTGCGCACCTCAACCCGGCGGTCACCGTCGGCCTCGCCGTCAAGACCGGCGAGTGGGGCGACACCCCGGTCTACTTCGCCGGCCAGCTGCTGGGCGCGATGCTCGGCGCCGTGCTGATGTGGGTGACCTACTACGGGCAGTTCCGCGTCCACCTGGCCGACCCGGAGCACATCCGCGACGCCAAGCTCGGTCCCGAGGACCCGCACCCGCACGATGTGGCCGGCCCGGTGCTCGGCATCTTCTCCACGGGCCCCGAGATCCGTAACGTCGTGCAGAACCTGGCGACCGAGATCATCGGTACCGCCGTCCTGGTCCTGGCGATCCTGACCCAGGGCCTCCAGGACGGCGGCAAGGGCCTCGGTGTCATCGGTGTCCTGATCACCTCGTTCGTGGTCGTCGGCATCGGCCTCTCGCTCGGTGGCCCGACCGGCTACGCCATCAACCCGGTGCGCGACCTCGGTCCGCGTATCGTGCACGCCCTGCTGCCGCTGCCCAACAAGGGCGGCTCCGACTGGGGTTACTCCTGGATCCCGGTGGTCGGCCCGCTCGTCGGTGCCGCGCTCGCCGGCGGTCTGTACAACATCGCGTTCGCCTGATCAGCAGTACCGGCAAGATCGTAAGATCCGCACCGCCCTCCTGATTCCGCCTACTCACCCGACCTGCCAGGAGCAGCCACTATGACCACCAGCACCGGCCCCTTCATCGCCGCGATCGACCAGGGGACCACCTCCTCCCGTTGCATCGTCTTCGACCGCGACGGCCGCATCGTCGCCGTCGACCAGAAGGAGCACGAGCAGATCTTCCCGAAGCCGGGCCAGGTCGAGCACGACGCCACCGAGATCTGGACCAACGTCCAGGAGGTCGTGGCGAGCGCGATCGCCAAGGCGGAGATCACCGCCGCGGACGTCAAGGCCGTCGGCATCACCAACCAGCGCGAGACCACGGTCCTGTGGGACCGCCACACCGGCGAGCCGGTGCACAACGCGCTGGTCTGGCAGGACACCCGCACCGACGCCCTGTGCAAGGAGCTCGGCCGCAACGTCGGCCAGGACCGCTTCCGCCGCGAGACCGGCCTGCCGCTGGCGAGCTACTTCGCCGGCCCGAAGGTCCGCTGGCTGCTCGACAACGTCGAGGGCCTGCGCGAGCGCGCCGAGGCCGGGGACATCCTCTTCGGCACCATGGACTCGTGGATCATCTGGAACCTCACGGGTGGCCCGCAGGGCGGCGTGCACGTCACCGACGTCACCAACGCCTCGCGCACCATGCTGATGAACCTGCACACCCTGGCCTGGGACGACAAGATCGCCGAGTCCATGGGCGTCCCGCTCAACGTCCTTCCGGAGATCAGGTCCTCCGCCGAGGTCTACGGCCACGTCAAGGAGGGCGTCCTCGCCGGTGTCCCGGTCGCCTCGGCGCTCGGTGACCAGCAGGCCGCCCTCTTCGGCCAGACCTGTTTCGCCGAGGGCGAGGCCAAGTCCACGTACGGCACCGGAACGTTCATGCTGATGAACACCGGCGACAAGATCATCAACTCCTACAGCGGCCTGCTGACCACGGTCGGCTACCAGATCGGCGACCAGAAGCCGGTCTACGCGCTGGAGGGCTCCATCGCCGTCACCGGCTCGCTCGTCCAGTGGATGCGCGACCAGATGGGCCTGATCAAGTCCGCGGCCGAGATCGAGACCCTGGCCTCCTCGGTCGAGGACAACGGCGGCGTCTACTTCGTGCCGGCCTTCTCCGGCCTGTTCGCCCCGTACTGGCGCTCCGACGCCCGTGGCGTGGTCGCCGGCCTCACCCGGTACGTCACCAAGGCGCACATCGCCCGTGCCGTCCTGGAGGCCACCGCCTGGCAGACCCGCGAGATCACCGACGCCATGACCAAGGACTCGGGCGTCGAGCTCGCCGCCCTCAAGGTCGACGGCGGCATGACCTCCAACAACCTCCTGATGCAGACGCTCTCGGACTTCCTGGACGCCCCCGTGGTGCGCCCGATGGTCGCCGAGACCACCTGCCTCGGTGCCGCCTACGCCGCCGGCCTGGCCGTCGGTTTCTGGCCCGACACCGACGCCCTGCGCGCCAACTGGCGCCGCGCGGCGGAGTGGACCCCGCGGATGCCCGCCGAGCAGCGGGACCGCGAGTACAAGAGCTGGCTCAAGGCCGTGGAGCGTTCCATGGGCTGGGTCGACGACGAAGACGCCAGCTGACCGCACTCAGCTGAGTCAATCGACGAGGAGCTAAGAGAGATATGAGCAGCCTGCAGAGCGTTCCCGCACTGGGCACGCACCCGACCGCCGGTGCCAACGTCAGCCGCGCCCAGACCCGTGAGCAGCTGTCGAAGGCCACGTACGACCTGCTGGTCATCGGTGGTGGAATCCTGGGTACCTCCGTGGCGTGGCACGCCGCGCAGTCGGGCCTGCGGGTTGCCATGGTGGACGCCGGCGACTTCGCCGGCGCCACCTCCTCGGCCTCCTCCAAGCTCGTCCACGGCGGTCTGCGCTACCTGCAGACCGGCGCGGTCAAGCTGGTCGCGGAGAACCACCACGAGCGTCGGGTGCTGGCCAAGGACGTGGCCCCGCACCTGGTCAACCCGCTCACCTTCTACCTGCCGGTCTACAAGGGCGGTCCGGTGGGTGCGGCCAAGCTGGGCGCGGGCGTCTTCGCCTACTCCGCCCTCTCGGCCTTCGGCGACGGCATGGGCAAGGTCATATCCCCGGCCCGTGCCGTCGCCGACAACCCGGGTCTGAAGACGGACAACCTCAAGGCCGTCGCGGTCTACTACGACCACCAGATGAACGACTCCCGCGTCGCCGTCATGACGGTCCGCGCGGCCGTCGAGTCGGGCGCGGTCGTCCTCAACCACGCCGAGGTCACCGGCCTGCGCAAGACGCGCGGCCGGGTCACCGGCGCCGAGCTCAAGGACCGTCTCGACGGCACCGAGTTCGGGGTCGACGCGCGCGTCGTGCTCAACGCCACCGGCCCGTGGGTGGACCACCTGCGGCGCATGGAAGACAAGCACTCGATGCCGTCGATCCGCCTCTCCAAGGGCGCGCACATCGTCATGAAGCGCAAGTCGCCGTGGAAGGCCGCCATGGCCACCCCGATCGACAAGTACCGCATCACCTTCGCCCTCCCGTGGGAGGACCAGCTGCTGCTCGGCACCACCGACGAGGTGTACGAGGGCGACCCGGCGGACGTGCGCGCCACCGAGTCCGACATCGCCCAGATCCTGGACGAGGCGGCCTTCTCGGTGAAGGACGCGGACCTGGACCGCTCGCTGATGACGTACGCCTTCGCGGGCCTGCGGGTGCTGCCCGGCGGCCCCGGCGGCGTCGAGAAGGCCAAGCGCGAGACGGTCGTCTCCGAGGGCGCCGGCGGCATGCTGTCGGTGGCCGGCGGCAAGTGGACGACGTACCGTCACATCGGTCGTGTGGTCATGGACAAGCTGGCGAAGCTCCCGGGCAGCCCGCTGACCGAGGACATGGAGCCGGTGAAGTCGCTCGTGCGTCGGATCGCGCTGCCCGGTGTCGCCAACCCCAACGCGGTCGCGCACCGCCTGCTGGTGGACCGGGAGCCGGGCACGCGGATGGACCCGCTGACGGCCCGCCACCTGGCGTCCCACTACGGCTCGCTGGCCTTCGACATCGCGCGCCTCGCGAACGAGGACCCGGCGCTGGCCGAGCGGATCCACCCGGACGGTCCGGAGATCTGGGCGCAGGTCGCCTACGCCCGTGACAACGAGTGGGCCGAGACGGTCGACGACGTGCTGCGCCGCCGTACGACGGTGACGATCCGCGGTCTGGACGACGAGTCCGTCCAGTCCCGTGTCGAGGAGATGCTGGGCCGTAAGGCATAGGTCCCACGCAGGTGGGGAAGAGGGGCGGTTCCGAGGGGAACCGCCCCTCTGTCGTGGGCTGTGGCCGGTGCCTCATCAAGGCTTAGGCTGACCACGTACGCAAGGGAACTTCGGAAGGAGACCTGGGTGATCGAGCTTGAGGGCGTGCCCGAGCTGATCGACCCGGTCATGGTGGCCGCGTTCGAGGGCTGGAACGACGCGGGTGACGCGGCCTCCGGTGCGGTCGCACACCTGGACCGGGAGTGGAAGGGCGAGGTCTTCGCGGCACTCGACGCCGAGGACTACTACGACTTCCAGGTCAACCGGCCGACGGTGTGGCTGGACAACGGGGTACGGAAGATCACGTGGCCGACGACCCGGCTGTCGGTGGTCCGGATCGGCGGTGCCAAGCCGCGCGACCTGGTGCTGGTCCGGGGCATCGAACCGTCCATGCGGTGGCGGTCGTTCTGCAACGAGATCCTGGGCTTCGCCCACGAGCTGGGCGTGGAGATGGTGGTCATCCTGGGCGCGCTGCTCGGGGACACCCCGCACACCCGGCCGGTGCCGGTGAGCGGGGTCACCTCGGACGCGGACCTGGCGCGGACGATGGACCTGGAGGAGACGAAGTACGAGGGCCCGACGGGCATCGTGGGCATCCTGCAGGAGGCCTGTACGCACGCGGGTGTCCCGGCGGTGTCCCTGTGGGCGGCGGTGCCGCACTACGTCTCCCAGCCGCCGAACCCGAAGGCGACGCTCGCCCTGCTGAACCGGCTGGAGGATCTGATCGACATCCGGATCCCGCTGGGCGAGCTGCCGGAGGACGCGCGGGCGTGGCAGCTGGGGGTGGACCAACTGGCCGCCGAGGACAGCGAGGTGGCGGAGTACGTCCAGACGCTGGAGGAGGCGCGGGACACGGCCGACCTGCCGGAGGCGTCGGGCGACGCGATCGCCCGCGAGTTCGAGCGGTACCTGCGGCGGCGTGACCCGGCGGGGAGTCCGGAGACGGCCACCGACACGGGTTCCTACTTCCGGGACCTGTCCGGCGGTCCCCGACCCCAGGCGAAGCCGAAGCCGGAGGGCACCGCGGAGCCGGAGGGCACCGCGGAGCCGGAGGGCACCGCGGAGCCGGAGGGCACCGCGGAGCCGGAGGGCACCGCGGAGCCGCAGGACGGGCAGCAGCAGACGGGCACCGGCGCGCCGGAAGGTCCCGTAGCTCCGGACGACAAGGCGGGGGACGAGCCGGACGGCACGTCGAAGGGCAAGCCGGACGGCACGTCGAAGCGCAAGCCGGACGGCACGTCGGACGGCGTCGGGGACACCTCGGAGGACTAGTCCCACCAGGCTGTCCGTGTGTCAGTACCCCCTGCTTGGATACGGGTTGCCGTTCCGAGAGAGGGAAGCATGACCCGTACCACCCCGCCCCGCCCGCTCGACGTGGCTTCGGTCTTCCCGGAGCTCGCAGGGACGTCCAGGACCGCCACCCGGCTGCACCCGCGGCCCGGTGCGCCCACCGTGCACGAGAGCTCGGTGGGCGGGCCCCTGCTGTGGCCGGCCGGCGAACCCTGGGCGTCCTGCTCGCAGGAGCACGACGCTCCCTTCGAGCTGAACACGCCCGAGGAGGTCCGCACGCTCCGGCGGATCCTCGCCCGCGACGTCTGGACGGACGAGGACCACGCCGAGGTCTCGCGGATCCACGCCGGCCATGATCCGTCGCTGCTGCCCGAGGGCCCGCACCCGCTGATACCGGTGGCCCAGCTGTACGCCCGGGACGTCCCCGGCCTGCCGTTCCCCGAGGGCACGGACCTGCTCCAGGTGCTGTGGTGCCCGTTCATCGACATCGAGGACCAGAGCGGCTCGGAGGCCGTCCAGCTGCGGTGGCGGCGGGCCGCCGATGTGGCGGAGGTCCTGGTGTCCCCGCCGGAGCCGGCGTACGTGGGCACGTCCGAGCTGGTGCCCCTCCCGTGCGTGCTCCATCCGGAGCAGGTCCTCGAGTACCCGGCCGCGCACGATCTGGACCCCGAACTGGCCGGGCGGATCCACCGCTGGGACGAGGACGGGGCCACGGGCTACCGGGGAGCCTTGTCCGTCGCACCTGGGTGGAAGGCCGGCGGCTGGGCCGCCCCCTTCACCTTCCGTGATTCCGGCGGCCCGGCGGAGCTGCGCTGCGCGCGGTGTTCGGTCGTCGGCGAACCGTTGCTCACCTGCGACTACACCGAGTGGAACGGCGAAACCGAGAGCTGGCGGCCGGTCGAGGAGGCGCAGGGCGCGTCCGCGACCCCGACGGAGGTCACCGTGGGCCGCGGCTACACCTTGCAGTTCTACGCGTGCCCCGCCGATCCCCGGCACCCGCCGGTCACCGTCATGCAGTGAGGGCCTGAAACGGCAGGACGCGCCCCCGGCACGGGGCCGGGGGCGCGCCTTCTTCGGTTGCCTAGAGCGCCACGCCCAGGAGGGCGTCCACCGTGCGGGAGACCAGGCCGGGGGCCGACTCGTCGTCGCCGTCCGTGGCGATCTGCCGCTCGACCCAGCGATCCACGGCCGCCAGGGCCGCGGGCGCGTCCAGGTCGTTCGCCAGGGCCTCGCGGACCTCCTCGACCAGGGCGTCGGCGGGGATGCCGTCCGGCCGGGACACGGCCGCGCGCCAGCGCTCCAGCCGGGCCACGGCCTCGTCGAGGACGGCGTCCGTCCACTCCCAGTCGGCCCGGTAGTGGTGCGAGAGCAGGGCGAGTCGGATCGCCGCCGGGTCCACCCCGGCGCGACGCAGCGCGGAGACGAAGACGAGGTTGCCCTTCGACTTCGACATCTTCTCGCCGTGCAGGGCCACCATGCCCGCGTGCACGTACGCCTTGGCCATCGGGAACTCGCCCGTCAGGGCCTGCGCGTGCGAGGCGCCCATCTCGTGGTGCGGGAAGGCCAGGTCGGATCCGCCGCCCTGGATGTCGAAGCCCATGCCCAGGTGGTCGAGGGCGATCGCCACGCACTCGATGTGCCAGCCGGGCCGGCCGCGGCCCAGCGAGCCGCCGTCCCAGCTCGGCTCGCCCGGACGTGCGGCCATCCACAGCATCGGGTCCAGCGGGTTCTTCTTCCCCGGCCGGTCGGGGTCGCCGCCCCGCTCCGCCGAGAGCAGCCGCATCGCCTCGGCGTCGAGGTTCGAGACCCCGCCGAAGTGCGGGTCGGCCTCGACCGAGAAGTAGGTGTCGCCTTCGAGCTCGTAGGCGGCTCCGGCGTCCCGCAGCCGCTCGACCAGCGGCACGATGCCCGGTATGGCCTCGACGGCTCCGATGTAGTGCTGCGGGGGCAGCATCCGCAGGGCCGTCATGTCCTCGCGGAAGAGTGCGGTCTCGCGCTCCGCCAGCTCGGTCCAGTCCTGGTTGTCGCGCAGCGCCCGCTCCAGCAGCGGGTCGTCCACGTCCGTGACGTTCTGGACGTAGTGGACCTGCCGCTTGGTGTCGAGCCACACGCGTTGTACGAGGTCGAACGCGTTGTAGGTCGCCGCGTGACCGATGTGGGTCGCGTCGTACGGAGTGATGCCGCAGACGTAGATACGGGCGACGGGACCGGGGGCGAGGGTGATCGTCCCCTGGGTCGCGGTGTCGTGGATCTGGAGGTCGCGGCCCTTGCCAGGAAGGGCGGGGACCTCAGAAGCGGGCCAGGCATGCATGTGTCGAGCCTAACCGGACGGATGTTCCGGAAACGAACTGGACCTGCAGTGTTGTCTTGATCGGCACTCTTGCGGTCTGGCCGGTTCTATGCGTATGGCCGGTGGCTGATTCAGACCGGTGGCCAGGGGATCGACGGCCACTGCCCGGACGGCTGCGGATGGGCCCCGGTGCGCAGCAGGTGCGCCACCCGGTCCCGTACGGCGGCCAGCTCGACCGGTGTGATCAGTTCGGCCAGCCGGGTGGCGAGCGGGGCCCCCTCGGCGAGGCCGGCGGCCAGCGCGGCCAGTACCTCGCGGGCCTCGTCGGTCAGCGGCTCGCCCGCCCAGCCCCACAGGAGGGTGCGCAGCTTGTCCTCGGCGTGGAAGGTCACACCGTGGTCGATGCCGTAGAGCCGTCCGTCGGGGGCGGGCAGCAGGTGGCCGCCCTTGCGGTCGCCGTTGTTGATCACGGCGTCGAGTACGGCGAGCCGGCGCAGTCGGGGGTCGTCGGCGTGCACCAGCAGCGCGGTGCGGCCCTCACCGACCTCGGCGAGGGCGACGGCCTTCCAGCCCTCCCCCGCCTCCTCGCCGTCGACGAGCCCGAGGAGCGCGCCGAGCGGGGCGTCCTCGGCCGGCTGCTCCGCCTCGATCCACCGCTGGACCATGCCCTCGCCGTACGGGCCGTCGCGCAGCACGGTGGCGGGGACCAGGCCCCATCCGGTGGCCTCGGAGATCAGGTACGCGGCGACCTCGCGGCGGGCGAGGTTCCCGTCGGGGAAGTCCCACAGCGGCCGCTCGCCCTTGACCGGTTTGTACACGCAGTCGGCGCTCACGCCCCCGTACGTGACGCTGCACAGCAGGACGGCGTTGGACGCCTCCCGGATCCGGCCGATGACGGTGAGCTCGCCCTTGGCGAGGAGTTCCTCCAGTTCCCCCGTGTCCGTCACGCCTGGCGCCGGTAGCCGTTCTGGCGCGGGCACACGTGGCCCTCCGGGTCCAGCGGGAGGCTGCACAGCGGGCACGGCGGGCGGCCGGCGTTGACGACGTCCAGGGCACGCTTGGCGAAGGCCCGCGCCTGGGCGCCGCTGAGGCGGACCCGCAGCATGGGCGGGCCGTTCTCCTCGTCCTGCAGCAGCCGCTCCTCGGCCTCGGCGAGGTCCTCGTCGGAGTCGGCGTCGAGTTCGACCAGTGCCTGGGCCTCGACGATCATGCGCTGTTCCTCGCCGTCCCAGGCCAGGGCCATGGTGCCGACGCGGAACTCCTCGTCGACCGGGACGTCGAGCGGCGCGGTGTCGGCGGCCTCGGCGGGGGCGACGGCCGGGACCGGGGCGTTGCCGCCGGTCCGCCGTACGACCTCGTCCAGCAGCTCGTCCATCCGCTCGGCCAGCGCCGCCACCTGGGTCTTCTCCAGGGAGACGCTGGTGACACGGGGGCCTGAGGAGGCCTGCAGGAAGAACGTACGGCGTCCCGGAAGACCGACCGTGCCGGCCACGAAGCGGTCCGGGGGGTCGTAGAGGAACACCTGACGGGGCACGTCCAGTCTCCAAGTCTCGGCGGCAGGGGCAGGTCTGCGCCCTTGTGTTGGCCCGTCCACCCTACTGCGCCGGGCGATCAAGCCGCGCCCGCGCCGCCTCCCACGACGGCGTTCCCGGCGTCTTCGGTGTCTTTGTCCGACGCGACGGTCTCCGGGGCGGCGGGGCGGCGCACGAGCGAGCCGAAGTCCCCGGTGTCACCGAGCCGGAACACGAAGGGTCGGGTGGTGGTGTACCGGATGGCGGTCACCGAGCAGGGGTCGACGTGGATGCGCTGGAAGAGGTCCAGGTGCATGCCCAGGGCGTCCGCGACAAGGGACTTGATGATGTCGCCGTGCGAGCACATCAGGAAGACCGCGTCGCTGCCGTGCTCCTGCTCGATCCGCGCGTCCCAGTCGCGTACGGCGTCCACGGCGCGCGCCTGCATGGCGCGCATGGACTCGCCGCCGGGGAAGGCGGCGGCCGACGGGTGCTGCTGGACGATCTTCATCAGCGGTTCGTCGGAGAGCTCGGACAGTTTGCGGCCCGACCATTCGCCGTAGTGGCACTCACCGATCCGCTCGTCGGTGTGCAGTTCCAGCTCCGGCCGGGCGGCCAGCAGCGGCGCCAGGGTCTCCCGGCAGCGCTGCAGCGGGCTGGTGACGGCGGCGGCGAGCGGTACGCCCGTCAGTCGGCCGGGCAGCGCGGCGGCCTGCTCCGCACCGCGTTCGTCGAGGGCCACTCCGGGGGTCCATCCGGCGAGCAGCCCAGCGGTGTTGGCGGTGGACCGCCCGTGTCGTACGAGGATCAGCGTGGCCATGGGGCCAGCGTATGCGCTGCCGCGGGTGTGCGGGCGGGCGGTGGGCAGGGAAGAATGCCCCGCGTGATTGTGGACTGCGCGATTTACCGGGACGGCCGCCGTACCGAGGGACCGGACGATTTCTCTGACGCCCTCGACCAGGCCCGGGCGACCGGTGACGCCTTCCTGTGGGTCGGCATGCACGAGCCGACGGCGAAGGAATTCGACCACGTGAGCCAGGAGTTCGGGCTGCACCCGCTGGCGGTCGAGGACGCGCTGACCGCGCACCAGCGCCCGAAGCTGGAGGTGTACGACGATTCGCTGTTCGTCGTCCTCAAGCCGGTGCTGTACGACGAGGACACGGACACCGTGACCGCGGGCGAGCTGATGGTCTTCATAGGGGATTCGTTCGTCGTCACGGTGCGGCACGGCGAGGGGGCCCCGCTGGCCGCCGTGCGCCACCGGCTGGAGCAGGAGCCGGACGTGCTGCGGCACGGTCCGACGGCGGTGCTGTACGCGGTGTCCGACGCGGTGGTCGACCACTACATCGAGGTGGCGGCCGAGCTGCAGGCGGACCTGGAGGAGCTGGAGGCCGAGGTCTTCGCCCCGAACGCCTCGGACACCAAGAACACCGCCGCCCGGATCTACGGGTTCAAGCGGCAGGTGCTGGAGTTCCGGCGGGCGACGAGCCCGCTGCTCCAGCCGATGGACCGCCTCGCCTTCGGGGAGGTCCCCTTCGTCCACGAACACGCCCAGCCGTTCTTCCGCGATGTCGCCGACCACCTGACCAAGGCGAACGAGTACATCGAGGGCCTGGACCGGCTGCTGTCGGACGCGCTGGCCGCGCACCTGGCGCAGATGGGTCTGCGGCAGAACGACGACATGCGCAAGATCTCGGCCTGGGCGGCGATGGCGGCCGTCCCCACGATGGTGGCGGGCATCTACGGGATGAACTTCGACCACATGCCGGAGCTCCGTCACACCTGGGGCTATCCGGCGGTGCTCGTGGTCATGGCGGGTGCGTGTCTGGGCCTGCACCGGATGTTCAAGCGCCGGGGCTGGCTCTGAGTTCCCGCTCGCGCGCGAGGTGGGAGAGGCCGGGCGCGGCGGTCGGTGCGCCGCCGAGGGCGTCCAGGTGCTCGGGCAGTCGTAGGTCGACCATCCGGTGCCAGCCGCTGAACCGCTCGTAGGCGTACATCGCGCGGATGCCGGCGGCGAGCGCGGCCGCCTTGGGGGCGGGCCAGTGCAGCAGCCGTCCCATGTGGCTCATGACGGCGAGGCTCACGTCGCGGTAGACGGAGATCTCGGCGAGCGCGCTCTCGCGGAGCACCCGCTGGATGGTCCGGCCGTATCCGGACCGGGCCAGGCGCAGCAGTTCCTCGTGGCAGTAGGCGAGGTGGTTGTCCTCGTCGTGGCTGATCATGTGGATGGCCTTGCCCACCTCGGCGTGGTCGCCGAAGTACCGGACGAGCATGTCCATCTGGTCGGCGGCGCGCTGTTCGGTGACGCGGCTGTGCGCGAGGTAGACGACGATGTCCTCCTCGGTCAGGGCCACCTCCCGGCGCAGCTTCTCGTGCGCGAGGCCGATGCCGCGGCGCTCCAGCAGCATCGTGTAGTCGGTCTCGGGGGGTACCGGGACGGCGGGCAGGCCGCGCTTGCGGAGCAGGGCGTGGAAGATCCGGCCGTGCTTGTCCTCGTCGGCGCCGTGTCGGGTGATCTTGGGCGCGAGGTGGCGCATGCCGTCCGGCACCAGGGCCGCGATGCGGGCGTTCTCCCAGCCGCCCTGGGTCTCCCCGCTGGCGGCGATGGAGCAGAACAGCTGGAAGGAGTCGTCGTTGTCGACGATCTCCTGGAACAGGCTGCGGGCAGAGAGCATGGAACGAGTCAAACGCCGGTGGCCGGGGCGGGCAACCGATAGGTCGCACCACTCGTCCGAATGAACGAAATCGCGGGGTGGGCCGCCGAGCGTAACCCGGCGGGCGTTCCCGGCGTTGTTCGCTGTGTCGGCCGTGGCGGGGAAGACCCCCCGAGCCCCCACCACGGCCGCAGAAGCGTTCACCGGTGCCGGCGTCACCCGCCGGCGTCCGGATCGACCGATCGGGCGATCAGGCGAGACCCGCCCGCTCCATGGCCTCGGTGCCGGCGCGCAGGGCGGCGATCCGCTCGTCCAGGGTGAATCCGGCCGGGGCCAGCGTCAGGGTGGTGACCCCGGCCTCCGCGTAGGCCCGCATCCCGTCGGCGATCCGCTCGACCGGGCCGAGCAGCGTGGTCGAGTCGATCAGCGAGTGCGGGACCGCCTCGGCCGCGCCGTTCTTGTCGCCCGCCAGGTACTTGTCCTGGATCTCGGCGGCCTCCTTCTCGTAGCCCATGCGCTGCGCCAGCTGGTTGTAGAAGTTCTGCTTCCGGCTGCCCATGCCGCCCACGTAGAGGGCGGTGTAGGGGCGGAACATGTCCGCGAGCGCGTTCACGTCCTCGCCGAGGGCCAGCGGCACGGTCGGGCAGACGTCGAAGCCCTCCATCGTGAGCCCGGCCTTCTCGCGGCCCGCCCGGATGTGGGTGAGCGCGGTGGCCTCCAGGTGCTCGGCGGCCGGGAAGATCAGCAGCGCGCCGTCGGCGATCTCGCCGGTCTGCTCCAGGTTCTTCGGCCCGATGGCGGCGATGTAGAGCGGGATGTGCTCGCGCTCGGGGTGCACGGTCAGCTTGAGCGGCTTGCCCGGGCCGCCCGGGAGCGGCAGGGTCCAGTGCTCACCCTCGTAGGAGAGGCGCTCACGGGTCATGGCCTTGCGGACGATCTCCACGTACTCACGGGTGCGGGCCAGCGGCTTGTCGAACTTGACGCCGTACCAGCCCTCGGAGACCTGCGGGCCCGAGACGCCGAGGCCGAGCCGGAAGCGGCCCTTGGTCAGCGAGTCGAGGGTGGCCGCGGTCATGGCGGTCATCGCGGGCTGACGGGCCGGGATCTGCAGGATCGCCGAACCCACGTCGATGCGTTCGGTCTGGGCGGCGACCCAGGCGAGCACGGTCGGCGCGTCGGAGCCGTAGGCCTCGGCGGCCCAGCAGACGTCGTAACCCAGACGGTCGGCCTCCTGGGCGACGGCGAGGTTGTCGGCGTCCATGCCCGCGCCCCAGTAACCAAGATTGATGCCGAGCCGCATGTGTTCGTCCCCTTACCGGTTTACCGATCAGTAACGTTGGTGTGCGGGGACTGTAGCGCGCCAAGGTGCTCCGCGTCAGCGCCCCAGTAGTCTCAGCGCTCATGGAGCAGAGGCATCTCGGCCGCACCGGACTGCGCGTTTCCCGGATCGGCCTCGGCACCCTCACCTGGGGCCGCGACACCGGCGAGGAAGCGGCCGCCGAGCAGGTGAAGACGTTCTGGGAGGCGGGCGGCACGCTCGTCGACACCGCCGACGTGTACGGCGGCGGTGAGGCGGAGTACCTCCTCGGGCGGCTGGTGGGCGGGCTGGTCCCGCGCCGGGACCTGGTGATCGCGACCAAGGCGGGCAGCGTGCCGGACCCCGACCGGAGGTTCGACGGCTCGCGCGGGCACCTGCTCGCCGCCCTCGACGCCTCGCTGGACCGGCTGGGTACCGACCACGTCGACCTGTGGCAGGTGCACGCCTTCGATCCCGCGACCCCGCTGGAGGAGACCCTGCAGGCGCTGGACCTGGCGGTGAGCAGCGGCCGGGCCCGGTACGCGGGGCTGGCGGGCTTCTGCGGCTGGCAGCTGGCGAAGGCGGCGACGTGGCAGCTCGCGGCCCCCGGGGTGCGCACCCGGATCGCCTCGACGCAGATGGAGTACTCCCTGCTCCAGCGCGGGGTGGAGCGCGAGGTGCTGCCGGCCGCGCTGGACCTCGGGATCGGCCTGCTGCCGTCCTCGCCGCTGGGCCGCGGGGTGCTGACGGGCAAGTACCGGGACGGCACTCCGGCCGACTCCCGGGGCGCCTCCGAGTCGCTGGCCGCCCTGGTGGACCCGTACCTGGACGAGGCGGCGGGGCGGATCGTGGACGCGGTGGTGACGGCGGCCCAGGGGCTGGCCGTGACCCCGCTCCAGGTGGCCCTGGCATGGATCCGGGACCGGCCGGGGGTGGTGGCGCCGATCGTCGGCGCGCGGACGTCCGCACAGCTCGGGGCGGCGCTGTCGGTGGAGGCCCTTAGTCTTCCGGAGGAGATCTGCCGGGCGCTGGACGATGTTTCGGCTCCGGTGCACCGCTACCCCGATCAGGACTGGAGCACGCTGTGAGTACGGACCCTCAGGCCGATACCGCTGCCGCGGAGAACCCGGCCACCCCGGAGGCCGAGCCGTCCGCAGCCGCCGAAGCGGAAGCGGACCCGGCGGCCGACACGGACCGGACCGGGCCGGACGGGTCCGGGACCGCCGAACCGGCCGGGGCCGAGGACGGGGCCGGGCCGGCCGCCGTGCACGGCGAAGCCGGTGAGGGGGGTCCGGGGGCGGAGCCCCCGGTTTCGGGAAGGGGCGGGGAGGGGGAAAGCCCCGCAGGGCCCGAGACCGAGACCGAGACCGGTTCGGGGGCTGATGGTGGGGCCGACGCGGACGCCGGGGCCGATCCCGAGGGCACCGCCGAGCCGGCCGCCGAGGCCCCGGCGACGCCCGCGCTCTCCGAGGCCCAGGCCGAGTTGGCCGCCCAGCGGATCGAGCGGGAGCGGATCGCCCGGCGCAAGGCCGAGCGGGAGGCGCCCGTCGCGGCCGGGGCGAAGCTCAGCGGGAAGGCCGCCGACCTGCTGGCCGCCGTACGGGCCGTGGAGGGCGGTGCGAAGCCCTCTTCCGTGTACTTCGACGATGCTCCGGCCGCCCCCCGCAAGGCGCCGGTCGCGCCCCCGGCCCCGCGCCCCGCCGCCCCGGCCGCGGTGGCCGCCTCCGTGCCCTCCGCCGACACCGTCGAGGGCGTACGGGCCGTACTGGCCCGTGGTGGCGCCCCCGAGGCACTGGCCGGTCCGGCCGCCGCGGCGCTGGGCGAGGACGCCGCCGGGCAGCTCACCGAGAACCCCTGGCGGCTGCTGTCGCTCCCGGCCGTACGCCCGACCCAGGCCGACGGCTTCGCCCGGGCCCTGCTGGGCGCCGAGGCGGGCCCCGGGGACGAGCGCCGCACCACCGTCCTGGTGGGCTGGCTGCTGACCCAGGCCGGGCTGAAGGGGCACACCGCGCTGGAGGCCCCGGTCCTGGAGAAGGCCTTGGCCCAGTACGGCGTCCCGGATCCGGCCGAGGCGCTGGAACTGGCCATCGCAGAAGGCTCGGTGCTGGTCTTCCACGAGCCGCTGGGGCCGCCGGTCGCCGGACCCTCCGAGAACGCCGCAGACGCCGAGGACGCCGAGGACGCGGAGCAGCCGGTACGGGTGCTCGTGGGCCTGGAGGGTGCCGCCATGGCCGAGGAGAGCCTGGCCGACGGCCTGGCCCGGCTGGCCGCCGGTACCTTCGACGCGTCCGAGGACTGGGAACGGGCCGCCGGGTCCGCGCCGAGCCCCTCCGCCTCCGAGCTGATCCGCGCGGTCGCGGGCCACGGCCTGGTCACCCACACCGGCGGCGAGGCCGCCCGCGCCGAACCGGTGGCCCTGGCCGCCGCGGCCCGGGAGCTGGGCCTGCGGGTCTGTCTGGCCGCGCACGCCCCCGGCGGCGGCCCGGACCGGGTGACCGTGGCGGAGCTGCTGTCCGGGGCCGAGGGGCCCGGGCGGGACACCGACGGCCAGTTCGCGCTGGACCTGCTGGTGGTGCTGGACGCCCCGCAGCTGGACGTGGAGACCGCGGCCGCGCTGGTGGAGTCCGTACCGGACGGGGCCCGGCTGGTGCTCTGCGGTGACCCGGGTGTGCTCGGGTCCGCCGGGGCCGGGCGGGTGTTCGCCGATGTGCTGGCGGCCCGTACCTGCCCGCAGCTGGTCTCCCGGACCCCCGACCCGGGCCCTCTCGGCGAGCTCGTCTCCGGGGTCGGCATCGGTGAGCTGAACCAGGTCGACGCCCCCGGCAAGGAGGTCGTCATCGTCCCGGTGAAGGACGCCGGGGAGGCCGTGCACCGGGCCGTGCAGCTGGTGGCGGAGTCGGTGCCGCGGGCGTTCGGGATTCCGGCGGACAGCGTGCAGGTGATCACCCCGGGCCACGGCGGCTCGGCGGGCACCCGGGCGCTGAACGCCGCCCTGAAGGAGCGGCTGAACCCCGGTCCGGGCCGCTTCGGCGGCTTCGACCCCGGTGACCGGGTCGTCCACGTGCCGTCCGCCGGGCGGGCGTTGCCGGCCCGCGTGGTGTCGGCCGACGCCGAGGGCCTGCACCTGGAGCGGGCGGGGGCGCGGATCGTCGTGGCGAAGGAGCTCGTCGAGTCCCAGGTGCGGCACGGCTGGGCGGTGACCGCGCACCAGGCCGTGGGAACGCGCTGGCCGGCGGTGGTCGTCGTCCTGCCGGGTGACGCGGCGCAGGCGCTGTCGCGGGACTGGGTCTACACGGCGTTCGGGCGGGGCGAGCGGCACCTGTCCGTGGTGCACGGGGTCGACCAGGCGCTGCCGCACGCGGTGGCCGAGGTCCCCGCGAAGCCGCGTACGACGCGCTTGACGGGCCTGCTGACGGCCCTCGCGACGGCGGGCGCGCAGCCTGGCTGAACCGACACGGTGGCCCCCGCCCCGAAGGGCGGGGGCCACCGTGTCCGGGACCTACGGGGTGGGTCAGGCCGGGGTCAGGCCGGGGTCAGGCCGGGGTCAGGCCCGGTTCCGCGGCCCCGTCCTCGTCGAACTCGTCGACCTCCTCGTCGAAGACGGAGCTGACGTCGAACCGGTGCAGCACGTCCTGCGGATCGATGTGCCCGAAGGGCGAGCCCAGCCACTCCCCCGGTTCCGCCACCTCCTCGGAGGCCGCGATCCAGAGCGTGGAGTCGCCCTCCTCCAGCCCGAAGTCCTTGGAGCGGGAGGCGATCTCGTCGGGCTCGTACTCCCCGAAGAGGACGCCCAGCGCGTCGGCGCTGCCGCCGTCCTGGACGAAGTCGGCGTCCCGGTCGTGTGCGGCGACCCGCTCGGCCTGGGCGATCAGTCGGGCCGGTTCGACCACGGCGTAGTCGCGGCGGATGAGCACGCTGAAGGCGGCGGGCTCGGCGGGCCCGGTGTAGGGGACGCCGTCCTCGGGCGTGGGGATCTCGAAGGGGGTGACCTCGTCGTACCGGTCGTAGAGGAGTTCGTCGTACACCTCGGCCGCGGCGGCGAGTTCGTTGAACGCGGCGTAGACGTCCGGATCCTCGTCCCCGATCCTGCGCTCGACCGCGGCGAGGTGACGGTCGAGCGCGGCCTTGACCGCCTCGGCGGCGGCACGTACCTCGGCAACAGTGGGCAGATCGGCATCAGACATAGAGCAGACGCTATCCGTAGCAGGGCTCTGCCCGCACAATAGATGCGATGCCGGAATACGAATTTGTCGACGTGTACGTGCCCCGCGGTGTTCCTCGCACGGAGGCGACCCGCCTGCTGACCGACCATGCCGAGTACGGGAACTGGGAACTCGACCGGCTGAGCCTGTACCGGGACGGCAGTCGTCGTGTGCGACTGCGCCGCCGGATCATCCGTCAGGTCCGCGCGACCTGGTGACGCGGGCCCCGGGGGCGGGGCCCGCGTCGTGAGCGTCCGTCAGGCGGCGTTGCGGGCCCGCCGGTAGAGCACGGTGCCGGCGAGCAGCAGGCCGCCCGCGAGCGGCAGCCCGGCGGTGAGGACGTCGCCGGACCCGGTGGCGGCGAGACCGCCGGCCTGACCCGGGGTGTGCCCGGTCCCCGGACCGGGGTGCGTGACCGGGGTGCCGGGACCGCCGCCGGGGTTGGTCGGCGTGCCCGGGTTGCCGGGCGTACCGGGACCACCGGGGTTGCCCGGGGTGCCCGGACCGCCGGGGTTACCGGGGGTGCCCGGACCGCCGGGGTTGCCCGGAGTGCCCGGTCCGCCCGGGTTACCGGGACCACCGGGGTTACCCGGCCCGCCCGGGTTACCGGGACCGCCCGGGTTGCCCGGACCACCGGGGTTACCGGGACCACCGGGGTTACCGGGACCACCGGGGTTACCGGGACCACCAGGGTTACCCGGCCCGCCCGGGTTGCCCGGGTGGTCGTCGCACGGTTCGTCGTCGCCCGGGAGCTCCGGCTTCGGGGGCTTCGGCGGCTTGGGCTTGGCGTGGCCCGAGCCGTTCGCGCAGCTGTTGCCGAAGGCCGGGTTGAGGGCTCCCACCACGGTGATCGTGTTCCCGCAGGCGTTCACCGGTGCGTCCACGGGCACCTGCAGGTTGTTCCCGGACAGCAGGCCCGGTGAGTTCGTGGCGTGCCCCGAGGCCCCGGAGTCCGCGTGTGCGTAACCCCCGCCCATCGCGAGGACACCCCCCGCGGCCGCCATGGTGATCAGGGTCTTCCTGGTGACCTGTGCCGGTCGTCGCATCTGTACTCGTCCCCTGGTGTGTACGTTTCGGCCGTCGTTCGACGGCCCGGCCGTCCTGGCTCCCCCGCCCGGTACGCCGGAAGTGAGTGAAATCCGGGCCGAAAAGCCCGGTGGCCCCGGAGCGCTGGGATGCGCTCCGGGGCCGAAGACTTCAGACGCGTCAGGCGTTGACGCAGGTGTTGCCGAAGGCCGGGTTCAGCAGGCCGATGACGGAGACCGTGTTACCGCAGACGTTCACGGGGACGTGAACGGGAACCTGCAGCACGTTGCCGGACAGGACACCGGGCGAACCGATGGCCGCACCCTGCGCACCCGCATCGGCGTGGGCCAGACCCGCACCCGCGAGAACCAGGCCACCGGTAGCAGCCGCAGCGGCGACAACCTTCTTGATCATTGTTCCTCCTAGTAGGCAATTGCGGTCCCAGCCGCGGACCGCAACACCTGTAACGAGGAGGGATCACCGGGGCTACGAGCGTATGAGTGCATTCACTCTTCTCAGTGGAATGCGCACACCTTCTCGAATTTCAGGCGTTGTCGATGAATCGGTCGAGCACCCGCACGCCGAACTTCAGCCCGTCGACCGGCACCCGCTCGTCCACACCGTGGAACATCCCGGCGAAGTCCAGCTCCGGCGGCAGCTGCAGCGGCGCGAAGCCGAAGCAGCGGATGCCGAGGTCGTCGAAGGACTTGGCGTCCGTACCGCCCGAGAGCATGTACGGGACGGCCCGCGCGATCGGGTCCTCGGCCTTCAGGGCGCCCTGCATGGCGTCCACCAGCCGGCCGTCGAAGTCCGTCTCCAGCGCCTTGTCGCCGTGCACGTCCTCCCGCTTCACGCGCGGGCCGAGGATCCGGTCCAGGTCGGCGAAGAACTCGTCCTCGTAACCGGGCAGGAAACGGCCGTCGACGTGGGCCGTCGCCTGGCCTGGGATGACGTTGACCTTGTAGCCGGCGCCGAGCATCGTCGGGGCCGCCGAGTTGCGCAGCGTCGCGCCGACCATCTTGGCGATGCCGCCGAGCTTGGCGAGCGTCGCGTCCATGTTGTCCGGGTCCAAGGGGGTCCCGAGCGCGTCGGAGAGCTCGTCCAGGAAGCTGCGTACCGTCTTGGTGACGCGGACCGGCCACTGGTGGCGGCCGAGTCTGCCGACGGCCTCGCAGAGTTCCGTGATGGCGTTGTCGCTGTTGGTCATGGAGCCGTGGCCCGCGGTGCCCTCCACCGTGAGCCGCATCCAGTGCATGCCCTTCTGGGCGGTCTCCACGAGGTAGAGCCGCAGGTTCTCGTTCACCGTGAAGGAGAACCCGCCGACCTCGCCGATCGCCTCGGTGACGCCCTCGAACAGGCCCGGGTGCTTGTCCACTAGATGCCGGGCGCCGTAGATGCCACCGGCCTCCTCGTCGGCGAGGAAGGCCAGCACGATGTCCCGCGGGGGCTTGCGTCCGCTGCGCATCCGGTCGCGTACGACGGCCAGCGTCATCGCGTCCATGTCCTTCATGTCGACGGCGCCGCGGCCCCACACGCAGCCGTCGGCGATCTCGCCCGCGAAGGGGTCGTACGTCCAGTCGGCGGCGTTGGCCGGAACCACGTCGGTGTGCCCGTGGATCAGCAGCGCCGGCCGCGAGGGATCCTCCCCCTCGATCCGCGCCACGGTCGAGGCGCGCCCCTTGTGCGATTCGAAGATCTGCGGCTCCAGCCCGACCTCGGCGAGCTTCTCGGCGACCCATTCCGCCGCCTTGCGCTCCCCGGGGCCCGAGTGGTCCCCGTAGTTGCTGGTGTCGATCCGGATGAGGTCCCGGCAGAGGTCGACCACCTCGTCCTCGCCGGAGACGGTCCTGCCCGTGCTCGACTCGCTCACGCTGCTTCCTCCCACTGATCAGTACCGAACCCCCATCCTCCCGCTCCTGGCCGCTCTGCCCAAGGGCGATCCCCGGTCGTCGGGGGGTGTGATCGAGGACCCCGGAATGTTTGGTAATGTTTTCCACGTCGGAACGGCCCGCGAGGGACGCGAGACAGACACCTTGTCCGGGTGGCGGAATGGCAGACGCGCTAGCTTGAGGTGCTAGTGCCCTTTATCGGGCGTGGGGGTTCAAGTCCCCCCTCGGACACCATGGTCAATCGACCAGATGGAGCCGGTCAAAGCGACGTGATGTCGCTTTGACCGGCTCTGTTGTTTGTAGCGAACGTAGTCCGGCCCCCGGAGGGTGTCGAGCCAGCTGGTGAGCTTGCGCCGGTTGGCGTGGGCGACCCGTGGACGCTTCCGACGGGAACTCCGCCACCACCGTCAACGGGTCTCGTTGCCACCTCGCGTGCTATCCGGTGCTACAGCCATCCGCGCCTCGTGGCGTTCACCCCTGCCTGGAATCTGCTGACCGCCTCGAGTCTCTCCATCAGGTTGGACATCATGCGGCTGACGGTGCGGGGGGAGACGGAGAGCGTGCGGGCCGCGGCTTCATCCGTGTCGCCCGCGGCGGCGAGGGCCAGGAGCGCTCGTTCCGTGGGGGTGCAGCCGTTGGAGTCGGGGCGAGGAGGCGCCCCGAAGGGTGTACCTGCGGACCAGCACTGCTCGAACAGCGCACGGAGGGCGGTGACGATGCCCGGGCTGAGGATTTCGAGTGCGCCCGCGCGGGGGTTCTCGGGATCGACGGGAATGATGGAGACACGGCGGTCAATGATGATCATTTGTATGGGCACGGTGGGTACGGTGCGCATCTGACCACCGTGCTCCGTCAGCCATCGGGCGTACGCGAGGGTGTCGGGGTCATTGCGGAAGCTGTCGCGGCACACGGCTCGGATGACGACTCCGCGGCGCAGGGCCTCTTCGTTGAGCGGAGTGGCGGCGCTGCGGGCGTCCGGGCGGTGGGCGCCGCCGGGGTTCAGCGACAGGCATTCGAAGTGGGTGGTCCGCTGGAGTTGTTCCAGTCTTGTGCGGATCGCGTCGAGGCCTTCGAGCCGGGTGGCGCTGTCGGACAGTCTCGTGCCGAGGTGGGCGGCGGCGATGGCCGCTATCTCCGCCCGGGCGCTTTCCACCTGGGCCTGGCGTTCAGCGATCTCCGCCTCGGCGGAGGCCAGCAGCGTGGCGAGTCCGATTTCGGGGCTGACCGGGCGGAGGCCGGCCCCGGTCTGGCCCGACGGTTTGAGCAGGGCGAGGCGGGCGAGTTCGTCGAGGGCGCTCCGTGTCGCCTGCTCGTCCAGTCCGGTGTCCGCGACGAGGGCGGCCACCCCGTGGTCAGGTCGCTCGAGCATCGCCCGATAAACAGCTTCTGCGTGGGCAGACAAGCCCAGCCACTGCAACATGAGATCCCCCCAGATACGAAGCCTTGATCGTAAAGGATGTTGCAGGCAATTTTCGGAGGCGGTTTTTCCTGAAAGGTGGAGTTTTGCCGGCTGAGGCGGTGTGGGTGGAGAAAATCGCGGGCCGGCGGATCGACCGATTTGCGATGCATACCCACTGTTCGGGGGGGGGAGCGGTGCGTATCGGTACGGGTGGCTGCGTGCTGCCGCACCGACGCCATGACGCGAACCGCTTGACCCGCCTAAGCACCTCCCCGCCGCCCGCCGCCCGCCGCCCGCCGCTTCGTCCGGCGACCGCTTCCGCTCCTGACGCTCGAGCCTGGCGTGGTTCGGCTGCGGACAGGACCCAGGTGGCGTCAAGGCGCCAGGCGCCTTGACGCCACTCGCTTGCTAGTGACACCGGCCCACGGCGCGGACAGGCTTGCTCCATCGCACACGGCATTTCCCTGAATGGGGGAGATGAGATGAATCCGTCGGCCAGCACGCCTATTGGGGTTGAGTTCTTCATGTCCTACGTTGCCGCACGCCTGCTCGTGCCCGCCGCACTCCTCGCCGCCATCGGATCCGGTGTGTTCGTTCTCGGCCTCTCGGAAACGCGGCACACGACTGCGGGCGACGGTTTCGGGTGGAGCAGCACGCACCAAGTGCTGGCCGGCGATGGCTACGGATGGAGCGCGCCGCGAGACGGTATCGCCCACCCGTAGCTTCGCTTTTCGATGCAGAGCGAGAAAGGCAAACCCGCCGGAAGTCGCCATGTATATGATCACATTCAAATTGCTCGGCTCCTGTGGATCAGTCACAGCCCCGAACGATGTCAGGGACCTGCTTACGGCCCACTTTGCTCCTGCGGACGGCATCGAGCACGTGACCGCAACGGCGGATGCGGGAGACGATCGCATCGATCTGGTTCTCTTCTCCCTCGCCAACTCGGAAGCCGAGGCCATGCTCACCGCTCGCGCAGCGTGTCTGCGCGCCCTTGAGCGCGCACCCGAGCTCATCGCCTGGCGTCTGTCGGACGGCGCCGCCGGCGACGGGCCGGGCATTCGCTGAGCACTCCGGTATTCCGTCAGGAAAGCCCCGGTCGATTGCCCGTCGAAAACAAGCGGACCGGTTCGGATCGAGCACCTTGCGATTTCACGTTCAACTGCCATAGCCGGTGAGGGCGTGGCGCGGCGCCCGGGGAGATCTCCGCGCCATATGAAATGGGAGAAAATGTCTGCAACCCTTGGTCGGCGGCTTTGCCATGCCGTGGCGACCACGCTCGGCCTGGCCATGCTGATGAGTGTCGCTTCGGTGTACACGCCGGTAGCCGCCGTTGCAGATGCGCTGCCGGTCAACGAGGGCGAAAAGGCGCTCAAAGCGGCAGCCGCATCGGGCAAGCCCGTCGAGGTGCTCGGCGAACGGACCGAGTCCACGACGACGTACGCGAATCCGGACGGCAAGTCCTTCCGCCTGGACACCTCGGCCGTGCCGGTCCGGGTCAAGGCGAAGGACGGCGCCGGCTGGGTCGCTCCCGACGCCATGCTGCAGGTCCGCCCGGACGGCACCGTGGGCCCGAAGGCCGCCCTGGCCTCGGTCGGGTTCTCGGGCGGCGGCGATTCGAGTCTGGTCACCATCGAGCACGGCGGACGGACGATGTCCCTGGGCTGGCAGGGGGGCAAGCTGCCCAAGCCCGTGCTCGACGGTGACAGCGCCGTGTACCAGGAGGTGCTGCCCGGGGTCGACCTGCGGATGACTGCGACCTTGAAGGGGTTCCGCGAGGTCCTCGTGGTCAAGACGCCGGAGGCGGCGACGAACCCGAAGCTCCAGCGTGTCGAGTTCGACCTCGAGGCGAAGGACGTTCGCCTCAACTCCACCAAGGACGGCGGGCTGTCCGCCACGGACGCCAACGGCAAGCCGGTGTTCAAGGCGCCCCCGGCCCTGATGTGGGACTCGAAGGGCGTGGCCACCTCGCCGGCCATGTCTCCGAAGGCGAAGATGGCCGCGGTCAAGAGCGAGGGCGGCGCACTACCCAAGGCGCCTCTCGGCACGGAGCCCGGCAGCCGTCCCGCCGACGGTCCGGCCCTCGGCTCCGGGGCCGCGAACATGCCCGTCGAGGTCGATGCCGACTCGCTGGCCGTCGTACCGGACTCCTCGCTGCTGAAGCAGAAGGACCCCGCGGCCTTCCCCCTGTACATCGACCCCTCCGTCGCCCTCGACGACGGCACCGAGCACACCGCGCTCCGCAACGACGGCGTCTCCTTCTGGAACTGGGACAACGGCAGCGACGGCCAAGGCAAAGGCATGGGCAAGTGCGGCTCCTGGAACGGCTACTACTGCGGCCCGGGCTACGTACAGCGCCTCTACTTCGAGTTCTCGCCGAACAAGCTCGTCGGCAAGGAAGTCCTGAACGCCCGCTTCCGCGTCACCGAGCCGTGGGCCTTCCAATGCGACCTGCGCAATGTCTGGCTGGTCCGCATGGACGGGGAGATCTCCCCCTCGACGACCTGGGGCAACAAGCCCAACTACGCCGACCTCATGGGCGACCGCTGGCTGTCCGCCGGCCGCGGCTCCGCATGCGATCCCAACTCGCCCGCCGCACCCGTCGAATTCTCGGACAACCTTCCTGAGGAGCCGGACGAGAACCTCACCCCCACCGTCCGCGACTTCGCCAACGGCCGCTACAACCGTCTGAACCTGGAGCTGAGGGCCGAGGACGAGTCGGACACCGCCGCGTGGAAGCGCTTCCGCAACGACGCGGTCCTGTCCGTCGACTACATCGGCAAGCCCAACATGCCCATCTACGTCGGCCTGGTCACGGGCGCGGGGGAGATCTGCTCGAACGACCCGGCCAAGCCGTCGATCGTCTCCGACCCGACGCCGGCCATGACCGCGATCACCGAGACCGTGTGGGGCGGCGAGTCCGGCGCCCAGCTGCGGATCCTCATGCAGACCGAGAAGAAGGAGACCAACGGCACCTGGACCCCGGTCAAGGCCACGGCGGCCGACACCGACTACATCAGTCGGCCGTCCTCGGGATTCGTGGGGGACAACGTCAAGGTCACCAGTGACCCGCCCGCCACGCTGACGGACGGCGCCCAGTACCGCTTCCGGACCTGGACCCGGTCGTACGCGGACGGCAACGAACGAACCAGCGCTCCCAGCGCGGACTGCTACTTCAAGGTCGACTCCAGTGCCCCCAAGGCCCCGACGGTCACCTTCGGAGCTCCGTACAGCCAGTGCACCAGCACCGCGTGCACGGCGGCCGGCAAGCCCGGCCAGGCGGGTCGGTTCACCTTCGCTCCGGCCGCCGGCGACACAGCCACGGCCTTCCAGTACAAGCTGTCCACGGACACCACATGGACCGAGATCGCCGGCTCGAACCCGACCGTCTCGATCACTCCGCCGCTGTCGGGGACGACGAAGCTGAGCGTGAAGGCCAAGGACGCCGTGGGCCGCTGGGGCGCGACGAAGATCGTCGACTTCGTGGTCAAGGAGGGCCCCGACCCGATCGGCCACTGGACCTTCGACGAGGCCTCCGGCCAGGCCATCGACACGTCGACCACCGACCCGGCGCTCAGGAACAACATGTACCTCGCCGCCGGAGCCCAGCGCCCCGCAACCGGCCGACGGGGCTGGGTGCAGACGCCCACCCCGCACGAGGACCGCGCGCTCCAGCTCACGAACGGCCAGTACGCGAACAGCGACAAGCCGGTGTTCGACACCCGTAGCTCCTTCACCGTGGCCGGCTGGGTCCGCCTGGATCGCACGGACGGCACCTTCTCCCTGCTGGCCCAGAGCGGCAAGAACTTCAGCGGTGTCGCCATCACCGCCGCCGCCGGCCAGCCGTGGTCGATGCAGATGGCCACGGACGACACGGCAGGCGGTACCGGCGCGATCAGCCGGCTCACCGGTCCGAACCCGGCGCAGGCCGGGGTGTGGACCCACGTCGCCGCCACGTACAGCGAGTCCACCGACCTCGCGAAGCTGTACGTCAACGGGCGGCTCCAGGGCCAGATGACCGTCACCAACCCCATCGCCTCCACCGGAGTCATGGCAATCGGTGCCGCCAAGCAGTCCGCCGCCTGGACGGAACAGCTCCCGGGCCGGATCGACGAGGTCACGGTCTGGCAGGACGAGAAGAGCGCCGTCGAGGTCAATCAGGACTCCTCGCTCTTCGACCCGGCGACCGGCAAGTCCGCCGTCGACCTGGCCGGAGTCTGGGACCTCACCACGGCCGGCCCAGCCTTCGCCGACAAGTCCGGCAACGGCCGCGCCCTGACCGCGACCACCGGTACGCCCGTCACGGGTGGCGCCCTCGTCCTGAACGGCTCCACCCAGGCGGCCACCGTCGCGGGTCCGGTCGTCGACGACACGGGTTCGTTCACGGTGACGGCCGAGGCGAAGCTCGACAACACCGCCCTCCTCGCCAAACCGAACGGCTACAAGGCCCAGGTCATCGGCCAGCGCACGGCCACCGGTTCCTCCTGGAGCCTGTGGTTCGAGAAGACCGGCATCCGCCAGGAGCCGGACGAGCAGGACCCGACCAAGATGCTCGACTTCGTCGAGGGCAGTTGGCACTTCGGCCGCCTGACGGCCGACGGCACCGGGACCTCGGTGGCCGGCGACAGCCCGGCCGCGCTCAACGCGGGCGTCCAGGTGACCGGTGTCCACAACGCTCAGGACGGCACCATCACCCTCTACGTGGGCGCGGCCCGCCAGGCCCAGCCCAAGGCCTACACGGCCGGCGTCGGCAGCGGCGAGCTCGCCGTGGGCAAGGGCTTCACCAACAGCGCCTGGGGCAACTTCCTGCCCGGCCAGATCAGGGACATGCGCCTGTGGTCCGGCGCGATGAAGGACGCCCAGCAGGTCACGGACACCGTCTTCGGCTCCGGTAGCTGACCCTCCGGCTCCACCACCGATTTGCCGTGGCCGCCCCGCACAGGGGCGGCCACGGCCTCACCCGTACCCAAAACCCACATCCCCATGGAGCATTCGTGTCCATCCGACCACCAGGCGGAACAATCCGCCGCCGGCTGCCGCTGGCGGCCGCACTGGCCCTGGCCCTCACGGTGCCGGGGGCCATCACCCCGACAGCGCAGGCCGCCGACCTCCCCGGCGCCCCGAAGATCGCCAAGCACAAGGACGCCAAGGTCCGGGCCGTCAACGCCCAGGGCGCCAAGGAAGCCCGGGAGTTGGTGGCCAGGAACCAGGCCGAGAACAAGGTCCAGGCGAACCGGGCCCGCGCCGAGGCCAAGGCCGACTGGCCGAAGGCGGCCACGCTGGAGGGTTCGGCCCTACGGTCGGGCTCGCGCCCGCTGGTCGACGTACGGTCCACGGCTCGGGTCAAGAGCCCGCTGCTCAATCCGTCCGTACCCAAGGGGCCGGCGGCGCCCGCCGCGGCTCCGGAGGGAGCGGTCGGGAAGTCGACCGTCAAGGTCCTCGACCAGAAGGCGGCCGAGAAGGCCGGGATCACCGGCGTGCTCTTCTCGGCCACCGGTCCCACCAACGGGCCGGCGCAGCTGACCGTCGATTACGGCTCCTTCGCCTCGGCGGTCGGTGGCAGCTGGTCCACCCGCTTGGGGCTGGTCAGCCTGCCCGCCTGTGCGCTGACGACGCCCGAGAAGGCGGAGTGCCGAAAGACCACCCCGCTGCCCTCGGCCAACGACATCAAGAACCGCACGGTGACGGCCGACGTCACCTCGCTCCCCGCCGGAACCACGACCACCGCCAAGACCACCGGCAAGACCAAGGCCCCGGCGGCCGAGGCTCCGGCGGTCTTCGCCGTGATGGCGACGGAAACGGCCTCGCCCCAGGGCGGGGGCGACTTCGCGGCAACCCCGCTCTCGGCCTCCTCCAGCTGGGAGTCGGGAGCCGCGTCCGGGGCGTTCGCCTGGTCCTATCCGTTGACGGTTCCGGCCGCCGTGGCGGGTCCCACGCCTTCGCTGTCGCTCTCGTACAGTTCGGGGAACGTCGACGGCCGGACCGCGAACTCCAACAACCAGGGCTCGCAGGTCGGCGAGGGCTTCGACCTGACCTCCTCGTACATCGAGCGCAAGTACGCCTCGTGCGACGACGACGGACAGGATGACAAGTTCGACCTGTGCTGGAAGTACGAGAATGCCTCGCTCGTCCTGAACGGCAAGTCCAGCGAGCTGGTCAAGGACGACGCGACGGGCAAGTGGCGTCTGAAGGACGACGACGCCTCCCAGGTGACCTGGGGGACGGGCGCGGACAACGGCGACAACGACGGCGAGTACTGGAAGGTGGTCACCGGTGACGGTACGACCTACACCTTCGGCCTGAACAAGCTCCCAGGTGCGGGCTCCGAGCGCACCAACTCCACCTGGAGCGTCCCGGTCTTCGGCGACGATTCCGGCGAGCCCGGCTACGGCAAGGGCTCGACCTTCGCCGGCCGCCACGAGACCCAGGCCTGGCGCTGGAACGTGGACATGGTGCAGGACGTTCACGGCAACGCCGCCACCTACTGGTACGCCGCGGAGACGAACGACTACGCGAAGAACGGCGACAAGACCAAACTGCTGCCCTACACGCGCGGCGGCACTCTCTCCGAGATCCGATACGGCCAGCGCGCGGACTCACTCTTCACCGGCAGGCCCTCCCACAAGGTCACCTTCGACTACAAGGAGCGGTGCTTCGCAGCGAGCTGCACCAACCTGACGAAGGACACCTCGGACAACTGGCCCGACGTCCCCTTCGACTCGATCTGCTCGGCGAGCGAAACCGACTGCCGGGCGTCCGGACCCGCCTTCTTCACCCGCAAGCGAATGACGGCGATCAACACCTTCGCGTGGTCCACGGCCCTGGAGCCGGACAACTACGCCCCGGTGGACACCTTCGACCTGACACAGGAGTACCTGGACCCGGGCGACCTCGGTGACACCAGCGACCAGTCCCTGGTCCTGAAGTCCATCAAGCGCACGGGCAAGAACGGCGGTACGGTCGACGTCCCGCCGGTCGACTTCACCTACCACATGAAGCCGAACCGGGTGGACATCGACGGGGACAACATCGTCCCGCTCAACCGCCCCCGCATCAATACGATCACGTCCGAGACGGGCGCCATCACCACGGTCACTCTCTCCGACCCGCAGTGCGTGCGCGGCTCCAAGATGCCGGTGGCGGAGGATGACAACTCGCTGTCCTGCTACCCGGTGTACTGGCCGATCAACGGCGGTGACCCCAAGCTCGACTGGTTCCACAAGTACAACGTCACGGCGGTCACCATCGCCGACCCGGCCGGGCAGAACGACCTCGTCGAGAACGCCTACGAGTACGCGAACCCGGGCTGGCACCACAACGACGACCCGCTGACCCCCGAGGACGAGCGCACCTGGTCCGACTGGCGCGGCTACGGCAAGGTCACCGCCTACACCGGAGCCGTCGGCAAGACCCGCTCGAAGACCGTGAAGGTCTTCATGCAGGGCATGCGCGGCGACGCCCGCAAGGGCACGACCGCCACCCGCACCACCACTGTCGCGGCCGTACCCGTGCCGGGCCTGACCATCCCCGACATCAACGACGACGACCAGTACGCCGGCTTCCAGCGCCAGCAGATCACCTACGACGGGAACACCCCGCTCTCAGTGTCCGTCACGGACCCGTGGAGCAAGGAGACCGCGAGCCAGCAGAAGTCGTACGCCAACACCAAGGCCTTCTTCGTCCGCCCGCAGAGCGCGTACAAGCACACGTTCCTGACGGGCTCCAACACCTGGCGGACCACCCGTACCGATACCGCCTACGACGCCTACGGCCTGCCGACGTCGATCTCGTCGGCCGGTGACACCGCGAAGACCGGCGACGAGACCTGCACCCGTACCTGGTACGCCCGCAACGACGCCAAGGGCATCTCCGGCCTGCCTTCCCGCGTCCGCACGGTCGGCGCGGAGTGCTCTCTCACCGACGACAAGCTGACCCTGCCCGCCAACTCGGCGACCCGCGGCGACGTGCTGTCGGACCAAGCCACCGTGTACGACGACAACGCCGCAACCGGTTGGACGGCGAACCAGACCCCGACCCTGGGACTGGCGACGTGGACCGGGCGGGCCCAGGCCTACCCGGCGGCGGCCGGTGCCGCGGACCGCAACCCGGCCGGCGCAGCCGGTTGGCAGACCGTCACCAAGACCACCTACGACACGGCCGCCGCCAAGCTCGGGCGTCCGCTGACCGTCAGCGACACAGCCGGGAACACGACGACGACCAGCTACACACCCGCAGCCGCGGGCCCGCTGGAAGTCACAGTGGTCACCGAGCCGAAGCTCGCCTCGAACGGGCAGCAGCACAAGAAGTACAGTTATGTGGACGTGCGCGGCTCGACCGTGCGATCCATCGACGCCAACATGGCCTCGACCTTCCACACCTACGACGGCCTCGGCCGCGTGACCGCCACCTGGCTGCCCAACCGCGGCCAGTCGCAGTCCCCGAACGCCAAGTACGACTACCTCCTGGAACGCGGCAAGCAGCCGTGGACCTCGGTCAGCACGCTGACGGCCGACGGGACGACCTACAAGACGGCCTACACGATCGCCGACGCACTGCTCCGCCCGCTGCAGACGCAGACCCCGTCGCCGAACGGCGGCCGCATCCTGACCGACACCCGCTACGACTCCCGCGGCCTGGCCTACGAGTCGTACGCCGACATCTGGGACAAGGACAAGGGGCCGGAGGGCGTCTACGCCCGCGCCGAGTACGGCAGCACGCCGTCACAGACGGCGACCGTCTTCGACGGCCTCGGCCGACCGATCACTTCCTCGCTCCTCGTCCACGGAGTGCAGAAGCAGTCCACCACCACCAGCTACACCGGTGACTCGACCGCCACCACGGCCGTCCAGGGCGGCACCGCGACCCGCACGATCACCGATGCACTGGGACGGACCGTCGAGACCCGGACCTACTCGGGGATCACGCCGAACGACCCCGCCTACGGCGGAACCGCACCCGGTACCCCGTACACCAGCGTGAAGCAGACGTACACGGTCGACGGCAAGCAGGCCACGACCACCGGTCCGGACAACGCCAAGTGGACGTACGCCTACGACCTCTTCGGCAGGACCACCAGCGCGACGGACCCCGACAAGGGCACCGGTACCACCACCTACACCGCGCTCGACCAGATCGCCACCACGAAGGACTCCCGCAACACGGTCCTGCAGTACGCCTACGACGAGCTCGGTCGCAAGTCCGGTCTGTGGAAGTCGCCGAAGTCCGACGCCAACCAGCTCGCGGCATGGACCTACGACAGCGTCCGCAAGGGGGCTCCCACTGCCTCCACCCGTTACGAGGGCGGCCTCACGGGCAAGGCGTACACCAACTCCGTCACCGCCTACGACACCCTGGGCCGTCCCACGACGACCCGGTTGACCCTGCCCTCCGACGACCCGCTCGTCACCTCGGGCGCCATCGCGGCCACCACCGACACGACGTTGACCTACCGGCTCGACGGGACGTCGAACACAGTGGCAGCACCGGCGGCCGCCGGTCTGCCCGCAGAGACCCTCCAGGTCAACTACAACAACTTCGGCTTGCCGAAGGGGCTTTCCGGTACCACGGACTACGTCCAGGACGTGGCGTACTCCCCGATCGGTGAGCTCGAGCAGCTGACCCTGGCCCGTTCCGCGGCCGCCGGTGTCCGCAAGACGTTCATCGGCAACACCTACGAGGAGGGCACCCGCCGTCTGCTGAAGTCCACGGTCAACGACCAGACCCACAACGGCATGCTGCAGGAACTGACCTACAAATACGACCAGGCCGGCAACGTCCTGTCGATCTTCGACTCGGCCCCGCTCAGCGGCTTCGCCAAGGCCGACAACCAGTGCTTCACCTACGACGCCCAGCGTCGTCTGACCGAGGCCTGGACCCCGAAGACCGCGGACTGCGCCAGCACCGGTCGAACCGCCGCCAACCTCGACGGCGCGGCCCCGTACTGGAACAGCTACACCTACACCGCGTCCGGGCAGCGGGCCACGGAGAAGACCAACACCGGCACCGCGCAGACCCGCACCTACTGCTACGACCCGGCCCGACCGCACGCCGTGGCGGCCACCACCACCGGCGGCACCTGCGCCGGCGTCACCCCGCAGTACACCTACGACGCGACCGGCAACACCACCAAGCGCGCCGAAACCCCCGGCAGCGCCACCTCCCAGACCCTGAACTGGGGTCCGGAGGGCAAGCTCACCAAGACCACGGAGGGCGCCACCGCCACCGACTACGTCTACGACGCCGACGGCGAACTCCTCATCCGCCGCGACCCGGCGGGCGAGACCGTCCTCTACGCGGGATCCAACGAGGTGCACCTCAAGGGTGCCAAGAAGTGGGCCGTCCGCTCCTACAGCCTCGCGGCCGTCAAGGTCGGGGTACTGACCAACGAATCCGGCACCGCCAAGCTGTCCTTCGTCGCGGCCGACGCCCACGGCACCTCGTCCCTGGCCGTCTCCGCCGACGACACCCAGGCGGTGTCCAAGCGCTACACCACCCCCTTCGGCTCCGCACGCGGACCGGCGGCCGCCAACTGGCCGGACGACAAGCGGTTCCTCGACAAGCCGGAGGACACCGGCACGAACCTGACCCACATCGGCGCACGCGAGTACGACGCGGCCCTCGGCCAGTTCATCAGCGTCGACCCCGTACTGAGCCTCGACCAGCACCAGTCCCTCAACGGCTACAGCTACGCGAACAACAGCCCGCTCACCTTCAGCGACCCGACGGGCCTCGAGAGCTGCGGCAGCTACGGCTACTGCGGTGGCGGCGGCTTGACCAACGGCGATTACATCGAGGACGTCGACGACGGCGGCGGCGGCGGTGGCGGCGGTGGCGGCGGTGGCGGTGGCGGCGGTGGCGGTGGCGGCGGTGGCGGCAAGGGGGGCAACGGCGGTTCCGGCAAGCCCGGACCCTTCGTCAGCGTCATCACGCCACTCCCCTACATCCCACCCACCATTGCCGCCCCCGAGTACTCGAAGGAGCGTTCCTGCCAGTTCGACCCGATCCTGGCGTGCAATCCCGAGGACGCCGTGCTCGGAGGTGAGGACCAGGGACCGATCCTGGGCGTGGCGGCTCGCTGGGCCCTGGGAATGCTGTCGCCCGAAATGACCTACGGGGAAAACAGCCCGGTGGTCCAGGACGTGCTGAAGTCCGACCTCACCGCGGCGCACCGGTACCAGATCGGGAACCTGTTCTACGGAGCGGGGCAGCGGTCCGGTGAATTGCAGAAGAACTACATCGGAGACAAGGACGGCTCGGGTCAGACGAGTCAGCTCCGGGACGATCTCGCCGCGATCTCCACGCACGACGACGCCAAACTGGCCACGGCCGTCCTCGGTTCCTACACCACCAAGTACGAGATACTCCGTGAAGGCTTGAACGGTGTCCAGGCGCGCATCACCATCACCAACCCCATGACCATCTCGTCCTTCTCGCACTACGCGACGGGGTACGAGACTCCGTCCCAGCATTGGGTGGAGAGGAATCTCGACCGTGGAGGAGTGTTGGGCTTCGGGCAGGGACAGGCGCAGAAGATCGTCTTTAGGGTCGTCGTCCCACGGAACTACAACTACGGAGCGTCGGCGAAATAATGACCATGACCAAACGGATCCGACTGGCCGCACTGTTCCTGGCCCTCTCCGTGCCTGCCGTCGCCTCGTGCGCGACCCTTGAGGCCGGTGGGATGGGGTACCCGAAGGGAGTTCTGGTGGACCAGGGTTCACTCGCCCGCACGTGGAGCGGCAACGGGGCCGAAGTCACCCTGAAGGAGGACGGTTCCTTCGAATCCAAGGGTGTCGACTTCGGCAAGGTCGACTGCGGCGCGGGGGTCCCGGACCCGGGGGCCGGTAGCTGGAGGTCATTCGACGGGGGGCAGGGGGCGACGACGATCCAGCTGAAGTTCGGCCCCGGATGCTTCGGATCGCTCTGGACCGGCACGATCGACGGGGCCACCGTTCTGTGGCGGGAGACGAGCGAGGAGAGGCACGAATTCACATCTCTGAAGTAGGTGTGCTCGGGCCGCACTGAGCTCCCACGCACGACCGCCGTGCGGCCCTTCCGGCGCAGGGCGACAGCGGAAGGCCCCGGAGACTTCCTTAGGTTCTGGGAGTCGTTGCAACACACCCCAGCTCAAGGGGTGGCATGGACTTCGAGATCCGTGAGGACCGGCAGCCGCAGGGACGGAAGAAGCTCACCGCCGAGCGGGCGGCATAGTTCCGGCCCATGCAGCAGGGCGTGAGCAACACGGAAGCGTGCCGGATCGTCGGGATCAACGGGCGGACCGGGAAACGCCGGCGCCAGGGACGCGGCGCATCCGGCAGCAGTAAGGCGGCTCCACCGATCAACGCGGTGGAGCCGCCTTCCGTGCCGTCGCGGTACCTGTCCGTCCAGCCCGAACTCGTCGCGGAGATTCCAGGCGCACTCGGCGACGGCGGCGAACAGCTCGGTCTGCTGCTGAGCCGAAGGCAGTGGCCGAGGTCCGTGCGGCGGCAGGCCCAGACGCCCTCGCTGTCAGGGCGCATGAAGCGGCACTGTGCACGTCCGTCCAGCGTGGGATGCCAGACCGGGACACTCTGCTCGTGTTCGGCGGCGGGCCCGAGGGCTACGCTCTGGCCGACCGTAGGAATGGCGCGGATCGCGGTGACCGGAGTGCCGAGCTGGAGGGTGCCCGAGGGCAGCGCGGCCGCGAGCGTATCGGTCAGGGCCGCGGCGCCGCTGGGGAAGCGGTTGGAGCGGCCATCGATCGGGTTGCCTTCCAGGCGCCGCACGCCACCCGCATCCTGGTACACGCCGATGGGCAACAGTCACGCCGCGTACCCGCCGGGCAAGCCGCACGACGGGGTGCCAAGGTTCGAGCGCGCCGCTCGCCCAGGGCCGCTGCCTGAGCGGAAGGGGACCGGGGCCGGAGGTGATGTGCTCGGGGTCCCCGGTGGGGCCGGTGGTTCCGGCCCGGCACCGGGGACGCGCGGGGTGGCCGGTCAGCCCTGGCCGTCCTCCAGCCAGGGGCGGAGCTTCTCCGGATTGCGGACCGCCCAGATGCGGGTGACGCGATCGCCGCTCAGCTCGAACGCCGCCACGGTGACGGTGACCCCGGTGTGCTGGGCAACCAGGCCGGGCCGGCCGTTGACCGAGCGTTCCAGGAGCCGCAGTCCGGGTGCCCGGTCGGCGATCTGGATCAGGTATTCGGCGATGCGCGCGCTGCCTTCGATCGGGCGCAGGGCGGCGCCGACCAGTCCGCCGCCGTCGGCGATCATCGCGGCGTCGGGGGCCAGCAGACCGACGAGGGCCTTGATGTCCCTGGCCTCCCATGCCTGCTTGAAGTCACGGACGAGCGGGGCCTGTCCGGCCGTCGGGGCCGTCGGGACCCGTGCGGCGCTCACGCGTCGGCGGGCCGATGTGGCCAGCTGGCGGCAGGCGGCGGGCGTGCGGCCGACGATCTGGGCTATCTCGGCGAAGGGGTAGCGGAAGACGTCGTGGAGGACGAAGGCGACGCGTTCGGCCGGTGTCATCGACTCCAGTACGACGAGGAAGGCCATGTTGACCGACTCGTCCAGGGTGACCCGGTCGGCCGGGTCGACCGGCCCGGACCCGCCGCCCGCCGGGCCGCTGATCCACTCCGCTCGGTCGGGCAGCGGCTCGGGGACCCATTCGCCGACGTAGCGCTCGCGACGGGCCCGCGCCGAGCCGAGCAGGTCCAGGCAGATGCGGCCGGCGACCGTTGTCAGCCAGGCGCCGGGAGACTCGACGGCCTCCTGCTTGGCCTTCGGCATCGCGTACCAGCGCGCGTAGGTCTCCTGGACCGCGTCCTCGGCCTCGGCCAGCGAACCGAGCAGCCGGTAGGCGAGGTTGGTCAGGTGTCCGCGCTCCCCGACGATCACGTCCAGGTCCGGATCGGACCGGTCACCGCCCCGCGTGGACGACGCACTGATGCTCACGACCACTCCCCCTGGTCCGTCCCCCGGCGCCTCGCCTCACATTTCGCGGGCCCACGTCGTCGGACTACCGAGACCTTATCGATCAACGCCGTGAGGCAGAAGAGGGGACCGCCACCATGGCCACACTGACGACGGAGAAGCCGCGTACCTTCACGTTCCTGCAGGTCGCCGTCGCACTGCAGACCTTGGGCATCTTCTTCCAGGCGGTCACCGCCGGGATGCTGCTGTCCTCGACCCACGGCGAGCTGCTGCACGGCATCGGGGCGCGCGTGATGTACGGGGCGACGATGCTGTACGTGATCGCCGCGGTCCTGGCGTGGCGGCCGGGCGGCGGGTCGCCGCGGCCGATCCTGTACTCGTCGGGCTTCCTGGTGCTCGCCTCGGTGCAGGTGGTCCTGGGCATCGCGCGCGTCCCTTCGGTCCATGTCCCCCTGGGTGTCCTGATGTTTGCCCTGAGCCTGCTGGCCCTGAGCCGCAGGCCGTCGGCCCACCGGTCCTGATCAGGGCAACAGGGCAGGTCAGAGCGGCGCGATATCGCCCTGACCTGCCCTGTTGTTATGTTGGGACCACATCGGAGGGGCAGACCGGCCGAGGGAGGTCCCGTGATGTGGGCTGAGGGTGCCGGCCCGCGTCCGCTGTTCGGCGAGGACGCGGACGAGGTGGTGGCCGCCGCCCTGGCGGGCGATCCGTCCGATGTGGACCGGCTGGTGCGCGAGTACCGGCTGCTGCGGCAGATCGTCGACGGGGCCCGGGCGGGGATCGCCCTGCTCGACACGGACCTGCGCTATCTGTACGTCAGCCCGCACATGGCCGTGATGAACGGCCTGCCCGCCGAGGCGCTGCTGGGGCGGACGCTGAACGAGGCGCTGCCGGACGTCGAGCGTCCCGATGAGGTGCTCCACGCGGTGCTGCGGGACGGGCGCCCCCGGGAGTTGATCCTGGAGGGCCGCACCCTGGCCGATTCCCCGTACGAGTCACGGGTGTGGCGGGGGACCTACCACCGGCTGGAGGAGGACGGGCGGGTGCTGGGGCTGGTGGGGATCGGCCTGGAGGTCAGCGCTCCCAGGGAGCGGCAGCGGGAGCTGTCGCGCACCAACCGGCGCCTGCTCCTGCTGGACACGGCCGCGGTGCGGGTCGGCACCACCCTCGATGTGGACACCACGTGTCGTGAGCTGACCGGGTTCCTGGTGCCCGAGCTGGCCGATGCCGCGAGCGTGGAGCTCATCCCGCGGGACGGGCCGGACGAGAGGCTGCCCGAGGGCGGGTCGCTGCGGCTGCGGCGGGTCGCGGTGACCTCGGTACGGAAGCTCTCGGCGCGGGTGCGGGCGCTCGGCGCGGCCGGGGAGTACGTGGACTACCAGCCCGGATCGGCGGTCCGGCAGTGTCTGGAGAGCGGCGAGCCGTGGCTGGGGAACTTCTCCTCCGACGAGGCCTTCAGCCGGGCGGCGCCGAGCGCGGACCGGGTCTCCGCGTACCGGGAGGCGGGGATCCACTCGGGTGTCGTGGTCCCCCTGATCGCCCAGGACCGTCCGATCGGCACGCTGACCCTGGTGCGGGCCGGGGATTCGCCGGCCTTCGGGCGGGAGGACGTCGTCGTGGCCCGGACGCTGGCCGAGCGGGCGGCCACCAGTCTGGCCAAGGCGGAACGGTTCGCCCGGGAGCAGGGGATGGCCCTCGAACTGCAGCAGGCGTTGCTGTCGGAGCCCACCTTCCCGCACGGTGATCTCGAAGTGGCCTCCCGTTACCTGCCGTCCGGGACGGGTGTGCTGGTGGGCGGTGACTGGTTCGACTGCCTGGCGCTGCCCGGCGGGCGGACGCTGCTGGTGATGGGCGATGTGATGGGCCACGGGGTGGAGGCGGCGGTGGCCATGAGCCACTACCGCTCCCTGATCCGCGCGCTGGCCGCGTCCGGGCATCCGCCGGCGGACCTCCTGTGCGAGGCGGACCAGGTGGTCTTTGCGGGCGGTCTGGACCGGGTCGCGACCTGTCTGCTGGTGCTGGTCGACCACGCCGCGGGGACCTGCGTGCACGCGAGCGCCGGGCATCTGCCCGCCATGGTCATCGGCCGCGGGGAGGGTCCGTTCCTGGCGCCGGTCCCGGTGGGCCCGCCGCTGGGCACCGGCTACGGCCGGTACGAGGACGCGTCCTTCCCCCTCAGGCCGGGGTGTGTCCTGATGCTGTTCACCGACGGGCTGGTCGAACGTCGGGGCGAGGACATCGACGCCTCGCTGCGCCGGCTCACGGGCATCCCGCTGCCGGTGGACCGGGCCTTGGACGAGGTCATCGACACCGTGCTGGCCGTGCTGGGGGTCACCGACGCCGAGGACGACGTCACGGTCCTCGCCGCGCGCAGCGTGGGGAGCCGGTGACGGGACCACCGGTGTGAAACGGTGCGAGGCCCCCCCGCGCGCAACGGCGTCCGGCGCGGGGGGCCTCGTAGGGCGGTCGTGGGGATCAGCGGCGGGTGGTGGCGAGTTCGGCCACGCGACCGCGGACCAGGTACCAGCCGCCGACCAGGGCGGCGCCGATGACCGGGACGAACAGGACCGTGGTGCGGCCGACGCCGCCGTCGCACCACATCAGCACCAGCACGGTGAGCAGGAAGACCAGGGTGACGATCTGCGTGTACGGGGCCCAGGGCAGGCGGTAGGAGGGGCGCTCCACGAGGCCCTGCTGGGCGCGGCGCCAGAAGAACAGCGAGCAGATCATGACCATCGCCCAGGTGCCGAGGATGCCCAGCGAGGCGAAGTTCAGGACGAGCTCGAAGGCGTCCTTGGGCATGAAGGCGTTCAGTCCGACGCCGGCCAGGCCGAACGCGGCGGTGAACAGGACGCCGCCGTAGGGGACCTTGCCCCTGTTCATGACGCCGGTGAACTTCGGGGCGGAGCCGGACAGGGACATCGAGCGCAGGATGCGGCCGGTGGAGTAGAGGCCGGAGTTCAGGCTGGAGAGGGCGGCCGTCAGGACGACGAGGTTCATGATGCCCGCGGCGCCGGGGACGCCGAGCTTGTCGAAGACGGTGACGAAGGGGCTCTGGTCGGAGCTGTAGGCCGTGTAGGGCAGGAGGAGGGCGAGGAGGACGACGGAGCCGACGTAGAAGAGGCCCACGCGCCACATGATCGAGTTGATCGCCTTCGGCATGATCTTCTCGGGGTTCTCGGTCTCGCCGGCGGCGACGCCGCAGAGCTCGACGGAGGCGTACGCGAAGACGACGCCCTGGATCACCAGGAGCATCGGGAGGACGCCGGCGGGGAAGAGGCCGCCGTTGTCGGTGATGTTGGCGAGGCCGGGGGTGGTGCCGTCGATGTCGTGGCTGGTGGCGACGAGCCAGATGCCGACGATCAGGAAGACGACGAGGGCGGCGACCTTGACGAGCGAGAACCAGAACTCCATCTCGCCGAAGTACTTCACCGAGATCAGGTTGGCGGTGAGCACGATGGCGAGGGCGATGAAGGCGAGGACCCACTGGGGGACGTCGGTGAACAGCGACCAGAAGTGGGCGTAGGTCGCGGCGGCCGTGATGTCGGCGACGGTGGTCGTGGACCAGTTCAGGAAGTACAGCCAGCCGGCGGTGTAGGCGCCCTTCTCCCCCATGAACTCACGGGCGTAGGAGACGAAGGCTCCTGAGGAGGGGCGGTAGAGGACGAGCTCGCCGAGTGCCCGGACGACGAAGAAGGCGAAGACTCCGCAGACCGCGTAGGCGATCGCGAGGGAGGGGCCGGCGCCGGCGAGGCGGCCTCCCGCGCCGAGGAAGAGGCCGGTGCCTATGGCCCCGCCGATCGCGATCATGTTGATGTGGCGGGACTTGAGGTCCTTGCTGTAGCCCTCGTCACCGGCGTCGACATGGCGGGTCGGCGCCGGGGCGGGTGCCTCGGTCAAGGTGCGGTCACTCAGGTCACTCATGTGGGACTTCGCCTTCGTGGATGGGACAAGGCAGACCCGGGCCGCCGCGCAGGGGAGCTGGGTGGTGTCCCCTGTGCTGCGATCCGGGTGGTTTGGTCGCAACAGGAGACCATGAGGCTCCACTCCCCTCCAAAAGCACCCCCTGCACGCAGAAGCCCCCGACGACCATGGAAACGGGTGTCGGGGGCTTCGTAGGGGCTGGAAAGCGAGGTCAGGCGCCCGGGGTGTCCTCGGCCGCCTGGTCGAGGCGGAAGGCCTCGTTCCCGAGGCCGATCCGGGCGTGCGTCTCGGGGCGGGTGCGGCGCAGCACGGCTCCGTAGGCCAGGCCGATCACGACGGCGGCGCCGATGATGCCGGGCAGCACCCAGCTGAGCGCGGAGCCCTTCTCGGCGCCGACCAGGACGCCGAAGTCCTTGACGGTGTAGACGGCGATGGCGAGCAGGGCGAGACCGGCGGCGCCGGCCGCGACGAGGCGCCAGACCTGGGCGCCGGCGGTGCCGCGGCGGACGAAGAAGGCGATGACGGCGAAGGAGGCGGCGGCCATGAGAAGGGTCACGCCGAGGGCGCCGACGCTGCCCATCCAGGTGAACAGGTGCAGGACGGGGGTGGTGGGGTCGGGCGGCTGCACCGCGAGGGTGGGGTCGGCGGGTGCCTTGTCCTCGGTGAGCGCGAAGGCGATCACGACCAGGGCGGCGACGCCGGTCTGCAGCAGGGAGCCGGTGGCGGGGGCGCCGGTGCCGGCGTTGGTGCGCCCGAAGGTGGCCGGGAGCAGGCCCTCGCGGCCCATGGCGAAGGCGTAGCGGGCGACCACGTTGTGGAAGCTGAGCATGGCCGCGAACATGCCGGTCACGAAGAGGACGTGCAGGACGTCGGTGAAGGTGGTGCCCAGGCGGCTCTCGGTGAGCTGGAAGAGCAGGGTGGGGCCGGCCTCGGCGGAGGTCTTGACGACCTCGGAGGGGCCGGTGGCGACGGTGAGGGCCCAGGCGCTGACGGCGAAGAAGAGGGCGACGAAGCCGACGGCGAGGAACATCACGCGGGAGACGACGATGTGCGGCTTGCTGGTCTCCTCGGCGTAGACCGGGGACTGCTCGAAGCCGACGAAGGCGGCGATGCAGAAGCAGAGGGCGGTGCCGAAGCCGGCTCCGCCGAGGGTCTCGGGGTTGAAGGCGTGGAGCGAGAGGCCTTCGGCGGCCGGCTCGGTGATGGCGGCGACGTCGAAGACGACGACGAGGACGCACTCGACGAGGAGGAGGACCCCGAGGACCTTGGCGTTGAGGTCGATCTTGAGCCAGCCGAGTGCGCCCGTGACGGCGACGGCGAGCAGGGCCGGTATCCACCAGGCGAGTTCGATGTCCAGGTAGGTGGCGAAGAGGCCGGATATCTCGAAGCCGAGGATGCCGAAGACGCCGACCTGCATGGCGCTGTACGCGACGAGGGCGACGAGGGAGGCGCCCGCGCCGGCGGTGGGGCCGAGGCCGCGGGCGATGTACGCGTAGAAGGCGCCGGCGTTGTGGACGTGGCGGCTCATCTCGGCGTAGCCGACGCTGAAGAGCGCGAGGACGGCGCCGAGGATGACGAAGAGCAGGGGCTGGCCGACGATGCCCATGACCCCGAAGGTCGTGGGCATGACACCTGCGACGACCATCAGGGGCGCGCTGGCGGCGAGCACGGACAGGAGCAGACCGGCGGTACCGAGGCGGTCGGCGCGCAGGGCCCGGTCCTGGCCCTTGTACGTACGGATCTCGGCCGGGTCCTGGAGCGTGGAGGATCTGCCCGTCGGCATGGCGGCGTTCCTTTCGGGGGCGTGGTGCTCGGGGATGGGTACTCGGGGGGGGCGTCCGTGGGGCGTTCTCGGGCGGCGCGGTCAGGCGGTGCCGAGGGCGACGCCGCGGGCGGCGAGGAAGGCCTTCTGCGGGTCCCGGTCCGGATAGGACCAGGGGGCGCGGGTGGCATGGCTGCCGATCCGGTGGAACAGGGCGGCGGCCTCGGCGGGGCGACCCTCGCAGAGTTTGGCGTGGGCGAGGAAGTTGAGGTCGACGCGGTTGCGGGGGTGGTCGTCGCGCTCCCACTCCAGCCACCAGTCGAAGGCGGCGCGCAGCACCTGGCGGGCGCGGCGGCCCGCCCAGTGGGCGGCGGCCGACTCGGGCGAGTGTCCGTGCGTGGCGGCCAGCACCCGGTACCGCTCGGCGTGCGCGACGACGGGGAGCACGGCGAGCGGGGAGTCGGCCGGGGACTCCTCGGCGGCCCAGGACGCGAAGTCGTAGACCTCGTGGAGCGGGTCCTGGCCGGAGCCGAGGGCGCGCTCGGCCAGTTTGGCGACCATCAGGTGGTGGGCGTGGTGGTGTTCGCGGTGGCGGGCCCGGACCTGGTCGAAGTGACGGCTGAACTCCTCGTCACCGCCGAAGGCGCGGGAGAGGAGGAGCAGCCCGAGCCACGGGGTCGGGTCCGCCGGGAACAGGGCGGCGGCCCGGCGGCAGGCCTCCTCGGCCGCGGCCGGGCTGCCCTTCTGACGCAGGGCGGCGAAGACGGCGGCGCAGGCGAGGAGCGTGGCGGCGTCGGCGCTGTCCGGTTCGGCGAGCAGCCACTCGCGGGCCCAGGCGGTGGCCGCCGGGGTCTGCGCGAGGACGACGACGCGGTGGCCGCGGCGGTCCCAGTCGTCGCCGGTGCCGACGAGGAGGGCACGGGCCCGAGCCCAGCGGCCCTGGGTGAACTGGGAGCGTACGTCGACGAGTTCGGCATCGCACAGGGCCGGGTCGAAGAGCTGGGCGTCCCGCTTGCGGGCACGGCCGAGGGGCGGCGGAGGCGGGGACATCCGCGGATTTCCCTCCAGGACGCGGGGTGGACGGGGATCGGGTCGGCGGCGGCCTCCCCCGCGCGCAGGGCGCACGCGCGCGGTCGGGCCGCGAGATCCGGAGATCGTGCCGGTGGAGCCCCGTGGGGGCTCCGGAGAATCGCGGTGGAACGACGAGGAACGGTGGTGGAGCCGGTTCGGATCTGCGACGTACGTGCGGAATCCGGTCGGAACTCCGTTGAGCACTCTGGTGATCACGCACAGCAAAGCGGTACGCGCAGCTCCGAGTCAAGGTCCAGTCCACTGCGTGGCGGGTTTCAACTGCTCTGAAGGTCGTGCCAGTTGGGTGGTCGATATTCGTTCCGGCAGGCCACGGGTGGCGCCATAGGGTGGCCCTATGACTGCATATGACGATCTTCCGCCGTACCTGCTGGGGTTCCCCGGACCCCTGCGCGACCAGCTGGTCGCGGCCGTGCTGAGCGGGGCGAAGACCAGCACCACCGGCCTGCTCGCGGAGTACGAGGCCGAGCGGGAGCCGCTGCCGGAGCCCGGCGCGCGGTCCCTGCTCGTCGACTCCGCCGAGCGCGGGGTGGCAGTGGTGGAGGTCACGGCCGTGGAGGTGCTGAGACTCGCCGACGTGGAACTGGGGCACGCGCTCGACGAGGGCGAGGGGTACACGTCGGTGGCCGAATGGCGTACGGCACACGAGGAGTTCTGGCACAGCGAACCGGTGCGTACGGTGATCGGCGACCCGGGGTTCACGGTCGATGACGACACCCTCGTCATCGCGGAACGGTTCCGGGTCACCGAGCGGCTCGTCTGACGCCCCCGGCGCGGCTTCGGCGGGGGCCCGGGCCGGAGCCGGACTCAGCCGACCGCCTGCGCCGCGGCGCGGCCCGCCGCCCGGCCCGAGAAGATGCACCCGCCGAGGAAGGTGCCCTCCAGGGCCCGGTAGCCGTGCACCCCGCCGCCGCCGAATCCGGCCGCCTCGCCGGCCGCGTAGACGCCCGGGAGCGGTTCGCCGGAAGCGGTCAGGACGCGCGAGGAGAGGTCGGTCTCCAGGCCGCCCAGGGACTTGCGGGTCAGGATCGACAGCCGTACCGCGATCAGCGGCCCGGCCTTGGGGTCCAGGATCCGGTGCGGGGCGGCCGTACGGATCAGCTTGTCGCCGAGGTACCTGCGGGCGCCGTGGATGGCGGTGACCTGGAGGTCCTTGGTGAAGGGGTTGGCGATCTCCCGGTCGCGGGCCACGATCTCGCCGCGGACGGTGGCCTCGTCGAGGAGGTCCTCCTTCGTGACCGCGTTCATCCCGCGGACCAAGGCGGACAGGTCCCGCTCGACGACGAAGTCGGCCCCGTTGTCCATGAAGGCCCGGACCGGGGCCGGTACGGCCTGGCGGGCGCGGGTGAACACGTCGCGGACCGACTTCCCCGTGAGGTCCGGGTTCTGCTCGGAGCCGGAGAGGGCGAACTCCTTGCCGATGATGCGTTCGTTGAGCACGAACCAGGTGTGGTCGTGGTCGGTCTTCATGATGTGGTCGAGGGTGCCGAGGGTGTCGAAGCCGGGGAAGAGCGGCACGGGCAGCCGCTTGCCCGTCGCGTCCAGCCACAGCGGGGAGGGGCCGGGCAGGATGCGGATGCCGTGCTTGGCCCAGATCGGGTCCCAGTTCTGGATGCCCTCGGTGTAGTGCCACATCCGGTCCTTGTTGATGTGGCTGGCGCCCGCCCGCTCCGCGATGCCGAGCATCAGGCCGTCGACGTGCGCCGGGACCCCGGAGAGCAGCCGCTGCGGCGGGGTGCCGAGCCGGGCGGGCCACTGTGCGCGGACGAGGTCGTGGTTGCCGCCGATCCCGCCGCTGGTGACGATCACGGCTTGGGCCCGCAGCGAGAACGTCCCGGTGGCCTCGCGGCTGCTGGCGGAGCCCCGTACGGCGTCGGAGGGTTCCAGGATCTCGCCCGTCACGGTGTCCACCGCGCCGGCCGTGGCCGAGAGCCCGGTGACCCGGTGGCGGAACGCGAACCGGACCAGGCCGCGGGCCGCACCGGCCCGGACCCGGCGTTCGAAGGGCTCCACCAGGCCGGGGCCGGTGCCCCAGGTGATGTGGAAGCGGGGGACGGAGTTCCCGTGGCCGTTGGCGTCGTATCCGCCGCGCTCGGCCCAGCCGACGACCGGGAAGAAGCGGACGCCCTGGGCGTGCAGCCAGGAGCGCTTCTCGCCGGCCGCGAAGTCGACGTAGGCCTCGGCCCAGCGGCGCGGCCAGGCGTCCTCCTCGCGGTCGAACCCGGCGGTGCCCCGCCAGTCCTGGAGGGCGAGGGCGTGACTGTCCTTGATCCGCATCCGGCGCTGCTCGGGCGAGTCCACGAAGAACAGCCCGCCGAAGGACCAGTGCGCCTGGCCGCCGATGGACTGCTCCGGCTCCTGGTCGAGCAGGATGACCTTGCGGCCCGCGTCGACGAGCTCGGCGGTGGCCACGAGACCCGCGAGCCCGGCTCCGATCACGATCACGTCTGCGTCGTACGTCATGCGGTTACCCGTCCTCCGTCGGTGGTGGGGCAGATCCTTGGCTACGGAGCGGTAACCAGTCAACAGCGGTGGTTGGATGACCTGCATGAGTGCCGCTGAGGAAGTACTGGACGTGGTGGACCGGGAGGACCGGGTCGTGGGGCAGGCCCCGCGGGGCGAGGTATATGCCCGGGGGCTGCTGCACCGCTGTGCGTTCGTGCAGGCCAGGGACGCGGAGGGGCGGATCTTCGTCCACCGGCGGACCGCCTCGAAGCTGGTCTTCCCCTCGCACTACGACATGTTCGTGGGCGGGGTGCTGGGCACCGGCGAGAGCTACGAACAGGCCGCGCTGCGCGAGGCCGAGGAGGAGCTGGGGGTGCGGGGTCTGGAGCGGCCGACGCCGCTGTTCAAGTTCCTGTACGAGGGTCCGGGCGGGGCCTGGTGGTCGTACGTGTACGAGGTGCGGTGCGAGCTGCCCGTGGCCCCGCAGGCCTCGGAGGTCGACTGGCACACGTACCTCACTCAGGAGGAGCTGGACCGGCGGGTGGACGACGGGGCGTGGGCCTGGGTGCCGGACGGCCTGGAGGCGTACCGGCGGCTGCGCGCGCATCGGGAATCCCGCTTGTAGATTTGTCGGGTGATCGACTTCGTCAAGGACGTGCGCCTCTGGTTCGCACCCTCGCGGCTGAAGGACGAGGGCGAGACCCCGGACTACCGCTTCTCGCTGGCCAACGAACGGACCTTCCTCGCCTGGATCCGGACCTCGCTGGCCCTGGTGGGCGGCGGTTTCGCCGTCGACCAGTTCCTGCCGGACCTGCGCTGGGGGGTGCGGGTCGGGATGGCCCTCACGCTGCTCGCGGTGGGTGCGGCCTGCGCGCTGCGGGCGGTGAACCACTGGGTGCGGTGCGAGCGGGCGATGCGGCGGGGCGAGGACCTGCCGCTGTCGCGCTTCCCGGTGCTGCTGAGCCTGGGCGTGGGGCTGGTGGCGGTGGCGATGGTGGTGGTCGTGCTGCTGGGCTGGACGTCCGGGCCATGAGCACCTCGGGCACGGACCGCGACGCGGGGCTGCAGCCCGAGCGGACCCGGCTCGCGTGGCGGCGTACGACGCTGGCCTCCTCGGTGGTGGCGGTGCTGGCGCTACGGCAGGCGTTGCGCGGTTCGGGCGCGCCGCTGGAACTGGCCGGGGCGGCTGCCATCGCGCTGATCTGGCTGGCGTTCCTGGGGGTGGCCCACCGGCGGATCCGGGCCCTGGCGGCCGACCGGCCACGGCAGCTCGCGCCGCGGGCGGCCCTCGCGGTGGTGGCGTGCACGGTGGCGTTGGCGGCCTTCGCGGTGACGGTGATCCTCTGAGCCGTCGACCGGTGTGATGATCGCGCTTCACCGCGCCACTGCGACACAACGGGCGATATCCGACAATGCGCACTAACCTCTGCGCCATGACGACCCTGCACCACGAACACCCCACCCACCAGCACACGCACGGCGCGGACTGCGGGCACCAGGCGGTCCCGCACGGCGACCACGTCGACTACGCCCACGACGGCCATCTGCACCGGGAGCACTCGGGGCACTGGGACGAATGCGAGCCCGGCGGGCACACCACGCACGACGGTCACACCCACGCGCACGGCGCGGACTGCGGACACGAGACCGTCCGGCACGGCGATCACGTGGACTACCTGCACGACGGGCACCGGCACGCGAAGCACGACGGACACTACGACGACCACTGACCGGACCCGCCCTCCCCCGGGGCGGCGACGGCCGGCAGGATGCCGACCGTTCGTCACAGCGACCCGGGGAGAGCGCAGATGTCCGTCGAAGAGCCGTACCTCGTCCAGCCCGCGCCGGGGGTGTACGCCTACGTCCAGCCGGACGGCGGCTGGTGCCTCAACAACGCCGGATTCGTGACCGACGGGGGTCGGACCCTGCTCGTCGACACCGCCGCCACCGAGCGGCGCGCCCTCGCCCTGCGTGCCGCGATCGTGGCGGCCGGGGTGCCACTCCCCCGCACCGTGGTCAACACCCACCACCACGGCGACCACACGTACGGCAACGGCGTCTTCACCCCCGAAGCGCTGATCCTCGGGCACGACCACGCACGGTCCGAACAGCTCGCGGCCGGGCACCAGCTGGAGCTGATCTGGCCGGCCACGGACTTCGGCGCGATCGACATCGTCCCGCCGGACCTCACCTACAGCGACCGGGCGACCGTGCACGTCGGCGATACGCAGGTGCGGGTGATCCACCCCGGCGTCGCGCACACCACCGGGGACTCGGTCGTGTGGCTGCCCGAGCAGCGGGTGGTGTTCACCGGCGACCTGATCTTCGCCGGGGGAACGCCGTTCCTCGCGATGGGCTCCCTCGCCGGCTCGCTGCGGGCGCTGGAGCTGCTGCGGTCGCTGGACGCGGAGACCGTCGTACCGGGCCACGGACCCCTGACCGACCCCTCCGCCTACGACGCCACCGAGCGCTACCTGCGGTACGTGGACGAGCTCGCCCGGGAGGGGCGGGCGAAGGGGCTGTCCCCGCTGGAGGTGGCCCGGCAGGCCGATCTCGGCGAGTTCGGCGCCTGGCGGGAGAGCGAGCGACTGGTGGCGAACGTGCACCGGGCCTACGCGGAACTGGCCGGCCGGCCGGAGGGCGCACCACTGGACATCCTGGCGGTCCTGACGGACATGACCGTGATGAACGGCGGAACACCGATCCTCTGTCACGCCTGACACCGGCGGATCCAGCCGGGCGGAGAGTTTCTTTCCGCCCGCACTCTGGACGACATACCGACTGGTCGGCATGATGGCTCGCGACGGCGCTCGACGCGTCGTCGCTCCACCCCTCGTCGACTCGCACGGAGGTGCGCACCATGACCTCAGCCCCGGCCGACCCACGCGGCCTGGATCTGGAGCGGCTGCGCGGTCATCTCGACCGGGCCCGGCCCGGGCTCGTGACCGGCCCGCTGCGCGGCCGGCTCATCGAGGGCGGCCGGTCCAATCTGACCTACGAGATCACGGACGGGACCGCCCGCTGGGTGGTCCGCCGGCCGCCGCTGGGCCACGTACTGGCCACCGCGCACGACATGCGGCGCGAGCACCGGGTCATCGAGGCACTGCACGGCACGGCCGTTCCGGTGCCCGAGCCGTTGCTCCTGTGCGAGGACGAGACCGTGCTCGGGGCGCCGTTCTACGTCATGGAGTTCGTGGACGGGGTGCCGTACCGGACGGCCGAGCAGCTCGCCGCGCTCGGCCCGGAGCGGACCCGGCGGGCGGTGCTGGGCCTGGTGGACACCCTGGTGGACCTCCACGCGGTGGACCCGGAGGCAGTGGGGCTGGGTGACTTCGGCTGGCCCGAGGGCTTCCTGGACCGGCAGCTGCGCCGTTGGGGCAAGCAGCTCGACGCCTCCCGGGGGCGTGAGCTCGCGGGCATCGACGAGCTGCACGCCGCGCTCGGCCGCTCGCTCCCCGTCTCCCCCGCCCCGACCGTGGTGCACGGGGACTTCCGGCTCGACAACGTCCTGATCGGCGGATCCCCGACCGGCATCGACACCGTCCGGGCGGTGCTGGACTGGGAGATGTCCACGCTCGGGGATCCACTGACCGACCTCGGGCTGCTGGTGATGTACAGCTCGGACCTGGGCCGGACCGGGTCGCCGGTCAGCACGACGAGCGGGGCGCCGGGCCACCCGACGCCGGCCGAGCTCGTCGAGCGGTACGCCGCCCGCTCGGGCCGGGACACCGGGGCCATCGCCTGGTACACGGCCTTCGCCTGGTTCAAGCTCGCCGTGATCCTCGAGGGCATCCACTACCGCTACACGCTGGGGCAGACCGTCGGGGAGGGCTTCGACCGGATCGGCGAGCTGGTCCCCGTCTTCATCGAGCACGGACTGACCACTCTCCAGGACCGCCAGGACCGCCAGGAAGGCTGAGGCACGCACCCATGGATTTCGCATTCGACGCCCGGACCGAGGAACTCCGCGAGCGGCTGCTCGCGTTCATGGAGGAGTACGTCTACCCGGCGGAGCCCGTCGCCGCCGAGCAGCGCGCACGGCTGGCCTCGCCCTGGGACACCCCCGCCGTCTTCGGTGAACTGAAGGCCGAGGCGCGCCGCCAGGGCCTGTGGAACCTCTTCCTCCCCAGCGCCGAGCACGGCGCGGGGCTCACGAACCTCCAGTACGCGCCGCTCGCCGAGATCACCGGCCGCAGCCCGCACCTGGCGCCGATGGCCACCAACTGCGCGGCCCCGGACACCGGGAACATGGAGCTGCTCGCCCAGTTCGGGAACGAGGAGCAGCGGAAGCAGTGGTTGGAACCGCTGCTGGCCGGGGAGATCCGATCCGCCTTCGCGATGACCGAGCCCGAGGTGGCCTCCTCGGACGCCACGAACATCGAGACGCGGATCGAGCGCTCGGCGGGCGGCGACGAGTACGTGGTCACCGGCCGCAAGTGGTTCATCTCCGGGGCGATGAACCCGGACTGCAAGGTCTTCATCGTGATGGGCAAGACCGACCCGGAGGGCGCCGATCCGCGCCGTCAGCAGTCGATGATCCTGGTGCCGCGCGACACCCCCGGGGTCGAGGTGCGCCGGGCGATGACGGTGTACGGGTACGAGGACCACGACCACGGCGGCCACGCCGAGGTGGTCTTCGACGGTGCCCGGGTCCCGGCGGCGAACCTGATCGGCGAGGAGGGCGCCGGCTTCGCCATCGCCCAGGCCCGGCTCGGCCCGGGCCGCATCCACCACTGCATGCGGCTGATCGGCATGGCGGAGCGGGCCATCGAGCTGATGTGCCGGCGCGCGGTGGAACGTACCGCCTTCGGCAAGCCGCTGGCCGCCCAGGGCGTCGTACAGAACTGGATCGCCGACGCCCGGGTGACGGTGGAGCAGTTGCGGCTGCTGGTGCTGAAGACGGCCTGGCTGATGGACACCGTCGGCAACCGGGGCGCGCACACCGAGATCCAGGCCATCAAGATCGCGACCCCTCGGGCGGTGGTGCGGATCCTGGACGACGCGGTGCAGTTGCACGGCGCGGGCGGGGTGAGCCAGGACTTCCCGTTGGCCGAACTGTGGGCGGCGGCAAGGACCTTGCGACTGGCCGACGGACCGGACGAGGTGCACCAGCGGTCGTTGGCGCGGCGGGAGTTGAAGGGGTACGCGACCGCTCGCCCGTGAACGTGTGGAAATCGTGCGGGAGTTCCCGTGAACCTGTGTGCGAGGTGAAGGCGATGCGGGGGACCCTTTAAGAAACCTTGTTGAACAACCCCAGAACCCCAAAGCGTTCTTGATTTGCGCCTGTCAATCGGAAGAGGGTTCTCCAGAAGGTCTGACGCCCCCAACGTCAACACGAGGAGAACCCTCCAGATGGCAACTCACAAGCGCTCGCGCGGTTTCCGGTACGCGGCAATCGGTACCGGAGCGGCCACGGCGGCCGCCGTGGCCCTGCTCGCCACCCCCCTCGCGGGAGCGGCGACACCGGCCGAAGGCACGGTCTACGGCCTCGGCGCGCCCGGCGCGATCAGCGGAAGCTACGTCGTCATACTCGACGCATCCGCGAACAAGGAACAGCTCGCCCGCAAGTACGGGGGCGAGCTGAAGCGCTCCTACAGCTCCGGGGTCAACGGCTTCTCGGCCGCGGGCATGAGCGAGACGGAGGCGAAGCGGCTCGCCGCCGACCCGGCCGTCGGCAAGGTCGTGCAGAACAAGAAGTTCACCATCAACGCCACCCAGACCAACCCGCCCTCCTGGGGGTTGGACCGGATCGACCAGACCGCTCAGGCGGGCGACAAGAAGTACACGTACCCCGACGGTGGCGGCGAGGGCGTGACGGCGTACGTCATCGACACCGGCGTGCGCACCACCCACAAGGACTTCGGCGGGCGTGCGACGTCGGGCTTCGACGCGGTGGACAACGACGACAGCGCCGACGACGGCAACGGCCACGGCACGCACGTGGCCGGCACCATCGCGGGCACCTCGCACGGCGTCGCCAAGAAGGCGAAGATCGTCGCGGTGCGGGTGCTGGACGACAACGGCTCCGGCAGCACCGAGCAGGTGGTCGCGGGCATCGACTGGGTCACCCAGAACCACAAGGGCGCTTCGGTGGCCAACATGAGCCTGGGCGGCGGCGCCGACGAGGCCCTCGACGAGGCGGTGCGCCGGGCCGTCGCCTCGGGCGTCACCTTCACCGTGGCGGCGGGCAACGAGTCGGCCGACGCCGGTCAGGGCTCGCCGTCCCGGGTCACCGAGGCGATCACGGTGGCGTCGAGCACCATCGACGACGAGCAGTCCTCGTTCTCGAACTTCGGCTCCGTGGTGGACCTGTACGCGCCGGGCTCGGACATCACGTCCACCTGGAACGACAGCGACACCGGCACGAAGACCATCTCCGGCACGTCCATGGCGGCCCCGCACGCGGCCGGCGCGGCGGCGGTCTACCTGGCGGGGCACCCGTCCGCGACTCCGGCCCAGACGGCCGCGGCGCTGACGGGGGCGGCCACGTCCGGTGCGGTCACCAACCCGTCCGCGGGCACGGCCAACAAGCTGCTGAAGCTGGCGGAGTAGTCGACGTGCCCGGGGGTCCGCCGGCGGGCGGACCCCCGGGCACGGTGCGCGGGTGGTTCGAACCGCTCGCCTGGGAGGTGGTCCTCGATCCGGGGACCACCTCCTCGTCGCGTGGCCGGACTTCTCTCCGGGTCCGCAGGAGATCACGTACCAGGGCCGGGGAACCTCTAAAGGTTGTTGCGGAAGCCTCAGGTCTGGGCATTCCTCCTGTATGGGTGGGGTGTTGTGCGCTGAGTCGGTGTGGGTGGAGACGTTCACGGGCTTGCGGATGGACCGGTTCGTCAAGCTGGTGAAGGTGGTGCGGGAGCGGGGCGGGAACGGTCCCGGTGGTGGTCGGCCGTGGTGCCTGCCGCTGGCGGACCGGGTCCTGCTGGTGGCGGTGTACTACCGCACGAACCTCACGATGCGGCAGCTCGCCCCGCTGTTCGGGGTCTCCCCGGCCACGGTCTGCAGGGTGATCCAGCGGCTCGGGCCGTTGCTGGCCCTGGAGCCGGCCCCGCGGCCGGTCGCCGATGCGGACCGGTTGTGGATCGTGGACGGCACCCTCATCCCGGTCCGCGACCGGCAGGTCGCCGCCTCCTCCCGCAACTACCGGTTCTCGGCGAACGTGCAGGTCATCATCGACGCCGACACCCGCCTGGTCGTCGCCTCGGCGCGGCCCGCGCCCGGGAACAAGGCCGACGCCCACGTCTGGCGCGAGTCCGGTCTACCCGCGAAGGCGGCGGGCACCACAGTGATCGCGGACGGCGCCTACCTGGGCACCGGGCTGATCGTCCCGCACCGCAAACGTGCTGGACGTCCCCTCCTGCGCGGTCAGGAGGAGGACAACGCCGAACACCGACGGGTCCGCGCCCGCGTCGAGCACACCTTCGCCCGCATGAAGAACTGGAAGATCCTCCGCGACTGCCGCCAGAAAGGAGACGGCCTCCACCACGCCGTCCAGGCCGTCGCCACCATGCACAACCTCGCCATGACACGGTGAACCAGGCAGGTCCACTCACACGCAGACCTGCCCGCACCCAACCTTCTGCAACAACCTTTAGGGCGTGTCCGCAAAGTAGCGCCGGCCGCCCGAAGGGCGGGCCCCGCGGCGTCCGGTGCCGTGCCTCGCAAGGCGGAGGGGCGCCCGTGTACTGGACGTACTCGGGCGCCCCGACAACGCGGCGAGGTGCGGTGCCGGGCGCCGCGGGGCAGGCGAGACTTTGCGGACATGCCCTAAAGGTTGTTGCAGAAGGTTGGGTGCGGGCAGGTCTGCGTGTGAGTGGACCTGCCTGGTTCACCGTGTCATGGCGAGGTTGTGCATGGTGGCGACGGCCTGGACGGCGTGGTGGAGGCCGTCTCCTTTCTGGCGGCAGTCGCGGAGGATCTTCCAGTTCTTCATGCGGGCGAAGGTGTGCTCGACGCGGGCACGGACCCGTCGGTGTTCGGCGTTGTCCTCCTCCTGACCGCGCAGGAGGGGACGTCCAGCACGTTTGCGGTGCGGGACGATCAGCCCGGTGCCCAGGTAGGCGCCGTCCGCGATCACTGTGGTGCCCGCCGCCTTCGCGGGTAGACCGGACTCGCGCCAGACGTGGGCGTCGGCCTTGTTCCCGGGCGCGGGCCGCGCCGAGGCGACGACCAGGCGGGTGTCGGCGTCGATGATGACCTGCACGTTCGCCGAGAACCGGTAGTTGCGGGAGGAGGCGGCGACCTGCCGGTCGCGGACCGGGATGAGGGTGCCGTCCACGATCCACAACCGGTCCGCATCGGCGACCGGCCGCGGGGCCGGCTCCAGGGCCAGCAACGGCCCGAGCCGCTGGATCACCCTGCAGACCGTGGCCGGGGAGACCCCGAACAGCGGGGCGAGCTGCCGCATCGTGAGGTTCGTGCGGTAGTACACCGCCACCAGCAGGACCCGGTCCGCCAGCGGCAGGCACCACGGCCGACCACCACCGGGACCGTTCCCGCCCCGCTCCCGCACCACCTTCACCAGCTTGACGAACCGGTCCATCCGCAAGCCCGTGAACGTCTCCACCCACACCGACTCAGCGCACAACACCCCACCCATACAGGAGGAATGCCCCGAACAGAGGCTTCCGCAACAACCTTTAAAGGTTGTTGCAGAAGGTTGGGTGCGGGCAGGTCTGCGTGTGAGTGGACCTGCCTGGTTCACCGTGTCATGGCGAGGTTGTGCATGGTGGCGACGGCCTGGACGGCGTGGTGGAGGCCGTCTCCTTTCTGGCGGCAGTCGCGGAGGATCTTCCAGTTCTTCATGCGGGCGAAGGTGTGCTCGACGCGGGCACGGACCCGTCGGTGTTCGGCGTTGTCCTCCTCCTGACCGCGCAGGAGGGGACGTCCAGCACGTTTGCGGTGCGGGACGATCAGCCCGGTGCCCAGGTAGGCGCCGTCCGCGATCACTGTGGTGCCCGCCGCCTTCGCGGGTAGACCGGACTCGCGCCAGACGTGGGCGTCGGCCTTGTTCCCGGGCGCGGGCCGCGCCGAGGCGACGACCAGGCGGGTGTCGGCGTCGATGATGACCTGCACGTTCGCCGAGAACCGGTAGTTGCGGGAGGAGGCGGCGACCTGCCGGTCGCGGACCGGGATGAGGGTGCCGTCCACGATCCACAACCGGTCCGCATCGGCGACCGGCCGCGGGGCCGGCTCCAGGGCCAGCAACGGCCCGAGCCGCTGGATCACCCTGCAGACCGTGGCCGGGGAGACCCCGAACAGCGGGGCGAGCTGCCGCATCGTGAGGTTCGTGCGGTAGTACACCGCCACCAGCAGGACCCGGTCCGCCAGCGGCAGGCACCACGGCCGACCACCACCGGGACCGTTCCCGCCCCGCTCCCGCACCACCTTCACCAGCTTGACGAACCGGTCCATCCGCAAGCCCGTGAACGTCTCCACCCACACCGACTCAGCGCACAACACCCCACCCATACAGGAGGAATGCCCCGAACAGAGGCTTCCGCAACAACCTTTAGGGGCGCAGGGCGCGCAGCAGGAGATCGGCGAGATGGTCGGCGACCTGCTGCGGCGTGAGCGGGCCGTCCGCGCGGTACCAGGTGGACAGGTGGTGGACGGAACCGAAGTGGTAGTCCACCACCAGGTCGGCGGGGGTGGCGTCGGAGAACACGCCCGTCCGTTGGCCCTCCTCGACCAGCGCCCGGAAGCGCTCGTGGTAGCGCCGGCGCTCCGCCCGTACCTGCTTGGACTTCTCCGGGCTGAGCTGGTGCATCGACCGGAAGAAGATCATCGCGTCGTCGAGGTTCTCGATGGTCGTGACGACCACGTCGGCGGCCGCGGCACGCAGCCGTTCCTCGACGGGCGCGTCGGAATCGGCCACCGCGTCCAGGCGCTGCTGCTGGAGGCGCAGCATCCGCGCGTACACCTCGTGCAGCAGGTCGTCCTTGGACCCGAAGTAGTGGTAGAGCGCGCCCTTCGTGACACCGGCCGCCTCGACGATCTCCTGGACCGAGGTGCGGTCGTAGCCGCGCTCGGCGAAGAGCCGGGTGGCGACGGCCAGCAGCCGCTGCGGTACCGGGGCCTCGTGCGTGCCTGCGGGTTCCGTGGTCCGTGCCGCCATGGCGCTGACCTTCCCTTCCTCGTTCCTGCCTGGTCACCGCGACCAGCTGTACGACCGTCCGACTGTTTTCAGCCGCGATCGCGCAGTTCCCGTCGCAGGATCTTGCCACTGGTCGTCTTCGGAAGAACAGGCAGGATCTCGACCTGGCGCGGGTATTTGTACGCGGCGATGCGCTCGGCGCAGTAGGCGGCGAGCTCCGCCGGCTCCACCGAGGTGCCGGGGCGCAGGCTCACGTACGCCTTCACGCTCTCCCCGCGGTAGGCGTCGGGGACGCCGACCACCGCGGCCTCGCGGACGGCGGGGTGGGTGTAGAGCACGTCCTCGACCTCCCGCGGCCAGACCTTGAATCCGGAGGCGTTGATCATGTCCTTCTTGCGGTCGACGACGTAGAGCCAGCCGTCGGGGTCCATGAATCCGACGTCGCCGGTGCGTAGTTCGCCGCCGGGGAAGGCCTGGGCGGACTCCGCGGGCAGACCCCAGTAGCCGGGCACCACCTGGGGCCCGCGGACTGCTATCTCGCCGGTCTCGCCGAAGGGCACCTCGGCTCCCCGCTCGTCGAGGATGCGGACCACGGTGTCGGCGCCGGGCAGGCCCACGGACAGGGTGCCGGAGGCGGGGTCGACAGGGGCTTCGAGGTGCGTGGGCACGCTGGCGCAGGGGGCGGTGCACTCGGTGAGGCCGTAGCCGTTGCGGAGGTAGAAGCCGAAGGCGGTGCGCAGGCGCTCGACGAGCGCGGGCGGGAGCGGGGCGCCGCCGGAGGAGATCACCTGGAACGAGGCGAAGTGGTCCGGGGTGACGCCGGGGTGGGCGGCGAGGGCCATGAAGGCGGTGGCCGGGCCGACGGTGTAGGCCGGGCGGTGTTCGAGGAAGGCGTCGAGGACGGCGCCGGCGTCGAAGCGGTGGGCGAGGACCAGGGTGCCGGCGTTGGCGAAGCAGGCGGCGAGCTCGCAGACCATGCCGGTGATGTGGAAGAGGGGCGCGAGGGCGAAGTACGTGGCTCCCTCGGGCAGGGGGTGGGAGGTGACCTGCCGGACGGCGTTGTAGGTGAGCGCGCCGTGCGGGTTCATCGCGCCCTTGGGGGTGCCGCTGGTGCCGGAGGTGTAGCTGATGAGGGCGGTGTCGGCGGCGGTGAGGGGTGGGCCGTCCGGCGCGGGGCGCCTGCCGCGGGCCACGGTGAGGAGGTCGGCGGCGGTGGGCCCGGCGGCGGGACCGCCGGTGCCCGGGCCGGCCTCGGACTCCCGGTCCGGCGCGTGCGCCTGGGCGGGCACGAAGGGCCGGGCGGACCCCGCGGCCGAACCCGCGGCCGAACCCGCTGCCGGGGCCGGTGCCGGGCCGAAGACGCGCGGGTCGTCGCGCGTCTGGAAGTCACGGTCCGAGGAGGTCAGCACGGTCCGCACGGCGCTGTCCCGCGCCGCCTCGCGCAGGTACGCGGACCAGGCGCCGCCGTCGCAGACCAGTGCGGAGGCCCCCGAGTCGCGCAGGATGTGCCCGACCTCGCCGGACTTGTACATGGGGTTGAGCGGGACGACGACGGCCCCGGCCTTCCACGCCGCGAGGACGGCGAGCACGAAGTGCGGGGTGTTCTGCAGCATGACCGCGACCCGGTCGCCGCGGCGGACGCCGCGCGCCGCGAGGTGGCCGGCGACCGAGTCGGAGAGCGCGTCGGCCTCCGCGTAGTCGATCCGGCCGTCGAAGTAGGCGACGGCGGTGCGCTCGGGGGCCCGGGCGACGGCCTCGCGGAAGGCCTGGAGCACCGTGGGCGGCGGCGCGACGGGCGCCCGCTGGGCCGTGGCGAGCAGCCCGAGCCACGGCTTGGCGGCGTACCGGGAGGCGGTCACCGGGTCTCCCATTTCTGCTGGAGGTGGTTCATGCCGCTCAGCCAGCGGTCCGGCTCGGTGGCGCGAGCGGCGTAGAAATCGGCGACCTCGCGGTGCGGGAGGATCAAGAACCGGCCTTTCTCCATGCCGTCGAACAGCGCGTCCGCGACCGCTTCCGGCTCGATCGCGGTCGGCGCGAGGACGAGTTCGCCCGCCGAGCCCGCGGCGGTCAGCATGTCGGTGCGCACCCCTTGCGGGCAGATGGCGTGGACCTGGACCCCGCGGTGGCGGTAGGTCAGCGAGAGCCATTCGGCGAAGGCGAGCGCACCGTGCTTGGTGACACTGTACGGGGCCGCTCCGATCATGGTCAGGAGCCCGGCGGCCGAGACGGTGGACACGAAGCGGCCGCTCTCCCGCTCCAGCCAGTCCGGCAGCAGCGCCCTGGCGGCGCGGACGTGGGCCATGACGTTGGTGTCCCAGGCCGCTTCCCAGACGGACTCGTCGGCGAAGGCGTCGCCGCCCGAGGCGAGTCCGGCGTTGGCGCAGTAGATGTCGACCGTCCCGCCGAGGGCCTCGCGGGCCTCGGCCACGATCGCCGAGGCGTCGCCCGGCACGGGGATCGCGCGGGCGCCGATGGCGGCCGCCACCGCTGCGGCCTTGGCCGGGTCGAGGTCGTTGACGACGACCGTGGCGCCCTCGGCCGCGAAGCGGTGGGCGAGGGCGGCGCCGATGCCGCCGCCCGCGCCGGTGACGACGACTCGCTGGTCCTGGTACGCGCTCACGGGGTCCACCTCTCGTGCGGCCGGATGCCGGATGGCGGGCAGACTAACCGGTCGGTATGTCAGGAGGAAAGGGGCGTGAGCTCTAGCGTGGTCGGATGACACTGTCGCGACGCGGGGTGCTGGGGCTGGCGGGGGCCGTCGGATCGGCCGGTGCGCTGGGAGTGGGCGGAGCGGGCGGAGCGGGCGGGGCCACCGCGTCAGGCGGGGTCACCGCCGCGGACGCGGCCGCTGCGGCGGGCGGGCGGGTGCGTACCGGGTTCGAGCGGCTCGCCGCGGACGGGTACGCCGTACTGTCCGGACAGAAGGTCGGCGTGGTCACCAACCCGACCGGGATCACGGCCGACGCACGGCACCTGGTCGACGTGCTGCACGCGGACGAACGGGTCGACCTGGTGGCGGTGTTCGGGCCCGAGCACGGCTTCCGCGGGACCGCGCAGGCCGGCGACTCGGAGGGGGCCTCCCGGGACCCGGCCACCGGGCTGCCGGTGTACGACACGTACGACAAGAGCGGGCAGAAGCTCGCGGACGTCTTCACGGCGGCCGGGATCGACACCGTCGTCTTCGACATCCAGGACGTCGGGGCGCGCTTCTACACCTACATCTGGACCCTCTACGACTGTATGCGCGCGGCCGCGCTCGCCGGCAAGACGGTGGTGGTGCTGGACCGGCCCAATCCTGTGGGTGGCCGGCGGGCCGCGGGGCCCGTGCTGGAGCGGCCGTACGCGAGCTTCGTCGGCCGGGAGCCGATCGCGCTGGCGCACGGGATGACGGCGGCGGAACTGGCCCGGCTCTTCAACGGCGCGTTCCTGACGGACCGACCGGTCGAGCTGCGGACCGTGGCGATGTCCGGGTGGCGGCGGGAGTCGTTCTTCGGGGAGACCGGGCTGCCCTGGGTGCCGCCGAGCCCGAACATGCCGACCCCGGACACGGCCCTCGCGTACGCCGGTACCTGCCTGTTCGAGGGGACGAACCTCTCCGAGGGGCGCGGGACGACCACCCCCTTCGAGGTGATCGGCGCGGAGGGGATCGACCGACGGTGGGCGGAGGCGGCGAACGGGCTGGGGCTGCCGGGGGTGTGGTTCCGGGAGGCGTACTTCACTCCGACCTTCTCCAAGCACGTGGGGAAGGTGTGCGGCGGGGTCCGGCTGATCGTGCACGACCGCCAGGCCTTCGACCCGGTACGGGCCGGGATCGGACTGTTGATCACGGCGCGCCGGGTGTGGAGCGGCTTCGGCTGGCGCGCGGACCACTGGATCGACCGGCTGACCGGCTCGGACCGGGTGCGGACGCTGGTGGACGCGGGGGCGGACGTGGACGAGGTCGTGGGCGACTGGGCGGCGGGGCTGGCGCGCTTCGGGGCGGTGCGCGAGAAGTACCTGCTGTATCCGTGATCCGACCGCGTCGGGGGGCTGGCCGGGCGGGCGCCGCAGCAGGATGCTGACTGCACCGGAGGCACGGCGTGAAGGGGGGCGTCATGGCGAACGTCGGTGGCGGATTCGGATTCGGGACCGGGGTCGTGGGCGGGGTCGGGGTCCGGCCGTACGCGGAGCTGACCTTCGACTCCGAAGGGGACGTCGACCGGGTCACGCAGGGCACGGTGTCCCGGATGGAGGCGACCGACCTGCTGGTCTTCGCCCATGGCTGGAACAGCGACCGGTCCACGGCGACGCGCCTCTACGACCGGTTCTTCGCACCCTTCGAGGGGCTGGTGGGGTCAGGGGTGCGGCTGGGCTACGTGGGTGTCGTATGGCCCTCGATGCGGTTCTCCGACGAGCCGATACCGGACTTCGACACCCTCGCCGCCCTCGCGGAACCGGACCTCGGCGGCGCCCTGGACCCGCTCACCCGCCGGGCGCTCGAGGAGTTCTGGCCGGAGCGGCGGGCGGAGCTGGACCGGGTGGCGGAACTGCTGGCGGAGCGAGCGGACTCGGCGGCCGCCTTCATCGAGTTCGGTGCCCTGATCCGCGAGTTGGCGGGTGTCGACGCGGTCCCCGCGCTGGTCGCGCCGTCGGTACCCGCGATCTTCACGGACGATGTGCTGGAGGTGTGCCGCGCCCTCTCCGTCGCCCTGGCCAGGGCGGGCGCACCGGGTACGGGCGCGGCGGGTACGGGCGCGCCGGCGGCCGCGGGAGGCCCCGAGGGTCCGGGGCTCACGGTCGGCGGCGGGATGCGCGGCCTGTGGGGCGGCGCCAAGGAACTGCTACGACAGGCCGCGTACTACAAGATGAAGAAGCGGGCGGGCGTGGTGGGCGAGCGCGGCCTCGGCCCCGTACTGGCCCAGCTGGCGGCCGCGCGCCCGGCCCTGCGGTTCCATCTGATCGGACACAGCTTCGGGGCGCGCGTCGTCTCCTTCTCCCTGCGCGCGGTGCCGGACCGGGCCCGCTACGTGAAATCCGTGACCCTGCTCCAAGGAGCCTTCTCCCACTACGCGTTCGCCGACCGACTGCCGCACGACAAGGGCACCGGCGGCGCCCTGCGCGGCCTCCAGCGCCGGGTCGACGGGCCGGTGGTCGCCTGTCACTCCCCCCACGACTCCGCCCTCAAGATCTTCTACCCGCTGGCCTCCCGGATGGCAGGGGATTCGGCCGGACTTCTGGGTTTCGACGAGCGCTGGGGCGCCATCGGGCACGACGGGGTCCAGGCGGTTCCGGGCGCGCCCCGGCTGACCCTCGACACGGCCCTGCGCGAGGGGGTCCCCACGACCGGTTGCGTCAGCGTGGACGCGGGCTCCGTGGTGCGGCGCGGCGGCGCCCCGTCGGGGGCGCACAGCGACATCTGCCACGAGGAACTGGCCCGGCTGGTGGTGGACGCGGGGCGCATGGGGCGCTGAGTTCTGGCCATGTGCCACCCGCACGCCTCGACCGCCCCCGCATGCGCCGGCCTCCGACCGGGCATGTTGGGCACATCGGCGGAGGTGATGGTGTGATGGCGGGTTTCCGGAGTCTGGCGTACCAGGTGCGCGACGCGCGCAATGACCGGGCCTTGCGGCGCCATTCCCTGCGCCGCTGTCTGGAGCGGTTCGCGCCCTACGGGCACCGGGCCACATGGTGGCATCTGTGCGACCGGCACGGGATCGCCCCGGAGGATCGGGGGGCCGATCCGTTGCGGCTGGTCGCCGCGCTGGAGGAGCTGGAGGACGCGCGGGCGGTCTGGCTGGAGTACGAGCGCCAGTTCGCGGAACGCCGGCGGCGGGAGAAGCATCACGGGCTGCGCCGGCCGGAGTGGGCCTGGGGCGGCAGTGGGGACGCGGTGGTGCGGTGCGCCGATCCGGGGGTTCGGCCGGAGGGGGCGCTGGGCGAGGTACTGCGGCGGCTGGTGCGGGCGCTGGAGTCGGCGCCGGGGACGGCGTGCCCGGTGTGCGGGGACACCGAACTGCACTGGCCGGAGGTGGGTCCGGTCGGCCCCTGGGCGGGTGCGCTGGCCTGGGACGGGCCGGTGTGCGCGGGCTGCGGGATCGTGGTGCCCAGACCGGCCCTGGTGGACACCCCGATGATGTTGGACACCCCGGCGGCGGGAGCCGCGTGAAGGTGCCGGGGCCGCTGTCCGTGTCGTCGCCCGCACCGCTGTCCGTATCACTGTCCGTGTCGTTGAACGGGTCGCGGAGTGCCGCGGACGGCCCGGCCGTGCCGCTGTCGCCGGAGGCGCTGGCGGAGTCGGCACTCGCGGCCGTCGCCGCCGGGGCCGAGGACGTACTGGTGCATCCGCGGACGCCGTGCGGGCGGGAGAGCCTCTCCCCGCGGGTGGTCGGGCCGGTGCTGGAGGTGCTGCGGCGCGCAGGGGTCGGCGCAGCGCTGTCGGTACCGGTGTCGATCGCGGCCGAGCCCGATCCCGCGGGACGGCGGGCGCGGGTGGCCTCGTGGCAGGTGCTGCCGGACCGGGCCGTGGTGCGCTTCGGGCAGCCGGGGGCCGCGGAGCTGGCGCAGGCCCTGCTGGCGCGGGGGGTCGCCGTGGACGCGGTGGTACCGCTGGGCGGGGCGGCCGGGCCGGAGCCGCTGGCCCGGTTCCTGGCCTGGCCGGTGCGCGAGCCCGGGCGGGTGCGGCTCTCGGTCGAGCTGGCGGCGGCCGATCCGGCCCTGGTGGCGGGGCTGCGCGCGCTGCCGCCCGTACCGGTGCTGCTGTACGGGCGGGACGCGGCCGCCTGGCCGGTGCTGCGGCTGGCCGCGCGGTGCGGCACCGGCGTGCGGACCGGCGTAGGCGATGTGACGCACCTGCCCGACGGGCGTCCGGCGCGGTCGAACGCCGAACTGGTGGCGGCGGCCCGGGACATGGTGGCGCGGGCGGTGGCTACAGCCGCGAGCCGGTGAGCCGCTCGCCGAAGGCGTCGTCCGGGTTGGAGAGCGCGCAGGTCTCCATCGACAGGCAGCCGCAGCCGATGCAGTCCGTCAGGTGATCGCGGAGCCGGCCCAGGCGGGTGATGCGTTCGTCGAGTTCGGCGCGCCAGGCCTCGGAGAGGCGGGCCCAGTCCTCGTGGTTGGGGGTGCGCTCCTCGGGGAGCTGCGCCAGCGCCTCGCGAATGCTGGCCAAGGGGATACCCACGCGCTGTGCGGCGCGTACGAAGGCCACCCGGCGCAGCGCGTCACGCGTGAAGCGGCGCTGGTTGCCGGAGGTGCGGCGGCTACTGATCAGGCCCTTGGCCTCGTAGAAGTGGAGCGCGGAGACGGCCGCGCCGCTGCGGGCGGACAGCTGGCCGACGGTGAGTTCGTGGATTTTCTCGGGAATCTGCGGCACCCGGCCGAGCGTAGTCGGAGGTCCGTTGACATACACATACGCCCCCCAGCATGCTGAGCAAGCGCTTATTCGTTCGTTCGTCCGTCAGTCGTCCGCGAGAGACAGGAACAGGGCATGGCCGAGCCGAGGGTCTTCACGTCCGCCGAGGAGCTGCACGCCGGGATCGGCGCACCGCTCGGGCCCAGCGAGTGGCTGGAGGTGGACCAGAAGCGGATCGACCTCTTCGCGGACGCCACCGGCGATCACCAGTGGATCCACGTGGACCCGGAGCGCGCGGCGGGTGGACCTTTCGGCTCCACCATCGCGCACGGCTATCTGACGCTGTCCCTGCTGCCGATTCTCGTGCCGCAGATCATGCGGGTCGAGGGCATGCGGATGGGCCTCAACTACGGGACGAACAAGGTCCGTTTCCCGGCGACCGTGCCGGTCGGTTCACGGCTGCGCGCCACCGCCGTGATCACGGAGGTCGCGGAGGCGGGTGGCGGCGTACAGGTCACCGCCACGGTGACGGTCGAGCGTGAGGGCGGCGAGAAGCCGGTGTGCGTGGCGGAGTCGGTGTCGCGCTACTACTTCTGAGGGCCCGGCCGCGCGGCCACCATGCGGAGCACGAGGTCGGCGTAGAGCCCGCCGACCTCGTCGGGCGTGCGCTGCCCGGCCGTGTTGAACCAGCGGGCCACGTCGATGCACAGCGACAGCACGGCGAGCGTGGTGCCCGGCACGTCGGGGACGTCGAACTCCCCCGCGGCCACCCCGTCGGCGATGATGCGGCGCACGGCCGCGTCGCTCCGCCGGCGCAGGGCCACGATCTCGGACCGGTGCTCCGGCGCGAGGGCGTCGAGCTCGTACTGGACCACGCGTGCGGTGGTGTGGTGCGCCGCGTGCCAGCGCACGAAGGACCGCACGGCGGCGTCGAGCCGGTCGGCGGCGCTGCCGGGGCCGTCGGCGGCGGTGGTCAGGATCTCCAGCGCCTTGTCGTGGCCGATCCGGCTGATCCGCTGGAGCAGCTCTTCCTTGGTCTTGTAATGGATGTAGAGCGCGGCCGGACTCATCCCGGCACGGCCCGCGATGTCACGCGTGGTGGTGGCGTGGTACCCGCGCTCGGCGAAGGCGTCGACGGCGGCGACGAGCAGCCGCCGCGCGGCGTCGGGGGTGACCTCGGACCACGGCCGGTAGCCGTCGACCGTATCCTCCGCGCTGCCCATCGCTCACTCACCCTTCACCGTGTGGAAGTGACCACCTTACCGGAGGGTGAGCAAGCGCTTAGCGATGTCGGGTCGGCGGCCGGACCCGGCGTACGCCTACTTCGGCGCGAAGGGGTCGTACTCGGCCATCATCTTCTCCATCCTGGCCTGATCCACCCGGCTGACGATCTGCGTGACCTCCTGGCGGTCGCGGATCACCTTGGCGAGGGTGAAGGCCGAGGTGGTGAGGTAGAGGACGGCGATGCCGAGGAAGGCCCGGACCCAGCCGTTCGCCTCCAGGTTGTAGATCCCCACGGCCACGGCGCCGATGGCGATACCGAAGGAGGCGACGGCCTGGCCGTAGTACGCCCCCGTGCTCTGCTGCTTGACCGGTGTCTCGTTCATGCTCCGAGCATCGGGCGGACGGCGCGGGAGCACATCCGCACGCGTACTCATACGGGTACTCAGAAGGCGGAAACCCCGGTGCGGGCACGGCCGATGAGCAGTTTCTGGATCTGGCTGGTGCCCTCGTACAGGGTCATCACCCGGGCGTCGCGCAGCAGCTTGCCGGCCGGGTACTCGTCGATGTAGCCGTACCCGCCGTGCACCTGCAGGGCGTTGCTCGCGGCGCGCACGGCGGCCTCGGAGGCGAAGAGCTTGGCGGTGGAGGACTCGGTGGCGAAGGGCTGCCCGCGGTCGATGAGGTCGGCGACCCGCCAGGTCAGCAGCCGGGCCGCGTCCACGTCGACCGAGATGTCGGCGATGAGCTCCTGGACCAGTTGGTGGTGGGCGATCGGCCGGCCGAACTGCTCGCGCTGAGCGGCGTACGAGACGGCCGCGTCCAGGGCCGCCTGCGCGATGCCGACGCAGCCGGCGGCGACCGACATCCGGCCCTTGGCGAGGGCGGACATGGCGACCGAGAAGCCTTTGCCCTCGGGGCCGAGCAGGGCGGAGGCGGGCACGCGGACGCCGTCGAGGACGAGCTCGGCGGTGGCCTGGCCGCGCAGGCCGAGTTTGCCGTGGATCTCGCGGCGGGTCAGGCCCGGGGTGTCGGTGGGGACGAGGAAGGCGGAGACCCCGCGGTGGCCGGGCTCGTCGCCGGTGCGGGCGAAGAGGAGCACCACGTCGGCCCAGGTGCCGTTGGTGATGAACATCTTGCTGCCGTCCAGGACGTACGCGTCCCCGTCGCGCACGGCGCGGGTGGTGAGGTTGCCGGCGTCGGAGCCGGTGCCGGGCTCGGTCAGGCCGAAGCAGCCGAGCGCGTCGCCGGAGCACAGGCGGGGCAGCCAGGCGCGCTTCTGCTCCTCATCGCCCCAGGCGGCGATGGTCTTGGCGACCAGGCCGAGGGAGACGGAGACGATCCCGCGCACAGCCGAGTCGCCGCGCCCGAGCTCCTCGGTGACCAGGACGTAGGCGAGGTGGTCGCCGCCGGAGCCGCCGTACTCCTCGGGGACGGTCAGGCCGAGGAAGCCGAGCGCGCCCAGCTTCTTCACGATGGCCCGGTCCACGCTCTCGGCGCGGTCCCACTCGGCGGCGTACGGGACGACCTCGCGCTCGGTGAACTCGCGGGCGAGCCTGCGGACGGCGGCCTGCTCCTCGCTCAGCTCCAGATTCACCGGGCACCTCCGGGGCGGGATCGGCGCCTTTAACTAGCACCGGTAGTTTATGGCAGGCAGGCCCTACTATGTGGCGCATGGCCAGACCGCGCAAGCCCCTCCTCAGCCGGGACCGCATCATCGAGACGGCCGGCGCCCTGGTGGACGCGGAAGGGCTGGAGGCGGTGTCGACACGCCGGCTGGCCGCCGCGCTCGGGGTCAGCGGGCCCTCGCTCTACAACCACTTCCGCACCAAGGACGAGATCCTGGACGCGGTGGCGGACGCGGTGAGCGCGCGGGTGGACCTGTCGATGTTCGACGGCGGCCAGGACTGGCGGGCGGCTCTGGACGCGTGGGCGCACTCGTACCGGGACGCGCTGGCGGACCACCCCAACATCGTGCCGGTCCTGGCGCGCGGGCCGGGCCGCCGGCCGGCCGGACTGCGGGTGGCGGACGCGGTGTTCGGGGCGATGACGGAGGCCGGCTGGCCGGCGGCGCAGGCGACCCGGATCGGCGCGCTGATGCGGTACTTCATCCTGGGCTCGGCGGTGGCCTCCTTCGCCGGAGGGTTCGTGGACGACCGCGCGGCCTACGACCCGGCGGACTACCCGCACCTCGGCCAGGCCCATCTGCTGGCGGAGCGCGGGCGCGAGGTGGACGAGGGCGCCTTCGAGACGGGCTTGGCGGCGCTGCTGGACGGACTGGCCCTCCAGTACGAGGCGCTGCCCGCCGCCTAGCCGACCACCGTGCACGGACACCACCGAGCCGGCTCCCCCGCCCTCCCGGTGGCAGGGCGGGTGAGCACTCCGTGGCGACGCGGCGCGGTGCCCTACAGCGGTGTCCTGCAGCCGTGTCCCGCAGCCGTGTCCTAGGGCTGGAAGACGACCAGCGAGCGGCCGCCCTTGCCGGCGAGCATCGCGTCGAAGGCGGCCGGGATGCCGTCGAGGGTGATGCGGTCGGTGACCAGGGATCCGAGGTCGAGGCGGCCCGCGCGGACGTGCTCGGCGATCACCGGGAGGTCGCGGGCCGGGTCGCTGTTGCCGTAGACGCAGCCGGTGAGGGTGCGGGCGAAGTGGAAGATCTCCATGGAGTGGAAGGTGACCTTCTGCTCCTTGCCGCCGATGCCGACGACCGTGGTGCGGCCGCCGCGCCGGGTCGACTCCCAGGCGCCCCGGATGGTCTCGGCCCGGCCGACGCACTCGACGGCGACATCGGCGCCCTGCCCGCCGGTCAGCGCGCGGATCTGCTTGGCGGTGGTGTCGGAGGCGAGGACGAACTCGGTGGCTCCGGCCGCCCGGGCCAGTTCCTCCTTGGCCGGGGACACGTCGACGGCGACGACCGGGCCCGCCTGCGCGATCCGGGCGGCCTGGAGGGCGACCAGGCCGACCCCGCCGACCCCGAAGACGGCCACCGACTCGCCCGGGCGGACCTGGGCGCTGTGGTGGACCGCCCCGTAGCCGGTGAGGACGGCGCAGCCGAGCAGGGCCGCCTCGGTGAGCGGGATCCCGGCGGGGGCCGGCAGGACGCAGTTGGCCGCGACGACGGTCTCCTCGGCGAAGGCGGCCACGTTCAGCCCGGGGTGCAGCGCGGTGCCCTGGGCGTCGTGCGCGTGGACGGCCCCGACCCCGGTGAGCGCCGTGGCGCAGAGCCAGACCTCGCCGATGGTGCAGTGGTGGCACTCTCCGCAGGACGGGGCCCAGTTGAGGACCACGCCGTCACCGGGGGCGACGTGCGTGACGCCCTCCCCCACCGCGAGGACCGTGCCCGCGCCCTCGTGACCGAGGACGGCGGGCACGGGGACCCGCATGGTGCCGTTGGAGAGGGAGAGGTCGGAGTGACACACCCCGGCCGCGGCGAGCCGCACCCGGACCTGCCCGGGGCCGGGATCCGGCAGCACGATGTCCCGTATCTCCAGCGGGGCTCCGACGGCGGGCAGGACAGCGGCGCGGACCATGGTCGTCATCTCGTCTTTCCGGTGCGGGGGCGGGTGCCGTGGCTACGGCGCGTACGGAGCGTACGACTGCGGCCGCAGGGCGGGCGGCTCGGGCAGGGCGGGCGGGCGGGTAGGACCGTCAGGGGGTCAGAACTGCAGGGACTTGGTCTGGAGGTACTCCGCCAGGCCGTGCGCGCCCAACTCGCGGCCGACACCCGACTGCTTGTAGCCGCCGAAGGGCGCGAGCACGTTGAAGCGGCCGCCGTTGATGTCCACCTGCCCGGTGTCCATACGGCGCGCGAAGGCCACGGCCGTGGCCTCGTCGGCGGCCCAGACGGCGCCGCCCAGGCCGTAGACGGTGCCGTTGGCGATGCGGAGGGCGTCCTCCTCGTCCTCGTAGCGGAGGATCGACAGCACCGGGCCGAAGATCTCCTCCTGGGCGATCGTCATGTCGGGGGTGACGTCGGCGAACACCGTCGGCGCCACGAAGTACCCCTGCTCCAGCGGCGCGGCGGGCCCGCCGGCGACGAGGCGCGCGCCTTCCTCCACACCCTTGGTGATGAAACCGCGGACGCGCTCGTGCTGCTTGGCGTTGACGACCGGGCCGACGCGGACGCCGGCCTCGCGGGGGTCGCCGGTGGGATAGTCGGCGACCGCGGCGGCCGCGAGCGAGACGGCCTCCTCGTAGTGGTCCCGGTGGACGAGCATCCGGGTGAGCGCGTTGCAGCTCTGGCCGCTGTTGTTCATGACGTGCCCGACGCCCGCCCCGACGGCCTTGACCAGGTCGGCCCCGGGCAGGATGACATTGGCCGATTTGCCGCCCAGTTCGAGCGCGACCCGCTTGACGGCGGCGCCGGCCGTCGCGCCGATCTGCTTGCCGACCGCGGTCGAGCCGGTGAAGGAGACGAGGTCGACTCCCTCGTGCGCGGCCAGGGCCTGGCCGGCGACCGGACCGGTACCGGTCACCAGATTGAAGACTCCGGCCGGGATGCCCGCCTCGTGCACGGCTTCGGCGAAGAGCTGTGCGGTCAGCGGGGTGTCCTCGGCCGGCTTGAGGACGAGGGTGCAGCCGGCGGCGAGAGCGGGTGCCACTTTTGCAACGACCTGGTGCAGGGGATAGTTCCAGGGCGTGATGGCCGCGACCACCCCGATCGGCTCCAGCAGCACGGTGGAGTTCCCGACCCGCTCCTCGAAGGCGTAGGAGGAGGCGAGTTCGGCGTAGGAGGTGGCCACCGCGATCGGCGCTCCGACGTGCACCGCCTTGGAGAAGCCGAGCGGGGACCCGAGCTCGGCGGTGATCGTCTCGGTCAGCTCGCCGGTGCGGGCCAGCAGTGCGTCGCGGAGCGCACCGATCAGGGCGGCCCGCTCGGCCGGGGCGGTGGCCGCCCAGCCGGGGAGGGCCGCACGGGCCGCGCGTACCGCCGCGTCCACATCCTCCTCGGTGCCGGCCGGGACCTGGGCGATGACCTGGCCGTCGGCCGGGTTCACGACCTCGATCAGATCGCTGCCGACGGCGGGCCGCCACCCGCCGTCGATGTACATCCCGTCGTGGGCCTTCATGGCATTCCTCCCGAGCACGCACGAGCGCGTAGATCCGACCTCGCGAACACCCTACAAACTAGCGTCGGTAGTTTTTGCCGGCCAGAGGGCGCCGGACGTCAGATGATGCCGAAAAGCATCCCTGCCGCGAGGACCACGAGGGAGGTCAGGGCCGCCCATTTCACGGTGAACCGGGTGTGGTCGCCGAACTCGACCTTGGCCATGCCGACGAGGACGTACACGGCCGGAACCAGTGGGCTCGACATGTGCAGGGCCTGGCCGACGAGGGAGGCGCGGGCGATCTCGAGAGGGGAGACCCCGTGGGCGGCGCCGGCCTCGGCCAGGACCGGCAGGACGCCGAAGTAGAAGCCGTCGTTGGACATGAAATAGGTGAGCGGCAGGCTGAGCAGTCCGGTGACCAGGGCCATGTGCGGGCCCATGCCCTCGGGGATGGCGCCGACGAGCCAGTCGGCCATGTGCTTGACCATGCCGGTGCCGGTGAGGACACCGGTGAAGACGGCGGCGGCGAAGACCATGCCCGCGACGTTGAGGACGTTGTCGGCGTGGGCGGCGATCCGTGCCTTCTGGTCGGGCATGTGCGGGAAGTTGACGGTGAGGGCGAGGGCGGCGCCGAGCAGGAACAGCACCGGGATGGGCAGCAGCTCCATGATCATCGCGGTGAGGAGGGCGACGGTGACGCCCGCGTTGAACCAGTACAGGTGGGGGCGCAGGGTGGGCCGGTGCGGGTCCAGGCCCTGGAAGCCGTCCTCGGGGGTGGCGGCGTCACCGCCCCCGTGCGCGGCGGAGGCGGCGTCGGGGCCCGCGGGGGAACCGGCGCCCTCGCCGGAGGCAGAGGCAGAGGCAGCAGGGGCGGACGTGACGGCAGGGGCGGAGACAGGGGCGGACGCGCCGGACGCGGCGGGCGCGGCCGGGACCAGCTCCTCCTCGGCCGCCTCCCGCTCCACCTGGCCGGGCAGCACCAGCGTGCCGACCCGGCGGCGTTCCTTCACGCCGAGGACGTACGCCAGGACGAACACGAAGAGCAGGCCCATCGCGAGCGCCGGAATCATCGGGACGAAGATGTCGGCGGCGTCGAGCTTGAGGGCGGTGGCGGCGCGGGCCGTCGGTCCGCCCCAGGGGAGGGTGTTCATGACGCCGTTGGCCGTGGCCGCGACGCCCGTCATCACCACCAGGCTCAGGCCGAGCCGCTTGTAGAGGGGGTACATGGCCGAGACGGTGATCATGAAGGTGGTCGATCCGTCACCGTCGAGCGAGACGATCGCGGCGAGGACGGCGGTACCGACCACCACGCGCATCGGGTCCGCCTTGCAGAAGCGCAGGATGCCGCGGACGATCGGGTCGAAGAGGCCGACATCGATCATCACGCCGAAGTAGACGATGGCGAACATCAGCATGGCGGCGGTCGGTGCGAGCTTGCCGACGCCGTCGATGACGTAGTCGCCGAGGTGTGCGCCCTTCCCTGCGAACACGCAGAAGAGTGCCGGGATGAGGACGAGCGCCGCGATGGGCGACATTTTCTTCATCATGATCAGGACCAGGAACGTCGCGATCATGGCGAAGCCGAGGAAGGTCAGCATGGGGGGGACGGTAGGTGCCGCCTCCTTGCGCCAACAAGACGTCCACGCGTGAGCAATACGAGCAAAACCCCAGCTCAGGGCACCAGCTCAGGGCAGGGGTGTGAGCTCGATGGGGAAGCCGTTGAGCACGGCCGTGCCGGAAAGCCGGTCCATGCGGGTGCCGTCGAGCAGCTGGTTGACGTTCGCGCCGGGTACCGCGGCGGCCACCGACAGCCGGGAGCCGGCCCGGTCGTGGCCCCAGCCGTGCGGAAGGCTCACCACACCGCTGCGGATGGCGTCGGTGACCTCGACGGGCACCTCCAGGCTCCCGCCGTCGGCGGTGATCCTGGCCTGCCCTCCGTCGACGAGGCCGAGCCGATCCGCGTCCTGCGGATGGACCTGAAGGGTGCAGCGGTTGGAACCTCCGGTGAGGGCCGGAACGTTGTGCAACCAGCTGTTGTTGGACCGCAGATGGCGGCGGCCCACGAGCACCAGGGCGGCGGGGCGGTCGGCGAGCGCCGCGCGCAGCCTGGGGAGTTCGTCCGCGATCGGGTCCGGGAGCAGCTCGATCCTGCCGCTGCGGGTCTTCAGCACGCCCGGAAGCCGCGGCTGCAGCGGACCGAGGTCGATGCCGTGCGGCGCCTGCAACAGATCGTCGAGTGTCAGGTCGTACGGGCCCGTGCGCAGCATCAGGTCGAGGCGCCGCTCGGGTCCGGTACGGCCGGTCAGCAGGCGGGCGAGCTCCTGCGGGTCGCGGCCGTGGAGCGGCGAGTGGGGATCGGTGACGGCGCGGGCCAGGGCGTCGGAGATGACTCGCTCGTCGACCGCCTCCGGCGGCGCTCCGTGCAGCCCGGAGACCGCGAGGATCAGGCGCGCGTGGATCTCGCACTCGTCCATGCGCCCGTCCGCCAACGGGAGGGCGGCGGGCGAGTAGCGGGCCTGGTTGCGTACGGCGAACCCATTGAACGCGAAGTCGAAGTGCGCGCTCTGCGAGGGCGGCGGCGGTGGCAGGACGACGTGGGCGTGGCGTGAGGTCTCGTTCAGGTAGGGGTCGACCGAGACCATGAAGTCCAGCCCGGACAGCGCCCGGTCCAGCCGGTCGCCGTCGGGTGCGGACAGGACCGGGTTGGCGGCGATGGCCAGCAGGATTCGGATCCGCCCGTCGCCCCGGGTCTCGATCTCCTCGGCGAGCGCGGCCATGGGCAGCTCGCCCTTGACCTCCGGGTGGCCGGCCACGCGGCTCGACCAGCGGCCGAGCGTGAAGCCCTTGCCCGGTCCCGCGGGGCGCCCCGCGGGAGCCGTGGCGGAGAGCGGGAAGAGCGCTCCGCCCGGCCGGTCGAGGTTGCCGGTGAGGAGGTTCAGTACGTCGACGAGCCAGCTCGCGAGCGTGCCGAATTCGACGGTGCAACTGCCGATCCGGGCGTAGACGGCGGCGGTGGGTGCGGCCGCGAGCTCGCGGGCGAGCGTGCGGATCTCGGCGGCGGTGAGGTCGCATGCGGGTGCGACGGCCTCAGGGGTGAAACTCCCGAGCGCGGCGCCGAGTTCCCCGATGCCGTCGCGGTGTTCCTCCAGCACGCCGGGGTCGGCGAGCTTCTCCTCGATCAGGGTGTGCGCGAGGGCGGCCAGCAGCAGGGCGTCGCTGCCGGGGCGCGGCGCGAGATGGCGGTCGGCGAGCGCGGCCGTGCGGGTACGGCGCGGGTCGACGACGACCAGGGTGCCACCGCGGGCGCGCAGGGCCTTGAGCCGGCCCGGGAAGTCGGGGGCGGTGCACAGGGAGCCGTTGGACTCGACCGGGTTCGCCCCCAGGAGCAGCAGGAAGTCGGTCCGGTCGAGGTCGGGGACCGGGATGGCGAAGGGGTCGCCGAAGAGCAGTCCGCTGGACACGTGCTTCGGCATCTGGTCGAGGGTGCTGGCGGTGAAGAGGTTGCGCGTGCCGAGGCTCTTGAGGAGCAGGGGCGGGTAGAGGGCGCCGGCCATGGTGTGGACGTTCGGGTTGCCGAGGACGACGCCGACCGACTGCGGCCCGTACTCCTGGACCTGGGCGGGGACGGCGGCCGCGATGGCGTCGAAGGCCTCCTCCCACGTGGCCTCCTGCAATCGGCCGTCCCGGCGGACGAGGGGGCCCCGCAACCGGTCGGGATCGGAGTCGAGCGCTCCGAACGCCGCTCCCTTGGGGCAGATGAAGCCGCGGCTGAAGACGTCCTCGCGGTCACCGCGGGCTCCGGTGACCACACCGTCCCCCAGGGTGAGGGTGAGGCCGCACGTGGCTTCGCAGAGGGGGCAGATACGCAGGGCGGTGCGGGACATGGGCCCTCCAGAGGGCGGCGGTCTGCTGCACGGACGCGGGCACGCGGAACGCATCGAGCATACCGACCGGTACGGACGGAGGGGAGGGGTGTGCGGGGAGGGGTGCGCGGGACGGATCGGCCGGCCGGAGACGGAGGCCGGGAGGGAGGCGGCGGAACCGTCAGGGGCGTCAGTCCAGCACGCGGGCCAGGTACGCGTGCATCATGGCGCGGGTCTCGGCGACGATCCCGGGATCTCCGGCCGGGTCGGCCCGGAAGGCGAGCTGTATCAGTGCGTCGGTGGCCTCGACCGCGACGAGGACGGCCCGCTCCAAGGTGGCGTCGGGGGTCAGGGCGAGGTGCGCGGAGAGCAGTTCCGTCAGCCGGGCCGCGACCTGGTGGTTGGGGTCCTCCTCCGGCCCCTCGGTCGGCGGTGCGGGCACGCCGAAGTCGACGAGCGCGAAGCCGGGAACGCTGCGCTTCATGGCCAGGTACTCGTCCAGCACCGCGTCCACGGCCGGCCGCCAGTGCGTGGCCGGGAGGTCGGCGAGTCGGTCCGCGATGCCGTCGACGTAGCGGTCGAGGTTGCGGTGGGCGAGGGCGATGGCCATGGCGCGCTTGTTGCCGAAGAAGCGGTAGACGGAACCGATCGGCACGCCGGCGCGCAGGGCCACGGCACGGGTGCTGAGGTTCTCGTACCCGGTCTCGTCCAGCAGTTCGGCGCAGGCGTCGAGGATCCGGGCGAGCCGGTCGGCGCTGCGCTGCTGGATCGGCGTTCGGCGCAGGGAGTGGGCGGGAGGCACGGGGTCCATCATGCCGCTCCTCGCTTCTCGGTTCGGTGGGGGTCTCAGTTCAGCAGAAGACTGAGCCCTCCGACGGTGTAAGTGATCATCAGCGCCAGCAACGGCAGTTGCCCGGCGACCGCTTTCGCGGGCGGGAAGAGGCGCACGGACCGGTCGTGGGCCGCGACGACTCCGAGCACGTGACCGGTGACGACGGCGATGACCTGGAGGGCGGCGAGGCCGCCGGGACCCAGGGGTGGCACGGGTTCGGGGGCGTTGTCAGTGCCGAGTGCCATGGTTACTGTGCGTGGTCCTTCGACTACCAGGAGGGAGAAGTAGTGGGCGATGAGATAGCCGAGCGCGATCGGTACGAGTGAGTGCGCGAAGGCGGTCAGCGGGCCGGGGTGCGGGCCGCTGACGAGGCGGGTGGCCGCGGCGCAGAGGCAGTAGAGGGTGGCGACAAGGGCGATGGAACCGAGCAGTCCGAGTGTGGCCGTGGGGATGCGGCCGAGGGGGGAGGTCTGTATGGCGTTGATCCACGAGGGGTTGTCGGAGAAGCCGTCGTAGGCGGTGGAGCCGAGCAGGACGCAGACGGTGGCGACGAGTCCGGGCCGCTCGGGTGTCGCGTCGAGTCCGTGGAAGGGGTTACGGAGAACGAGGCGGCCGTCGCTGCGACGGCCGAGGGGGGAGAGCCGGGCCAAGAGGGTGGAGTAGGTCTCGAAGGCGTCGCCGTCGTCGAACCATCGCTCGCCGAAGCGGGCGGCGAGCAGCAGTTGGGCGGTGGCGTAGGTGGTGAGGGCGATGAGGAGGGTGGTGGTGGATGCGGGATCAGGAGCGACGAGTTCGAGCCAGGTGAAGCCGAACAGTCCGGCGGCGGCGGGCCATTGGCCGAGCCGGGCGGGAAGCGGGTGGTCGGGGCCGCCGCGGCGCAGGGCCCGGGAGAGCAGGCGGTGCAGGGTGCGGAGCGGGTTGAGCAGGCGCCAGACGGGGCCGAGGAGGAGGGAGGCGGGCACGAGTCCGACCCAGAGGAGGACGTAGACGGCGCCGGGGGCGGGGTTGTGCGCGGGGTCGTCGGGACCGAGGAGGAGGTGGAGCAGGACGGCTGTGGCGGCGGCGAGCCCCAGGGCGCGCAGGGCGGTTCGGGTGGTCGGCGCGTCGGCCACCCGCTGGAGGGCGGCGGGCAGGGCGAGGCCCGAGCGCTCTCCGCGGAAGCGGGAGGTGGACCAGAGCAGGCCGAGCGCGAGGAAGGAGACGAACAGCGCGGCGAAGGCACCGGCGAAGGCGTAGAAGGGAGAGATCGGTAGATCGTGCTGGGACCCGATCCCGTGCGCGAGCGAGGTGAGCGGATCGGCCGGGTGAAGGACCACGCCTTGGCCGTGGCCCCCCTCACCCGCGCCCGCGGCGAGGCCCGGCCCGAGCGGGCTCACCATCGACCCACCCGCGGCGACGTCCCGCGGACGGCAGGGCCCGGCCGCCCGGGCACCGCCCGTGGTGCGGACCCCGCCCCGGGTTCGGCCCTGGGCGCAGGTCCGGCCCCGGGCGCGGGAGTGGGTCCGGGCGCGGGAGTGGGTCCGGGCGCGGGAGTGGGTCCGGGCGCGGGAGTGAGCTCGGGGTGGGGTGGGGTCATCGGACGAGGAGTTGGGTCAGGACGAGGCCGGACGTGTGGGTCTCGACCTCGAAGAGACCCGTGCGGTCGGCCGTCAGGGTCAGGGTGGCCTCCTGACCTGCCGGCAGGGCGAGTTCCTTGTCGTAGCCGTGGACGTGCAGGGTGTCCGCGCGGTCGCTCGTGAAGCGCAGGGCCACGCGCTCTCCGCGCCGCAGCTCGGTGCGGGCGGGAGCCGGACTGACCTTGCCGTCCCGGACGGTGATGGTGACCGTACGGTCGGCCTGCTCCGACTGCGGGGCCTGGGGCGGCGGTGGGGTGTCGCCGTGGCTGTGTCCGCCCGCCTGGCCCGGGGCGGTGGCGGTGGCGGTGGCGGTGAGCTGGGCCGTGCCCTCGACCGGCTTGCCCGCGACCGCCCAGGCGGTGTGGTCGTCCGCGTAGAGGCGGACGGTCAGGGTGTGCGCGCCCTCGGGGACCTGCGCCGCGGGCAGGTGGAACCAGGGGCCGTACAGCCGGGCCAGCTTGCGGCCGTCGAGCTCCAGGTGTGCGTGGCCCGCGCCCGGGAGGGCGGCGCCGCCGGTGCTGTCGGGGGTGAAGCGGTAGTTCTTCACCGCCAGTTGGAGGTTCCAGCCGTCCTCCGAGTCCGGGCGGACGGTCAGCTGGACCTCCGGCGCGCCCTCGGCCGAGACCTCGCGGAATCGGTGGCCGCCGGCGTCGGTGGCGGTGAGCAGGGTGCCCACGCTGCCGGACGCCTGCTCGTGGCTGGTGCCGGGCTTGTGGTGGGTGGTGGCCCGCCCGCCGCAGCCCGTCGCCGCGCCGCCCGCGAGGAGGAGGGCGAGGGTGAGTAGGGCCGCGGCGCGGGCGGTTCGGCGGAGCCTGCGGACCGCGCGGGGTGGCGGCGCGGCGCAGGCGTCGCAGCGGTTGTCGTCGTCGAGCGCGTCGGGCCGGTGCTCGGGCCGGTCGGTCACGGCCTGCCTCCTGTGGTCGCGGCGGCCTGGGCGGGGGTCACGGCGCGGGATCCGGGGTCGTCGGGGTCGCCGGAGGTTCCGGGGCGGCCGCGCTGAGCGCCGGGGCGGGGCCGGCGGGGACCGGCTCGCGGTCGCCCGCGGGGTCGCCGCCCGGGCCGGACGGCCGGGCCGGGGTGCCCGGGCGGGCCGAGGCCACCACCGCCCACAGCACCCAGACCACGGCGACCAGGGCCCGTACCCAGGCGGGGCTCAGGGGGGTCCAGGGGATCATCAGGACGGCCTTGTCGAAGGCGTCCAGCAGGGTCAGCCCGGCCAGTAGCAGGGTCAGACGGGCCAACCAGGGGCGGCCGGCCCGCAGGGCCAGGCCGACGCCCGTCCACCACAGGCCGAGCAGGAGCAGGGCGAGCGCCGGGACGAAGGTGGCGGTCAGGGACATGGTGGAGCCCGCCACGTCCAGGATCAGACCCGCGAGCCCGGCCAGCGAGGCCGCCGTGCCCAGGCGCGAGCCGCGCAGACGGCGCCACCACAGGACCCCGCCGACCAGCAGTAGCACGGCGGCCACGGCCAGCGCGAGCTGGGTCTCCACCCGCTCCAGCCCACGCGCGCCGTACCAGTCGCAGCCGGCCGGGAGTTTGCGTGCCTGGACGTTGTAGTCCGCGCAGACGAGGAGCTGGACCAGCTTGACCGGTTCGCCGACCAGGCGGGCGGACGCCCCCGAGACCTCGCCCCGGCGGTCGCCGCACTGCGGGACGGTCCCGGGGGTGGAGCCGTCGGGTCCGTCCTGCCAGCAGTTGGCGCGCCCCTGGCCGTCCCACCACACGTCCATGCCGTTGGGGCGGGCGGCGCCGGACCTGTCCTTGCCCATGACGTTCCCGGCGTACCGGTTGTGGTGGGAGGTGTCGGTCTGCTTCGACCACGCCTCCTCGCCCCGGATGAAGGCGGGGACCGCGCTGAGGAAGAAGCCAGCGCGCCGGTGCCCGTACACCCAGTTGTTCTCGTAGAGGTTCCAGTTGCCGCCGGCGGTGATGATGCCGGTGCCCGGCGGCATGGAGATCTGCGGGCAGACCACGCCCCGCTCGTAGCCGCGCTCGATCGGCGGTTTGGCGCAGGTGCCGTCGGCGACGTGACCGTAGTAGTCCTGGTTGTTGTCGTGGATCAGGTTCCGCTCGAACTTGGCGTGGTTCTGCGGGAGTCCGGGGTGGCCGGGGAAGGCGCTGTCCATCGAGGCGCCGCCCATGTTCTGGTCGAACTCGTTGTCGTGCACCCACACCGAGTCGCCCGCGGTGCCGGAGTAGCCGACCATGTTGTGGTGGCTGCGGCAGCCGGTGATCTCGATGGAGTACCGGGGGACCTCGTAGCCGCGGCCGTCGTTGATGTTCGAGGCGCTGCCCGGGTAGATGCCGGAGTCGCCGTTCCCGTACGACTCGCAGTTCTTGTAGAGCCCGTGGTCACTGGCGAAGGTCAGGAAGCCGTACTCGTCGTTCCAGCGGGTCAGCACGTCGTCGATGACGAAGCCGTCGCCCGCGAGCACGTACAGCGAGTTGAAGGTGGTGCGCTGGGCGGTGAAGTTGCGGAAGTAGACGCCGTTGGACTTGTCCGCCCGGATGGCGTTCAGCTTCTGGTACTTGGCGTCGACGACCACGTCGAGCCGTGACGCGCCCGTGCCCTCGATCTGCAGGTTCGTCTTGCCGAGGATGGCGACGAGGTTCTGGTTGTGCCGGCATTGCACCTGCTGCTCGTAGGACAGGATCTGGTACCCGAGCGAGGACTGGGGGGCCTTCAGCACGGCGCACTCCCCCGTCGGCGCGGGGAGGGAGGGCTCCTCCTCGTACAGGCCGGGGAGGATCGCGATGTTCATCCCGGGCCGGTCGACGGCGTCGACGGCCTCCTGGAGGTGTCGGTAGCCGCTCTTCTCGCACCGCTCGTACAGGGCGAGGTTGCGCTGCCTGAGCTCTTCGGGGAAGGCGGATATCCGGCGCTCGAAGGCGGGCCGGTCGGTCTTGCAGACGATCAGGTCGGGCTCCGCCGTGCGGTACTCGGGTACCGATCCGGAGCCGTCCGGGAGGGTGATCGGGCGCTCCTCGTGCGCGCTGGCGGCGGGCGCGGCGACGAGGAGGGACAGGAGGGCGAGGAGGGCGGCGAGGAGCGCCGCCGGCACGGCAGGGAACCTGCGGGTCCACGACATGCGCGTGAGAGTAGAGCAATGTTCATCTTTTGGGATCCCCCTTGGACCGAATCCGCGGCCCCTCCTGGCGTTTCCGGCCCCATTTCCGGTCTTTCCCGTCGATCTCGCGGCCGAGGGCAGGTCCGCCGTTGACGTGCGAGCCGAGGAATCCTACTGTCGACCATAGGATTCCTTCGACGGAGCGGGAGCAGCACATGAGCGAGCAGGCCAGGAAGACGGCCGAGGCACTGGAGTACCTCACCGGCTTCGGCAACGAGCACAGCTCGGAGGCCGTCCCCGGCGCCCTGCCGATCGGCCGGAACTCGCCCCAGCGCGCCCCCCTCGGCCTCTACGCCGAGCAGCTCAGCGGCAGCGCCTTCACCGAGCCCCGCACCCACAACCGCCGCTCCTGGCTCTACCGGATCCGCCCCTCGGCCGCGCACCCGCCCTTCACCCGGATCGACAACGGGGCCCTGCGTTCGGCACCCTTCACCGAGTCCGTGGCGGACCCGAACCGGCTCCGCTGGAACCCGCTGCCCGCGCCGGCCCCCGGCACCGACTTCCTCTCCGGCCTGTGGACCCTCGGCGGCAACGGCGACGCCGCCCAGCGCGCCGGCATGGCCATCCACCTCTACGCCGCCAACGCCGACATGACCGACCGGGTGTTCAGCGACTCCGACGGCGAGCTGCTGATCGTCCCCGAGCGCGGCGGGCTGCTCCTGCGCACCGAACTGGGCCTGCTCGCCGCCCGCCCGGGCGACATGGCCCTCATCCCCCGCGGCGTCCGCTTCCGCGTCGAGCTGCTGGACGCCGACGCCCGCGGCTACATCTGCGAGAACTACGGCCAGCCCTTCGAGCTGCCGAACCTGGGCCCGATCGGCGCCAACGGCCTCGCCGCCGCACGGGACTTCCAGGCCCCCGTGGCGGCGTACGAGGACAGCGAGCGCCCGACCGAGGTGATCAACAAGTTCTGCGGCAACCTCTGGTCCGCCACGTACGACCACTCCCCGCTCGACGTGGTCGCCTGGCACGGCAGCCACGTCCCGTACGTGTACGACATGCGCCGCTTCAACGTCCTGGGCTCGATCAGCTACGACCACCCCGACCCGTCGATCTTCACCGTCCTGACCTCGCCCTCCGACACCCCGGGGCTGGCGGGCGTGGACTTCGTGGTCTTCGCCCCGCGCTGGCTGGTCGGCGAGGACACCTTCCGTCCGCCCTACTTCCACCGCAACGTGATGAGCGAGTACATGGGCCTGATCGAGGGGGCCTACGATGCCAAGGCCGAGGGCTTCGTCCCCGGCGGCGGCTCGCTCCACAACATGATGTCCGCGCACGGACCCGACCACGAGACCTTCGAGCGGGCGAGTGCGGCCGAGCTGAAGCCGCAGAAGATCGACGACGGCCTGGCCTTCATGTTCGAGACCCGCTGGCCGATCACCGCCACCGCGCAGGCGGCCGGCGCGGATCACCTCCAGCGCGGGTACGACGACGTGTGGCAGGGTCTGCAGCGCCACTTCCGCGCCTGACCTGCACTGCATACGCTGCATCCGCCGTACCCTGCACGCGCCGTACGGTGCGTGCGCCGCACGTCACCCCTGTCCAGCCCTTCGGAGATCCACCCGTGACCGCCTTCGCCCCCGACTCGCTGGTACTGAATCGGAAGCTGCCGCTCTGGTACCAGGTGTCGCAGTCACTGCGCGCCTCGATACTGGGGCGCACCCCGGACGCCTCGCTGCGCCTGCCCACCGAGGAGCAGCTGGCCGGGCACTACGGGGTGAGCGTGCTGACCATGCGGCAGGCGCTCAAGGAGCTGGAGGGTGAGGGGCTGATCAGCCGGCACCGGCGGCGCGGCACCTTCATCGAGCCGGGCGCCCTGCGCAGCACCCCGGTCCGGCTGCTGGGCTCGGTCGACGCGATCGTGGCCCAGCAGTCGGGCGACCGTACGACGATCCTCGGGCACGGCCGCACCGCCGTGTCCGGGGAGCTGCTGGAGCACTTCCCCGGCACGGCCGAGGTGGTCACCTACCGCCGCCTGCGCCACGACCGGGAGAGCGGGGAGCCGACCAACTGGGCGGAGAACGCGGTCCTCCCGGAGTTCGCCGAGGCGGTGAACCTCGCCGATCTCGAACGCTGGCCGATGACGAAGGTCCTGCGGGACATCGTGGGGGTGCGCATCAGCCGGATCACGGACACCGTGGAGGCCCGGCTGGCCGACCCGGAGACGGCCGAGCTGCTCCAGGTGCCGCTGCTGAGCCCGATCCTGCACTACACGGGCGTGACCTACGACGAGGACGGCCGGGTGGTGGACGTGGCCCGGATCCGCTACCGCGGCGACCGGTTCTCCTTCACGGTGACGGTCGACGCGCACTGACACCCCTCGGGCGGCCCCGGGACGTCCTGCGACGCCCCGGGACGGTCCTGTTCCCTGCCGGTCCTGCGTTCCCTGTCGGCCCTGCGGGCCCTGTCGGTCCCGCGGCGCCGCGCGCCTACTTCTCGTCGTCCTCCCTGGTGCGTTCGCCCTCCGCCTGGGACGGCGTGGTCCGCATCGTGTGGGGGTGCTGCAACTGCTTGCGGTGGGCCTCGTCCATGTCCTCGTCGAGGCGCTCGCCCTCGGCCTGTGACGGGGTCGTGTATTCGTCGTACTGGCTCATGACCGCCTCCTCAGCCTCCTCGGTCGAAACCGTACGAATGCGTATACAAGGAGCCTAGCTCGCCGGCCTGGACGCAGCCCGGCCATCGGATCCCGTCGCTACCATCGGCGGCGTGAGCGATGACGTACCGCTGCTCGATGATCTGATGCCCTGGTCCGTGGGCGGCCTGCGCCTGGGCCGGGACTGGGTGGCCGCACCCGATCCGGCGGCCCTGCGCGCCCGCTGGGCCACCCTGGCCGGCTCCGAAGGCGCCGAGCGGGAGCGGCTGTTCCGCCCGAGCCGCAGCCGTCGACCCGACGCCGGGGCGGCCGCCCTGCCCGGGCAGCGGTCGGCGGCCACGGCCCGTTTCGCCGACGACCCGGGCCCCTGCCCCGACCCCGTACGGGTGCTCCGCGAGCCCTTCGACGAGCAGTGGCTGCTGCCCGACCAGCGGCTCATCGACGCGGCCCGCCCCGAGCTCTGGCGGGTCCGGGACGAGCACCAGCTGTTCCTCGCCCTGACCCCGGATCCGCTGGTCACCGCACACCTCCCGGTCGGCCGCCTCGGCCGGATCCGCCCCCTGCACCGGCGCCCCGGCGGCGCCGAGCCGAATCTCGCGCCCGGCCTGCTGCCCCTGCTGGACGCGCTCCACGGCGGCCCGGTCACCCCCGAGGACGTCCTGTCCTGGATCCTCGTGGCGGGCCGCACGGCTCCGCGCGGGTACGAGGTCCCGCTCGCCGCCGATCCCGAGCGCTGGCGGGCCGGGCTGGAGCTGGGGCACCGGCTGCTGGGCGTGCAGCTGCGCGGGGCCCGCGGCGGCGAACCGCCCCGGCTGCCCGGCGGGCGCCGGCCGTACGTCCGCTCGGCGGTCACGGGCTGGCCGCCCGAGCTCGCGTACGACGCCGGGAGCGAGACGCTCAGCCTCGGGAGCGGGACGGTCTCCCCCGTCCCGGCCGGGGCCTGGGAGTACGAGGCGCAGGGCGTGCGGGTGCTGCCGGCCTGGTTCGCCGCCCGCACCGCGCACCGGGGTCCGGACACCGAGGGTCTGGCGGCGCTGGGGCCGGTCGAGTGGCCGCAGAGCTGGACGTCGGAGCTGCTCGCCCTGGTGACCACGTTGGCACTGCTGGCGGAACTGGCCCCGGAGCGGGCCGCGTTCGAGATCGGTCCGGAGCTGTCGACCGAGGCGCTGCGCGTGGCCGGGGTGCTGCCGCCGCCGGCCTGGGCCCGGCGCCCGGCGTCCGTGCTGGACCACCAGGAGGAAGGCCCGGGCGGGCAGTTCGCCCTCCTCTGAGGCGGACCACCGCCCGCGACGACCTCCCTCCGAGGACGGTGGGCGGGCGGCCTACGCGTCCCAGGCCCCCAGGAGCCGGGCCATCGAGCGGTCGAACACCGTGTCCATGTCGAGCCCGGCACCGGGGACCGGACCGCCGGCGACGAGGGCCGCCGCCAGCCGCGGATACTCCCCGGTGGCCAGCCGGGAGCCGAGCCAGGCCGTCCGTACGCGCTGTTCCTCCGCCTCGCCCCAAGGCAGGGTCCGGGCCCGTTCGGCCATGGCCGACTCGCTGGCCACGAAGGTCGCGACGGTGCCGTTGACGGCGGCGATCAGCTCCAGCTTCTCGCCGTCGGGGACGTCGAGCGGAGCCAGGCAGTCCAGGCTGTACTCCAGATAGCGCAGGGCGTTCGGGCCGAAGCCGTAGACAGGGTTCAGCAGGCGCGGCAGCCAGGGATGGCGGTGCATCAGCGCGCGTGTCCCACGGGCCAGCGCGAGCAGGTCGGCCCGCCAGTCGCCGGTCGGCGGCGGGAGCTCGTACTCCCCGCTGACCGCGTCGACCATCAGCTCGTACAGGTCCTCCTTGCGCGGCACGTAGTTGTAGAGGGACATCGTCCCGGCGCCGATCCCGGACGCCACGCGCCGCATGGAGACGGCATCGATCCCCTCCTCGTCGGCGATCCGCACCGCCTCGGACGCGATGGACTCACGGCTGTGCGCGGGCCTGGGGCCGCGGCCGGCCCGCTGGGGGCGGGACCAGATCACTTCGGGTTCAGCGGGTCGCCCGCCGGCTGTCATGGCTCAGATCACCTCGTCGTCTCCCCACCATCTTAGTTACGTACACCGTACTTAGTGAGGTACGGTGGCGCACATGACGACTACGTACGCTGTACTTAGTGAAGGTCTGGAGAAGAACTACGGGGAGGTCCACGCCCTGCGCGGCCTCGACCTCGCCGTTCCCGAGGGCACCGTCTGCGGCCTCCTCGGGCCCAACGGCGCGGGCAAGACCACCGCCGTCCGGATCCTCACCACCCTGACCGCCCCCACCGGCGGCCGCGCCCTCGTCGCCGGCCACGACGTCACCCGGGATCCCGCGGCCGTCCGCCGCGCGATCGGCGTCACCGGCCAGTACGCCTCCGTCGACGGAGACCTGACCGGCCGCGAGAACCTCCGGCTCTTCGCCCGGCTGGCCGGACTGCGCGGACGCGCGGGCCGGGCCCGCGCCGACGAGCTGCTGGAGCGCTTCGGACTCGGCGAGGCCGCCGACCGGACGGCCGCCACCTGGTCGGGCGGCATGAAGCGGCGCCTGGACCTGGCCGCCGGCCTGGTCACCCGCCCGCGGGTGCTGTTCCTCGACGAGCCCACCACCGGCCTGGACCCGGCGGCCCGCGAGCAGATCTGGACGGCGGTGCGGGAACTCGTCGAGGAGGGCTCCGAGGGCACCACGGTGCTGCTCACCACCCAGTACCTGGAGGAGGCCGACCGACTGGCCGGCCAGATCGTGGTCGTCGACCGCGGCCGGGTCGCCGCCACCGGCACTCCGGCCCGGCTGAAGGCCCGGATCGGCGCCCGCGCCGAGGTCACCGTCGCCGAGCCCGGGGCGCTCGCGCGCGCCGCGGCCGTCCTCGACCAGCTCACCGGCGGCCGGCCCGTGCTCGACGAGCGGGAACTGACCGTCGGCGTCACCGTCCTCGACGCTGCCCTCACCCTGCCGCGGATCATCCGGGAGCTCGACACCGCCGGAGTCCCGGTCACGGACGCCGGCCTGCGCCCGCCGACCCTCGACGAGGTGTTCCTGCGCCTCACCCAGCCCCGCGGCACCGCCGTCGAGGCCGCCACCGCCGATCAGGAGTACGCCGCATGAGCACCCTGCTGTCCGACGGCGGAGCCGTCCTCACCCGCCAGCTCCAGAAGGCGCGGCACGCCCCGGCGTTGCTGGTCCTCACCCAGACGATGCCGATCACCATGCTGCTGTTCTTCGGCTACGTCTTCGGCAGTGCGCTCGCCATGCCGGGTGCGGAGTACCGGGAGTTCCTGGTCCCCGGGCTGCTGGCCGCCACCGCCGCGAACGGCCTGATGACCGGCATGTTCACGGCCGCGCAGGACGCCCACCGCGGGGTGATGGACCGGTTCCGGACCCTACCGATGAGCCGCACCGCCGTACCGCTCGGACAGACGGCCGCCGACCTGCTGACCACCGGCGTGTCGATGGTGCCGCTGATGCTGGTGGGGCTGGCGATGGGCTGGCGCATCGAGAACGGCCTGTCCGGCGCGCTCGGCGCGCTCGGCGTGCTGCTGTTGTTCCGCTTCGCCACCGCGTGGGTGGGCACGTACCTCGGTCTGCTGAGCAGCAGCGAGGAGGCGGCCGGCCAGCTCGGCAGCGCCACCTTCGTCCTGCCGATGCTCTCCAGCGCGTACCTGCCGACCGCGGGGCTGCCCGGGTGGCTGCGCGCGGTCGCCGAGTGGAACCCGATCAGCGCGGTCGCCACCGCCGTGCGCGAGCTGTGCGGGAACGCGGGGGGCGCGGCCGAGGCCGGCGCCGCCTGGCCCGCCGCCCATCCTGTGGCGGGGGCGTTGCTGTGGTCGGGCGTGCTGCTCGCGCTGTTCGTACCGTTGGCGACGCGCAGGTTCGCACGCGGCCGGTAGTGACAGCGGCCCGTCCGACCCGGTAGGCAGGGCCCATGACCACCGAACCGCTCCCCCTGGACGGCATCACCGTCGTCGCCGTCGAACAGGCCGTCTCGGCCCCCTTCGCCACCCGCCAGCTCGCCGACCTGGGCGCCAGGGTGATCAAGGTCGAGCGGCCCGACGGCGGCGACTTCGCCCGTGCCTACGACACGGCCGCGCACGGTCTCGCCTCGCACTTCGTGTGGGCCAACCGGGGCAAGGAGTCCATCGCGCTCGACCTGAAGGACCCGCGCGGCCGGGAGGTCCTGCACGGACTGCTGGGCGGGGCCGACGTCTTCGTGCAGAACCTCGCGCAGGGGGCCGCCGCCCGACTCGGGCTCGACTCGGCCGCACTGTGCGCGCGGTACCCCCGACTGGTCGCCGTGGACGTCTCCGGCTACGGGGCCGAGGGCCCGTACGCCCACAAGCGCGCCTACGACATGCTCGTACAGTGCGAGGCGGGCCTGGTGTCGGTGACCGGCACCCCCGAACAGCCCGTCAAGGCGGGCATCCCGGCGGCCGACATCGCGGCGGCCATGTACGCCTTCTCGGGCGTCCTGGCCGCCCTGCTGCGCCGCGGGGTCACCGGGCGCGGCGGCAGGGTGGAGGTGTCCATGCTGGACGCGCTCGCCGAGTGGATGGGCCATCCGCTGCACCACACGATGCACGGCGGCGAGCAGCCCGTACGAACCGGCCTCGCGCACGCGGTGATCGCACCCTACGACGCCTACGCGACGGCCGACGGGGACCGGGTGCTGCTGTCGGTGCAGAACGACCGCGAGTGGCGGCGGCTGGCACAACAGGTGCTGGAACAGCCTGGGTTGGCGGACGATCCGGCGTACGCGACGAACGCGGCGCGCACCGTGAACCGGGAGAAGACCGACGCGGTGGTGGCCGAGGCGTTGGGCCGGCTCGGCGCGGACGAGGCGATCGGGCGACTGGAGGCGGCGGGCATCGCGTGCGCGCGGCTGAACTCCGTGGCCCAGCTGGCCGGGCATCCGCAGCTCGCGGCCCGGGACCGTTGGCGGGAGGTGGGCACACCGGCCGGTCCGCTGCGGGCCCTGCTGCCGCCGATCGGGCTGCCGGGCGGCGCGGCACCGCACATGGGTGCGGTGCCCGCGCTGGGTGAGCACACCGACTCCCTGCTGCGCGCCCTGGGGATGGCGGACGCACAGATCTCGGAACTGCGCCGGGACGGTGTGATCGGGTAGGGCCGGGGAGCCGGAGGCCGAGGGCCGACGGCTGCGGTACGGGAAAGGTTACGAGCGGCGGCTGCCGAAGAGCGTGCGACGCAGACGACGCAGCGGCGCGAAGAGCGAGACGCGCGCGCTCCGGCTCCGCAGGCGGTGCGTGTGGTCGCGGGAGGTGAGCTCGCGCATCAGCAGCGTCGCCTCGGCGGTCTCCCGATGCGGGACGGCGGGACCGCCCAGCACAGAGAGGTGGCGGTCGAGGCGCGAGCTGGTCGCACTGCTGCCGCAGGTGATGGCAGGCACGCGAGGCGGCCTGCTGCGCATTGCTATCTGTTCCATGTTCTCTCCCCACCCGTACGAGGGCACCCGGCCCGGGCAGGTTAACCCTATCGCCCCTGCGTCGCCCCCGGGTATCCCGGTGGTGTGAATTACCCCTGTGGCGACCGGGAGTTGACGATTACTCAGCGGAGTCGTCGATTACTCTCCGCACAGACGTCACGCTGCGAAAGGCCCTCGCGCGAGTCCCGTCACGACAGGGGCCACTTGGCCCACACTGCGCTAACTTGGAGTGATCGCCCGGTGACGCCCGGGCGCACGGGAGCACACTCGGGGGCGCGCGTGAGTGACCAATCGAACTCCGATCGTGTCATCTCGGGCCGCTACCGGTTGCTCGAACCGATCGGCCGCGGCGGGATGGGCATCGTGTGGCGGGCCCGGGACGAGGTACTCGCCCGCGATGTCGCCGTCAAGGAGGTGCGGGCGCCGGCCGGGCTGGAACCCACCGAACTGGAGCGGCTGTACCGGCGGCTGGAGCGGGAGGCCTGGGCCGCGGCCCGGGTCTCGCACCGCGGGGTCGTCACCGTCTACGACGTGGCCTCGGAGGGCGGGCGGCCCTGGATCGTGATGGAGCTGGTGCGCGGGCTCTCGCTGGCCGACGTACTGGAGGCCGAGGGGCCGATGACCCCTCAGCGGGCCGCGCACATCGGGGAACAGGTGCTCGCCGCGCTGCGCTCGGCGCACGACTCCGGGGTGCTGCACCGGGACGTGAAGCCGGGCAACGTCCTGATCGCCAACGACGGCCGGGTGGTGCTCGGCGACTTCGGGATCGCGACCCTGGAGGGCTCCTCCTCGATCACCATGACGGGCGAGGTGGTCGGCTCGCCCGAATTCCTCGCGCCCGAGCGGGCGTCGGGACGCGATCCGGGACCCGCCTCGGACCTGTGGGCGCTCGGGATCATGCTGTACACCGCCGTCGAGGGGGTCTCGCCCTTCCGGCAGGCCACCCCGCTGGAAACCCTGCGGGCGGTGGTGGACTCGGAGTTGCCGCCGCCACGTCGGGCCGGGGCGCTGACGCCCGTACTGGAGGGGCTGCTGCGCAAGGACCCGGCCGAGCGGCTGCCCGCGGCGGAGGCGGCCCGGATGCTGCGGGTGGTGGGCGCGGGCGGGAGCGTACGGGCTCCCGACGGGCCGGTGTCGGGGCCGGACGCGCCGACGGTCGTCGCGCACCACGGGCAGGGGACGGACACCCCGCGCGAGCCGTACCGGGCGCAGCCGACGCCCGCGGCGCCACCGGCACATGCGGCCCCGTACGGGACGCCGCCTCCGGTGGCCCGCGAGGGGAACGCCGGGCTGGTGCTGACCGTCGGCATCGTGCTGATGGCGCTGGCTCTGATCGCGGTGGGGTGGCTGCTGTTCAAGGATCGCGGGAACGGCGACGGGACGGGCGCCGGGAACGGCTCTCCGACGGGCTCGGCGACGGCTTCTCGGACCGTGACCAGGACGCCGACGACGGCTCCTTCGGCCCCGGTGTCGGCGTCCGCCACGGGCGCGGCGGGACAGCACGTCTCGGTGTACGTGGACGTGGTGCGCTCCTCGTACACCGGCAGCTGCCCGCCACCGGCCGGGTCCGCGCCCGCCTTCACGGCCACCGTGGAGGTGGAGCGCATCCCGGTCGTGCTGGAGTACCGCTGGGCCACGCGCAGCGGACGTACCTCCGGACCCGACTGGCAGTCCGTCACGTACGAGGAGGGCGGACCGAGGAGCCGGCGGCTGGAGCACACCGAGCTCACGCACGCACCGGACGGGGCCTTCGAGGACGCGGTCCGCCTGGAGGTGCGGGGACCGGCGGAGGTGGCCACCCAGTGGGTGACCACCTCGGTGACGTGCCGGAAGGAGACCCCGACGAGCGGGGCCCCCTCCCCCGGGCCGAGCACTTCGGCGACGACGTCGCCGTCACCGTCGGCGACGACGAGCGCGCCGGCGAGTCCGGCAGGTCCGGCGACCGACGGGTCGGACGGGGCCGACGGGGCGGTCCGGACGGATCGGACGGAGTCGGCCGATCAGGCGGCGTTCGTGAAGACCGGCAGGTAGCCGCCGGACTGTCCGGCCGCGGTCGGGTGGTACGACTCGCCGATGTTCAACCAGTTGACGCTGTGCAGCCACGCGTTGCCGGAGCAGATCTCGTGGCCCGTGAAGGTGCCGGCGACCGAGGCGAAGGTGAAGCCGTGGTTGGCGGCGCGCTTGGCGATGGCGGTGTTGAGGTGGTCGGCGGCGCCGTTGATGGCGGACCGCTCGCCTTCGGTGAGGCCGGTGGTGCAGGTGCCGTTCAGCTTGTAGAAGCGGGGATAGCCGAGGACGACGACGTGCGCGGCGGGCGAGCGGCTGCTGATGGCGTTGTAGACCTGGTCGAGCAGGCCGGGGAGGGTGGAGTCCACGTAGGCCTTGGCCTGGTTCACGCGGTTGACGCAGGTGGATTCGGACTGGAGCACACAGGTGGTCATGACGTCGGAGAATCCGGCGTCGTTGCCACCGATGGTGATGCTGACGAGGTCGGTGCCGGAGTTGAGCGGGGCGAGCTGACCCGAGAGGACATCACCCGTACGAGCGCCCGAGCAGGCGGTGAAGGAGAAGGTCCGGGGGGAATGGGCGGCGGCCCACAGGGCCGGGTAGGCGCGGGTGGTGCGCTTGCAGTTGCCGCTCGCGCCGTCGTAGTTGCCGGCGCCGACGCCGGAGGAGTACGAGTCGCCGAGGGCGACGTAGCCGAAGTCGGCCCGGGCGGTGGCGGCCGCCTGGCCCGCGCCGAACAGGGTGGCGCCCGCGGCGAGTAAGAGGGAGGAGGTCAGGGCAGCGAAGCGCGACAGTTTCATGCTCATGTGTGCGGCTCCTTGTGGGGGTTACTCCTGAGTCCGTGGTACAAGCAGCCGAGGTCCGCTGGAAGTGTCCATGCCAAGAATATTCAGGGCAGAGTTGCGGCCCGAACCTTCACTGCGAATGCGTTTGAAGAGGGAACTTGGGCACCCGATCCAGCGAAACACGGGTGCACGACGCCATCGTGTGCCGGATCATGGGCGCCATGTCAGCCAACCCGCAGGACGCGCTGCCGATCCGGCTCAACGTCGACGACAGCGACTCACCGTCGGACGTCGTCGACGCGCTCTTCCTCGGCCGGTTCGCGTCGGGCGAGCAGCCGTACTCGCACAGCGTGTCGATCGAGCGGGTCAAGGCGGAGGCCACCCTCCTGCCGCCGGAGGCCACGGTGTTGCGTTCGGCGCGCGACAGCGACCGCAGCGCCACCCTCGCCGAGGGCGAGGGCTGGACCATGCTCGTCTCGCGCTGGAGCCGGGGCGCCGACGTCACCGTGACGGCGGTCAGTGACGAACTCGCCGCGGGCGTGCTCGGCAAGGCCACCGAAGGCGTCCAGGACGAGCCCGAACCGCAGCCCGAGAACGTCACGATGGGCTTCTGGTACGTCTCCCCGCGCCGCGGCCCGTACCGGACGACCCGCCAGATCGCGGCCGGGACCTGGGCGGAGGTACGGCCCAACTACACGGCGCCGGTGGCCGGGGCGATGGACCGGCTGATGAAGGTGACCCCGGACGACATCTCGGGCCGGCTGCTCCTGCTGCACGGGCCGCCGGGCACCGGTAAGACCTCCGCGCTGCGGACACTGGCCCGGTCGTGGCGGGACTGGTGCCAGGTGGACTGCGTCCTGGACCCGGAGCGGCTGTTCAACGACGTGGGCTACCTGATGGACATCGCGATCGGCGAGGACGAGGGCACGGCGAAGGGCCGCTGGCGGCTGCTGCTGCTGGAGGACTGCGACGAACTGATCCGGGGCGAGGCCCGCCACACGGCCGGGCAGGCGCTGTCCCGGCTGCTGAACCTGACGGACGGACTGCTGGGGCAGGGCCGCAACGTCCTGGTGGGGGTCACCACCAACGAGGACCTGGAACGGCTCCACCCCGCGGTGGTCCGGCCGGGGCGCTGCCTGGCCCGCATCGAGGTCGGCCGGCTGACCCACCGGGAGGCGGTGGACTGGCTGGGCACGGACGAGGGCGTCTCCCGCGAGGGCGCCAGCCTGGCGGAGCTGTTCGCGCTACGGCGCGGCACGGGCCCGGCGGCGATCCTGCCGCCCCAGCCGCACGGCTCGCAGGCGGGCCTGTACCTCTAGCCTCCGGCGCGGTTCACCCACCGTTCCGGCCCCGCCGACCGCGTCGGGCGAGGCCGGAACGGCCGGTGGTGGTCACTTGGTCGCGTACCGGGCCCGGAGGGCGTCCGTCGCCGTGGCGAGCGCCTCGGCCTGCGTCAGGCCGAGCCGGCGGACGCGGTCCGCGTACGCCTGGGCCGCAGCGGCAGCCTCCCGGGACACCGCGTCCCCCGCGGCCGCGATGAAGGTCCCGTTCCGGCCCCGCGTCTCGATCACCGCGTCCGCCTCCAGCGCCCGGTACGCCTTCGCGACCGTGTTCGCGGCCAGCCCCAGCTCCTCGGCCAGGCCCCGTACCGTCGGCAGTTTGAAGCCCGCCGGGAGCTTCCCCGACCGGGCCCGGTCGGCGATCTGCGCGCGCAGCTGTTCGTACGGGGCGGCCGAGCCGGCCGAGCCGTCGATGGTGATCTTCAGGTTTGTCGAGGTCACGCGGGTGATTGTCCCCCATCGGCGGTTAATTGGGAGGCGCGCGTCGCGAAGGCGCACGTAGCGTCTGCCTCATGACCGCATCGATCCGTGACGTCCGTGCCGGCGACCCCTCGGACGCGGCGTCCGTCGTGCGGGTGCTCCGCGCGGCCCTGCCCTTCTCGATCACCAGCGCCGAGGGCCTGAGCTTCGAGCTCTCCTGCGCCCACCCGGCGAAGCACCACCGGATCCTCGTCGCCGAAAGCCCGGACGGCCGCGTCATCGGCGCCGCCCGGGCCGGCATCGCGTACGACAGCCCCGAGCCCGGCCAGTCGTACCTCACCACGTACGTCGACCCCGCCCACCGCGGCCTCGGCGCCGGCCGCCTCCTGCTCCGCGCCGCCGAGGAGCACCTCGCCGCGCACGGCGCGGTGGACACGTACGCCTGGGTCCTCGACGAGCCGGCCCACCGCGCCTTCGCCGAGCGGCACGGCTACCGGCCCCGCCGCTCGGCGCACTTCCTGCGCCTGGACCTGGCGGCGGCCACGCTGCCCGAGCCACCGCGCGCCGGGGACCTGCCGGCCGGGGTGGAGCTGCGTCCCGGCTCCGCCTTCGCCGCCGACCCGCGTCCGCTCTTCGAGGCCGACGCCGAGGCGACCCGCGACGAACCGGGCGATGTGGCGGCGGAGTTGGACGACTACGAGCACTGGCGCGTACACGTCTGGAACAACCCGACCCTCGACAAGGAGCTCACCACCGTCGCCCTGGTGGACGGTGCGGTGGCCTCCTTCACCGCGGTGCAGACGGACGGCGCCACCCGCTGCGGCTCGGCGATGACCGGCACCCTGCGCGCCTTCCGCGGCCGGGGACTGGCCAAGCTCGCCAAGACGGTCGCCCTGCACCGGGCCCGCGCGGCCGGGTACACCGAGGCCTTCACCGGCAACGACGCGGGCAATGAGCCGATGCTCGCCATCAACACGTGGTTCGGCTACGAGATCTGCGCGACCGAGACGCGCTACACGAAGAAACTGGAGACCCTGTGACCGCGCAGCTGACCGTCGTCCTGACCAAGGCCGGCCGGACCAAGATCCGCTACCCGGCGGCGCAGGTCGCCGACGACGGCGACCGCATCTCCGTACGCGCCCCCTGGGCGGCCGAGGGCGTACGGGACTTCGGCTTCGTGCGCTTCGAGCCCGGCGACGTGTTCGTCGAGCACTTCTGGCGGACCCGCTGGTACGCGGTCAAGGAGGTGTGGACCGCGGGCGGTGACCTCAAGGGCTGGTACTGCGACGTCACGCGGCCGGCCCTGGTGCGGAGCGGGGAGATCCTCGTGGAGGACCTCGACCTCGACCTGTGGGTGTCGGCGGACGGGAGTTCCGTGCTGCGGCTGGACGAGGACGAGTTCGCCGAGAGCGGCCTCGCCGCGAGCGACCCGGAGGCCGCGGCCCAGGCGGTACGGGCCCTGGACGCGCTGGACGACCAGGCCCGGTCCGCGGCGGGCCTTTCCGCGCTGCTCTCGTAGTCCCGGGACGGCGTGGGGCGTGGGCGTGGGGACGTGGGGCGCGCGGCGGCCCTCCCGTGGGGAGCCGGGAGGGCGCCGGGCCCGGGATGGTCCGGGGCCACACCATACGCACGGGCCTCAGTGGCCCGATAGGCATATGACAGGGGAGATTCCGGATCGCCGTCGCCCGGTCGGCGGCCGGGTGGAAACCCCCGCCCTTTCCCGATCCCGAGGAGCCGCGCATGGTCGTCCACACCGCCACCCCGCTCGCCGGGTCGATCCCCACGCCCGAGCGGGTCTGGTACGCCTCCTACGGCTCCAACATGCACATGGACCGCCTCGCCACCTACCTCGCCGGCGGGACCCCGCCCGGCGCGGCACGCACCTACCCGGGCTGCCGGGACCACCGGGCCCCCGAGCGTTCGATCGCGGTGGAGCTGGCAGGCCGCCTGTACTTCGCCACGGAGTCCCCCGTGTGGACGGGGGGCCGGGGCTTCTACGACCCCACGGCTCCCGGACGCACGCGCGGACGGGCACACCTGGTGACGGTCGGCCAGATGTCCGACATCGCCGCCCAGGAGATGTACGAGGAGCCGGGGGCGGACCTGGATCTGACCACGGCCCTACGGGACGGCCGTGACGAGCTGGGCCCGGGTCGGTACGAGACCCTGATCTGCCCGGGCACGATCGACGGCATCCCCGTGCTGACCTTCACCGCGCCGTGGAGCCTGCGGGACGTCGAGGTGCTCAACCCGTCGGGCGCGTACCTGCGCTACCTGGCCGGCGGCCTCCTGGAGTCCGGCCCCTGGCAGGAGCAGGACATCGCCGACTACCTCGCGGCCTGCCCCGGCGCCGCCGGGAACTGGACGGCCGCGCAGGTGCGGGACCTGCTCACGGCCGACGAGACACCCCCGGGGCTCCGCGACGCCCGTTCCTGAGGCGGCGCTTGTCCCTGACTTAAGAGGACCCTAAGGATCCGCCCCGGCGGGCCTGAGGGGGCGGAACCGGTGGTCGGGGCGGCTAGCTTGGCCGGGCCAGGACAGGAAGGGCCCGTTGCGGCGCCGCCGGGGGGCGGCGCACCACGGAGTCCGATTCCGCCGGCACACCCCTGCCTTGTGCCCGAAGGAGATCCCCCATGCCCGCACGCCGCCGCACCGCCGTCACGTTGACCCGTATCGCCGCCGTCGGCCTGGCCCCGCTCGCGGTGGCCGCGTACGCCGCGGCTCCCGCGGTCGCCCACGGCTCGATGACGGACCCGGTCAGCCGGGTGGCGGCGTGCTACGCCGAAGGGCCGGAATCCCCGAAGTCGGCCGCCTGCAAGGCCGCGGTCGCCGCCGCCGGGACACAGCCGTTCTACGACTGGAACGCGGTCAACATCGCCAACGCCGCCGGCAACCACCGCTCCTTGATCCCGAACGGGCAGCTCTGCTCGGCCGGCAACGACAAGTACCGGGGACTGGACCTGGCCCGCGCCGACTGGCCGGCAGGCCCGATGTCCGCCGGGGCGCACACCTTCCGCTACAAGGGCACGGCCCCGCACAAGGGCACCTTCGAGCTGTACGTGACGAAGGACGGCTACGACCCGACGAAGCCCCTGGCCTGGTCCGACCTGGAGCCCGCGCCGTTCGCGAAGGTCACCGACCCGGGCATGCAGAACGGCGACTACGTCTTCTCCGGAACCGTCCCCGCCAAGTCGGGCCGCCACCTCATCTACAGCATCTGGCAGCGCTCCGACAGCCCGGAGGCCTTCTACACCTGCTCGGACGTGGTCTTCGGCAAGGACACCGGAGGCGGGAACGGAGGGAACGGAGGGAACGGCGGGAACGGTGGGAACTCCGGTACGGCTCCGACCACCGCGCCCGCCACCGGGACGGGTTCCAAGCCGAGCGAGAAGCCCGTCGCCAAGCCCTCGGCCCCGACCGACCAGCAGATCTCCGACGGCGCCGGCAAGTCCACCGTGGAGCACAACGGCCACGGCGACAACGACCCGAAGACGAACGGCACGAAGGACGCCGCCGCCGTCCCGATCGCGGCCGGCTCCTCCTCGCCGGCCACGGCCAAGGAGAACCTCGCGGAGACGGGCGGCAACGGCGCCACCCCGACGATCGCGATCGCCGGGGCCGCCGCCCTGGCCGTCGGCGCGGCCACGCTGTTCGCGGCCGCCCGCCGTCGTACCGCGCGTACGACGACGAGCCGCCACGGCCGCTAGCCGCTCGGGCCGGTGTCGGACCGCCCGCGCCCGGTCAGTCGAAGACCGAGGCGCAGGTGGTCCGTTCGGCGTGCGCCGGGTCGAGGGCGTTGACCGCCTCGTGCCAGGCGATCCGGTCGGTGAGCCCGATGCCGACGTGCTCCGAGAGGTCCAGGAAGCACAGGTCCTGGAGTACGACGTTGCGTACGTTCGCCCCGTCCAGGAAGCCGCTCCGGTAGGGCGTCACCACCTCGTCGTACTTGGTCGCGATGACCGTGTACTTCACCCCGGGCACGGTGTCCCCGCCCTCGTTCAGCTTCTGCAGGAACGCGGATCCGGCGATCTGGTCGGCGAGGCCCGGGGTCGCGGTGCTGATCAGGTCCTCGGCCCCGGGGAAGTACGGGAGCAGCTTGGTGAATCCGAGCAGCGTGGTGCCGTGGTTGTCGGGGGCGAGCCCGACCAGCGCGTTGACCTTCGAGGCGCCACCGAGGAACTTCAGGTAGTAGCGCGGCATCATGCCGCCCTGCGAGTGCCCGACGATGTCGGTCTTGGAGGCTCCGGTGGCGGCGAGCACCTTGTCGACGAAGACGTCGAGCTGTCCGGCGGACTTGTCGATGGGACCGAGCCCGTTGAAGAGGGGTACGCCGGGCAGCTGGCCGTAGTCGAGCGAGTAGACGCAGTACCCGCGGTTCACGAGGTACGGGGCGAAGCCGAGCCAGTTGTCCCAGGAGTTGCCGAAGGTGCCGTGCACGAGCACGACGGGGCGCGGGTGCGCGGCGGACGGCTTGCAGGACCAGTTGTTCCAGCCGCTGCTGGGGGCGGACGCGGCCTGCGCCGCTCCGGTGGGGGCGACGAGTGCGGCGGCGGTGAGGGTGAGGACGGCGAGTGGGCGGAGCAGGCGTCTCCAGGGCAGCATCGGGTGATCTCCTCGCGGGTGACTCAAGGGGATGAGGTGGGGGTTCGTCCCGTGATCCGGATCACAAGGGGGAGCTGCTGCCGCTAAATTACGGGTGAGTAGCAACACAGGGAAGTTACGCGTCGGTAAAAAATCGCGCGTCGCCCGGCCGCCCCCCTGTAAGGCGCCGTACAGACCCCCGACAGGTCATCCGACGTGCCGTCAGGCGGCCAACGTGCCACGGGCGATGGCGTGGGGCCCGAAGCGCGCGCGGACCCGGTCCGTGACGGCCTCCAGTCGGCGGGCCTTCTCGTCCTCGGGGTCGAGGCTGAGCTGCCGCGTGGCCCGTTCCGCCGAGGTCAGGTCCTCGGCGCGCAGCGACAGCGCGCGCACCCGGGCCCGCTGCAGGCCGAGGCCCGCGTAGAGGGCGTAGGCCGTGGCGGTCAGGGCGGCCGAGTGCGCGGTGGGCTCGGTCAGGGTGCGCGTCCGGGTGAGCGTGGTGCGGTCGGCGCAGCGGACGGTGAGCGAAAGGGTGCGGCAGACCTGCCCCCGGCCCTGTTCCTGTGTACGAAGCTTCGCGCCGAGCTCCTCCGTCAGCGAGAGCAGCGCCCGCCGGTGCCGTACGGGATCCAGCTCGTCCAGATCGAAGAGCCGCTCGGCGGCGACGGCGCGGGCGGCTGTGCCCGGCCGGACCGGGGTCCGATCGATCCCCAGGGCGCGCTCGTGCACCTCGCGGCCGAGCCGGGCGCCGAGGATCCGCCGCAGGGCGGCGGGCGGGGCGGCGGCGACCCGGCCGACGGAATCGAGGCCGTAGGAGCACAGGGTGCGGGCGGCCTTCGGCCCGACCCCGTCGAGGGCGGTGACGGGCTTGCCCGCCAGGAACTCCCGTACGGCGGCGGGATCCCCGGAGATCACCCGGGTCTCCCCGGGCCGGGCCTCACGGGCCGCGGCCCGAGCCAGCATGGGGTTGCCGGCCACACCGACGGCGGCGTCCACCCCGTACAGGGCGAGGGCCCGGACCCGGACCAGGGCGGCCAGCCGGGTGGCGTCGCAGTCGAAGTAGCGCAGCGCGCCCCGAACCTCGGCGAGGACGGTGTCGGGCGGCACGGCCTGCACGGCCGGGGTGATGCCCCCGAGCAGCGCGAGCACCCCGGTGTACTCCCGGGCCCCGAGCGCCCCCCCGTCCGCGGGGTACGGGCGCAGGCACATCACGACCTGCTCGGCGGCGGTCATCCCGCACTCCCCGGGCTGGAGTGCCACAGCTTGCGGCCGGTCGCGGGGCCGGTACCGGGCGGCTGAAGGTCGGCCCAGGGGTTCATCTCGTACCCCGTGGACATGCGGATCCTGCGGCCGGAGGGCCGCCCTGCCGCCTCGGCCCCACCTTCGACCTCACCTTCGGCCGCGCCCTCCCCCGCGCCCTCCCCCGCGGCCGGCGCCGCCGGCTCGGCCGGCTCCGCGAGGCGGGCCGCGACCGCGTCCAGGCCGCCCGCCGCCCGCAGTTCCACCAGCTCCGCCAGGTTCCACGCCGCCGCGCCGACCACGCTCAGGCTCTGCGGGCCCCGGCGCTGCACGACACCGCGCACCAGCAGCAGGAAGGAGTGGAAGACGGTGTGCGCGCAGCGTTCGTGGCTGTCGTCGAAGAAGGCCAGGTCGACCAGGCCCGTCCCGTCGTCCAGCGTCGTGAAGATGACCCGCTTCCCGGAACGGATCGGCGGGGTCTGCGTGGCCGCCTTGGCCCCCGCGACGAGCACGGTCTGCCCGTGCTCGGTGTCGCGCAGCCGGCGCGCCGGGATCACTCCCAGTTCGGCCAGGAAGGCGTGGTGGTCCCCCATCAGGTGCCGCGAGGCGTCCATGCCGAGGACGCCCAGCTCGGCGCTGAGCCGTTCCGCCTCGGTCAGGTCGGGCAGCCCGACGGAGGCCGTGGACCTGCCACCCTCCAAGGGGAGTTGGGGGCCACGCACGCCTGCGGCCCGCTGCGCGCCGTGCAGTTCGGACACGTGCAGCAGCAGGTCCCGCCGGTTGGCGCCGAAGGCGTCCAACGCGCCGACCTGCGCGAGCCGTTCGACCACCGGGCGGCCCGGATGGGCCCGGTCCCAGAAATCCCGCAGGGAGGCGTACGGCTGTCCGGCCTCGATCCGCTCCGCCTCGACCCCGCTGATGCCGTGGACGTCGGACAGCCCGAGCCGCAGCCCCCACACCCCACCGATATCGGACACCAGTTCGATACGATGGGCGGCCGCCGACCGGTTCACGTCCAACGGCAGCACCGGCACGCCCCGCCGCCGCGCGTCCGCCAGCAGCAGCCGCTTCGGGTACATCCCCGGGTCGTGGGTGAGCAGCCCGGCATAGAAGGCCGCCGGGTGGTGCGCCTTCAACCAGGCCGACTGGTAGGTGGGTACCGCGAAGGCCACCGCGTGCGCCTTGCAGAAACCGTACGAGCCGAAGGCCTCCACGATCTCCCAGGTCCGGCCGATCACCTCCACCGGATAGCCGTGCTCGGCCGCCTTCGCCGCGAACCAGACCTTGATCCGCGGCTGTGACTGCGGGTCGGACAGCCCGCGCCGCACCCGGTCCGCCTCGTCCCGCCCGCAACCGGTCATGACGTGCACGATCTCGATGATCTGCTCGTGGAAGACCACCACCCCGTACGTCTCGCGCAGCGCGTCGGCCAGGTCCGGGTGCGGGAAGCGGACCGGGGCCCGCCCGTGCCGGGCCTCGATGAAGGGCCGCACCATGTCGGCGGCCACCGGCCCCGGCCGGAACAGCGAGATGTCGACGACCAGGTCGTGGAAGGTCGCCGGCTGGAGCCGCCCCACCAGGTCCCGCTGGCCCGGCGACTCGATCTGGAAACAACCCAGGGTCTCGGCCGAGCGGATCAGCTCGTACGTGGCCCGGTCACCCGGCGGCACCTGCGCCGGGTCGTCCAGGTCGAGCTCCCGTCCCGTGCCGCGCCGGATCTCCGCGACCGCGTGCGCCATCGCGGACTGCATCCGCACGCCCAGCACGTCCAGCTTGAGCAGCCCGAGCTCCTCCACGTCGTCCTTGTCGAACTGCGACATGGGGAAGCCCTCGCCGCTGGTGGGCACCACCGGCGTACGGGCGAGCAGCGAGTCGTCGGAGAGCAGCACCCCGCACGGGTGCATGGCGATCCCGCGCGGCAGCGCGTCCAGCGACTCGACGAGCTCCCACAGCCGGCCGTACGACTCCCCGCGTACGTCACGCAGTTCGGGAAGCTCCTGCAGCGCGGCGCGGGCGTCGCGGGCCCGGATGTGCGGGAAGGCCTTGGCGAGCCGGTCGGTGACGGCGGGGTCCATGGACAGGGCGGCGCCGACGTCGCGGATGGCGTGCCGGACCCGGTAGGTCTCGGGCATGGAGACGGTGGCGACGCGCTCGGTGCCGAACCGCTCCATGATCCGCCGGTAGACCTCCAGTCGGCGGGCGGACTCCACGTCGATGTCGATGTCGGGCAGGACGCGCCGCCGCTTGGAGAGGAAGCGCTCCATCAGCAGGCCGTGGGCCACGGGGTCGGCGTGCGCGATCCCGAGCAGGTGATTGACGAGGGAGCCGGCGCCGGACCCCCGGGCGGCCACCCGGATGCCCATCTCGCGTACGTCGTCGACAACCTGCGCGACCGTCAGGAAATACGAGGCGAAACCGTGGTAGGCGATGATGTCGAGCTCCTGGTGCATCCGCTCCCAGTAGGCGCGATCGCCCGCGTACCCGCGCAGCACCATGCCCGCCGAGGCCCGCGAGGTCAGGACCCGCTGGGCACTGCGGTGGGCCGCGCCGACGAGGCGGGCCTCGGGGAAGTGCACGGAACCCATGCCGAGGTCGTCCTCGGGGTCCACGCGGCAGGCCTCGGCGGTACGCCGGGTCTCCGCGAGCAGGCGCCGGGCGTCGGCGGGACGCAGGCCGGCCGCCTGCGCGATCCGGTCGGCGGCCTCGGCCATGGCGGTGGGGCCCTTGAGCCAGCGCTCGCCGCTGTCGAGCGGGTACGCGGGGTTGCGGGGGTCGATGGGGACCAGGCGGCGGGCCGCGTCGAGGATGTCGGCGACCGGCCCCTGGCCGGGGTCGGCGTAGCGGACGGCGTTGGTCAGCACGGCCGGGACGCCCTGCTCGACGGCGAAGCCGACGGTACGGGCGGCCAGCCGGAGCGAGCCGGGCCCGGTGCCGGTACGGCCGTGGTGGACGGCCTCCAGGCGCAGGGAGTCTCCGTAGATCTCCCGCCAGGGCGCGAGCAGCCGGGCGGCCCGGTCGGGGCGGCCCGCGGCGAGCGCCCGCCCCACCTCGGAGTCGGGCCCGAGCAGGACGAAGACGCCCTCCCCGCGCAGGGCGCCCCAGGGCACGAGCGGAACCTCGGCGGCCGCCGCGTGGGCGGCGGTGACCATCCGGCACAGCTCGGCCCACCCGGCGGCCCCGTCCCGGGCCAGGAAAACGGCCCGCGCGGCGGATTCGTCCACGAAGGCCCCGCCCTTGACGGGGGTGCGCCGCCGGTACGAGGCCTCGCCGGGCCCGGTCGGGCCCCCCGACCCGGCCGGGCCCGTCGCGGGCGGGACCGCCATGTCCACTCCGAACAACGGCCGGATGCCCGCCTGCGCGCACGCCTTCGCGAACCGGACCGCGCCCGCGAGGGTGTCGCGGTCGGTCAGGGCGAGGGCGTCCATACCCCGCTCGGCGGCACGCTCCGCCAGCCGCTGGGGGTGCGAGCCTCCGTAGCGCATGGAGAACCCCGAAACGGTGTGCAGATGCGTAAAACCAGGCACCCGCGGCCTCCTGCTTCGCTCGAATGAACACCTCCCCCGCTCTCCACCATAGAGCAATTCGAATATTCGTGCGAAACACTTGTTCGATCACTTGGCGACTCGGCGCGGGCCGCCTGCCGGGCCCCTGCGGGGTGCTCGGCGGTGCGAGTCTGCCGGGCGCCGCCCCGGCCCCTGCGGGATGCTCGGCGGTGCGGGCCGTCTCCCGGGCGCTGCCCGGACCCGCGCCTCAAACGCCGGCGAGGCTGAGAATGCAGGCCCGTGCCTCGGCAGGTGGCGGGGCTGGGGGTGGCGGGTTGGTCGGGAGTGGGTCGGGGCGGGGGGCGGGGGCGGGGTGTCTCCTCGGCTCGCGCCTTACTGGCTTGTCTCGGTTGTGGGGCGGGGTTGCGCGCTCGTCCTGCGGGGACACCCCGCCCCGTCCCCCCACCCCTCAGGCCCCTACCGTCGAAGCCCACAGGGGGGCGGGAGCCGTGCTGTCGAAGCCCTGGCGTGGGGCGGGGACGCGCAGGAGGGTCCCCGCAGGACGAGGCGTGACCTGGGCCGTCTTGCCGGGACGTGGCCGCGCGCGCCGAGCCGAGGAGACCCTCGTGCGGGGCCCCGCACCACCGCGCACCACCCAGCCCCGCCGGCGCTTGAGGCGCAGCCCTGGGCGCAGCCCGACCCGTACCGCACACCGCCGAGCACCCCGCAGGGGCAAGGGCAAGGTCCAGCTGAACACCACCGAGCAGCCCGCAGGGCACCCGCAGGGACACCGCTAGCCGAGGTCCGCCGGGTCCGGGACGCCCAGCAGGCGGGCCGTGCGGGCCGCTTCGGCGTCGTAGACCTGGAAGTCGATCCGCCGCCCGTCCGGAGCCCGGTATTCCAGCACCTGCATACCCGGGCGCCGGCTCTCGCGGACGACCGCCCGGCCGCCCACGGGCAGGGTGACCGCCCGGCGCAGGGGGGCGGCGAAGACCGCGCCCGTACCGTCCGCGCCGGTGCGCAGTTTGCCGTAGCCGAAGAACCGCCGCCGGGCCCCTTGGCGCCAGCGCGCCTGGCAGGGGACGGCGACGGCGGCGCCGTCCGCGGCGGCCGCCGTCCGGGCTTCCGCCCGGCGGGCGACCGCCTTGCGCATCAGGGTGCCTGCCGTCAGCGCGACGAGCGCCAGGGCCACCAGTTCGACGAGTACGTCCATCTCCCCCACCTCTCTCGGGGCGGTTGCCCCAAGTGGCCTCACACTAAAGGGCGTTCAGCCGGAGGAGGGCAGGGGATCAGGCCACCTGGTGGACGACCTCGCCCGCCACCACGACCGTCTCGGCGACCGTGCCCGGGATCTCGTCCGCCGGGACGGTGAGGATGTCCCGGGACAGGATCACGAAGTCCGCGGCCTTGCCCACGGTGAGGGAACCGCGCTCCTGTTCCAGGAAGTTGGCGTGGGCCGAACCCATCGTGTAGCCGTACACGGCCGTCTCCACGTCCACCGTCTCGGCCGGCTGCCAGGCAGGGCCGTCGCCGGACAGCGGGCGGCGCGTCACCGCCGTGTAGATGCCGACCATCGGGTCCATCTCCGCCACGTTCCAGTCGCTGGAGAATGCCAGCACCGCCCCCGCCCGGTGCAGGCTCCGCATCGGCCAGGCCTTGTGCCAGCGGTCCTCGCCCACGTTCTGCGCCCAGTCCTGGCCGGGGCCCGCGATCTCCGGTGCGCAGTGCCTCGGCTGCATGCACGCGATCACGCCGAGCTCCGCGAAGCGCGGTACGTCCGCGGGGTCGAGGCATTCCACGTGGACCACCTGGTGGCGGGCGTCGCGCGGGCCGTTCAGGGTCCGCGCGTGCTCCACGGCGTCCAGGACGGTCCGGATGCCGCGGTCGCCGGTCGCGTGTACGAAGCACTGGAAGCCGCGCGCGTCCAGCTTCGCCAGCAGGTCCGCGAACTCCTCCGCCGGGTAGAAGGTCTCGCCCCGGTGCGCGCCGCAGCCGGTGTACGGCTCCAGCAGTGCGGCCGTGCGCGGTTCCACCACGTCGTCGATGTACAGCTTGAGCGGGCCGACCCGCAGTCGGTCCCCGGCGAACCGCCTTGCCGCGTCGGCGAATTCGTCGAGGTCGGCGTCGCCGGTGCCGCGCGGGTGGAACAGTGCCGCGACGATTCGGGAGCGCAACCGGCCTTCGGAGCGGGCTCGTTCGAAGAGTTCGAGGTCGTCGAGGGAGTTCTGCGGCTCGACGACCGTGGTGATGCCGAAGCCGATGGCGTCGTCGAGGCTCTTGGCGAGTCGCCCGTACTGTCGGTCCGGCGAGGCCCACGGCACGCCCAGCTCGCGCAGGGCCCGGTGGCCGGCGCGGGAGAGTCCCTTGATGGCGAAGTCCTTGACGAATCCGGTGGGTTCGCCGGTCTCGGGGTGCACCGCCGCCGTGCCGAAGGGGAGGTCGGTGCGGTCCCGCGAGACCCCGAGGCGCCGCATGGCGGCCGTGTTCAGCCAGGCCGTGTGCACGTCGTAGGAGAGCACGATCGCCGGGATGTCGCCGGTGACGGGGTCCAGGTCGGCGGCGCACGGCATCCGCCCGCCGGGGATGGCGGAGTAGTCGAAGGCCTCGGCCTCGATCCAGTCGGCGTCCGGGTTGGCTTCCCGCCAGGCCAGGATCCGCTCGTGGATGCCCGCGAGGGTGCGCACCCCGGCGAGCTGGACGCAGTCCGCGTCGGAGCCGAGCCGGACGTGGTTGTGGGCGTCGATGAAGCCGGGCAGGACGAGCTTGCCGCCCGCGTCGATCCGCCGGGTGTCGGGGCCGGCCCAGGCGGCGGCCTCGGTGTCCGGGCCGACCCAGACGATCCGCCCGTCGTGGACGGCGAGGGCTTCGGCCTCGGGCAGGTCGGGGTCGACGGTGTGGATCCGGGCTCCGGTGAGCAGCAGGTCGGCGGGGATGGGGTGGCGTGCCATGTGGGGGTGCTCCCTTGCGTGTGCGGTGTCGTTCAGGCGGCCGGGGCGTAGGCCGCGACCCGGCGGCGGGTGAGGGCCCAATAGGTGAGTCCGGAGACGACCGAGCCGAGCAGGGTGAGGTCGGCGCCGCCGAGCGGGGCGACCAGCGGCCCGGTCCACAGCTCGGAGTCGCAGGTCAGGGCGGCGAAGGTCATTCCGGTGAGCAGGGCGGTGATGCCGGCGGGGTGGTAGCCGGAGCGGTACCAGTAGGCGCCGGCGCTCCCGGCGTGCAGTGCGTCGGCGTCGTAGTGGCAGCGGCGCAGCAGCATGTCGGCGAGGAAGACTCCGCCCCAGGGGGCGAACACGATGATCAGCAGGGAGAGGAAGGAGAGGAGGGAGGTGGTGAAGTCGGTGAGGAAGAGCGCGGCGAGCGAGCCGAGGGCGGTGACGGCGGCGCTGATGACGATGGCGCGGGCGCGGCTCCAGGGGATGCCGAGGACCTGGAGGTTCAGGCTGGAGGAGTAGAGCGTGATGATCGAGTTGGTGACCGAGCCGCCGAGTACGAGGGCCAGGAACAGCGGCTGGAACCAGCCGGGCAGCAGGCTTTCGGCTCCGGCGACCGCGTCGGTCATGTCGGTCCGGGTGGCGGCGGCGACACCCGCGACACCGAGGGCGACCGAGGAGAGGAAGCCGCCGAGGGCGCCCATCCAGGTGATGGACTTCAGCGAGGTGGTCCGGGGGAGGTAGCGGGTGTAGTCGGCGGGCATCGGCAGGTACGAGAAGGGGCCTGCGAGCATGACCACGAAGGCGAGGCTCCAGCCGGAGAGCCCGGGGGCGGCGTCGGCCGGGGCGGCGGTGTCGGTGCCGGGGATGACGAAGAGGAGCAGGACGCCGAAGCCGGCGGCGAGGACGTAGGCCATCCAGCGTTCGGCGAACTGCACGGTGGCGTGTCCCCACATGGCGACGGCGAAGGTCAGCGCGAGGGTGACGAGGAGGGCGACGGCGCGGCCGGCGGTGCCGGCCTGCCAGCCGATCTCGGCGAAGAAGACTTCCAGGGCGAGGGTGCCGACCACGGTGTTGACGATGGTGTAGCCGATGCTCACCACCCAGTTGAGGACGCCGGCCGGGAGGTTGCCGCGGACTCCGAAGGTGGCGCGGGAGATGACCAGGGTGGCGGTGCCGGTGCGGATGCCGCTGAGTCCGGCGGCGCTGATGGCGAAGAAGGAGAGTCCGCCGATCACGACCACGGTGGTGGCCTGCCAGAAGGAGAGCCCGAAGGCGACGGCGAGGGCGCCGTTGATCACGTAGGTGAAGGTGAGGTTGGAGCCGAACCAGAGCCAGAAGAGGTCCTTGGCGCTGCCGTGGCGTTCGGCGTCGGGAATGGGGTCGATCCCGTGGGTCTCGACCCGGAACACCTCGTCGACGTCGACTGTCTCCTGCTGTCCCATGAGGACCCCTGACCTTGAGCGATCTTGAATGCCGTTCTAACTTCTTGAATGGCATTCAAGATGAGGGGTGGACCTCGACCCCGTCAAGACCCTGTCCGGGATAAGGTCGGTCCACGAAGATCCGGAGGGCGGGAGCGGTGGCGGGAGCAGCACGGCGGCGCGACGGGCAGGTCGCCCAGGAGCGGATGCTGGAAGAGGCCATGGCGGCCATCGCCGAGGACGGACTGGCCGCGCTCACCATGTCGGCGCTGGCCGAGCGGCTCGGCACCAGCGGCGGCCACATCCTGTACTACTTCGGCAGCAAGGACCGGCTCCTGCTGGAGGCCCTGCGCTGGAGCGAGGATCAGCTCACCGGGGAGCGCCGGGCGCTGCTGGGCCGCAGGGTGACCGCGACGCGCAAGCTGGACCAGTTCCTGGAGCTCTACCTCCCCGAGGGCCCCCGCGACCCGCGCTGGACGCTGTGGATCGAGCTGTGGGCCCGTACCGCCTCCAACCAGCCGCTGAAGGCCGCCCAGGAGGAGATCGACGACAGCTGGCAGCGGGACCTGGAGGCGCTCTTGACCAAGGGGGTGGAACAGGGTCGCTTCGCACCCCTGGACGTGCCCGCACGGGCCTCGGAGCTGCTCGCCCTGCTGGACGGCCTGAGCACCCGCGTGGTGCTGGGCCAGCGGGGCGCGGACCGCACCCGGGCCCTGGAGCAGGCCCGCTCGGCGGCGGCCCTGCTCGTCCCCCGCACCTGAGACACGGGGCCGGCCGGCGCTTCTCGCTGCGACGGTCGGGAAACTCCCCCATTTCCCGACCCAGGACTCGGTCCACCCGGTCGACCCGACGGGCCAATTCCACAACCGAAAGCGGAAGCCTCCGCACCAAAAGGCCTTTCACGACGTCCGGGCATCCGTTCACGCCCGTTCACGCCCGCCCGCTCCATGACGCGCCCCCTTGACCAGGGCATATGCGGGAGAGGCAAAGGCTTTTTCGGGCTCGTGAAGGCATTCACAACAATTCCGCCGGAAGTGCGCCCTACCGCGCTCCTCCCCCAGCGCGCACAATCGCGGTGACGACTCACATCGACCGTGAAGGAGGGAGCGCGTGCGCAATCAGGTGCGCACAGCGGACGGGCGCGCTCTGACCGTGGAGCGCTGGGGCGACCCCGACGGCAAACCCGTCTTTCTGCTGCACGGCATGCCCGGCAGCCGCCTCGGCCCGGCCCCCCGGGGCATGGTCCTCTACCAGCGCCGGATGCAGCTCATCGCCTACGACAGACCCGGCTACGGCGGCTCCGACCGCCACGTGGGCCGCACCGTCGCCGACGTGGCCCAGGACGTGGCCGCCATCGCCGACGCCCTCGGTCTGGACACCTTCGCGGTCGCCGGCCGCTCCGGCGGCGCCGCCGGCGCGCTCGCCTGCGCCGCCCTCCTCCCGGACCGGGTCACCCGGACCGCGACGATGGTCGGCCTCGCCCCCCGGGACGCGGAGGACCTGGACTGGTTCGCCGGGATGGCCGCGTCGAACGTGCGGGAGTACACCACCGCCACCGACGACCCGGAGGAACTGGCGGCCCGGCTGATCCCGCGCGCCGCCGGCATCCGCAAGGACCCCGGCCGGCTGCTGGACGAACTGCGCCGGGAGCTGACCGACAACGACCGCATGATCGTCTCCGACGCCGGTCTGCGGTCGATGCTCCTGCGGAACTACCGTGAGGGGCTGCGCCATTCGGCGTACGGATGGATCGACGACGTCCTCGCCTTCAGCCGCCCCTGGGGCTTCGACCCGGCCGACATCCGCTGCCCGGTGCTGATCTGGCACGGCGAGCTCGACGTGTTCTCCCCCGTGGGCCATTCCCGTTGGCTGGCCCGCCGCATCCCCGGGGCCACGACCAACATCGTTCCCTCCGCCGCGCATTTCGCCGCCCTGCGCGCACTGCCCGACGTACTGAACTGGCTGCTGCGCGACCTGCCGACACCGGACCTCACCGAACAGCAGCCCGCGTAGGGTCGGTTGCCCTCCCGCACGTCCATGGGCCACCCCTTGCCCGCCCGAGGCAATCCCAACTTAAAGGCAATGAGCACGAGTTGCGAACGGCACATGTCCTTGTGAAGTCCACGCCTCCGGACCCGCCGCCACCCGACAGGTGTGCCCCACGAGCCGTGGAGGCTGTCCCATGACCCTGCACATCGACGACGTCGGCCTGCTCGTCCTCGCCGTCGGGCTCCTTGTCGGCCACGCCACCTACCAGCACACCGAGGCGGCCGCCGGGGCGGCCTCCAAGGGGGACATCGTCGGCGCGATCGCCGCCGCCGCGGTGATCACCGCGCTCTTCCCGCCGTTCGGCGGGGGCGGTTCCGCGTCGGCCGGGCCGGACTCCCGGCCGGCGGGACACGCGCTCACATCACACCAGGTCAGCGGGGTGCGGCCGGCATAGGTCCGGACCGGCCGAGGCCATCGCCCGAACCTCTCGCGATGAAAAGGATCATTCCTTGCGGCAAACGGCCGAATCCGCCCTCTTGAGAAATACGCCGCGCAATGCATGGAAGTCGTGACCAGGCGTCATGTCTCGTGTTGCCAAGGGGGACTGTCCTAGTAAAGTCCCTGCTTGACAGCAGCGTGTAGCCGTTGTCATTCACATGTCCATTCCACATGGCTTCCCCAAGGACGGTGCCGTGAACACTTCAGCATCCCCCGCGACCAGCTCGGTCAAGGCCCACCGGGTCCCGCTCGGCAAGATCGACGTCCACACCGCGGCCGCGGCGACGACGCTCGGTCGTGTCCTGCCGGCCGAATCCGCTCGTCCGGTTCAGGCACCGATCTTCAACTCCGCGCTCTGACCCGAACTCCGCGCTCTAGACTGGTGGAATGACCGGCCTGATCCCATTTCGCGAGATCGTCCTGAAAGTTCACAGCAGATGCGATCTTGCTTGTGATCATTGCTATGTCTACGAACACGCAGATCAGAGCTGGCGAGCCCGGCCGAAAGTGATCTCCCCCGAGGTTATTTCGCATACCGCGTCCAGGCTCGCCGAACATGCCCGTGACCATGCACTCCCCTCCGTCACGGTGATTCTCCATGGAGGGGAACCCCTGTTGGCGGGCACCGCCCGGCTCCGACTCGTGTGCGAGGAGTTCACCCGGGCCCTCCACGGCATCGCCGACCTCGACCTGCGGATCCACACCAACGGGCTCCAGCTCAGCACCCGTTACCTCGACCTCTTCGACGAGTACGGCGTCCGGGTCGGCATCTCCCTCGACGGGGACCGCGCCGCCAACGACCGCCACCGTCGCTTCGCCGACGGCCGTACGAGCCACCCGCTGGTCCTGGCCGCCGTCGCACTGCTCCGCTCCGAGCCGTACCGCCACCTCTACCAAGGTCTGCTCTGCACCGTGGACGTGGCCAACGACCCCGTCGCCGTGCTGGACGCGCTGGTCGAACTGGAGCCCCCGCGCGTGGACTTCCTCCTCCCCCACGCCACCTGGGAGACACCTCCCGCCCGCCCCGACGGCGCCCCCGACGCGTACGCGCGCTGGCTGCTGCGGATCTTCGACCACTGGGACCGCCTGGGACGCCCGGTACCCGTACGGCTCTTCGAGTCCCTGCTCTCCACCCTGCGCGGCGGCCCCAGCCTCACCGAATCGCTCGGTCTCGCCCCCACCGACCTCGTCGTCGTCGAGACCGACGGGACCCTGGAACAGGTCGACTCCCTCAAGAGCGCCTTCGAGGGGGCCGCGGCCACCGGCTTCAACGTCTTCGACCACGCGTTTGACCAGGTCGCGGCCCATCCCGGGGTCCGCGCCCGGCAGCTGGGCCTCGCGGGCGTCAGCGACTCGTGCCGCCGCTGCCCCGTCGTACGTTCGTGCGGGGGCGGGCTCTACACCCACCGCTACCGGGACCGGAACGGCTTCGACAACCCCTCCGTCTACTGCACCGACCTGCGCGAACTCGTGGACGGGGTCGAAGGCCGCACCGCGCCCCGGGAGACCGCGCCGCAGCTGTCCGACCCCGCCGAACTCGCCCGCTCCCAGGAGGAGCTGACCCGGATCCTGCTGGCCCGGCTGCACGCGGACCTCGCCGCCGACCCCGGCTGGGCACACGCCTGGGAGCTGCTGACCGCCGTGGAGCGGGCCGGGGAGGCGGGCACGGACGCGCTGGACGCCGTACTGGACCACCCCTTCACCCGGACCTGGATCCTGGCGGCCCTGGACGCCGCCCGCGACGGCAGGCAGGACGCCCCGGAGGCGGCGCGCAGACTCACCGCCCTGGCGGCCGCGGCCGTGCTCCGCGGCGGGCTGGACCTGCCGGCCGAGGTGGCCTACCGGGACGGCGAGGTGTACCTGCCGACGCTGGGGTTGCTGCGGCTCGGGGAGCCGGGCACGGAGGGCCGCGCCGCGCTGCACGTCACCGACGAGGGGTACGCCGTACGGGACGGTCGCGCCGAGCACCGCTTCGGGCCCACGGCGGGGGACGCCCGCTGGCAGCCCGTACGCACCTGGTCGCCCGGGCCGGACGCGGCGCCGGTGGCCCTGGAGGACCTCGACCCGTACCGCAACTGCTTCCCCCGCCCGCCCAGGCTGCGCCTCGGCGCCGGGGAGGCCGAGGAGTGGCGGGGCAGGCTGGACCGGGCGTGGGCGCTGCTGCACAAGGCGGTGCCGGAGTTCGCCCGCGCGGCGGCCACCGGGCTGACCACGCTGACCCCGCTCGCGGGCGGCCCGCGGTCGGGCGGCTGGGGTGAGGCCGGGCGGCACGGGCCGGGGGCGCTCGGGGTGCCCTACGCGGCGGGGGTGCGGGAGACCGCGCTGGCCCTGCTGACCGGGCGGCGGCGGACCCGGCTGCGGGCGCTGACCGAAGTGACCGACCTGTACGCGCTGGACGGTGAGTGGCAGCACCCCTCGCCGTGGCGGGAGCGGCCGGTCCCGGTGTCCCGGCTGCTGGCCGACGTGCACGAGCGGGTGGCGGTGGAGGCGTACCGGCGGGCCACGGCGACGCCCGAGCCGGGCGGAGCGGAGCGGATCCACCGGGCGCTGGACCGGCTCACGGAGGCGGCCGAGCTGACCGTCACCGGAAAGAGCCTGGTCGCGGAGCTGCGCTACGAGCTGAAGACGGTCGACGCGTGACCGCGCCCTCCCCTGCGTCCTTCTCGGAGCCGGCCTCGGCGCCCTCCCCCGCACTCGGCAGGCTCCGGCTCGCGGTGCAGTTACGGCTGGCCGGGGTCCGCCCCGGCATGCGGCTCCTGGTGCACTCCTCCCTCGGCGGTACGGGCCTGCGCGCGGAGCTGTTGCGCGACGCCCTGCGGGGTGTCCTCGGGCCGCGCGGCACCCTGGTGGTCCCGGCGTTCACCCCGGAGAACTCCACGACCTCCACCGCGCACCTGGAGCGGATCCGCGGTCTGGACGAGGTCGGGGTGCGGGCCTTCCGCGAGCGGATGGCCGCCTTCGACCCGGCGAGCACCCCGAGCCTCGGTATGGGCTCCCTCGCCGAGGCCGTCCGCACCGCGCCGGGCGCCGAGCGCAGCGCCCATCCGCAGACCTCCTTCGCGGCCCTCGGGGCGGACGCGGAGCGGCTGTGCGCAGGTCATCGTCTGGAAAGCCATCTGGGGGAAGAGACACCTCTGGGAAAGCTGTGCTGGGAGGGCGGGCAGGTACTCATGATCAATGTGGGGTTTTCGGTCTGCACCGCTTTCCATCTCGCGGAGTACCGAATTCCGAAGCCCCCCTTGCGCATGTACGAGTGTGTGGTGAAGGTGAACCTTCCGGGGCCGCAAAGGCACCGGCAGGAGGGGGAGTGGACCGCATACGAGGACGTCGCGCTGGATGACAGCGATTTCGCGGTGATCGGTGACGCGTTCCCGGATTCACGGGTGCGCAGGGGGCGGGTGGGAGGCGCGTCGACCATGCTCTTCTCCCTCCCGGAGGCCGTCGATCACGCCCTTGACTGGATGACTGAAAACAGACGCTGATTGACTGAACGATGAGGGGATGTGGCGAAGCAGCTCCGGAATGATGTTTCTTCGCTTCGCATCTTCGGGACGGGGGTCGTGTGCCCGCATCAGGGGAGCCGTACTTTTTTCTCAGTTACGCACATACACCGAGGTTCGGGGCCGGGGGCCCCGACCCGGACATGTGGGTCGAGCGCCTTTTCCGTGATCTCTGCGGGCATGTCATGGCGCTGACGGACCTGCGCGCCGGGTACGACGTCGGGTTCATGGACCGGGAGATACGCAGCGGCGAGGGCTGGTCCGAACGGCTCGCCCGGGCACTCGCCAACTGTCGCGTCTTCGTTCCCCTGTTCTCGCCGCGGTACTTCGCGAGCGAGATGTGCGGGAAGGAGTGGTTCGCCTTCGCGCAGCGCGCCGTCCAGCACGGCGCGGTCAGCAACAAACAGGCCGAGGCCATCGTGCCCGCGTTATGGGTGCCGGTGCCGCCGGAGCAACTCCCGGGACCGGCCGAGCGGTTGCAGTTCAACCACAACACCTTCGGCGAGCGCTACGTCACCGACGGCCTGTACGGGCTGATCAAACTGCGCGGTTACGCCGAGCAGTACGAACACGCCGTGTACGAACTCGCCCGGCGCATCGTCCAGGTCGCCGAGACCGCCCACCTGGACCCCATCCGCCCGCTGGACTACCGCAACGTACCGAGCGCCTTCGGCTCCAGCGGCAGCCCGGCCCGCACCCTGCACGTGACCGTGGCCGCCGCCTCCCGGCACGATCTGCCCGAGGGCCGCACCCCCGAGTACTACGGGGACAGCGCGCTGGAGTGGAATCCGTACCATCCGGTCGCCCAGCGGCCCATCGCCTATGTCGCCGAGGACCTGGTCAAGAACCTCAACTACCAGACCACCATGTCCTCCTTCGACGACGAGGCCGGGCACCTCGACAGCAAGCAGCTGCCGACCCGGCCGGAGATCCTGATCGTCGACCGGTGGGCGGTGGAGGACGAGCAGCGACGCCGGCGCCTGGCCGCCTTCGACCGGGAGCCGAGGCCGTGGGTCAACGTGGTCGTGCCGTGGAACCGGTACGACCATCAGAGCCGGTCGAAGGAGAACGAGCTGGCCGACCGGCTGGAGCACACCATGCCCAAGACGATGAGCCAGGGCCGGGCCGCCTGCCGGGCCGCCGCGAACGGCGTGGCGAACGTGGAGACCCTCGGGCAGATCCTGCCGCAGGTGGTCGAGGCCGCCGCCCAGCAGTTCCTCAGACACGCGCAGCCGTATCCGCCCAAGGGCGACACCTCCATCGAGCGGCCCCGGTTGCTGGGGCCGATGGGGATGAACGGGCCGCCCGGGCCGATGACGCCCCGTGCCCCCTTCCCACCCGACTCCGACCGGCACCGGGCAGGGCCGGCGGGCGCCGGCCTCCACGACAACGACGACAACGACACCGACCGGGGGGACGCGGATGACAGCGAGCAGTGACAGCGACAGCCGTGACGGACGCATCGTCACCTTCTACTCGTACAAGGGCGGCACGGGCCGCACCATGGCGCTGGCCAACACCGCCTGGATCCTGGCGGCCAACGGCAAGCGGGTCCTCGCCGTGGACTGGGACCTGGAGGCGCCGGGCCTGCACCGCTTCTTCCACCCCTTCCTGGACCCCTCGACGCTGGGGGCCACCACCGGCGTCATCGATCTGATCAGCGAGTACGCCTGGGCGGCGACCAGCCCGGTGCAGCGGCCCGACGACTGGCACAAGGACTACGCGCGGATACAGCCGCACGCCGTCTCGCTCACCCCGGAGACCCACGGCTGGGAGTTCCCGGACGGCGGCACCCTGGACTTCGTCTCGGCCGGCCGGCAGAACCGCGAGTACTCGGCGACCGTCTCCACCTTCGACTGGGACAACTTCTACGACCGGCTCGGCGGTGGGCTCTTCTTCGACGCCTTACGCGCCGACATGAAGCGGAACTACGACTACGTCCTGATCGACAGCCGCACCGGCCTGTCGGACATCGCGGACATCTGCACGGTCCACCTCCCGGACATCCTCGTCGACTGCTTCACCCTGTCCGACCAGTCCATCGACGGCGCGGCCTCGGTCGCCCGCCAGATCGACGAGCGGTTCAACGACCGCGGCATCAAGATCTACCCGGTCCCGATGCGCATCGACGAGGGCGAGAAGGAGAAGGCCGACGCCGGCCGGGCCCTGGCCCGGATCAAGTTCGACCGCTTCCCGAACGGCCTGGTCGGGGACGAGCTCACCTCCTACTGGGGCGCGGTGGAGATCCCGTACCGCCCCTACTACGCCTACGAGGAGACCCTGGCCACCTTCGGCGACGAGGCCGGGCTCACCAACTCCCTGCTCTCCGCCTTCGAACGGCTCACCACCGTGGTCACCGAGGGCCACATCACCTCCATGCCGGTCATCGGTGAGGAGGTCAGGCTGCGCATCCGGGACGCCTTCACCCGGCGCCGCCCGGCGCTGCCCGCCGACCTGTTCCTGTCGTACGTCGCCGAGAACCGGATGTGGGCCGACTGGATCGAGTCGGTGCTCACCCGGGCCGGTTTCCGGGTCGTGCCGAAGGACGTCTCGGCCGAGCGGGTGCCGGGAACGGCCGCCGGGGACACCCTCGGGGGCGCGGGCATCAGCATCGACACGGCCGCCCGGACCGTGGTGCTGCTCTCCACGGCCTACCTCAAGTCGGCCCGGGCCGTGGACGTGTGGGAGCGCGCGGCCGCCGAGGACCCGACCGGGGGCCGGCGCCAGCTGGTGCCGCTGAGGGTGGGCGACGTACGGCTGTCCACGCCGTACATCGACCGCAACCCGGTGGACCTCTTCCGGCTCGACGAGGTGCACGCCACCACCGCCCTGCTGCGTGCGGTGGAGCGGCCCATGGCCCTGCCCGACAGCATGGGCAGTGCCTCGCAGCCCGGTCCCCGCTTCCCGGGGACCGTCCCGAAGATCTGGAACGCGCCACCCCGCAACCCCGGCTTCACCGGGCGCAGCATCGTGCTGGAGCGGATGCGGGACCAGCTCGGCGGGGGCATGGCCGTGGTGCTGCCGCAGCCGCAGACCCTGTTCGGGCTCGGTGGTGTGGGCAAGACCCAGGTGGCGCTGGAGTACGTGCACCGGTTCATGGCCGACTACGACCTGGTGTGGTGGATCTCCTCGGAGCAGACCGACGACGTGGTCGCGGCGCTCGCGGAGCTGGCGGTACGGCTGGGCGCGCAGACTGGTGAGGACATGGCGGCCGCCTCGCAGGAGGCGATCGACCTGCTGCGGCGCGGGGTCCCCTCGTCCCGCTGGTTGCTGGTCTTCGACAACGCGGACGATCCCGAGACGCTCAAGCGGTTCTTCCCGCCGGGCGGGCCGGGCCATGTGCTGGTGACCTCCCGCAACCAGTCCTGGTCGCAGTACGGTGACGCGCTGCCGGTGGACGTGTTCCTGCGGGAGGAGTCCATCGAGCACCTCCAGCGTCGGGCGCCGGGGCTCGGCAAGGACGACGCCGAGCAGGTGGCGGTGGCGGTGGGTGACCTGCCGCTGGCCGTCGAGCAGGCGGGTGCCTGGATCGCGGAAACGGCGACGCCGGTGTCCGCGTACCTCGAGCAGCTGGCGCAGCAGGCGGCCCGCGTGCTGGCCCTGAACCAGCCGCCCGGATACCCGGAGCCGGTGGCCGCCACCTGGAACATCTCCATCGAGCGGCTGCAGTCGCGGTCCCCGGCGGCCGTGCGGCTGCTCCAGCTGTGTGCCTTCCTGGCGCCCGAGCCGATCTCCGCGAACCTGCTCTACAGCAAGGAGATGATCGACGCGCTCAAGCCGTACGACTCCTCGCTGCAGGAGAAGTTGGTGCTGGGGCGGGTGATCCGGGAGATCGGCCGGTTCGCGCTCGCCAAGGTGGACCAGGTCAGCAACAGCATCCAGGTGCACCGGCTGGTGCAGGCGGTGATCCGGGCGCAGCTGAGCGAGGAGGAGCAGCGCGAGGCCCGGCACGCGGTCCACCGGATCCTGGCCGGGGCCCGGCCGGACGACGACGAGCCGATCGACAACCCGGAGACGTGGCCGCGGTTCAACACGATCTGGTCGCACCTGACCCCGTCGGAGGCCCGGTACTGCAAGGAGCCGGAGACGCGCCGGCTGTTGATCGACCGGGTGCGGTACCTGTGGAAGCGCGGCGATTTCAAGGCCGCGTACGCGCTCGGCGAGGAACTGCGCGAGGCGTGGAAGGAGATGCTGGGCAACAACGACCTGCAGTACCTGTACCTGCGCTTCCACCTGTCGAACATCCTGCGTTCGCAGGGTCGGTTCGTGGAGGCGAAGGAGTTGGACGAGGTCACGCTGGAGCGGCAGAAGGCGGTGCTCGGCCCCTCGCACCCGCACACGTACATGACCATGAGCGGTCTGGCGAACACGCTGGGCGCGCTGGGTCATTACGGCCAGGCGATGGAGCTGGCGACCGAGGCGCACGAGGGCTTCAGCCAGATCTTCCACGAGGCGCACCCGCGCACGCTGGCCGCCGCGAACAACCTGGCGTTGAACCTGCGGCTCGTGGGTCAGTACACCAGGGCCCGGGAGATCGACCAGGAGGTCCACGACCTGCGGACGGAGGTGCTCGGGCCGGAGCACCCGTACACGCTGTCCTCGGCGCAGAACCTGGCCCGCGATCTGCGTGAGGTGGGCCGGTACGAGGACTCGGTGCAGTTGCTCAGCCGGACGTACGAGACGTACAAGCGGACGCTGGGGCGGGCGTTCCCCGGCACCCTGTCGGCGGCGAAGAACCTGGCGGTGTCGCTGCGCCGGGCCGGCCAGTTGGAGGACGCCCTGCGGCTGACGACGGCCACCCGGGCCCGCTACCGGGCCAAGTACACCTCCGTCAACCCGGACCTGTTGTCCTGCGAGCTCAACCTGGCCTCGGACCTGTTCGCGACCGGAGATCCGGGCGGGGCGCGGGACCTGGCGCAGGAGGTGGTGGACGAGTACATGAAGGTGCCGGGCGAGCGGCATCCGTACACCTTGGCGGCCGTGAACAACCTGGCGGTCTTCCACTGGGGCACGGGCGCGGCCGAGACGGCGGAGACGATGCTGCGCCAGACGATACGGGGGATGCGGGACGTGCTCGGCGACAACCACCCGCACACGGTGTTCGCGCACCTCAACCTGGCCAACACCCGGGCGGACCTGGGTGATCCGGAGGGCGCTCTGGAGCTGGAGCGGCTCGCGGTGATGCGGCTGCGCGAGGCGCTCGGGGCACATCATCCCGAGACCCTGGCGAGCAGCTCCAACATGGCGGTCAGCCTGGACTCGATGGGTCGCAAGGAGGAGGCGGCCCGGCTGCGGGCGGAGGCGGTGTCCGAGCTGACCCGGCTGCTCGGCGAGGACCACAGTCTGACCCGGTACGCGCGCGACGAGCGGCGGGTCCATCGCGACCTGGAGCCTCTCGCCGTCTGATCCGACGGAGGGCGGCGGGGGCTCCGCGACCGCGGGGGCCCCGCCGCCCGCCACCCGACAGCAGGGGGGCGCTGTGACCGACAGCATGACCTTTCGAAACGAGGACCTGCCGGCCCTCTTCCACCACACCGACCAGGCGGCGATCTCCCGGCAGCGGGAGTCCACGCAGGCCACCCGGGCCCAGTTGCTGCTGCTGGTCCTGGCAGCGGCGGCGGCCGCTCTGCCCGCCGGGCCGAAGCTGGGCTCGATGTACTTCTTCGGGCTGCTGAGCGTGCTCGCGTACGTGGGGGTGCTGGGCGTGGGGATGCGCGCGACCCGGCGCCGGGCCCGCCCGCAGTGGCAGCTCAACCGTAGTGCGGCGGAGTTCATCAAGTCGCTGGCCTGGCGGTACGCGGTGCACGGGGCGCCGTTCGGCAGTGAGGTCGCCGCGCCCGAGGCGACGTACCGGACCCGGCTGGAGGCGGGTCTGGCCGAGCTGCGGAAGATGGGCTGGGACGATCCGCGGGTCGCCGGCGCGGTGCCGGAGGGCGGGGAGATCACCGGCGCGATGGAGCGGCTGCGCGGGATGGACTACCAGGCGCGGCGCGAGACGTATGTCCGGGACCGGCTGATCGAGCAGCGCAACTGGTACCGGCGGCGGACGGAGGTGTCCCGGCGGGCGACGAACCTGTGGTCGTGGACGATCGTGCTGCTGACCTGTCTGGCACTGCTGTTCGCGCTGCTGGGGTCGTTCGGTTCGGGCCCGGGGCCGAGGCTGACCGCGTTGTTGAGCGCGGCGGCGGCGGCCGGGATCGCCTGGAACGAGGTGCGCCGTCATCATCCGCTGATCGAGGCGCACTCCCTGATCGAGCAGGATCTGGCGGCGATGATGGTCGTGATGCAGACGACCATCACGGAGTCGCAGTGGCCGTCGTCGGTGTACGAGACCGAGCGGTACGTGTCTCCGCAGCACACGGACTGGCTGGCCCGGCACAGCAGTTGACGGTGGGGGCGTGGCTCAGTCGCGGGTCACGCCCTCGCGCCAGATGACGGTGACCGGTTTGCCGAGTGTCCGCGCGTAGGCGACGATCTCGGCGGTGCCGCCGTGCCCGCGGGCGGGCTGCCCGTCCCAGACGGCGACGAGCCGGTCGCAGGAGTCGGCGATGTAGGTGCCGGCGGCGTAGTAGGCCTCGTCGGTGGAGCGGGCGAAGTCCATCCGGACCTCCTGCGCGGCCCGGTTCTTGAGGCTCCGGTAGCGGGCGAGGGCCTCGGGCTCCTCGAAGGCCTCCTCGTAGTCCCCGCTGGGGATCACCACGGTGAGGTCGGCGCCGTGTTCGAGGGCGATGGTGGCGAACAGCTGGTCCGCCCCCTCGGCGAGGCTGGAGAAGGCCTCCAGCGGTCCTTCGTGGCCGCCCAGTACGGCCCGCAGGGCGCTCTCCACATGGCCGAGCACCGAGTCCGGAATGGCTCGGTGCCCGGTCACGCCGATTCGTTTCATGCAGTAACCAGCCTCCCCCGTGGACATGGCCGCCCGGAACATCCTCCCAGAAGGAGGGAGGACGTCCAGGGGTGCGGCGGGGGCACGTGAGTCACCGTCAGTAGACGCTGACCCCGTAGGCGTTGAGGGCTTCGACCACGGGCTGGAAGAAGGTCGTGCCGCCCGAGGAGCAGTTGCCGCTGCCGCCGGAGGTGAGGCCGACGGCGCGGGTGCCCGAGTAGAGCGGGCCGCCGCTGTCGCCGGGTTCGGCGCACACGTTGGTGCGGATCATGCCGTAGACGACGTCGCCGCCGCCGTAGTTGACGGTGGCGTTGAGGCCGGTGACCCGGCCGCTGTGGATTCCGGTGGTGGACCCGCGCCTGGTCACCGACATGTTGACCGTGGCGTTCACGGCGCTGGTGATGTCCTGGCCGCCGACGGTACCGGGGGGCACCGGCGTGTTGCTCGCGTACTTGATGAGGCCGTAGTCGTTGGTCGGGAAGCTGGATCCGACGGTGGAGCCGACGACGGTGGTGCGGGCGGAGTTGCTCCACCAGGTGCCCGCGCCGTCGGTGCAGTGCCCGGCGGTCAGGGCGTAGTACGTGCTGCCGCTGCGTACGTTGAAGCCGAGCGAACAGCGCCAGCTGGTGGCGTAGATGGCGTCGCCGCCGGAGACCAGTTTGGTGAGCTTGCCGGGGATGCGTTCGATGCGCAGTGCTCCGGCGTCCGCTCCGGCCTCGCGCTTGATTTTCGCGATTCCGGCGTCGGAGACCGTGGAGTCGGCGGAGACCACGAGGGTTCCGGTGGCGGGGTCGGTGTGCCAGGCGGTGCCTCCGACGTTGGCGCGCAGGACGGATGCGCCGGCCGAGGCGAGTCGGTCGGCGCTGAATCCGCCGCCGTCCTGGGGGTCCGCGTTCGCCGCAGTGGGGACGGCGAACGCTGCGGCGGCGGCCAGGCCGGTGGCCGCCGCGAGCAGCCTGGTACGGGTCATGCGCTTGATCCTCACTTCTCGTCCTCCTGGAGAGGGTCGGGGGCCGGCGGTTGTGGGGGTGCCAGAGCCCGTGAGGCGCAGCCGGGGGCACGGCGGCTCATGAATTTTGGCCGTGTCCCTGACAAGCGCTGTCGGGAGTGTCCTGGCGTCGGATACCGGTCGCAAGAGCGGCTTTCAGCCTCCGCTCGCCCGCCGCGACCTCGAAGGGCAGCGTGTTCCCGGGCGGCGGGAAAGGACAGATGAAGTGGTCCGCGAAGGCGCAGGGAGGCAGCAGGGAACGGTTGAGATCGACCGTGATCGCGCCTCGCGCGTCGGGTATGCCGGGCTTCAGGAAACGGAAGCGGTAGCTGGAGAGGCCTCCGGTGGCGTCACCGAAGACGGCCCAGAGGCTGCCGTCGTCCGGGTCCACGGCGACCTGGAGGGTGTGTTCGGCGCCTTGGAAGGGGAAGACCAGCTCCCCGCCGAGGTCGAGCCCGCGCGCCCGCCCGTCGGCGTTCTCGACCTGGACGCTCCGGTCCTCGGCGTACGGACGGAACCGGCCCGGCAGGACGAAGGCGGGGTCGTAGGGGGTGGCCTCGATGCCGGTGTGGGTGCGGCGGGCCTCGGAGGCGGGGTCGTAGACGCGGACGCCCCACTCCCCCTCGCGCCGGATCACGACGATCCGGAACTCCCCGGCGGAGAGCCGGGCGTGCGCGGGAGAACCCTCGTCGGCGTCGAGGAGCACCTCGCCCGTGAACGGCTCGCCGTCGAGCCGGTAGGAGTCCTCAAGGGTGGCGGTCAGCACCGCACCGGCCTCCGTGGCGCGCCAACGCCCCGGAACGGCCGGAATTCGACCTTCCGGGTAGTCGGCGAGCCAGTAGGTTCCGGTCAGCGCGAGGGGGCCGTAGGGCGCGGACACGGCCGCCGCCCTGCGCTCGTGCCATTCCCGCCATGCGGCGTGCGGGTCGTCTGCGTCGTCGCTCATCCCGCTCACCCCTTCCACGCGGGTCCGGACGGGAATCCCCGCGTACGCCGTCCGGACCTGTGAAATCTGAAAGGGCCTCAGCAGCCGTCGCAGGGACAGCAGCAGCAGTCGTCGCATCCGCAGTTGCTGCAGCAGTCGCAGCCGTCGCAGCAATCGCCCGCGTCGCAGAGGGGCTCGCGCCGCTCCCGCGACCACGGGCCCTCGTGCTCGGTACAGCACATCTGGCAGGTGCAGAACAGCCCGATGGCCACCGCGCAGCCCGCCAGCAGCCCGCGGCGCGGCCGCTGCGGGGGCAGTCCGCCGCCACCGCCACCGCCGCCGGGCCCCATGGGCGGCGGCATGCCCGGGCCGCCGGGGGCCTGGGGCGCGTTCGGGGCGTAGGGGTTCCCGCCGTACGGATTCCCGCCGTACGGGTTCGCTCCGTACGGGCCCTCCACCGTGGGCCCGCCCGCGTACGGGTTGCCGCCCTGCCCGGTGGAGGCCGTGGCGGTGTGGCCGCAGCTGCTGGTGCCGAAGGCCCGGTCCACCGAGGTGCGCAGCTCGTGCACGAGCAGGCGGTGCGCGAGTCCCGAGTCGGTGAATTCGACCTCGCGCAGGGCCAGCCTGATGCCGTGCAGGGCGTCGTCGCAGAGCCTGCGGGCCTCGGTGAGCGAGGTCCCGGTGGCGGTGAGCGGGTTCCAGGCGCCCGCGACGGCGTCGGCGCCCTGGTCCTCCACCGCGTCGAGCAGGTGCGCGAGGCGGCCGAAGTACCGGCCGGCCTCGGCCAGTGCGGGGGCGTTGCCCGGCCGTCCCGCCAGCTGCGCGGTATGCGCGAAGGCGGCGGCCGTCGCGGTCTCCGTCGGCTCGGTCACCACGAGCACGGAGGTGCCGAGGCCCGCGAGGGTCTCGATGCCCGCCTGCCGGTCCACGGCGTCGACGAGCACGGCGGTGTCGAAGCCGAGCGAGGCCCCGGTGCGGGCTCCGGCCCGGTCCCAGCCGCGGGCCACCTTGCGCGCGGCCAGGGCCATGGGGGCTCGGGCCAACAGCCCGTCCCGGTCGGCCACGTGGTCGCGCACCTTCGCGGAGGCCAGCACGAGCGAGACGGCGGCGGCGAGCCGCGCGCCCTCGCCCTGGGCCACGGAGGCGGTGCGCATACCACGCAGCGGACACGGGCCCGCGGTGCGCCGGGCCTCGGGCGCGACGCCCGACTGAGCCTCCGTCAGAACGGAGACGAGCAACCCGTCATAGTTCGTCACGATCCGGGCGAACTGGCCGTGGTCTCCCCGAAGTGCCAGGCACAGCCCGCACAGATGGGCCATCCACTCCGCCTTGAACCGCTCTCCCAACCGGTGCGTACAAGGCCTCACTATGCCGAACAAGCTGCTTCCCCCGTGTGTCGTACGCATGCTTGCCGGGCATCGTATCGACCCGCGCCTTTCACCCGAACGTCCGCATCGCCCACCCGTACGGCGGCGGCGGTCGTATTTTCACTCAGTCAGCAGCGGTAGCCACCAGGATCCTTGACCGTGCAACGGATGTTCTGCACCAGTACCGTCACGAAACCCCTGCGCGGCGACTATCCACTTGGCGCGTTGTCAGCATCATGGACGAGCATAGGGGCAGCGGAGAGAAGACAGACTGACCGCGGTGAAAGGAGGCAGTCCATGGGTTCGGTGCGCAAGGCGAGTGCCTGGCTGGGTCTCGTGGAGGACAGCGACGACGAGCGCTACTACGACGACGACTACGCGGAGGCCCCCCAGGGTTCGGTGGCCGGCCCCGGCGAGCAGTGGGTCACCGACCCCCGGGTGCGGGTGGCCTCCGCGTCGGCCGTGGAGCACGGCCGTCGCATCGCGACGGTCACCCCGGACGGTTTCCGTGACGCGCGGGGCATCGGCGAGCTGTTCCGCGACGGCGTCCCGGTGATCGTCAACCTGTCGTCGATGGACCCGGGTGACGCGAAGCGCGTCGTCGACTTCGCGGCCGGACTGACCTTCGGGCTGCGCGGTTCGATCGAGCGGGTGGCGACCAGGGTCTTCCTCCTGACCCCGGCCGACACCCAGATCGTCAGTGGCGAGGCGGGCGGCCGCTCACGCGACTTCTTCAACCAGAGCTGAGCAGGGCTCTCACCGGAAGGCGTCCAGGCCGGTGAGCGCCTTGCCCAGCACCAGCTGGTGCATCTCGACCGTGCCCTCGTAGGTGAGGACCGATTCGAGGTTGGTGGCGTGCCGCATGACGGGGTACTCGAGCGAGATCCCGTTGGCGCCGAGGATGGTCCGCGCGGTACGGCAGATCTCGATGGCCTCGCGGACGTTGTTGAGCTTGCCGAAGCTGATCTGTTCCGGCCGCAGGGTGCCCGCGTCCATCCGCCGGCCCAGGTGGTGGGCGAGCAGGATCCCCTTGTGGAGCTCCAGGGCCATGTCCGCCAGCTTGGCCTGGGTGAGCTGGAACCCGCCGATCGGCTTGCCGAACTGCTCCCGCGTCCTCGCGTAGTCGAGCGCGGACTCGAAACTGGCCCGCGCCGCGCCCATGGATCCCCAGATGATCCCGTACCGCGCGTGGCTGAGGCAGCCCAGCGGTCCCTTGAGTCCGGTGACCAGCGGCAGCACCGCGTCGGCGGGCAGCCGTACGTCGTCCATCACCAGCTCGCTCGTGACGCTGGCCCGCAACGACCACTTGTGCTTGATCTCCGGCGCGGAGAACCCGGGGGTGTCGGTGGGCACCGCGAAACCGCGGATCCCCTCGTCGGTCTGCGCCCACACCACGGCGACCGCCGCCACGGAACCGTTGGTGATCCACATCTTGCGGCCGTTCAGCACCCAGTCGGAGCCGTCGCGCTTGGCGTAGGTCCGCATCGCCGCGGGGTCCGAGCCCACATCGGGCTCGGTCAGGCCGAAGCAGCCGATCAGCTCGCCGGCGGCCATGCCGGGCAGCCAGCGCTGCTTCTGCTCCTCGGAGCCGTACTTCCAGATCGCGTACATGGCCAGCGAGCCCTGCACCGACACGAGCGAGCGGATCCCGGAGTCGGCGGCCTCCAGCTCCAGGCAAGCGAGGCCGTACTGCACGGCGCTGGCGCCGGCACACCCGTAGCCCTGGAGGGACATCCCGAGCGCCCCGATGCCGCCGAGCTCCCGGGCCAGCTCGCGGATCCCGGGCAGCTCGCCGCTCTCGTACCACTGCGCGATGTTCGGCAGCACCCGGTCGGCGGCCCAGGCACGAACGGTGTCCCGGACGGCGAGGTCCTCGGGCCCGAGGAGCTCGTCGAGCCCGAGCGGATCATGGGGCAGGAACGCGGACACGGGGCCTCCCGGCGGCCTGAGACAGAACCTGGCAGCGCGAGTTCCGCGCTCGCCCGAAGCTATTCGCCCAGGCCCAGCAAATCCAGCCCCACCGGCCTTCGAGGCGCGGGGTCCGGGGCGGAGCCCCGGTTCTTTTCAGCCCCGCCGGCGCTTGAGGCGATCTTTCAGCCCCGCCGGCGTTCGAGGCGCGGGGGTCCGGGGGCGGCGCCCCCGGCAACGGCGGTCAGCCCGCCTGCTCGACCGGGGTCGGCCGCGCCTCGCTCTTGCTCTGCGCGGGCAACCGCACGACGGCCGACTCGGCCGACTCCCCGTCCTCGTCCGGCGCAGCCGCCCCGCACTCCATCACCCGCGGCAACTTCAGCGCCATCACCGCCCCCGCCACCAACAACCCCGCACTGACCAGCAACGTCACGTGCAGGCCGTGCACGAACGACTGCCGCGCCGCCTCGTACAGGGACGCCCCCGCCGGCCCCCCGAGGTGCGCGGCGATCTGGTAGGCCTCGCCCAGAGAATTCGCCGCGCCCGCCGAATCCGCCGCCGACACCCCCGGTACGCCCACGAGCCCCGGCCGGTACGCCGCGTTCATCACGCTGCCCAGCAGCGCGATGCCCATGCCCGCGCCCAGCTGGTACGAGGTCTCGCCGATCGAGGCCGCGCCGCCCGCGGTGGCCGCCGGGGCCTCGCTCAGCATCGACTCGTACGCGGCGAACAGCGTGGTCTGCAGCCCGAAGCCGAGCAGGATGAAGCCGATGGTCAGCAGCAGCGGCCGGTCCTGCTGACCCATGAGCGTCAGCAGCAGCACGGAGAAGGCGGTCAGGACGAAGCCCAGCGACACCATCGTGCGCGGCCCGACCCGGCTCAGGGTGTACGACCCGGTGGCGCCCGCGGCCATGGCGGCGAAGGTCAGCGGCAGCAGCCGCAGACCGGTCTCCAGCGGGCTGAGGTGCAGCACGAGCTGCAGGTACTGGACGGCGATCAGCTCCAGGCCGACCAGGGCCAGCATGGCGAGGACGATGCACGCGACCGACGTGGAGAAGGCGGCCCGCGAGAACATCCGCATGTCGATCAGCGGGTGCTCCCGCCGCTTCTGCCGCCGTACGAACAGCACGAGCAGCACCACGCCGATCAGCAGCGGGACCATCGCCTCGACGTCGAGGAGTCGGCGTTCGGCGCCCAGCCGCTTGACGCCGAGCACCGCGCCGAGCACACCCGCCGCGGCCATCAGCGCGCCGAGCACGTCCCACGGCCCGTCGGCGGAACCGCGCGATTCCGGCAGCAGCCAGCGGCCGAGCGGCAGGATCAGTGCCATCAGCGGGATGTTGATGAGGAAGACCGAGCCCCACCAGAAGTGCTGGACGAGGAAGCCGCCGAGCACCGGCCCACTGGCCGCGCCGATGGCGGCGACCGCGGTCCAGATGCCGATGGCGAGCGCGCGCTCGCGCCGGTCGGGGAAGACCTGCCGCAGGATCGACAGGGTGGCGGGCATGATCATCGCGCCGCCGATGCCGAGCAGGGCGCGCGCGGCGATGAGCACCTGCGCGTTGTCGGCGAGGGCGGCTATCGCGGAGGCCACACCGAAGAGCCCGTAACCGAGGAGGAGGATGCGGCGGCGGCCGACCCGGTCCCCGAGGGTGCCGAAGAGGATGAGGAGCGAAGCGCAGACCAGCGGGTAGGCGTCGACGATCCACAACAGCTCCATCGAACCGGGGCGCAGGTCCTCGGTGACGGAGGGGACGGCCACGTGCAGGATCGTCGCGTCGAGCGCGACGAGGACCAGGCTGACGCAGAGCACCGCCAGGACGACCCAGCGGTTGGCCCCACCGGAAGCCGCGTGGAGCCGCTGCCAGGGGGAAGGGGTCCGGACCCCGGCCGCGTTCGTCCCCGACATGCATGTACCTCCCAGGTGATCCCTCGCGCTCGGCGGACCAGCGTCTCTTGGAGCCACGGGGGGTGGTGCGCTGTGCGGCGTCCAACGGGGTCCGGCATCGACACGCGAGTGAACGGTCAGCGTACGCGAGTTCGTCTGCCCGACACGTGGTCAAGCTCTCATCCCGGCGGCGGCCCCGGTGTGGCGTATGCCACTCCCCTCACCCTCACCCTTCCCCCGTGTACACGCGCGCTCACGTCCCGTGGTTTCTCCGTGGAGCCGCCCGTCGACCCCGCTCCGGCCCCTGAGAGGCCCTACGTCGGCGCCACCGATAATCAAGCCTGTGGAAGATCTTGGATTTCGCCGGGCCGCGCCCGCGCTGGCCGCCTTCGCGGCGGTCCGGCTGCTCGGGCTGACCGTGCTCGCGGTGTGGGGCGCGGTGGTCGGCAGCAGCCCGCACACGCTGCTGTCGGCCCGCTGGGACTCGCTCTGGTACGCCCGTATCGCCGCCGAGGGATACGGGTACGAGGTGCTGCTCCCGAACGGGGACGTCCACTCGAACCTGGCGTTCTTCCCGCTGCTGCCGTGGCTGGAGCGGTTGGTGTCGGCGCCGACCGGGCTCTCGTACGGCTCCGCGGGTCTGGTGGTGTCGGTGGTCGCGGGGTTCGCCGCGGCCTGGGGGATCTTCGCGGTGGCCGAGCTGGTCCACGGCCGCCGGGCCGGCGTGTTCGCGGTGGCGCTCTGGGCGGCGCTTCCGGTCGGGATCGTGCAGTCCATGGCGTACAGCGAGTCGCTGTTCACCGCCCTGGCGGCCTGGTCGATCCACGCGGCCCTGCGCGGGCGGTGGCTGACGGCGGGGCTGCTCGCGGCCGGTGCCGGGCTGACCCGCCCGGTCGGCGCGGCGGTCGTCGCGGCGGTGTGGGTGGCCGCCGCACTGGCCTGGCGGCGCGGGGAGCGGTCCTGGCGGACGGTCGCGGGGGCGCTGCTCGCTCCGGCGGGCGCGGCGGCGTACGTGCTGTGGGTCGGTGCGCGCACCGGTGGCGGCCTGCTGGGCTACCTGGACGTGCAGGGCGGCTGGGGCAACGGCTTCGACGGCGGCTGGGCGTTCGCGCGCTTCGTCGGGGCGAAGCTGGCTTCGTCCGCGTTCCTCGCCGGGGTGGGGCTGATCGCGGGGGTCGTGCTGGTGCTCTGGCTGTACGGGAAGTGCGTGCGGCAGCGGCAGCCGGTGCCGTTGCTCGTGTACTGCGGGATCGTCGTGGCGCTGGCGCTGTGCGCGTCCGGGTACTTCGGTTCCAAGCCCCGGCTGCTGCTGCCGGCCTTCCCGCTGTTGCTGCCACCGGCGGTGGCGCTGGCGCGGTGGCGGACCGGGCGGGCGGCCTCGGTGGTGGGCGCGCTGGCCCTGGCCTCCGCGGTCTACGGGGCGTTCTGGCTGAACGGCTCGGGTCCTCCATAGAGCCCTCACATCACGGAATGGATCATTCCGGTCCATCTTTCAGCAAAAGAAATGGTCCCCACGGCAATAAAGTCCGGATAAGTGACCGAAACAATTGCCGGAGCAGTGGATCAAGAGGCCGCCAACCGCTGTCGAAATAGCGGGAATTAAGTCCCGCGTGAGACCAACTCCACATCACATGGTCATCACAAAGCCCGTGATTCGCCCGGGCCGACCATCGCCGGGCGGTAACGTCGATTGAGTGCGTACCGACCAAATCCTGACCCGTCTGGAGCGGGTGTTCGCCCGGCTGGACCGGGAACCAGAGCGACCGGCTCATCTGCAAACCCCGCAGATGAGCCGGCACCGCGTCGTACTCCTGGGATCGACCCTCGCGTTCTATCTCGCGATCGTGGTCGCCGTCCTGACCACTTCCTGGCTGGTCCGCCTGGACTGGCAGATCATGTTCTTCCGGCCCTACGAGCAGTGGCCGCAGCTGCACGCGTTCCTCGACTACCTGGTCGTCCTGGGCCAGCGCGGACCCACCGCGGTCATGGTCGCCGCCTGGCTCGGCTGGCGCTCCTGGCGGCAGCACACCCTCCGCCCGCTGATCACCCTCGGCGTGGCGCTGCTGCTGCTCAACATCACCGTCGGGTCCGTGAAGCTCGGCCTCGGCCGGCTCGGCCCGCACTACGCCACGGAGATCGGATCGGCCGAACTCTTCGCCGGTGGCGATATATTCCCTTCCGGTCACACCGCCAACGCCGTGGTGACCTGGGGAATCCTGGCCTACCTGGCGTCCACCGGGGTCACCCGTCGGGTGCTGTCCGTGGTGTCCGCGGTCGTCTCGCTGAGCGTCGGCGCCACCACCGTGTACCTCGGCACCCACTGGGTCAGCGACGTCCTGCTGGGATGGTCCGCGGGTCTGCTGATCCTGCTGGCCCTCCCCTGGTTCGAGCCGCTCATCGCCCGGACCGAGGCCTACGTCTTCGACGTGCGCGAGCTGCTGCGCCGCCGCGCCGAGACCGGACGGATGCCCGCACCGGTCGTCTCCGTGCTCACCCCGCTGCTCTCGGCGGGCGGCAAGTGGCAGTTGCGGCCCGCCACCGAGGTCGCCCTCGGCGGCGCCACCGGCGGCGCCGAGGAGCCGGTCCCGCAACCCGTCAGGGACACCGTCGCCGCGACCACCGCGAGCGCCGTCACCCTGCACTCCCCCACCACCCGGCCCGCCGTGCACCCGGCCGGCAGGCCGCACGTGATCCGCTCCGAGCGGACCCCGGTCACCCCGGTCGGCAGCCGCCGACCGGCGCACACCGAACGGGCCGCCACCCGGGGGGCCGCGGCCCGTCCGGTCGCCGGCGGCTGACGCACCACCGCGGGGGCGGTACGCACCCCCTCCCCCCGCGCCGCACGAAGGCGGGCCAGGTCCTCGGACCTGGCCCGCCTTCGCCGTTCGTCAGCGCCACGCCCGGACGTTCGTCCGTCCCGGGTCACGCTTGTGTCACAGAATATCAACAGCCGTAAATTGTTTACCGGTCCGCGACACGCCCGGGGTTCGGACCGTTTGGAATTTGCACCGAACACGGCCGAATTCCTGTCCGGGATTGCCATGATCCCCTTGGCCCAGACCAGTTGAATCCCCCTCAGCTCCGCTACATTTCCTTCACTTCTCCGGCCGCCACGGCCCGCCCCAGGAGATCCCGCGCGGCCCTGATCCGATCCGTCAGCTCGGGCGGCTCGACCACTTCGAACTCACAACCGAGCAGCATGACGTGAATCACCAGAACGTCCAGGTTCACCGCCCCGGTGCGCAGCAGACAGCTCCGCTCGTCGACCGGTTCCAGGACCCCGTCGCTCGGCCCGATGATCTGTGCCGCTTCCTGCGCCGAAACCTTCAACCGCACCAACGCGCGGGCCGCGTACACCCGCTGCGAGACGCCCTCGGAGACGTACGCGGCGAGATCCTCCGCGGGCGGCGGGCGCGGGGTGAACCGCGGTCCGTGCGGCGGCCGGGGCTCGATCCGGTCCGCGCGGAAGGTCCGCCACGCCTCCCGGTCCAGGTCCCAGGCGACGAGGTACCAGCGCCGCTCGGTGCACACCAGCCGGTGCGGTTCGACGGTGCGGCGGCTGACGTTTCCCTCGTGGTCGCGGTACCCGAAGCGCAACCGTTCGCCGTCCCGGCAGACCGAGGCCAGCTCGGTCAGCACCGAGGGGTCCACGGTGGACCGCTGGGCGCCGCGCAGCATCGGTACGGTGAACTCGTTGAGCGCGGACACCCGACGGCGCAGCCGCGACGGCAGTACCTGCTCCAGCTTCGCGAGGGCTCGTACGGAGGCCTCCCCGATACCCTCGACCCCGTTCCCGGCGGCGGTGCGCAGGCCCACGGCGACAGCCACGGCCTCGTCGTCGTCCAGCAGCAGCGGCGGCAGCTCGGCGCCCGCGCCCAGCTGATAGCCGCCGCCGGTCCCGGGGCTGGCGTTCACCGGATACCCGAGCTCCCGCAGCCGGTCCACGTCGCGCCGGACCGTCCGCGCGGTGACCCCGAGGCGGTCGGCGAGGTCGGCCCCGGTCCATTCGCGGTGGGCCTGCAGCAGGGACAGCAGGCGCAGCAGTCGTGCGGAGGTGTCGAGCATCCCCAGAGTCTGCCGGCGCGCCGTGACGATCCGCGCCCCGAGCGGGCGGGGCGGGCCGCCGGCCGGGCGGGCGCCCGGGCGGGCCTCAGCAGACCAGCGGTGGCGCCTCGGCGCCGCTGAGCTCGATGAGCGCGCAGAGGGTCTTCACGGAGACCTTCCAGACCCCGTCCTCGAGCTCCACGGTCCCCTTGCTGTCGGGCAGTACCGTGTCGCCGCCGACCTTGAGGTCGTAGGTCACCTCGGCCTCGGTGGGCGAGGTGAAGGTGACGTCGGTGACCTCGACGGAGGTCTTGGCCGCCTCGGCGCCGGCCGAGAACCCGTCCAGCAGCACCGTGAGCAGCTCACCGTGCTGCAGCAGCTCGGCCTTCTCCTCGGTCGGGGTCTTCGGGTCGAAGAAAGCGGTCCAGTTCTTCTCGATCTGCTCCTTCGCCGCCGCGGGATCCGCGGGCCCGTCCGCGGTCGGCAGGAACAGGACCGTGGCGGACGGCGGGCCCGAGGACCCTGTCGCCCCGGCGGGCGAGGACCATCCCACCACCGCCGGTACGGCCAGCAGGACCGCGGCCGTCGCGCAGGCCGCGGCACGTGCGGGTGCGTGTCTGCTCTGGAACATCTGGCTCACCACCGGAGTCCGAGCGAGCCGTTCGGCTCGTTCCCTCCAGGGTCTGCGCCCTCACGGCATCACGCAACGCGCGGACGACCCGTGCACCCCGTGTACCCAGGTCAAGGGCGCGGCGACCCTGCCGGCGACGGAGAGGGCGACGGAGCCGTCGGTCCCGCGGCGGGGATGGTGACCGGCGCGGGCTTCGGCCCGGACGGAGCCGGCGGCCGGGTGCCGGCTTCCGCGGTGGGGACGACCAGCAGCATGCCCACCACGAGGGCCTCCGGCTTCGGCCCGATCCGCTCCCGGTTCGCCTCGTACAGCGCCCGCCACCCGCCCCGTACGCGATGCTTGCGGGCGATCGACACCAGCGTGTCGCCGTCCCGCACCGCGTGCATCCGCCCGGCCAGCCCGTACCGCTTGGAGCACACCGGCCACGCGTTCCAGCCCTGCGAGCCGAGGACCTCCTCCGCGACCCGGATCTGCTGCACGCGGGTGGCCAGGTCGGCCCGTTGCGCGAATGCCGTCCCGCCGTACTCCTCCCACGTCGGCTGCCAGAACTGCAGCCCTCCGTAGAAGCCGTTGCCGGTGTTCACCGCCCACCGCCCACCGCTCTCGCAGTCGGCCACGCAGTCCCAGGGCCACTCCCCGCCCGGTCCGCAGTCCCCCGGCCCGTCGCCGATCACCCCGGGCGAGCCCGGGTGCGCCGCCCCGGCCGGGCCCGGCGCCGGAGGCGGCGGAGCCGCGGCCGCGGAGCCGTGGGGCAGTACGAGCGCCAGCACGGCGGCGAGGGCGACGGCGCCGCCGGAAGCGGCCCGCCAGGTCCGGTGGTTGGGCATCGGGTCACGCTACGCAGCCCCGTGCGGCCCCCTTCGGCCCGCCACGCGGCAGGTCACCGCACCCCACCCGGTCGGCCGACCGCCGACACCCCCCTCAAACGGCCACACCCGGGCATCAACTGAGCACAAGCTGAAAACAGTTGGCATGAAAGCGAAGCTCCGGTCGGACGGTTCACCCTTCCGGGGGCCAGGTTCGAATCCGTTCCCTCAAATGGCGTGACCCCGGCCGCCGCTCGGCCGTTGAGCCCGGCGAGCCGGGAGCCTCCCGGACCCGCACCTATGCCGAGGAGCCACCCCGTGCCGCGCATGCTCGACGTCAGTGATGAGGTACGTGCCGAGATCGGTGACGAAGAAGCCGACAGGCTGCTCGTCGGCGAAGACGCGCCGCGCAGTTACGACTGCACCTCCTGCCGCACCCCGGGCGACCCCGAGAACGACCGCACCAGCACCGTGCTGTTCGTCGGCGAGGAGACCGCCGTCCTCGCCTTCGCCCACGCCACCTGCATCCCCTCGCAGGTGGTCTCGGTCTCCGAGGAGCAGCTCCAGGGCGCCGTCCGCAGCATCACCGGCGACAGCCCGGCCGCCGCCGGCGGCCCCGGCGCCGCCCCGCAGAACGTGTCCGGCGGCCAGGCCGTCCTCGGCATCACCAGCGGCCTGATCCTGATCGCCGGGGAGCTGCACCCCGCCCTGGTCGTCGAGCCGACCGCGCCCATCGCCCGCCCCGGCAGCGACGGCCCCGGCGACGACTTCCTGCCGCTCCTCATCGAGCAGGGCTTCATCCCCGTCACCGACACCTCCGAGGTCCCCACCGTCCTCGGCGGCTGGTCGGTCCTGCTCGCCGCGGGCCAGCTGCACGCCGTGCTGCAGCCGGGCAACGACGGCGGCGGTCAGGTCGCCTGGTGGCAGGCCCACCAGGCGCTGTCGGTCACCGACGGCTGGCGGGCCGCCGTCAACAAGACCCAGCGCGTGCTCATCTACGCCGCCCCGGTCGGCTCCATCGGCCAGCAGCCCCGTGAGGACCTGCTGCGCGACGCGCTCGACAAGGCCGCCGCCGCGGGCAAGCTCGTGGCCGCCGCGATGCCGCTGGCGGGTACGCCCGGCGCCTGATCCAGCCGGACCCGAAACGGCCGCCGAGCCCCCTGCCGAGGGGGCCGGGCGGCATGCGCCGGGGGTGTGCGGTCCGTCCCGCACACCCCCGGCGATCTGTGTTTCCTCCCCTGTCACCCCGCATCCGCAGAGCGCCGGTTTCGTTGGCTGGTACGTGCATTCATACGACTCCTCCCGCGCCCCGTCCTATCCGAGCACCGTCCCCGCGATGCGTCCCGCACGGGACCGGGACCCCGCTCCGGCCGTCTCGCACACCCCCATCTACGACGCGCTGTACTCGGAGTACCTGCGCGCCTTCCGGACGCTGCCGGGCGACCGTACGGGCGAGGAGGACCACGGCTTCACGGCCTTCTCCTACGGAGGCTCGTACACGAGCGGCACGTCGTACGGCAGCGGTTGGAGCGGCTCCGCGTGGCAGCGCGTCGACGGCTGGCAGCCCTCGTACACCCCGCAGCCGCAGGCGGCGTACTCGTACGCGGGCAGCCCCGGATACGCCGACGGGCGGCAGCACCAGACCGGGATGACGCACATCCCGGCGGCCCTGCCGCCCGCTCCGCGCCGGGGCTACTGACCCCGCCGAGTCCGCCGGAGTCCTCGCCCTGCTGCTACTTCTTCTTCTTGTACTGGGCGCCGCGCTTCTCGCGCACCCGCACCGAGATGTGGATCGGGGTGCCCTCGAAACCGAACTCCTCGCGCAGGCGGCGCTCGATGAAGCGTCGGTAGCCGTGCTCCAGGAAGCCGGAGGCGAAGAGGACGAACCGCGGCGGCTTGCTGCCCGCCTGGGTACCGAACAGGATGCGGGGCTGCTTGCCGCCGCGGATCGGGTGCGGGTGGGCGGCGACGACCTCACCGAGGAAGGCGTTCAGCCGGCCGGTGGGGACGCGCGTCTCCCAGCCCGCCAGGGCCGTCTCGATCGCCGGGACCAGCTTCTCCATGTGGCGGCCGGTGAGCGCCGAGACGTTCACCCGGGGTGCCCAGGAGACCTGCTGCATCTCGGTCTCGATCTCGCGCTCGAGGTAGTAGCGGCGCTCCTCGTCGAGCTCGTCCCACTTGTTGTAGGCGACCACGATCGCGCGGCCCGCCTCGACGGCCATCGTGATGATGCGCTGGTCCTGGACGCTGATGCTCTCGGTGGTGTCGATCAGGATGACCGCGACCTCCGCCTTCTCGACGGCGGCGGCCGTGCGCAGGGAGGCGTAGTAGTCGGCGCCCTGCTGCAGGTGCACCTTCTTGCGGATACCGGCGGTGTCGACGAACTTCCAGGTGATGCCACCGAGTTCGATCAGCTCGTCGACCGGGTCGCGGGTGGTGCCGGCCAGCTCGTTGACGACGACGCGGTCCTCCTTCGCCACCTTGTTGAGCAGCGAGGACTTGCCGACGTTCGGGCGGCCGATGAGCGCGATGCGGCGCGGGCCGCCGGGGGCGGCGCCGCCGAAGGTCTGCTCGGGGGCCTCGGGCAGGGCCTCCAGGACGGCGTCGAGCATGTCACCGGTGCCGCGGCCGTGCAGCGAGGAGACCGGGTGCGGCAGGCCGAGGCCCAGCGACCACAGGGAGGCCGCGTCGGACTCGCCGCTCTGGCCGTCGACCTTGTTGGCGCACAGCACGACGGGCTTGCCCGCCCTGCGCAGCAGCCGGACGACGGCCTCGTCGGTGTCGGTGGCGCCGACCTTGGCGTCGACGACGAAGACGACCGCGTCGGCGGCCTCGATGGCGTACTCGGCCTGGGCGGCGACGGAGGCGTCGATGCCGAGGACGTCCTGCTCCCAGCCGCCGGTGTCGACGACCTTGAAGCGGCGGCCGGCCCATTCGGCCTCGTACGTGACGCGGTCGCGGGTGACGCCGGGCTTGTCCTCGACGACCGCCTCGCGGCGGCCGATGATGCGGTTCACCAGGGTCGACTTGCCGACGTTCGGGCGGCCGACGACGGCGAGGACGGGAAGCGGGCCGTGACCGGCCTCCTCGATCGCGCCTTCGACATCTTCGATGTCGAAGCCCTCTTCCGCGGCAAGCTCCATGAACTCCGCGTACTCGGCGTCGCCAAGTGCTCCGTGGTCGTGCTGGTCGTTCATGAAGTCCGTTCCTCGTCGTTCGTGGTGGTCGGTGGTGTCCGCGCAGCGCGGTTCCACTACTGGTTTCAAGTCTCGCTCAGCGCCCGGTCAGGCGCTTGGCGTCGGCCAGGTGGGCGGTCAGCCGGTCCTGGATGCGTACGGTGGCCTGGTCCAGGGCGGTACGGGTGCGGCGGCCACTGCCGTCGCCCGCGTCGAAGGCCGACCCGAAGACGACGTCGACCCGGCTCTTGAGGGCCGGCAGGCCCTTGACGACGCGCCCCGGAGTGTCCCCGCTGCCCAGTACGGCCACGGGGACGATGGGAGCGCCGCTGCGGACCGCGAAGTACGCGAGGCCCGCGCGCAGCGAGGCGAAGTCGCCCTCGCCCCGGGTGCCCTCGGGAAATATCCCCAGGGCCCCTCCATTGTCGAGCACGCCGAGGGCGCGGCCTATCGCGGTCCGGTCGGGGCCGCCGCGGTCGACCTTGACCTGCCCGATCCCGTCCAGGAAGGGACCGAGCGGGCCCACGTACGCTTCCTTCTTGATCAGGAAGTGCAGGGGCCGGGGCGCGGTGCCCATGACCATGGGGCCGTCGATGTTGTGCGAGTGGTTCACGGCGAGGATGACGGGGCCCGAGGCGGGCACCTTCCAGGCCCCCAGTACGCGCGGCTTCCAGAGCCCGTACATGAGCCCGATGCCGATGCGCCTGCCGACCGCCGCACCCTTGAGGGAGGGCGCTTGGCTCACTTGCGGCCCGCCCGCTTCTCTTCCACCAGCGTCACGACGCACTCGATCACCTGGTCGAGCGTGAGTTCGGTGGTGTCCACCTCGACGGCGTCGTCGGCCTTGGCCAGCGGGGAGGTCTTGCGGCCGGAGTCGGCCGCGTCCCGCTTGATCAGCGCCTCCTTGGTGGCCGCGAGGTCGGCGGCCTCCTTGCCGCGGAGCTCGCCGCTGCGCCGGGCGGCGCGCGCCTCGGCGGAAGCGGTCAGGAAGATCTTGAGGTCGGCGTCGGGCAGGACGGTGGTGCCGATGTCCCGGCCCTCGACGACGATCCCGTCGGCCTCCTGGGCCGCCTCGGCGGCGATGGAGCGCTGCAGGTCGGTGATCAGGGTGCGCACCTCGGGGACGGCGCTGACGGCGCTGACCTTCGAGGTGACCTCCTGGGTCCGGATGGGACCGGCGGCGTCGAGGCCGTCCACGGTGATGGTGGGGGCGGCCGGATCGGTGCCGGACACGATGGTGGGCTTGCCGGCGGCGATCGCGATGGCCTGCGGGTCGTCGGTGTCGACGCCGTTGGTGATCATCCACCAGGTGATGGCCCGGTACTGGGCGCCGGTGTCCAGGTAGCGCAGCCCGAGCTTGGCGGCCACGGCCTTGGAGGTGCTGGACTTGCCCGTGCCGGAGGGACCGTCGATGGCGACGATCACGGCGGACGGAGCTGCGGTTTCCACGGTGCGGGCACCTTCCTGGTTGCGCGTACGTGTCCGGGCGCGGCAAAGCGCCCCTCCCCAAGGTTACCGGCCCCGGACGGCCCCCGTCCCCGCCGTGCGTTCCGGGGGCCCGCGGGGGCCGCGCGCTACTGCTGGCGCAGTGCCCAGCCCCGCTCGCGCAGCTCGGCGGTCAGGCCGGCCACCGCCCGCGGCTCCACCATGAGCTGGACGAGGCCGGCCTGCTGGCCCGTCGCGTGCTCGATCCGTACGTCCTCGATGTTGACCCCGGCCCGGCCGGCGTCGGCGAAGATGCGGGCCAGCTCGCCGGGCTGGTCGCTGATGAGCACGGCCACCGTCTCGTAGACCGTGGGTGCCGCGCCGTGCTTGCCCGGGACCCGGACCCGACCCGCGTTGCCGCGGCGCAGCACGTCCTCGATGCCCGCGGCGCCGCCGCGCCGCTTCTCCACGTCGGCGGACTGCAGGCCGCGCAGTGCCTCGACGGTCTCCTCCAGGTCGGCGGCGATACCGGCGAGGACGTCGGCCACCGGCCCCGGGTTGGCCGACAGGATCTCCACCCACATCCGTGGGTCGGAGGCCGCGATCCGGGTGACGTCGCGGATGCCCTGCCCGCACAGTCGCACGGCCGTCTCGTCGGCCTCCTCCAGCCGGGCCGCGACCATGCTGGAGACCAGCTGGGGGGTGTGCGAGACGAGCGCCACCGCGCGGTCGTGGGCGTCGGCGTCCATCACCACCGGTACGGCGCGGGAGAGCGCCACGAGCTCCAGTGCGAGGTTGAGCACCTCGTGGTCGGTGTCCCGGGAGGGGGTCAGCACCCACGGGCGGCCCTCGAAGAGGTCCGCGGTGGCGGCGAGCGGCCCGGACTGTTCCTTGCCGGCCATCGGGTGCGTTCCGATGTAGGCGGTGACGTCCACGCCGAGCGCCGCGAGCTCACGCCGCGGTCCGCCCTTGACGCTGGCCACGTCCACGTAGGCGCGCGCGACGCCGCGCCCGATCAGGTCGGCGAGGGTCGCGGCCACGTGGGCCGGCGGTACGGCGACGATCGCGAGGTCGACCTGCTCGTGCGGGGGCTCGTCGGTGCCGGCCCCGAGGGCGGCCGCCGTACGGGCCCGGTCCGGGTCGTGGTCGGCGAGGTGGACGGTGATGCCCCGGGCGGACAGGGCGAGCGCCGCGGAGGTGCCGATCAGTCCGGTTCCGATGACGACGGCGGTTCTCACGAGGCACTCCAAGGGGACGGAAAGGCGAGCTGACGGACTGTCCGGCCAGGGTATCCAGCACCCGCGGCAGGAGGGCCCGACCGCCCATCCCGTGGGACGGCGGCCGGGCCCTCGTGCCGGGCTGCCGGACGGTCAGAACTTCTGCGCCCGGATGATCTCCTCCAGCGAGCCCGTCGGAAGCTGTCCTTCCGGGCTCAGCCTGTCGACGGCCGTCGGCAGCGCCCGCGCGATCTCGTCGGCGGCCTCCTGCGGGCTGACGCCGGTCTGCGCGGCCGCCTTCTGCAGGGCCTCGTCGGGCAGCGCCTCGGCGATCTGGGCGCCGCTGACCGACTGGTTGTCGCCGGTGCCGATCCAGGACTGGGCCTGGTCGGCGAGGCCCGATCTGGTCAGCATGTCCATCAGCCCACCGAGCGGGTTGCTCCCGCCGGCCTGGGAGCCGCCGGCCCCACCCATGAGGGCGCCGAGCAGCGCTCCGAGGATGTTGCCGCCGCCGGCGCCGCCGCTGCCGCCCTGGCCGCCGCTCCCGCCCAGGAGGCCGCCGAGCAGAGAGCCGAGGTCGTTACCCGCCATCGTCATGCCTTTCGCAGAGGGGCCGGGCCGCGCGGAGTGCTTCGCACCCGGCTTCGAGACACGGACAATGTCACCCATTGTCGACAATGCCGCCACCTGGCGCACACGTCCGCGACCCCTGCGGTAGAACCATCCGCATGATCTTCCACATCGTTCCGCTCGCCGACTGGACCGCCGCGCCCGAGCTCCCGTACGCCCCGCCCTCGCTGGTGGCCGAAGGGTTCGTCCACTGTTCGTCGGACCGCCCCACGGCACTCGCGATCGTCGACGCGCACTACCGGGCGGTACCGGGGATCCTGCTCGCGGTGGAGCTCGACGAGGGCGCGCTGACCGCCGAGGTCCGCCGGGACGCTGATTCCGGCGGGCGCTACCCCCATGTTCACGGCCCACTGAACCGGGAAGCCGTGATCCACGTGTGGGAGGTCGTACGCACACCCGGCAGCCCTGCCTCACTGGCCCCATGGGAACCGGGCCGATGAACCGGCGCGGCAGGCTTCACCTGAGGCCCGCCGCAGGCCAGGATGCTGCACGCCATCCGGCCACGAAGCGAGGAGAGACTCATGAGCGACCTCACGCACACCGCCCGGCGCACGGTACTGACGATCGGCGCGGCCACCCTGGCAGGCGGCGCGATCACCGCCTGCGGCGGTGGAAGCGCTGAAAAGGCCTCCCCGGGGGAGCCGAACAACGACACGGGCGTCCAGCCGGCCGCCCCGGCTCCCGCCACCCCGGACGCGGGGACGGCCGGCAAGGCCCTCACCAAGAAGGCGGACGTGCCGGTGGGCGGCGGCAAGGTCTTCAAGGAGGAGAAGGTCGTCGTCACCCAGCCCAAGGCCGGCACCTTCAAATGCTTCACGGCGGTCTGCCCCCACCAGGGCTGCCTGGTCAACAAGGTGGAGGACGGCAGCATCGACTGCCCGTGCCACAACAGCAAGTTCGCGATCGCGGACGGTGCGGTGACCAAGGGTCCGGCCACCAAGGGACTGGCGGAGAAGAAGATCAAGGTCGCGGCGGACGGCAATATCTCACTCGCATAGTGGCAGGTCAGGCGCCTACGCTCCCGGGATGGACGATCTGACGCTGGTACGGGACCACACGGTCTACCGGTGTGTGATGGGCTCCCGGGCGTTCGGGCTGGCGACGGAGGCGAGCGACACCGACCTGCGCGGTGTCTACCTCGCCCCGACGCCGCTGTTCTGGCGGCTCGACAAGCCCCCCACGCACGTGGAGGGCCCTCGGGAGGAGGAGTTCTCCTGGGAGCTGGAGCGCTTCTGCGAACTCGCCCTGCGGGCCAATCCCAACATCCTGGAGTGCCTGCACTCCCCCCTGGTGGAAGAGGTCACCCCGGTCGGCGAGGAGCTGCTCTCCCTCCGCGGGGCCTTCCTCTCCCGCCGGGCCCACACCAGCTTCAGCCGCTACGCGGCCTCGCAGCGCGGCAAGCTCCTCGCGGACGTCCGGGTCCACGGCGCCCCGCGCTGGAAGCACGCCATGCACCTGCTGCGCCTGCTGCTGTCCTGCCGTGACCTCCTGCGCACCGGCCGGCTGACCATCGACGCCGGCCCGCACCGCGACCGCCTGCTCGCGGTCCGCCGCGGCGAGCTCACCTGGGAGGAGGTGGACGCCTGGATGGCCCGCCTCCAGGAGGAGACGGAGTCGGCCCTGGCCTCCACCGTGCTGCCCGCGGAGCCGGACCGGGCGCGGGTGCAGGACTTCCTGGTCCGCACCCGCCGCGCGTCGGCCGGGTAGCTCAGTCGCGCGCCGTGCGCCGCCGTACGACGAACTCGTCGAGGGCGGCGTACGCCGACACCTGCTCGGGCAGCGCGGACACGGCCTGGGCCTCGTCCAGCACCGCGTGCAGCGCCTCGATGTCCGCGCGCACACCACCGAGCGGCGGGCCCGCGTAGCCCCCGTGTTCGGCGGCCACCTTGGCCTCGATCAGGGCGGCGAGGTACGGGGGCGCCTCCGGCACCTCGGCCAGCAGGGTCGGCAGGTGGGCCTGCACCTCGCCCGACCGCATGAGGTGGATGCCGGTGAGCAGCGCCCGGAACGCGTAGAGCAGCGGTTTGAGTTCGGCGGCCTTCTCGAAGAGCCGCCACTGGGTGCCGGCGAACCCCCGGTAGTGGTGGGCGTGGTGGGAGGTCAGCACCCCGGGGGCCAGCGCGATCAGTTCCTCGTGCGCCGGTGTCGTGTGGACCACGAGCGGGGAGAGCAGCTGCTCCAGGACGTAGCCGTTGCGGTTCAGCATCAGGCGGACGAACTTGCGCAGGTCGTGCGTGACGAGGTCCATCTCCACGTCGTCCCGGTCCCACATGCGGCTGCGGGTCTCCTCCGGCTCGCGCAGGCCCAGCAGGTCCTGGGCCGGGAGCAGGTGGGCGCCGCGCAGGTCGATGTCGGAGTCCCGGGACGGGAAGCCGTACAGGTGCGCGCCGGAGACCGTGGCGAAGAGCAGCGGGTCGGGCTGCTCCGCCACGACGGGGGTCAGGTCGAGACTCAGTGCGTCCAGCATGGATCAAGCATCCCAGAGGGCGCCGAAGGCCAGGAGTTCGTCCCGGTACTCGATGCGGCCCTCCCATTCCCGGGGCCAGACGTCCGCGCCGAGGTGGGCTCCGGCGAAGGCCCCGGCGAGGCAGGCGATGGAGTCGGAGTCGCCGCGCGTGCAGGCGGCCCGGCGCAGCGCGGCGAGCGGCTCGTCGGGGAAGAGCAGGAAGCAGTGCAGGGCGGTGGCGAGGGCCTCCTCGGCGATCCAGCCGTCGCCCGTGGCCAGGCAGGGGTCGGTCTCCGGGGAGGGGGACCGCAGGGCGGCCGCCAGCCGGTCCAGGACCGCCAGGCATTCGTCCCAGCCCCGGGCGATGAAGGACTCCGGGGAGGCGTCGGACGCGGTCCGCATCCACAGGTCGCCGAGCCAGCGCTCGTGGTAGCGGGTGCGGTTCTCCAGGGCGTACGAACGCAGCCGTCCGACGAGCCCCGTCACCTCGGTGCCCTCGACCAGCAGGTGCACCGCCCGCGCGGTCAGGTCGGAGGCGGCGAGCGCCGTGGGGTGCCCGTGGGTGAGGGCCGACTGGAGCTGCGCGGCGCCGGCCCGCTCCTCCTCGGTCCAGTCCGGCACCAGCCCGACCGGGACCACGCGCATGTTGGCGCCGCAGCCCTTGGAGCCGATCTGGCTGGCGTCGCGCCAGTCACGGTCCGGGGTGTCCAGCAGCCGGCAGGCCGTCATACAGGTGCGGCCGGGGGCCCGGTTGTTCTCCGGGGAGTGGTACCAGTCGACGAACTCCTCGCGGACCGGCCGGGTCAGGCGCAGCGGCCCCACCCGTCCCCGCTCGGCCGCCGTACGCATGCCGCGGGCCAGGGCGAGGGTCATCTGGGTGTCGTCCGTGACGATCGCCGGCCGCGGCAGGCTCATCTCGCGCCAAGGTCCCGTCTTGGCCAGGATCGAGGGCACGTCGTTGAACTCGGTCGGGAAGCCGAGGGCGTCGCCCAGGGCCAGCCCGATCATGGCGCCGGTGGCGGCTCGCTTGGTGGTCATCGGGTGGATCCTTCCGGTCGCAGCAGGGGTGGGTGGAGGGTGGTCGCCGGACCGGGCCGGTAGAGGGCGGCCGGTTTGCCGCGGCCACCGGTCAGCCGGGCGGCGCCCGGTACGGCTTCGACGAACCCCTGCGTCGCCAGGACCTTGCGGCGGAAGTTGGGGCGGTCGAGGCTGGTGTTCCAGACGGTCTCGTAGACGGACTGCAGCTCGCCGAGGGTGAACTCGGGCGGGCAGAACCCGGTGGCCAGGCAGGTGTACTCCAGCTTGGCGCCGATCCGCTCGCGGGCGTCCGCCAGGATCACCGCGTGGTCGAAGGCGAGCTCCGACACGTCCTGCACGGCCAGCCAGCGGGCGTGGGCCGCGTCCCCGCCGCCCTCGGCCGCCGGCTCCGGCAGGTCCGGGACGAGGGCGGTGAAGGCCACCGAGACCACCCGCATCCGGGGGTCGCGGTCCGGTTCGCTGTACGTGCGCAGCTGTTCCAGGTGGAGCGCGGCGACGAGTCGCTCCGGCAGGCCGGTCTCCTCGGCCAGTTCGCGCCGGGCGGCGGTCTCGGCGGACTCCCGCGGCAGGACGAACCCGCCGGGCAGCGCCCAGGCCCCGGCGTACGGTTCCTGGCCGCGCCGGATCAGCAGCACGTGCAGGGCGCCGGCGCGCACGGTGAACACGGCCAGGTCGACGGTCACCGCGAACGGCTCGAAGGCGTACGGGTCATAGCCGGCGGTCATCGGTTCTCCGGAAGGGGGTCGGTGAAGTGCCAGCCCTCGGCCAGCAGTCCGTCCACGGCCCGGACGGCCGTCTCCAGCCGGGCCGCCCGATCCCCGCGTACGACGAGGAAACGCCTTCCGGTGCGCTCCAGTTCCGCCCGGAACCGCTCGGTCATCCACGGCCGCAGGTGCTCCCCGTCCCGCAGTCCGTCGTCCTCGAAGGGCACGTCGGTGTGGTCGGTGAGCAGGTACAGGTCCCGCCGGGTGAGGTCGGCGATCCGCTCGACCTCCTCGTTGCGGCCGCCCATGTACCGCTCGTGCCAGATCCCGGTCGCGAAGGAGTCGGTGTCGCAGAACAGCACGGGTGAGCCGAGCCGGGCGGCGTGCTCCTCGTCCGCGTCCTGGTGGCGGGCGATGAGCGGGAACTCCTCGGAGGTGAAGGACACGTCCGCCCAGGAGGCCGCCGGGTCGGCGGCGCGGGCGGCCGCCAGCTTCTCCTCGCTGAACCGGCGCCCGTACTCGGGGACCCAGCCCGTCTTGGCCCATACACCGCCGCGGTGGCGGTAGTGGTCGGCGAGGGCCCGCGAGAGCGTGGTGGTCCCGGTGGACTCCGCGCCGAGGACGACGACCCGCCGGGTGAGGGCGGCCCGGACGGCCGGCCCGAGGAACTCCCAGGAGCCGGCCGGGTCCCGGCGTACCGCCGTCCCGGACACGGGGAACAGCGTGCGTTCCCGGTCCACCAGGACCTCCTCGGCGCCGAACCTGCGGGCGAGCTCGCTCCCGTACTCCTCCGAGGTGAAGACGGCGTCCACCCGCCCGGGGACCGCGCCGCGGAAGACCGCCATGTGGGCCTCCCAGATGTCCGGGTCGTGCAGGTCGACGGGGATGTCGTCCACCGCGCCGACGACCTCGGCCCCGGGGTGCGCCTCACGCATCCAGGCGACCCGGTCGGCGAGCGGGACCGACTCGACGGAGGCCGCGCACACCAGCACGGTCAGCCGTTCGCACTGGTCCTGGGCGGTGCGCACGAGGTGGTGGTGGCCGGCGTGCGGCGGGTAGAACTTGCCGAGGACCAGGCCGTGCTCGTGGCGTCTCATGCCGTCGCCCGCGCCGTCGTACGGGTGTCCCGCGCCGGCAGCGAGCGCCGCCAGCCGAGGAGTCCGACCACGCACAGGGCGAGGAAGCCCACGTAGAGCGCGGAGGTCAGGTAGAGGCCCTTGTAGGCGTAGAGCGGGATGTAGACGAGGTCGGCGGCGATCCACAGCCACCAGGACTCGACGAGCTTGCGGCACTGCCCGTACGTGGCGGCGAGCGAGAGCCCGGTGGTGGCCGCGTCCCAGAAGGGGACGGTGGAGTCGGTGGCCCGGCTCAGCAGCAGCGTGAGTGCGAGCACCCCCACCGCCCCCGCCGCGGCGAGCCCGACCCATTCGGTGCGCGTGGTGCGGCGCACCGGCAGGGCCTCGGCGGATCCTGGTCCACCCCCGTGGGTCCAGGACCACCAGCCGTAGGCGGCGAGGGCGATGAAGACGATCTGGAGCCCGGCGTCGGCGTAGAGGCCGGCCTGGGCGAAGAGCACGATGAAGAAGATGTTGTTGGCGATGCCGATCGGCCAGTTGGCCACGTGCTGCCGGGCGACCAACCAGACGCACAGGGCGCCGGTGGCGAAGCCGAGCACCTCGGTCCAGCTCATGGTCCAGCTCATGCCGACCCCCTCGAACGTTTAATGGTCAGACTGACTATAAACAGTGATCGGGGTGCCCGACAAGCAGAAAACCCGCGATGCCCAGGGGCACCGCGGGTTTTCCGTGTTCGGTCCGGCCGCCCGTGGGGCGACCGGCCTGCGTCCTAGAGACCGACCTCGCGCATCAGCATGCCGACCTCGGTGTTGGTCAGGCGGCGCAGCCAGCCGGACTTCTGGTCGCCCAGCTCGATCGGACCGAAGGAGGTCCGGACGAGCTTGTCGACGGGGAAGCCCGCCTCGGCCAGCATGCGGCGGACGATGTGCTTGCGACCCTCGTGGAGGGTGACCTCGACCAGGTAGTTCTTGCCGACCTGGTCGACGACGCGGAAGTTGTCGGCGCGGGCGTACCCGTCCTCCAGCTCGATGCCGTCCTTGAGCCGCTTGCCGATGTCGCGCGGCAGCGAGCCGGTGATCGCGGCCACGTACGTCTTCTGCACGCCGTACTTCGGGTGCGTGAGGCGGTGGGCGAGCTCACCGTGGTTGGTGAGCAGGATGATGCCCTCGGTCTCGGTGTCGAGCCGGCCGACGTGGAAGAGACGGGTCTCACGGTTGGTGACGTAGTCACCGAGGCACTGACGGCCGTCCGGGTCCTCCATGGTGGAGACGACACCGGCGGGCTTGTTCAGCGCGAAGAACAGGTACGACTGGGTGGCGACGGTCAGGCCGTCCACCTTGATCTCGTCCTTCGGCAGGACGCGCTTGCCCTGCTCCAGCACGATCTCGCCGTTGACCTCGACGCGGGCCTGCTCGATGAGCTCCTCGCAGGCGCGGCGCGAACCCATGCCGGCGCGGGCGAGCACCTTCTGCAGACGCTCACCCTCCTCCTCGGCACCCGGGAAGGTCTTCGGGGTCTTGACCACGGGCTTGTCGGCGTACCGGTCGCGCACGCGCTCCTCGATGCGCGCGTCCAGCTCACGCGGACGGGACTGGCCGCTGCGGCTGCCGGGGCCGCTGCGCGGGCCGCCGGCGCCGCCGATGCCGGGGGTCCTGGAGGTACGGGGACCGCCCTTGGCGCCACCGCGCGCCGCGGCGCCACGGGCACCGCCGCCGCCCGCCTTGGGGCCGCTGCGTCCGCTGCGCTCGCCCTCGGGGCCGACGTCGTAACGGCGCTCCTCGGGACGCGGGTTGCGGATGCGGGGCGCCGGCTGGTCGCGGTCGCGCGAGTCGGAGCCGCCCTGGTAGCCACCACCGGAGCTACCGCCACGGGAGCCGCCGCCCTGGTAGCCGCCGCCGGAGCTGCCGCCACGGGAGCCGCCGCCCTGGTAGCCGCCGCCGGAGCTGCCGCCACGGGAGCCGCCGGAGCCGCCGGAGCTGCCGCCCCGGTAACCGCCGCCGGAGCTACCGCCACGGGAGCCGCCCGAGCCGCTGCCACCGCCGGAGCCGCTCCCGCGGTAGCCACCGCCGCCGCTGGAGGAGCCGCCGCGGGAGTTACCGCGCCCGCCGCCACCGCCGCCGCTGTTCCTGTTGCCGCCACCGTTGCCGTTGCCGCTGCTTCGCATCAAAGTTCCGTCGTCTTGTCGTCTTCATCGGTGTCCGGTGCGTCCGGATCGAACGACGGCACACCTTCTTGCGTCTCGGCTTCGATCGCGTCCGCCTCGGGGAGGAAGGGCGCGAGCTCCGGGAGCTCGTCCAGGCCACGCAGGCCCATCCGCTCCAGAAAGTAGTTCGTCGTCCTGTATAGGATCGCACCTGTTTCGGGTTCCGTCCCCGCCTCCTCCACCAGACCGCGCTGGAGGAGGGTCCGCATGACCCCGTCGCAGTTGACTCCGCGGACCGCCGAGACCCGCGATCGGCTGACCGGCTGGCGGTACGCGACGACCGCCAGGGTCTCCAGGGCCGCCTGGGTGAGCCGGGCCTGCCGGCCGTCCAGGACGAAGCCCTCCACGGCGGGCGCGTACTCGGCCCGGGTGTAGAACCGCCAGCCGCCGGCCACCAGCCGCAGCTCGAAGCCCCGACGCGCGGCCGTGTACTCGTCGGCCAGCTCCCGCAGCGCCTGCGCGACCTCGCGCGGGGTGCGCTCCAGCACCTTGGCCAGGTGCGCCTCGGTGGCCGGCTCGTCCACGACCATGAGCACGGCCTCCAGGGCCGGCTTCAGCTCCAGCGCGGCCACCGCGCTCACGTCGCCGTTCAATCCTTCGCCTCCACGATCCGGTCGAACTCGTCGGTCACGGTCGGCATGCCGTCACCGTCCCCGCCGCTCCAGCGCACGGTGAGGGTCCGCAGGGCCTCCTCCTGGTCGAGGACGACCGCCTTCTCCCGGTAGAGCTCCAGCAGGGCCAGGAAGCGCGCGACGACGGTGAGGGTGTCCTCGGCGTCCTCGGTGAGCTCCTGGAAGGTGGCCTCCCCGCGCGCCTTCAGCATCCGCACCACCAGGCCGGCCTGCTCGCGGACGCTGACCAGGGGGGCGTGGATGTGGTCCACGTACACCTGGGGCTCGGCCCTGGGCTGCATGGCCTTCACCGCGAGCCGGGCGAACCCCTCCGGCCCGAGGCTGATGACGACCTCGGGCAGCAGGTCCGCGTGGTGGGGCTCCAGCCCGACCGTGCGCGGGTACCGCCTGCCCTCGGCCTCCGCGCGCCGTTCGAAGATCTCGGCGATCTGCTTGTACGCGCGGTACTGAAGCAGGCGCGCGAAGAGCAGGTCCCGGGCCTCCAACAGGGCCAGGTCCGCCTCGTCCTCCACCTCGGCGACCGGCAGCAGCCGGGCGGCCTTCAGGTCGAGCAGGGTGGCGGCGACGACGAGGAACTCGGTGGTCTGGTCGAGGTCCCAGTCGGGCCCCATGGCACGGATGTACGCCATGAACTCGTCGGTGACCTGGGACAGCGCGACCTCGGTGACGTCGAGCTTGTGCCGCGAGATCAGCTGGAGCAGCAGGTCGAAGGGGCCCTCGAAGTTGGCGAGCCGCAGGGTGAACCGCCCGTCGCCGCCCGCGGGGCTCGCGCGGTCCGGGCTCGCGGTCGTCCCGGCCGCCGGGGAAGGGTCGGGCCCAGGCGGCTCCTGCGGGCCGTCTGCGGGGTTGGGGGAACGTTCCGGCTCGGTACCGCCCGCCGCCGGCGCGGGGCTCTCAGCGGGCGCCTCAGGGGCTTCGGAGGTCTCGGGGACGTCGTGGACCTCGGGCGCTTGCGGGCCGTCGGGAGCTCCAGGGCCTTCCCGATCCGCTCCCGCGTCGTACGCCTCCGGCCGCCGGGCCGGGTCGGGGGCGCCGGGGCCTCGGCCCAGGACGCGCCGGGTCGGTCGGCCGGATTCGGCGGGGAAGGGCATCGCGGTCCAGGAGGTGCATGGGGGCGGCGTGGAGGGCCGGGCGCCGTGGCCGCGGCCACCAGCAGCCTACGGGCTCCCCCGCGCTCCCCGGCGGATCACCGCCCGGCACGGCGGCCGGGCCGCGGTTCGCCCGGAGACGCCTTCCGTCGGGTGGACCACCGCCGGGGGCCGGCTCGGGGAAGGCACGCGCCGCGGGCCGCGCAGCGACGCGCCGGCGGCCCGGACGGGCGGGGGCACCGGGAAAGGCGGGCCCGCAGGGCGGTCAGCGGCCGCGCAGGCGCCGTACGAGGATGCTCGCGTCCCCGCGGGATTCCAGATCGGCGAGGACGACCGCGACCGCCTCGCGGACGATGCGGCCCCGGTCCACCGCCAGCCCGTGCTCCCCGCGCAGCACCAGCCGCGCGTGCTCCAGGTCCATGAGCTCCTCGGCGGAGACGTAGACCGTGATCTTCTCGTCGTGGCGCTCACGGCCACTGGGGCGCCGGTTCGCGCCCCGGCCCTGCCCCTTGCCCCGGCGGCCCGCGCCGGCCGGGGCCGACCCCACGCCGCCCGCCGGGCCGGCAGAACCTTCCTGCGGCCGCCTGGGTTGCCCCACGACGGGCCCGCCGGTGTCCGCGGCGGCCGCGGCCTCCCGGCCGCGACCCTCGCTCCCCGTGCCCTCGGCCGAAGTGGCCGAGTGTTCCGCGGCGGGCGACTCCTCGACCCCGCGCCGCGGTGAGGACGACTGGAGCGCCATCCCCCCGGTCGTACGGAACAGTTCGTCGGCTCCGGGCAGACTCACTCGGCGTGACACCGGGCGAGCACCTCCCTGGCGAGCTGGCGGTAGGCGGCGGCGCCGACGGAGTTGGACGCGTACGTCGTGATGGGCTCACCGGCGACCGTGGTCTCCGGGAAGCGCACCGTGCGGCCGATGACCGTGTGGTAGACGTGGTCGTCGAAGGCCTCGACGACGCGCGCCAGCACCTCACGGCTGTGCACCGTACGGGAGTCGTACATCGTGGCGAGGATGCCGTCGAGCTCCAGCTCGGGGTTGAGCCGCTCCTGCACCTTCTCGATGGTCTCGGTCAGCAGCGCCACGCCGCGCAGCGCGAAGAACTCGCACTCCAGCGGGACGATGACCTTGTGAGCCGCCGTCAGGGCGTTCACGGTCAGCAGACCGAGCGAAGGCTGACAGTCGATCACGATGTAGTCGTAGTCGGCCAGCAGGGGCTTCAGGGCCCGCTGCAGGGTGGACTCGCGCGCGACCTCACTGACCAACTGCACCTCGGCAGCGGACAGGTCGATGTTGCTCGGCAGCAGGTCCATGTTGGGGACCGCCGTCTTGAGCAGCACCTCGTCGGCCGACATGCCCCGCTCCATGAGCAGGTTGTAGACGGTCAGGTCGAGTTCCATCGGGTTCACGCCGAGACCCACGGACAGCGCGCCCTGCGGGTCGAAGTCGACGAGCAGCACGCGGCGCCCGTACTCGGCGAGCGCGGCACCCAGGTTGATGGTCGACGTGGTCTTGCCCACGCCGCCCTTCTGGTTGCACATCGCGATGATCTTCGCCGGACCGTGGTCGGTCAGCGGACCCGGGATCGGGAAGTACGGAAGCGGGCGTCCGGTCGGGCCGATCCGCTCACGGCGCTGACGGGCAGCGTCGGGGGCGAGAGTGGCCGCGTACTCGGGGTCCGGTTCGTACTCCGCGTCGGGGTCGTAGAAGTGCCCTTCGGGCACATTGTCGTAGTCGGCGAAACCCACGGGCTTTTCGCCGCTCAGGTCGCCGGCCCTGGAGTTCACGTCTAGGCCGTCCATGCTCTTTTGGGGCGTCGTCATGTGCTGGTGGTTTGCGAAGGTGCGTACTGCGACGGAGCCGACAGCTTCGAGCCCGGTAGGGCCCTGGCCCCGCTCAGGCATCCCTGCTCGACCACCCCCAGGAGCAAATGTCGACTCATTCACAAGTCGTCTTACCTCCTCGGACGTGACCAGGACACTTATCGATAGGTCAGCGTGGCACCATGCCGACGGTTGGCGACTCTATGGCGTGTCACCACTCAGCGGCAACACAATCCACCGGACCCGGCACGATGTGTCGGCAACCGAACACCACTCTGTCAAGGGCGCACGAGCCGTCGCTGCGAAGTTTCGCGGGTGCGCGAAAGGGTTAAAGGGTTACGTTCGAGGCGAGTTGAGCGGGGTCCGGGGGCGCCGCGCAAACGCGACCGGCCGGACCTCGCGAGCAAGGTCCGGCCGGATACGTGAGATTGACGTCAGTCGTTGACGTGTCAGCCGAGCAGCGTGCTCAGCTCGAGGGTCTCGAGGCCGTGGGCCTCGGCGACGGGACCGTAAACGACCTGGCCGTCATGGGTGTTGAGGCCCAGGCCGAGCGCGGGGTCACGACGCAGCGCCTCGACCCAGCCGAGGTTGGCGAGCTGCACGATGTAGGGCAGCGTCGCGTTCGTCAGCGCGTAGGTGGAGGTGTTCGGCACCGCGCCCGGCATGTTGGCGACGCAGTAGAAGACCGAGTTGTGGACCGTGAAGGTCGGCTCGGCGTGAGTGGTCGGACGGGAGTCCTCGAAGCAGCCACCCTGGTCGATCGCAATGTCGACAAGGACACTTCCGGGCTTCATCTTGGCGACGAGCTCGTTGGTGACCAGCTTCGGGGCCTTCGCACCCGGGATCAGAACGGCGCCGATGACGAGGTCGGCCTCGACGACGGCCTTCTCCAGCTCGTAGGCGTTGGAGACGATGGTCTTGATCTTCGTACCGAAGATCTTGTCGGCCTCGCGGAGCTTGTTGATGTCGCGGTCGAGCAGGGTCACGTGGAAGCCCATGCCGATGGCGATCTGCGCGGCGTTCCAGCCGGAGACGCCGCCGCCGATGACGACGCACTCGCCGGCGTGGGTGCCGGGGACACCGCCCGGGAGGACGCCGCGGCCGCCGGCCGAGCGCATCAGGTGGTAGGCGCCGACCTGCGGGGCCAGGCGGCCCGCGACCTCGGACATCGGGGCGAGCAGCGGGAGCGCGCGGTTGGCGAGCTCGACCGTCTCGTAGGCGATGGCGGTGGTGCCGGACTCCAGCAGGGCGTCCGTGCACTCGCGGGAGGCCGCGAGGTGCAGGTAGGTGAAGAGCGTCTGGTCCTTGCGGAGGCGGTGGTACTCCTCGGCGATCGGCTCCTTGACCTTGAGCAGCAGGTCGGCGGTGGCCCAGACCTCGTCGGCGGTGCCGAGGATCTCGGCGCCGGCCGAGACGTACTCGGCGTCCGTGATCGAGGAACCCACACCGGCGTTCTGCTCGATGAAGACCTGGTGGCCGTTGCGGACCAGCTCATGCACGCCGGCGGGCGTGATGGCGACCCGGAACTCGTTGTTCTTGACCTCGCGGGGGATGCCGACCTTCATCGTCGATCACGGTCCTTGGCTCAGGGGATTTTCGGGGGCACTTCCATACATACCCGCCCACAAGAACGCGCAACGGGATGCACCACGGGATGTCGTGGTGAAGCCAGTCTAATGAAGGACGACGCGCTGTCTAGCCTTGCAAACAAATAATCTCAGTCGGAATCACTACGGATTTCGCAGGCTGCGGGGTCATCTCCCAGCAATCTGTCGGCTGCGGAGCGGTGCAGCCTGGCAGCTGCGGGGTCTCCCAATCTGTCCAGCGTGTCGGCCAGCCGGACCTGCAGTGCGGCCTGAAGCCGCTGGTCCCCGGCCCGGCGCGCCAGCTCCACCGCCTCGCGGCAGGTGTGCAGCGATTCCTCGGGGCGGCCGGCGTACTCCTGGACGCGCGCCATCTCGCTCAACGCCTTGGCCTGGCCGGGGACGTCGGCCAACTTCCGGTAGCCCGCGGCGGCCGCCCGCCAGCTGCGCAGCGCGTCCCCGTACCGCCCCGCGTACGTGTGGACGTTCCCGAGCCGCCCGTACAACCGGGCCTCGTCGGCGCGCTCGCCCCGGGCGAGGGCCTGGGAGAGCGCCCGGCCGAACCAGTCGGAGGCCCGGTGCCAGTCCGCCAGCTCCTGGTAGGCGCCTCCTACGGATTCCATCGCGCGGCCCGTGGCGTACGGATCCATCGCGGCCCGTCCGGCGTCGAGCGCGGCCCGGTAGCGCTCCAGGGCCTCCTGCGTCCGCCCGGTCGCCGCGTCCACGTCGGCCAGGTTCAGCAGCGCGGCGGCCTGCTCCCGGTGCAGGTTGCGCCGCTCGGCCACGTCCAGGACCAGGCGGTGCAGGCCGTACAGCTCGGGGGCGGCCCCGGCCGTGCCCCGGTGGTCCGCCAGCGCCCGGACCAGGGCCGCGACCAGCCGGCGGGCCAGGGTGTCGAGCCCGCCGTCGGCCACGGCCAGCGAGGCGGCCGCGGTGAGCGCGGGCAGCCGGGTGTCCAGCCAGGTGGCGGCGGCCCGCCGGTCGGGGAACCGCAGGGCGCGCGGCAGGCCGTCCAGCAGTTCGCGCAGGTCGTCGTCGACGGCGGCGTCCACCCCGGGCTCCTCGGCCTCGGCCATGGCCCGGCAGGAGTGCAGCAGCCGTACGGTGCGCTCCAGCATCCGGGCCCGGGCCAGCTGGACCTCGGCGGGGCGTTCCTTGGCCTCAAGGAGGGCCTGGAGCAGCGGCGCGAGGCAGCCGGGCAGCAGGAAGAGGCCGTCGCGGGCGGGGCGGACGAGCCCCAGCCCGGCGAAGTCGTCGAGGGTGGACTGGGCGGCGGCCACGGAGCAACCCGCCAGCGCGGAGGCGGTGTGCGAGTCGACGGTGCCGGCCGGGGCGAGCGGCAGCAGCCGCAGGGTCCGCTGGGCGGGCTGCGGCAGGGACTCGTAGACGAGCCGGAAGCCGCGGGCGAGCGGGCCGCCGGTGGTGGCGGGCATGTCGTGCAGCTGCTTGGCCACGTCGGCGACGGAGGCCTTGGGGTGGGCGGCGAGCCAGCCGCCGACGAGGACGAGGGCTGCGGGCTGGCCCCCGCACTCCTCGGCGAGGGCCTCGGCGGCCCGGGGGTCGGCGGTGACCCGGGTGTCGCCGATGCGCTGGACGAGCAGTTCCACGGCGGAGGGGGTGTCGAGTCCGCCGAGGGTGCAGGGCCGGACGTCGGGGATGCCGGTGAGCGGGCCCTCGGCGGTGACCACGACGAGGCACTCGGGGGTGTCCGGGAGCAGGGCGTCCACCTGCTCGGGGTCGACGGCGTCGTCGACCAGGATGACGGCCCGGCGGCCTTCGAGGGCGGTACGCAGGACGGAGCTCAGCTCGTCCTCACCGGCTCCGGGCGGGGTGGGTCGCCCCAGTTGGTCCAGCAGGCCGCGGACGGCCCGCTCGGTGGCCACGGTGGCCCCGCCGGGGGTGGTGAGCCGGGTGCGGAGCACTCCGTCGGGGTATTCCTCGGCGATCTCCTGCACGAAGGCTTCGGCGAGTGCCGTGCGCCCGGACCCCGGCCGCCCGGCGACGAGCAGCACCCGGGCCCGGGGCGCCTTGGCCTTGCGGCCGGAGAGGGTGTCGAGCCCGGTTCGCGCGATGTCCTCGCGCAGCTCCTTGAGCTCACGCCGCCGCCCGACGAAATCCGCCACGGATCCGCTCCTCTCCCTGCCACCGGATTGCGAGCGTAGTTCACGCAGAGCGACGACTCGTGTGGAGCGCGGCGGGCAAATCCCCCAATCGGATCAGCAGATGGACCTATCTTTCACGCGCCGCTCGCACGGCGGGCCCGGCCGGCCCCGGCGGGGGCCCGCCGGGGCCGGCCGGACTCCGATCATGCGGCCTACACCTCGTACGGGCGGGCCGGCCACGGGGCGAGGGCCGGGCGCAGGGCCTCGATGCCGCCCTCGGAGGCGAGTGCGGCGGCCAGGGCCAGTACTCCGGTCACCAGTCCCGGGTTGTGCAGCTCGCCCGCCAGGACCCCGCTGACCAGGTCCGCGAGCGGGACCCGGGCGATCTCCATGTCCGCCTCCTCCTCGGAGACCTCGTACCGCTCCCCCTCGGCCTCCGCCAGATCCCGCGCGAGGAAGATCCGGACGGCCTCGTCGGATCCGCCGGGCGAGGTGAAGAAGTCGGCGAGCACCCGCCATTCGTCCGCCTTGGCGTGCGCCTCCTCGTACAGCTCCCGCTGGGCGGCGTGCAGCGGGTTCTCGCCGGGTACGTCCAGCAGCCCGGCCGGGAGTTCCCACAGCCGGTGGCGCACCGGGTGGCGGAACTGCTTGAGGACCAGCACCCGCTGCTCCTCGTCGAGGGCGAGCACGCACACGGAGCCCGGGTGCACCTGGTAGTCGCGGCGCACCACCGAGCTGTCGGGCATCCGGACCTGGTCCGACTTCACGGCCGTCTTCGCGCCCTCGAACGGCGTCCGTGAGGCGACGACCTCCCACGACTCCGGTGTGTCCACGATGTCGTTGCCCATGGCCATGGCCGATACCTTCCCCGAGAACGCGACAGCCGGGGCACGATCCGTGCCCCGGCTGCCTACGTTATGCGGTCAGGCTCTCACTTCGCGGACTGCTGCCGCTCCACGGCGGCCTTCACCAGGCCGGCGAACAGCGGGTGCGGGCGCGTGGGGCGCGAGCGCAGCTCCGGGTGGGCCTGGGTGGCCACCAGGTAGGGATGCACCTCGCGCGGGTACTCGACGTACTCGACGAGCTTGTTGTCCGGGGAGGTTCCGGAGAAGACGAGGCCCGCCTTCTTCTCCAGCTCGCCGCGGTAGGCGTTGTTGACCTCGTAGCGGTGCCGGTGGCGCTCGTCCACGTACGCCTCGTCGCCGTACACCTCGCGCACGATGGAGCCCTCGGCGAGCTTCGCCGGGTACATGCCCAGACGCATGGTGCCGCCCAGGTCGCCCGCGCCCTCGACGAAGGCCAGCTGCTCCTCCATGGTCGAGATGACCGGGTTCGCGGTCGAGGCGTCGAACTCGGTGGAGTTGGCGTCCTCGATGCCCGCGAGGTTGCGCGCGGCCTCGATGACCACGCACTGCAGACCCAGGCACAGGCCGAGCAGCGGGATCTTGTTCTCGCGGGCGTAGGTGATCGCGCCGACCTTGCCGTTGACGCCGCGGTCGCCGAAGCCGCCGGGCACGCAGATCGCGTCCACGTCGCCGAGCACGGCCGCCGCGCCGGCGGGGGTCTTGCAGTCGTCGGAGGTGACCCACTTGATCTGGACCCGGGCCTTGTTGGCGAAACCGCCGGCGCGCAGCGCCTCGGTCACCGACAGGTAGGCGTCGGGCAGGTCGATGTACTTGCCGACGAGCGCGACCTTGACCTCGTGGTCGGGGTTGTGGACCCGGTCGAGCAGGTCCTCCCACACCGTCCAGTCGACGTCGCGGAACGGCAGGTCGAGCTTGCGCACGACGTAGGCGTCCAGGCCCTCGGTGTGCAGGACCTTCGGGATGTCGTAGATCGACTTGGCGTCGATCGCCGCGACGACGGCCGCCTCGTCCACGTCGCACATCAGCGAGATCTTGCGCTTGATGGAGGTGGGGACGTCACGGTCGGCGCGCAGCACGATCGCGTCGGGCTGGATACCGATGTTGCGCAGGGCCGCGACCGAGTGCTGGGTCGGCTTGGTCTTGAGCTCACCGGAGGGGCCGATGTACGGCAGCAGCGAGATGTGCACGACGAAGACGTTGTCGCGGCCGACCTCGTGGCGGACCTGGCGGACGGTCTCCAGGAACGGCAGCGACTCGATGTCGCCGACGGTGCCGCCGACCTCGGTGATGACGACGTCGACGTCGTCGGTCGCCATGCGGCGGATGCGGTGCTTGATCTCGTTGGTGATGTGCGGGATGACCTGCACCGTGTCACCGAGGTACTCGCCGCGGCGCTCCTTGGCGATGACCGTGTTGTAGACCTGGCCGGTGGTGACGTTGGCCGAGCCGTCCAGGTCGACGTCGAGGAAGCGCTCGTAGTGGCCGATGTCCAGGTCGGTCTCGGCGCCGTCGTTGGTGACGAACACCTCGCCGTGCTGGAACGGGTTCATCGTGCCGGGGTCGACGTTCAGGTACGGGTCGAGCTTCTGCATCGTGACCCGAAGACCGCGCGCCTTCAGCAGCGCACCCAGGCTGGAGGCCGTCAGGCCCTTGCCGAGGGAGGAAGCGACACCCCCGGTGACGAAGATGTGCTTGGTCGTCATGGATTTGGGCGGCATCGCCAAGAGGGGGCTCCCGTGGTCGCGAGGTGAGGTGCGTCCGGCGCCGGTCACCGTCGATCCGGAAGGGTCTCAGGGGGCGCCGAAGCTGCGGTTTCGGGGCTCCTGATTCGCACAGGCAGACCACCGGTCCACGGGGTACCAGCCTATCAGCGCCCGGCGGGGTCCGCCTCCGGGCACGCGGCGCGCCCGCTCCGTCCGGGGGCGCCCGAGTGCGCCGGGGCGGCGAAGCCGCTGCTCACCCGTTCGGCCCAGCCGCATTCTTCGGGGGGTCACGGAGATCACTAGGGTGCCGTCATATCCTGCTCGGATATTGCACACATCACCGCCGGGCAGTCCGTCGGACGGCCTAACCGAGCCGATATACGGAATCATGGGCTCACGCGGAGATCCCTGCACACAGGAGACCGCGCAACCGCGCAATGCAAGCGCCCTTCGGGGCGGACGTGGCCGTTCGACTGGAGATGCACGTGTCCGGGCGCATCGAGGATTACGCACTGATCGGGGACATGCAGACCGCTGCACTGGTCTGTCGGGACGGGGCGGTGGACTGGCTGTGCCTGCCACGCTTCGACTCGCACGCCGTGTTCGCGAGCATTCTCGGCACCGAGGAACACGGGTTCTGGCGGATCGGCCCGTCGTTCCCGGCCGGGACCGAGGCCCCGCGTGCCACACGCCGCCGCTACCGCGGTGACTCGCTGGTGCTGGAGTCGGAGTGGGACACCCCGCGCGGCAAGGTCCGCGTGATCGACTTCATGCCGCCGCGCGAGGACCACGCGCCGCAACTGATCCGCATCGTGGAGGGCATCAGCGGGCGGGTGCCGATGCGCTCGGCGCTGCGGATGCGCTTCAGCTACGGGCGGGTCGTGCCGTGGGTGCACAAGGTCGACGGGCGCACCGTGGCCGTCGCCGGCCCCGACTCGGTCTGGCTGGACGCCGACGCGCAGACCTACGGCGAGGACCTGACGACGTACTCCGACTTCACCGTCGGACCGGGCGACCGGAAGGCCTTCAGCATCAGCTGGCAGGCCTCGCACCGCGACGCGCCCGAGACCCCCGACGCCGAGGCGGCCCTGGAGTCGACCACCGACTTCTGGCGCGAGTGGGTCGAGCAGTGCACGTACCACGGTCCCTATCGGGAGGCCGTGATCCGCTCGCTGATCACCCTCAAGGCCCTCACGTACGGCCCCACGGGCGGGATCGTGGCCGCGCCGACCACCTCCCTCCCCGAGGAGATCGGCGGGGTCCGCAACTGGGACTACCGCTACACCTGGCTGCGGGACGCGGCCATCACCCTCTCCTCGCTGCTGCGCACCGGATACCGCGAGGAGGCCCGCGCCTGGCGCGAGTGGCTGCTGCGCGCGGTCGCCGGCGACCCGGAGAACCTGCAGATCATGTACGGGATCGCGGGCGAGCGGGAGCTCGGTGAGACCGAGCTGGACTGGCTGCCCGGCTACGAGGGTTCCACCCCGGTCCGCGTCGGCAACGGCGCCGCGGGCCAGCTCCAGCTCGACGTGTACGGCGAGGTCACCGAGGCCCTGCACCTGGGCCACATGACCGGGCTCGCCCGCAGCGACTACGCCTCGCTGCTGCAGCTCAAGCTGATCCGCTACCTGGAGACCCACTGGGACCAGCCCGACGAGGGCATCTGGGAGGTGCGCGGCCCGCGCCGCCACTTCGTGCACTCGAAGGTGATGGCCTGGGTGGCCGTGGACCGCACGATCAAGCTGATCGAGAGCGGGGACGCGGACGGCCCGCTGGAGCGGTGGCGCGAGCTGCGCGACGAGATCCACCAGGACGTGTGCGAGAAGGGCTACGACAAGGAACGCAACACCTTCACCCAGTCGTACGGGTCGAAGGAGCTGGACGCCTCCCTGCTGCTGATCCCGCAGATGGGCTTCCTGCCGCCGGACGACAAGCGGGTCATCGGCACCATCGAGGCGATCCAGCGCGAGCTGTCCACCCCCGACGGTTTCATCCTGCGCTACCCGACGGCGGGCGACGAGGCCGGCGTGGACGGCCTGGAGGGCGACGAGGGAGCCTTCCTGGCCTGCTCGTTCTGGATGGCCGACGACCTGGCGATGATCGGCCGCGTCGACGAGGCGCGGCGGCTGTTCGAGCGGCTGCTGTCGCTCCGCAACGACCTGGGTCTGCTCGCGGAGGAGTGGGACCCGCGGCTCCAGCGGCAGGTCGGGAACTTCCCGCAGGCCTTCAGCCACGTTCCGCTGATCGACACGGCCCTGCGGCTGACGGCCAGCGGGGCGTACGGCGGGTAGCGGCGCGCCCGGGGCGCGGACCGATCTCGCCGCGCCCCGGTGATCGTCCGCGCCTACGCTGGAAGGGTCCTATGCCCTCCCTCCGGTGGAAGGGGGCAGCCATGGCTCCCCTGTCGAAGGCGGGCGCGGCCCTGACCGCGCTCCGCGAGGACCTGTCCGGCGAGGTCTTCGCCCCGGAGGATCCGGGGTACGACGAGGCCCGGACCCTCTTCAACGCGATGATCGACCGCAGACCCGCCGTGATCGCCCAGTGCGAGAGCACGGCGGACGTGGTGACGGCCGTGCGTTTCGCGCGGGACCTGGATCTGAACATCGCCGTGCGCGGCGGCGGGCACAGCGTGGCCGGGATGTCCCTCAACGACGGCGGCCTCGTCGTGGACCTGCGGCGGATGCACGAGGTGACGGTCCATCCGGCGGCCGGGGCGGCGCACATCGGGGGCGGGGCCACGATGAGTCACCTGGACCGGGCCTGCGCGCCGTACGGCCTGGCGACGACCGGCGGCCGCGCCTCCACCACGGGCGTCGGCGGTTACGTCCTGGGCGGCGGAAGCGGCTGGCTGGACCGGAAGTTCGGCCTGGCCGTGGACAACCTGCTCGGCGTGGACCTGGTCACCGCCGAGGGCGAATCGGTCCACGCGACCGCGGAGGAGCATCCGGAGCTGTTCTGGGGGCTGCACGGCGGCGGCGGGAACTTCGGCATCGCCACCTCGCTGACCCTGCGGCTGCACGAGCTGCCCGCCATGTCGATCGCGTTCCTGCTGTACCTGCCGGAGCGCGGGCCCGAGGTGGTCCGTACGTACCGGGACGTCATCGAGGCGGCCCCGCCCGAGGCCTCGGGCGCCGCGCTCTACCTCACCGGCCCGCCCGAGGAGTTCGTCCCTGCGCACCTGGTCGGCCGGCTGCTGGCCGGGGTACTGCTGACGTACGCGGGCCCCGAGGACGAGATGCGGGGGCTGGCCGAACCGCTGCTGGCGATCCCCCACGAGTCGGAGATCGTCACGGCCATCCCGTACGCCGATCTCCAGTGCATGATCGACGACCCGCCGGGGATGCGGAACTACTGGTCGGCGGAGTACCTGACCGGCTGTCCCGACGCGTTCGTGGACGCCTTCTGCACCCGCGCCGAGTCCATGCCGGTACCGACCGGCACCCAGCACCTGGTCTTTCCGCAGGGCGGCGCCATCGCCTCCGGTCCGACCGACTACCCGGTGCCGTACCGCGACGCGCCGTGGGCGGTGCACCCGTTCGGGATCTGGGAGGACCCGGCCGACGACGAGCGCTGCCGGCAGTGGGTCAAGGACGTCCGCGCCGACGCCCGGCCGTGGAGCACCGGCGCGGTCTACCTCAACTTCACCGGGGACGAGGGCGCGGAGCGGGTGGTCTCGGGCCTCGGCACCGAGAACATGCGGCGGCTGGGCGCGTTGAAGCGGCAGTACGACCCGGACAACGTCTTCCGCTTCAACCACAACATCCAGCCCGCCTGACGATGGGCACCGGTGTGCCGGTAGCGTCCCGCGATATGGAAAACCAGGGCGGAATCACGGTTCAGCGGGCACTGGAACTGCCGGGGCTGCGCGGCGGGCTGCCGGAGGTGGTGGCCTGCGCCGACCGTCTGGGGCGGACCGTCCGTTGGGTGCACGCGGGCGAGGTCCCGAACATCGCCTCCCTGCTCAAGGGCGGTGAGTTGCTGCTGACCACGGGCCTGGGGCTCGGCACCCGGCCGGCCGAGCAGCGTGCCTTCGTACGCCGGCTCGCGGACCGTGGGATCGCCGCCCTGGTGGTCGAGCTGGGCCCGCGCTTCACCCGGCTGCCCGCCACGATCGTGGAGACCGCACGCTCGGCGGGGCTGCCCCTGGTCCAACTCCACCGGGAGGTCGCCTTCGTCGCGGTCACGGAGGAGGTCCACACCGAGATCGTCAACCACCACTACGCCCTGCTCCAGCGGGCCGAGGAGGTCCACCGCCGCTGTACGGAGGCCCTGCTGGGCGGTGGGGGCATCCCACAGGTCCTGCGGATCCTGGCGGACTTCACGGGGAACCCGGTCTTCCTGGAGACCCCCGACGGGCAGCTCCTGTACGCCGCCGGCAGCGCGGCGGGGGACGCGGGCGCGGACCCGCTCCAGGTGTGGGAGGGCCTACGCGGCCAGCGCGAGGCCGAACCCGCCACGAACACGGTGGTGGTCGACGTCCCGGGCGGGGGCCACGGAACCGGCTCGGTCCGGGCCCGGGTGGTCCTGGTCGGGGTCTCGGCGCCGCTGCTCCCGGTGCACCGCATGGCGGCCGAACGCACGGCGGGCGTCCTGGCCGTCGTCCTGATGCAGGCGCGGCAGGAGGAGGAGCTGGCGGCGCGCGGCCACGGCGACTTCCTGACGGACCTCGCGGAGGGTCGGATCTCGGCGGACGACGCCCCGGCCCAGGCCCGCGTCCTCGGCTTCAAGCCGGGCGGCGGTCCGCTGCTGCCGGTGGTGATGCGGCTGGGCTCGGACCTCGGGCCGTCCGGGAACTGGGCCGTCCTGGCCCGTGCCGTGCTGGAGGAGCTGTCGTCGGTCGGCGTCCCGGTCCTGCTGGGTGTCCGCCCGGTCGAGGGCCGGGTGCCGCTGCTGGTCTCGCTGCGCGCGGAGTCGGAGCGTACGGCGGTGGCGGACCGGGTCTCGGCCGCACTGCGGGCGGGAGTCGAACGCGCGGGCCTGGACCGGGCCGATGCGCCGCCGGCGGTGGTCGTCGGCGTGGCGGGTGGCTGGGCGGCCGCCTCGGCGGGCCTGCGGCATGCCGCGGAGACCGCCACGGCGGCCCACGGCCTGCCGGCCCGCCCCTGGTACGACGCCCGGCGCCTGGACATCGACCTGCTGCTGTGGCGGCTGCGCGAACACCCCGACCTGGCGGCCTTCGTGGACCGCGCGATCGGCCCGCTGCGTACGCACGACACGACGTCCCGGCCTCCGCTCCTGCCGACGCTGGAGACGTACCTGGCCCACGCGGGCCGCAAGGCGGAGACGGCGCGGGAGCTGCACCTGAATCGGCAGACGCTGTACAACCGGCTGGCCCGCATCTCGGAGCTGCTGGGCACGGACCTGGACGACCCGGAGACGGTCCTCTCCCTGAGCCTGGCCCTCCGCGCCCGCCGCCACACCCTTTCCTGACGCGCCACTCGCACGCCTCGGCCCTGGCGGGCCTCCCCGGCTTCGCGCCGCTGCGCCGGACTCCGTCCGTCGACGCCCGGGCGGGGGACCGATGCCCTGCGGGGCTGTCCCCTACCCGCCCTTCCACCGTTCCCCGGGCTCCGCCCGGACCCGCGCCTCGATCGCCGGCGGGGCTCCGAAGGAGCCCCGCCGGGAGGCTAGCGGCGGGTGCGTTCCATCAGTTCGTCGTAGACCGACAGGACCTGCGCGACCGTGTCGTCCTCCGACGGCCACGTCGCGGCCTGCGCGCGCCCGGCGGCCGCCAGTGCCGCCCGGCGGTCCGGGTCGGACAGCAGGCCCGTCACGGCCGAGGCGAGCGGCCCCGCCTCGCCCGGCGGGACCAGGACCGCGCCCTCGCCCACCAGCTCCTGGACACCGCCCACCGTCGTGGCCACCAGCGGTACGCCCGCCCGCAGGGCCTCCTGCGCGAGCAGGGCCCGCGCCTCCCACCGGCTCGGCAGGACCGCCAGGTCCGCCGCCGCCAGCAGCTGTGCCGCGTCCCGGCGGCGCCCCAGCAGCCGTACCGGCAGCCCCTCGGCCTCGATCCGCCGGGAGAGCTCCGCCCGGAGCGGCCCCTCCCCCGCGATCACCAGCAGCGGCGCCGGGTCGAGGCCGCGCCACTCCCGTGCCGCGTCGAGCAGGACCGAGTACCCCCGGTGCGGCACCAGGCTGCCGACGGCGATCAGCAGCGGTCGTTCCACCGCTCCGAGTTCCGCCCGCACCTTGCCGGGGTCGGCCGCCGTCTCCGGACCGCCCGCCGGGTCGGTCGGTACCGCCACGGGGGCCAGTCGCGCGTCCTTGGCGCCCCGCCGCCGTGCGACGTCCACCTGGTCCGAGGAGGCCCCGAGCACCACCGCCGCGGCGCGGGCGACGTGCCGTTCCAGCATCCGGCTGAGCCGCCCGAGCGCTCCGGCCGCCGTCGGACCCTCGCCGTGCCAGCTCACCACCAGCGGCACCCGGCGCCCCCGTATGGCCAGGGCGGCGCGCATCCCGGCGCGTACGCCGTGCGCGTGCACGAGGTCCGCGCCGGCGCAGGCGGCCCGCAGCACGCTGACCGCGTCGGGGGCGAACTGCGCCCCGGCGCCGGTGAAGTCGTACTCCCCCTCCGCCTGGACGGGCGCGCACACCGTGACCCGTACTCCGCGCGCGGCGAGGCCGGTCGCGAGCGAGCGTACGTGCGCGCTGTTGCCCGCGCCCGCACCGGTGCCGAGTACTTGCACGGTGCGCAGCGGCGGCCGGCCGTAGGGCTGGGCCGGAAGGGAGGTGGAGACCGGGGAGCTGCTCACGGGCCGAAGCTCCAGGGTGAGGGAGTCAGAGACGTCGCCAAGGATGCCAGTCCGCACGCGCGTTCCGGGACCATACGGGTGCGGATCCCGTACGAGATACCGCAGGATGCCCCTCAGCCTCACCCACACGGACGATCCCGAGGCCGTCCCGGATACGGCGAAGGGCCCGGAACGCCGAGCGTTCCGGGCCCTCACGGTCGTCCGGCTCACGCGTCCGCGCGCGCCGCCGCCAGCAGTTCCTCGGCGTGCGCCCGCGCCGAGACCGAGTCCTCGTGGCCGGCCAGCATGCGCGACAGCTCGCGGATCCGGTCCTCGCCCTCCAGGACGGTGACCCCCGAGCGCGTGACGGAACCGTCGTTGGTCTTCTCGACGAGCAGCTGACGGTCCGCGAAGGCCGCCACCTGCGGCAGGTGCGTGACGACCACGACCTGCGCCGACTTGGCCAGCTTCGCCAGCCGCCGGCCCACCTCGACCGCGGCCTTGCCGCCGACGCCCGCGTCGACCTCGTCGAAGAGGTAGGTGGGTACGGGGTCGGAGCCCGCGAAGACGACCTCGACGGCGAGCATCACCCGGGACAGCTCACCGCCGGAGGCGCCCTTGGCGATCGGCCGCGGCTGGGCTCCGGGGTGCGGGGCCAGCAGCAGTTCGACCTCGTCCGTGCCCGAAGGGCCGTAGGCGACGGGGCGGCCGTCGACGTCCACCCCGTCGGGGTCGTCCGTCTGTCGGACGTCGATGGTCACGCGGGCGTGCGGCATCGCCAGCGAGGCCAGTTCCTCCGTCACCGCGGAGGCGAAGCGGGTCGCGGCCTCCACCCGGGCGTCGGTCAACGCCTGTGCCAGCAGGGACAGTTCGTCGCGCAGTCCGTCGCGCTCGGCGGTCAGTTCGGTGATCCGCTCGTCGTCGCCGTCCAGTTCGAGCAGCCGTGCCGCGCCCTGTTCGGCCCATTCCAGTACGGCGTCCACGGTGCCCTCGGAGCCGTACTTGCGGGTGAGCTGCGTCAGGGCGGCCCGCCGCTCCTCGACGGCGGCCAGGCGCAGCGGATCGGCGTCGAGGTCGTCGGCGTAGCCGGCCAGTTCCCCGGCCACGTCGGACAGCAGGATGCCCAGCTCCCCGATCCGTTCGGCGAGTGCGCCGAGGGCCGGGTCGTGGGAGCGTACGGATTCCAGCGCCCGGTGGGCGCCCGCGACGAGCATGTTGGCGTCGACGGCCTCCGGGTCCTCGGGGTTGCCCGCGAGCGCGGCGTGGGCCAGCTGCGCCGCCGAGGCCAGCGATTCGGCGTGCCCGAGCCGTTCCGCCTCGGCCGCGAGCTCGGCGTCCTCGCCGGCCACCGGTTCCACGGCCGCGATCTCGTCCAGGCCGAAGCGCAGCAGGTCGGCCTCCTGGGCGCGTTCCCGGGCCCGGGTGGTGATCTCCTCCAGCTCGACGGCGACCGCGCGGAGCCTGCGGTAGGCCGAGCCGTACTTCTCCAGGGGGACGGCGACGGCGTTCCCGGCGTACCGGTCGAGCGCCTGCCGCTGCCGGGCGGGGCGCAGCAGCCCCTGCTGGTCGGTCTGCCCGTGTACGGCGACCAGGTCGTCGGCGAGTTCGGCGAGCAGGCCGACGGGCACGGAGCGGCCGCCGACGTGGGCGCGCGAGCGGCCCTCGGCGGAGACGGTCCGGCTGATCAGCAGGGCGCCGTCGTCGAGCTCGGCGCCGGCCTCCTCGGCGCGTACGGCGGCGGGGGCGTCCGGGCGCATGACGATGCGGCCCTCGACCACCGCCGCTTTGGCCCCGATCCGCACCAGGGCGGGGTCGGCGCGACCGCCGAGCAGCAGCCCGAGGCTGGTGACGACCATCGTCTTGCCCGCGCCGGTCTCGCCGGTCACCGCGGTGAATCCGGGCGACAGCTCGACCACCGCGTCGTCGATGACCCCGAGCGACCGTATCCGCATCTCCTCAAGCACGGGACGACGATACCGAGGTTTCATGGGTGCCATGTGACGTCACCCGTCCCGAGTTCTCCGAACGCATGTGCTATTCACACTCTCCCGGCCGAACTCCCCCTCGCGCCACGGGACTAGGCGCCGGGAACCTTTTCGAACCCGGTCCGGCTTGCGGGCGACAAGTGCGGCATTCGCGCCCGCCGCGTCCAGCGGCAGGACCTCGACCGACCCGAATCCGGCGTCGGCCGGCCGGCCGCGGTACTCGGCGTAGTAGCCGCACGGCTCCGGCCCCTCCCTCAGTCACCTGTTCACGCAGGCGTTCTGGGCTGCCCCCGCACGGCGTGTTCGCCCGGGGCCGCTTCGAAGGTCCGCAGCCACCCCCCGCTCCGTGATCCCCGTCCGTCAGTGCGGCGCGCCGCGCCACCCCGACACCGGCAGCGCGAACTTGGCGACGAGCCGGTCCGTGAAGGACGCGTGGTGCAGCCGGGCGAGCCGCACGGGCACGGCACCCCGCCGTACCTCGACCCGCGCCCCGGCGGGCAGCTCCAGCGTGCGCCGCCCGTCGCACCACAGCACGCCGTGCGGAGTCCCGTTCTGCACCTCGACCGCCAGGACCGAGGTCGGCGAGGTCACCAGCGGCTTCGCGAACAGCGCGTGCGCGCTGATCGGCACCATCAGCAGCGCCTCCACCTCCGGCCAGACCACCGGCCCGCCCGCGGAGAAGGCGTAGGCCGTGGAGCCCGTCGGGGTGGCGCAGACGATCCCGTCGCAGCCGAAGCCGGTCACCGGGCGCCCGTCGATCTCCAGGACCACCTCCAGCATCCGCTCCGGGGACACCTTCTGGACCGCGGCCTCGTTCAGCGCCCAGTCCCGGTGGACGACGTCGCCGTTCGTCCGCACGATCACGTCGAGGGTCATCCGCTCCTCGACCTCGTACGAGCGCGTCACCACCCGGTCCACGACCTTGTCCAGGTCGTCGCGTTCGGCCTCGGCGAGGAACCCCACCCGGCCCAGGTTGACGCCCAGCATCGGCACCCCCGAGGCGCGCGCGAACTCCGCGCCCCGCAGCAGGGTCCCGTCACCGCCGAGCACGATGAGCAGCTCACAGCCGTCGAGAGCGCCCGGGGTGAACTCGGTGACCAGCTCCACCTCGGCGGGCAGCGGCAGGTCCACCGCCTCGTGCTCCATGACGCGCACGCCCAGCCCGCATCTCAGCAGACCCTGCACCACCAGCTCGGCGCTGCGGATGGCCGCCGGCCGTCCGGTGTGCGCGAGCAGGAAGACCGTCCGCCCTTCCCCCGAAAGCCCGGCACTCGAACTCGAACCCGATCCCGCTGTACCCGATGAATCTGTCACTGCGGCCCCTCCGCCACTGCACGGTCAACATCCGCCGGGTCGAGGGCCGGTGCCCCCGCCCGAAGCCACAGAAAGTACTCGACGTTCCCCGACGGCCCCGGCAGCGGACTCGCCGTCACGCCGAGAACACCCAGTCCGAGCTTCGCCGCCTGCGCCGCGACCTCGCGCACGGCCTCGGCCCGCAGCTCCGGGCTGCGCACCACGCCACCGCTGCCCAGCCGGTCCTTGCCCACCTCGAACTGCGGCTTGACCATCAGCACCAGGTCCGCGTCCGGCGCGCAGCAGCGCACCAGCGCCGGCAGCACCAGACCGATGGAGATGAAGGACAGGTCGCCGACGACGAGGTCGACGGGAAGCCCGTCGAGCTGCTCCACCGTCAGCTCGCGCACGTTCGTACGGTCCTTGACCGTGACCCGGTCGTCGCTCTGCAGCGACCAGGCCAGCTGCCCGTAGCCGACGTCCACGGCCATCACGTGGGCCACTCCCGAGCGCAGCAGCACGTCGGTGAACCCGCCGGTGGAGGCGCCGGCGTCCAGCGCGCGGCGGCCCTCGACGACCAGCCCCTGCGGCTGGAAGGCCGCCAGCGCGCCGGCCAGCTTGTGGCCGCCCCGGGAGACGTAGTCGGGGTCGCTGTCGTCCTTGCGGACCACCAGGGCCGCGCTGGTCTCGACCTGGGTGGCCGGCTTGGTCGCGGTGGTGCCGCCCACGGTCACCCGGCCCGCGGCGATCAGCTGCGCGGCGTGCTCGCGCGAGCGGGCCATGCTGCGGCGTACCAGTTCGGCGTCCAGGCGGCGGCGTGCCACTCCTGCCACGTTCGGTTCAGCTCCTGTTTTCGTACGGTCCGGGGACGGGCGGTGCGTCCAGCGCGGTCAGCGCCTCACGCAGCCCCTGGTGGACATCCTCGTACACCTCGACGTGTCCGTCCGCCGCGAGGTGGTCGGCGTCCGCCAGCCGCGCCAGGTGCGCGTCCACTCCGGCGTGGCCGGTGGGCGTCCGTACGACGCCCAGCGCCACGGGCCCGGCGGGCTCGTCGGGCTCGGCGGGCTCGGCGGCTGCTTCGACTGGCGGGTCGGCGGCTTCGTCGGTCATGCCCCGACGCTACCCCGAAGCGCTCCGCGACCACGCATGGCTCTGCGGTACGGTCGTGATCACGATGGCTACGATCCAGGAGTGCCGTGAAGCACTCGACAACCTCTCCGGCAATCTCGCACGGGCCGACGACGGCGTGCGCGGCGCGGCCGCGTTCGACCGCTCCCTGAGCTGCCACATCACCGACCTCGACCAGACGTTCACGGGTCGCCTCGACGCGGGCCGGATCCGGGTGGACGCGGTCGCCCCGGGCCCGCCCGCGAAGAAGGCGGAGATCCGGCTCACGATGACGGGCGACGACCTCGTGGCCCTGGTCGCGGGCGAGCTGAAGTTCGCGAAGGCCTGGGCCACGGGCCGAGTCAAACTCGAAGCCGGCTTCCGCGACCTCCTCCGCCTCAAATCGATGCTCTAGCCATGTCCAGCCCCGCCGGCGTTTGAGCCCCGGTCTTCTCAGCCCCGCCGGCGTTTGAGGCGCGGGGGTCCGGGGGCAGCGCCCCCGGCAACGGCGCCGCACCCGGCACCCGAGAACCGCACCCCGAGCCGGAGGCTACTCGGCCCGGGCCACCGCACGGGCCTTGCGCGCCGCCGGAACCACCAGCGGCGTTCCCGTCTCCGGATCCGGGATCACCTGGCAGCGCAGCCCGAACACCTTCTCCACCAGCTCCGCGGTGACCACCTCCGCCGGCGGCCCCTCCGCGACGACCTTCCCGCCCCGCATCGCGATCAGATGCGTCGCGTACCGGGCCGCGTGGTTCAGGTCGTGCAGCACGGCCACCAGCGTCCGCCCCTGCGTCTCGTGCAGTTCCGCGCACAGGTCCAGCACATCGATCTGGTGCTGGATGTCCAGGTACGTCGTCGGCTCGTCGAGCAGCAGCAGCGGCGTCTGCTGGGCCAGCGCCATCGCGATCCACACGCGCTGCCGCTGCCCACCCGACAGCTCGTCCACGGCCCGGTCCGCGAGCTCGGCGACCCCGGTCGAGGCCATCGACTCGTTCACGATCCGCTCGTCCTCGGGCGACCACTGCCGCAGCAGCCCCTGGTGCGGGTACCGGCCGCGCGAGACCAGGTCGGCCACCGTGATGCCGTCGGGCGCGATCGAGGACTGCGGGAGCAGGCCCAGGGTCTTGGCGACCTTCTTCGCGGGCATCGACCCGATGGCCTGCCCGTCCAGCAGCACCCGCCCGGTGGACGGCTTCAGCATCCGCGACAGGGCCCGCAGCAGCGTGGACTTGCCGCAGGCGTTGGGGCCGACGATCACCGTGAAGGAGTTGTCGGGGATCTCCACCGACAGGTTCTCGGCGATGACCCGCTGGTCGTAGCCGAGGGTCACGTTCTCCGCGGTCAGCCGCTGCACTTGGGTACTCCTCATGAGGTTCATATACGTCCCGCCTTGCGCTCGGTGACGAGCAGCCAGAGCAGGTAGACACCGCCGACGAGGCCGGTCACCACACCCACCGGCAGCTGGTCGGCACCGAAGGCCCGCTGCGAGGCCCAGTCGGACACCATCAGCAGCACCGAGCCCATCAGGGCGGCGTTCACCAGGTTCCCGCCGGGCGAGCGGGTCAGCCGCCGGGCCAGCTGCGGCGCGGCCAGCGCGACGAAGCTGATGGGCCCGGCCGCCGCGCTCGCCGCGGTGGTGAGCAGGATCGCCGCGAGCATCAGCAGCAGCCGTGTCCGCTCCACCCTCACCCCGAGCGCGTACGCGGCGTCGTCGCCCATCTCCATCATCCGCAGGGCCCTGCCCTGTCCGAGGATCAGGGGGAAGAGCACCGCGCACACCGCGAGCAGCGGCCAGACCTGTGCCCAGTCCCGGCCGGCCAGCGAGCCGGTCAGCCAGACCATGGCCCGGGTGGCCTCGATCAGCTGGGCCTTCGTGATCAGGTACTGGATCACGGCGATGAGCATGGCGGAGGCGCCGATGCCGACCAGCACCAGCCGGTAGCCCTGGATGCCCTGCTTGTAGGCGAGCAGATAGACGGCGGCGCCTGCCAGCACACCGCCGACGAGTGCGCCGACGGCCACCTCGGTGGCGCCGCCCTTGAACAGGATGATGACGACGAGCGCGCCGACCGCCGATCCGTATCCGAAGCCGAGCATGTCCGGGGAGCCGAGCGGGTTGCGGGAGACGGACTGGAAGACGGCTCCGGAGATCCCGAGCGCCGCGCCGACGAGCAGCGCGACCAGGGCCCGCGGCAGCCGTAGGTCGTTGACGATGAAGTCGGTGGCGGGGGTGCCGTTGCCGAGCAGGGTCTGTACGACGTCCCACGGCGCGATCTCGAAGTCGCCGGTGCCGATGAGCACGACGGACATCGCGAGCGCCGCGACGGTCAGCAGGACGCCGACGGCCAGGGCGCGCCGTTCGACGCGCAGCGAGACCCCGCCGGGCAGGCGCAGCGGACGGGGTCCGGGCCGGCGGCCCTTGCGCGGGGTGTCGGTCACGGTTCCGGTCGACGTCTCGGTCGCGGTCGCGGTCGCGGTCACAGCTGGGCCATCCTCTTGCGCCGAACCAGGTAGATGAAGACCGGGCCGCCGATGAGCGCGGTCACGACGCCGACCTGCAGTTCGGCGGGCCGGGTGACGACCCGGCCGATGATGTCGGAGCCGAGCAGCAGGACCGGCGACAGGACGGCGGAGTACGCGAGCACCCAGCGCATGTCGGGACCGGTGAAGGTCCGGACGAGGTGCGGGACCATCAGCCCGATGAACACGATGGGGCCGCAGGCGGCGGTCGCCGCACCGCACAGCAGGGTGATGGCGACCATGGCGCCGATCCGGGTCCGCGTCAGGTGCGCGCCGAGCGCCCGTGCCGTGTCGTCGCCCATCGCCATCGCGTTGAGCGGCCGGCCCAGTGCCAGCGCGAGCACCGCGCCGACGAGCAGGAAGGGGGCCACCTGTCGGACGGTGTCGATGTTGGCCGAGGCGAGCGAACCCACCGTCCAGAAGCGCAGCTTGTCCAGCGCCTTGCTGTCCATCAGCTGCACGGCGTTGATGTAGCCGACGAGCGCCGCGCTGGCGGCCGTACCGGCGAGGGCGAGGCGGACCGGGGTGGCGCTGCGGCTGCCGCCGAGCACGTACACGAGGACCGAGACGAGGGCGGCGCCGAGGAAGGCCCACCACACGAACTCGCTCAGCGAGCTCGCGCCGAAGAAGCTGATCGCGGAGACCACGGCGGCCGCGGCACCGGCGTTGACGCCGAGGATGCCTGGTTCGGCCAGCGGGTTGCGGGCCAGCGCCTGCATGACGGCACCGGACAGGCCGAGTCCGAGTCCGACCATCAGACCGAGCAGGGTGCGCGGGATCCGCAGGTCCCGCACCACCACGTCGTTGGGCGTTCCCGCGTAGGCGAACAGGCCGTGCCAGACCTCGTCCAGGGACATCTGCTTGGCGCCCACGGCGATGCTCACGACGGCGACCAGTGCCAGCACCGCGAGAGCGGCGAGCAGACCGGCGGCGCGCGCGGCGTGGCGCGGGCGGGCTACGGCGGCGTCGGCGCCCTTGTCGGGCGCCGCGCTCCGTTCGGGTTCAGGGGGACTCTCGACCAACACGCAGGTTAGGCTAACCTACCCTCCGCACGGGCGGGTCCCCCGGACGGCCTAAAGACCCAGCCTGGCCAGTGCCTTCGCCGCGTCGAGGGTGCAGACCCCGTCGCCGGCCGCCGTCCAGGCCGCCGCGCACAACGCCCGCAGCCCGTCGAGCGGATCCCCCGTCCCTCCGGTCTCCGCGCCCTGCCCTGTCTCCCCGTTCTCCCCTGTCTCTCCGTTCTCCCTGAGCTCCAGCACGCCGCCGTTCGTCGCGACCGCCGTCCAGCCGCCGCAGCGGAAGCCCTCCGCGAACGGCTCCACCTCCGGCTGCCCGGACAGCAGCCCCCGCAGATCCCGGTCCACATAGGTCGGACGGTGCCGGGGCTCGGCCCGCAGCAGCTGCTCGGCGTCCGTGACCCCGGTCAGCACCAGCAGCGAGTCCACCTCCCCGTTGAAGGCACCCTCGATGTCGGTGTCCAGTCGGTCCCCGACCACCAGCGGCCGCTCCGCCCCGGTCCGCAGCACCGTCTCCCGGTGCATCGGGGGCAGCGGCTTGCCCGCCACCTGCGGCTCGGCGCCCGTGGCGATCCGTACGACCTCCACCGCGGCCCCGTTGCCGGGCGCGATCCCCCGCACCCCCGGGATCGTCAGGTCGGTGTTGGACGCGAACCACGGCACGCCGCGGTTGATCGCGTACGAGGCTTCCGCGAACCGTCCCCACGGCAGGTCGGGACCCCCGTACCCCTGGACGACCGCCGCGAGCCCCTCCTCCTCGGCCGAGTCCACCGGCACCAGGCCCCGCTCGCGCAGCGCGACCCGCAGCCCGTCCCCGCCGATCACCAGCACGTTCGACCCCGGCTCCACCTGCTCAGCGATCAGCCGGGCCACCGCCTGCGCCGAGGTGATCACCTCGGCCGCCTCCGTCGGGATGCCCAGCTCTCCCAGGTGCTGCGCGACCGCGTCGGGCGTCCGCAGCGCGTTGTTCGTGACGTACGCGAGGTGCATCCCGTCCGCCCGGGCCGCGGCGAGGGACTCCACCGCGTACGCGATGGCCTCACCGCCCGCGTACACCACCCCGTCCAGGTCCAGGAGGGCGGTGTCGTAGGCCTGGTGCAGACTCTGCTCACTCGCCGCGGGACTGGTCCTGTTCTGCCGGGTCATCCTGTCCGCTCCTCATGAGATCGACCTTGTCCGATTCCGTACTCCCCCGATCATCCCGCATGGCGAGACGGGTCTTACCATGCACCAATGACCACATCTGGTACCGCGGAGCATGGGCTGCGCCTGATCCCGTTCCATGGCCTGCGCTACGTCCCCGAGCGTGTCGGCAGCCTCGCCGCCGTCACCTCGCCGCCGTACGACGTGGTCGTGCGCCCCGACGGAGTCGACCACCTCGAATCCGCCGACCCGCACAACATCGTCCGCCTGATCCTCCCCCAGGCGGGTACTCCGGCCGCGCGCAACGAGCAGGCCGCGCGCACCCTGCACGACTGGCTCGCCGACGGCATCCTCAGCGCCGACCCCGAGCCCGCGCTCTACGTGTACGAGCAGCGCCGGGCCGGTCTGCTCCAGCGCGGCCTGATCGGCGCCCTCGCCCTGTCCGCCGCCGACGCGGGCATCGTCCTGCCGCACGAGGACGTCATGCCGGACGTGGTCACCGACCGGGCGGGCCTGATGCGGGCGACTTCCGCCAACCTCGAACCCCTCCTGCTGACCTACCGGGGCGACGACCCCGGCACGGGAGCGGCCGCGGTCGTCGAGCGGACCGCCCAGCTCGCCCCCCTCCTGTCGACGACCACCGAGGACGGTTTCCAGCACCGCCTGTGGGCCATCACGGATCCGGCCGAACTCGCCACCGTCACGGCGGACCTCAGCCACCGCCAGGCCCTCATCGCCGACGGCCACCACCGCTGGGCGACGTACCTGCGCCTCCAGGAGGAGCACGGCTCCCCCACCGCCTGGGACTTCGGCCTGGTCCTCCTCGTGGACACGGCCCGCTATCCGCTCCAGGTCCGCGCCATCCACCGGATGCTGCGCCGCCTCCCGGTGGCGGACGCCCTCGCCGCCGTCGACGGCCACTTCCGTGTCCGTCCGGTCGACGGGCCGCTCCCGCTGGCCCTGGACGCCCTCGCGGACGCCTCGGAACGCGGCAACGCCTTCCTCCTCGCCGGTGACGGTGCCTTCCACCTGGTCACCGACCCCGATCTGGCGCTCCTCGACACCACGGTCCGCCACGACCGGCCCGAGGCCTGGCGCCGGCTGGACGCCACCGTCCTGCACGCGACCCTGCTCGACGCCCTCTGGCACATCCCGGACGCCCCGGACCAGATCACGTACATCCACGACGCCGCGTCCACCGTGGCCATGGCCGAGCGGCACGGAGGTACGGCGGTGCTGCTGCATCCCGTACGCGAGGAAGTCGTACGGGACCTGGCCCGCCAAGGCGTCACCATGCCCCGCAAGTCCACGTCCTTCGGACCGAAACCGGCCACGGGCCTGGTCCTGCGCGGCCTGCGCTGATCTCCTCCGGACATGAAGAAGGGCGGTACCCCGGTCGGGGTACCGCCCTTCTTCATGTCACCGTGCCTCAGGCCTTGTCGTCCTCGACATCGGCGTCGGCGTCGGCCGCGGACTGCTCCAGCGGCTCGTACTCCTCGTCGTCCTCGTCGTAGTACTCGGCGACGTCGGAGGCGCGCTCGGCCGCTGCGATCTCCGCGGCGTCCTCGTCCTCGTCGTCGTCCTCGTCCTCCCGGTCCTCGTCCCGGTCCTCGTCCCGGTCCTCGTCCTGGTCCTCGTCATCGGCGAGGTCGGACAGGTCGATCGAGGCGTCGACGAACTCGACACCGTCGAGCTCGGCGAGACGGTCGGAGGCGTCGGTGGACCCGTCCTTGTCCGCCTCGAGGGTCTTGGCGAACCACTCGCGCGCCTCGTCCTCACGACCGGCCGCCAGCAGGGCGTCGGCGTAGGCGTACCGCAGGCGCGCGGTCCAGGGCTGGACGGAGCTGGAGGCCAGCTCCGGGCTCTGCAGGGTCACGATGGCGGCTTCGAGCTGCCCCTGGTCCCGCCGGGCACCGGCCGCGACGAGACGCATCTCGACCTGACCGGCCTTGTCCAGCTTCTGCACCTCGGGCTCGCCGGCCATGGCCAGTGCCCGCTCCGGACGGCCGAGGCCGCGCTCGCAGTCGGCCATGACGGGCCACAGCTCGACGGAGCCGGTCATGCGCTTGGCGGCACGGAACTCCGCGAGGGCCTCGCTGTACTTCTGCGTGGCGTACGCGGCGAAGCCGGCGGCCTCGCGGACGGCGGCGACGCGGGAGGCCAGGCGCAGGGCGATGCGCGAGTACGCGTACGCCTGCTCGGGCTCGTCGTCGATCAGTCGCGCGACCATGACGAGGTTCTTAGACACCTCTTCGGCCAGGCCCTTGGGCAGGCTCAGCAGCTCCTGACGCACATCGGCGTCGATCTCGAAGCCGGTGACGTCGTCGTCGATCGGAAGCCGCTTGACCGGGTCCCGGTCGCGGTCCGCGCGGAAGTCGCGGTCGCCGCCACGGTCATCGCGGCCACGGTAGCCACCACGGTCACCACCGCGATCGTCACGGCCACCACGGAACCCGCCACGGTCGCCACCGCGGTCGTCGCGGCGCGGGTAGGACGGGCGGTCGCCGCCACGGTCGCCACGGTCGTCACGGCCGCCACGGTACCCACCGCGGTCGTCGTCACGGCGCGGGTACGAGGGACGGTCGCCACCGCGGTCGTCACGACGGAAGCCGCCACCGCCGCCGGCACCGCCGGAGGGACGGCCGCCACGGTCGTCGTCGCGACGGGGGTACGAGGGACGGTCGCCGCCACGGTCGTCACGGCCGCCACGGAATCCACCGCGGTCGTCGTCACGACGGGGGTACGACGGGCGGTCCCCGCCACGGTCGTCACGACGCGGGTACGAGGGGCGGTCGCCGCCACGGTCGTCACGACGGAAACCGCCACCGCCGCCGCCGGAGGGACGGCCACCACGGTCGTCGTCACGGCGCGGGTACGAGGGACGGTCCCCGCCACGGTCATCGCGACGGGGGTACGAGGGACGGTCGCCGCCACGGTCGTCACGGCCGCCACGGAATCCACCGCGGTCGTCGTCACGACGGGGGTACGACGGGCGGTCCCCGCCACGGTCGTCACGACGCGGGTACGAGGGGCGGTCGCCGCCACGGTCGTCACGACGGAAACCGCCACCGCCGCCGCCGGAGGGACGGCCACCACGGTCGTCGTCGCGACGCGGGTACGAGGGACGGTCGCCACCGCGGTCGTCGCGACGGAAGCCGCCACCGCCGCCGCCGGAGGGACGGCCGCCACGGTCGTCGTCACGGCGCGGGTACGAGGGACGGTCCCCACCACGGTCATCGCGACGCGGGTAGGACGGACGGTCGCCGCCACGGTCGTCACGGCCGCCACGGAATCCACCGCGGTCGTCGTCACGACGGGGGTACGAGGGACGGTCCCCGCCACGGTCGTCACGACGCGGGTACGAGGGACGGTCGCCACCACGGTCGTCACGACGGAAACCGCCGCTACCACCGGCGCCGCCGGAGGGACGGCCACCACGGTCGTCGTCGCGACGCGGGTACGAGGGACGGTCCCCGCCACGGTCGTCGCGGCGCGGGAAGGACGGGCGGTCGCCGCCACGGTCGTCGCGACGGAAGCCGCCACCGCCGCCGGCACCGCCGGAGGGACGGCCGCCACGGTCGTCATCGCGACGCGGGTAGGACGGGCGGTCGCCACCGCGGTCGTCACGGCGGAAACCGCCGCCACCACTGGAGGGACGGCCACCACGGTCATCGCGGCGGAAGCCGCCACCGCTGCTGGACGGCCGGCCGCTGGCACCACGGTCGTCACGACGGAACGGGGGACGGTCGCCACCACGGTCGTCACGGCCCCCGCGGTAGCCGCCCCTGTCACCGCCGTCGTTGCGCCGAGGCTCGCGCTCCGGACGATCGTCGGGAGAGTTGGACATGGGTGTGACTCCTGTCTTCGGGGTACCGCTAGTCATTCTCGCGCAACCAACCCATGGCCGCGCTTCGGCGTAAAGAGGTGAAAAACAAAAAGGACCCTTGGTCCAGCGTTGAACGCTGGACCAAGGGTCCTTTGAAAGATTGTTCGGCGGCGTCCTACTCTCCCACAGGGTCCCCCCTGCAGTACCATCGGCGCTGAAAGGCTTAGCTTCCGGGTTCGGAATGTAACCGGGCGTTTCCCTAACGCTATGACCACCGAAACCCTATCGGTTTCGAGCGAACAAGCACACTTTGTAGTTATGTTCTAGCTCTAGAAACCAGCAACTGTTCGTTGCTTCAGAACTAACACAGTGGACGCGAGCAACTGAGGACAAGCCCTCGGCCTATTAGTACCAGTCAGCTTCACCCGTTACCGGGCTTCCACATCTGGCCTATCAACCCAGTCGTCTACTGGGAGCCTTACCCTCTCAAGGAGGTGGGAATACTCATCTTGAAGCAGGCTTCCCGCTTAGATGCTTTCAGCGGTTATCCCTCCCGAACGTAGCCAACCAGCCATGCCCTTGGCAGGACAACTGGCACACCAGAGGTTCGTCCGTCCCGGTCCTCTCGTACTAGGGACAGCCCTTCTCAATATTCCTACGCGCACAGCGGATAGGGACCGAACTGTCTCACGACGTTCTAAACCCAGCTCGCGTACCGCTTTAATGGGCGAACAGCCCAACCCTTGGGACCGACTCCAGCCCCAGGATGCGACGAGCCGACATCGAGGTGCCAAACCATCCCGTCGATATGGACTCTTGGGGAAGATCAGCCTGTTATCCCCGGGGTACCTTTTATCCGTTGAGCGACGGCGCTTCCACAAGCCACCGCCGGATCACTAGTCCCGACTTTCGTCCCTGCTCGACCCGTCGGTCTCACAGTCAAGCTCCCTTGTGCACTTACACTCAACACCTGATTGCCAACCAGGCTGAGGGAACCTTTGGGCGCCTCCGTTACCCTTTGGGAGGCAACCGCCCCAGTTAAACTACCCATCAGACACTGTCCCTGATCCGGATCACGGACCGAGGTTAGACATCCAGCACGACCAGAGTGGTATTTCAACGGCGACTCCACAACCACTGGCGTGGCTGCTTCAAAGTCTCCCACCTATCCTACACAAGCCGAACCGAACACCAATATCAAACTGTAGTAAAGGTCCCGGGGTCTTTCCGTCCTGCTGCGCGAAACGAGCATCTTTACTCGTAGTGCAATTTCACCGGGCCTATGGTTGAGACAGTCGAGAAGTCGTTACGCCATTCGTGCAGGTCGGAACTTACCCGACAAGGAATTTCGCTACCTTAGGATGGTTATAGTTACCACCGCCGTTTACTGGCGCTTAAGTTCTCAGCTTCGCAACCCCGAAAGGTCACTAACCGGTCCCCTTAACGTTCCAGCACCGGGCAGGCGTCAGTCCGTATACATCGCCTTACGGCTTCGCACGGACCTGTGTTTTTAGTAAACAGTCGCTTCTCGCTGGTCTCTGCGGCCACCCCCAGCTCACGGAGCAAGTCCGATCACCAGTGATGGCCCCCCTTCTCCCGAAGTTACGGGGGCATTTTGCCGAGTTCCTTAACCATAGTTCACCCGAACGCCTCGGTATTCTCTACCTGACCACCTGAGTCGGTTTAGGGTACGGGCCGCCATGAAACTCGCTAGAGGCTTTTCTCGACAGCATAGGATCATCCACTTCACCACAATCGGCTCGGCATCAGGTCTCAGCCTTTATGAGGGACGGATTTGCCTACCCCTCGGCCTACACCCTTACCCCGGGACTACCACCGCCCGGGCTGGACTACCTTCCTGCGTCACCCCATCGCTTACCTACTACAAGTCTGGTTCGTCGGCTCCACCACTTTCCTTTCCCCGAAGGGTCCGGAACGGCTTCACGGACTTAGCATCGCCTGATTCGATATTGGGCGTTTCAAAGCGGGTACCGGAATATCAACCGGTTGTCCATCGACTACGCCTGTCGGCCTCGCCTTAGGTCCCGACTTACCCTGGGCAGATCAGCTTGACCCAGGAACCCTTAGTCAATCGGCGCACACGTTTCTCACGTGTGTATCGCTACTCATGCCTGCATTCTCACTCGTGAACCGTCCACAACTAGCTTCCGCTGCTGCTTCACCCGGCACACGACGCTCCCCTACCCATCACAGCGGGCGTTGGCCCTATTGCTGCAATGACACGACTTCGGCGGTACGCTTGAGCCCCGCTACATTGTCGGCGCGGAATCACTTGACCAGTGAGCTATTACGCACTCTTTCAAGGGTGGCTGCTTCTAAGCCAACCTCCTGGTTGTCTCTGCGACTCCACATCCTTTCCCACTTAGCGTACGCTTAGGGGCCTTAGTCGATGCTCTGGGCTGTTTCCCTCTCGACCATGGAGCTTATCCCCCACAGTCTCACTGCCGTGCTCTCACTTACCGGCATTCGGAGTTTGGCTAAGGTCAGTAACCCGGTAGGGCCCATCGCCTATCCAGTGCTCTACCTCCGGCAAGAAACACACGACGCTGCACCTAAATGCATTTCGGGGAGAACCAGCTATCACGGAGTTTGATTGGCCTTTCACCCCTAACCACAGGTCATCCCCCAGGTTTTCAACCCTGGTGGGTTCGGTCCTCCACGAAGTCTTACCTCCGCTTCAACCTGCCCATGGCTAGATCACTCCGCTTCGGGTCTAGAGCGTGCAACTAGATCGCCCTGTTCGGACTCGCTTTCGCTACGGCTTCCCCACACGGGTTAACCTCGCTACACACCGCTAACTCGCAGGCTCATTCTTCAAAAGGCACGCAGTCACGACCGTTGTTCCGAAGAACAACGGCGACGCTCCCACGGCTTGTAGGCACACGGTTTCAGGTACTATTTCACTCCGCTCCCGCGGTACTTTTCACCATTCCCTCACGGTACTATCCGCTATCGGTCACCAGGGAATATTTAGGCTTAGCGGGTGGTCCCGCCAGATTCACACGGGATTTCTCGGGCCCCGTGCTACTTGGGAGATTCTTAAGCAAGCCGCTGATGTTTCGTCTACGGGGGTCTTACCCTCTACGCCGGACCTTTCGCATGTCCTTCGACTACATCAACGGTTTCTGACTCGCCGACCGGCCGGCAGACCGATCAAAAGAATTCCCACAACCCCGCATGCGCAACCCCTGCCGGGTATCACACGCATACGGTTTGGCCTCATCCGGTTTCGCTCGCCACTACTCCCGGAATCACGGTTGTTTTCTCTTCCTGAGGGTACTGAGATGTTTCACTTCCCCTCGTTCCCTCCACACTGCCTATGTGTTCAGCAGTGGGTGACAGCCCATGACGACTGCCGGGTTTCCCCATTCGGACACCCCCGGATCAAAGCTCAGTTGGCAGCTCCCCGGGGCCTATCGCGGCCTCTCACGTCCTTCATCGGTTCCTGGTGCCAAGGCATCCACCGTGCGCCCTTAAAAACTTGGCCACAGATGCTCGCGTCCACTGTGTAGTTCTCAAACAACGACCAGCCACCCATCACCCTGCTCTCGAAGAGAACAAGTTCACTGGGGCCGGCACTGAAGACATGACCTTACGGCCGTACCTTCAGGACCCAACAACGTGCCAAGCATCTTCGTTCGTCCGTCTCCTCTTTCCACGCCGAAGCAGTACTCGAGAACCATCAGACCGAAGATGCCAACTAATCAACGTTCCACCCATGAGCTGACCGTGCAGAACGTTTGTCTGCAATCGGTACTGTGCTCCTTAGAAAGGAGGTGATCCAGCCGCACCTTCCGGTACGGCTACCTTGTTACGACTTCGTCCCAATCGCCAGTCCCACCTTCGACAGCTCCCTCCCTTACGGGTTGGGCCACCGGCTTCGGGTGTTACCGACTTTCGTGACGTGACGGGCGGTGTGTACAAGGCCCGGGAACGTATTCACCGCAGCAATGCTGATCTGCGATTACTAGCAACTCCAACTTCATGGGGTCGAGTTGCAGACCCCAATCCGAACTGAGACCGGCTTTTTGAGATTCGCTCCACCTCACGGTATCGCAGCTCATTGTACCGGCCATTGTAGCACGTGTGCAGCCCAAGACATAAGGGGCATGATGACTTGACGTCGTCCCCACCTTCCTCCGAGTTGACCCCGGCGGTCTCCTGTGAGTCCCCATCACCCCGAAGGGCATGCTGGCAACACAGGACAAGGGTTGCGCTCGTTGCGGGACTTAACCCAACATCTCACGACACGAGCTGACGACAGCCATGCACCACCTGTATACCGACCACAAGGGGGGCACTATCTCTAATGCTTTCCGGTATATGTCAAGCCTTGGTAAGGTTCTTCGCGTTGCGTCGAATTAAGCCACATGCTCCGCTGCTTGTGCGGGCCCCCGTCAATTCCTTTGAGTTTTAGCCTTGCGGCCGTACTCCCCAGGCGGGGAACTTAATGCGTTAGCTGCGGCACCGACGACGTGGAATGTCGCCAACACCTAGTTCCCAACGTTTACGGCGTGGACTACCAGGGTATCTAATCCTGTTCGCTCCCCACGCTTTCGCTCCTCAGCGTCAGTAATGGCCCAGAGATCCGCCTTCGCCACCGGTGTTCCTCCTGATATCTGCGCATTTCACCGCTACACCAGGAATTCCGATCTCCCCTACCACACTCTAGCTAGCCCGTATCGAATGCAGACCCGAGGTTAAGCCTCGGGCTTTCACATCCGACGTGACAAGCCGCCTACGAGCTCTTTACGCCCAATAATTCCGGACAACGCTTGCGCCCTACGTATTACCGCGGCTGCTGGCACGTAGTTAGCCGGCGCTTCTTCTGCAGGTACCGTCACTTTCGCTTCTTCCCTGCTGAAAGAGGTTTACAACCCGAAGGCCGTCATCCCTCACGCGGCGTCGCTGCATCAGGCTTTCGCCCATTGTGCAATATTCCCCACTGCTGCCTCCCGTAGGAGTCTGGGCCGTGTCTCAGTCCCAGTGTGGCCGGTCGCCCTCTCAGGCCGGCTACCCGTCGTCGCCTTGGTGGGCCATTACCCCACCAACAAGCTGATAGGCCGCGGGCTCATCCTTCACCGCCGGAGCTTTCAACCCCCGCCCATGCAGGCAGGAGTGGTATCCGGTATTAGACCCCGTTTCCAGGGCTTGTCCCAGAGTGAAGGGCAGATTGCCCACGTGTTACTCACCCGTTCGCCACTAATCCACCCCGAAGGGCTTCATCGTTCGACTTGCATGTGTTAAGCACGCCGCCAGCGTTCGTCCTGAGCCAGGATCAAACTCTCCATGAATGTTTACCCGTGATCGGGTGCACACATCACTTAGAGCGGGCGCATCATGTCGGAATAAGACCGACGCGCCACAACGTCCTCGCTGTGTTTTGTCGCCTGCCAGTGCTTCACAAGTGAAGCCCGACAGGTCTTTTTCAAAGGAACCTCATCCACCGAAGTGGACGGGGTATCAACTTCTGGCGTTGATTTTTGGCACGCTGTTGAGTTCTCAAGGAACGGACGCTTCCTTTGTACTCACCCCCGCGACATCCGCTGGGGCTTTCCTCCGGGCTTTCGTTCTGTTCTTGCGTTTCCAACTCTACCAGATCATTTCCGCGCCGTTTCCGGCGGTGGATTTGAATTCGGTGACCGTTGGGGGTCTTTGCCTTTCGGCGTTCCACCACTTTAGCGCTTATCCCTTGCGGCTCATAATCGAGCCACTGGCCAGGAATTCGGGCATGCCGAATAGAACCCCGCCAGGGGTAAGTCGTAGGTAGTGGGTTGGCCGCTCCGGGGGCTGCTGATGGCAGTGCCCCGTTCAAGCGGCTCGGGCTACGTTAGGCGTCCGGAAGGGCCGAGTCAAGTTGAGCGGCGGCGTGGTGCGTGGGCGCGGTACGGGCTCACCGTCGGGTCGTCGGTGAGCCAGAAGCGGTACGGGTGGGTCGCGCCGGCTCCGCCCACTCCCGTGCGCGGGCCACTGCTCACCAGGTCCGCCGAGGTCGGGGTGCCCGTGAGGAGGAACAAGGGGGAATCGGGGCCCGCGCAGAGGTCGGTGCCGTCGAGGGAGCGGTCCACGTCCAGGGCCGTGGCCAGCCGGGCCGGGCCTTTGGCCAGTTCTCTCGGGCTTCTGGCCGAAACTCGACGTTTGGCGGCCAGGTCGGCGCCCACCGTGACCTCACCCGCGCGCAGCAGCACCCCGCTCGCGTGGCCCGGGGGGCCGCACACCAGGTTGAGGCTGAACCACATGCCGTAGATGAAGTAGACGTACGCGTGTCCGGGTGGACCGAACATGGAGGCGTTGCGTGCGGTGCGGCCCCGGTAGGCGTGGGAGCCGGGATCGCTCTCCCCCTCGTAGGCCTCCACCTCCGTGATGCGCAGTTCGAGGGGCCCGTCCGTGGTGCGGCGGACGAGGGTGCGGCCGAGGAGGTCCGGGGCCACGGTGAGGACCGGGCGGTCGAAGAAGGACCTGGGCAGGGGCGTACGGTCAGGGCGCGCGCTCATCCGGTCGAGCGTAGTGGAACGCGTCCTCCTGGAACCGGGGCCTAAGGTTCCGCGTTGATACGGGGTAGTCGCGGCGTAGTCGCCAGATCCTTCAAGGGGAGTTAGAGCATGGGCTTCAAGAAGCTGTTCGCGAGCCTGGGCGCCGGTGGTGCTTCGGTCGACACGATCATCACCGAGCCGAACGTCGTGCCGGGCGGAATCGTCCAGGGCGAGGTCCGGATCCAGGGTGGATCCGTGGAGCAGCAGATCGAGGGGCTGTCCGTCGGACTGCAGGCGCGGGTCGAGGTCGAGGGCGGGGACCAGGAGTACAAGCAGGACATCGTCTTCACCAAGCAGCGTCTGGGTGGCGCCTTCAAGGTGCAGCCCGGCGCGCTGCACGTGGTGCCGTTCGGGTTGGAGATCCCCTGGGAGACGCCGATCACCCACTTCGGGGGTCAGCACCTGCACGGGATGAACATCGGTGTCAGCACCGAGCTGGAGATCGCTCGCGCGGTGGACGCGGGTGACCTCGACGCGATCAACGTGCACCCGGTGCCGGCGCAGCAGGCGATCCTCGATGCCTTCCGGCAGCTCGGCTTCACCTTCCGCAGCGCGGACATGGAGCGCGGTCACATCCGTGGGACGCGCCAGTCGCTGCCCTTCTACCAGGAGATCGAGTTCCTGCCTCCGTCGCAGTACCGCGGGCTGCACCAGGTCGAGCTCACCTTCATCTCCGACGGTCGCGAGATGGACGTCGTGCTGGAGATGGACAAGAAGCCCGGTCTGTTCACCGAGGGCAGCGACACCTACCGCTGCTTCCAGGTGGGGCTGCAGTCGTACCAGGACACGGACTGGGCGGCGTACCTGAACCAGTGGATCGCCGGCGTCGGTTCGAAGCGCAACTGGTTCTAGGCTCGCAAGCGCGTCCGATCGCGGACGCGGTCCGGTATCCCGCTTTTTCGGAGGTTCAGCAGTGTCAGAGCAGAGCAGGGCGCCTCTTCCCCACGACTTCCACCCGGAGGTGGCGTCCTTCACGGTGACGAGCGAGGACGTCGCCCACGGAGCAGATCTGCACGCGGCTCAGATCCTGACGGGGAAGAACGTCTCGCCGCACCTGCGGTGGGAGGGGGCCCCCGAGGGCACGAAGAGCTTCGCCGTGACCTGCTTCGACCCGGACGCCCCCACGGGCAGCGGGTTCTGGCACTGGGTCCTCTTCGACCTGCCCGTCTCGGTGACGGAGCTGCCGGCGGGGGCGGGCACCGGGGACTTCGCGGGGCTGCCGGAGGGTGCCGTGCACGCGCGGAACGACTACGGCACGAGGGACTTCGGTGGTGCGGCCCCGCCGCGCGGGGAGCGGCACCGCTACGTGTTCACCGTGTACGCGGTGGACCAGGAGCAGCTCGGCCCCGACGCGGACTCGTCGCCGGCCGTCGTCGGCTTCCATCTGCGGTTCCACGCCCTCGGGCGGGCGCAGCTCGTCGCCGAGTACGAAGCGCCCCCCGCGCGCTGATCGTTCCCCGAGCGTTTGCCCGGTCCTGGTCTAAAGAAGGCCAGGACCGGGCATTTTTATTGCGTTGTCCCGCGTGGCGCGCGCGGCCAGAGTGGTTCCGGGCCCTGCCGCCAGGGTGGTCGCGGGCCTGCACACGGGAGGTGGGCGAGATGCGGGACACGCTGGTGCTGAATGCGAGCTTCGAGCCGCTGTCGACAGTGACTCTGAACCGGGCCGTGGTTCTGGTGCTCCAGGACAAGGCCGTCGTCGAACAGTCGCACCCCGAGCTGCGTGTGCGCGCGGCCACCATGGATCTTCCGATGCCCCGGGTGATCAGGCTCTGCCGGTACGTCCGGGTGCCCTTCCGAAGACATGCTCCCTGGTCGCGGAGGGGGGTGTTGGTCCGGGACCAGCACCGTTGCGCGTACTGCGGGAAGCGCGCGACGACCGTGGACCACGTACTGCCGCGGGCCCAGGGGGGTGGGGACACCTGGCTGAACACGGTGGCTTCCTGCGCCGAGGACAACCACCGCAAGGCGGCCCGGACTCCGGAGGAGGCGGGGATGCCGCTCCTCCGGAGGCCGTTCGTGCCGTCGCCGGCGGAGGCGATGCTGCTGGCTCTGGGGGTGGCCGGGCAGGAGGCGCTCCCGGAGTGGCTGGAGCGTTCCGCCTAGGCGGGTCCCCCGTGTTGATGTAGCCGCACGCGCTGGGCGGCGTAGTTCTTCTACGTCGCTCAGCCGACGAGCAGTTGGACGATGGCGAGGATGCCGACCGTCACGATGACCGCGCGCAGGACGGTCGGCGAGAGGCGGCGGCCGACCTTGGCGCCGATCTGGCCGCCGATCGTGGATCCGATGGCGATGAGGACGACGGCCGTCCAGTCGAACTCGGCGACGAAGAGGAAGACGACGGCCGCGATGCCGTTCACCAGAGCGGCGATGACGTTCTTGACGGCGTTGATGCGTTGCAGGTCCTCGCGGAGCAGCAGGCCCATCAGGCCGAGGTAGAGCACGCCCTGGGCGGCACCGAAGTAGCCGCCGTAGGCGCTGGAGAGCAGCATGCCGCCGAGCAGGGCCGGTCCACCGTCGGGGTGGCCGGTGTCGCCTCCGGCGGCTTCCTGGCGTCGGCGCAGCGCGGCGGCGAGCCGGGGTTGCAGGACGACGAGGACCAGGGCCAGTGCGATCAGGACGGGCACGATCGTGTCGAAGGACTCGGACGGCAGGGTGAGGAGCAGGATCGCGCCCGCGAGTCCGCCGACGAGGGACACGGAACCGAGCCGCAGGATGCGGGCGCGCTGGCCTTGGAGCTCCTTGCGGTAGCCGATGGCTCCGCTGATCGACCCGGGTACCAGGCCGAGGGTGTTGGACACGTTGGCGGTGACCGGCGGGAGGCCGGTGGCGAGCAGCACCGGGAAGGTGATCAGGGTGCCGGAGCCGACGATGGTGTTGATCGTGCCCGCGCCGATGCCGGCGGCGAAGACAGCGAGTGATTCCCAGATGGACATGGACGGTGCCATCCCCTTTGCATGAGTGAGTCGCCTCCCCGCCATGAAGGTCGAGGGGCCTCACCGATCATGCAGGAAAGGGATGGCCGGTCAGTCGATGGGGGGCTGTTCGCGGCGTTCCGCGGCGTCCTTGTCCCGAGCGGCCGGGATGCCCCCGCCGTCCTTGCCGGCGTTCTGCGGGTTGAAGCCCGAACCGCCGCCCATCGGGCCGAAGTTGCCCATGGCACCGGAGAGGCCCTTGAGGGCGTCGCCGATCTCGCTCGGCACGATCCAGAGCTTGTTGGCATCGCCTTCGGCGATCTTCGGGAGCATCTGGAGGTACTGGTAGGCGAGGAGCTTCTGGTCGGCGTCGCCGGCGTGGATGGACTCGAAGACCGTGCGGATGGCCTGGGCCTCGCCCTCGGCGCGCAGGGCGGCGGCCTTGGCGTCACCTTCGGCGCGCAGGATGGAGGACTGCTTCTCACCCTCGGCGCGCAGGATCTCGGACTGTCGGACACCTTCGGCCTGGAGGATCGCGGCGCGCTTGTCGCGGTCGGCGCGCATCTGCTTCTCCATCGAGTCCTGGATGGAGGTCGGCGGCTCGATGGCCTTGAGCTCGACGCGGTTGACGCGGATGCCCCACTTGCCGGTGGCCTCGTCGAGGACGCCGCGCAGCGCCGCGTTGATCTCCTCGCGGGAGGTGAGGGTCCGCTCCAGGTCCATGCCACCGATGATGTTGCGGAGCGTGGTGACGGTGAGCTGCTCGATGGCCTGGATGTAGCTGGCCACTTCGTAGGTCGCGGCCCGCGCGTCGGTCACCTGGTAGTAGATGACGGTGTCGATGTTGACGACCAGGTTGTCCTGGGTGATGACGGGCTGCGGCGGGAACGGGACGACCTGTTCACGGAGGTCGATCCGGTTGCGGATGGAGTCGATGAACGGGACGACGATGTTGAGGCCCGCGTTGAGGGTGCGGGTGTAGCGGCCGAACCGCTCGACGATGGCGGCGCTGGCCTGCGGGATCACCTGGATCGTCTTGACCAGTGCGATGAAGACCAGAACCACCAGAATGATCAGGACGATGATGATCGGTTGCATGCGGTTCCCCGTGCCCTTCCGGCTGTCTGTGCTGCCCCGTTGATCGGAGTCTCGCAGACCTTGGGGCCGCGAGCAGGCTGGTTGTCACATGACGACGGCGGTCGCCCCGTCGATCTCCACCACGTCGACGGACTGGCCGGGTTCGAAGCTGGTGTCCGCGTCGAGGGTGCGCGCGGACCAGACCTCGCCGGCGAGCTTGATACGGCCGCCGCTGCCGTCGACCCGTTCCAGGACGACCGCAGATCTGCCCCGCAACGCGTCGATGCCGCTGCGGTGTTGGGGGCGCTGGTCGCGGTGGCGGTTGGCGATGGGCCGTACGACGGCGATGAGCGCGACCGACACGATGACGAAGACCAGGACCTGGGCGACCACTTCTCCGCCGAGGGCAGCCGTGACGGCGGCCGCGACCGCGCCGACTGCGAACATGCCGAACTCCGGCATGGCGGTCAGGACGAGGGGGATGCCCAGTCCGACCGCGCCGATGAGCCACCACACCCACGCGTCGATGTCCACATGGTCATGGTAGGTCGGGTGGGCGCGGTCGGGACAGGGTGCGGGGAACCCGTAAGGGGGTTCAGCCGAGGGGAAGTCCCTGGGCGGTCCAGCGATCGGTCCCGTTGCGCTCGACGACCAGCGGGAGGCCGAAGCAGAGGGAGAGGTTGCGGGAGGTCAGTTCGAGGTCGATCGGACCCGCGGTGACGACCTTGCCCTGACGGATCATCAGGACGTGGGTGAAGCCGGGGGCGATCTCCTCGACGTGGTGCGTGACCATGACCATCGACGGGGCGAGCGGGTCGCGGGCGAGGCGGCCGAGGCGGCGTACGAGGTCCTCGCGGCCGCCGAGGTCCAGACCGGCGGCGGGCTCGTCGAGGAGCAGCAGCTCGGGGTCGGTCATCAGGGCGCGGGCGATCAGCGTGCGCTTGCGCTCGCCCTCGGAGAGGGTGCCGAACTTACGGTCGAGGTACTCGGTCATGCCGAGGCGGTCGAGGAAGGCGCGGGCGCGCTGCTCGTCGACGTCCTCGTACTCCTCCTGCCAGGTCGCCGTCATGCCGTAGGCGGCGGTGAGGACGGTCTGCAGGACGGTCTGCCGCTTGGGCAGCTTGTCGGCCATCGCGATGCCGGCGACACCGATGCGGGGGCGCAGCTCGAAGACGTCCACCTTGCCGAGGGTGCTGCCGAGGATGGTGGCGCTGCCCTTGGTGGGGAAGAGGTAGCTGGAGGCGAGGTTCAGCAGAGTGGTCTTGCCGGCGCCGTTGGGGCCGAGGATCACCCAGCGCTCCCCCTCCTTCACCGACCAGGAGACCTGGTCCACCAGAGCCCGGCCCTCGCGGACCACGGATACGTCCACCAGCTCCAGAACATCGCTCATGAGCGTGTTGTCACCCCTTGCAGTCACGGTTCGGCTCTCTGTGCGCCGGTAGACGCAGCCCCAGGGGAAAACCTACGCCACTCGGAGCGGGCTCCGGGGCCGGGGCCCGGTGCCGGGGCCGATCCGTAAAGTAGGGGGATGCTTTTCGAACCACGTTCAGGGCGCTTGGGCGCCTGGGGGAACGCGCTGCTGGCCGGTCTGGTCTCGCCCGACGAGGCCGTGTTGTCGATCGTGGGCGAGGACGCCGTGCACCGGGTGGAGGGGCTGCCGGGCGAGAGCGGCCCGGTCGGGCTCACCCTGGCGCTCGGCCGGCTGCGCGCGCTGGGGGTGACAGGGCTGCGGGTGGCGCTGCCGGCGCCGGGGCATCCGTTGGGGCTGAGCGGGCCGCCGGAGTTCAACGCGCGCGCCCTGGAGGCGGAGGAGGCGGTCGTCGCCGTGGGGGCGGCGCTGGGTCTGGTGCCGGAGGTGTCGGAGGTCGGGCCGGCCGGGGACGTGCACGTGTCGGTGACCTGGCACGTGCTGCCGGTACGGGAGGCCCCGCCGGCGGACGTGCCCTCGCTGAGCGAGGCGGAGCGGGAGCTGGCGGAGGCGCTGCGCGAGGCGACCGAGGTGCTGACCCGGCTGGACGTGGCGGGGTCGGGGCCGGTCGCGGAGGCCGCGCTGTCGGCGTACCGGGCGCGGGCGGAGGCCGGGCGGGAGGCCCTGGCGCCGGGATATCCGGCGCGGGCGGTGCGGGTGCTGGCGCTGGCGCAGCGGGTGGACCTGATGGTGTCGCTGGCGTACGAGAACGGGCACGGGGGTGCGGTGGCCGCCTCCGAGATGGCGGCGCGGGCGGAGGCGCTGCGGCCGGTCGAGCGGGTCGCTCGGCGGGCGCTGGTGGCGGCCTACAACTCGGCCGTCGAGGCGCGCGAGCGGGGGTGACCTTCCTGGCCGGGGGCGGGCCGGGCCGGGCCGGGGGCGTGGGTGCGGCGCCGCTGCGCGGGCGGCCCCGGCTGCGCCGGGCTTCGTGGGGCTCCGCCCCACACCCCGCGCCTCAAACGCCGGCGAGGCTGGAGTGGGCGCGCCTCGGCGTCGAAGGGGCTGGGTGGGCGCGCCACCACACCGTTGGGGCTGGGCGGGCGTGCCTCGGGTCAGTGCCGGGTTTGTTGCGTTGCGACGCCGGTCGGGCCGTCGCCCACCGGGATGGTGACCGTCCTGCCCGTTCTGGTGTCGATCACCGACAACGAGTCCGAGTCGAAGTTGCTGACGTGGACGCTGCAGCCGTCCGGGCCGACGGCGAGGCCGTTGGGCCCGTCGCCCACGGCGACGGTTTCCGTGACGGTGCGGCTGCGGGTGCTGATCACCGAGACGTCGTCCGACCCGAGGTCGGCGACGTAGACGCGGCGGCCGTCCGGCAGGACTCCGATGCCCGCGGGCCGGTCCCCGACCCGGATGCGGTCCGTCTCCCTGCGGGCCCGGGTGTCGACCACCGATACGTCGTCCGAGCTCAGGTTGGACACGTAGAGGTGATGACCGTCGGGGGTGAGGGCGAGGGCGGTGGGTCCGCCGCCGACGGGGATCGTGGCGGTGACCGTGCCGGTGTCGGTGCGGATCACCGAGACGCTGTCGGAGCCGGCGGAGGCGACGTACAGCGTGCGCGCGTCCGGTGTCACGGCGAGGCCCAGGGGCGCGTCGCCCACGGCGATGGTGTCCGTGACGGCGAGGGTGCGGGGGCTGATCACCGACACGGTGCCCGCGCCGACGTTGGCCACGTAGACGTTCTTGTTGTCCGGGGAGACCGTCACCCTGCTCGGTTCGTGCCCGACCGCGACGGTTTCGACGACCGTCCTGGTTCGGGTGTCGACCACGGACACGGTGTCCGCCACGGAATCGGTGACATAGAGGCGGGCGCCGTCGGGGCTGAGGGCCACGCTGTCGGGCCCGTCCCCCACGGGAACGGTGTCCACGACGGTGCCGGTGCGGGTGTCGACGACCGAGACCGTGTCGGAGTGGAGGTTCGCCACGTAGACGAGGCCGGAGGCGGTGTGGGCGGGCTTCCCCGAGGGCGCTGCCGCCTGCGCCCCGAGCGGGTCCGGCAGTCCCGTCAGGCCCACCGTCGCGGCGAGGGCGACGGCGGCGCATCGGCCGATGTACCGGTTCCTCGTCATGCGGGCAAAGCTAGGACCGCGGGCGGTGCCGGGGGGTGAGGCTCGCGGTCGGGTGGGGCGACGGCCCCCCGTCTGCCCCGTGACCGGGTGCGGAGACACCGCAACGGCGCCGCTTCCTGGGGAGAGGGAGGAAGCGGCGCCGCGGGCGGGGTCAGGCCGTGCGGGGCGTCAGGCGTTGACGCCGGTGTTGCCGAAGGCGCCGTTGAGCAGGCCGATCACGTTGACCGTGTTGCCGACCACGTTCACGGGGATGTGCACGGGGACCTGGACCTGGTTCCCGGAGGCCACGCCGGGCGAGTTCAGGGCCTCACCCTCCGCCGACGCACCGCCGTGCGCCGAGGAGACACCGGCGCCGGCGGCGAGGAGGCTGCCCGCGATCATGGTGACGGCTGCGGCCTTCTTGAAGTTCTTCACGTTCTCGTCCTCCAGTGCGTCTGCCGCGACCAGCCGTCGCGACACGCCTTGGAGAACGCCCGGCCCGCGATCCGGATACGCCATGTGGGCTACATACACCCGACCGTATGAATCTCAGACCGGAACGAGACGGTCCGATTCAGCTCCGATCACTCCGCGATTCCGTGCCTGACCGCCCACAACGCGGCCTGGGTGCGATCGGAAAGGTCCAACTTCATCAGGATGTTCGAGACGTGGGTCTTGACCGTCTTCTCGGACAGGACCAGCGCGCGGGCGATCTCGCGGTTGGAGCGCCCGTCGGCGATCAGGCCCAGGACCTCGCGTTCGCGGTCGGTCAGCGAGCCGGGCCGGCCCGCCGGGGCGCCTTGGTCCTCCTGGGAGAGGAGCGCCAGGGCCACCTCCGGCTGGAGGAGTACGTGACCCGCGTGGACCGAGCGGATGGCTCCGGCCAGCGCTTCGGGATCGATGTCCTTGTAGACGTAGCCCGCCGCGCCGGCCCGTAGGGCGGGGACCACGGTCCGCTGCTCCGTGAAGCTGGTGACGATCAGCACCCGGGCCGGGTTCGCCAGCTCGCGCAGCCTGCGCAGCGCCTCGATGCCGTCGGTGCCGGGCATCTTGATGTCCATCAGGATCACGTCGGGCCCCAGCTCCTCGGCGCGGGCGATGCCCTCCTCGCCGTCGGAGGCCTCGCCGACCACCTCGATGTCCTCCTGGACCTCCAGGAAGGTGCGCAGGCCCCGCCGGACCACCTGGTGGTCGTCGACCAGCAGTACCCGAATGCCGCTGCCGCTGCCGCCGCCGCGGCCGGTGCCGTCAGCCACCGGGGACCTCCATCTCGATCGTGGTGCCCCGTCCGGGCTCCGAGTGCACGGTGAGCCGGCCGCCGACGCCGCTCGCGCGGTCGCGCATGGAGACCAGGCCCAGATGACGGCCCGCCCGGCGGACCGCCTGGGGGTCGAAGCCCTTGCCGGTGTCGAGGACCGTGAGGACCGCTCCCCCGGCGGGCGTCCGGGCCAAGGTGACCTCGACGCGGTCGCCGGCCGAGTGGCGCAGGGCGTTGTGCAGGGCTTCCTGGGCGACGCGGAGCAGGGCTTCCTCCTGGGTCGCGGGCAGGGCCCGTACGCCCTCGCAGGTGAAGGTGACGTGCGCGGTGTGGGCGCGGTCGAGTACGTGGACGTGCGTGCGGAGGGTGGCGACCAGCCCGTCCTCGTCCAGGGCGGCCGGGCGCAGCTCGGTCACGGCGGCGCGCAGTTCGTCGGCGGCCTCCGCGGCCAGGGTGGCCACCTGCTGGAGCTCGTCCTTGGCGCGGGCCGGGTCGCGGTCGACGAGGGCGGCGGCGGCCTGGGCGGTGAGGCGGAGCGAGAAGAGCTTCTGGCTGACGGCGTCGTGCAGCTCGTGGGCGAGCCGGGAGCGCTCCTCGGCGATGGTGAGCTCGCGGCTGCGCTCGTAGAGATGGGCGTTGGTGAGCGCGATGGCCGCGTGCTGGGCGAGGAGGGAGAGGAGTTCCTGGTCCTCGTCGGTGAAGCCTTGGCGGCCGTCCTGGGACCCGCCGCGCTTGTTCGCGAGGAAGAGGGCTCCGAGGGTCTCCTCGCCGTCGCGTACGGGCATGCCGAGGAAGTCGGACATCTCCGGGTGGGCGGCCGGCCAGCCCTCGAAGCGCGGGTCCTTGCGTACGTCGGCCAGGCGCTCGGGGCCGCCCTCGTGGAGCATCGCGGCGAGGATGCCGTGCTGGCGGGGCAGCGGGCCGATGCGGCGCCACTGCTCGGGGCTGATGCCGTCCACGACGAACTGGGCGAAGCCGCCGTGGTCGTCCGGGACGCCCAGGGCCGCGTACTCGGCGTCAAGGAGTTCGCGGGCGGAGACGACGATCGTGCGCAGGACGTCACGGACCTCCAGGCGGCGGCTCATGGCGAGCAGCGCGGTGCTCACGGCGGCCAGGCCGCTGGGGGGCCCGCCGTGCGGGGGGCTACCGGTCATGGGGTCACCGTACCCGCGGCCGTGACCTGCGGGATCGGGCCGTGGACGTAGGTCGAAGGGACCTGCGGGGGTGGGGCTCGTGGCCGACGCGGTGGGGGGTGGGCCGTTCCTAGGTTGGGGGCATCTGCTGATCGGGACGGAAGGCGAGGGTGCTGTCATGTCGGTGGCGATCGTGACGGGGGCGTCCAGGGGGCTCGGCCGGGCACTGGCCGGGGAGCTGGCGGCGCGGGGCTGGGACCTGGTGCTGAGCGCCCGGGGTGCGGCGGCGCTGGAGGAGGCCGCGGCCGGGGCGGCGCGGGCTTCCGGGGGCCGGGTGGTGGCGGTGGCCGGGGACGTGACCTCGGCGGCGCACCGGGCGGCGCTGGTGGCGGCGGCGCGGGAGCTGGGCGGGCTGGACCTGCTGGTGAACAACGCGGGGGTGCTCGGCGGCGAGCCGTTGGTGCCGCTGGCGGAGCATGCGCCGGACGGGCTGAGGGAGGCCTTCGAGGTCAATGTGGTGGGGCCGCTGGGGCTGATCCAGGAGGGACTGCCGCTGTTGCGGGCGGCGCGGGCCGGGGCGGTGCTGAACATCAGCTCGGACGCGGCGGTGGTGGCGTACGCGACGTGGGGGGCGTACGGGGCGACCAAGGCGGCGGGGGACCTGATGTCGGCCGTGCTGGCGGTGGAGGAGCCGGGGCTGCGGGTGTGGTGGGCCGATCCGGGGTCGATGCGGACGCGGATGATGGCGGCGGCGGAGCCGGGTGAGGACCTGACGGGGCTGCCGACGCCGGAGGAGGTGGCTCCGGTGCTGCTGCGGCTGGTGGAGCGGGCGCTGCCGAGCGGGCGGTACACGGCGCCTGAGCTGACGGCGGAGCCGAGCCCGGCGGGAGGTCCGGAAGCCGGCTCGGGGGCGGGCCTGGAGGTGGGCTTCGGGGCGGGTCCGGAGGCGGGCGCGGGGGCCGGGCGGTGAGCGGCCGACGGGCCCTGCGGGAGGAAGCCCTATATATAACGGACATACCGCCACAATTGTCTGCCCGGATTCCGGTCGAACAGCGGGGGCCCGGGCTCGGGCGGGACGCCGTACGACTGCTGGTGTCCCAGGGCTGCGAGCCGGTGTCGCTGCACGCCTTCCGGGAGCTGCCGGGGCTGCTGCGGGCCGGGGACGTACTGGTGGTGAACACCTCGGCCACACTGGCGGCCGCCGTGGACGCCCGGCTGGGCGGCGAGGACCTGGTGGTGCACTTCTCGACCCGCGGCGACAGGGGGCACCCCCGGACGAAGTCCGGGGGAGGCCGCTGGGCGGTGGAGCTGCGCGCCCCGGCCGGCGACGGGACGACCCGGCGGCGCCCCGGGGGGCCGGCCGGGGCGGTGCTGGAACTGCCGGGCGGGTACCGCCTGACCCTGGAGGAGCCCCTCGCCGCGGGCGCGGACCGGCTGTGGTGGGCGCGCCCCTCCCCCGCGGCGGACGGGGTGCCGGCGCTGCTGCGGGCGTACGGGCGGCCGATCCGGTACGCGTACACGGAGCGGGACCAGCCGCTCTCGGCCTATCAGACGGTGTTCGCGGTGCCGGCCGCCGACGGGTCGGGCTCGGCGGAGATGCCGAGCGCGGGCCGGCCCTTCACGGCGGAGCTGGTGGCGCGGCTGGTGAGCCGGGGGGTGCAGTTCGCCCCGCTGGTCCTGCACACGGGGGTGGCTTCGCAGGAGGCGCACGAGCCGCCGTACCCGGAGCGGTACGAGGTGTCCGCCACGACGGCGGGGCTGGTGAACGCCGCGCGGGCCGCCGGCGGGAGGGTCATCGCGGTGGGGACCACGGCGGTACGGGCCCTGGAGTCGGCGGCGGACGCGCGGGGGCGGGTGCGCCCGGCCGCCGGGTGGACCGATCTGGTGGTGACCCCGGAGCGCGGGGTGCGGGTGGTGGACGGGCTGCTGACCGGGCTGCACGAGCCCGAGGCCTCCCATCTGCTGATGCTGGAGGCGGTCGCGGGGCGGACCGCGGTACGGCTCGGGTATGCCGAGGCACGGGCCCGTCTCTGCCTGTGGCACGAGTTCGGGGACGTCCATCTGCTACTCAAGGATGAGATTGGTGACCATATGCATTGCGGCAGCAACGCACGGTAAAACGGCTCCCCGCCCGATGTGACCCCGCACATAGGACCCACATCACTTACGAAGCTACCTAGTGGACGAATAAAGACCCTGTCAGTGCTGTCCCACCTAGCGCCGAGGCCTGAAATCGGGCCTCGGCGCCCGCGCGTGATCCACTAAGCGGGATCGTACGTCACACCTTTGCCACAGGATTTTGCCGCCGCTAAGAATTGCTCCCGTCGCACAGCACCGCGGATCCCCGGATCCACAAAGCGCCTTCCTGCGACTCCCGCTATTCGAAGAGGTTGCCCCGCCATGTCTGCTTCCCGCACCCCCGGTCACAGTCGTCTGACGAAGGCACACAAGCTGTCCATCGCCGGTGTCGCCACGCTGAGCGCCGCCGCCGTCGCCTTCTCCCTCGCACCGGCCGACGCCGCCGAGGCGCAGACGATCAACGCTGCCCCCGTCGCCTGGACCCAGGCCGTCAACGGCGCGCAGACGAAGACGCTGCAGGGCCACCTCTCCGCACAGCAGGTCATCTCCCAGGCGAACGCCAAGGCCGCGGCCAAGATCAAGGCCGACGCCGACGCCAAGGCCAAGGCCGAGGCCGCCGCGAAGAAGGCCCGCGAGCAGAAGGCTGCCGCCAGCCGCTCCGCCGCCCGCACCCCGGTCTTCGCGAACAACCTCGACGGTTGGATCAAGGAAGCCCTCTTCATCATGAAGAAGGAGGGCATTCCGGGCACCTACGCCGGGATCCACAAGAACGTCATGCGCGAGTCCAGCGGTAACCCGATGGCGATCAACAACTGGGACATCAACGCCCAGAACGGCATCCCCAGCAAGGGTCTGCTCCAGGTCATCTACCCGACCTTCAAGGCGTACCACGTCAAGGGCACCAAGTTCGACCAGTACGACCCGGTCGCCAACATCGTCGCCGCCTGCAACTACGCGGCCGACCGCTACGGCTCCATGGACAACGTCAACAGCGCCTACTAGGCCCTGACGTACCCGAAGCCCCATGCGCCTCAGGGCGGCACCCGGACCTCCGGATGCCGCCCTGAGGCGTTTGTCGTGCGTGCGCGCGGGTCGTCCCGCCCGCGTCTACTGGCCCGCTACTTGCCCGCGCGCATGACCTCGGGCTCGTGGCGGCGCAGCAGGCGCTGCACCGCGAAGCCGCAGGCGACCCCGATGAGCAGCAGGATGGTGATGTTCAGGCTCCACTGCCCGACCGTGGCGTCCCAGAGCGGGTCGGTGTTGGTCGGGTTCTCCGCGTCCCACGGCGGCATGAGCTTGCCGAGGTTCAGCGTGGTGCCGGCGGCGGCGATGGCCCAGCGGGACGGCATCAGCCAGGCGAACTGCTCCAGGCCCGGGGAGTCGTAGACCTGGAAGAGGATGCCGGTGAAGACGACCTGGACGATCGCGAACATGACCAGCAGCGGCATGGTCTTCTCGGCGGTCTTCACCAGCGAGGAGATCACCAGGCCGAACATCATCGACGTGAAGCCGAGCGCGATGACCGACAGGCAGATCTCGACGGCCGGCGGCATGAGCAGACCCTCGGCGGGCAGGTCGCGCGGGAAGAAGCCGATCGCGCAGATGATCACGCCCTGGATGGCCGTGATGACGCCGAGGACGATCACCTTCGACATCAGGTACGCGGACCGGTACAGACCCGTCGCGCGTTCTCGCTCGTAGATGACCCGTTCCTTGATCAACTCACGGACCGAGTTGGCGGCGCCGGAGAAGCACATGCCGACCGCGAGGATCAGCATGATCGTGCCGGCGTCACCGTTGAAACGGGCCGGCGCGACCGGCGGCGCGAGGCCGAACTTCGCGGGGATCACCGTGGAGACCACGCCGAGGACGGCGGGCAGGAGCACCATCAGGGCCAGGAAGCCCACGTCCGACGCGATCACCGAGGTGTAGCGGCGCATCAGCGTCCACAGCTGCGAGCCCCAGCCCTGCGGCTTGGTCGGGCGCATGTGCTGGGCCGGAGGCATCGCCACGGACTGCGGGGCGACCGCGTCGATGTCGGCGGCGTAGAGCTGGTAGTGCTGGGAGCCCTTCCAGCGGCCGGCCCAGTCGTAGTCGCGGTAGTTCTCGAAGGCCGAGAAGACGTCCGCCCACGTGGTGTAGCCGAAGAAGTTCAGCGCCTCGTCCGGCGGACCGAAGTACGCGACCGACCCGCCCGGGGCCATGACCAGCAGCTTGTCGCAGATCGCCAGCTCGGCGACCGAGTGGGTGACGACGAGGACCGTGCGGCCGTCGTCGGCGAGGCCGCGCAGCAGCTGCATGACGTCGCGGTCCATGCCCGGGTCGAGGCCCGAGGTCGGCTCGTCCAGGAAGATCAGCGACGGCTTGGTCAGCAGCTCCAGGGCGACGGACACGCGCTTGCGCTGACCACCCGAGAGCGCGGTGATCTTCTTGTCCTTGTGGATGTCGAGCTTGAGCTCGCGCAGCACCTCGTCGATACGGGCGGCGCGCTCGGACTCGGCGGTGTCGCCGGGGAAGCGCAGCTTGGCCGCGTACTTCAGGGCCGTGCGGACGCGCAGCTCCTTGTGCAGGATGTCGTCCTGCGGGACCAGGCCGATGCGCTGGCGGAGCTCCGCGAACTGCTTGTACAGGTTGCGGTTGTCGTAGAGGACGTCGCCCTGGTCGGCGGGCCGGTAGCCGGTCAGCGCCTTGAGCAGGGTGGACTTGCCGGAGCCCGAGGGTCCGATGACGCCGATCAGCGACTTCTCCGGGACGCCGAAGGTGACGTCCTTGAGGATCTGCTTGCCGCCGTCGACCGTGACCGTGAGGTGGCGGGCCGAGAAGGAGACCTCGCCGGTGTCGACGAACTCCTCGAGGCGGTCGCCGACGATCCGGAACGTCGAGTGACCGACGCCGACGATGTCGTTCGGGCCGAGCAGCGCGGTGCCGGACTTCGCCAGCGGCTGACCGTTGACGTAGGTGCCGTTGTGGCTGCCGAGGTCGTGGATCTCGAAGCGGCCGCCGGGCATCGAGCGGAACTCGGCGTGGTGGCGGGAGACCTGGAGGTCGGAGACCACCAGCTCGTTCTCCAGCGCACGGCCGATCCGCATGACGTGGCCCAGCGAGAGCTGGTGGAACGTCGTCGGGCTGCGGTCCCCGTAGGCCGGGGCCCCGCCCTGCGCCAGGTGGGGAGCGGCGGCGCCCTGCTGGTGCGGGAGGTTGACCTGCGGCTGCTGAGGCTGCTGCTGCGCGTGCTGCTGCTGTTCCCAGGCCTGGTGCTGGGGCTGCTGCTGCGGGGCCTGGTAGGCCGGTGCCTGCGGCTGGGCGTACGCCTGGGCCGGGGCCTGCTGTGCCACGGCCGGCTGCGGCGCCGCGGCGCCGACGGTGCTCAGATTCAGCCGCGGGCCGTCCGTCGCGTTGCCCAGGTGGACCGGCGTGCCGGGCACGAGCTCGGTCTGCTGGACCCTGGCCCCGTGCACGTAGGTGCCGTTGGTGCTGCCGTGGTCCTCGATGCCCCAACCCCGGCCGTTCCAGGCGATGGTGGCATGCCGCCACGACACCCTGGCATCGTCGATCACCACGTCTCCCTGGGGATCACGCCCCAGCGAGTACGACCTGGACGGATCGAGCGTCCAGGTCCTTCCATTCAATTCCAGTACGAGTTCCGGCACTCCAGCCCCACTTAAGTCCCCCGAGAATCCCCCATGACGTCAGGGAGTCTAGGGATGGCGAACATCCGGGGGAACTATTTCAGGCCTACAGCCGTATGTGGAATCCGGGCCTTGCCGGGGCGTCTACGACTGCCCGTTGACGGGGTCGAAAGTCACCCGGAGAGTGAGATACGGGACTTCTCGCCCGGTGGTCCCGTCGCGTACCGCTCGGTAGGCATCGGGGGTTCACCGTATGCGCCGCATCCGTTGGGGGGACGTGCTGCTGTCCTCCGTCGCCGCCGTGGGCTGGTCCCTGATCGTGATGGCCGCGGTGGCCGGACTCGGGCTGCACCTGCTGGGCGTCGACGCCGCGGGCGCCGGTGCCGCGGAGGGTTCGCTCGGTGCGATGACGGCCGCCGCGGTGGTCCTCGCGATCGGTGGAACCGTGACCCCCTCCGGTGACGTCTCGGTCCTCGGAGTCATCGGGACGGGCGCCGAAACCTCCCTGGACGTGATGCCTTTGGGGGTGTCGCTGGCCGGAGCGCTGGTCCTGGCCCCGCTGTTCCTTCGTTCGCTGCGGGCCGGCGCGGGCCACGGCGAGACGGCGGCCCGGGTGGTGGTCCTCGCGGTGCTGTTCGTCGCGACGGCGGGCGGACTGGCGTGGGTCGGGCACGACGTGGTCACGCTCGACGGGACGCCGCCGCTGCCACGGACGCCCGCGAAGGTCGAGATCCCGGGGATCGGCGACATCGGCGGGCTGCTCCCGGACCGCGTCGGGGACCTGATCGGGACCCGGACCCGGGTGGGGTTCTCGGTGGAGCTCGGGCCGACCCTGCTGGGCGCGGGGCTCTGGGTGCTCGCCGTACTGGCGCTCGCGCTGCTGGTCTCGCGGCGCGGGCCGGCCGCGGCGGCCCGATTGCGTCCGGTGGTCTCGGCGGTGGTGGCGATGCCACTGGTCGCGGTGGCGGCGGGCTGGGCCGCGGCGGTGTGGGCGGCGGCGGCCGACGACCATCCCCGTCGGGTGCTGGGCGGGGCGCTGCTGGGGGCGCCGAACGGGAGCTGGCTGGGGGTGCTGCTGGGACTGGGCGTGCCGGTACGCGGCCGGGTCACGGGGGCTCCGGCCCGGCTGCTGCCCGATCCGCTGGACGATCTGGTGGCGGTCCCGGGGCGGGATCCGGTGACGGTGGCCCGCCTGGCGGAGTACGACGGGCGGGTCTGGCTGCTGGTCGCGGGGGCGGCCCTGCTGCTGCTCCACGCGGGCGTGGCGGCGGCCGTACGGACACCGGGGCGCGGGGTCCTGGGGTGCGCGGCGCGGCTGTCGGCCGGCACCGGGGTGGCCTTGGCGGTGCTGGTGTGGCTGACGGGGTTCTCGGCGGGCGCCTCGCTCGCGGTGCCGGTGCCGGTGCCGGGTGTGGAAGCGGTGGACGCGGGGGTGGAGCTGCGGGGGGACGTCGCGTACGCGCTGCTGCTGGGCACGCTCTGGGGAGCGGTGGCCGGCGCGGCGGGTGCGCTGCTGACCCGCCGACGGCGGGCGGCCCTGTCGGGCCGGGGCGGCGCGCCGGGGCCCGCGCCGGGGTGGCCGGATCCCCAGGCGCCGACGGCCGCGTACCCCGGGGCCGGACCGTACGGCGGGCCCGGACCGTACGGCGGGCCCGGACCGTACGGCGGGCCCGCGCGCGGCCCGTGGCCCGGATCGGGCGGGGAGGTGGACGGTTCCTGGGACGTGACCGTGACCGGCGTACCGCCCTGGTCGCCCAGGCCGTCGAGGCCACCGAGGCCGCCACGCCGGGAGCCCTTCACTCCCCCTCCGCCGCCGGGAGCCCCGCCCCCACCGAAACCACCGGCGCCCCCGCGGTGAGGCGGGCCGGCGGCCGCCGCGCCGGCCGATCGACGCGTGATCGTTCAAGACGTGGGACGGGGGTCCTGGGGGCCGGGCCGGGAAGATACGGTGAGGGCACCATGAGCGCATCGCAGACCTCCGACGTCCCCACCCTCCTCGTCAAGATCTTCGGCAAGGACCGTCCCGGGATCACCGCCGGGCTGTTCGACACCCTCGCCGCCTACTCCGTCGACGTCGTCGACATCGAGCAGGTCGTCACCCGTGGCCGCATCGTCCTGTGCGCCCTCGTCACCAAGCCCACCGGCGGAGCCGAGGGCGACCTGCGGGCCACCGTCCACAGCTGGGCCGAATCCCTCAAGATGCAGGCCGAGATCCTCTCCGGTACCGGTGACAACAGGCCGCGCGGCAGCGGCCGCTCGCACGTCACCGTGCTCGGGCACCCGCTCACCGCCGAGTCCACGGCCGCCATCGCGTCCCGGATCACCGAGACCGGCGGCAACATCGACCGTATCTTCCGCCTCGCCAAGTATCCGGTGACGGCGGTGGAGTTCGCCGTCTCCGGTGTCGAGACCGAGCCGCTGCGCACCGCGCTGGCCACCGCCTCCGCGCACATCGGCGTGGACGTGGCCGTGGTCTCGGCCGGATTGCACCGCCGGGCGCAGCGCCTGGTCGTCATGGACGTGGACTCGACCCTCATCCAGGACGAGGTCATCGAGCTGTTCGCCGCGCACGCCGGGTGCGAGGCAGAGGTCGCCGAGGTCACCGAGCGGGCCATGCGCGGTGAGCTGGACTTCGAGCAGTCGCTGCACGCCCGGGTGGCGCTGCTCGCGGGCCTGGACGCGTCGGTCGTGGACAAGGTCCGCGCCGAGGTGCAGCTGACCCCGGGCGCGCGGACCCTGATCCGTACGCTCAAGCGGCTCGGCTATCAGGTGGGTGTGGTCTCGGGCGGCTTCACGCAGGTGACGGACGATCTGCGGGAGCGGCTGGGTCTGGACTTCGCCTCCGCCAACACCCTGGAGATCGTCGACGGGAAGCTGACGGGCAAGGTCACCGGCGAGATCGTGGACCGGGCGGGCAAGGCCCGGCTGCTGCGACGTTTCGCCGCGGAGGCCGACGTACCGCTGTCGCAGACGGTGGCGATCGGCGACGGCGCCAACGACCTGGACATGCTGAACGCGGCCGGGCTGGGCGTGGCCTTCAACGCCAAGCCGGTGGTCCGCGAGGCCGCGCACACGGCGGTGAACGTGCCCTTCCTCGACGCGGTGCTGTACCTGCTCGGGATCACCCGCGAGGAGATCGAGGCCGCCGACCTGGCCTGACCCCGAAGCGCGCGAACGGGCCCCGGCAGCCGATGCGGTTGCCGGGGCCCGTCGTCGTCCGGGGCCGCCGATGTCAGGGCCCGCCGATGTCTGGGGGCGGGCGGTGTACCGGGACGGCCGGTCAGAGGCCCTTGGGGGTCCAGTAGTCGAGCAGTGTGCCCACTCCGTGCTCCACGGACTTCCACGATCCGGTGAAGGAGACCACCGCGAGGGCCGCGGTCGGGAAACCCGTACGGGTCATACGCGTCAGGGTTTCTCCCTCCGCGCGCCCCGAGAGGGCGTCGGCGAGGGCGTGCATGCCGGGGTTGTGCCCGATGACGAGGAGGTCGGAGACCTCGTCCGAGGTCTCGTTGAGCAGGGCGATGAGCTCGCCCAGCGAGGCGTCGTAGAGCCTCTCCTCGTAGTGGGTCTTCGGCCGGTGCGGCATCTCCTGGACGGCGAGCTTCCAGGTCTCGCGGGTGCGGGCGGCGGTGGAGCACAGGGCCAGGTCGAAGACGATGCCGGTTTCGGCGAGCTTCAGACCGACGGCCGGCGCGTCCTTGCGGCCTCGTTCCGCGAGCGGGCGATCGTGGTCGGACACCTCGGGCCAATCGGCCTTGGCGTGCCGGAGGAGGGCGATCCTGCGGGGTGTGTCGGCGCTCATGACTCCCAGCTTCGCATGAAACGAGCCACGGGGTGCAGGCTGTTGAGGGAGCGCGGGAGGTCAGCCGACGGCGCGCAGGAGCTGCTCGGCGACCTGGACCAGGCCCGAGGCCTCACCGGTGGCCGCGTGGGCCTCACCGGAGCCGGCGAGGAGCAGCAGCAGGAGCCCGAAGGCGAGGGCGGGCAGGGCCAGTGCCCACCAGTGCAGTCGGGTGCCGACGGCGGTGGTGGCTCGGGCCCGGGAGCGGGACGGGCCCGGCGGGAGGGGCCTGAGGTGCGTGGGGGCCGACATGGCCGCCTCCGTGGGTGTGGACCGGACTGATTCGCTGCCTACGAATCTATGGATCCGGGGCGGTGGTTCCCATCCGGGGCACACCCCACTTCACCCTGAGCCTGACCCCCTAGGGGGTGGTGGGGTTACCCCCACTCTCCCCCTGGGGTCCGCCCTCACGGGACCGCCGCGCTCAGGGGGAGGCGATCGTGGCGATGACGGAGATGATCACGGTCACGGCGAGGAACGCGCCGAGCACGAGGCCGAGCTTCTTGCGGCCGTTCTGCGGGTTCGGTTCAAGTACGGGCGACATGCCGGTCAGTCTCCCATGCCGCATTCGTCCTCGATCGTGCGGTCCCGTCCGGCGAGGACGCCGAGGACGATCTGCGGCAGGAGCAGTCCGGCCATGAGGGCGAGCGGCAGGTCCCAGCCGCCGCTGTGCTGGTAGAGGGTGCCGATGAGGAGGGGGCCGGGGATGGAGATGAGGTAGCCGGTGCTCTGGGCGAAGGCGGAGAGCTTGACCACGCCGGCCGGGGACTTGGCGCGCAGCCCGATGAGGGTGATGACGAGCGGGAAGGCGCAGTTGGAGATGCCGAGTAGCAGTGCCCAGGCCCAGGCGCCGGCGGCGGGGGCGAAGTAGAGCCCGACGTAGCCGACGAGGCCGAAGACGCCGAGGGTGACGGCGATGGCGCCCTGGTTCTTCATCCGGGCGGCGAGGCCCGGGATGACGAAGGCCAGCGGGACGCCCATGACCATGGTGACGGCCAGGAGCACTCCGGCGGTGGAGGCGGAGACCCCGGCGTCGCGGAAGATCTGCGGGAGCCAGCCCATGGTGATGTAGGCCCCGGTGGCCTGGAGGCCGAAGTAGCAGGCCAGGACCCAGGCGGTGCGACTACGGACGACCCGCGGGCCGGCTCCCGGGGCGACGGGGCCGGCGGGGTCGGCGGTGGCCCGGGCCCGGTCGGCGCGCCGGGAGGCGCGGGCGACGGGCAGCCAGGGCAGTACGGCGAGCAGCGCGAGCACGGCCCAGACCAGCAGGCCGGTGCGCCAGCTGCCGCCGAGGGCGTCGGTCAGCGGGACGGTCGCGGCGGCGGCGAGGGAGGTGCCGGCGGCCAGGGACATGGAGTACAGGCCGATCATGGTGCCGACCCGGTCCGGGAAGTAGCGCTTGACGATCACCGGGAGCAGCACGTTGGTGAGGGCTATGCCCGCCAGGGACAGGGCGCTGGCGGCGAGGAAGCCGACGGCGCCGTTCGCGAAGGGCCGGATCAGCAGGCCGGCGGCGATCGCGACCATGCCGGCGCAGACGACGACGGCCGGGCCGAAGCGGCGGGAGAGCCGGGGTGCGGTGACGCCGAAGACGGCGAAGCAGAGGGCGGGGACGGAGGTGATCATTCCGGCGACCGTGCCGCTCATGCCGAGGCCCGTGCGGGTCTCCTCGAAGAGGGCGCCGAGGCTGGTGATGGCGGGCCGCAGGTTGAGGGCGGCCAGCACGATTCCGACGACGAGCACCGGGCCGAGCCGGCTGGGGGTGGCCTGGGCGGGGGTAGGTAGGGGCCGGTCGGGGGCGGTGCGCAGGACCGGCGTGCGGTTCACGGTCCGGGTTTCTTCGTCGGGCATTCAACCATCATAGAATCATGGGATGATTGGTTGTCCAGTCGCTCTTGAGGGGAACCCATGCCGCTGACCTCGCCCCGGCGCTCCGCACTCGTCGATCAGGTGATCGCCCAGCTGCGGAACCAGATCACTTCCGGCGAGTGGCCGGTCGGCGCCCGCATCCCGACCGAGCCGGAGCTCGTCGAGCTGCTCGGGGTCGCCCGCAACACGGTGCGCGAGGCCGTTCGGGCACTGGCGCACAACGGGCTGCTCGACATCCGGCAGGGCTCGGGGACGTACGTCATCGCCACCAGCGAGCTGGCCGGCGTGATGCACCGCCGCTTCGCCGGGGCCGAGCCCCGGCACATCGCCGAGCTGCGGTCGACGCTGGAGTCCTCGGCCGCCCGGCTGGCGGCGGAGCGGCGCACCGAGCGGGACCTCGTACAGCTGGACGCCCTGCTGGCGCGCCGCGAGGAGGCCTGGGCGAGCGGGGACGCGGAGGTGTTCGTGGCGGCGGACGTCAGTCTGCACATGGCGGTGGTGACCGCCTCGCACAACGACGTGCTGATCGAGCTGTACGCGGACCTCGGCGACCTGGTGGCCGACTGGCTGCGGGCGGACGTGGGGACCGAGCTGCACCCTTCCGCCCATCTGGACCACGCTCGGCTGATCGAGGCGATCCGACGGGGCGACGGGGACGCGGCGGCCTCGGAGGCCGCGGGCTACCCCTTCGCCTGCCTCGGCAAGAACGGCAAGAACGGCGAACCCGTGGAGACCGGGGAGCCCGCGGCGGACGCCCCACTCACGGGCGCCGGTGGCTGACCCAGGCCGAGCGGACCTCTTTCCAGCAGCGGCCGACGAGCTCGGTCCGGCCGGCCGGACCGATGGCCACGGCGACGCCGTCGCCGTCCACGTCCCACCAGCGGTCGCATTCGACGTGCAGCCGTACGAGGTCGGTCTCCGGGTAGGCGTTGTGGCAGTACGCCGACACCTGGGAGCCCTGGATGACGGTGTCGCAGTCGGCGCCGAAGAGGTCACCCCCTGCGGGCCGTGCGGGCTGCGCGGGGGGTTCGGCGGGGATGTCGGCGAGGTCCACGACGGCGGGGGTCGCCGCCTCGGGTCCGGGTGCGGGCTCCTCCCCCACGGGCTGCGCTGCGGCTCCCGGGACCAGGAGCCCGGTCAGGATCACGGACGTGACCAGCACGGATACCGCTCGGCTCGGTCTCGCGCGCACTCCTACCTCCTCCCCGCAGGAGCCGAGAAGATCCCGGCTCGGTCAGTTTGCAGGCATCTGTCCCGGTTTTCGACTCGGGAAGATCCGGTCGGCCGGTGAACATGCGATCGAACACGCCCCCGCGGAGCACGCGAACGGCGGCGGCCGCGCCTCCCGGAAGGAAGCGCGGCCGCCGCCGTACGAAGCGGGGGACCGATCGGGGATCAGGCACCCATCGCGTGCAGGCCGCCGTCCACGTGGACGATCTCGCCGGTGGTCTTCGGGAACCAGTCGGACAGCAGGGCCACGACGCCCTTGCCGGTCGGCTCAGGGTCACTCATGTCCCAGTCCAGCATGGAGCGGGTGTTCCAGACCTCCGCCAGCTCGCCGAAGCCCGGGATGGACTTCGCGGCCATGGAGCCGATCGGACCGGCCGAGACCAGGTTGCAGCGGATGTTCTCCTTGCCCAGGTCGCGGGCGAGGTAGCGGCTGGTGGCCTCCAGGGCCGCCTTGGCCGGGCCCATCCAGTCGTACTGCGGCCAGGCGAACTGCGCGTCGAAGGTGAGGCCGACGATGGCCGCGCCCTCCGCCGGGAACAGCGGCTTGCAGGCCATGGCCAGCGACTTCAGCGAGAACGCCGAGACGTGCATGGCGGTGGCCACCGACTCGAACGGCGTGTTCAGGAAGTTGCCGCCGAGGGCGTCCTGCGGCGCGAAGCCGATGGAGTGGACGACGCCGTCGAGGCCGCCGAGCTCGTCACGGACGAGGCCCTCCAGGCGCGCCAGGTGCTCGTCGTTGGTGACGTCGAGCTCGATCACCTTGACCGGCTTCGGCAGCTTCTTCGCGATGCGCTCGGTCAGCGACGGACGCGGCCACGCGGTGAGGATGACCTCGGCGCCCTGCTCCTGGGCCAGCCGGGCCGTGTGGAAGGCGATGGAGGACTCCATCAGCACCCCCGTGATGAGGATGCGCTTGCCCTCGAGAATTCCGCTCATGGTGATCAGTGACCCATGCCCAATCCGCCGTCAACGGGAATGACGGCTCCGGTGATGTACGCGGCGTCGTCGGACGCCAGGAAGCGGACGGCTGCCGCGATCTCCTCGGGCTGCGCGTAACGGCCGAGCGGCACCTGGCCCACGATGCCCGCGCGCTGCTCGTCGGTGAGCACCTTCGTCATGTCGGTGTCCACGAAACCGGGGGCGACGACGTTGAAGGTGATGTTGCGGGAACCCAGCTCGCGGGCGAGGGAGCGGGCGAAGCCCACCAGCGCGGCCTTGGAGGCGGCGTAGTTGGCCTGGCCGGCCGAGCCCAGGAGCCCGACGACGGAGGAGATCAGGACGACGCGGCCCTTCTTGGCCCGGAGCATGCCCCGGTTCGCGCGCTTGACCACCCGGAACGTGCCGGTGAGGTTGGTGTCGAGGACGGACGTGAAGTCCTCCTCGGACATGCGCATCAGCAGCGTGTCCTTGGTGATGCCGGCGTTGGCCACGAGCACCTCGACCGCGCCGTGCGCGTCCTCGATCTGCTTGTAGGCCTGCTCCACCTGCTCGGAGTCGGTGATGTCGCACCGCACCGCCAGGACACCGAGCGAGGTGAGGGCCTGCGGCGGCTCACCCGACCGGTACGTGATCGCGACCTTGTCGCCGGCCTCCGCGAAGGCTTGGGCGATGGCGAGGCCGATGCCCCGGTTTCCTCCGGTGACGAGAACCGAGCGGCTCAACGGATCACCCTTTCGCTAGCGGTCTGAATACCAAAAACCTATAGGTCGCATCGCTCGTACGGAGAATCGACCCCCGACAGGGCCTTGCGACCGGCTCTGTCGAATCCCTACAGAAAGATGTAGGCACAACGGCCCTGATCGCGACATGATCGGGGCGACCGGCTCCGACCACGGGAGGACTTCCGTGCCCCATTCCATCGACGCGGCCTTCGCCGCGCTGCCCCTGCGGGCGCTCGCCGACGCGGCGCTCGCCCGGGCCCGCGCGCTGGGTGCCGAGCATGCCGACTTCCGGCTGGAGCGGATCCGCAGCGCCTCCTGGCGCCTGCGGGACGCCAAGCCTGCCGGTGGTTCCGACACCACCGATCTCGGGTACGCGGTCCGGGTCGTGCACGGGGGCAGCTGGGGATTCGCCTCCGGTGTGGACCTGACCATGGACGCCGCCGCCAAGGTGGCCTCGCAGGCCGTGGCCATGGCGAAGCTGTCCGCCCAGGTGATCAAGGCCGCGGGGTCGGACGAGCGCGTGGAGCTCGCCGACGAGCCGGTGCACGCCGACCGGACGTGGATCTCCGCGTACGACGTGAACCCCTTCGAGGTGCCGGACGCGGAGAAGGCGGCGCTGCTCGCCGACTGGAGCGCGCGCCTGCTGGCGGCCGACGGGGTGGCCCACGTGGACGCCTCGCTGCTCGCCGTCCACGAGAACAAGTTCTACGCGGACACCGCGGGTACCTCGACCACGCAGCAGCGGGTCCGGATCCACCCGCAGCTCACCGCCGTCGCCGTGAACGGCACCACCGGCGAGTTCGACTCGATGCGCACCATCGCCCCGCCGGCCGGCCGCGGCTGGGAGTACCTGACCGGCACCGGCTGGGACTGGAACTCCGAGCTGGAGCAGATCCCCGGCCTGCTCGCCGAGAAGATGCGGGCGCCGAGCGTCGAGGCCGGCCGCTACGACCTGGTGGTGGACCCCTCCAATCTGTGGCTCACCATCCACGAGTCCATCGGCCACGCCACCGAGCTGGACCGGGCGCTGGGCTACGAGGCGGCGTACGCGGGGACCTCCTTCGCCACCTTCGACCAGCTGAACAAGCTCAAGTACGGCTCCCCGATCATGAACGTGACCGGTGACCGCACCGCCGAGCACGGGCTGGCCACCGTCGGCTTCGACGACGAGGGCGTCCAGGCGCAGAGCTGGGACCTGGTCAAGGACGGCACCCTGGTCGGCTACCAGCTGGACCGGCGGATCGCGAAGCTGACCGGCCTCGGGCGGTCCAACGGCTGCGCCTTCGCCGACTCCCCCGGGCACGTGCCCGTCCAGCGGATGGCGAACGTGTCCCTCCAGCCGGATCCGGGCGGGCTCTCGACCGAGGACCTGATCGGCGGGGTCGAGCGCGGGATCTACGTGGTCGGCGACCGCTCCTGGTCGATCGACATGCAGCGCTACAACTTCCAGTTCACCGGGCAGCGCTTCTTCCGGATCGAGAACGGCAGGCTGGCCGGTCAGCTGCGCGATGTCGCGTACCAGGCCACCACCACCGATTTCTGGGGCTCGATGGAGAAGGTCGGCGGCCCGCAGACCTACGTCCTGGGCGGCGCCTTCAACTGCGGCAAGGCCCAGCCGGGCCAGGTGGCGGCGGTCTCGCACGGCTGCCCGTCCGCGCTGTTCCGCGACGTGAACATCCTGAACACCACGCAGGAGGCCGGGCGATGAGCTCGACGAACCGCATCACCAAGCCCCACGAGATCGTCGAGCGGGCCCTGGAGCTGTCCACCGCCGACGGCTGTGTCGTCATCGCCGACGAGGGGTCGAGCGCCAATCTGCGCTGGGCCGGAAACGCCCTGACGACGAACGGCGTGACCCGATCCCGGACCCTGACGGTCATCGCCACGGTCGACGGCAAGGAGGGCACGGCCTCGGGGGTCGTCTCGCGCTCCGCCGTGACCGCGGACGACCTGGAGCCGCTGGTCCGGGCCGCCGAGGCGGCCGCCCGCGGGGCGGGCCCGGCCGAGGACGCCCAGCGGCTGGTCACCGGGACCCCGGCCTCGCCGGACTTCACCGACGCCCCGGCCGAGACGAGCTCGGCGGTCTTCGCGGACTTCGCCCCGGCCCTCGGCGAGGCCTTCGCCCGGGCCCGCGAGGGCGGCCGGGAGCTGTACGGCTTCGCCAACCACGAGCTGGTCTCCACGTACGTCGGCACCTCGACGGGCCTGCGGCTGCGCCACGACCAGCCGAACGGCACGCTGGAGCTCAACGCGAAGTCCCCGGACCGGCAGCGCTCCGCCTGGGCGGGCCGCTCCACCCGGGACTTCAAGGACGTGGACCCGACCGTGCTGGACGCGGAGCTGGCCGTGCGCCTCGGCTGGGCGGAGCGGAAGATCGACCTGCCCGCGGGCCGGTACGAGACCCTGCTGCCGCCGACCGCCGTGGCGGACCTGCTGATCTACCAGATGTGGTCGGCGGCGGCCCGGGACGCGGTGGAGGGCCGTACGGTCTTCTCCAAGCCCGGTGGTGGCACCCGGCTCGGCGAGAAGCTGTCCGAGCTGCCGCTCTCCCTGCGCAGCGACCCGAACGCGCCGGGCCTGGAGTCCGCGCCGTTCGTGATCGCGCACAGCTCCGGCGACGACGCCTCGGTGTTCGACAACGGTCTGCCGGTCCCGGCGACCGAGTGGATCGCGGACGGTCACCTGAACCGGCTGAGCACGACCCGGCACACGGCGGGCCTGACCGGGATGCAGCTCTCCCCCGGCTTCGGGAACCTGATCCTGGACGCGGGCGGCGAGAAGTCCCTCGACGAGATGGTCGCGGCCACCGAGCGGGGTCTGCTGCTGACCTGCCTCTGGTACATCCGCGAGGTGGACCCGGCGACGCTGCTGCTGACGGGCCTGACCCGGGACGGCGTCTACCTGGTGGAGAACGGGCAGGTCGTCGGCGAGGTCAACAACTTCCGGTTCAACGAGTCCCCCGTGGACCTGCTGTCGCGGGCCTCGGAGGCCGGCCGGACCGAGAAGACCTTGCCGCGCGAGTGGAGCGACTGGTTCACGCGCGCCGCGATGCCGGCGCTGCGTATCCCGGATTTCAACATGAGTTCGGTGAGCAAGGGCGTCTGACCACCTAGAATGTGCGGGTAGACCCCTCATCCGCATCCCTACTCACTCCATCTCTCAAGGAGAGTCACGACCGTGACTGACATCGTCGACGAACTGAAGTGGCGCGGGCTCTTCGCCCAGTCCACCGACGAAGAAGCCCTGCGCAAGGCCTTCGCGGACGGTCCGGTCACCTTCTATTGCGGCTTCGACCCGACCGCGGCCTCGCTGCACGTGGGGCACCTGGTCCAGGTGCTCACCGTGCGCCGGCTCCAGCAGGCCGGTCACCGGCCGCTGGCGCTGGTCGGCGGGGCCACGGGGCAGATCGGCGACCCGCGACCGACGGCCGAGCGGACCCTGAACGACCCGGAGACCGTCGCGAACTGGGTGAACCGGCTGCGCACCCAGATCGAGCCGTTCCTGTCCTTCGAGGGCGAGAACGCGGCGCTGATGGTGAACAACCTGGACTGGACGGCGGGCCTGTCCGCCATCGAGTTCCTGCGGGACATCGGCAAGCACTTCCGCGTCAACAAGATGCTCACGAAGGACTCGGTCGCCAAGCGGCTCGACTCCGACCAGGGCATCAGCTACACCGAGTTCAGCTACCAGCTGCTCCAGGGCATGGACTTCCTGGAGCTGTACCGGCGCTACGGCTGCGTGCTCCAGCAGGGTGGCTCCGACCAGTGGGGCAACCTGACGGCCGGGCTCGACCTGATCCACCGGGTCGAGCCGGGTGCGGTCGTGCACGCGCTGGCGACCCCGCTGATGGTCAAGGCGGACGGCACCAAGTTCGGCAAGTCCGAGAGCGGCGCCGTATGGCTCGACCCGGAGATGACCACGCCGTACGCGTTCTACCAGTTCTGGCTGAATGTGGACGACCGCGACATCTCCACCTACATGCGGATCCTGTCCTTCAAGTCCCCTGAGGAGCTGGAGGCACTGGAGGCGCAGACCGCCGAGCGGCCGCAGGCGCGCGCCGCCCAGCGGGCGCTGGCCGAGGAGCTGACCGCGCTCGTGCACGGCGCCGACCAGTGCGCCGCCGTGATCGCCGCGTCGAAGGCGCTGTTCGGTCAGGGTGACCTGGCGGAGCTTGACGAGGCCACGCTGGCCGCGGCCCTGTCCGAGCTGCCGCACGCCCAGGTGACGGAGCTCGGCCTGGTGGTGGACCTGCTCGCGGAGACCGGCCTGGTCGCGAGCAAGTCGGCCGGCCGCCGGACCGTGAAGGAGGGCGGCGCCTACGTGAACAACGCGAAGGTCACCGCCGAGGACGCGGTCCCGACCGAGAAGGACCTGCTGCACGGGCGCTGGCTGGTGCTGCGTCGGGGCAAGAAGAACCTGGCCGCGGTGGAGGTCACCGGCGCCTGACGCGTCGTAGGACGCGCGGCGGTACGGCGGAACACGGCGGAGGGGCCGGTTCGGACACGTGGTCCGGGCCGGCCCCTTCGTCGTGACCCGCGGTACGTCAGGTCGTCTGCCGTTTGCCCTTGATCGCTCCGTACGCCATCTCGCCGAGCGCGACGATGACGACCGCACCGACGATCTGCAGCAGGTGGCGGGTCCAGTCGATGCCCTTGGTCTCGCCGACACCGATCCATGTGGCCACCGCGTTGCCGAGGACGGCACCGGCGATGCCGAAGAGCGTGGTCAGCCACAGCGGCTGGTGCTGCTTGCCCGGCAGGATGGCCTTGGCTATCAGCCCCAGCACGAAACCGACGATGATCGCCCACAACCAACCCATGTCGAGCCTCCTCCTGGCGCGTTGTGCGCACGTGGGCCCAGTTTCGACCCATCCGGCGTACCGCGCATTTCGGACAGCTCCGTACGGGGGTCCCCCCTCTCCTCACAGCAGGGGGGCGGGCGTACCGTGGGAGGGGTCCGGGCCGGGAGCGCCCGGCGGGCGATCGGGTGGTGGAGCGTGGAGCGGACGAAGCGGCAGAAGCGGAACGGGGCCGAGGTCTTCCGGATCACCGGTGCGCGGATGGGGCTCGACGAGGACGTGCGGGGCCGTCAGCGCCGGTACGTGATCTCGATGGCGATCAGGACCCTTTCGGTCATCGCGACCGTGCTGTTGTGGAACGTGCAGCGCCCGGTGGCCATCGTGACGCTCGTGGCCGGCGCCCTGCTCCCGTACGTGGCCGTGGTCATCGCCAACGCCGGACGCGAGTCGACGCCCTCGCTTCCCTCGCACTTCGTTCCGGCTCCCGTACGACCGGCGCTGGACGCCGGAAACCTCAATAAAAGCTCAGATCAATCATGAAGTTCCGGTGCACTCCACCGGGTCCTGCGTGACATACTGCTCACGCGCTCCGCATCCCCCGTCGGAGCGACGGACCGACGCCGGGCAGCTCCCCCCGTGGCTGCTCGGCGTCGCCATTCCGTTCTAATGTGGGGCCGTGACTTCCTCCAACGCCTCCGGCCCCGACGAGAATCCCACCTGCTCCGCCAAGGCCTGCCGTGACGCGGCCGTGTGGGTCCTGGCGTGGAACAACCCGACGCTGCACACGCCGGAACGGCGCAAGACCTGGCTGGCGTGCGAGGAGCACCGCGAACACCTCTCCCAGTTCCTGGGGGTCCGCGGTTTCCTCAAGGACGTCGTGAAGCTGGACGAGTGGGTGCAGCCGGAGGGCTCGGAACGCCCCCGCTGACCGCCCGCACCGACGGCGCCCGCGCCCCCGGGGCGGGTCAGCCGCCGATCGCGGACATCGGGCGGTCGGGCTGCAGGAAGGACGGGTCGTCGAGACCGGACCCGGCCTTCTTGCCCCACATCGCGACCTTCCACAGTCGGGCGATCTCCTCGTCCGGGGCGCCCGAGCGCAGGGCGGCGCGCAGGTCCGACTCCTCGGTCGCGAACAGGCACGTACGCACCTGGCCGTCGGCGGTGAGCCGGGTGCGGTCGCAGGCGCCGCAGAACGGGCGCGTGACCGAGGCGATGACGCCGACGGTGGCCGGGCCGCCGTCGACCACCCAGCGCTCGGCCGGGGCGGAGCCGCGCTCGACGGCGCCTTCCTCGGTGAGCGTGAAGCGGGTGCGCAGGGACTCCAGGATGTCCCCGGCGGTGATCATGCCGTCGCGCTTCCAGCCGTGCTGGGCGTCGAGCGGCATCTGCTCGATGAAGCGGAGCTCGTACTCGTTCTCCACGGCCCAGGCCAGCAGGTCGGGGGCCTCGTCGTCGTTGAGGCCGGGCATGAGGACGGCGTTGACCTTGACGGGGGTGAGACCGGCCTCGCGGGCGGCGGCCATGCCCTCGATGACGTCCTTGTGCCGGTCGCGTCGGGTGAGGGTCTTGAAGACCTCGGGCCGCAGGGTGTCCAGGGACACGTTCACCCGGTCCAGGCCGGCGGCCTTCAGTGCCCGGGCGGTGCGCTTGAGGCCTATGCCGTTGGTGGTGAGCGACATCTTGGGGCGGGGCTCCAGGGCCGCGCACCGCTCGACGATCCCGACCAGGCCGGGCCGCAGCAGCGGCTCACCACCGGTGAAGCGGACCTCGGTGATCCCCAGCTGTGTGACCGCGATGCGGATCAGCCGGACGATCTCGTCGTCACTGAGCAGGTCCGACTTGCCGAGCCACTGCAGCCCCTCTTCGGGCATGCAGTAGGTGCAGCGCAGATTGCACCGGTCGGTCAGTGAGACGCGCAGGTCAGTGGCCACGCGGCCATAGGTGTCGAGAAGCACTGTGGGCCCCCTCCCCTGTCCGGAAGTAGAGGTACGCGCGGACATTGGATCTACTGCACGCGTTCTATTTCGAGACTACGTGACGCGTGTGTCATCGAGAGGTGCCCGAATGAACGAGACGTGACGTGGCCGCGTCGTAGGGACCTACCACGCGGCCACGCTGGGTGTTCGGAGGATGTCAGTGCGCCCCGGTTCCGGTGAGGGAGCGCACCTCCAGCTCGGCGAACTTCTGGGGGTCGGCCTCCTCCTTGGTGAGGACGGTGCCCAGCCACCCCAGGAGGAAGCCGAGCGGGATCGAGATGATCCCCGGGTTCTCCAGCGGGAACCAGAAGAAGTCGGCGTCCTTGAACATCGAGGTGGGCTTTCCGGACACGACCGGGGAGAACAGCACCAGGCCGACGGCCGAGATCAGTCCGCCGTAGATGGACCAGAGCGCGCCCTGGGTGGTGAAGCGCTTCCAGAAGAGGCTGTAGAGGATGGTCGGCAGGTTCGCGGAGGCGGCGACCGCGAAGGCGAGCGCGACCAGGCCGGCCACGTTCAGGTCGCGGGCCAGCGCGCCCAGGCCGATGGCCACGGCGCCGATGACGACGGTGGACCAGCGGGCCGCGCGCATCTCCTCCTTCTCGGTGGCCTTGCCCTTGCGGATCACGTTCACGTACAGGTCGTGCGCGAAGGACGAGGAGGAGGCGAGGGTGAGGCCCGCGACGACGGCCAGGATGGTGGCGAAGGCGACGGCGGAGATCACCGCGAGCAGGATGGCGCCGCCGGTGGAGTCGGGGCCGCCGCCGACGGCCTGGGCGAGCAGCGGGGCGGCGGTGTTGCCGGCCTTGTTGGATTTGATGATCTCGGCGCGGTCGAGCAGTGCCGCGGCGCCGAAGCCGAGGGCGATCGTCATCAGGTAGAAGCCGCCGATGATGCCGATGGCCCACAGGACGGACTTACGGGCGGCCTGCGCGGTGGGCACCGTGTAGAAGCGGATCAGGATGTGCGGCAGGCCGGCGGTGCCGAGGACGAGGGCCAGGCCCAGCGAGATGAAGTCCAGCTTGGAGGTCGAGTCCTTGCCGTACTTGAGCCCCGGTTCGAGGAACTTCGCCCCCTGTCCGCTGTTCTCGGCGGCCTTGCCCAGCAGGTCGGAGATGTTGAAGTTGAACTTCACCAGCACCAGCAGGGTGATCAGCAGGGCGCCCGCGATCAGCAGCACCGCCTTGATCATCTGGACCCAGGTGGTGCCCTTCATGCCGCCGATGGTCACGTAGACGATCATCAGGACGCCGACCAGAGCGACCACGGCCACATTGCCGCCGTCGCTGGTGATGCCCAGGAGCAGCGAGACGAGCACACCGGCGCCGGCCATCTGGGCGAGCAGGTAGAAGATCGAGACCACGATGGTGGAGGTGCCGGCGGCGGTACGGACGGGCCGCTGGCGCATCCGGTACGCGAGGACGTCGCCCATCGTGTAGCGGCCGGAGTTGCGCAGCGGCTCGGCGACGAGCAGCAGGGCGACCAGCCAGGCGACGAGGAAGCCGATGGAGTAGAGGAAGCCGTCGTAGCCGAAGAGGGCGATGGCTCCGGCGATGCCGAGGAAGGACGCGGCCGACATGTAGTCGCCGGAGATGGCGAGGCCGTTCTGGAAGCCGGTGAACTGGCGGCCGCCCGCGTAGAAGTCGGCGGCGCCCTTGGTCTGGCGGCCGGCCCAGACGGTGATGATCAGGGTGGCGACGACGAACAGTCCGAACAGGGTGATGATCAGCGGGCGGTGCTCGGAGGCTCCCGCGGCGACCGTCGTCAGGTGGTGCGCGCTGCTCATTCGGCGGCCTCCATCCGTGCCTTGATGGCCTCCGCCTTGGGGTCGAGCTTCGTGGCCGCGTAGCGCGCGTAGAACCAGGCGATCAGGAAGGTCGTCGCGAACTGGGCGAGGCCGAGCACGAGGGCGACGTTGATGTTGCCGAAGAGCTTGGTCCCCATGAAGCCGCCCGCGTAGTTGGACAGCAGGACGTAGAGCAGGTACCAGGCGATGAAGGCCACGGTGAGCGGGAAGGCGAAGGAGCGGTAGGAGCTGCGCAGTTCGCCGAATTCGGGGCTCTGCTGGACGCTCGCGTAGTCATCGGCCGTGGGGGCCGTCGGTGGCGTTCCCGCGCTGCCCGGCGGCGGCGCTGCTTCGGTGGTCACGGGGGGCTCTCCTTGTGACGCGGGTGCGGTGGGGACGACGGACAAAACAACCTCCGTGTGGGGGGACGGTGGTGCCGATCCCCCCTGTCAACGGCACGGACGGCGCGTCGGGACGGTTCAACACCCGGTGATTCTTGGGGAACTGATTTCTCGAACTGATGGCGTAGAGGCGAACGGCGACGCTAGGTTCACTTGTCATGAACCCGTCCGACGCGATCGCGTCCGGACGGCTTTTTCCCATTCCGAGATGATCTGGAGAACCCATGGATCAGCTGGGGTCGCGTGCGCCCAAGAAGCGCAGCCGTGCTCTCGCCGTACCGGTCGGCCTGGCGCTCACCGCCTCGCTCGCCTTCCTGCCCGTGGTCTCGGCCTCGGCCGCCCCGCTGGGCACCACGGCCGACGCGGCGCCGGCCTCGAAGGCCGACACCTCCGGCCCCAAGCTGTCGTACGTGGCCAACCTGAACGCGTACGCCACGATGAAGGCGGCGAAGAAGGCCGTCGAGCGGGCCGGCGGAACGGTGGTGACGGCCTATGAGCAGATCGGGGTCGTGGTCGCACACTCCCAGAACCCCGACTTCGCCAAGCAGCTGCGAGCCCAGCGCGGCCTGTTCGTGTCGGTCGGTGCCACCCGGACGGCCCCGATGACGGCGGCGCGGACCACCGACGAGGGCGCGACCCAGCAGCTGAGCGCGGCGGACGCCGCCAAGGCGGCGGCAGCGGCCCAGGAGGGTCAGGAGCCGCTGGAGCCCAACCAGTGGGACCTGCGGACGATCAAGGCCGACAAGGCTCACAAGATCAACGATGGCAGCCGGAACGTCACCGTGGGCATCATCGACACGGGGGTCGACGACACCCACCCCGATCTCGCCCCGAACTTCTCCAAGGGCCAGTCCGCCAACTGCGTGGGGGGCGTCGCCGACACCACCGAGGGCGCCTGGCGCCCGTACGCCGACGGCAGCGACCACGGCACGCACGTGGCGGGCACCATCGGGGCCGCGCGCAACGGCATCGGCGTCAGTGGTGTCGCGCCGGGCGTGAAGATCGCCGCGATCAAGGTGAGCGAGCCCGGGACCAGCCTCTTCTACACCGAGGCGGTCGTCTGCGGCTTCATGTTCGCCGCCGAGAAGGGGATCGAGGTGACCAACAACAGCTACTACGTCGACCCGTACCTCTTCAACTGCAAGACCGACGACGGCCAGAAGGCGCTGGTGGAGGCCATCGGCCGGGCCACCAAGTACGCCGAGCGCAAGGGCACGCTCCACATCGCCTCGGCCGGCAACTCCGACCAGGACCTGGCGGCCGACTCCCTCGTCGACGACACCAGCCCGAACGACACCACCCCGGTGCCGCGCACCATCGACCCGAAGGTCTGCCTGGACCTGCCGACCCAGCTGCCGGGTGTGGTGACCGTCTCGGCGACCGGTGACAAGGGCCTGCGCTCGTACTACTCCAGCTACGGCCTCGGGGTCGTGGACGTCGCCGCCCCCGGCGGTGACAAGTGGCAGGTCCCGGACACCCCGGACGCCAACGGCCGCGTGCTGTCGACCGTCCCGGGCGGGGGCTACGGCTACAAGCAGGGCACCTCGATGGCCGCCCCGCACGTCGCGGGCGTCGCGGCGCTCCTCAAGAGCGCACACCCGTCGGCCACGCCCTCGCAGCTCCAGGCGATGCTGAAGGCCCAGTCCACGAAGGCGGCCTGCCCGACGCAGATATACAACGCCGCGGGCACCCTGGTCGACGCCACCACCTGCGCGAGCAAGTGGGGTCAGACGGGCTACTACGGCTACGGCGTGATCGACGCGCTCAAGGCCGTGAAGTAGGACCGGTCACACCGGCACGAAGGAAAGGGGCCGGGCCGGGCGGGGTGCTCCCCGCCCGGCCCGGCCCCTTCGTTCCGCGGGTCAGGGCTTGATCATGACCTTGAGCGCGCTGCGGTCGTCCATCGCCCGGTAGCCGTCCGGGACCTCGTCGAGGGACACGGTCCGGTCGAAGACGGGCGCCGGGTCGATCACGCCGCTGAGGACGTCCTTCAGCAGCTCCGGGATGTAGGCGCGGACCGGGGCCACGCCACCGCGCAGGGTGATGTTGCGGTCGAACATCACGCCGAGGTCGAGGCCCGTGCCGCTGCCGTGCGGGACGCCGACGTAGCCGATGGCCCCGCCGTCGCGGGTGATGTTCACGGCGGTGCGCATGGACTGCTCGGTGCCGACCGCCTCGATGACGGCGTGCGCGCCCCGGCCGCCCAGGAGCTCGCGCACGGCCGCCTCGGCGGCCTCGCCGCGCTCGGCGACGACGTCGGTGGCCCCGAAGAGCTTGGCGATGTCCGTACGTACGGTGTGCCGGCCCAGCGCGATGATCCGCTCGGCGCCCAGGCGCTTGGCGGCGAGCACGCCGCACAGGCCGACCGCGCCGTCGCCGACGACGGCGACCGTGGAGCCCTCGCGGACGCCGGCGCCCAGCGCCGCGTGGTGGCCGGTGCCCATGACGTCGGACAGCGCGAGCAGCGCGGTCAGCAGGTGGTCGTCGGAGACGGCCTCGGCGGGCAGCTTCACGAGGGTGCCGTCGGCGTGCGGGACGCGGACGGCCTCGCCCTGGCCGCCGTCGTGGCCGACCGAGCCCCAGAAGCCGCCGTGCTCGCAGGAGGTGAAGAGGCCCTCGGCGCAGTACTCGCAGGTGCCGTCGGACCACATGAAGGGCGCGACGACCAGGTCGCCGGCGCGCAGGTCGGTGACGGCGGAGCCGGTCTCCTCGACGATGCCGAGGAACTCGTGGCCGATGCGCTGGCCGGGCTTACGCGCGGCCTCGCCGCGGTAGGCCCACAGGTCGCTGCCGCAGATACAGGCACGCAGGACGCGGACGACGGCGTCCTCGGGGCGCTGGATCGCAGCGTCGGGCACCTCCTCCACGCGTATGTCGTGCGGGGCGTGGATGACGGTGGCGCGCATGGTGGTGCAGTCCTCCGGATCGGGGTCGTTCAGTCTTGTACGACTGTGGAACCGTCCTACCGTACGCCTGCTTCCCGCGTGGTCGAACCAGTGGCCAGGAGGTACTGGGCGGCCAGGTAGGTGGCCATGATCCAGAAGTCCGGGCGGGGCAGCTGGGGCCATTCGGCGACACCGGAGGCGATGAGGGTGTCGGAGAGCAGGAACAGCGCGCCACCGATGCCGGCCCGCAGGCCGAGCGCACTGGAGCGGAACGCCATGGCGGTGAGCAGCAGGCTGTAGCCGGCCACGGGGATCCGCAGGTCGGCCGGCAGATCGGACCACAGCAGGGCGACGGTCCCGAGGAGGGCGAGCAGGTACGCGCCCCCGAGCAGCGGGTTCGCGGGCCGCTTGCCGAAGAGGACGAGATAGCAGACGTGCCCGACGGCGAAGGAGCCCATGCCGACGAGGAAGGCGATGTCGGCGTCGAAGAGCAGGGCCAGGTCCCCGCCCCAGCCGAACAGCAGGGCGGCGAGCAGCAGGCGGGGCGCGCCGCGGGTGGCCATGTGGGTCACGAGCAGCGGCATCAGGAGCGGCTTGGCGATGACGTGCCCGAGGTGCCAGCCGGCCAGCAGCGAGCCGAGGTCGAGGGCGGCGGCCACGACGAAGGCCACGAGGGCGATGTGCCCGAGGCGCGACGGGCCGGCCGGTGCCCGGTCCGCGGCCCATGCGGGGGCGGGTCGGCCCGGGGACTCGGCGGTGCTCACGCGGTGGTCTCCTGTACGGCCGGGGCGGCGTCGGCGGGTGCGGGTGCGGCGGTGGGCGCCGGGGCGGGTGCGGACTCGGCAGCCGCCGGGGCGGGCGCATCCGTGGCGGCGGGCCGCCAGCCGGGGCCGCGGAAGACGTGTCCGGCCCGCTGGCCCCAGCTCCCGGCGGCACGCACGTCGCGGGCGATGGCGGCGTACTCGTGGGTGGCCACGCGCAGCGGGTTGTGGGTGCCGATGTTCTTGGTCAGTCCGTAGACGGGCTTGTCCGTCTCCCCCACCCAGGAACCGAACATCCGGTCCCAGACGATCAGGATGCCGCCGAAGTTGCGGTCCAGGTAGCCGCCCTGCGAGGCGTGGTGGACGCGGTGGTGGGAGGGGGTGTTGAAGACGTACTCGTAGGGCCGCGGCAGCTTCCCGATGCGCTCGGTGTGGACCCAGAACTGGTAGAGGAGGTTGAGTCCGTAGCAGAACGGGATCGCCGCCGGGTGTACCCCGAGAGCCACCATGGGCAGGTAGAACCACCAGGTGGTGGCGCTGGTCCAGGGCTGGCGCAGGGCGGTGGTGAGGTTGAACCGCTCGCTGCTGTGGTGGACCACGTGGCAGGCCCACAGGATGCGGATCACGTGGTGGAGGCGGTGCTGCCAGTAGTAGAGGAAGTCCTGCGCGAGCAGCATCAGCAGGGCGGTCCACCACAGGAACGGCACGCGCAGCGGGGTCAGTTCGTAGACCGCGGTGAAGACGGCGACGACCGGGATCTTCCAGAGCAGATCGAAGCCGATACTGCCCAGCCCCATGGTGACGCTCGTGACGGCGTCCTTGGTGTCGTAGCCGGCGGCGTCCTCGTCGGGATGGAGCCGGTAGCTCACCACCTCGATGACGGTGAGCAGCACAAAGGCAGGTATGGACCACAGCACGACATCGGGCAGGTTCGGCATGTCCCGCACCATAGAGGCGCCCTCGGGGGTGCCGCTAGGGGTTGTTACCGATCGGTATCCATCGGGGTTACCAGCGGTTCGCGAGATGATGTCCGAGCCAAGGGGAGGGCGGGGTATGACGGGCATCGAGACGGTTCTCTTACGGGTGGCCGGGACGGCGGCGGGGACACTGGTGAAGTCCCTCCTCGCGCGGGCCCCGGGAGCGGGCCTGGCAGCCGATCCGGCACGGCCGGCCCCGCGCCGGCGCAAGCCCCCGGCGGAACTCGGAGCCGGCGAGATGCGGCGCCTGACCGAAACCCTGGCGGCGCGACTCGGCCCGGAATGCGCGGCGCTGCCGGAGCACGAGCGGCTGGCCGCACTGGACGCGGTCGGCGACGGCTTCGCTGCGCTCGGCGCCCTGGACGCGAAGGCCCTCTTCGCGGCGGACCTCGACCCGACGGCCTTGGCGGCGACCCTGCCCCCGCCCCCGGCGGGCCTCGCCCCGGCCGCGGAGGCCCTGTACGGCCGCCTGATCCGACTGTGCTGCGCGCACGCGGTGGAGTACGTGACGACCCTGCCGGGCTTCGGGGCCCGGGCGGACGTGGAACTGGTCCGGCGAACGGGCGAACTGGCGCGGGCGGTGGACCGGCTGGGCGCCACCGGGGACGGGACGGCGTACGCCTTCGAGGAGCGCTACGCGCAGTACGTCGCCCGCACCCACGGCCGCCTCCAGCTCTTCGGGCTGACCCTGAGCCGCTCCCACCAGGAGTGGCCGCTGGACGTGGCGTACATCAGCCTCGCGGTCAGCGGTGAGCAGCCGCTGCTGCCCGGCGAGCCGGCCGCGCACCGGACCCAGCTCCGGGCCGAGCAGGCCCTCGCCTCGGCCGACCGCATCCTGCTGCGCGGCCCGGCGGGCTCCGGGAAATCGACCCTGATGCAGTGGCTGGCCCTGAACGCCGCCCGGCAGACCGACGGCCCGTGGAGCACCGGCGTCCCGTTCGTACTGCGGCTGCGCTCCTTCACCGCGTCGGGCGACCTGCCCCTGCCGGAGGACTTCCTGCGCGCGGGCGGCGTACCGCTGTCCGCGCCGTCGGGCTGGGTCGAGGACCTCATGCTGAGCGGCCGGGCGCTGGTCCTGGTGGACGGTGTGGACGAGGTCCCGCAGCGGTTGCGCGCCCGTACGGAAACCTGGCTGCGGTCTCTCGTCTCCGCCTTCCCGAAGGCCCGTTACGTGGTGACGACCCGCCCCTCTGCCGTCCCGGAGGACTGGCTCGCGGGCCTGGGTTTCGCCACGCACGCGATGCTGCCGATGGAGCAGCGGGACATCCGTGCCTTCGTGGAGCACTGGCACGCCGCCGCGCGCGTCCAGGGGCAGGAGGTGGACGCGTACGAGGCGTCGCTGCTGGAAGCGGTGTCCTCCCGGCGGGATCTGGCCCGGCTGGCGACCAATCCGCTGATGTGCGCGTTGCTGTGCGCGCTGAACCAGGACCGGCGGATGCAGCTCCCCCGGGCCCGCAAGGAGCTGTACGACGCGGCGCTGGACATGTTGCTGGTCCGGCGGGACACGGAGCGGGAGATCTGCGGGGTCGAGGGGGTCCACCTCACCCGGGAGGAGCAGGTCGCGCTGCTCCAGCGGCTCGCGTACTGGCTGATCCGCAACGGGCAGTTGGAGGCGGGCCGGGACGAGGCCGTCGAGATGGTGGGCGAGTGGTTGGAGGCGATGCCGCAGGTGCGGGCGCAGGGCGGGGCCGAGCAGGTCTTCGCGCACCTGCTGATCCGCAGCGGCCTGCTCCTGGAGCCGACCCCGGGTGCGGTGGTCTTCGTCCACCGCACCTTCCAGGACTACCTGGGGGCCAAGGCGGCGGTCGAGAGCCGGGACTTCGGCGTCCTGGTCAAGAACGCCCACGACGACTCCTGGGACGACGTGGTCCGCATGGCGGTGGGCCACGCCCGCCCGGACGAACGCGCCCGCCTCCTGCGGGGCCTGCTCCGCCGGGCCGACAAGGTCAAGGGCGCCCGCAGCCGGCTGGTCCTCCTGGCGGCGGCCTGTCTGGAACACGCCCCGGAGCTGGACCCGCAGGTGCGGCGGGAGATCGAGGGCCGCACGGCCGAACTGCTGCCGCCGCAGCGGATCTCCCAGGCCGAGGAGTTGGCCCGGGCCGGCGAACTGGTGCTGGACCTGCTGCCGTCCCCGGCGGACGACCCGAGCGAGATCGAGGCGGCGGGCACCATCCGCACGGCCGCCTTGGTCGGCGGGGAGCGTGCGCTGGCGGTGATCCGCCGGTTTCGGCAGGAGACCCGCCCTCGGGTGGCGCAGGAGCTCGACGAAGCCTGGGGGAACTTCGACGCCCGGGAATACAGCGAGGCGGTGCTCGCCGAGGCGACCCTGGGCGGCAGGCTGCTCTCGGTGCACACGCCCGAGCAACTGGCCTGCCTCGACGCACTCGGCCAGTACAACACGCTCCGGCTGTTCGGGTTCGGAGACATCCCCTCCGAGGTCGCCACCCGGAAAGGGCTCCGCTCCCTGTACCTCTTGGACGCCTCGGAGCTGACCGACATCGGACCGCTCGCCGGGCTGCGCGAGCTGCGACACCTCAGCCTGGGCGGCTGCGCGGATCTGACCGACCTCGGACCACTCGCGGACCTGCCGCTGACCTCCCTCGTCACCGTCGCCAGCCCTCGGGTCGCACTGGGGGTGCTGGACCGGCTGTCCGAACTCGTATCCCTCGGACTCGGCGGATCGGACGGCCGCCGCTCCGTGGGAGAACTGCCGGGGCTCCCGGCCTTGACCGCCCTGTGGCTCTACGAGGGCACGCAGGGCATGCACCTCGACGGTCTGGAGCGCTGGCCCGGCCTGGAGGTTCTCGGCATCTACGGAGATCAGCAGGGGCGATCGCTGCGGACCATGCAACGGGTGCCTGACCTGTCCCAGTTGCAGATGATCCACCGCCACGGGGTGGACCCTGAGGAACTGCTGCTGTTTCCCCGACTCACCAATCTATGGCTCACCGACTGCACGTTCACCTCGGACCTGGGCGCGTGGCGGGCCCTGTCCCAGCTGACCCTTGTCACCTTCAGTGCCTGCGGGACGGTGGACATCACCGGCCTGGCCGGGTTGCCCGACCTGACGGTGCAGGTGTTCCCCGGCACGCAAGTGCTCGGCGCCGAACTGTTCCCGCCGGGGCGGATCACGTACGAGCCATGAGCCGCCCCGGCGGGGGCCGGTGTCACCAGACCCGGACCGAGCCCCCTCGGGCGAAGGCCGGGCTGGTGGCCTCCGGGGGCACCGTCGTCAGTGGCTCCGCGATCTCCGAGACCAGCGGGCCGTGCTTGGCGGCGACCGCGTCCAGCAGGGCGAGGTCGAAGCCGTACACGCGGGCCGCGTTGCCGCCGACCATCGCGGCGACCTCCTCGCGCGGGAGGCCCGCGTAGGCGATGCGGAGGCCTTCGCGGGAGAAGGGGGTGGTGCCCTCGTCGTGGGGGTAGTCGCTGCCCCACATGATCTTGTCGAGGCCGATCCGCTCCCGTAGCGGGACCTCGTGGGGGCGCATGAAGCTCGCTCCGACGAAGCAGTTGTCCCGCCAGACCTCGCTCGGGCCGCGGCCCATCGACTCCGCGAGGCCCGCCCCGAACTTGGACTCGGCCGTGGCCGATGCCGCGACCAGGCGGCCGTGGTAGTAGTCCAGCATCTCCAGCACGCCGGGGATCCACCCGGAGCCCTGCTCCGTCAGGACCAGCTTGAGGCCCGGGTGGCGGTGGAAGGCTCCGCCGAAGACGAGGTGCCACAGGGCGCGGTGCGAGAACCAGGTCGTCTCCACCATGAAGACGGCCCGGGCCGCCGGTTCGTCGCCCAGCGGTGGTGAGGCCGAGCCGCCGTGGTGGTTGACCGGGACGTCCAGTTCGTCGCACACCGCCCAGATGGGGTCGTAGGCGGCGGAGTACAGCTCGGGCACCGTGGAGCCGGGTGGGACGCCCGGCAGCAGGATGCCGCCCGTCAGGCCGGCCTCCCGGGTCCGGCGGATCTCCCCGACCGCCGCGTCCACGTCGTTCAGCAGGATCTGCGCCACCCCTGCCCGCCGCCCCGGCGCGTCCGCGCAGAAGTCCGCCAGCCAGCGGTTGTGGGCCTGCAGCCCCGCCCAGCGCATCTCGTACTCGGCGGCCGTCGGGGGCTGGGCCATCAGGGAGGCCTTGGGGAAGAACGGCGGGATCGTGTTCGGGAAGAGGACTTCCGCGACGATGCCGTCCGCTTCGAGTTCGGCGAGGCGGCGCGCCGAGTTCCAGTTGCGGTCGGCGGTGTCGGCGAGGAGGTCCTCGTACGGGTTCACATAGCCGGCGGCCCAGGCGTCGAAGTCCTCGTGGTGGCGCTTGGCCAGGTACGGCTTGTAGTCCAGCAGGTCGGCGCCCGCGTGGCAGTCCGCCGAGATGACCGTGTAGCGGTCCTCCGTCATGACGACACCCCCAGCACGGGGAAGTCGTTGTCGGTGAGCCAGTGGCGGCCCACCTCGCGGGAGCGGGCCCAGGAGGCCTCCACCGCGGTCTGGTCCGGGGACTGGCCCAGTTCCGTCGGGGTGGGGCCGATCCGGCGGGCGATGGGAGCCAGCTTCGCGGTGTCGAAGCCGAAGACCTCGGCCGCCGCGAGCCCCAGCATCCGGCGGGTCTCCGCGATCGGGATGTCGTGGAAGGTGTTCCTCAGCCAGGCCCTGGTGTTGGGCCAGGTGCCTTCGGGGTGCGGGAAGTCCGAGCCCCACAGGATGTTGTCGACGCCGATCTCGTAGCGCTGGGCGAGCTCGCGCCGCTTGGTGTTCGTCGCGCAGATGAAGACCTGGCGGTCGAGGTACTCGCTGGGCGGCCGCTTCAGCTCCTCGAACGGCGAGAGCTTCTTGCCGCCGTGCGCGCCGAGGTAGAGCCGGTCCATGAACCACAGCTGGTTGGGCAGCCACCAGCAGCCCGCCTCGGCGACGCCGAACTTCAGGCCGGGGTGGCGCTCGAAGACGCCGGACCAGAGCAGGAACCACAGCGGCCGGGCCGGCCACCAGGTGACCTCGGAGACGAAGATGCCCAGGTGGTCGCCGTACTCGTGGCGCGGCGAGGACCCGGAGTGGGTGACGATCGGCATCCGTGTCTCGGCGGCCGCCGCCCAGACGGGGTCGTAGCGGCGGTCGTGGTAGGGCGCCTTGTCCACCCACATCGCGGGGATCATCAGTGCGCCCAGCCCGGACTCCTTGGCCCGGTGGATCTCGGCCACGACCTTGGAGGGCTCGCCGGTGATGGGGAGCAGCGCGACTCCGCAGTGGCGTTCCGGGTGCTGCCCGACGAACTCGGCGAGCCAGCGGTTGTGCGCCTGCGCGCCCGCCATGCCGAGCTCGGGGTCCTGGTCGCCGGAGAGGCCGAGGCCGACGCCGAAGGGGGCGGCGGTCTGGCTGTCGACGGCGTCCGCGTCGGGGAAGACGACCTCGGCGGCCACACCGTCGCCGTCGAGTTCCTTCAGTCGCTGTCCGGTGTCCCAGCCGCCCTTGAGGCCTTCCTCGTGGTCGTGGAACCACTTCTCGGCGAAGGCCTCGTTGCGGACGCCGAGCCGGGTGGCCTCCTCCCGGCGGGCGTCGCGTTCGCCGAGGAACTCGTCGAACTGGCGATGGAAGCGGGAGTCCAGGTAGGGCCGGTACTGCTCGGTGGGCAGTCCCGCGTGGCAGTCGGAGGAGATGATCAGGTACGGGTCTTCGGTCCGGTTTCCGGTTGCGTTCCCGGTCCGCTCTTCGTTCGTACTCACCACAGACGCCCCTCAGTCGAGGATGAAGCTTTCCAGGTAGGCGGGGTCGGACCGGTCGAGCATCGACTGCGACCGGGCGCGGATCTGCCGGTCGCTGTGCTCGCTCGCCGGGAGCATCCAGAAGCGGTCGGCGCGGATGCCGTCGACGACGTGCTCGGCGACCTCCTCGACCGGGGTGAACTCCACCTCGTGGCCGGCCCGCTTCATCGCCGCCTCGTACTGGTCGAGGCTGCGGTACGGAGCCTTGCGCGGCCGCTGCTTCGCGTACCGCTCGGGCCGGTTGCGGTGCGACTCCCACAGCCCGGTGCGCAGCATGTGCGGTCCGGGGAAGAGGACGGAGGCCCCGACGGCGGCGCCCTCCGCCTTGAGGTGGGCGTAGAGCGATTCGGTCATGGTGACCACGGCCGCCTTGGTGACGGCGTACACGGAGGCGGTGGGCAGCGGGGCGATGCCGCCGTCGCCGGAGGAGGTGTTGACGATGTGGCCGGGGTCGCCGGCGGCGATCATGCGGGGGACGAAGGCCTGGATGCCGTGGAAGACGCCCCACACGTTGACGGAGAAGGCCCATTTCCAGTCGTTGGGCTCGTGCTCCCACATGCGGCCCTCCGCGCCGGAGCCGACGCCCGCGTTGTTGCAGAGCACGTGCACGGCGCCGAAGGTCTCGTAGGCGGCGTCGGCCAGCGCGATCACGGAGTCGCGGTCGCTGACGTCGACCACCTTGGCGAGGACCTGGGCGCCGTCCGCGGCGAGTTCGTCGGCGGCCTTGCGCAGGGCGCCTTCCTCGACGTCGGCGAGGACCACCTTCAGTCCCTCGGCGGCGAAGCGGCGGGCCATGGCGAGGCCGATGCCACTGGCGGCTCCGGTGACCACGGCCACCTGTCCTGGTTCGAGTCGCACGTCAGCCCCTCCCCCCGGACGAACCCTCCGGGGGCGCGTCGAGGATCTGCAGGGGGTCGTCGTAGCGCTGGTGGATGTACGGGAGCAGGGCCTGGGCGCTGACCCGTTCGACGACCCGGCCCTGCTGGTCGGTGGTCTTCTCGCCGATGGTGATCTCCACGATCCGGCGGACGGGGAGGTCGGCGACCGGGTCGTACATCGACTCGCGCAGGACGACGTCGCCGGTGATGTGCTCCAGCTTGCGGACCTTCTCGTTGCGCGTGCAGTGCACGAGCACCGGGTCCACGTCGAAGCCCGAGCCGTCGACGGCGGGCAGGAACTTGAAGTAGAAGTCGGTCTTCCGGGTGGGCTCGGGCAGCGGCAGTGCGCGGTCCACCGCCCCGCGCACCTCGACGAAGGCGATCCCGTGGCGGGCGAGAGCGGCCCGTACGACGAGGCCGTCGCGCTCCACGGTGACCTCGCCCAGCTTCTTCGGCTCGCCGAAGACCTCGCGGCCGCCGGTCAGGGCGCGTTCCAAGGTCATCGGCATGACGAGGGGGTACCAGCCCTCGACCCCGTCGTGCTGGGCGGCGACGGCCACCGAGCCGGCGCCGAGCGGGTAGCCGGGCAGGTCGACCTTGCTGATGTTGGCCCGGACCAGGGGCCGGTCGGCCGGTTTGAGCGGCGGCGGCAGGACCGCCGCGACCACGTCGGGGTCGCTCTCCCAGACGGCCACGACGCCGGTGGACCAGATGTCGGGGAGTTTCGCACTCTTCTCGCGCGCCGCCGCGATCTCGGCCTCGGTCCGCGCTCCGTACCGTACGCGTGCCATGTCTCGCACCATCCCTCGGCTCGGGGGGAGTAGGTTCTGTAACACAGTTACACCGCCACCGATGAAGGGTAAAGACCCCTGCGTCGACGAGAATTGACGATCCGACAGATTGGTGGTGCAGGCCGTGGCCAGAACCACGCTCACCCGTGACGAGGTGCTGGACACCGCCGCGTCCCTGGTCATGCGGCACGGTCCGGCCGCGCTCACCATGCGGGGGCTCGCCGCCGAACTGGGTACCGCCGTGACGTCCATCTACTGGCACGTCGGCAACCGGGAGTCGCTGCTCGACGCCCTGGTCGAGCGGACGGTGGAGGAGATGGGGGCGATCCGGCCCACCGGCCGCACCCCGGCCGACCGGATCCTGGCGGTGGCCCGGATCCTGCGCCGCGAACTGCGCGGACGCCCGCACCTGATCGCGATGGTCCACGAACGCGGTCTCACCGAGCGGATGTTCCTGCCCGCCCAGCAGGCGCTCGTCCACGAGGTGCACGCCGCCGGGCTCCGGGGCGCGCGGGCGGCGGACGCGGTGCGCGCCGTCCAGTTCCAGGTCGTCGGGTACCTGCTCGTCGAGCGCAACCGTGAGCGCTCCCCCGCCCAGTCCCCGGCCGAGAGCGAGCTCTGGGACCCGGCCGCGGCCCCCCACGACCCGGCGCTCGCCCGCGCCCTGGCCCGCCCGGCGGACCCTGACCGGCTGTTCCTGCTGTCCGTACGGGCCCTGGTGCACGCCCTGCTCGCGCCGGGCGCGGCAGGCACGGCAGGCGCCGCCGATGCGACCGGCGCCGCCCCGCCGCGATAAATCGCTTGGCGCGCTCCCGGGCCCGTGGTTGTATCTGCGGCGCGGGGGCGGCTCCGCGACGTGCTTCCTTCTCACCTTCCTTCGAAACCAGTAGCGCGTCCCCTCTCCGCCCCCGCCCACTCTCCTTTTCCGGTTCCGGAGGACTCCCCCCTTTGCCCGAGCTGTCGACCGTCCTGTTGCGCCGTCTGCACACCGTCTACGTCGACCAGGCCGGGCCGCGCCCGGGCGACCCGTCGACGACCGAGGGCCTGACGGCCCTGGAGGCCGAACTGCTCGACCGGGGCTACGCCCTGACGGGCCCGCTGCGTTCGGCGCTCGCCTGGCTGGGGCCCACCGGACTCGCCGCCGCCGGCGCGCAGTTGATCGGGGACATCGACATCCTGCTGGGCGCGGACCGCACCCACATGCCGCTGTTCCGCTCGTTCCCGGCGTCGGTGCCCGACGACACCCACGCGCTGTGGATCGACCGCGTCCTGACCCTGCTCCTGCAGTGGCCGGACCAGCCGTGCGTGCTGTGCGCGACCGTCGGCGGCGTCCATCCCGTCGCGCCGTGCGCGCACCTGGTCTGCCGGACCTGCTGGGACGGCTCCGACCACACCGGCTGCCCGATCTGCCACCGCCGCGTCGACGCCGGCGATCCGTTCATCCGGCCGTCCCCGGACGAGGGGGAGGTTCCCTCCGGGGGCGGTCCGCTGCGGCTGCTGGCCTTCGGTGTCGATCGCGCGGCCGACTCCGTCACCGCCCTCGGCAAACTCCTCGCCCGCCGTACCCCGCTCTCGCCGCAGGACACCGAGGAGGCCCGGGTGCTCCTCGCCCACGTACCGGCCGGCCTGGACTGGCTCCCGGACGCCATCCCGGTGCGGGAGACGAAGGCCCTGGTGCTGGGCACCCTGCTGCGCGAGCGCCGCACGCGGGAGACCGTACGGGCCCTGCTGCCCGAGCGGCTCACCACCGCCACCGACGTGCTGCGGCTGCTCGCCGTGTGGTCCGGCGGAGAGGCCGACCTCCTGGAACCCCCGCGCCTGAGCTCCCTGCCGCGCCCGCTGCGGCGCGACCTGCTGGCCGTCCTGGACGGGCTCGATCCGGCGCTGCTCGTCGAGGACGTACTGCGCCACGAGGACCTGTGGAAGCGGGCCGCCGAGATCCTGCACCCCTTCGAGCAGTACGCCCGCCACCCGCGCGCCTCCCTCGCCTTCGCCGTGCTGCGGGGCACCGACACCACCGGCACCGCCCTCGGCGCCGCGCTGCTCGCCACCGCGGCCGCGCACCCGCACGCGGTACGGGTCGACGGCTCGCGCGTCCGGGCGGCCACCTGGCTGGGCCGCGCCGAGGAGGCCCTGCGCGGCGCGGATCCGGACCGGGCCCTGACCGTACTGGCCGAACGCCCCGGCGAACTCGTCCGGCGCCTGGACCACCTGCTGCGGCTGTACGCGGCCGACAGCCTGGCGCCGCAGGTCGCCGAGGTACTGGCGCGGCGGCTGCCGAAGGCAGGGCCGGGGCCCGTGCTGTCCGCGCTCGGACGGCTGAGGATCCGCCATCTGCCGGGGACCCGGCGGGTGTTCTCCCCGCGCGGACAGGTCGCGCACTCCTTCGCCATGGACGACGACCGGGCCCCGCTGGCCGAGGCGGTGACCGCTGCGGTGTGCGAGCTGTTCGAGGCCGAGGTGCTGCGCCGGCTCGACACGGCCGACCCGTACGACATGGCGGTCCTCGACTCCCGCCTCGCCCACCTCCACGTCCCCTCCGCCGAGCGGGCGGCCGCCAGGGCACTGGTCACCGTGCCCAAGGGCAGTTTCCAGGCCCTGCCGGACGGCGAGGTGCTGCGCATGTTCCTGCACTGGATGGAGCCGGCGCGCAAGCGCGTGGACCTGGACCTGTCGGTGGTGCTGTTCGACGCCGACTGGAACTACGCGGGCCTGTGCGACTACACGCGCCTCGTCCACGGGGAGCGGGCCGTCGTCCACTCCGGCGACCTGGTCTCGGCGCCGGCGCCCCACGGGGCGAGCGAGTACGTGGACATCGACCTGGACGCCCTGGCCGACTCCCGGTGTGCGCTTCGCCATGCCGGTCGTCTTCAGCTTCAACAACATCCCCTTCGAGCTGCTGCCCGATGCCTTCGCCGGGTTCATGGCGCTGCCCACCCGCTCCGACCGCTGCGCCCGCTACGACCCGCGGACCGTGCGCCAGCGCTACGACCTGGTCGGCAACTCCCGGATCCACGTGCCGCTCCTCGTCGACCTGGAGCGGCGCGGGTTCCTGTGGACCGACGTCCACCTGCCCGACGACGAGGGCTACCACAGCGTGCGGGCGCACCAGGAGGACCTGGCCCGCATCGGCCGCGACCTCTTCCAGTACTTCTCGACCGGCCGCACCACCCTGTGGGAGCTGGCCGGCTGGCACGCGGCCGCGCGCTGCCGCGAGGTGGCCGTGCTGCGCCGTACGCCCCGGCCGAGCGACCCCGACGAACTGTGGACCTACCGCCGGGGCTCCGGCGAGGACACCGCGGCGTTCGCCGCCCGGCTGGTCGGCCTGCGCGATCCGGACGGCGTGCTGGCCTCCGCGGAGGTCGAGGCCCTCGCGGGCACCGCCGCTTCGGGACGGTCGGTGTTCCTGGCACTGGTGGACGGCGAGGTCGCGCCCGCAGGCGCGAGCGGCTCCGTATACCGGCTGCTGCCGGGGCCGGTTGACGGCTGCGGCCTCGAACAGCTCGCGGCGGGCGACCTGGTCGCCGCTCTGGGGTGACGGCCGGAAACGCCTGCGCGGCCACGGGTGTCAGTCGGGGCCGATATCCTCTGTGACCATGCTCGACGACCGTACGACCGCAGAGACGACGTGGCCGACCGCTTACCCACAGGGGTACGCGGTCGTCGACGTGGAGACCACCGGACTCGCTCGCGACGACCGGATAGTCTCCGCCGCCGTCTACCGGCTCGACGCCCAGGGCAATGTGGAGGACCACTGGTACACGCTGGTCAACCCGCGGCGGGATCCGGGACCGGTGTGGATCCACGGGCTGACGAGCGCGATGCTCGCCGACGCCCCGCTCTTCGAGGACATCGCGGGCGAGTTCGCCGACCGGCTCGCCGACCGGGTCCTGGTCGCTCACAACGCCATCTTCGACTGGCAGATGATTGCCCGGGAGTACGCGCGGGCCGCCACGACCGCACCGGTCCGTCAGCGGCTGTGCACCATCGCGCTGTCGAAGGAACTGAACCTGCCGCTGCCCAACCACAAGCTGGAGTCGCTCGCCGCGCACTTCGGCGTGGTCCAGCAGCGTGCCCACCACGCGCTCGACGACGCCCGGGTGCTGGCGGAGGCGTTCCGGCCCTCGCTGCACGCGGCCGCGGAGGGCGGGGTACGGCTGCCCCTGCTGGAATGCCGGCCGCTGACGGAGTGGTCGGACTCCGCCGTCACCCCGCGCGTCGGGTACCAGGCCTCCTACCGGGGCGGCAGCTGGCGGCCCTCGCGCAAGCGGCCGCCGTGCCCGCACCCGAACCCGGGGCGCTTCGAGGACGGCAAGCCGCTGAAGCAGGGCATGCGGATCGCCTTCTCCGGTGACACCTCGGTGGAGCGGGAGCTGTTGGAGGACCGTGCGGTCGAGGCGGGCCTGCACGTCGCGACGAGTGTGTCGCGGCTCACCAGTCTCCTGGTGACCAACGACCCCGATTCGGCGACGTCCAAGACGGTCAAGGCGAAGAGCTTCGGGACGCCGGTCGTCGACGAGGCGGCCTTCACCCAGCTGCTGCGGGACGTGGCTCCGGCCGAGTCCTGAACCGCGGGGCCGTTGCGCCGGCCGGGTGCAGGCGCGGCGACTCACCCCGCTGGATCTTGTTCCGCTCGTTCCCCGTGCGCAGCATTCGGCCCATGGCACGTTGTGAGGTCTGCGGAAACGATTACGGCATGTCCTTCGAGGTTCATGCACAAGGTGCGGTGCACGTCTTCGACTGCTTCTCCTGCGCCATCCATCGCATGGCGCCCGTCTGCGAGCACTGCCGGGTCTCGATCATCGGCCAGGGCGTCGAGGTCGCGGGGCAGTGGTTCTGCGGGGCGCACTGCGCCCGTGCGGAGGGGAAGGTGGGCATCGTCGACCGCGTCTGACTCGCCGCGGCCCGGCCCCCGTCCCGACCGCCGTCCCGAAAGCCCGTACGGGCACCCCCGTACCGACGCCCCTGTACCGACGCCCCGTACCGACGCCCCCGTACGCCATGACCCCGGACGGCCACCCGGCCGCCGGGGTCCTTCGCGTTGCGGGTACCGTCGTGGGCGTGTACCGCTTTGTGCTGACCCGGCAGTGGGTGTTCCTCACCCTGATGGCCCTCGCCCTCATCCCCGCGATGATCGAGCTGGGGTTCTGGCAGTACCACCGCCATGAGCACCGGGTCGCGCAGAACCAGCTGATCGAGGCCAACCTGCGGGCGAAGCCGGTCCCCATGACGGAGGTCACCTCCCCCGGGCACCGGGTCCCGCGCGCGGACTTCTGGCGCGCGGTCACCGCGACCGGAACGTACGACACCGCGCACGAGGTCGTCGTACGGATGCGCACCGACAACGACGACAAGGTCGGCTTCCACGTCCTGACCCCGCTGGTCCTCTCCGACGGCCGGGTGGTCCTGGTCAACCGGGGTTGGGTGCCGGGCGGCGACGACCCGCGCGCCTACCCGCCGGTGCCGACCGCGCCCACGGGCGAGGTCACGGTCACCGGCCGGCTGAAGGCCGACGAGACCAGCGGCGGCAGCGGTATCAAGGACCGCAAGGGCCTGCCGGACCGTCAGGTGATGCTGATCAACAGCGCGCAGCAGGCGGAGTACCTGGGCCGGACGGTTCTCGGCGGGTATCTGGAGCTGACCGCTCCGGCCCCGGCGGACGGCAGTCCGGAGCCCATCGCCGACCCCGACCACGACTCGATCGGCCCGCACATGGCGTACGCCGTCCAGTGGTGGCTGTTCGCCGCCGCGGTTCCGGTGGGCTGGGTGGTCCTCGTACGGCGGGAGAAGCGCGAGCGGCAGGAGGAGGCCGCTCGGGCCGAGGCCTCCCGGCGGGAGCCGGCGACGGCGTAGCGTGTCGGCATGGATCTTGGACTGAAAGACCGTGTCTACATCGTCACCGGGGCCACGCGCGGCCTCGGCCTCGCCTCCGCCCGGGAACTGACCGCCGACGGCGCGAAGGTCCTCCTCACGGGCCGGGACGAGAAGCGGGCGGCCGACGCCGCCGCCGAGCTCGGCCCGAACGCGGCCGGTGTGGCGGCCGACAACTCCGACCCGGAGGCGGCCGCGCGGCTGGTCGCCACCGCGCGGGAGCGCTTCGGCCGCCTCGACGGCATCCTCATCAGCGTGGGCGGCCCGGCGCCGGGCTTCGCCGCGGACAACACCGACGCGCAGTGGGCGGCCGCCTTCGAGTCGGTCTTCCTGGGTGCGGTCCGTCTCGCCCGGGCGGCGGCCGCCGAGCTGGGCGAGGGCGGGGTCATCGGCTTCGTCCTGTCGGGCTCGGTCCACGAGCCGATCCCCGGCCTGACCATCTCCAACGGCCTGCGTCCGGGTCTCGCGGGCTTCGCGAAGTCCCTCTCGCTGGAGCTCGGCCCGCGCGGGATCCGGGTGGTCGGCCTGCTGCCGGCCCGCATCGACACCGACCGGGTGCGCGAGCTGGACGCGCTGTCGGGTGACGCCGCGGCCGCGCGGGCCGGGAACGAGTCCCGCATCCCGCTGCGCCGCTACGGCGCCCCGGAGGAGTTCGGCCGTACGGCGGCCTTCCTGCTCTCCCCGGCGGCGTCGTACCTGACGGGCGTCATGCTGCCGGTCGACGGCGGCTCCCGCCACGGCTTCTGACCCACCGTGTCCCCGGTCCCGTTCCCGGAGTCCTACGTGACCCGCTGGGCCCGGTGGGACGTCACCTTGAGGCGGGCCTCCGCGGGCAGTTCCGGGAGGCCCGCCGAGGTCCGGGCGTGGGTCAGGACCGGGCCGGCCACGGCGGCCAGGGCGTCGGCGGGGACCGCGTGGGGTTCCAGTTCCAGCGCGACCCGCAGCGCCGGCGATCCACGTCGCCCGCGCAGGGCGACCCGGCAGCCGGCGACCCCGTCCAGGGCTCCGGCCTCCGCGGCCACCGCCTCCTCGAGCGCCCGCCCGCGCAGCACGGCGTACGCCCCGTCCCCGGTGTCCACCACCACCGCCGGCAGTCGCGGCCGCCGGAGCTGGGACAGCAGCCACCACAGCGCCAGCAGCACGCCCACCGCGAGAGCGGCGAGCACCGCCCACCACCACCAGCCGTCGGCGTGCCAGTACCGGTCCCTGGTGGCTTCGCTCAACAGCGGCGCGTGGCGGCCGTGCAGCGGCCACGCGCCCGTCAGCACCACGATCCCGGCCGCCAGCAGGACCGCTCCGGCCACGGCCAGCAGGATCCGGTTCACCGTCGCGAGCATCCGTTCACCTCCTGACCCGTACGCGCGGCTGCGGCGGGTGGGCGAGGCCCAGTTCCTCGATGCCGACGGCGATCACCGCGTCGAGGTCGGCCCGTACGTCGTCCAGCTCGCGGAAGTGCGAGGTGGCCCGCACCCCGACGTGGGACCGGCCCATCTTGACCCGGACCGACCGTACTCCGGACACCTCCATGGCCCGGTCCCGCAGGATCTGCGCGGCGTCCTTGCGGCCGAGACCGGCCCGGACTCCCGCCGGCCGGTCCGGGGGCCGCATCGGCAGGATCCGGCGCAGCCCGGGGGCGAGCGCCAGCAGCAGGAGGACCGCCCCGGCCAGGACCAGGGCCCCGGCGATCAGCTGCACGCCCAGGTCCGCGGGGGTGTGCGTCGCCAGTCCCTCGGCCAGGTCGCCGCGCCAGTTCATCCCGGGTCGGCCGGCCCGTACGGCGGCCAGGTCGTACAGGAACAGGGCCGCCACCCCGAGCACGACCAGGGCGGTGAGCGCGGCGGGCACCCGGCGCGCGGAGCGGAAGCGACGCACCCGGCCGGAGCCCGAGCCGGAGCCGCGGGCCGTCATCGCAGCCGCCGATCGCGTCCGGTGGCGGTCCGGGACCGGGTGGAGTGCAGGTGCTCGATGTCGATGTCCACCTCGGGTACGGACATCGACGCGTACTCCTCGATCCGCAGTGCGACCTGTCGGCGTACCGCCGCGCACTGGGCGGCCAGGTCGGAGGGATAGTCCAGCTCCAGGCTGACCCGGACCCGGGCGATGTCGTGGTGCACGGTGACGGTGGCGTGCGGGGGCGTGCCCGGGGTGGTGGCGAGCGCCTCCCGGGCGGCCTGGGCGGCGATCTTCGCGACGACCCGGTCGGCGATACGGGTGGCGCCGCGCTCGGCGGCGTCCACCCGGGGTGGGGCGGAGCGCGGTGGGCTGCTCATCGGCGCCTCACCCGCGCCGGTCGTCTCGGCGGCGGAACAGGTCGCCCGGTTCCAGGTCCCCGTCGAGGAACCGGCCGGCGACGAAGCCGATGGCGCCGAGGGCGGCCACCAGCAGGAAGGCTCCGAAGCCGCCGAAGTAGCCGGCGAACGCGAGGGCCATGCCGGCGAACATTCCGGCGATCGCCATGCTCATGCGGGGTCCTCTCGGCTACTGGAGACGGGATTCCGGCTCCTCGTCGGGCTCATCGGGCAGCTTGACGTCGCTCACCGCGATGTTGACCTCGACGACCTCCAGGCCCGTCATCCGTTCGACCGCCGAGATGACGTTCTCCCGGACCGCTCGCGCGACGTCGCGGATCGAGACGCCGTAGTCCACGACGATCTCCAGGTCGAGGGCCGTCTGGGTCTCGCCGACCTCTGCCTTGACCCCGCGGCTGACCCCGGCCTTCTGGCCGCCGGGGACCCGGTCGCGGACGGCGCCGAAGGTGCGGGAGAGGCCGCTGCCACTGCCCATGGCGTGCACGCCGACGACTTCACGGGCCGCCAGCCCGGCGATCTTCTCGACCACTCCGTCGGCGATGCTCGTACGTCCCCGGTCGCCCGGCTCCTTGCCGGAGCCCCCTGCTGCGGATTCGGTCATCGCGTATCCCTTCACGTGGGTGACGGACTCACTCCGCACCACGTTAGGCGCCCGGACGCGCGGGCGCCCCGGGACTACGCCGGTCGGCCGGCCGACATCGCCCGGGGCTCCGGTGTCGCGGCGGCCCTCAGTCGGAGAGACCGGCCAGGTCGCGCAGGCGGCGGGCCTGGGCCGCTCGCTCGGCGGCGCGCTGCTCGTCGTAGGGGCGGGCCTGGGCGGAGCGCAGCAGCGTCTTCGTCTCGATCACGGCGTCCCGCGGCGGTGCCAGCAGGGCCGTGGTGAGGTCCTGGACGGCGGCGTCGAGTTCGTCCGCGGGGACGACGAGGTTGGCGAGGCCGACCCGCTCCGCCTCCTCGGCGTGCACGAAGCGGCCCGTCGCGCAGATCTCGAGCGCGCGGGCGTAGCCGACCAGGGAGGTCAGGGGCTGGGTACCGGCCAGGTCGGGAACCAGGCCCAGGCTGGTCTCGCGCATGGCGAATTGCACGTCGTCGGCGACGACGCGCAGGTCGCACGCGAGCGCGAGCTGGAAGCCGGCGCCGATCGCGTGCCCCTGCACGGCGGCGACGGAGATGATGTCGTTACGCCTCCACCAGGTGAATGCCTCCTGGTACTCGGCGATCGTGGAGTCGAGCAGTTCGTCCGAACCGCGTGCCAGATCGAGGAAGGACGGCTCGCCCTCGAAACCTTCGGGGGTGAACGCCTGCCGGTCGAGCCCTGCGGAGAAGGACTTGCCCTCACCGCGCAGCACGACGATCCGGACGGTGCCCGGCAACAACCTCCCGGCCTCGGCCAAAGCCCGCCAGAGCGCGGGGGATTGGGCATTTCGCTTGGCCGGATTGGTCAGTGTCACCGTGGCGACCGTGTCGTCGACGGTGAGTCGTACGCCGTCCTTGTCGAGCAGAGCCATCTCTCATGCCTCCGGTGTGCAGTCGGCCGCAAGCTCGGCCTAAGTGACTGCACAGTAACCACCCAGCCGACCGGGAGGCCGACCGGGGGTCACCGAAGGCACCAACGGATCTTGATGAACCTTGAAGCTGTTGGAGCGTTGGAACCGATGGGACCGGGATCAGGCCGTAGCGGCCTTCTTGCCTCGCGTCGCGCCTCCGCGACCACGCAGCGACACCCCGGACTCACTGAGCATCCGATGGACGAATCCGTAGGACCGGCCGGTCTCTTCGGCCAGCGCCCGGATACTCGCACCGGAGTCGTACTTCTTCTTCAGGTCTGCCGCGAGCTTGTCGCGCGCGGCGCCGGTTACCCGGCTGCCCTTCTTCAGAGTCTCGGCCACCCGTGCCTCCTCATGGGAAGTGCGCTCTGGACTTCTCATGATCACCCCTCCCACGCTTCCTGGCCACCCATTCAGCAAGGTCGGTACGACGGCATTTCTCGACCCGTGGACACCCGAGCAGAACGGAATCTTCTCTTCCGCTGCATGACTTCCGTCACACTCCGCTGCCCTCGCCGGGAATCACCAGGTCAGGGGCGCGGAAGCGGAAAGCGAACGGCCCCGGCCGCGCACCTTCGAGGGTGCGGCCGGGGCCGTCGGACGACGCGCAACGGTACGAGACCGCCTCACTCAGATGATGGATCACCCGTGAGCCGAATGATCCATAAGGAACTGGATCAGAAGCGGAACGGGAACCGGAACCGGATCAGGCGAGGGCGACGAGGTCCCGGTAGTCCGGTCCCCACAGGTCCTCGACGCCGTCCGGGAGCAGGATGATCCGCTCCGGCTCCAGCGCCTCGACCGCGCCCTCGTCGTGCGTGACGAGGATGACCGCGCCCTTGTACGTGCGCAGCGCGCCCAGGATCTCCTCGCGGCTGGCCGGGTCGAGGTTGTTCGTGGGCTCGTCGAGCAGCAGCACGTTCGCCGAGGAGACGACCAACGTGGCCAGGGCCAGCCGGGTCTTCTCGCCACCGGAGAGCACCCCGGCGGGCTTGTCCACGTCGTCCCCGGAGAAGAGGAAGGAGCCGAGGGTCTTGCGGACGGCGACCAGGTCCAGGTCCGGCGCGGAGGAACGCATGTTCTCCAGGACCGTGCGCTCCGGGTCCAGGGTCTCGTGCTCCTGGGCGTAGTAGCCGAGCTTGAGGCCGTGGCCGGGGACGACCGTGCCGGTGTCCGGCTTCTCGGTGCCCGAGAGCAGACGCAGCAGGGTGGTCTTGCCGGCGCCGTTGAGGCCGAGGATGACGACGCGCGAGCCCTTGTCGATGGCCAGGTCGACGTCGGTGAAGATCTCCAGCGAGCCGTACGACTTCGAGAGGCCCTCGGCGGTCAGCGGGGTCTTGCCGCAGGGCGCCGGGTCCGGGAAGCGGAGCTTGGCGACCTTGTCGTTGACGCGGACGGCCTCCAGGCCGGCGAGGAGCCGGTCGGCTCGCTTGGCCATGTTCTGCGCGGCCACGGTCTTGGTGGCCTTGGCGCGCATCTTGTCGGCCTGCGAGTTCAGCGCCGCGGCCTTCTTCTCGGCGTTCTGGCGCTCGCGCTTGCGGCGCTTCTCGTCGGCCTCGCGCTGCTGCTGGTAGAGCTTCCAGCCCATGTTGTAGACGTCGATCTGGGAGCGGTTGGCGTCCAGGTAGAAGACCTTGTTGACGACGGTCTCGACCAGGTCGACGTCGTGGGAGATGACGATGAAGCCACCGCGGTAGGTCTTCAGGTAGTCCCGCAGCCAGACGATGGAGTCGGCGTCGAGGTGGTTGGTGGGCTCGTCGAGGAGCAGGGTGTCGGCGTCCGAGAAGAGGATCCGGGCCAGCTCGACGCGGCGGCGCTGACCACCGGAGAGGGTGTGCAGGGGCTGGCCGAGCACGCGGTCGGGCAGGCCGAGGGCGGCCGAGATGGTCGCGGCCTCCGCCTCGGCGGCGTATCCGCCCTTGGTCAGGAACTCCGTCTCCTGGCGCTCGTACTGCTTCATCGCCTTGTCGCGGGTGCCGCCGGTGCCGGTGGCGATGCGCTCCTCGTTGGCGCGCATCTTCTTGATCAGCACGTCGAGGCCGCGCGCGGACAGGATGCGGTCGCGGGCCAGCACGTCGAGGTCGCCGGTACGCGGGTCCTGCGGGAGGTAGCCGACCTCGCCCGAGCGGGCGATGGAGCCGGCGGCGGGCTGGCCCTCGCCGGCGAGGCACTTGGTGAGGGTGGTCTTGCCCGCTCCGTTGCGGCCGACCAGGCCGATGCGGTCGCCCTTGGCGACACGGAAGGAAGCGGACTCGATAAGGACGCGGGCGCCGGCGCGCAGCTCGATGCCGGTGGCGGTGATCACGGAAATACTCCAGGGCGGGTCGGGACGGCGGAAGGGGGGCAGGACGCGAAGCTTCGACGCCGCTAATCCGCGAGGAGATTTGCCATGAGAGACATTCTACCGGGGGTCTGCAACTGGTTTCCGGGCCCGGGCGGGGCCGTCCGGCCTGCGGGATCCGCTCCCCCCTATCCCCCGTTCGGCCCAGCGGCCCCACGGAGCGGCCGAGACGCATACCGGGATGATTGGGTTGATACTCGCCGCATGGGCGGAGACGCGACCGCGCCTGTTTCACAGATGGAGGGCGGTGCGGGATGCAGTTCGACGACGACGCCAGTCTCGACAGCTCCGAGGTCAAGGACATGCGGGGTGGCGGCGGCCGCATCCCGGGCGGGAAGGCCACCGTCGGCGGCGGCATCGTCGGTCTGATCGCGCTGGTCCTCGGGCTGCTGTTCGGGGTGGGGCCGGAGCAGCTGGGGCTGTCCACCGGGGAGCCGGAACCGACGCCCGTCTCCTCGTCGCTCAACCAGGTGCAGCAGGCCTGCAGGTCGGGGCGGGACGCGAACACGCGCGAGGACTGCCGACTGGTGGCGGTGGTCCGGAGCACCCAGGCCTTCTGGAAGCAGGAGTTCGCCAAGCGCGGCGGCCAGTACAGCCCGGCGTCGACCGTGTTCTTCGAGAACCGGGTGAACACCGCGTGCGGGACCGCGAGCGCGGCGGTGGGCCCCTTCTACTGTCCGGCGGACCGGCAGGTCTATCTGGACCTGGGCTTCTTCGACGACCTGCGGACGAAGTTCGGCGCGACCGGCGGCCCCTTCGCCCAGGCCTACGTCGTCGCCCACGAGTACGGGCACCACATCCAGAACCTGACCGGAACCCTCCAGCGGGCCCAGGACGGCCGGCAGGGCCCGAACAGCAACGCGGTCAAGGTCGAGCTGCAGGCCGACTGCTACGCCGGGGTGTGGGCGCACAACGCGACGAACGTCGCGGACGCCTCCACCGGGCGGCCGCTCATCACGTCCCTGACCGAGGCGGACATCCGGGACGGGCTGGACGCGGCGGCCGCGGTCGGCGACGACCGGATCCAGGAGAAGTTCCAGGGCCGGGTGTCCCCGGAGTCCTGGACGCACGGCTCGGCCGAACAGCGGCAGCAGTGGTTCTACCAGGGCTACCGGACGGGCGACATGGCCCAGTGCAACACCTTCCGCTGACTGTCGGTGACGCCTGCCATGCTGGTGTGACGCGGGTCACCGTCACGAGAGGGAGTGATCGTCATGGCAGGCGTTCCGTCCATCTGTCCCACCTTGGTCTACCGCGACGCGAAGGCGGCCATCAAGCTGCTGACCGAGGCCTTCGGCTTCAGCCAGGTCGCGGTCTACGAGGGTGAGGACGGCTCGGTGATGCACGCCGAGCTGGCGTACGGCAACGGCATGGTCATGCTGGGCAGCTCGGGCCGAGGCGGGGCCTTCGACAAGGCCATGGAGGGCGCCGGCCCCTCGGGGGTCTATGTCGTGGTCGAGGACGTGGACGCCCACCACCGGCGGGCGGTCGAGCACGGCGCGGAGATCCTGATGGAACCCACCGACCAGGACTACGGTTCCCGCGACTACATGGCCCGTGACGCCGAGGGCAACGTCTGGAGCTTCGGGACGTACGCGCCGCAGGTCTGACCCCGGCGGCGCGCTCGTTGCCGCCCGCGTTCTTCTACGGGCTCACTCGCCGCCGGTGTGGACCTGGAAGGCGGCCCGGCGGACCGCCTTGGCCAGCGTCGGGTCGGGGTGAGCCGCGGCGAGCGCGACGAGCACCTGCACCGTGCGCGGATGGCCGACCGCGCGGACCTCGTCCAGCAGCCGGGGGACGGTGGTGCGGACGGCGGAGTCGAGGTGGCGGGCCAGCAGCTCGGCCTCGCCGTGGTCGGCGATCGCGGCCGCGGTGTCCACCCAGAGCCAGGTCGACTCCTCGGCGGTCAGGACGTCCTGGGCGTCGTCGGGGTCGACCCCGTCGTGCACGGCGAGCCAGAGCAGGGCGTAGGGACGCAGGGCGGGCTCGCGCACGGCGGCGCGCACCTCGGGCTCGGCGGGGGCTCCGACCACGCGCAGCGCCTCGAAGGCGAGGCCGCGCAGCAGGGCGTCCTCGCCGCGGGCGGCCTGCAGCAGCTCGGTCACCGCGTGGCCGACGGGCCGGGCGGCGAGCCAGGCCTGGTACTCGGCGCGGGCCGGGCCGGGGGTGAGCCGCGCGCAGCCGTGCAGCATGGCGGCGGCGGACTGCTCGATGTTCCCGGCGGGGCTCTGCGCCGCGACGCAGATCTGCTCCAGCTTGACCCAGACGGCCCAGCTGCCGAGCGGGGTGAGCGTGGCCCGGGCGGGGCCGAGGGTGACGGCGTCCACGGCGGCGAGTCCGCCGAGTGCCCAGCGCAGCAGCCGGGCGAGCGGGACGGGGCGGGCCTCCGCGGAGCCGGCGGCGGACGTCAGCGCCACGGTGGGCTCGGACTCGTAGGGGATCTCGCACCGCTCGTCGCGCAGTTCGGTGACGCGCTGCCCGAGCAGGTCGAGCAGGTCCGGGACGGTCACCGGGCCGGCGGACAGCTGGAGCAGGGAGAGGAGTTGGGGCATCGCCTCGACGACCTCGGCGACGGCCGAGGGGGCGATGTCGGCGGGTGCGGGATGGACCAGCGACCAGGCGTCGAACAGGGCGACCCAGCCGCGCAGGACGGCGGTGTCGTCGCGGTCCCAGGCGCGCAGTCGCCAGCCGGGGCGGGCGTGGCCGCCGTGCACCTCGACCAGTCCGGCGAGGCGGGCGCGATCCCAGCCGACCTGGATCTGGCCGTGCGTCAGGCCCAGTTCCGCGGCGGCGCGTTCGACGTCGGCCGCGGGCAGGGCACCCGTGGGGGCGGGCCGGCCGCCGTCTCCGGCACCGAGGTTGCGCTCGGCCCAGCGGGTCAGGCGTACGGCGTCGGCGAGCGAGGCCCGGGCCCGGTTCGCGAGGTCGGCCGTGGCGGGCGTACCCGCCGGGGGCCGGGGCGCGGGCCGGGTGCGTCGGTCGGTCACCGCCTTGCGGGCCGCGGCGACGGAGCGCGGCGAGACGAGTCGGAGTCTGGAGTCGCGAGCCAACTGCTCATCAGGCTTTCGGGACGTCACGGAAGCAGTCTCGCCCGTCACTGGCCGAAAGCCCAAACGGAACCGGTCGTTGTCGCCGCTCACCCGCAGCGCAGACCGGGACAAGCCGCCCGTGCGGCCCTGTCCGTCACAGGGCCTTCACATGACGGCTCTTCGACAGGGTCGTTCACGAGGCCTTCGGCGCGGGCCTCGACACGGTCTTCACATGAGGGGGGTGAGGAAGCGGCGCAGGGCCTCCTCGTAGCCGGCCGGGTCGGCGTTCCACATCGCGCCGTGTCCGGCTCCGGCCACGGTGTGCAGCGTGACGAGGTCGGGGCGGGCGGCGGCGAGCCGGCGGGAGGGCCCCCAGGGGGCGAGCGCGTCGTCCGGGCCGTGGACGATCAGTACGGGGACGCGCAGCACGCCGGGGTCGGCGCCCGCCGGCCGGCGGTCGGCGCGCAGACCCGTGAGGCCCTCGGCGGCCCGGACCGCCAGCGGCAGCACCACACCGGGAACCCCGCGTGCCGCGGCCAGCCCCCGCAGGGTGGCGTGCCAGTCGAGCACCGGGGAGTCGAGGACCAGCCCGGAGATGCGGTGGGCCAGCGGCGAGCGTTCGAAGGCGCGCAGGGCCATGGTGGCGCCGGTGGACCAGCCGTGGAGGATCACGCGGCGCGCTCCGTAGCGCAGGGCGTAGCGGATGGCGGCGTCCAGGTCGCGCCATTCCGATTCGCCGAGGTGGCCGAGGCCGTCCGGGGAGGCGGGGGCGCCCAGGTCGCCCCGGTAGCCGAGGTCCAGGACGGGCAGCTGGTGGCGGTGCAGGAAGGGCACGACCACCATCGGGTGCTCCCGGCTGCTCCCGAGCCCGTGGACGGTGATCACCCAGGTGTCCCGGGCGGCGGGCAGAAACCAGGCGGGCAGGGCGCCGAGCTCGCCGGGGATGTCCACGTCGGCGTGGTCGAGCCCGAGGGCGGTGCGCGGGTTGCCGACGTACACCTGGGGGGTGAGGGAGACCCGGGTACCGGGTGCGAGGGTGCCGTGGGTGACGGAGACGAGTCGTCGTACGACCGCGTCCGGGCCGGGGTCGGCGTCGGGGTCCACGGGTCCGACGACGGCGTGCACACCGGGTGCGACCAGGCCGTACGTGCCGGGGCGCAGGGAGGCGAGCGAGCGGGTCAGTGTGATCCGGCCGTCGGCCACGTCGTGGACGGCGAGCCGTGGTCCGCCGGGCAGGGGGCGTCCGGGTTCGGGCCGCAGGGCCGCGTCGGCGGCGTGCCTGCCGATGGCGACGGCGGCCGCGCCGGCGCCCAACAGAGTGGTGGTGACGGCCGCTGCCGTCGCTGTGGCGGTACGCACTGCTCCAGTGTCGGGTCGGGGCCTCCGGCGGGCCACCGGAGCGGATCCGTCCACCGCCGGCGCGGGCCGGGCCGGGGGCGTGTGATCTGAGTCTCTTTCGGCGCTTCGGAGGTGGCGTCGGACGCGCGCCGGACACCCTCCGGAGGGGTTCATTCACCCGGCTTTGACGTGCATTAATAGCGTTATCTACGTAAGTATCAGGACGAATGGCCCGATCACACCCCGCGCCAGTACACCGCTCCGCCCGCACCAGTTCATCTTCCGTTCACTCAGGTTGCCTACGGTCGCCGAGCCACTGACGTCAAACAGAAGCCTGGGTAAATGGAGCACATAACGCTTCTCCTCGGGATCGTGATCATCACCGCTCTCGTGTTCGACTTCACGAACGGTTTCCACGACACAGCCAACGCGATGGCTACCACCATCTCGACCGGCGCCCTCAAGCCCAAGACGGCGGTGGCCATGTCCGCCGTGCTCAACCTCGTCGGCGCGTTCATGTCCGTGGAGGTCGCCAAGACGATCTCCAAGGGCCTCGTCAACGAGGAAGGCATCCAGCCAGAGGTGATCTTCGCCGCCCTGGTCGGAGCGATCCTCTGGAACCTCGTCACCTGGCTGGTCGGCCTCCCCTCCAGCTCCTCGCACGCCCTGATGGGTGGCCTGATCGGCGCCGCGGTCGCCTCCGCCGGCATCGGCGCGGTCAACGGCAGCGTCGTCGTCACCAAGGTCCTCATCCCCGCGATCGCCGCCCCGCTGGTGGCCGGCATCGCCGCGTACCTGGCCGCCAAGATCACCTACAAGCTGGGTGACAAGGTCGGCCAGAAGACCTCCGCCAAGGGCTACCGCGCCGGTCAGATCGCCTCGGCCGGTCTCGTCTCCCTCGCGCACGGCACCAACGACGCGCAGAAGACGATGGGCATCATCACCCTGGCCCTCATCGCCGGCGGCGCGATCGCGCCCGCCGCGAACCCGCCGGTCTGGGTCATCGTCTCCGCCGGTCTGGCCATCGCGATGGGCACCTACCTGGGCGGCTGGCGCATCATCCGCACCATGGGCACCGGCCTGACCGACCTGCAGCCGCAGCAGGGCTTCGCCGCCCAGACCTCGGCCGCGTCCGTCATCCTCGCCTCCTCGAACCTCGGCTTCTCGCTCTCCACGACCCACGCGTGCTCCGGCGCCGTCATGGGTTCGGGCCTGGGCCGCAAGGGCGGTGTGGTCCGCTGGTCCACCGCGACCCGCATGTTCATCGCCTGGGGCCTGACCCTGCCGGCCGCGGCGCTGGTCTCGGCCGGTGCCGAGCTGGTCATGCGTTCCGGTGACATCGGCGTCGCCGCCGTCGCCGTCTTCCTGGTCGCCTCCTGCTTCGCCATCTGGGTCATCTCCCGCCGCCAGGTCGTCGACCACAACAACGTCAACGACGTCGAGCAGGCGGACGCCGAGGCGCCGGGTGTCGTCACCACGGCCATCGCGGCCGTCACCGTCCCGCCGACCGTCGCCGCCGCCGGTACCACCGCCGCGGTCACGGACGAGGACCTCAAGGCCACCATCCCGGCCGAGACGACCGCCCCGACGACCGCACCGGCTCCGGCCGCCGCGGTCTGACCGAGACATACAGAGGAAACGGCAGTATGAAGATCGACTGGGAAGCACTCGGCTCCGTCTTCGGGGTCAGCCTCTCCGCCACCGTCGCCCTCGTGGCCCTGTTCACCCTGGGCCTGGTGGGCCTGTCCAAGCACGAGGCGGCCACCGAGCAGGGCGGCACCGCCACCCTCGCCCGCACCGGCGCGTACCTCTGCTTCGGGCTCGTCGCGGCGGCCGTGACGTACGGGATCTACCTGATCGTCTCCTGATCCGCCGCCGCAGGGCGGGTCGGGTGTGAAGGCTCCCTCCGGGTTTGTCCCGGGGGGAGCTTTCGCGTTCCCTCCTGCGCCCTCCGTCCCCGCCGCACCGCAGGTCAACGGCGAGTTGACGGGCGTTCGAGGCGCGTGGTGGACTGCCGGAGCCAATACGGCGGCATGGAGAGGAAGTCCGGTGCGAATCCGGCGCGGTCCCGCCACTGTCACCGGAATCGCACGCCGCGCGTGCGTCCCGGGAGCCAGGAACTCTCGCCGCCAGACACGTCGAACCAGGGCGCGGACCCTGAGTGAGGACATACCTGCCACCATGCGTGCCGATCGCGTCTTCGCGTACGGCGCCACGGCGGGCCTGATCGGCGACCGGATCCTCGGGGATCCGCGCCGAGGGCACCCCGTGGCCGCCTTCGGACGGGCCGCCGCCGCCGTCGAACGCTCCCTGTGGGGCGACGACCGCGCCCGGGGCCTTCTGCACACCCTGGTGTGCGCCGGGGGCGCGGCCGCCGTCGGAGCGCTGGGCGCCCGCGCCGTGCGCTCCCGGCCCGCGGCCGCCCGTATCGCCCTGACCGCCGCCGCCACCTGGGCCGTCGTGGGCGGCACCTCCCTGGGCCGTGAGGCCCGCGCCATCGGCGGCGCGCTCGCCGCCGGGGACATCGAGGTGGCCCGGGAGCGGCTGCCCCACCTGTGCGGACGCGACCCGCAGGCCCTGGACGGACAGCAGATGGCCCGCGCCGTCGTGGAGTCCGTCGCCGAGAACACCTCCGACGCGGTGGTGGGGGCCCTCGTATGGGGCGCCGCCGCCGGAGTCCCCGGGCTGCTGGCCTTCCGCGCCGTGAACACCCTGGACGCGATGGTCGGCCACAAGTCCCCCCGCTACCTGCGCTACGGCTGGGCCTCCGCCCGGCTCGACGACCTGGCCGGCTGGCCGGGGGCCCGGCTGACGGCGGTCGCCGCCGTACTGGCCGGCCCCGACCGGCGGGGCGCCGTACGGGCCTGGCGCGCGGACGCCGCCGCGCACCCGAGCCCGAACGCCGGCCCCGTGGAGGCCTCCTTCGCCGGGGCGCTGGGCGTCAGGCTGGGCGGAACCCTCGCGTACGGCGGCCGGGTCGAGCACCGGGCCGTACTGAACGGCGAGGCGGGGCGACCGGTGGAGGTCGCGGACATCGAGCGGGCGGTACGGCTGTCGCGCCAGGTGACCTGGCTGGCCCTGGGCGCCTGCGTGGCCGCCCGGCTGCTGGTCTCCCGCACGACAGGCACGACGCGCACGACGCGCACGGCACGTACGACACTGAGGGGGCGGCGCGGATGAGCGGCGCGAAGCGCGGCGGGGGTCTGCTGGTCGCGGGCACCACGTCGGACGCGGGCAAGAGCGTGGTCACGGCGGGCATCTGCCGTTGGCTGGCCCGGCAGGGTGTGAAGGTGGCGCCCTTCAAGGCGCAGAACATGTCGCTGAACTCCTTCGTGACCCTGGAGGGCGCCGAGATCGGGCGCGCCCAGGCGATGCAGGCCCAGGCGGCCCGCGTGGAGCCGACCGCGCTGATGAACCCGGTGCTGCTCAAGCCGGGCAGTGACCGCAGCAGCCAGGTGGTGCTGCTGGGCAAGCCGGTCGGCGAGATGAGCGCCCGCGGGTTCTTCGGGGGGGCTGGGGGGTCGTCCCCCGGGAAGGCGCTGCACGGAGGGCGCCAGGAGCAGTTGCTCGGCATCGTCACGGACTGCCTGGAGCAGCTGCGGGGCACGTATGACGCCGTGATCTGCGAGGGGGCGGGGAGTCCGGCCGAGATCAACCTGCGCCGGACCGACATCGTGAACATGGGCATCGCGCGCGCCGCGCGGTTCCCGGTGGTCGTGGTCGGGGACATCGACCGCGGCGGGGTCTTCGCGTCGTTCTTCGGGACGACGGCGCTGCTCTCCCCCGAGGACCAGTCCCTGATCGCGGGTTACCTGGTCAACAAGTTCCGCGGTGACGTGTCGCTGCTGGAGCCGGGCATGGAGATGCTGCGCGGCCTGACCGGCCGGGCCACCTTCGGGGTGCTGCCGTTCCAGCACGGCCTGGGCATCGACGAGGAGGACGGCCTGCGGGTCTCCCTGCGCGGGGCGGTACGCGAGTCCGTGGTCGCACCGCCGGTGGGTGAGGACGTCCTGCGGGTCGCGGTGTGCGCGGTGCCGCTGATGTCGAACTTCACCGATGTGGACGCGCTCGCGGCGGAGCCGGGGGTCGTGGTGCGGTTCGTGGACCGGGCCGAGGAACTGGCCGACGCGGACCTGGTCGTCGTACCGGGCACCCGGGGCACGGTGAAGGCCCTGGCGTGGCTGCGCGAACGCGGGCTCGCGGACGCGCTGCTGCGCAGGGCCGCCGAGGGGCGGCCGGTGCTGGGCATCTGCGGCGGGTTCCAGGCGCTGGGCGAGCGGATCTCGGACGAGGTCGAATCGCGGGCGGGCGAGGTCGACGGCCTCGGCCTGCTCCCCGTCCGGGTGCGCTTCGAGCGGGAGAAGACCTTGGCCCGGCCGGTGGGTTCGGCGCTGGGCGAGGACGTCGCGGGCTACGAGATCCACCACGGCGTGGCCGAGGTGCTCGGCGGCGAGGCCTTCCTGGACGGCTGTCGCGTCGGGTCGGTGTGGGGAACCCACTGGCACGGATCGCTGGAGTCGGACGGCTTCCGCCGGGCGTTCCTGCGGGAGGTGGCGGCCGCCGCGGGGCGGCGCTTCGTCCCGGCGCCGGACACGTCGTTCTCCGCGCTGCGGGAGGAGCAGCTGGACCTGCTCGGCGACCTGATCGAAGAACACGCCGATACGGACGCGCTGCTGCGGCTCATCGAGGGCGGAGCCCCCGCGGGCCTCCCGTTCCTGCCGCCGGGCGCCCCGTGACGGGCCGGGCCCGGCGGGCCTGTCCCCCACCCCGCCCCTTCCCGAGACCGGGCTCCGCCGGAGCGGGGAGCAGGAACGCCGGCACGGCGAAGCGCAGGTACAGCGGCACCGATGTCCATCGCAAGCCACTCGAAGGAGTGACCGTCTCGTGAGCAGCACCCACTTCCCGTTCTCGGCCGTCGTCGGGCAGGACGATCTGCGGTTGGCTCTCCTGCTCAACGCCGTGAGCCCAGCGGTCGGCGGGGTGCTCGTGCGCGGTGAGAAGGGGACCGCCAAGTCCACCGCCGTGCGCGCGCTGTCGGCGCTGCTGCCACAGGTCGACGTCGTTCCCGGCTGCCGGTTCTCCTGCGCACCGGCCGCGCCCGACCCGTCGTGCCCGGACGGCCCGCACGAGTCCGGCCCCGGCGCCCTGCGGCCCGCGCGCATGGTGGAGCTGCCCGTCGGCGCCTCCGAAGACCGGCTGGTCGGTGCTCTGGACATCGAACGCGCCCTCGCCGAGGGGGTGAAAGCCTTCGAGCCCGGCCTGCTGGCCGACGCGCATCGCGGGATCCTCTACGTCGACGAAGTGAACCTCCTCCATGACCACTTGGTGGACGTGCTGCTGGACGCCGCGGCGATGGGCGCCTCGTACGTGGAGCGCGAGGGCGTCTCCGTCCGGCACGCGGCCCGCTTCCTGCTCGTCGGCACGATGAACCCCGAGGAGGGCGAGCTGCGGCCGCAGCTCCTCGACCGGTTCGGGCTCACCGTCGAGGTGGCCGCCTCCCGCGAGCCCGCCCAGCGTGTCGAGGTGGTCCGCCGCCGGCTCGCCTACGAGGACGATCCCGCGGGCTTCGCGACCCGCTGGGCCGGGGACGAGCACGAGGTCCGGGCCCGGGTGGTGGCCGCGCGGGCGCTGCTCCCGAAGGTCTCGCTCGGCGACACCGCGCTCCTGCAGATCGCGGCGACCTGCGCCGGGTTCGAGGTCGACGGGATGCGGGCCGACATCGTGATGGCGCGGACCGCGACGGCGCTGGCCGCGTGGGCCGGGCGGACCGACGTACGGAAGGAAGACGTCCGGCAGGCCGCCCTGCTGGCGCTCCCCCACCGGCGGCGCCGCAACCCCTTCGACGCGCCCGGGCTCGACGAGGACATGCTCGACCGGATCCTGGACGAGTTCCCCGACGAGGACCCGGAGCCCGAGCCCGAGCCGGAGCCCGAGGGCCCCGACGACAGCGGCCCCGAGGACGACGGCCCCGGCGGTGGTCCCGACGGCGGTCCCGGGGGCACGCCCCCGCAGGGTGACGGGTCCCAGGACCCGGATACCCCGGCCGAGTCTCCCGAGACCCCCGAGACCGGCGAGGCCCCCGCGGAGGCCCCCGAGGCTCCGCAGCCCGCCGCCCAGGAGGCGGCCGGGCCCGAGCAGGCCGCGGTGCGTGCCGCCGAACCGTTCCGGACCAAGATGCTCAGCGTGCCCGGCCTCGGCGAGGGCGCCTCCGGGCGCCGCTCCCGCGCCCGCACGGCCCACGGCCGCACCACCGGTGCCCAGCGTCCCCGCGGCCATCTGACGAAGCTGCACCTGGCCGCCACCATCCAGGCCGCCGCCCCGCACCAGAAGGCGCGCGGCCGCGACGGGCGCGGCCTGGTGATCCGCAAGGACGATCTGCGCCAGGCCACGCGGGAGGGCCGCGAGGGCAACCTCGTCCTCTTCGTCGTCGACGCCTCCGGCTCCATGGCCGCCCGGCAGCGCATGAGCGCGGTCAAGGGCGCCGTGATGTCGCTGCTCCTGGACGCGTACCAGCGCCGGGACAAGGTCGGCCTGATCACCTTCCGGGGTGCCACGGCCGAGCTGGCCCTGCCGCCGACCTCCTCGGTGGACGCGGCGGCGGCCCGGCTGGAGCAGCTGCCGACGGGCGGCCGCACCCCGCTGGCGGCCGGGCTGTTGAAGGCCCATGAGGTGCTGCGGATCGAACGGCTGCGGGATCCCTCGCGCCGGCCGCTGCTCGTGGTGGTCACCGACGGGCGGGCCACCTCGGCCGGGAACGTCGGGGGCCGTACGGACAGCAGCCCGCGGGAGCTCGCGGGGCACAGCGCGCGGCTGCTGCAGGCCGGGGGCGTCGCCTCCGTGGTCGTGGACTGCGAGTCCGGGCCGGTCCGGCTGGGGCTGGCCGGCGTACTGGCCCAGGACCTCGGCGGTCCCTCGGTCACGCTGGACGGGCTGCGGGCCGACTCGTTGGCCGGGCTCGTGAAGAACGTACGTACGGCAGTGGCATCCACTGCATCACCCCACAGCAGCAGCAACAGCAACAGGAGGGCCGCGTAATGCCTCAGGGACAGCCGTCCGTCGTTCCGGACGACGGGCTCACGACGCGCCAGCGCCGCAACCGTCCGCTGGTCTTCGTCCACACCGGCCCCGGCAAGGGCAAGTCCACGGCGGCCTTCGGGCTGGCGCTGCGCGCCTGGAACCAGGGCTGGCCGATCGGGGTGTTCCAGTTCGTCAAGTCGGCGAAGTGGAAGGTCGGCGAGGAGAACGCGCTCAAGGTGCTCGGTGCCTCCGGCGAGGGCGGCTCCGTCGTCTGGCACAAGATGGGCGAGGGCTGGTCCTGGGTCCAGCGGGACGCGCAGCTCGACAACGAGCAGGCGGCCAAGGAAGGCTGGGAGCAGGTCAAGCGCGATCTGGCCGCCGAGACGCACAAGCTGTACGTGCTGGACGAGTTCGCCTACCCGATGCACTGGGGCTGGATCGACGTCGACGAGGTCATCGAGGTGCTGCGGAACCGTCCCGGCACGCAGCACGTGGTGATCACGGGTCGCAACGCGCCGGAGAAGCTGGTGGATTTCGCGGACCTCGTCACCGAGATGACCAAGGTCAAGCACCCGATGGACGCCGGCCAGAAGGGCCAGAAGGGCATCGAGTGGTGACTTCGTTCAACGTACCCCGGCTGGTCATCGCCGCTCCCTCGTCGGGCAGCGGCAAGACCACCGTGGCCACGGGCCTGATGGCGGCCTTCTCGGAGCGCGGCCTCGCCGTGTCCCCGCACAAGGCCGGGCCCGACTACATCGACCCCGGCTACCACGCGCTGGCCACCGGCCGGCCGGGACGCAACCTCGACGCCTTCATGTGCGGCCCGGAGCTGGTCGCCCCGCTGTTCGCGCACGGGGCGGCCGGGTGCGACCTGGCCGTGGTCGAGGGCGTCATGGGGCTCTACGACGGGGCCGCGGGCCGGGGTGAGCTGGCGTCGACGGCGCAGGTCGCGAAGTTGCTGCGGGCGCCGGTGGTGCTGGTGGTCGACGCCTCCTCGCAGTCGCGGTCGGTGGCGGCGCTGGTGCACGGCTTCGCGTCCTTCGACCCGCAGGTGCGCCTCGGCGGGGTGATCCTCAACAAGGTCGGCTCCGACCGGCACGAGGTGATGCTGCGGGAGGCCCTGGAGGAGGCGGGGATGCCGGTGCTCGGCGTCCTGCGGCGGGCTCCGCAGGTGGCCACGCCCTCGCGCCACCTGGGCCTGGTCCCGGTGGCCGAGCGGCACACCGACGCGCTGGCCTCGGTGTCGGCGCTGGCCGCGCAGGTCCGGGCGGGCTGCGACCTGGACGCCCTGATGGCCCTGGCCCGCACGGCTCCGCCGCTGGACTGCGAGGCGTGGTCGCCGGCTGCCGCGCTGACGCACAGTTCGGGCCGTACGTCGGCCTCGCCGGCGTCCGGGGCGCAGGGGTCCGGGGGCGACGCCCCCGGCAACGGCGCCGTACCGGCCGACCTCGGCGGAGCCCCCGGCAGGCGGCCGGTGATCGCGGTCGCCGGCGGCGCCGCCTTCACCTTCTCCTACGCCGAGCACACCGAGCTGCTCACCGCCGCCGGAGCGGAGGTCGTCACCTTCGACCCCCTGCGGGACGAGGCGCTCCCGCCCGGCACCGCCGGCCTGGTGATAGGCGGCGGCTTCCCGGAGATGTACGCGCCCGAGCTGTCCGCCAACGAACCGCTGCGGGCGGCCGTCGCCGCCTTCGCCGCGGCCGGCGGCCCGGTCGCCGCCGAGTGCGCCGGGCTGCTCTACCTGGGCCGGTCGCTGGACGGGAAGCCCATGTGCGGGGTGCTCGACGCCGACGCGCGGATGTCGGAGCGCCTGACCCTCGGCTACCGCGAGGCGGTGGCCCTGTCCGACAGCGCGCTCGCGCGGGCCGGAACCCGGCTGCGCGGGCACGAGTTCCACCGGACGGTGATCGAGCCGGGTGCCGGGGCGGCCCCGGCCTGGGGGTTCACGCACCCCGAACGCCGGGTCGAGGGCTTCGTGCAGCAGGGCGTGCACGCCAGCTACCTGCACACCCACTGGGCGGCGGAGCCGTCCGTCGCCCGCCGCTTCACGGAAGCCGCGGCAGCACGGCGGTGACCTCCGTCCCCGACCGGCGCTCAGTCCGCGATGCCCACCACGAGCCAGATCCCGGCCACCCCGCCCACCGTGCACATCAGCGTGGACAGGGCGGGGTGCTTGTGGTGGGCCTCGGGGAGGATCTCGGCGGAGGCGAGGTACAGCAGGACGCCTCCGAAGAAGCCGAGGTACGCGCCGAGGGGTTCCTCCGGAAGGGTGAACAGCACAGTGGACGCCGCGCCCACGACCGGGGCGACGGCGTCCGCGAAGAGCATCATCAGGGCCTTGCGGCGGTCGTTCCCGTAGAGGCTGGTGAGCGTGTACGTGTTGAACCCGTCGGCGAAGTCGTGGGTGATGACGGCCAGCGCCACGGCCACCCCCATCCCCCCGCCGACCTGGAAGGCCGCTCCCAGAGCCACCCCGTCGGCGAGACTGTGGCCGACCATGGCCGCGGCCGCGGTGAGTCCGACCTGGGGGACGCGGGCGCCGTCCTCGGCGCCGTGCGCGGCCTGGCGGACCGCCAGCAGCCGTTCCACGACGTGCGCGACCAGGAATCCGGCCACGAAGAGCAGCAGGGCGAGCGGGACCCCGAACACCTCGTCCCCCGCCGCGTGGAGGGCCTCCGGGAGCAGGTCGAGGCCGACGACGCCGAGCATCAGCCCGCCGGCCAGGCCCAGCACGAGGTGGCGGCGGTCGGTGACGCGCTGCGCCGCCCATCCGCCCGCCAGGGTCATCAGGAACGCGCCCAACGCGACGATCACGGCCATGCGCCCCTGAATACAGACTCATCGCCCCGCGCGCACATCCGCGCGCGGGTGGTGGGCGGCGGAGTGTTGACGAACGGCCGGTGCAAGTGATGTGTGGGTGTGGGTGCCAGTGCCAGTGACGGTGACGGTGACTACGGAGGGAGGGCCCGCGGTGGGCGAGTACACGACGCAGGTGGTGGTCGGGGTCGGCGGACGCGCGGGGGTTTCCGTCGCGGAGGTCTGCTCCCTGGTCGAGGAGACGCTGCGGGGAGCCGGGCTGGCCGTGGGGTCGGTGACGGCGCTGGCCACGGTGGAGTCGAAGGCGGGCGAGCCCGGCATCACGGGTGCGGCGGAACGTTTCGGCGTTCCCCTGGTGAGCTACCCCGCCGACCGGCTGGCCGCCATCACCGTCCCGCACCCCTCGGAGGCGGCGCGTGCCGCCACCGGGACCCCCTCGGTGGCGGAGGCCGCCGCTCTCGCGGGCGGCGGGGAACTCCTCGTACCCAAGCGGCGGTCGGTGTCGGCGACCTGCGCCGTGGCCGCGGCGCACCCGCACGACCTGCGCCACCACGGGGACGCCGAGGTGATCGACGCGGGCTCCGCCCTGGTGGACCTGGCCGTCAACGTACGGGCGGACACACCCCCGGACTGGCTCAAGCGGCGGATCGCCGCCTCCCTCGGGGATCTCGCCGCGTATCCCGACGGGCGGTCCGCCCGCGCGGCGGTGGCGGCTCGGCACGGGCTGCCGGTCGAGCGGGTGCTGTTGACGGCCGGGGCCGCGGAGGCGTTCGTACTGATCGCCCGGGCCCTGGGAGCCGTACGGCCGGTCGTGGTGCATCCGCAGTTCACCGAGCCGGAAGCCGCCCTGCGGGACGCCGGGCACCGGGTCGAGCGCGTGGTGCTGCGGGCGGCGGACGGCTTCCGGCTGGACCCGGCGGCCGTGCCCGAGGACGCGGACCTCGTGGTGATCGGCAATCCGACCAACCCGACGTCCGTGCTGCATCCGGCGGGGATCCTCGCCGCGCTGGCCCGGCCGGGCCGGATCCTGGTCGTGGACGAGGCGTTCATGGACGCGGTCCCGGGTGAGCGGGAGGCCCTGGCCGGGCGGATGGACCTGCCGGGGCTGGTGGTGCTGCGGAGTCTGACCAAGACGTGGGGGCTGGCGGGGCTGCGGATCGGCTACGTCCTGGCCGAGCCCGAGGTGATCGCGAAGCTGGCGGCCGCACAGCCGCTGTGGCCGGTCTCGACCCCGGCGCTGGTGGCGGCCGAGGCCTGTATGGCTCCGGCGGCGCTGGCCGAGGCGGAGGAGGCGGCCCGGCGGATCGCGGTGGACCGGGCGCACCTGCTGGCCGGGCTCGCGGAGTTCGACGAGGTGACGTCCGTCGGGGTGGCGGAGGGGCCGTTCGTGCTGATCCGGGTGGCGGGCGGGGCCGAGGTCCGCACCCGGCTGCGCGCCCTCGGCTTCGCCGTCCGCCGCGGGGACACCTTCCCTGGGCTGGACCATTCCTGGCTGCGGCTGGCGGTGCGCGACCGGGCGACGACGGGCCGCCTGCTCCAGGCCATGGACCACGCCCTCGCACTGGCCGCGCGCTGAGCACCTGCGGGACGCGCCGGCCGCACCGATGTACGGCCTGTACCGGCGGCCCGTACCGGCCTTCTCCGCACCCGCCTGACCTGTACTCGTCACGGAGCGCCGAGGGGGCCGTCACCCGTTCGGCCCCCTACGATGGCCGCGGGGGCGGGGCCGGGTGAGGATCCCCGCATCGGCGCATGACGACCGGGGGCGGGAATGAAGGCATCCGCGGGCACAGGCACGGCGCTGGTCGCGCTGGCCGCGCTGGCGGTCGTGGGCGGCGGGATATACGCCGTACCGTGGCTGTTCGACGACGGAGCGGCGGCGCCCGCCACGGGGCAGCGGTTCCAGGGCAAGCCGGGGCAGGGCGAGGCGGACCGGCCGGAGGGCACCGCCGCGGCCGCCGCCGGGAAGCCGTTCACGCTGGTCGCGACGGGCGACATCATCCCGTACCCGTCGATCGTGCAGCGGTCGGCGGACGACGCGGGCAAGGCCGGGGAGTACGACTTCCGGAAGATACTCGCCGGGGTCAAACCCCTGGTGTCCGCCGCCGACCTGGCGATATGCCACCACGAGATACCGTACGGGCGCCCCGGCGGCCCCTACACCGGCTATCCCACCTTCAAGGCCCCGCACCAGCTGGCGGACGCCCTCGAGGACGCCGGCTACGACAGCTGTTCCACCGCTTCGAACCACACCCTGGACGACGGCTACGAGGGCCTCGCCCGCACCCTGGAGCACCTCGACCGGGTCGGTGTCCCGCACGTCGGTTCGGCCCGCAGCGCGGAGGAGGCCAAGGCCCCGGCGCTGCTCGCGGCGGGCGGGGCGAAGGTCGCCCAGCTCTCGTACACCTACGGCACCAACGGCATCCCGCTTCCGCCGGGCAAGCCGTGGGCCGTGAACCTGATCGACGAGGACCGGATCATCGCGGACGCCCGGGCCGCCCGGGCGCAGGGCGCGAACGTGGTGGTGCTGAGCGTCCACTGGGGTACCGAGTGGCAGACGGCGCCCGACGAGCAGCAGAAGGCGTTGGCGCAGGCGCTGACCGCGTCCCGCTCGGCCGACGGGCTCCCCGACATCGATCTGATCATCGGTACGCACAACCACGTGCCGCAGCCCTACGAGAAGATCAACGGGACCTGGGTGGTCTTCGGGATGGGCGACCAGGTCGCCAGCTTCGTACCGGCCGACAAACTGCGCGGCAACCAGTCCTCGGTCCCCCGCTTCACCTTCTCCCCGGCGGCGGGCCGTCCGGGCCGCTGGGAGGTGGTGAAGGCCGAATACCTCACGCAGTACTCGGACATGGGGCCGCCGTTCCGTGTCGTCTGCGCCTCCTGCGCGGCCTCGGACACCTCGCTGCCGGCGGCGAAGCGGAGCGAGTACGCGCGGATCGACCGGCAGGTCACCGAGGCCGTGATGTCGCGTGGGGCGGGCGGACAGGGCTTGGAGCACGCCACCCACTGAGCGCCGCGGCCATGCGCCGCCGGGCCCGTCGGGTCCGCCCGCTCGTGCGTCGGATCCGTCGGCCCGGGGCCGCCGCCCGTCCGCGCCCGTCCCGTTGAGCACTCCCCTCCGTGTGCTCCTCGGGACGGACGCGCCGAGTGGCGGCCCGGGGCTCCCGGCCGCCCTACGAGGCCCTGCCCCGCCGGGTGAGCAGGAGCGCGCCCCCGCCGATGGCCAGCAGGGTCAGGGCCCCGCCCGCGACGTAGGGAGTCAGTGAACCGCCGCCGGTCTCGGCGAGGTTGGCGCCGGTGGTGCCGCCGGACGTGGCGGATCCGGTGCCCGTACCGGTCGCCGTCTGGGGCTTGATGTCCGGGTTCGCGGGCGGGGCCGAGGACGGCGCCGCGCCCGCCGGGGACTCGCAGTGCGCCTCGGCGAGCACGATCTCGCCGTCGACCTTCGCCACGTTCAGGTTGAGCGGGTTCACCGCGATCTTCAGACGGAGCGCGGCGGCGGCCGCCGTGGTGGAGGTGGTCTCCGTGCCGGACAGCTCCAGGTCGATCCGGCCGACTCCGGGGACCTCGACCTTGGTGGGGCCGCCGGCGGACAGGGTGACCTTCTTGCCGAGCGCCGTCACCGTCCCGAGGACGTTCGCACTGGCCACCGGCTTCTTGCCCGCCTCGCAGACGGCCTTGGAGGTGACCTTCTCCACCTCGATGAGGGAGAGCAGCGGCAGTCCGGGGACGTGGACGGATGCCTTGGCCAGGTTCGCCTCCGCCTCGGCCCGGGTCTTGTCGGCGGTGGCCTTGGAGGTGGCCACGTCGGCGCGCAGCACACTGACCGGCTTGTTCCCCTCGACCCCGTCCAGCGTGACGGTCAGCGCGGTCTTCTCGGCCGTCGCCGGGGCACTGACCTCGTTGAGGGTCGTCTTCAGCGGGACGTGCACGGTGTTGAGCAGGCCCACGTCCAGCCCGGCGCGCAGGACGACGGCGCCGGCCTTGCCCTCACCCCCGGTGGCGCCTCCTCCCGTGGCGAAGGCGGGCGGCGCGGTGAGCAGGGCGACCGCTCCCGTGGCGAGGAGGACGGCCGCGGGCAGGCGGAAGGTGTGGCTGTTCACGGTGGTGGAACCCCCGGGGAGTTGGGTGCCGTCGCGCCGCCGATGGGGGACACCGCGGGCGCCGACGGACTCGACCCCGGAATCTTTACGCACTGTGGGTGAACGGGGGGCAAGCTGACGTTACTTCACCCCAAAGGGTGGTTTCCGGGCGCATATTCGAATCAATGCGCCCCATGTTGAACGCAAGTGCTCTCGTTTCACGGACATCCGGCCCGTGCGGTCGTCTACAACGACCGACGGGCACCGATGTCACGCGACGTCAACCGGGCGCCCGCGCCGGCCTCAGGCCCGGACCCGGCCGTTCACGACGACCCGCAGCGGCTGCGCCAGTACGCCCACGTCGGCCCGCGGGTCGGCGGCGTACACCACGAGGTCGGCGGGCGCCCCCTCGGTCAGCCCCGGCCTGCCGAGCCACTCCCGGGCCGCCCAGGCCGTCGCGGAGAGGGCGTCGATCGCCGGGATGCCGGCCTTGACCAGCTCCGCGACCTCCGCCGCGACCAGGCCGTGCGGCAGGGAGCCGCCCGCGTCGGTGCCGACGAAGACCTCGATGCCCGCGTCGTAGGCGGCCCGGACGGTGTCGTAGCGCCGTTCGTGGAGCCGTCGCATGTGCGCCGACCAGGTGGGGAACTTCGCCTCGCCGCCCGCCGCCATCTTCGGGAAGTTGGCGATGTTCACGAGCGTCGGGACGATCGCGACCCCGCGCTCCGCGAACAGCGGGATGGTGTCCTCGGTGAGGCCGGTGGCGTGTTCGATGCAGTCGATGCCCGCCTCGACGAGGTCGCGCAGCGAGTCCTCGGCGAAGCAGTGCGCCGTGACGCGGGCACCCAGCCGGTGTGCCTCGGCGATGGCCGCCTCGACCTCGGCGCGCGGCCAGCAGGCTGCGAGGTCACCGGCGTCGCGGTCGATCCAGTCGCCGACGAGCTTGACCCAGCCGTCGCCGCGCAGCGCCTCCCGCCCGACGTACTCGACGAGGTCGGCGGGCTCGATCTCGTGGGCGTAGTTGCGGATGTAGCGACGGGTGCGCGCGATGTGCCGGCCGGCCCGGATGATCTTCGGCAGGTCCTCGCGGTCGTCGATCCAGCGGGTGTCGGAGGGTGATCCGGCGTCGCGAATGAGGAGGGTGCCGGCATCGCGGTCGGTGAGGGCCTGGCGCTCGGCGGTCTCGGCGTCGACCGGGCCGTGGGCGTCCAGCCCCACGTGGCAGTGCGCGTCGACCAGTCCGGGCAGGGCCCAGCCGGTCACCGTGGTGATCTCACGGGCGCCGAGCGGGCGTTCGTAGGAGATCCGCCCGCCGACCACCCAGAGCTCGTCGCGTACCTCGTCGGGCCCGACCAGCACCCGCCCCTTCACGTGCAGCACGTCGCTCACATCAGTCGCATCGTTCATGGCGGCACTGTACGCACGGGACCCGCCCCCGTCAGGAGTCGGCGAGGGCGTTCAGGAGCCGGTCCACGTCCGCCTCCGTGTTGTAGAGGTGGAACGAGGCCCGCAGCATGCCCGCCCGGGGGGACGTGACGATGCCGGCCGCCTCCAGGGCGGGCTGCCGGTCGGCGAGACCCGGCACGGAGACGATGGCGGAATCGCCGGGGACGGGCTCGTGGCCCAGGCGCGCGAGGCCGGCCCGGTAGCGGGCGGCCAGGGCGGTGTCGTGGGCGTGGACGGCCTCGATGCCGATCCGCTCCAGCAGGGCCAGTGCGGATGCGGAGGCGTGGTAGGCGAGGAAGGCGGGGGACTCGTCGAACCGTCGTGCCCCGTGGGCGAGTCCCGCCATCGGCCCGTAGGTGGCGTCCCCGTCGGCGACCGCGGGCACCCAGCCGGCGTGCAGCGGGGTCAGCGTGTGCTGGGCCTCGCACGACACCGCCAGGTACGAGGCTCCGCGCACGCCGAGCAGCCATTTGAAGCCGCCGGCGACCGTGTACTCGTACGGGGAGGCGTCGAAGGGGAGCCAGCCGACGGCCTGGGTCGCGTCCACGAGCATCCGGGCCCCGTGCGCGGTCGCCGCCTCGCGCACCGCGGCCAGGTCGGCCTTGCGGCCGTCCGCGGACTGCACGACGCTCAGCGCGACCAGGGCGGTGCCGGGGCCGACGTACTCGGCGACGGATTCGAGCGGGACGAAGCGCGTCTTGAGGTCGCCGCGCGCCACGAAGGGGTTGATCAGGGAGGAGAACTCACCCTCGGGGCAGAGCACTTCGGCGCCGGAGGGGAGCGAGGCGGCGACGAGGCCGACGTGGGTGGAGACGGCCGAGCCGACGGACACCCGGTCGGTGTCGACCCCTGCGAGGCGGGCGAAGGCCGCCCGGGCCCCGTTCACACGGTCGAAGTCGCCGAAGCCGGTGGGGAGCCCGGCCCCCGCCGCCTCGGCCAGCTCCCGTACGGCCGCGACGGCGGAACGCGGGACGACCCCGCACTTGGCGGTGTTGAGGTAGGTGGTGGAGTGGGCGAACTCGGCACGGGTCGCTTCGGCGAGGGCAAGATCCATGCCTTCAACTCTGCGCCAGGAAGGGCCCGCAGTCCATCGCCGAGTTCACCGAGTCTCCGAGTCGTCCGGATCCCCGGGCCTCCGGGGATCCCCGAGTCGTCCCTACGCCTGCGGGACCGCGCACGCGCCGTCGGGCTCGCAGGCCTCGGCGGCCGCGGCCGGCTCCAGGGCCTCGCGCCCGGCCCACGCCTGCTCCAGGGCCCGGGTGAACACCTCGGCCGGCTGCCCGCCGGAGATGCCGTAGCGGCGGTCGAGGACGAAGAACGGGACGGCGTTCGCACCCAGCTCGGCGGCCTCGCGCTCGTCGGCGCGGACCTCGTCGGCGTAGGCGGAGTCGTCGGCGAGGACGGCGCGGGCCTCGGCCTCGTCCAGTCCGGCCTCGACGGCCAGGGCGATCAGCACCTCGGGGTCGAAGACGGAGCGCTCCTCGCCGAAGTTGGCGCGGTAGGCGAGGTCGAGCAGCTCCTCCTGGCGGCCGCGGGCGGCGGCCAGGTGCAGCAGTCGGTGGATGTCGAAGGTGTTGCCGTGGTCGCGGCCCTCGGTGAGGTAGGTGAGCCCCTCCGCGCGGGCGCTCGCGGCGACGTGCTCCTCCATGCCGCGCGCCTCGTCGAGGGTGCGGCCGTACTTCTTGGCGAGCATCTCCACGACGGGAGCGGTGACGCCCTTCGCCCCACCCGGGTCGAGCTCGAAGGACCGGAAGACGACCTCCACCTCGTCTCGGTGAGCGAACTCGGCCAGGCCCTTGGTGAAACGGGCCTTACCGATGTAGCACCAGGGACAAGCGATGTCGCTCCAGATCTCGACGCGCATGATCCTTCTTCTCTCCAGGTTCAAGGGGGGATGAAACGGTTTGTGGTTCAACCATTCACTGCCCCGTCTCATTCCCCGGACGGCACCGACACCTGGTCCACCCGCAACCAGAGGGTCCGGTGGGAGCCCGAGCGGGGGGCCGTCGGGTCCTCGAGCCAGCCCTGGGTGGCGTAGAAGGCCTGGGCGCGGAGGTTGTGCTCGTAGACCTCCAGGCGGACCCGGCGGATTCCGGCCCGCCGCCATGCGTCGAGGCAGGCGGCGTGCAGGGCGGCTCCGGTGCCGCGGCGCCAGTGGACGGGGTCGACGTGGAGCTGGGTGAGGGTGGTCTCGCCGTCCCGCGTGCGGAACGCGGCGACCCCGGTGAGCTCGCCGTCCTGCTCGGCGCAGAGCACCTCGCCCTCGGCGGCGTCCCGGGCGAGGGCCCGCGACCAGCCCTCGCGGGTCCGCTGGAGCTCGGCGTCGCCCGGGTAGGCCTGCTCGGGGATGTGGCCCTGGTAGTAGGTGGCGCGGGCCCGGGCGTGCAGGGCGGCGATCGCGGGGACGTCGGCGGGGAGCGCGGCTCTGATCATGGGAGTGGGAACGCGCCGGGAACCTCGACGGTTCCCGGCGCGTCGGCCGTGCGGCGTTCGTGGCTACTTCTTCAGCCAGGCCGCCATCATCTTCTGGGCGATGGGGGCGGCCAGCTTCCCGCCGCCGATCTCGGAACGGTCGGTGTCGGAGTTCTCGATCACCACGGCCACCGCGATCTGCTTGCCGTTCGACTTGCCGTAGGAGGTGAACCAGGCCAGCGGCGCGAGGCTGTTGTTGACACCGCGCTGGGCGGTACCGGTCTTGCCGCCGACCTCGGCGCCGGACACCTGGGCCGGCTTGCCGCCGCCCTCGGTGGCGACCGTACGCATGGCGTCGCGGATCATCGAGGCGGTCCGCTCTCCCATGACCTGCTGGGACTTCGGGTTCTTGAAGCTCTCCAGCACGTCGCCTCCCGAGTCGGTGACCTCGGAGACCAGGTGCGGGGCGACGAGCTTGCCGCCGTTCTCGATCGCGGCCGTCACCATCGCCATCTGGAGCGGGGTGGCCTGCACGTCGAACTGGCCGATACCGGTCTGCGCGACCTGGTCGATCGACATCTTCTTCGACGGGTACTTGCTGGGCGGGTTGGTGCGGACCGGGGTGTCGATCTGCACGTTGAAACCGAGCTTCTCGGCCGTCGCCCGCATCTTGTCCTGGCCCAGCTTCGAGGCGAGCTCGGCGAAGACGTTGTTGCAGGACAGCCGCAGGGCGGTGCGCACCGAGACGTTGTTGCAGGCCGCGGAGCCGGCTTCGCTGGGTAGGGGGGTGCGGGTGCCGGGGATCGTGTACGGGTCGGCGATCCCGGTCTGCCGGTCGATGTCGGTGACGAGTCCGTTCTCGATCGCCGCGGCGAGGGTGACCAGTTTGAAGGTGGAGCCGGGTGCCTGGGGCTTGCGCAGCGCCACGTTCTCCATGGCCTTGCCCTTGTCCGCGGAGAGCGCGTCCCAGGCCGCCTTGTCGTTGGCGCCGGCGATGCTGCCCGGGTCGAAGGAGGGGTTGTTCACCACGGCGAGGATCTCACCGGTCTTGGGGTCCATGGCCACGGCCGCGCCCTGCTTGCCCTGGAGCGCGTCGTAGGTGGCCTTCTGGACGTCCTTGTCGATGGTGGTCAGGACGTTGCCGGGGGAGGCCCGCTTGTTGGTGAGCATGTCCATGACGGTCCTCAGTCGGCTGTCGGAGCCGTTGAGGATGTTCTTGTAGATGCCCTCCAGCAGGGTGGTGCCGTAGGCCTGTGAGCTGTAGCCCGTGATGGGCGCGTACAGCGGGCCGTCGACGTACGTCCGCTTGTAACCGAAGTCCTTGCCGCCCGTCTTCTCCGAGCCGGTGATCGCCTCCCCGCCCACGATGATGTTGCCCAGCGGGTTCTCGTACTGCGCGATGAGATTCCGGCGGTTGTGCTTGTCTTCTGCGAGGGCCTGGCCTTGGTATGCCTGCACCCAGGTGACGCGGACCAGCAGGGCCAGCACCAGAAGCAGACAGAAGACCGACGCACGCCTGATCGTCTTGTTCATCCCCCAGAAGGACGTCCCGGGGACCCCAGCCGTTCCGCTCTGCCCCGATTGTGGCGGGGTTCTCAGCGTTTCTTCATGATGAAGCCTCCCTCGTAGGCCGCGATGACCGCCTGCGTACGGTCGCGGGAGCCGGTCTTGGTGAGGACCGCCGCGACGTGGGTCTTGACGGTCTGCGGACCGACCCCGAGGCGCTCGCTCATCTCGTGGTTGGACAGCCCGGTGGCCATCAGACGCAGTACGTCGGCCTCGCGCTCGGTGAGTCGGGCCACCCAGGGCGCGTCGGTGGGCGGGGCCCCGGCCGTGTGGGCGGCGGCGAGGGAGCGGACGGCGGCCGGGAAGAGCAGCGAGTCGCCTCGGGCGACGAGCCGGACCGCGCCGATCAGCTCGTCGGGGTCGGCCCGCTTGAGGAGGAAACCGACGGCTCCCGCCCGGAGCGCGTCGTAGACGTAGGCGTCGTTCTCGAAGGTGGTGACGACCACGATCCGGGGCGGCTCGGCCATGGTGGCGAGGATCTGCTCGGTGGCCCGGATGCCGTCGATCTCGGGCATCCGGACGTCCATGAGCACCACGTCGGGCGCGAGTGAGCGGACCAGCGGCACCGCCTCGGCCCCGGTGGCCGCCTCGCCGACGACCTCCAGGTCGGGCTCGGCCTCCAGGATGACCCGCAGCGCGGTGCGCACCATCCGCTCGTCGTCGCAGAGCACGATGCGCAGCGGCGGCCGCGGCACGGAAGTGGTCCCGGGAGTGGTCGCGGGTACGGGCGCGGCGGTCATCGGGCTTCCCCGGTGAGCGGCAGGACGGCCCGCAGTCGCCACCGGTCCCCGTGCGGGCCGGCTTCGACGCTGCCGCCGAGCAGTGCGGCCCGCTCCGCGGAGCCGCGCAGTCCGCGGCCTCCGGTGGTACGGGTCTCCCGGTCCTCGGCGGGGACCGCCGGCGGATTGGTCATGACGATCTCCAGTTCACGATGTGCGGTGTCGGGGCCGGCCTGGACGCGGATCCGCAGATCCACCGGGCCCGCCCCGTGCCGCAGGGCGTTGGTGAGGCCCTCCTGGACGATCCGGTACGCCTCGCGGGAGGCGATCGCCGGGAGGGCGGTCCAGTCCCCGGCGGGTCCGGGGTCCTGGTGCGCGGTGACGGTGGTGCCGGCGGCCCGGGTGCGGGACAGCAGCCCGTCGAGGTCGGCGGCGAGGGTGGGTGCGGGTGCGGTGTCCGGCCGGGCCGGGTCCCCGTCCCGCAGCAGGCCCAGCACGGCGTCGAGCTCGCCCACCGTCCGCCGCGTGGTGTCCTCGATCGCGGCCAGCGCCTCGCGTACGAAGTCGGGGTCGCGCTCCAGCATCCGCCGGGCCGCGGCGGCCTGGAGGGTGACGGCGCTCAGGGCGTGCCCGACCGCGTCGTGCAGCTCCCGTGCCAGCCGGTTGCGCACCGCCAGGTCGGCGGCCCGCTCCTCGGCCGCGGCCAGCCGGTCCGCCGCCGTGGGCCCGAGCAGGACGGGCGCCATCGCGGCCAGCAGCCGCCCGGCGCCGACCGCGCACAGGGTGAGCCCGGCCAGCAGCCCGATGCCGAGCAGCGGGGCGACGTACGGATCGGCGTGCGTGCCGAACCAGCCGTACCCCAGCTCCATGTCCCGCATCCGCCCCACGACGGGCACCGCGATCAGCAGGACCGCCATGGGCGGCACCGCGAGGGTCAACGCGCTGATCAGCGCGCCGGTCCCCAGGTGCAGGGTCCACCAGGCCGAGGCCCGCGCTCGCGCGGCCCAGGAGTGCGCGGGCCCGTCGGCCAACCCGTCCCCCGGCACGTCGCACATGGCCCGTACGGCGGCCACGGACATCGGCCGGACCGGCCCGAACAGCGCGGTGACGGCGACGAGGGGCAGGGAGGCGGCGTAGGACAGGAGGGTGAGCGAGCCGGAGTTGAGGGCGTTGACCCCGCCCGCGGCGACACCGACCACGACCTCCGTGAGGAGGAAGTACGGCATCAGCAGGGCGCCGCCGAGGATCAGGTGGACCCAGCGCCACCGGGCCCGCGCCACCGACGACCGCTTCACCCCGGGCGGCGGGGGGCGAGGAACCGTATGAGGACGGTCCCGGCGAGCAATCCGGTGATCATCTGGCCAGCGTAGATCAACACCGCTGTGTCGGGAGGCCCTTCACCACCGTCCAACTGCGGTCCCAGAGAGGCGAGCGTCATCCATGCCCCCCAGCTGAGCGTCGCCGCCCCGCCGACCCAGGTGAGGCCCAGGGGCCACCGCGCCCGTAGCGTCCCGCCACGGGCCAGCAGCAGAGCCCCGGCTCCGGCGGCGACCGCACACACCGCGTGGACCGCGGACACCACGGCCGTGTCCGCGGAGCGGGCGGCCGCCCGCTCCGCGCCCAGGCCGGCGGCCCCGCCGAAGGCCCAGTACAGGGACACCCCCGCGACCGCGAGGCCGACGGCCGCCGCGGCTGCCGCCACCACCCCCGTGGACGACGGCAGCCGCTCCCCCGTCACGCCCCGCCAGGCCCGCCCCCAGCGCTCCCGCGCATAGGGCACGAACAGGGCCGCCAGGGCGAGTCCTTGGATCGAGAATCCGGTGTAGACGACGTGGAACACCCACGGGTCCAGGAAGGGCTCCCGCGCCGCCTGTCCCATCGCCTCCGCCCCGAAACCGAGGGCGCGTACGAGCAGTTGGCCCGAGAAGCCGAGGACGATCGGGGTCAGCAGCCCGGTGGCCACGAACACCGGGAAGGTCAGCAGCGGGCCCGGCACGCGTATGCCCCAGGGCCTGGTGAGCACGAGGACGAGCAGGATCACGCAGGCGTCCATGGCCAGCGTGACGGAATTGGCCGCCGTGAAGAACGGGCCCGGCTCCCGCAACACGCTGCCCTCGGGTATCCCGAGGTGACTCCCGCACAGCCAGACCGTCTTGAGCCCCAGATACGGCACGGTGGCGGCCAGGGCCACCGCGCGCAGGACCCGCCGCCCCACCCCCAGGGGGGAGGGCGACGGCAGCTTCACTTCCGTCGGGTCACTCGGATGCGTCTCTCGCGTGTTCATGACTCAACGTTCGCGGCCGCGCGGCCACGCCACCTCCCCCGTGATGGGGAACCGCCTCCCCCACGCGGGGGAGGAACGACACCCGCCCCTCCTACCGCCCGTCACATGCGGCGCGTCACCACCGACAGCCGGTCCCGCGCCTCGAACAGCGCCGCCTTGATGAGTTGCTCGTGCTCCCCCGTCAGCCGGGCCACCGGCACCGAGCAGCTCACCGCGTCCCGCGCCGGCGTCCGGTACGGCACGGCCACCCCGAAGCAGCGCAACCCGAGCGTGTTCTCCTCCCGGTCCACCGCGTACCCCTGCTCCCGCACCAGCGCCAGCTCCTCGATCAGCTGCTCCCGGTCGGTGAGGGTGTGTTCGGTGACCGCCTCCAACCGCCGCGGCAGCAGCCCGCGCACCTCCTGGTCCGTGTGCGTGGCCAGCAGGGCCTTGCCCAACGCCGTCGAGTGCACGGGCAGCCGCCGCCCGACCCGGGTGAAGGGACGCAGGTAGTGCTGGGACTGCCGGGTGGCGAGGTAGACCACGCTCGTCCCGTCCAGCCGGGCCAGGTGGATGGTCTCCGTCGTGTCGTCGGAGAGCCGGTCCAGGGTGGGCCGGGCGGCGGCGACCACCTCGTCGCCGTCGATGTACGAGCTGCCGACCAGCAGGGCCCGTACGCCGATGCCGTACCGGGTGCCCGTCGCGTCCGTCTCCACCCACCCCAGGTTCACCAGCGTCCGCAGCAGCATGTAGAGGCTGGACTTCGGCAGCGAGAGGTCGTTCTGGATGTCGGCCAGGCTGTGCAGGCCCGGTCGCGCAGCGAAATGCTCCAGCAGCAGGACGGTCCGAACCGCCGATTTGACCGGCGCCGCCTGAACCGGAATACCCGACTCGGCCGTCGTCATACGCCTGCTCCCCCTCTGGTCGCCTCTTGTCACGCCGAGGACGCGGAAATAGAGTCCACAGCAGATGTGATCATTCATCCACCAGAACGACGTTCAGAATACTGAACGATCCAGGAGGCGGCGGGCCATGACAACGACTTCAGTCTGGAGTGTGGACCCCCGCACCGGGAAGCAGCGCGAACAGGTTGCGGTGGAGGCCACACCGCAGGAGGTGGACGAAGCGGTACGGGCCGCCCACGCCGCCCGCGGCGCACTCGCCGACGCCACCGTCCGCGCCGCCTTCCTGCGCGCCGCCGCCGCGCTCCTGGACGAGTCGGCCGCCCACGTGATCGAGGCCGCCGACGCCGAGACCGCGCTCGGCCCGGGCCGGCTCACCGGCGAACTGGCCCGCACCACCGGCCAGCTGCGCGCCTTCGCCGACGCCGTGGACGCCGGGGCCTACCTCGACGTCCGGATCGACCGCGCCGATCCCACCCTCAGCCCGCCGCGCCCCGAGCTGCGCCGCTACAAGATCCCGCTCGGCGTGGTCGCGGTCTACGCCGCCTCCAACTTCCCGCTCGCCTTCTCCGTCCCCGGCGGCGACACCGCGAGCGCGCTGGCCGCCGGCTGCCCGGTGGTCGTCAAGGCGCACCCCGACCACCCCGCCACCTCCGAGCTGTGCGCCTCGCTGCTGCGCCGGGCCGCGGTCGCCACCGGGCTCCCGGCCGAAGTGGTGAGCGTGGTCCACGGGTTCGACGCCGGCCTGGAGCTGATCCGCCACCCCCTGGTGGCCGCCGCCGGATTCACCGGTTCCATCCGGGGCGGGCGGGCCCTGTTCGACGCGGCCGCCGCCCGGCCCGTGCCCATCCCCTTCCACGGTGAACTGGGCTCCCTCAACCCCGTCGTGGTCACCCCGGCCGCCGCCGCCGAACGCGCCGAGGAGATCGGCGCCGGGCTCGCGGGCTCGGTCACCCTCGGCGTCGGGCAGTTCTGCGTGAAGCCCGGCCTGGTGCTGATCCCCGAGGGCGTGGACGGCGACCGGGTCACCGGCGAGCTCACCAAGGCGCTCGGGGAGACCGAGCCGGGGGTGCTGCTCGACCACCGGATGCGGGAGAACTTCGTCTCCGGGGTACGCGAACGGGCCGCTCTGCCCGGCGTCGACGCACCCGTGACCCCCGGTTCCGGCGGGGAGCACACCGTCGGGGCGGGCTACCTGACGGTGCGGGCCGGGCAGCTCCTGGAGGGCGGCGGGTACGACGTCCTCCTGGAGGAGTGCTTCGGTCCGGTCACCGTCGTCGTGCGGTACGCCGACCAGGACGAGGTGGGCGCGGTCCTCGGGCTCCTCGGCGGGAATCTGAGCGCCACCCTCCAGCTGTCGGCCGCCGAGACCGAGGGCGCGCCGGGCCCGGCCGCCGAGCTGATCGGGCAGGTCACCGGGCTGGCGGGGCGGATCGTGGTCAACGGCTGGCCGACCGGGGTGGCGGTGGCCCCGGCCCAACACCACGGAGGCCCCTACCCGGCGGCCACCTCGCACTCCACCTCGGTCGGCGGTACCGCGATCGAGCGCTGGCTGCGGCCGGTGGCCTACCAGTCCGTGCCGGACGCGCTCCTTCCGGCAGAGCTGCGCGAGTCCAACCCGCTGGGTCTGCCGCGCCAGGTCACCGGGGGCTGAACCGGACGCGCGTCGCCCCACGGCACCGTGGGGCGACGCGCGTACGACGGCGCGGGACGGTGGGCATCCGCGTGGGCCCACCCGTGGGAAGCGGAACGGAAATGTCACGAGGGTAAGGGAACGGCAAAGCGCCTCCGGTCGTTCTCCGGGCATGACCGCTATGACCCCTGGATCCAACCTGCCGCTCAATGCCGTCCGTGTGACGGTCGACGTGGCTGCGCCGGTGCGTCTCGACGTATCGGCCCTGCTCCTGACGGCGGACGGCAAGGTGCGCTCCGACGCCGACTTCATCTTCTTCAACCAGCCCACCGGGCCCGGTGTCAGCTACCGGTCCGGCGGCGGTGCGACGCCGGACTCGATCACCGTGGACACCGGCGCCGTGCCCCCGGGCATCGAGCGGATCGTGGTCACGGCCAGCCCGGACGCCGCCGGGCAGACCTTCCAGGGCATCGAGCCCACCGCCACCGTGCGCAACGCCGACGGCGGCGCGGTGATCGCCGGCTTCACCCCGCCGCAGCTGGGCACCGAGACGGCGCTCGTCGTCGTCGAGATCTACCTGCGCGGCGGTGTGTGGAAGGTGCGCGCGGTCGGCCAGGGGTACGCGAACGGCCTGGCCGGCATCGCCACCGACTTCGGAGTCTCCGTGGACGAGGAGCCCGCGGCGCCCCAGGCCGTGGCCGCCCCGCCCGCGCCCCCGGCGCCCGCCGCTCCCCAGGCCCCGCCCGCCTCCTACCCGCCCTCCCCCTGGCTCGGCGGCGCCACCCAGCCCGCGGCTCCCGCCCCGGCCGCCCCCGTCGCGCCCCCCGCACCGGCGGCCCCCGCCCCCGGCGCCGGGAAGATCAACCTCGACAAGGGCCGGGTCAGCCTCCAGAAGAACCAGACCGTCTCCCTCGTCAAGGGCGGCCGCCCGCTGCTCTCGCAGGTCAAGATGGGTCTCGGCTGGGAGCCCGCCTTCCGCGGCAAGGACATCGACCTCGACGCCTCCGTCATCGCGTACGGCCCCCAGCGCAACCACATCGACAGCTGCTACTTCGGCAAGTTGTCCATCCTCGGCGGCGCCGTCAAGCACTCCGGTGACAACCTCACCGGTGAGGGCGCCGGCGACGACGAGGTGATCGTCGTGGACCTCGGCCGGATCCCCGCCGACGCCACCGGCCTGGTCTTCACGGTCAATTCCTTCTCCGGCCAGAAGTTCACCGAGGTGGCCAAGGCCTACTGCCGGCTCATCGACGCGGCGAGCGGTGAGGAGCTGGTGCGCTTCGACCTGACGGGCGCCGAGCCCCAGACCGGCGTGATGATGGCCAAGCTGATCAAGCAGTTCTCCGGCGAGTGGGAGATGACCGCCATGGGCGACTTTGTGAAGTCGCGCACAGTGCGCGGCATGGTCAAGCCCGCCGCACAGGCACTCTGAGCAGGTGGGCGGGCACGAGCGGCCATCGGTGCGCGTTCCGGGTGATGGATGCCACGCGTAATCCGTAGGTGGCTGTCAGTGCCCGCCCGTAGCCTTGAAACCATGCACAAGACACTCACTCCCGCGGGGCCCGCCCGCCCGTCCGCCGCCGAGGCGAACGAGGCGATACGGCACCTTGTCGAGACCCGGGTGGACGGCGAGTGGCCCTCTGAGGCGTATGAGTTCCTGCTCGCCGAGTGGGCCGAGGCCTCTCGCACGGAGGTTGCCCCGGCCCTGTGAGCGGCCGTACGGCGCCCGCACCATGGGGCCGGCGCCGTCGGCCCCACGCCGGGGCGCCCGCGCCGTGGCGCCGCCGTCAGTGCCCGCGCCGCCACGGCCCGGTGATGGCCAGCATGATCCCCGGGTCCTGGATGTTGGCGTACAGCGTGCGCCCGTCCGGCGAGAAGCAGACACCGGTGAATTCGGAGTACTCCGGCTCCTCCGCCGACCCGTTGTTCAGCTCGTTGCGCGCCAGCGGGTAGGTGCGTCCCGACTCCGTCGCACCGAACAGGTGCTGCAGCCCCGAGCCGTCCTCCGCGATGATCAGACCGCCGTACGGCGAGACGGTGATGTTGTCGGGGCCGTCGTAGCCGCCGTCGACCGACGGGTCCGCGTTGACCCCGATGAGGACGGTGAGCCGGATCGTGCGCCGCTTGGGGTCGTAGAACCAGACCTGACCGTCGTGGGCCGCGCCCGGGCTCTCCTCACGGGCGTAGGACGAGACGAAGTACGCGCCGCCGTCCGCCCACCACATGCCCTCCAGCTTGCGCCCGCGCGTCACCACGCCGTCCGCGAACTGCTTGCGCACCGGTACGGTCCGGGCGTCGCGGTCGGGCACGTCCACCCAGTCGACCCCGTACACGGTGCCGATCTTCGTGGCGCGCGAGAGGTCGTCGACGAACCGGCCGGAGCTGTCGATGCACTTGGCGGCCTGGAGCACGCCGGCGTCGGCCGCGAGCGTACGGAGCTTGCCGCGCCCGTGGTGGAAGCCGCGGGGCGGGGTCCAGCGGTACAGCAGCCCGTTGGGGCCGGAGGCGTCCTCGGTCAGGTAGGCGTGCCCCTGGCGCGGGTCGATGACCACGGCCTCGTGGTCGTAGCGCCCGAAGGCCTTGATCGGCCGCGGGTCGCGGTTGGCGCGCCGGTCGTGCGGGTCGACCTCGAAGACGTAGCCGTGGTCCTTCGTCATCCCGTTCTTTCCGGCGAGGTCCGAGTTCTCCTCGCAGGTCAGCCAGGTGTTCCAGGGGGTGGCGCCGCCCGCGCAGTTGGTCGACGTACCGGCGATGCCCACCCATTCGGCGACCTCGCCGCCGCGCCGGACCTCGACGACCGTGCACCCGCCGGCCGCCGCCGGGTCGTAGACCAGTCCCTCGGCGAGGGGGACGGGGCGGGCCCAGCTCTCCCGCTTGCCCTTGAGTTCGTGGTTGTTGACGAGGAGGGTGACTCCGCGGTGGCCCTCGAAGGCGGCGGTCCCGTCGTGGTTGGACGGCGTGGTCTCGCCGGAGTCCAGCTCGGTGACCCCGCTGTGCGTGATGACGCGGTACCTGAACCCGGCGGGCAGGGCCAGCAGTCCGGCCGGGTCGGGGACGAGCGGGCCGTAGCCGGGCTCACAGGGCCGCCCGTGCGCGTCGCGATCGGTGCTGTCCTCGGCGGCGAGCGCCCCGGGGGCGGTGGCGAGCGCGCCGACCGTCCCGCTGAGCGCGACTCCCGCGCCGGCGATGACGGTACGGGCGGTGAAGTCTCAACGGCTGAGCGGCATCGGGTCTCCAGGGTGGGGAGGTGGTGCGCCTGTCGTGCGGTCGTCGGCGCACACGCTCTCGCCCGCACGTGAACGGCGGCTGAACTACCCACCACGAGGAACCGACCCCTTGCCCCACCCCGGAATGGCCAACTCCGGCCCCAGGAACGGCGCAATGTCACCGCCCTCCCGTGCACCTCCCGGGCACCCGACCCGAGCACCCGGCCCCCGGACGCGTTCTGGCAGGCTGCGCCCGTGGAAGAACTCATAGGCACTCAGAAGCCGGTACGCAGGATCCTCGACCCCGACGAGGCGATCGCCGCCTTGGAGCGCGCCGTGCCCGGGCTGCTGAGGCTCCGCCGGAGGGAACGGGCCGTCTTCGACTGGCATGCGATCGAGGAACGGATCGGAACGGCGCTGCCGTCCGACTTCAAGGCGCTCACCGAGTGGTATCCGGCCTTCGAACTGGACGACTTCCTGGGCCTCTGCGGCCCGTTGCCCGGCGAGGAAGGCGACTGGGCGGCGGCGTGTGCCAGGGAGTTCGCAGGAGAGGGCCCCGAGCTGCGTCCGGACGAGCTCGCCTCGACGGTGCTGATGCTCTGGGGGAACTCGATGGAAGGCGACGAGTTCTTCTGGAGTGTGCTCGGGGACGATCCGGACCACTGGCCCGTCACCGTCGGCTCCCACAACAGCGCCTGGTGGCACTACGAGGGCGGCATGGTCCAGTTCCTGGCCGAGCTCTGCGACAAAACCCTGGATCCGTGGGCGCTCCCCACGGTCGAGCCCGAACTCACCGGGTGGGGCGTCGCGGGCGGCGGCCGGCACACGACGGTCTGAGTCGTCCCTGCCGGACCCTGCCGGACCGTGCGGGCCGGGCGCAATCCGGCAGCGACGACCTGGGAACCCCTGGCTCAGGCCGGGCGGCGGGAGCGGGCCTTGAACGCGGCCTTGCGGGCCTCCTTGGCCGCCTTCTTGTCCGGGTGCAGGCGACCCATCGCCTCCAGGACGTACGCCGTCGCCGGGTGCTCCACCCGCCACACCTGCTCGAAGAAGCCCGTGTGGTGAGCGGTCAGGGTCTCCATCAGGAGCGGCAGCTCCTCCGTCTCACCATCGGCGGCGAGCTGCGCCGCGATCGTGTCCACGGTCAGCCAGAACACCATCTCCGGGTCCGGGGCCGGTACGTCGCCCACCCCGCGCTCCGCCAGCCAGACCCGGGCGAGCCCGCCGAGCTCCGGGTCGTCCAGCACCGAGCGGACCGCGGGCTCGGCCTCCGGCCCGGCCGGTGCCAGGGCCTGCTGGCACCGGAGCCGGCGCAGCGGGCCGCCCTCGTCGTCCCCGCGGGCGGCGGCCAGCAGTTCGGCGGCCGCGGCGGGCTGTTCCCGGCCGGCCAGCCACTGCTCGATCTCGGCCTGGGCGGCGTTCTCGGAGTAGAGGGAGACCGCGTCGAGGAGTGCGTCGGCACCCTTCTCGGCCAGTTCGCCGACGGCGGGGGCGTCGACCCCGGCCTCCAGCATGCGGGCCCGGATCCCGTACAGGCCGAGGGGGGTCAGGCGGACCATCCCGTAGCGGGAGACGTCCTCGTCGTCCACGGCGCCCGCGGTCTCCGCCTCCAGCGGGCCGTCGGCCTCCGCCATCAGTTCCTCGTCGACGGGCCGGAACTCCACCAGCCCGATCGGCTCCAGCTGCCGGAACTGGTCGTCGAGGCGCATCATCGCGTCCGAGACCTGCTCCAGCACGGCATCGGTCGGCTCGCCCATGCCGTCGGGCACGATCATCGACGCGGCGAGCACCGGCAGCGGAACGGGCCCGTCCGCGGCCCCGCCCTCGGTGACGGTGAGCAGGTAGAGGTTGGCGAGGACCCCGTCGAGGAAGTCGGCCTCACGCCCGGGGTTCCAGTCCAGCCGGTCGAAGTCGATCTCGCCGCCCGCGTCCAGCGCGTCGACGAGGTCGTCCAGGTCGGGCACGGCCGCGTCGGCGAGCACCGTGTCCAGGGCCGCGAGCCAGAGGTCGAGTACGTCGCCGGGCGCACCGGTCGTCACCAGCGCGAGGTCCTCGCCGGGGGCGGCCGTGCCGAAGCGCTCCTCTTCGCCTTCCCCGTTGTCGTCCTCCGGCTCGGTCACGTCGACCAGGCCGGTGTCCACGGCCACCCGCCAGGCCTGGCTCGCGTACCCGGCGGAGTCCTCGTCGGCGCCATCGAGGCCGAGCGTCGTGGCGGCCTCGGGCAGCTGGTCGGTGGCGAGCTCGCCGCCGACTCCCACGCGGGTTCCGGGTCCGGCCCAGCGGGCGAGCCGTACGGCGCGCGCGAACAGCGGGGCGCCGAGGGCGTCGCGGGCCAGTTCCGCGTCGGAGCGCAGCCGTACGGGCGGCAGCGTGGGGTGCGAGTCTGCGGACATGGGGCGGTTCTCCTCGCGAACGCGGTGGGACGGGGTGGAACGGGGGTGGATCGGGGGTGTGGCGGGGTGGAACGGGGTGTGGCGTTGGTGACACGGCCGCACGGCCGGCCGGACCGTCACATGCGCCCGGATTTCGCTGACATGGCCGACATGACGGGCAGTGCGGGCATGCGGATGTGGCGCAGATGACAGGCGTGGCCTTCGTACGGCGCTCCAGCGTAGACGCATTTCGGGCGTGTCCGGCGGGCCATCTCCTTTGGTTCATCCCACAGTCAGCTGTCGTATTCCCTGGAGGGCTTGACAACTTTGCTGGCCACACAGGAAATTGACGCGCGTAGATGTATAGGGAGCGGCTTGCCGTCCGCAGATCTCACTGCCGCACCCCCCACCTTTTCCCTCTCCCACACCGGAGTTCCTGCCCATGCGCTCCTCGCATCCCCGTTCCGCCGCCGTCGCGGCCCTCGTCGCCACCGCACTGGCCACCGGCCTGCTCGCGGGTTCCGCCGACGCGGCCGAAGGCGCCGTGTCCGCCGATCCGATACGCATCCACGACATTCAGGGCACCACCCGGATATCGCCGCTCAACGGCAAGCCGGTCACGGACGTCGAGGGCATCGTGACGGGCGTACGTACGTACGGCTCGCGCGGCTTCTGGATCCAGGACCCGGACGCCGACGACAACGACGCGACCAGCGAGGGTGTCTTCGTCTTCACCAACGCGGTCCCGACCGTCGCCGTGGGCGACGCGGTGAAGGTCTCCGGCACCGTGGGTGAGTACATCCCCGGCGGCCTGACCTCCGGCAACCAGTCGGTCACCCAGATCTCGAAGCCGACGGTCACCGTGGTCTCCTCCGGCAACGCGCTGCCCGAGGCCACCGCGATCAACGAGTACACGGTGCCCGCCGAGTACGCCCCGGCCGGTGACCCGGCCGCCGGCGGCAGCATCAACGGCCTCACCCTGGAGCCCGCGCGCTACGCCCTCGACCACTACGAGTCGCTGGAGGGCATGAACGTCAAGATCGGCACCTCCCGCGTGGTCGGCGCCACCGACCCGTACGCGGAGCTGTGGGTCACGGTGAAGGGCTGGGAGAACACCGCCAAGCGCGGCGGCACCGTCTACGGCTCCTACGAGTCCCAGAACACCGGCCGGCTGCAGATCCAGCAGCTCGCGCCCCTCGCGCAGCAGCCCTTCCCGGTGGCCAACGTCGGCGACCGGCTGACCGGCACCACCGAGGGCCCGCTGGACTTCAACCAGTTCGGCGGCTACACGCTGGTGGCCCGCACGCTCGGCACCGTCAAGGCGGGCACCCTCGCCCCCGAGAAGACCAAGCCGCAGGCCGAGCAGGAGCTCGCGGTGGCCACGTACAACGTCGAGAACCTCGACCCGACCGACCCGCAGGAGAAGTTCGACGCGCTGGCGAAGGCCGTCGTCGAGAATCTGGCCTCCCCCGACGTCCTCGCCCTGGAGGAGATCCAGGACGACAACGGCGCCAAGAACGACGGCACCGTCTCGGCCGAGCAGACCCTCGCCAAGTTCACCGCGGCGATCTCGGCCGCCGGCGGTCCGGCCTACCAGTGGCGGACCGTCAACCCGGAGGACAAGAAGGACGGTGGCGAGCCCGGCGGCAACATCCGCCAGGTGTTCCTCTTCAACCCGGCGCGGGTCTCCTTCACCGAGCGCGCCCCGGGTGACGCGGTGACCGCGACCGGCGTGACCAAGGTCAACGGCAAGGCCGCCCTGTCCCACTCCCCCGGCCGCGTCGACCCCGCCAACCCGGCGTGGGCGGACAGCCGCAAGCCGCTGGCCGGCGAGTTCGTCTTCCGTGGCAAGACGGTCTTCGTGATCGCCAACCACTTCGGCTCCAAGGGTGGCGACGAGGGCCTGACCTCGCACCACCAGCCGCCGGTCCGCTCCTCGGAGGCCAAGCGACTGCAGCAGGCGCAGGCCGTGAACGGCTTCGTGAAGCAGATCCTGGCCGAGGACAAGAACGCCAACGTCCTGGTCCTCGGTGACATCAACGACTTCGAGTTCTCGGCGACGACGGACGCGCTGGCGGACGGCGGGGCGCTGTACCCGGCGATCAAGTCGCTGCCGAAGGCGGAGCGCTACTCGTACGTCTACCAGGGCAACGCTCAGGTGCTGGACCAGATCCTGACCAGCCCGGCGATCAAGAAGTTCACGTACGACAGCGTGCACATCAACGCGGAGTTCTCGGCGCAGAACAGCGACCACGACCCGCAGGTGCTGCGCTTCCGCCCGTAACCCTTCGGGTCCCGTAGCCGCAGGGGGTCCGGCCGCCGTCCCGGCCGGTCCCCCTGCCACAATCCGGCCATGATCTTCCGTGAGGCCACGCGCCAGGACCTGCCCGCCGTACTCGCCCTGCTCGCCGACGAGGACACGGTCCTCGACCCGGCGTCGATCGTGGTCGGTGAGGCGCACGAGCGGGCGTTCGCGGCGATCGGGGCGGACCCGCGCAACGAGATGCTGGTCCTCACCGACGGGCCGAGCCGAACGGGCGAGGCGGACGAGGCAAACAAGGCGGACGAGGTCGTGCTCGGCTGCCTCCAGCTCACGTACATCCCGGGCCTGGGCCGAGGCGGTCAGGAGCGGGCCCTGGTGGAAGCGGTACGGATCCGCGCGGACCGGCGGGGCTCCGGGCTCGGCGCCGAGCTGATGCGGCTCGCCACCGAGCGGGCCCGCGCGCGTGGCTGCGGCCTGGTCCAGCTGACCAGCAGCAAGCGACGGACGGCCGCGCACCGGTTCTACGAGCGGCTGGGCTTCGCGCGCAGCCATGAGGGCTTCAAGCTGCACCTGGAGTCGTAACCGGGCCTTCCCGGACAAGGTAGGGACTTTCGGCCCTGGCGTGACGCTCGACACATCCCTGCCGAATCGACCGGTTGTGGTGGTTGAGTATTTCCACGCTCGATCTTGTACCGGCTCGTACCGACCGCACTCCCGGAGGATCCTCGTGCTCCCCTCCATCTCCCTCGCTCAGGAAATCGGCCTCGCCGTCCTGCTCGTGGCCGCGATCGTCTCGTTCACCGGCCTCCGCCACCTGCGGGGCGACGCCCGGTTCGCCCACGCGGAGCCCGCCGCCGCCGAGAGCCTGCCGATGATCCCGTCCCAGCGCGGCTCCGCCGGGCACCCGATGGAGTCGGTGGAGCTGACCGAGGCGGAGAAGCAGGCCTTCGCGGGTCTGATCCGCACGATCCCGCTGCACTGAGTACGGCGGGCCCGCCTCCTATCCGCCGCGGCGGGCCGTCGGCGTCTTCGGCTTCAGGGCGCCGATCAGGGCGCAGACCCCTGCCGTCACCGCCAGACTCCCCACCATGACCATGCCCACGCCGATCACGAAGAGCCCACTGGCATCGTCCGACCAGTCGTAGAAGGCGGCACAGGTCAGGCCGGCCGTGACCCCCGCGACGGCGCTCGCCGCGAGGCCCCGGTACGCCGCCCAGCACACGGGCACCAGCAGGGTCAGTCCGAGCCCGATCACCTGCCAGGCCTCGTAGGGCCCGGTCTCCGTGCCGTCGGGCTGCACGTCGCGGTGCTGGTCCCACCCGAGCCAGGCGGCCCACGCGGCGACTGCCGTCAGGGCGAGCGCCAGGGCGACCGGAAGGGGGGAGGCCGGGCCGAGGTCTATTCGTCGTCGCATGCCCCCAGCCTTCCCCCCGGCCCTGCGGGCCACCAGCGCGCAGATACTCAGTCCCGCCCGAGTACCCGCGCCCGGGGGACCTGGCTCCGACAACGGCCGAGCGCCCTCCCGGCCGTGGCGGACGGCGAGAGGGCGCTCGTGATGACGGGGGCGGTACCGGCCGGTGGGGGCCGGTGGTCGCCGTCAGTTGTGGCTGTGCAGGACCTCGTTCAGGCCACCCCAGGCCGCCTTGTACGGGCGGGCCTCGACGGCGCCGGTCACCGAGTTGCGACGGAAGAGGATGTTGTTGGCGCCGGAGAGCTCCAGGGCCTTGACGATCTGGCCGTCCGGCAGGGTCACTCGGGTGCCCGCGGTGACGTAGAGGCCGGCCTCGACCACGCACTCGTCGCCGAGCGCGATGCCCACGCCCGCCTCGGCGCCGATCAGGGTGCGCTCGCCGATCGAGATGATCTGCTTGCCGCCGCCCGAGAGGGTGCCCATGGTGGAGGCGCCGCCGCCGATGTCGGAGCCGTCGCCGACCACGACACCCGCGGAGATACGGCCCTCGACCATGGAGGTGCCGAGGGTGCCGGCGTTGAAGTTGACGAAGCCCTCGTGCATGACGGTGGTGCCCTCGGCGAGGTGCGCGCCGAGGCGGACGCGGTCCGCGTCGGCGATGCGCACGCCCTTGGGGGCGACGTAGTCCGTCATCCGCGGGAACTTGTCGATCGAGGTGACCTGGAGGTAGAGGCCCTCGGCGCGCGCGTTGAGGCGGACGGTCTCGACCTGGTCGACGGCGACCGGACCCAGGGAGGTCCAGGCGACGTTGGTCAGCAGGCCGAAGACGCCGTCGAGGTTCTGGCCGTGCGGCTTGACCAGGCGGTGGCTGAGCAGGTGCAGGCGCAGGTACGCGTCGTGCGCGTCCAGCGGCTTGTCCTCCAGGGAGGAGATGACCGTGCGGACGGCTACGACCTCGACGCCGCGGACCGCGTCCGTGCGGATCGCCTTGGCCGCGGCGGCGCCCAGCAGCTCCACGGCCTGGTCGGCGGTGAGGCGCTCGGTGCCGGCCGGGCCGGGCTCGGCGACCAGCTCGGGGGCGGGGAACCAGGTGTCGAGGACGGTGCCGTCGGCGGTGATGGTGGCAAGTCCGGCGGCGACGGCGCCGGTGGTACGCGTAGCAGTCATATCCGAAACCTAACCGGCGACGGCCTTCGGTCGCGAACCGGTCTCATGTGCCGGTCGCGCGGGTCGCGCCGCGTGCCGGGCCCGCCGGAGATGCGACCCCCACAGCGCCGCACCCGCCCCCGCGGCGAGCACTGCGCAGAGCGGCCACAGCAGCCCGGGCGCGGCGGAGTACAGGGCTCCGCCGAGCGGCGGCCCGAGGACGACCCCGCTGACCGACACGCCCGCGTACAGGCTCTGGAACCGTCCGATGGCGTGCTCGGGCGCCTGGTCGGCCATGTAGGCGGTGGCAGTGGTCTTGTAGAGGATCTCCCCGAGGCTGAGCAGGATCATCATCGCCACGGCGCTCCCGATCCCGGCCCCGAGCAGCAGCGCCGCGTACCCGGCCCCGACGAGCACCATCCCGGTGCCGATGACCGGCAGGGCGGGCCGCTCGCGCAGGGCTACGGCGGCGGGCAGTTCCAGCAGCAGGATCACCCCTCCGTTCAGGGCGACGACGAGCCCGAAGACGCGCGCGTCCAGGCCGTGGTCGGCGAGGAAGGCCGGGAAGGTGGAGTACTGCTGGCGGTAGACGACGTCGGTCACCAGGATCGCGCCGAGCAGCACCAGCACGGCGGGGCGGGCGCGCAGTTCGCGCCGGAGGCTCTGTTCGCCGTGGCCCGGACCCCCGTCCTGGGCCACGGCGGGTATGCGGGAGACGCCGCGGGCCGGGACGACCCGCGCGGTCCAGACGGCGAAGAGGAGCGTGCCGATGCCGTCGCCGACGAAGAGCCAGTCGTAGGAGAGGCCGGTGGCGACCAGGGCGCCCAGGGGCGGCCCGAGGGTGAATCCGCCGTTGGAGACGCAGCGTACGAGGGCGAAGGCCTGGCGGCGGGCCCCCTCCGGGACGGCGACCGCGACCAGCGCGGAGTTGGCGGCCCGGATCACGCCGGAGGCGTACTGGGCCACCGGCAGGGCCGCGTACAGCAGCGGGGTGGGCAGCAGCGGGAGCACGGTCAGGGCGATGCCGCCGAGGGTGGCGGCGGCGAGCAGTACCCGGCGGTGTCCGAAGCGGTCGCCGTACCAGCCGCCGGTGAAGTTGCCGGCGATCAGGCCGACGCCGCCGATGCCGACTACCAGGCCCGCCTGGGCGGCGCCGAGGCCTCTCGGGCCGGTCAGGTAGAGGAAGACGAAGACGAACGTGAAGCTGACGACGGCGTTGACGAAGACCCCCGCAGCCAGCAGCCACACAACCCTCGGTATGTCCTTGAAGCCCTGCAGCACACCCGTGTCCCCCTGCACCCATCGAGTAAGTTCCCTTTAGGAACTGACTATGTCAGCATGGCAGCCTTGGGGTCAACGGACAAAGGAGTGCCATGGCCCAGCGCACACACCTCGGCGACGCGGACTGCGCCATCGCCCAGGCCCTCGATGTGGTGGGCGACTGGTGGACGCTGCTGATCGTGCGCGACGCCGCGCGGGGTCTGCACCGCTTCGACGAGCTGCAGCGCGAGTTGGGGATGTCCCGCAAGGTGCTGGCGGAGCGGCTGAAGCTGCTCGTCGAGGCCGGGGTGCTGTCGCGCGAGCCGTACCAGGAACGTCCGGTGCGGCACGAATACCGGCTGACCCCGCGCGGGCGGGGGCTGCTGCCCGTCCTGGTGGCCCTCCAGGACTGGGGAGACACCTGGGTCCTGGGAGAGGGAGAGATGACGGCGACGACCGACGAGGCCTCGCGTGAGGCGGAACGGGTGCACGCGCTGCGCGGTACGCGGGTGCCGCCGCTGCTGCTGCCGGACCGTTTCGGCGAGTCGAGCGACCCGGTGGCGGACACCCCGTTCACGGTCCTGTACTGCTTCCCGGGCGCGTACGCGCGCGCCGAGTCCTACCCGCCCGGCTGGGCCGGGATCCCGGGCGCCAAGGGGTGCACGTTCGAGTCGTGCACCTACCGGGACCAGCTCGCGGAGTTCACCGCGGCCGGCGCCACGGTGCACGGGGTGTCGACCCAGCGCCCGGACGAGCAGCGGGAGTTCGCGGAGCACGAACGGCTGCGCTTCCCGCTCCTGTCGGACGCGGACCTGGCCCTGACCGCCGCGCTGCGCCTGCCGACGTTCCGCGCGGCGGGCACGAGCCGGATCAAGCGGCTGACGCTGGTCATCGACCGCGACCGCACCGTCCGCGAGGTGATCTACCCGATCCAGGACATCGAGGCGAGCGTGCAGGCGGCGCTGACGGCCGTCCGCTCCGCGGGCTAGGGCACGGCCGCGCGGACGACTCCGCGCCGCCTCGCCCTCCGGGCCCGACCCGAGCCGAAGCCGGTCCTCAGGCGCCCGACGGACCGGAAGATCCGGCCCCGCCCCGCCCGGGCCGCAGCAGCCTCCCCAGGATCTCGCGGGCGTACGCCTCGTCGTACGGGGCGTCCGTCAGCAGGACCTGCAGCCCGATCCCGTCCATGGCCGCCACCAGCGCCCGCGCGGTCACCGGGTCGGTCCGCGGCGTCAGCGCCGCCGCCACCGCCTCGCACCACTGCGCCGCCACCGGGCGCAGGGCCGGGCGGCGCAGCGCCGCGAGGTAGAGCTCGTACTCCAGCTCGACCCGGCCCCGGTCCGCCGCGAGGGACTCCCCGAGCAGGCGGGCCAAGGCCTCGGCGAGGTCCGCGTCCGGGTCGGCCAAGGCGGTGGAGCGCGCCACCGCCTGGGCGAAGCCCTCGTTGGCCTGGCGCAGCGCGGCGACCAACAGGTCGTCCAGGGTCTTGAAGTGGTACGTCGTCGACCCGAGCGGTACGTCGGCGGCGGCGGCCGCGCTGCGGTGGGTCAGCCCGGCGATGCCCCGCTCGCCCACCACCCGGAGCGCGGCGTCGATGATCCGCTGCCGCCGGTCCGGGTCGTACCGCCGTCCGCCGGCGGGCATCAGTGGGCCCCGCCGAGGTTCAGCAGGACCACGCCGCCGATCACCAGGGCGATGCCGGCGATCTTGGCGGCGGTGGCCGCCTCGCCCAGGAACACCATGCCGATGGCGGCGATCGCGGCGGTGCCGACGCCCGCCCATATCGCGTACGCCGTGCCGACCGACATCGACTTCAGCGTCTGCGCGAGCAGGGTGAAGGCGATGGCGTAGCCGAGCAGGGTGCCCAGCGACGGCCACAGCTTGGTGAAGCCGTCGCTGTACTTCATGGCGGTGGTTCCGGCGACCTCGGCGGCGATGGCCGCGGCAAGCATGACGTAGGGCATGCGTACAACTGTACACAGCGATGCGTACGGGCGTACACATCCAGGCGAATCCACTGCCATGCTCCTGACATGCTGAGATACGGTGTGCCTTCGTCGGGGGAACGAGAAGACGGAGCACACGCATGACGCAGAACGCAGGCTGGGGATCCACGGGGGCACCCGGGCCGGGCGGGCCGGCAGGCCCGGGCGGCGCGCCCCACTGGGGTGGATGGGCCCCGCCGCCACCGCCGCAGCCCGGGACGGTACCTCTGAAGCCCCTGGGCCTCGGGGACGTCGTGAGCGCCACCTTCGCCACCCTCGGCCGCCACTGGAAGCAGCTCGCCGGTGTGATGCTGGCCGTGCTGGGCCTGTGCCTGCTGGTCATGGGCCTGCTGGCGGGCGTCGCCGTCGCCGCGGTGTACGACCACATCGAGCCGGTCTTCGACCCGCCCTACGGGCAGGACCCGGCGGCCGAGCACCTCACCCCGATCATCGTCGCGGGTGTCACGCTGTTCGTTCTGCTGTTCGCCGTGGGGCTGCTGAGCATGGCCGTGGTCACCGCCGCGTGCCCGGCGGTCCTCCAGCAGGCGGTCCTCGGCCGGCCCACCACCTTCCGCGCGACGTGGCGCACGGCCCTGCGGCGGACTCACTCCGTCCTGGGCACGCTGGTGCTCACGGGGCTGATCGCGGGCGCTCCCGTGCTCGCCGCCATGGCGGTGTGGATTCCGGTGATGGTCGTCTCCGTCTCCGGCGACGACCCGTCGCCCGCGGCCCTGGTCCTCCTGCCCGTACTCCTGCTGCCCGCCGCCGCGGTGTCGGTCTGGCTCGGCACCCGGCTCAGCCTGGCCCCCGCCGTGGCGGTGATGGAGAACGCCGGCCCCGGTACCGCGCTGCGCCGCTCGGCCGCGCTGGTCAAGGGCGACTGGTGGCGGATCTTCGGCATCACCCTGGTCGGCAGCATGATCGCGATGAGCATCGCCTACATGATCCAGATGCCCTTCCAGCTCATCGGCACGTTCGGGATGATCCCGATCATGGCCGAGACGGGCGAGGTGGCGGAGGGGTCCGGCCCGCCGACGGGCATGATCGTCGCCCTCGCGTTCGCCTTCCTGTGCATCATGGTCGGCGGCGGCGTGAGCCAGATGTTCCAGATCGGGTACACCCAGCTGTTCAGCAATCTGCTGTACGTGGACCAGCGGATCCGGCGCGAGAACCTCGCGCCGGCCATCCTCGCCGAACTCGCCGCGCCGGCTCCCGCCGCCGGACCCGTGCCCACGCCCGCGAACCCCCCCGCGAACCCGCCTGCAGACACGCCCGCGCACACGCTCACGGACTCCGACGCACCCACCGTCGCGCACCCGGACCGGCCGGGACCGCGACCCGAACCGCGACCCGAACCGCGACCCGAACCGAAGACGGAGCCTGAGCCGGAGACGGAGCCGGACACCCTGCCCGACAGGCCGAAGGACGACTGAGCGGCCCGACGGACCGCCCCGCGAACACGAGAAGGGCCCCCGGCACGATGCCGGGGGCCCTTCCTCGTTCAGAACTCGGAACCGCTCAGACGTTGAAGCCGAGCGCGCGAAGCTGCTCGCGGCCGTCGTCCGTGATCTTGTCCGGGCCCCACGGCGGCATCCAGACCCAGTTGATCCGAAGCTCGCTGACGATGCCGTCCGTCGCCGACTTCGCCTGGTCCTCGATGACGTCCGTCAGCGGGCAGGCCGCCGAGGTCAGGGTCATGTCGAGGGTGGCGATGTTCGCGTCGTCGATGTGGATGCCGTAGATCAGGCCCAGGTTGACGACGTCGATGCCCAGCTCGGGGTCGACCACGTCGTAGAGGGCCTCGCGGACCTCCTCCTCGGTGGCCGGCTTGATCGACGCCTCGGGCGTCGCGTTCTCGGTCATGCCGTCTTCCTCTCCGCGTCGCCCAGAGCCTGGGCCGTCGCGTCCTTCCACGCCATCCAGCTCAGCAGAGCACACTTCACGCGAGCCGGGTACTTGGAGACGCCGACGAACGCGACCGCGTCCTCCAGCACCTCCTCCATGGCCTCGTCGGGCTCGACCTTGCCCTTGGACTGCATCATCTCCAGGAACACCGCCTGGATCTTCTGCGCCTCGGCCAGTTCCTTGCCCACGAGCAGCTCGTTCAGCACGGACGCGCTGGCCTGGCTGATGGAGCAGCCCTGGCCCTCGTAGGAGACGTCGGTCAGCGTCTCGCCGTCGTACTTCACGCGCAGCGTGATCTCGTCACCGCACGTCGGATTGACGTGGTGCACCTCGGCATCGCCGTCGCGCAGGCCACGCCCGTGCGGGTGCTTGTAGTGGTCCAGGATCAGTTCCTGGTACATCGAATCCAGCTTCACTGCGTCCTCGTCGCCTCGTCCGTCAGCCGAAGAAGTTCCGTACGTGCTCCAGCCCGTCGATCAGCGCGTCGACCTCGGCCGGAGAGGAGTACAGGTAGAAAGACGCTCGCGTCGTCGCAGGAATTCCGTAGCGCAGGCAGACGGGGCGCGCGCAGTGGTGTCCCACGCGGACCGCGATGCCCTGCTCGTCCAGAACCTGACCGACGTCGTGCGGGTGGATGTCACCCAGGACGAAGGAGATCGCGGCGCCGCGGTCCTCGGCCGTGGTGGGGCCGATGATCCGCAGGTCGGGCACCTCCGCGAGACGCTTGATCGCGTACTCGGTGATCGCGTGCTCGTGCGCGGCGATCTTGTCCATGCCGATCGCGGTCAGGTAGTCCACGGCCGCGCCGAGGCCGACGGCCTGGGCGATCGGGGGCGTACCCGCCTCGAACTTGTGGGGCGCCGGGGCGTAGGTCGAGGCGTGCATCGACACGGTCTCGATCATCTCGCCGCCGCCGAGGAACGGAGGCAGGTCCTCCAGGAGCTCCTGGCGGCCCCACAGGACGCCGATGCCGGTCGGGCCGCACATCTTGTGACCGGTGAAGGCCACGAAGTCGGCGCCGAGCGCCTGCACGTCCAGCGGCATGTGCGGGGCGGCCTGGGAGGCGTCGATCAGCACGAGGGCGCCGACGTCCTGGGCGCGCCGCACGATCGCCTCGACCGGGTTGACCGTGCCCATGATGTTGGAGACCAGCGTGAAGGAGACGATCTTCGTCTTCTCCGTGATGACCTCTTCGATGTTGGACAGGTCGAGCCGGCCGTCGTCGGTGAGGCCGAACCACTTCAGCTTCGCGCCGGTGCGCTGCGAGAGCAGCTGCCACGGCACGATGTTGGAGTGGTGCTCCATCTCCGTGATGGCGATCTCGGTCTCGCGGTCGACCCGGTAGGGCTCGTCCGCCCAGCCGAGCATGTTCGCGACCAGGTTGAGCGACTCCGAGGCGTTCTTGGTGAAGATCACCTCGTCGCGGCTCGGCGCGTTGATGAAGGCGGCGACCTTGTCGCGAGCGCCCTCGTACAGCGCCGTGGCCTCCTCGGCGAGCACGTGCACGCCACGGTGGACGTTGGCGTTGTGCTGCTCGTAGTACTCGTTCAGCGCGTCGAGCACCTGGCGCGGCTTCTGCGAGGTCGCCGCGTTGTCCAGGTAAACGATCTTCTTCCCGTCGTGGACCACACGATCCAGAAGGGGGAAGTCCTTTCGGATCGCCTCGATGTCGAGGAGGCCAGGCAACTGTGTCACGCGGTCGCGCCACCCTTCGTGCTGTACGACTCGTAGCCTTCGGCCTCCAGCTTGTCGGCGAGCTCGGCGCCACCGGACTCGGCGATGCGGCCCTCGGAGAAGACGTGGACGAAGTCGGGCTTGATGTAGCGGAGGATCCGCGTGTAGTGCGTGATCAGCAGCGTGCCGACCTCACCGGTCGCGCGGACGCGGTTGACGCCCTCGGAGACCTGGCGCAGGGCGTCGACGTCGAGACCGGAGTCGGTCTCGTCGAGGATCGCGATCTTCGGCTTCAGGAGCTCCAGCTGCAGGATCTCGTGGCGCTTCTTCTCACCGCCGGAGAAGCCCTCGTTGACGTTGCGCTCGGCGAAGGCCGGGTCCATCTGGAGCTGCTCCATCGCGGACTTGACCTCCTTCACCCAGGTACGCAGCTTCGGCGCCTCGCCGCGGATCGCGGTGGCCGAGGTGCGCAGGAAGTTGGAGACCGAGACACCGGGGACCTCGACCGGGTACTGCATCGCGAGGAAGACGCCGGCGCGAGCGCGCTCGTCGACGGACATCTCCAGGACGTCCTCGCCGTCGAGGGTCACGGTGCCACCGGTGATGGTGTACTTCGGGTGACCGGCGAGCGAGTACGCCAGGGTGGACTTGCCGGAGCCGTTCGGACCCATGATGGCGTGCGTCTCACCCTGCTTGACGGTGAGGTCGACGCCCTTGAGGATCTCGCGGGCGCCGTTCTCGGCCTCGACGGAGACGTGCAGGTCGTGGATTTCAAGCGTTGCCATGGATACCTCAGGACTCCTGGGTGAGGGAGACGAGCACGTCGTCCCCTTCGATCTTTACGGGGTATACGGGGACGGGGCGCGTCGCGGGCAGACCCGAGGGCTTGCCGGTGCGCAGGTCGAAGGCCGACCCGTGCAGCCAGCACTCGATCATGCAGTCTTCGACCTCGCCCTCCGAGAGCGAGACGTTCGCGTGCGAGCAGATGTCGTTGATCGCGAACACCTCCCCCTCGGTGGAGACGATGGAGACCGGCGTGCCGTCGAGTTCCACCCGCTTGGGGGTGTCCTCCTCCAGCTCGCTGAGCGCGCAGGCCTTGACGTAATTCATCAGACGGAACCCTGGAGCTCGGTCTCGATCTTGTTGAGCAGACGCTCCTCGATGTCGTCGACACCGATCTGCTGGACGAGCTCCGCGAAGAAGCCGCGGACGACCAGGCGGCGGGCCTCGTCGGCCGGGATGCCACGGGCCTGCAGGTAGAAGAGCTGCTCGTCGTCGAAGCGGCCGGTCGCGGAGGCGTGGCCGGCGCCGACGATCTCGCCGGTCTCGATCTCCAGGTTCGGCACCGAGTCGACCCGCGCGCCGTCCGTGAGGACGAGGTTGCGGTTCATCTCGTAGGTGTCGGTGCCCTCGGCGGTCTTCTCGATGAGCACGTCACCGATCCAGACCGCGTGGGCGTCCTGACCCTGGAGCGCGCCCTTGTAGACCACGTTCGACTTGCAGTGCGGGGCGTCGTGCGTGACCAGGAGGCGGTGCTCCTGGTGCTGGCCGGCGTCCGTGAAGTACAGGCCGAAGAGCTCGGCCTCGCCGCCGGGGCCCGCGTAGCTGATCCGCGGGTGGAGGCGGACGACGTCGCCACCGAAGGTGACCACGATCGACTTGAAGGTCGCGTCACGGCCGACCAGCGTGTTGTGCTGGGAGCAGTGGACGGCGGTGTCGTCCCAGTCCTGCACGGACACGACGGTGAGCTTGGCGCCGTCGCCGACCAGGAAGTCGACGTTGGCGGCGCGCACGCCGTCACCCGTGTGGTCGATGACGATGACGGCCTCGGCGAAGGCCTGCACGTCGAAGACGGTGTGGCCGAAGGTGGTGCCGCCCTCGCCGTGCAGCGTCACGCGCACCGGCTCGGTCAGGACCGTCTCCTTGGGCACGGTGACGACCGTGGCCTTGGCGAAGGACGAGAACGCCTGGGCGGCGATCCGGTCCACCGGGGTGCCGGCCTTGCCGATGCGCGCGTCGCCGCGCTCCACCGACTCGACCGTGACGCCCTCGGGCGCGTCGATCTGGGCCTTCATGGTGCCGTTGGCGACCGCGGTGCCGTCGTGCAGGCCCTTGAGGCGGGCGAGCGGCGTGAAGCGCCACTCCTCCTCGCGGCCGTTCGGAACCGGGAAGTCCGCCACGTCGAAGGACGGGGGCGCACTCATCCGGGTGGCGACGGTGGACTCGGCGGCCACCGCGATCGCGCCGGCGGTGGTGGAACCCGCCGGAATGTTCTGAGCCTCAGCCATGGCTGTCGTCTTGCTCACTCTCTTTGAAGAACACTGCCTACGTAGAAGGATGTGCGGCGGGGGACGCCGCGCGACCGGCGGTCAGCCGACCGATCCCTCCATCTGCAGCTCGATCAGCCGGTTCAGCTCCAGCGCGTACTCCATGGGCAGCTCACGCGCGATGGGCTCGACGAAGCCGCGCACGATCATGGCCATGGCCTCGAACTCCGTCATACCGCGGCTCATCAGGTAGAAGAGCTGGTCGTCGGAGACCTTGGAGACCGTGGCCTCGTGGCCCATGGAGACGTCGTCCTCGCGGACGTCCACGTAGGGGTACGTGTCCGAGCGGGAGATCGTGTCGACCAGGAGCGCGTCGCAGAGCACGTTGGACTTCGAGCCGTGGGCGCCCTCGCCGATCTCGACCAGGCCTCGGTACGAGGTGCGGCCGCCGCCTCGGGCCACCGACTTGGAGACGATGTTCGAGGAGGTGTGCGGCGCCATGTGGACCATCTTGGAGCCGGCGTCCTGGTGCTGGCCCTCGCCCGCGAAGGCGATGGACAGGGTCTCGCCCTTGGCGTGCTCGCCCATCAGGTAGACGGCCGGGTACTTCATGGTGACCTTGGAACCGATGTTGCCGTCGATCCACTCCATGGTCGCGCCCTCGTACGCCACGGCGCGCTTGGTGACCAGGTTGTAGACGTTGTTCGACCAGTTCTGGATCGTCGTGTAGCGGCAGCGGCCGCCCTTCTTGACGATGATCTCGACCACGGCGCTGTGCAGCGAGTCCGAGGAGTAGATCGGGGCGGTGCAGCCCTCGACGTAGTGGACGTAGGCGTCCTCGTCGACGATGATCAGCGTCCGCTCGAACTGGCCCATGTTCTCCGTGTTGATACGGAAGTAGGCCTGGAGCGGGATGTCGACCTTCACGCCCTTGGGGACGTAGATGAAGGAGCCGCCGGACCACACCGCGGTGTTCAGCGACGCGAACTTGTTGTCGCCGACCGGGATGACCGTGCCGAAGTACTCCTGGAAGAGCTCCGGGTGCTCCTTGAGCGCGGTGTCCGTGTCGAGGAAGATGACGCCCTGCTCCTCCAGGTCCTCACGGATCTGGTGGTAGACGACCTCGGACTCGTACTGGGCCGCGACACCGGCGACGAGGCGCTGCTTCTCCGCCTCCGGGATGCCGAGCTTGTCGTACGTGTTCTTGATGTCCTCGGGCAGGTCCTCCCACGAAGCGGCCTGCTTCTCGGTGGAACGCACGAAGTACTTGATGTTGTCGAAGTCGATGCCCGAGAGGTCGGAACCCCAGTTCGGCATGGGCTTCTTGTCGAACAGCTTCAGGCCCTTGAGGCGGAGGTTGAGCATCCACTCCGGCTCGGACTTCTTCGACGAGATGTCGCGGACGACCTCTTCGGACAGACCCCGCTTGGCAGCGGCACCGGCCGCGTCGGAGTCGGCCCAGCCGTATTCGTAGGTGCCCAGGCCATCGAGCTCAGGGTGAGCGATCTCCGTGGTCATGCGGGGTTCCTCCCGGCCGTACTTGCAGATACTGATGTGTCGGTCTGTGTGGTGCTCGCGCTACGCGGAATGAACGTCGTGCACACCCCGTCGCCATGGGCGATCGTGGCGAGGCGCTGCACATGGGTCCCGAGCAGGCGGGAGAAGACCTCGGTCTCCGCCTCGCAGAGCTGCGGGAACTGCTCGGCGACGTGCGCGACCGGGCAGTGGTGCTGGCAGAGCTGTTCACCGCTGTGCGGACCGGGAGCGCTCTTCGCCGTAGCAGCGTACCCGTCCACGGTCAACGCCCTGGCAAGGGCCTCTGTGCGCTCCTGCGGTGCGGCGGCCTCGACGGCCTCCTGGTAGGCGCGCGCCTGCGTCTCCATCCGCGACCTGGCGAAGGCGGCGACGGCCACCTCGCCCTGCTCGCCGCCGCCGACCGACTGCGCGATCCAGCGCAGGGCGTCCGCGGCGAGCGTGTCGTAGGACTGGTCGAAGGCGTCGCGGCCGCAGTCGGTGAGCGCGAAGACCTTGGCGGGCCGACCCCGGGTGCGCGCACCGTACACACGCTGCTCACGGGGTTCGACCACGTCGTCGGTGACGAGCGTGTCGAGGTGGCGGCGGACGGCGGCCTGGGTGAGGCCGAGACGCTGGGCGAGGTCGGCGACGGTGGACGGACCGTGGTCCAGGATCGAGCGCGCCACCCGGTTGCGGGTTGACCGCTCCCCGGTGCCGAGCTCCCCCTGAGGGGTGTCGATCTGCCGTTCGCCGTATTTCACAACGCCATTGTTGCGTAATTAACCGAGCGGCGACAAGCCGTGATGGACGCCACGCCTGGTGGCCTCCATCACTAAGGGTTACCTTATTTATCGACGGAGAGTTATTCGGACGAGGATGCTCCGCTATCTTTCCGAACCCCTCCGACGAGCCCGCGAACCGCTCCCACCAGCACACCTACGCCCGCGGTGGCTCTTGGGCACCGGGAAAGGCGATCTCCGGAAAGGATCACGGAAAGATGCCGACGCTTCCAGGACCGACCGACTGAAAAGAGCTGCATTCGCGACGCGGCGTTCGATTCTCCGGAGCGGATCCGGCGACGAGGAGGCCTTGACCCCGACGCCTCCGCCCCCTCCCCCGGCTCCGTAGACTCACCCCTCATGAGCAACGACCCCGCCGTGGAGATCCGCGGACTGGTGAAGCGGTACGGCACCAAGACCGCGGTGGACGGCCTGGACCTCACCGTCCGGAGCGGCTCCGTCACCGCGGTCCTCGGTCCGAACGGCGCGGGCAAGACGACCACGGTCGAGACCTGCGAGGGTTACCTCCGCCCCGACGCCGGCACCGTCCGCGTCCTCGGCCTCGACCCGGTCGCCCAGGCCGAGGCCCTGCGCCCGCGGATCGGCGTGATGCTCCAGTCCGGGGGCGTCTACTCCGGAGCCCGCGCCGTCGAGATGCTCCGCCACATGGCCAAGCTCTACGCCGACCCGCTCGACGTCGCCACCCTGGTGGAACGCCTCGGACTCGGCGGCTGCGGCCGCACCCCCTACCGCCGGCTCTCCGGAGGCCAGCAGCAGCGCCTGGCCCTGGCCATGGCCGTGGTCGGCCGCCCCGAGCTGGTCTTCCTCGACGAGCCCACCGCCGGCCTGGACCCGCAGGCCCGCCGCGCGACCTGGGACCTCGTACGGGAACTGCGCACCGACGGGGTCACCGTCGTCCTCACCACCCACCACATGGACGAGGCCGAGCAGCTCGCCGACGAGGTCGCCATCGTGGACGCCGGCCGGGTCGTCGTCCACGGCAGCCCCGAGCAGCTGTGCCGCGGCGGCGCCGAGAACACCCTGCGCTTCACCGGCCGCCCCTCCCTCGACCTCGCCTCGCTGCTGAAGGCGCTGCCCGACGGCACCGAGGCCGCCGAGCTCACCCCGGGCGTCTACCGGGTCACCGGTGACGTCCACCCGCAGCTGCTGGCCACCGTCGCCTCCTGGTGCGCCCAGCACGGCGTGATGCCGAGCAGCCTCACGGTGGAGCGGCACACCCTCGAAGACGTCTTCCTGGAACTGACCGGTAAGGAGCTGCGCGCATGAGCGCCGGTACGTTCACCCCCCGCCCGGGGGCCGCGCCCGTGTCCCGCATGATCCTCGCGCAGACGGCGCTGGAGACCCGGATGCTGCTGCGCAACGGGGAGCAGCTGCTGCTCACCGTGATCATCCCGGCGTTGCTGCTGACCCTCTTCTCCGCGGTCGACATCGTGGACACCGGCAGCGAGAGGTCCGTGGACTTCCTCGCGCCGGGGATCCTGGCGCTCGCCGTGATGTCCACCGCCTTCACCGGCCAGGCCATCGCCACCGGATTCGACCGCCGCTACGGGGTCCTCAAGCGGCTGGGGGCCTCCCCGCTGCCGCGCTGGGCCCTGATGGCCGCCAAGACCTTGTCGGTGCTGGTCACCGAGGTGCTGCAGATCGCCCTGCTGACGGTGATCGCCCTCGCGCTGGGCTGGTCCCCGCAGGGGAACCCGCTGTCGGTGGCCGCGTTGATCCTGCTGGGCACCGCCGCCTTCTCCGGCCTCGGGCTGCTGATGGCGGGCACCCTCAAGGCCGAGATGACCCTGGCCGCCGCCAACCTCGTCTTCCTGCTGCTGCTGGTCGGCGGCGGGGTGATCGTGCCGCTGGAGAAGTTCCCGGACGCCGTGCGGTCGGCCCTGGGGCTGCTGCCCATCTCGGCCCTGTCCGACGGGCTGCGCGAGGTGCTCCAGCACGGGGCCTCGCTCCCGTGGGGCGACGTGGCCGTCCTGGCGGGCTGGGCCGTACTCGGTCTGGGCGCCGCCGCGCGGCTCTTCCGCTGGGAATGAAATCCCTCCCCTCCTGGCGGCGATGCCGCGAGGATGGGCCCCTCACACATGAAGCCGGGGGGCGGACATGGTGCAGCGGGATGCCGTTCTACGGCTGGACGATCGATGGGCACGGGTGCGCTCGGGGGCGGAGCACGCGGAGCCCACGGAGCGCGAACGGCTCCTCGACGAGCTGATCGGCGCCCTGCGCCCGTTCCCGGACGACCCGCGGTGCACCGCGCTGCTCGGGCTGCGCCTCGCCGACCGGGCCGCCCTGCGGTTCGCCGCGGGGGACCGTGCCGGCGCCCTCGCCACGATCGAGGAGGGCTTACGCAGCTCCGAGCGGGCGGCCGGACACTCCCCCGAGTTCGCCCGTTGGTACGCCCGCGGGCTGATCAACCACGGGGTCTGGCTGTCCTGGCCGCTCAGCGACGGGGCCCGGCTGCCCAAACACCCGCTGGGCCCGGCCGTCGGCGAGGGGCCGAGCGCCATGGAACGGGCGGCCGGTGAGCGCGCCCGCGACCTGACCCGTACCGCGGTGGAGGTCTGGGCGGGACTCGACCAGCGGGATCCGGTGAACCGGCGGGGCCTGGCCCAGGCCAAGGTGTTCCTCGGGGACCGCCTCGCCGAGCTGGGGTTCGCCGAGGAGGCCGTGGCCTGGGCCGTGGCCGCCGAGTCCGACTTCCGGCAGCTGCTGCTCGCGGATCCGGCCGCGGAGGAAGCGGCGGAGGCCGAGGAGGCCCTCGACCACATCGGCCGCCAGCTGGAACTGCGGCTGCGCTTCCTGACCTTCGGCGCGCTGGTCAGCCTGCGTACCCAGGGGCTGCTGCCCGAACGGCTGCTGCCCCGGGCCGTGGTGGCCGCCCGTATCCAGGGGGTGGTGGAGCCCGCGATCGCGGCCGGGCTGGGCCTCGACGCCGAACAGGTCCGCACGATGCTGGAGGTCACCCCCTGGCTCGCGGTGTGGCGCTTCGAGGTGCGCGGACCTGACGGACTGTGGAACGTACTGGAACATCCCTGGCACAGCACCACAGAAGTAAGGAATCGGACGGCACAGGATGTAGCGGGCGAATTACTGCGAGGGTTCGTCGACTCGGCGGACTACCCGGGCGACGCCGCCCATTGGCGCGTCCTCCTGTGGTGGCACGAGGAGGGGGACCCGGCGGGAGCGCGGTACCGGCTGGCCGTCGGGCCGGACGCGCCCCTGCCCACCCCCTCGTGAAAGTTTGCACAAGTGGTCGCCTACGATATGGGGCGTGTTGAACCCCCTCGCCCACATCGCCAGCCGCTGGACCCCGTCACCCCGGACCGTCCAGCGGGCCGCACTCGCCGCGCTCGTCATGAGCGTGGTCATCGTCGTCACCGGCGGTGCGGTACGGCTGACCGGTTCCGGCCTCGGCTGCGACACCTGGCCCAAGTGCACCGACGACAGCCTGATCGTGACGCAGGAGCAGGGCTTCCACGGCGCCATCGAGTTCGGCAACCGCATGCTGACCTACGCACTCAGCGCGGCCGTCGGCTGGGCGATCATCGCCGCCCGCTCGGCCAAGCCCTGGCGTCACTCCCTGACGCGGCTCGGCTGGGTCCAGTTCGCGATCGTGATGGCCAACGCCGTACTCGGCGGGATCACCGTCCTCACCGGGCTCAACCCGTACAGCGTGGCCGGGCACTTCCTCCTCGCCACCGCCCTGATCACCGTGACGACGGTCACCTGGCAGCGCACCCGCGAGGGCGACGGCGTCCCCCGGCCGCGCGTGCCCGGCCCGGTGCGCAAGCTGTCGTGGGCGCTGCTCGCGACCACGCTCGTCCTGATCGCAGCGGGCACCGTCGTGACCGGTTCCGGTCCGCACGCCGGCGACAGCAGCGAGATCAAGCGCATGCCCTTCGACTGGGACACCACCGCCCACGTGCACGCCGTCGCCGCCTGGGTGGTGTGCGCGCTCGGTATCGCGATGTGGCTGGTCCTGCGCGTCGTGGACGCTCCCGCCGACACCCGGGCCCGCGCCCGTGACCTGCTGATCGTGCTGCTCGCCCAGGGTGCGATCGGCTACGTGCAGTACGCCACCCAGGTCCCCGAGGCCCTGGTCGCCGCCCACATGCTCGGCTCCTGCCTGGTGTGGATCGCCGTGGTCCGGATCGCCCTGAGCCTGCGCGAGCGCCCCTCCGACCAGGCGGAGATCCCCGCCCAGAGCGACCCGCAACTCTCGGCCGCGTAGCCCTGGCCCCGGCCCCCTAAAGGTTGTTGCGGAAGCCTCAGGTCTGGGCATTCCTCCTGTATGGGTGGGGTGTTGTGCGCTGAGTCGGTGTGGGTGGAGACGTTCACGGGCTTGCGGATGGACCGGTTCGTCAAGCTGGTGAAGGTGGTGCGGGAGCGGGGCGGGAACGGTCCCGGTGGTGGTCGGCCGTGGTGCCTGCCGCTGGCGGACCGGGTCCTGCTGGTGGCGGTGTACTACCGCACGAACCTCACGATGCGGCAGCTCGCCCCGCTGTTCGGGGTCTCCCCGGCCACGGTCTGCAGGGTGATCCAGCGGCTCGGGCCGTTGCTGGCCCTGGAGCCGGCCCCGCGGCCGGTCGCCGATGCGGACCGGTTGTGGATCGTGGACGGCACCCTCATCCCGGTCCGCGACCGGCAGGTCGCCGCCTCCTCCCGCAACTACCGGTTCTCGGCGAACGTGCAGGTCATCATCGACGCCGACACCCGCCTGGTCGTCGCCTCGGCGCGGCCCGCGCCCGGGAACAAGGCCGACGCCCACGTCTGGCGCGAGTCCGGTCTACCCGCGAAGGCGGCGGGCACCACAGTGATCGCGGACGGCGCCTACCTGGGCACCGGGCTGATCGTCCCGCACCGCAAACGTGCTGGACGTCCCCTCCTGCGCGGTCAGGAGGAGGACAACGCCGAACACCGACGGGTCCGCGCCCGCGTCGAGCACACCTTCGCCCGCATGAAGAACTGGAAGATCCTCCGCGACTGCCGCCAGAAAGGAGACGGCCTCCACCACGCCGTCCAGGCCGTCGCCACCATGCACAACCTCGCCATGACACGGTGAACCAGGCAGGTCCACTCACACGCAGACCTGCCCGCACCCAACCTTCTGCAACAACCTTTAGGGCGTGTCCGCAAAGTAGCGCCGGCCGCCCGAAGGGCGGGCCCCGCGGCGTCCGGTGCCGTACATCGCAAGGCGGAGGGGCGCCCGTGTACTGGACGTACTCGGGCGCCCCGACAACGCGGCGAGGTGCGGTGCCGGGCGCCGCGGGGCAGGCGGGACTTCGCGGACACGCCCTAGGGCGTGTCCAGGCGGTAGACGCGGCGGGCGTTGCCCGCCGCGACCAGGGCGGCCACCCGTTCCGCGTCCCGCCAGGACCAGGAACCCTCCGCGGCCCAGCCACCCAGCACCCGGCCCAGCGCCTCGCGGAACACCAGCGCGCCCACCGCGTGCAGTTCGGGCAGCTGCCGGCCACCGCTGGAGAACAGCACCTTCCCGAACGGAGCGATCTCCAGCAGCTCCGCCAGGACCGCCGCGGCCCGCGCCCCCGTCCGCCCGAGGGCCGTGCCCGTATCGGCGTAGACGTGCGGGAAGGCCGCCGCGAGCTGCGCGGTGCGGCGGTGGTGCGGGTATCCGCCGAGCAGCACCAGCCGGGTCCCGAGGCCCGCGGTGGCCCGTACGAACCCGGTCAGCGCGGCCGGCTCGGCCTCGTCCGTGTGCAGTTGGAGCGGCAGCCCCGTCGCCACCGCGCTCCACAGCAGGTGGGCCAGGAGTACGGGGTCCCCCACCGCTCCGCCCCGCGGCCGCCGGGCCAGCCACCGCCCGGCCGCCCCGCGCACCGCCCCGGGGCCGGGCGGCTCCTGGGCGACGGCCGGGGTGTCCGCGCCGGTGAAGGCCGTGGCACAGCTGAAGGCGGCGGCCCCGCGGGCGGCGTGGTGGACGGCTTCGGCGAGGTTCGCGAGGAAGGCGCCCACCGTCCCGGAGGTGTCGGCGACCTGCTCGGCCAGTAACTCCAGCCGGACCGACTCGAAGGCCTCGGCGTCCCCGGCGAGCGCCAGTTCCTTGGGCCCGGTGAGGTCTCCGGGCATCCCGGTGTCGACCAGATAGGCCGCGACGCCCGACCCCCTCAGCAGCCGCCGGGCGGTCTCGGCCGCGCCCAGCTCGCGCCGCCGCGCCAGGTAGCGGGCGGGGGCGGCGTGCGGTTCCAGCCCGAGCAGCGGCGGGCACCAGCGGCGCACCGCGAAGCCGGTCTGCGTGTCGAAGAAGGTGGTGCCCGCGGCGGGCGGGCCGGCCGAGCGCATCAGCAGGGCCTCGAAGGTACCCAGGCCCAGCTCCGTACGGAGTACTCCGTGGCAGTACTGGTCCACCAAGGGCGGCGTTTCGATCATCCGGGCATCCCGTTGCGGACGTGAGGAAGGGGCTTCCACACGTCCTAACGGGTGAGCGGGGTGTGAGGTGTTGCTCGGGCTGTTGACCGAGCAACACTCCCGGTCCCCGGACGCGCTCGTCGGCCTAGGCCGCGGGGTTCTCGGGTCCGCCGATCTGGATGCCGGCCATCCGCGTCCACTCGTACGGACCGGTGCGCACGCGCGCGGCGAACTCCCCGTCGAACTCGTCGTGCAGGGTCAGTCCGGCCTTCTCCGCCGCCAGCTGCGCCACGGTGAAGGTGGGGGCCACCAGGTCGCCCCAGCCGCCGTCCGTGCCCACGAGCACGATCCGGGTACCGGCCTGGCCGATGTGGGCGAGCTGGCCCTCGACGCCGCCGTGCTGCTTGGCGAACGCGCCGATCTGCTTGGCCAGCTTCGCGGCCTTACGGTCCTGCTTCTTCTCCGCGGCGCCTGCGGTGTCCGCGGCGGCGGTGTCTGCGGTGTCTCCCATGGAAGCCATGCTACCGGCGAGTAATCAACGGAGGAAGGGATCCACGGCCACCGCCACGAACAGCAGCGACACATAGGTGATCGACCAGTGGAACAGTCGCATCTCCTTGAGCTTGCCGCCCGTGACGCCCGCCTTGGCGCGTGCGTGCAGCGCGTGCGCCTCCCACAGCCACCAGCCGCCCGCGGCCAGCGCGACCGCGGTGTAGAACCAGCCGGTGTACCCCAGCGGGGTCAGCAGCAGCGAGACCGCCACCATCACCCAGCTGTAGAGGACGATCTGGCGCGACACGGCCTTGTTGCCCGCGACGACCGGGAGCATCGGCACGCCGGCGCGCGCGTAGTCGTCCTTCACCTTCATCGAGAGCGGCCAGTAGTGCGGCGGCGTCCAGAAGAAGATGACGAGGAAGAGGATGACCGCGGCCCAGGAGACCGTGTTCGTGACGGCCGACCAGCCGATCAGCACCGGCATGCAGCCGGCGATGCCGCCCCAGACGATGTTCTGCGCGGTGCGCCGCTTCAACAGCATCGTGTAGACCACGACGTAGAAGAGGAGCGCCCCGAGTGACAGCGCCGCCGACAGCCAGTTGACGAGCAGGCCGAAGAAGAGCGTGGAGACGACCGCGAGGGTGAGACCGAAGGCCAGGCACTCCCGCGGGCTGACCATGCCGGTCACCAGCGGGCGCTGCGAGGTCCGGTCCATCAGTGCGTCGATGTCCCGGTCGATGTACATGTTCAGCGCGTTGGCGCCACCGGCCGACAAGTAGCCGCCGAAGCAGGTCACGAGGACCAGCCACAGCGACGGCACACCCTGCTCGGCGAGGAACATCACCGGCACTGTGGTGATCAGCAGAAGTTCGATGATCCGCGGCTTGGTCAATGCCACGAAAGCCATGACGCGGGTCCCGAGCGGCCGCTGACCGGGGCTCGTCCCGAGCACCCCCGCTGGACGGGATTCGACGGCCGTCACGCACACCCCTGAGAGAGAATCCAGCAAGCTCCGACTCGGGCCGTTCACAACATGAAGGCCCGGTTAAGGCTTGCGCGTACCACGCCACTGTAGACGTTGCGCTTACGTCGCCCCGCGCCGGGGTCGCTTCGTGTTGGGCCGATCGGACCGTGCATATATACGGGGCACGGGCCACACCGGATACCCGTGGGCGGGTGAACCGGGGTCGGCGGCGCGGTGACGGACTGCCTGCACTCGAATAGCTGCACGCCGTTGCGGGGGTAGGCTCGGAATCGCCGGTGCACCGTTCGTCACCGGGATACAAACATGTGGAGAGGAGCCCTGACCCACGGTGAGCACCAAGCCGACCACCACAGAGCTCGAGTGGACCGAACTGGACCAGCGGGCCGTCGACACCGCCCGCATCCTGGCCGCTGACGCGGTCCAGAAGGTCGGAAACGGCCACCCCGGTACGGCGATGAGCCTGGCCCCCGCCGCGTACACCCTCTTCCAGAAGGTGATGCGGCATGACCCGGCGGACCCCGAGTGGGTGGGCCGCGACCGCTTCGTGCTCTCCGCGGGGCACTCGTCCCTGACGCTCTACACCCAGCTCTACCTCGGTGGGTTCGGGCTGGAGCTGGCGGACCTCGAGGCGTTCCGCACCTGGGGCTCCAAGACCCCGGGCCACCCGGAGTACGGCCACACCAAGGGCGTCGAGACCACCACCGGCCCCCTCGGCCAGGGCATCGCCAACGCGGTGGGCATGGCCATGGCATCGCGCTACGAGCGCGGCCTGTTCGACCCGGAGGCCGCCCCCGGCACCTCCCCGTTCGATCACATGATCTACGCGATCGCGGGCGACGGCTGCCTCCAGGAGGGCATCTCGCACGAGGCGTCCGCGCTGGCCGGCCACCAGAAGCTCGGCAACCTCGTCCTGCTGTGGGACGACAACCACATCTCCATCGAGGGTGACACGGAGACGGCCGTCTCCGAGGACACCCTGAAGCGCTACGAGGCGTACGGCTGGCACGTCCAGCGCGTCGAGCAGCAGGAGAACGGCGACCTCGACCCGAAGGCGCTCTTCGCCGCCCTCCAGGCCGCCAAGGCCGAGACCGGCCGCCCGTCCTTCATCGCGGCCCGCTCGATCATCGCCTGGCCCGCCCCGCACGCCCAGAACACCGAGGCCGCCCACGGCTCGGCGCTCGGCGACGACGAGGTCGCGGCCACCAAGCGCGTGCTCGGCTTCGACCCGGAGAAGACCTTCGAGGTCTCCGACGAGGTCATCGCCCACACCCGCAAGGCCCTCGACCGCGGCCGCGAGGCCAAGGCCGAGTGGGAGAAGGAGTTCTCCGCCTGGCGCACCGCCAACCCGGAGCGCGCCGCCGAGTTCGACCGCATCAACGCCAACGAGCTGCCCGCGGGCTGGGAGGACAAGCTCCCCGTCTTCGAGGCGGGCAAGGGTGTCGCCACCCGCGCCGCCTCCGGCAAGGTCCTCGGCGCGCTCGGCGCGGTCATCCCGGAGCTGTGGGGCGGCTCGGCCGACCTGGCCGGCTCGAACAACACCACCATCGACAAGGACTCCTCGTTCCTGCCGGTGGGGAACCCGCTGCCGGAGGCCGACCCGTACGGCCGCACCATCCACTTCGGCATCCGCGAGCACGCCATGGCCGCGTCCATGAACGGCATCGCCCTGCACGGCCACACCCGCATCTACGGCGGCACCTTCCTGGTGTTCTCCGACTACATGCGCAACGCCGTCCGCCTCTCCGCGCTGATGCACCTGCCGGTGACGTACGTGTGGACGCACGACTCCATCGGTCTGGGCGAGGACGGCCCGACCCACCAGCCGGTCGAGCACCTCGCCTCGCTGCGCGCCATCCCGGGCCTGAACATCGTCCGTCCGGCCGACGCCAACGAGACCGCCATCGCCTGGCGCGAGATCCTGCGCCGCCACACCAAGGTCTTCGGCAAGGGCGCCCCGCACGGCCTCGCGCTGACCCGCCAGGGTGTGCCGACCTACGAGCGCAACGAGGCGGCCGCCAAGGGCGGGTACGTCCTGTTCGAGGCCGAGGGCGGCCCGGCGCAGGTCCTCCTCATCGGTACCGGCTCCGAGGTGCACCTGGCCGTCGAGGCCCGCGAGCAGCTCCAGGCGCAGGGTGTTCCCACCCGGGTCGTCTCGATGCCGTCCGTCGAGTGGTTCGAGGAGCAGGACCAGGAGTACAAGGACAGCGTCCTGCCGCCGTCGGTGAAGGCCCGTGTCGCGGTCGAGGCGGGCATCGGCCTGACCTGGCACCGCTACGTCGGTGACGCCGGTCGGATCGTCTCGCTGGAGCACTTCGGTGCCTCGGCCGACGCGAAGGTGCTCTTCCGCGAGTTCGGCTTCACCGCCGAGAACGTCGTGGCCGCCGCCAACGAATCCCTCGCCGCCGCCGCGCGCTGACGCCGGTACGCAACCCAAGTAGGAGATGTAATCCCATGACAGACGCACTCAAGCGCCTCTCCGACGAAGGCGTCGCGATCTGGCTGGACGACCTGTCCCGCAAGCGCATCACGTCCGGCAACCTGGCCGAGCTCATCGACCAGTCGCACGTGGTCGGTGTCACCACCAACCCGGCGATCTTCCAGAAGGCCATCAGCGGCGGCGAGGGCTACGAGCAGCAGCTCACCGACCTCGCGACCCGCAAGGTCACCGTGGAAGAGGCCCTGCGCATGATCACGACGGCGGACGTCAGGGACGCCGCCGACATCCTGCGCCCGGTCTACGACCGCACCGACGGCCAGGACGGCCGTGTGTCGATCGAGGTCGACCCGCGCCTGGCGCACAACACCCCGGCGACCATCGCCGAGGCCAAGCAGCTCGCCTGGCTGGTGGACCGCCCGAACACGCTCATCAAGATCCCGGCGACCAAGGCCGGCCTGCCGGCGATCACCGAGGTCATCGGCAAGGGCATCAGCGTCAACGTCACGCTGATCTTCTCGCTGGAGCGCTACCGCGAGGTCATGGACGCGTACCTGTCGGGTCTGGAGAAGGCCAAGGCCGCCGGCCTGGACCTCTCGCTGATCCACTCGGTCGCCTCCTTCTTCGTGTCCCGCGTGGACTCGGAGATCGACAAGCGCCTCGACGCGGTCGGCACCGACGAGGCGAAGGCCCTCAAGGGCAAGGCGGCGCTCGCCAACGCCCGTCTGGCCTACGAGGCCTACGAGGAGGTCTTCGCCTCGGAGCGCTGGACCGCCCTGGAGCGGGTCGGCGCCAACAAGCAGCGTGCGCTGTGGGCCTCGACCGGCGTCAAGGACCCGGCGTACAAGGACACCCTGTACGTGGACGACCTGGTCGCCCCGAACACGGTGAACACCATGCCGGAGGCCACCCTGGAGGCCACCGCCGACCACGGGCAGATCACGGGCGACACCGTGCGCGGCACCTACGAGCAGGCGCGCGCCGAGCTCGACGCGGTCGCGAAGCTGGGCATCTCGTACGACGATGTGGTGCAGCTGCTCGAGGACGAGGGCGTCGAGAAGTTCGAGGCGTCCTGGAACGACCTGCTGAAGTCGACCGAGGCGGAGCTTGAGCGCCTCGCCCCCACGGAGGCCTGAACACCTTGTCTGTAAACGGAGCGAACCCGCTTCGTGACGCACAGGACCGGCGGCTCCCGCGTATCGCGGGGCCGTCCGGCCTGGTCATTTTCGGCGTTACGGGTGACCTGTCGCGCAAGAAGCTGATGCCTGCCGTCTACGACCTGGCCAACAGAGGCCTGCTCCCGCCGGGCTTCTCGCTGATCGGGTTCGCCCGCCGCGAGTGGCAGGACGAGGACTTCGCGCAGGTGGTCCACGACGCCGTCAAGGAGCACTCCCGGACGCCCTTCCGCGAGGAAGTGTGGCAGCAGCTCGTGCAGGGCTGCCGTTTCGTCTCGGGCGACTTCGACGACGACGCCGCCTTCGAGACCCTGAAGGCGACCATAGAGGAGCTGGACAAGGCACAGGGCACGGGCGGCAACTTCGCCTTCTACCTGTCCGTCCCGCCGAAGTTCTTCCCCAAGGTGGTCCAGCAGCTCAAGGACCACGGGCTGGCGCAGAAGGAGGGCTCCTGGCGGCGTGCCGTCATCGAGAAGCCCTTCGGACACGACCTGAAGAGCGCCGAGGAACTGAACAAGGTCGTCCACGAGGTCTTCCCGCGTGACGAGGTCTTCCGGATCGACCACTACCTCGGCAAGGAGACCGTCCAGAACATCCTGGCGCTCCGCTTCGCCAACACGATGTTCGAGCCGATCTGGAACCGGTCGTACGTCGACCACGTGCAGATCACCATGGCCGAGGACATCGGCATCGGCGGCCGGGCCGGCTACTACGACGGCATCGGCGCGGCCCGTGACGTCATCCAGAACCACCTGCTGCAGCTGCTCGCGCTGACCGCGATGGAGGAGCCCGGCTCCTTCCACCCCAAGGCGCTGGTGGCCGAGAAGCTCAAGGTGCTGACCGCCGTCGAGCTGCCGGAGGACCTGGGCAAGCACACCGTGCGCGGCCAGTACTCGGCGGCCTGGCAGGGCGGCGAGAAGGTCGTCGGGTACCTCGAAGAGGACGGCATCGACCCCAAGTCGAAGACCGACACCTACGCGGCCATCCGCCTGGAGATCAACAACCGCCGCTGGGCGGGCGTCCCGTTCTACCTGCGGACGGGCAAGCGCCTGGGCCGCCGGGTGACCGAGATCGCGGTCGTCTTCAAGCGGGCCCCGTACCTGCCGTTCGAGTCGGGCGCGACCGAGGAGCTGGGGCAGAACGCCCTGGTCATCCGGGTCCAGCCGGACGAGGGCGTGACGGTCCGCTTCGGCTCCAAGGTTCCGGGCACCTCCATGGAGGTCCGGGACGTGACGATGGACTTCGCCTACGGCGAGTCCTTCACGGAGTCGAGCCCCGAGGCGTACGAGCGACTGATCCTCGACGTGCTCCTCGGCGACGCGAACCTCTTCCCGCGTCACCAGGAGGTCGAGCTGTCCTGGAACATCCTCGACCCGATCGAGGAGTACTGGGACAAGCACGGCAAGCCCGCGCAGTACCCGTCGGGCACCTGGGGGCCGGTCGAGGCGGACGAGATGCTCGCACGAGACGGACGGAGCTGGCGCCGGCCATGAAGATCGACCTCACGGAGACCAACTCCAGCAAGATCAATGCCGCGATGGTGCAGGCACGCCGGGACATCGGCACGCCGGCCATCGGCATGGTCCTCACGCTGGTGATCGTGACCGACGAGGAGAACGCGTACGACGCGCTCAAGTCGGCGAACGACGCGTCCCACGAACACCCCTCGCGGATCGTCGTCGTCATCAAGCGGGCCAGCCGCTCGCCACGCAGCCGCCGCGACGCCCGGCTCGACGCGGAAGTCCGCGTCGGGGCGGACTCCGGCAGCGGGGAAACGGTTGTGCTCCGCCTTCACGGCGAACTGGTCGACCACGCCCAGTCGGTGGTTCTCCCGCTGCTCCTGCCGGACGCCCCCGTGGTCGTCTGGTGGCCGGACGGTGCTCCCGCGGACCTGGCGGGCGATCCGCTGGGTGCGCTGGGGCAGCGCCGGATCACGGACACGTACTCCTGCGAGGACCCGATCAGGGCGCTCGGCGGCCGGGCGGGGGCGTACGCCCCCGGCGACACCGACCTGTCGTGGACCCGGATCACCCCGTGGCGTTCCATGCTGGCCGCGGCGCTGGACCAGCAGGCCCTGTCGGTCGTCTCGGCGACCGTCGAGGGCGAGGACGAGAACCCGAGCTGCGAACTGCTGGCCATGTGGCTGGCGGACCGGCTCCAGGTCCCCGTCAGGCGCACGCTGTCGTCGGGCCCGGGCCTGACGGCCGTACGCCTGTCCACCAAGGACGGCGACATCGTCCTGGACCGGGCGGACGGCGCGCTGGCCACGCTGTGCATGCCGGGGCAGCCCGACCGTGCGGTGGCGCTCAAGCGCCGCGACACGGCCGAGCTCCTGGCGGAGGAGCTGCGCAGGCTGGACCCGGACAACACGTACGAGGCCTCGCTGAAGTTCGGCGTGGCGCGGCTGGAGGCGTCGGTCTCGGAGCCGGCGGAGCCCGAGGCTCCCGCCAAGGCCGAGGCCGCAGCTCCGGCCAAGGCCGAGCCCTCGAAGCCGGCCGCCAAGCCGACGAAGAAGACCGCGGCCAAGTAGTACCCCTGCGGGACCTTGCTGGGGCTCCGCCCCGGACCCCGCGCCTCAAACGCCGGCGGGGCTGTATTTCAGCCCGTCCGGCGTTTGAGGACCGGGGCCGCGCAGCGACACCCGCACCCCCGATCTACCGACAAGGCGGCAGCACATGGGTATGACGACTCCCCAGGTCGTCGTCCACCGGGACAAGGAACTGATGGCTCAGGCCACCGCGGCCCGGCTCATCACCAAGATCGTGGACGCGCAGACGGCCCGCGGCACCGCGTCCGTCGTCCTCACCGGCGGACGCAACGGCAACGGCCTGCTCGCGGCCCTGGCCACCGCCCCCGCGCGGGACGCGATCGACTGGTCCCTGCTGGACCTCTGGTGGGGCGACGAGCGTTACGTCCCCGCCGACGACCCCGAGCGCAACCACACCCAGGCCCGTGAGGCCCTCCTGGACGCGGTCCCGGTGGACCCCGCCCGCGTGCACGTGATGCCCGCGTCCGACGGCCCGTACGGGGGCGACGTGGACGCCGCGGCGGCCGCCTACGCGGCCGAGCTGGCGAAGGCGGCCGGCCCGGAGGACCACGGTCCGGTCCCCACCTTCGACGTGCTGATGCTGGGCGTGGGCCCGGACACGCACGTGGCCTCGCTGTTCCCGGAGCACCCGGCGGCCCGCGAGACCGAGCGCACGGTGGTCGGCGTGCACGGCGCCCCGAAGCCCCCGCCCACCCGGATCTCGCTCACCCTCCCGGCGATCCGGGCAGCCCGTGAGGTCTGGCTGCTGGCCGCGGGCGAGGACAAGGCCGGGGCGGTCTCCCTGGCCCTCGGCGGCGCGGGCGGGGTCCAGGCCCCGGCCGCGGCGGCGTACGGCCGCTCCCGCACCCTGTGGCTCCTGGACCGCGCTGCGGCGGCCAAGCTCCCGACCGGGATGTACCCCCCGGCCTCCTCCTGACGGCGGCCGACGTGTGAAGGGCCCGCCTCCCGGTACCGGGAGGCGGGCCCTTCACACGTTCGGGTCAGCCGCGGCCGCGCAGCTTCCGGTACGTGGCCACCAGGGCCTTCGTCGAGGCGTCCAGCCCCGGCACGTCCGCTCCCTCGCTCAGCGCGGGCTCGACGCGCTTGGCGAGCACCTTGCCGAGCTCGACGCCCCACTGGTCGAAGGAGTCGATGTTCCACACCGCGCCCTGGACGAACACCTTGTGCTCGTAGAGCGCGATCAGCTGGCCCAGCACCGACGGGGAGAGTTCCCCGGCCAGGATGGTGGTCGTCGGGTGGTTCCCGCGGAAGGTCTTGTGCGGGACCAACGACTCCGGGGCGCCCTCGGCACGCACCTCGTCGGCGGTCTTGCCGAAGGCCAGCGCCTGGGTCTGCGCGAAGAAGTTCGCCATCAGCAGGTCGTGCTGGGCCGCCGGGGCGGCCTCCAGCTCCGCCACCGGCCGGGCGAAGCCGATGAAGTCCGCGGGGATCACCTTCGTCCCCTGGTGGATCAGCTGGTAGTAGGCGTGCTGTCCGTTGGTGCCGGGCGTGCCCCAGACCACCGGGCCCGTCTGCCACTCCACCGGGTTGCCGTCGCGGTCCACGGACTTGCCGTTGGACTCCATGTCGAGCTGCTGCAAGTACGCCGTGAACCGCGAGAGGTAGTGGCTGTACGGGAGCACCGCGTGCGACTGCGCGTCGAAGAAGGCGCCGTACCAGATCCCCAACAGGCCCATCAGTAGCGGCGCGTTCTCGTGCGCGGGCGCCGTACGGAAGTGCTCGTCCATGGCGTGGAAGCCGCCGAGCATCTCGCGGAAGGCGTCCGGGCCGATCGCGATCATCAGCGAGAGGCCGATGGCGGAGTCGAAGGAGTAGCGTCCGCCGACCCAGTCCCAGAACCCGAACATGTTGGCCGGATCGATGCCGAAGTCGGTGACCTTCTCCGCGTTGGTGGACAGCGCCACGAAGTGCCGGGCCACGGCGGCCTGGTCGCCGCCCAGACCGGCGAGCAGCCAACCACGCGCCGAGGTGGCGTTGGTGACGGTCTCGATGGTGGTGAAGGTCTTGGAGGCGATGATGAACAGCGTCTCGGCCGGGTCCAGGCCCCGCACGGCCTCGTGCAGGTCGGCGCCGTCGACGTTGGAGACGAAGCGCACCGTCAGATCGCGGTCGGTGAAGGCGCGCAGGGCTTCGTAGGCCATGGCCGGGCCGAGGTCGGAGCCGCCGATGCCGATGTTGACGACGTTGCGGATGCGCTTGCCGGTGAAGCCGGTCCACGCGCCCGACCGGACCTGGTCGGAGAAGGCCGCCATCTTGTCGAGAACGGCGTGCACCTCGGGGATGACGTTCTCGCCGTCCACCTCGACGACCGCGTCGGCCGGTGCGCGCAGGGCGGTGTGCAGCACCGCCCGGTCCTCGGTCGTGTTGATCTTCTCGCCGCGGAACATCGCCTCGCGCAGCTCCGCCACGCCCGTGGCGTCGGCCAGCTCGTGGAGCAGCGCGAGCGTCTCGTCGGTGACGAGGTGCTTCGAGTAGTCGATGTGCAGGTCTCCGACCTGCAGGGTGTAGCCGGCGCCGCGGCCGGGATTCTCCTCGAACAGTTCCCGCAGATGCGTCTGCCCGAACTCCTCCCGGTGCTTGCCGAGTGCCAGCCACTCGGGCGTCCGGGTCAGCTTGGTACGGCTGCCTGCGTTCATCTCGGACATCAACCCACTTCTTCCGTCCTGTCGTGCCCCGCCGGCTCCAACTTAAGGGATCAGAAGCAGCAGAACGCACACAAAGAGGCCCGGCCCCACAGGAGAAGTTCCTGTGGGACCGGGCCTCACGTCACACTCTTCGAGCCGGCTCAGATCTCGCCGCGGAGCTTGGCGAGCGCCTCGGCGAGGATCGCCTCGCCGTCGGCGTCCGAGCGCCGTTCCCGTACGTACGCCAGGTGCGTCTTGTACGGCTCGGTGCGCGGCGGCGCGGGCGGGTTGTCCCGGTCCTGACCGGCCGGGAACCCGCAGCGCGGGCAGTCCCAGGTGTCGGGCACCTGCGCGTCGCTGGCGAAGCTCGGCTGCGTCTCGTGCCCGTTCGAGCACCAGAAGGAGATGCGCAGACGGGGCGCGGACTCGCCGCGTTCCGCCTCACCCATCGGCCCCGCTCCGACCCGGCTACCACGGATCGCGTTGCCACTTGCCACGGTCGTAACTCCCTGCGTGATGGTGCCGCGGAAGGTGAGTGGAATTCCGCCGCGGAGCGCCCAAGTCTACGTAAGGCCCAACGCACGTCCAGTGAGCGGAGTTACTGATTCCACGCGATGAACGCCGACCCTCATGATAGGCCGGGCGGTGCCGACCGGACTGCCGGAATGGCCAGAACGGTCAGGTGCTCGACTTCGTCAGCAGGCCGAGCGCGACGATGCACGCGAACCACAGCAGACCGACGACCACGGTGATGCGGTCGAGGTTGCGCTCCGCGACGGAGGAACCGCCGACCGACGACTGCATACCGCCGCCGAACATGTCGGAGAGGCCGCCGCCCTTGCCCTTGTGCATCAGCACGAGCAGCATCAGCAGGGCGCTGAAGACGATCAGGGCGATCGAGAACCCCATAATCACGGCTGATTCCTACTTTCTGGCTTTTTCGGGCTTTCCGGCTTTGCGAGATGTGCACGGGGGCCAGGGGCTGATGCATCAGCCTCTGGCCCCCGCAAGGGTACGACGGATCCGCCCTACCGCATACTCACTGGTCGCGGAAGCGGACGATCTTGACGAACTCCTCCGCGTCCAGCGCGGCGCCGCCGATCAGGGCGCCGTCGACGTCGGGCTGGGCCATGATCGCCGCGATGTTCCCGGACTTCACGGAGCCGCCGTACTGGATGCGGACCTTGTCGGCCAGCTCCTGCGAGTACAGCTCGGCGAGGCGGCCGCGGATCGCCCCGCAGACCTCCTGGGCGTCGTCGGGGGTGGCGACCTCGCCGGTCCCGATGGCCCAGACGGGCTCGTAGGCGATCACGATGGACTCGACCTGCTCGGCCGGGACGCCTTCCAGGCCGCCGTCGAGCTGGCGCAGGGTGTAGGCGACCTGCTCGCCGGCCTTACGGACGTCCAGGCCTTCGCCGACGCACAGGATCGGGGTGATCCCGTGCCGGTAGGCGGCCTTGACCTTGGCGTTGCAGATCTCGTCGGTCTCGCCGTGGTACTGGCGGCGCTCGCTGTGGCCGACGGCCACGAACGTGCACTTCAGCTTCGACAGCATCGGGCCGGAGATCTCACCGGTGTAGGCACCGGAGTCGTGCGCGGAGATGTCCTGAGCGCCGTACTTGATCTTCAGCTTGTCGCCGTCGACCAGGGTCTGGACGGAACGGAGGTCGACGAAGGGCGGCAGGACCGCGACCTCGACGGCGTCGTAGTCCTTGTCGGCGAGGGCGAAGGCGAGCTTCTGGACGTGGGCGATGGCCTCGAGGTGGTTGAGGTTCATCTTCCAGTTGCCCGCCATGAGCGGGGTGCGCGTGGTCATACGGGTTCAGCCCTCCAGGGCGGCGAGGCCGGGGAGCGTCTTGCCCTCGAGGTATTCGAGGGAGGCGCCGCCACCGGTCGAGATGTGGCCGAATGCATTCTCGTCGAAGCCCAGGATGCGGACCGCGGCGGCGCTGTCGCCACCGCCGACGACGGTGAAGGCGCTGCTGTCGAGCAGGGCCTGGGCGACGGCCGTGGTGCCCCCGGCGTAGTCGGGGTGCTCGAAGACGCCCACCGGACCGTTCCAGAAGACGGTCTTGGCGTCGGCGATCTTCGACGCGTACAGCTCACGCGTCTTCGGGCCGATGTCCAGGCCCTCCTTGTCGGCGGGGATCTTGTCCGCGTCGACGACCGTGAAGTCGGCCGGGGTCTTGCCCTTGAGGTCCGGGAATTCCGCGGAGACCAGGACGTCGACCGGGAGGACCAGCTCGACGCCGGTTTCCTCGGCGCGCTTCATGTACTCCTTGACGACCTCCACCTGGTCCTTCTGGAGCAGGGAGATGCCGACCTCGTAGCCCTTGGCGTAGAGGAAGGTGTAGGCCATGCCGCCGCCGATGAGGATGCGGTCGGCCTTGCCGAGCAGCTCGTCGATGACGGCGAGCTTGTCGGAGACCTTGGCGCCGCCCAGGACCACCACGTACGGGCGCTCGACCTCGGCGGTCAGCTTCTTCAGGACGCCGACCTCGGTGGCGATGAGGTAGCCGGCCGCGTGCGGGAGGCGGGCGGGCAGGTCGAAGACCGAGGCGTGCTTGCGGTGCACGGCGCCGAAGCCGTCGCCGACGTAGACGTCGGCGAGCTCGGCGAGCTGGTCCGCGAAGGCGCCGCGCTCGGCGTCGTCCTTGGACGTCTCGCCGGCGTTGAAGCGCAGGTTCTCGATGACGGCGACCTGGCCGTCGGTGAGAGCCGCGACGGTCTCCTTGGCGGAGGCGCCGACGGTGTCGGTGGCGAACGCCACGTCCGCACCGAGCAGTTCGCCGAGGCGGGTGGCGGCCGGGGCGAGCGAGAACGCCGGCTCGACGCCGGTGCCCTTGGGCCGGCCCAGGTGGGAGGCCACGATGACGCGGGCGCCGGCTTCGGCGAGCTTCGCGATCGCGGGACGGACGGCGCGGATGCGGCCGTCGTCGGTGATGGTGCCCTCGGCCAGCGGGACGTTCAGGTCCGCGCGGACGAAGACCCGCTTGCCCTTGACGCCTTCGGCGAGCAGTTCATCGATCGTCTTCATGTATTTCTACTCCTTTGAGCCTTCACTCGAAGGGCGAGGAAGGATAACGAGGCAAGCAACAGGGCCCGTGCGGCGCATCGTTGCGCTGCTCGGACCCTGTGCTTCACATCGTGGTGCCTTGCCCTACGTTTTTAGAGCTGACCGCCGACGAAGACGGTGAGGTCGACGAGACGGTTGGAGTAGCCCCACTCGTTGTCGTACCAACCGACGACCTTCACCTGCGTGCCGTCCTGAACCATGGTCAGGGAGGAGTCGAAGGTGCAGGACGCGGGCCAGTTCACGATGTCGGAAGAGACGATCGCGTCCTCGGTGTAGTCGAGGATGCCCTTGAGCTGCCCCTCCGAAGCCTTCTGGAAGGCCGCGTTGATCTCTTCCACCGTGGTCTCGCGGGAGAGCTCCAGCACCAGGTCGGTCACCGAGCCGGTCGGGACCGGGACGCGCATGGCGATGCCGTCGAGCTTGCCCTTGAGCTGCGGGAGGACCAGCGCGGTGGCCTTGGCGGCACCGGTGGAGGTCGGGATGATGTTCTCGGCCGCGGCGCGGGCGCGACGCAGGTCCGAGTGCGGGAAGTCCAGGATGCGCTGGTCGTTCGTGTACGCGTGGACCGTCGTCATCATGCCCTTGACGATGCCGAAGTTCTCGTCGAGGACCTTGGCCATCGGCGCCACACAGTTGGTGGTGCAGGAGGCGTTGGAGATGACGTGGTGGTTGGCCGCGTCGTACTTGTCGTGGTTGACGCCCATCACGATGGTGATGTCCTCGTCCTTGGCCGGAGCCGAGATGAGGACCTTCTTCGCGCCCGCCGCGATGTGCTTGGCGGCGTCGGCCTTCTTCGTGAAGATGCCGGTCGACTCGATGACGATGTCGGCGCCCAGCTCTCCCCAGGGGAGGTTGGCGGGGTCACGCTCGGCGAAGGTCTTGAAGGTCTGGCCGCCGACGGTGATGCTGTCGTCGGTGTGGGAGACCTCGGCCTTGAGGCGGCCCAGGATGGTGTCGTACTTGAGCAGATGCACCAGGGTCGCGTTGTCAGTCAGGTCGTTGACACCGACGATCTCGATGTCCGCTCCCTGCTCCAGGAGCGCCCGGAAATAGTTGCGGCCAATTCGGCCAAAACCGTTGATGCCTACGCGGATCGTCACGAACCGATCTCCTCGTTGGTGCGCCGGTAAGAGCGCCGGCGAGCTGTATGGGATGTCCCCGACCGCTTACGACCCTACCTCTCCGTGAGCTTTTGGGTGACATCGGTCGGGGCCTGACACTCCCCCTACTTCCCGGGGGTACTCCCGCGTGGGTCCCGTTCCGGACACTCCCGAACGGGACCCACGGACTTCGATCCCGTCACTCAGGGTGAGTGGGAAACGGGACTTCGATCAGCGGTGCAGTGTGCGCAGTGCCTTACCGACGAGTAGGGCACGGTCCGCCGCGGTGGGCATGTGTTCCAGGCCGAAGCCCAGCAACACCGTGTCACGCGTAGTCACCGCAGCGTAGGACTTGAACAGTTCCCCGGACCGGGCCCAGTCGCCGGCAACTTCGGGGCTTCCGGCGGGTGCCGGCTGGGCCGTCCAGGCCCCCAGGGACGTCTCGAATCCCTCCACGGGCTGGTCTGCGCCCCTGACGGAGAGGCGCGCCTCGTCCGCGAAGACGCCGCGGCCGCCCGAGCCCGGGTCGGTGATGTAGGAGAGGGAGAGCTCAACGGTCCTGCCGGCGTAGGCGCTCAGGTCGAAGGAGACCTGCTTCCAGCCGCCGGAGGATCCGGTGAAGCTGTTCCACGTTCCGCTGGTGCCCTGCGGGGAGCAGCCGGCGGCGTCGAGCGTGAGGTAGTGGCGCAGGAAGGGGTGGCCGTTGACGAAGAACCCGGCCGCGCACTCCTCCGGGACGGTCGAGCTGCTCAGACCGCCCGTGTCCGGCAGGGTGGTCCAGTCGTCGCCGCCGGCGGTCCGGGCCTCCAGCGCGGCATGGTCGTAGCCCTCCTCGACGTTCCAGTTGAGCGCCAACTTCAGCTGCGGCAGGTCGGCCGCGGTGACCCCGGTGAGGTCGATCGTGCGGACGAGGCGCTTCCAGTCGTCGTCGGTGTGCAGGGCCGCGGCCATGCCGGTACCGGCGTAGGGGGCGTACGGGTTCACGACCCCGGTGAAGGCTCCCGCCTGGGCGCTCCTGAACTGCGGGAACTGCGCGGGTGCCAGGGTCTCGGAGGTCACGGTGTATCCGCCGGGGGCGTTCAGCGGGTTGCCCGCGGCGTCCCCGACGGTGCCCCGCGCGCCGTTCAGCGCGCCGGCGCCGGCGAAGCCGGTGGCTCCGGCGGTGCTCGTGCGGCTGTAGGCGCCGAGCCAGTACTGGCTGAAGTCGTTGGTCACGGCGCGGCCGACCTGGGCGTTGCCGCCCGCCAGCTCACCGGCCTCGATCAGCTTGCCGCCCTCGTTCAGGAAGTCGCGCACCGCCAACTGGGTGTCGCCGCCGGGGGTCTTGGCCCCCGTGTAGTGGACGGCCGTACCGAAGTGGGAGAGGACCCCGAGGTGGTGCGGGACGCCTTGGACGGCGACGTCCCAGACCGCCGCCGACCTGCCGTTGGCGCGCAGGGCGTCGACGTAGGTCTGGGCGTGCTGGGCCTTGGCGCCCTCTTCCGCGATCACCAGCACGTCCGCGCGCGGCCGCTCGGCCACCGTGTACGTGAAGTGCTCACTGGCGACCTGCTTGCCCGAGCGGTCGCGGCCGGTGAACCAGACCTCGACCTTGTCGCCGGGCTTCGCTCCGTCGACCTCGGCGCGGTACTCGTCGAACCAGTTGTTGTCGTCGCCGCCGTAGACCTCGCCGCCCTTCCAGGGCGTGAGGTCCTCGTCGTGCGTGCGGCCGCCGTTGATCCGGAAGTTGAGTTCCTTGTCCTTCAGTGCCTTGCGGGCGGTGACGGAGACCGTCTGGTCCTCGCCACGGGCGACGTAGGAGGTGGCGAAGGCGTCCACGGTGAAGTCGGCGGCGGTCAGGCCCAGCGAGGACTTGGGCCGGTCCGGGGTCGCGGCGCTCTCGCCGACGGAGAGCGCGAAGGGGATGTTCTTGGCGAACTCCGCCTGGATGAGCTTCTCGTCGTCCGGGAAGTTGAAGCCGGAGGCGCAGTCCTCGGGCTTCCACTGATCGTTCGGGTCGCTCGCCGAGGCGGTCTGGCAGGTGGTCATCTCCGGCGTGAACATCATGATGCCGTTGACGTTGGAGGCGTGGCCGTCTGCCTCGCCGTTGGTGGTGTAGAGCTCGGAGGAGACCTGCGGGTAGTAGCCCGGGACGGCGGGGTTCTCCGGGGTGCCGGCGAGTGCCTTGTAGGCGATGTCGTCGGGGGTGGGGGTGGCGACCTGCCAGCCCACGCCGTAGAGGATCAGCTCGGCGGCGGAGTGGTAGTTGATGGCGTAGTCGAAACCGATGCGCTTCTCGAAGCGGTCGAGGGCGACGGTCTCCGGCTCGGAGGAGGCGCTCGGGCCGCGGTAGGTCTCGTTCGCCTGGTTCGGCGAGGAGCCCTCGTTGTCGTAACCCCACTTGAAGGCGAAGTTCCGGTTGAGGTCGACCCCGTCGCCGGGGCCGCTCTTCCCGTCGCCGTTGTTGTCGCGCAGGTTCTTGCGCCACAGCCGCTGGCCGTCGGCCGCGTGCGTGTAGTCGTACCCGTCCGGGTTGGCGGAGAGCAGGAACCACAGCTCGCTGGAGTCCACCAGCTTGGTGATCCGCTGGTCCTTGCCGTAGTTGTCGATGGTGTGGTGCATCAGCCGCCGGGTCATCTCGGGGGTGATCCACTCACGGGCGTGCTGGTTGGACATGTAGAGGACCGACGGCTTGTCGCCGTCCTTGGTCTTCTTGGCGTTCTTGCTGACCTTCAGGGCGAGGATGTCCTTGCCCTGGACGGTCTTGCCGATGGAGACGACCTTGGTGAGCCCCGGGTTCTCCTGCGCGGTGCGCAGGATCTCCTCCTGGAGACCGCCCTTGCCGCTGTACGGGCGGAACACCCCGTCCCCGGCGGCCTTGGTACGGGCGAGGCCCTGGGCGGGAACCTTGCGCTCGGCCAGCTTGACGCCCTGGGCGGCGAGTTCCTCGGCCTGGGCGCCGCTGAGGAAGAGCTCGACGTGGGCCGTCCCGGTCTCCGGGGCCCGCTCGGTGAGCTCGTGCGCGTCCTGCCCCGCGGCGAGGACGAGCGGGACCTGTTCCCGGGTGATGTCGGCGTCGTAGACCCGTACCTCGTCGGCGCCGGATGCGGCGCCGGGTACCGGCTGGGCCTGCGCCGCGGCGGGTAGCACGGCGAGTGTGGTTCCGAAGACGAGTGCGCTTGCGGCGAGGATCGATCTCGCGCGGTGACTCATGTGCCCCCCTGGGCGTCGTCTGCCACGAAAGCGTTCGGACGCCAGACTCAAGACCGGCCCATGCTCATGTCAATGGGGCGTGCGGCAAAGGGGCCCGCACGAGTGATCGCGCGAGCCCCTTCAGCCGTACCGAACGAGCCGGAGGGCCTAGCCGGCCATGTTGTCGGCCATCTCCTCGCTGAGGTCGAGGTTCGACTCGGTGCCCGGGATGCCGAGGTCCTGGGCCCGCTTGTCGGCCATCGCCAGCAGGCGGCGGATCCGGCCGGCGACCGCGTCCTTGGTCAGCGGCGGGTCGGCGAGCGCGCCCAGCTCCTCCAGGGAGGCCTGCTTGTGCTCCATGCGCAGCCGGCCGGCCGCGGCGAGGTGCTCGGGGACCTCCTCGCCGAGGATCTCCAGCGCGCGCTGCACGCGGGCTCCGGCGGCCACCGCGGCCCGGGCCGAGCGGCGCAGGTTGGCGTCGTCGAAGTTGGCGAGGCGGTTGGCCGTGGCGCGCACCTCGCGCCGCATCCGCCGCTCCTCCCAGGCCAGCACCGACTCGTGCGCGCCGAGCCGGGTCAGCAGGGCGCCGATCGCGTCGCCGTCGCGGACCACGACCCGGTCCACGCCGCGCACCTCGCGTGCCTTGGCGGCGATGGACAGCCTGCGGGCGGCGCCCACCAGGGCCAGGGCGGCCTCCGGGCCGGGGCAGGTGACCTCCAGGGAGGAGGACCGGCCCGGCTCGGTGAGCGAGCCGTGGGCCAGGAAGGCACCGCGCCAGGCCGCCTCCGCGTCGCAGGTGGCCCCGGAGACCACCTGCGGGGGCAGACCCCGGATGGGGCGGCCGCGGCCGTCCACGAGGCCCGTCTGGCGCGCCAGCTGGTCACCGCCGGCCACGACGCGGACCACGTAACGGCTGCCGCGGCGCAGTCCGCCGGGGGCCATCACCACCAGGTCCGAGGAATGGCCGAAGATCTCCAGGATGTCCTTGCGCAGGCGTCTGGCGGCGATCCCCGTGTCCAGCTCCGCCTCGATGACGATGCGGCCGCTCACCAGGTGCAGCCCGCCCGCGAACCGAAGGATCGCCGAGACCTCCGCCTTCCTGCAGCAGGTCCGGGTGACAGGCAGGCGGGAGATCTCATCCTTCACCGCAGGCGTCATCGCCATGGGCCGATCCTTCCATGCATCCGAAAAATACGGTCGTACGCGGCGGCCAGCAGCTCCGGATCGTGCTTCGGAGAACCGTCCTGCCTGGCCACGGGGGCCAGCTCGACCGCGGCACCGAACCGTTTCGCGGCATCGGCGAGGGACTCGCGGTCGGGCACGGCGGCCTCGTCGGCCAGCACCACGTCCAGGGCGAGTTTAGGGGCGTGTCGGGCCAAAACCTCCAAATGACGCTGCGGAGAGAAGCCCTCTGTTTCGCCGGGCTGCGGCGCGAGGTTCAGCGAGAGCACCCGCCGGGCCTTCGTCTCCATCAGCGCGTCGAGCAGTTCCGGCACCAGCAGGTGCGGAATGACCGAGGAGAACCAGGACCCCGGACCGAGCACCACCCAGTCGGCGTCCAGGACCGCGGCGACGGCCTCCGGCACGGCCGGCGGGTCGCTCGGCACCACCTGTACGGAGAGCACCTCGCCCGGGGTCAGTGCCACCGTGGCCTGTCCGCGGACGGTGTCCACGTCCTCGGGGCGGGCCGGGTCGTGCCCTCTGACCAGGGCTTGGAGTTCCAGCGGCACCGCCGACATCGGCAGTACCCGGCCCTGCGCGCCGAGCAGCTTCCCGACCAGGTCGAGGGCCTGGACGGGATCGCCGAGCTGTTCCCACAGGGCGACGATCAGCAGATTGCCGACGGCGTGCCCGTGCAGGTCGCCCTCGGACTGGAAGCGGTGCTGGATGACCCGGGCCCAGGTCTGGCCCCAGTCGTCGTCACCGCACAGCGCGGCCAGCGCCTTGCGCAGGTCGCCGGGCGGGAGCACGCCGAGCTCCTCCCGGAGCCGGCCGCTGGACCCGCCGTCGTCGGCGACGGTGACCACGGCGGTGAGGTCACCGGTGATCCGGCGCAGGGCGGCGAGGGAGGCCGACAGGCCCTGGCCGCCGCCGAGCGCCACCACCTTGGGGGTGGCACCGCGTCGGCGGCCGGAGCGGCCGGAGCGGCCCACGCCGTCCTCGCCCCGTCCCGGGGTGAGGCGGCGCAGGCGGCTCAGCCGCGGGGTCCGTGAGGTCACTCGCGCCCCATGTCCCGGTGGACGACGACGGTCTCGACTCCCTCGGAGGCGAGGCGGGCGGCGAGCTTCTCGGACATGGCCACGCTGCGGTGCTTGCCGCCCGTGCAGCCGACCGCGATGGTCACGTACCGCTTGCCCTCACGGCGGTAGCCGGTGGCGATGAGCTGGAGCAGCTCGGTGTAGCGGTCGAGGAACTCCTTGGCGCCGGGCTGGCTGAAGACGTACCCCGACACCTCCTCGTTGAGCCCGGTGAAGGGGCGCAGCTCCGGGACCCAGTGCGGGTTGGGGATGAAGCGGCAGTCGACGACGAGGTCGGCGTCGACGGGGAGGCCGTACTTGTAGCCGAAGGACATGACGGTCGCCCGCAGCTCGGGCTCCTCGTCGCCCGCGAACTGGGCGTCCATCTTCGCGCGCAGCTCGTGCACGTTCAGGCTGGAGGTGTCGATCACCAGGTCGGCGTCGCCGCGCAGCTCGCGCAGCAGGTCGCGCTCGGCGGCGATGCCGTCGGTGATGCGTCCGTCGCCCTGGAGGGGGTGCGGGCGGCGGACCGACTCGAAGCGGCGGACCAGCGCGTCGTCGGAGGACTCCAGGAAGACGATGCGGCGGGTGACGCCCTTGCTGTCGAGGTCGGCGAGGGACTCACGCAGGGCGTCGAAGAACTGGCGGCCGCGGACGTCGACGACGACGGCGATGCGCGCCACGTTGCCCTGGGAGCGCGCGCCGAGCTCGACCATGGTCGGGATCAGGGCCGGCGGGAGGTTGTCGACGACGAACCAGCCGAGGTCCTCCAGACATTTCGCCGCCGTACTGCGGCCGGCCCCGGACATGCCGGAGATGATCACCAGCTCGGGGATGGCCGCCTCGGCGGTCTCGCCGGGCTCCACTGTCGTGCCCGTACTCACCTGTGCTCCGTCTCGGTCGTGCGTGGTCTCGTGCTCGGTCATTGCTCGGTCCCCCGTTCGGACGATGCTCCCGCTGGCGCGGGGGTCTCATCCTCAATGATCTCTCCTGTGGCCGTGTTGACGGCAGGACCGGCGGGAACCGCCCGGGCGAGGGCCGCGGCCACGGTCTCGGCCGTCTTACGACCTATGCCCGGGACCTCGCAGATCTGGTCGATTGTCGCCTGTCTCAGCTTCTTCACCGAACCGAAGTGTTTGATCAGGGCCTGCTTGCGGCTCTCGCCGAGGCCGGGCACCTCGTCCAGCGGGCCGGATTTCAGGCGCTTGCCGCGTTTGTTCCGCTGGTACTGGATGGCGAACCGGTGGGCTTCGTCACGCACCCGCTGGAGCAGGTAGAGGCCCTCGCTGGTGCGCGGCAGCACGACGGGGTCGTCCTCGCCGGGCAGCCAGACCTCCTCCAGCCGCTTGGCCAGGCCGCACACGGCGACGTCGTCGATCCCGAGCTCCTCCAGGGCCCGCTTGGCGGCGGCGACCTGCGGCTGTCCGCCGTCGACCACGACGAGCTGGGGCGGGTACGCGAACCGCTTGGGCCGCCCGTCGTCCTCCGGGACCGAACCGGCGGCGTCCTCGCCCTCCTCGGGGTCCCACTCCCCCGTCTTCAGCTTCTCCTGGAGGTAGCGGCGGAAGCGTCGGGAGACCACCTCGTGCATGGAGCGGACGTCGTCCTGCCCCTCGAAGGTCTTGATCTGGAAGCGCCGGTACTCGCTCTTGCGGGCCAGCCCGTCCTCGAAGACGACCATGGACGCGACGACGTCGTCACCCTGGAGGTGGGAGATGTCGAAGCACTCGATGCGCAGCGGGGCGCTGTCGAGGTCCAGGGCCTCGGCGATCTCCTCCAGGGCCCGGGAGCGGGTGGTGAGGTCGCTCGCGCGCTTGGTCTTGTGCAGGGCGAGGGACTGGAGCGCGTTGCGGTGCACGGTCTCCATCAGGGCCTTCTTGTCGCCGCGCTGCGGTATCCGCAGGCTGACCTGGGACCCCCGGCGCTCAGCAAGCCATTGGCTCAGCGCCGGCGTGTCCTCGGGGAGGGCGGGGACCAGCACCTCCTTGGGCACGGCCTCGCCCTTCTCCTCGCCGTACAGCTGCTGGAGGGCGTGTTCGACGAGCCCGGCCGTGTCGACGGCCTCGACCTTGTCGGTGACCCAGCCGCGCTGGCCGCGGACCCGGCCGCCGCGTACGTGGAAGATCTGCACGGCGGCTTCGAGCTCGTCCTCGGCCACGGCGATCAGGTCGGCGTCGGTGGCGTCGGCGAGGACGACGGCGTTCTTCTCCATCGCCCGGCGCAGGGCCCCGATGTCGTCGCGCAGCCGGGCGGCCTTCTCGTACTCCATGTCCTCGGCCGCGATGTGCATCTCCTTCTCCAGCCGGGAGAGGTAGGCGCCGGTGCGGCCGGCCATGAAGTCGCAGAAGTCCTCGGCCAGTTCGCGGTGTTCCTCGGGGGTGACCTTGCCGACGCAGGGGGCGGAGCACTTGCCGATGTAGCCGAGCAGGCAGGGGCGGCCGATCTGCGCGGACCGCTTGAACACGCCCGCGGAGCAGGTCCGTACCGGGAAGACCCGGAGCATCAGGTCGACGGTCTCGCGGATCGCCCAGGCATGCCCGTACGGGCCGAAGTACCGCACGCCCTTCTTCTTGGGTCCCCGCATGACCTGGACCCTCGGGTACTCCTCGTTGAGGGTGACGGCGAGGGAGGGGTAGCTCTTGTCGTCCCGGTACTTGACGTTGAACCGGGGGTCGAACTCCTTGATCCAGGAGTACTCCAGCTGCAGCGCCTCGACCTCGGTGGACACCACGGTCCACTCGACGGAGGCTGCCGTGGTCACCATGGTGGCGGTACGGGGGTGCAGGCCGGCGATGTCCTGGAAGTAGCTGGCCAGGCGCTGGCGCAGGCTCTTGGCCTTCCCGACGTAGATCACCCGACGGTGCTCGTCGCGGAACTTGTAGACCCCCGGTGAGTCCGGGATCTGGCCCGGCTCGGGGCGATAGCTGGAAGGGTCGGCCATGCCAACCACCCTACTTGCGCGCACCGACAACGGACCGTACGCCTCCGGCGCGGTCCGCGGATCCGGACGCCACGCTGCGCGTAGCTGCGCGGGTCCCGTGCGGAGCCCGACCCTCCAGCCCCGCCGGGACGAACGGCCCCGCCGGGCAGATCCAGCCTCGCCGGCGTTTGAGGCGCGGGTCCGGGCGGAGCCCGGGAGACGGCGAGAGGGTGGGGCGGGGGGAGCCGCCCGCAGGGCCCGGCCCCGAGGTGGGGGTCGGGCCGGGCCCTGCGGGCGGAGACCAGCCGCTCAGGCCCGCGCGCCCACCCGGCGGGACCGCCGGACGGCGGCAACGCCCAGCACCCCGAGCACCAGCGCACCGGCCCCTGCCGCCCATGGCACCCCCGCACCCTCGGCGTCGGCGGCCACAGCTGCCGGCACGGCCTCCGCCTCCGCGTAGCCTCCCGCCATCCCGCCCTCGGCGTAGGCGGAGCCGGGGAGCTTGTCCCCGTACGCCCGGGCGACACGCACGCGATACGCGGCCAGGGTCGTCCCGTCGGCGCCCACGGCCCGTACCGCGTCCTCGTCCAGCGGCAGCACCCGGCTCCCCCCGGCCACGTACCAGGCGTCGATCTGCGGCTCCCGGAACACCGTCCCGCCGGGCAGCTTCGCCGCGCCCAGTTGCGCGTAGCGGAACTCGTCGTCGCCGGTGGCGATGTTCACGACCTGCCAGCCGGCCTCCGTCCGGGCGATCCACAGCGCGGCCTGCTGCCCGTCCGAGGAGACGGCCTTGCCGGCGAGGAATTCCAGGCGGGCGACGGGTGCGCTCGCTCTTCCCGCGACGAACTCCGGGGAGAGGTGGTTGACCGGTATCGCCTCGCCCTCGATCCGGGGCCGCGCGGCCGTGAGGGAGACCTTGCCTTCCCGGGCGAAGAAGCGGGAGAGGGTGGCCAGGGTGTCGGGGGCGGTGGCCGCCTGCGCGGCGGCGGCCTTGTTCTCGGCGGTGGCGGACTGCGGCTGGGGCACCGGGCTCGCGGGGGCCGCGGCGGCCTGCGGGGCGAGGCCGAGGAGGGCGGTGGCGGCGAGGACCGCGGCTGCGGCGGCGGTGGCGGCGCGCTGGGTCATGGCGGTCACGCCCCGATCCGGTAGAGGGAGTGGGTCCAGGAGAAGGTGCTGTTGTCGACGTACCAGGCGTGGGAGGCCCAGTTGTAGCGGTCGCTGGAGGGCCAGGGGTCACCCCAGTAGACCCAGTTGTTCGTGGTGTCGTAGCCGTACACGACGTGCATGTGGCCGCCGCCGTTCGACCACTGGATGCGGGTCTCGATCGGCCTGTTGGCGTTGATCTCGGTCTGGACGGTGGAGTACTGGAGCCAGCCGGTCACGTAGGAGCCGGGGTTGATGCCCGCCCAGCGCAGCCCGGTCTGGACGTTGCCGAGGGTGGCCTGGTTGTTGGGGCATTCGCTGCCCTGCTGGCGGTTGAAGGCGGCGTTGCAGAACTGGTTCTGGCTGTGGTTCCGGCCGAACCAGGTGGCGATGGTGTTGCCACCGGCGGCCCAGCACCAGTTGGTCTTCGTCTGGGCCTGCATGGTGATGTTCAGCCGCTTGGTGGCGAGGGCGGAGTCGGTGCCGGCCTCGGCAGCGGCGGCGGTGCCGGTGCCGAGGGGCAGGGCGAACAGCAGGGCGGTGAGTACGGCGGTGAGGCAGGCGGCTGGGGATCGCCGCCTGTTTCGGTTGCGCATCGCGTTCCTCCCGATGTGGGGTGTGGGGGGGGTGGAGGAGCGCGTCCGGACGCTGTTCAGGAGCATCAGGGAGTTGTCGCGATCAGGTCAACACGCTTCAATACGCGGTGACATTGCTATGTGAACGGTGGGGCTGCGGTGTGAACGGTTGCTGCCGTGTCACCTGGTCTCCCGGAGCCACCGCCGCGATCCCCCGCGCCGGCCCGTGTGAACGTTCACGAAGGAGTCGCCATGCGACCGACCGAGGACACGGCGGAACTCGGCCAGTTGCTGCGCGGCGGCCCCTTCCACCTCGCCCTGCGCGCCGCCCTCGCCGCGCGCGGTCTGCCCCTGCACCGGGTGCAGCACCGGCTCGCCGCCCAGGGCATCAAGGTGGGTGTCACGAGCCTCAGTTACTGGCAGCAGGGCGCCCGGCGCCCGCGTCACCCGGAGTCCCTGCGGGCGGTCACCGCCCTGGAGCGGATCCTGGACCTGCCCGACGGGGCCCTCCTGCGCCTGCTGGCCGCCGAGGATCCCGGCCCCGGGTCCGCGCGCCCGCCCACCCGCTCCTACCGGGCGCTCTTCAGCATGGGCGGGACGGTCGAGCGGCTGCTGGACGGGATGGACCTCCCGCCCGACGGTGGGCTGCACTCGGTCGGCCACCACGAGCGGGTCCGCATCGGACCGGAGGGCGAGCTACGGGTCCGCGAGTCGCAGCAGATCGTCCGGGCGCATCGGGACGGCGTCGACCGCTATCTCGCCGTCCACCACGGCGACCCCGGCTGCGACGTGTCCCGGATGCGGGTGACGGCGTACGAGAACTGCCGCACGGGCCGGGTGCGGCGCCACCCGGAGTCCGGGGTGGTGGTCGCGGAGCTGCTCTTCGACGCGCGGCTGCGGCGCGGGGACACCCACGTCTTCGGCTACGGGGTCGAGGACGGCACCGGAGCCCGCAGCGGCGAGTACGTGCGCGGGTTCAGCTACGCCGGCGGCCAGTACATGCTCCAGGTCAGCTTCGACGAGGCGGCCCTGCCGGTGCGCTGCCGGCGCTTCGCCCGGGGCGGCCCCGAGGCCCCGCGCACCGGCCTCGCGGACCTGACGCCCAGCGGCCGGCACCGGGCGGTGCACCTGGTGGAGCAGTCGGTGCGGCGCGGGATCCTGGGGATCGCCTGGGACTGGGACTGATCCGGACGCGCGGACGCGGTCCCGGGAGCGGGCGTCGGAGCGGACGCCGGATCGGACGTGGGTCAGCCCGCGACGAGCTTGCCGTTCTCGGCCCGGACCGGGACGGCGGGCAGCGGGGTGGCGGCCGGACCGCGCAGGACCTTGCCGGTCTTCACGTCGAAACGGCTGCCGTGGCAGGGGCAGTTCCCCTCCCCCTCGACGATCTTGTCCAGGACGCAGCCGGCGTGCGTGCACTGGGCGCTGAAGGCCTTGTACTCGCCCTCCGCCGGGCAGCTGACGATCAGCTTGTTCTCCCGGTACAGCTTGGCGCCGCCCACCGGGACGTCGGCCGCGGCACCCAGGTCGACCGGGGCGGTGGGGGTGGCGGGGGTGTTGCCTCCGCTGTCGGTCTCGGTGGAGCAGGCCGCGAGGGTCGCTCCGGCGCCCGCGGTCCCGGCGAGCGCGGCGGCGCCCTTGAGGACGGTACGGCGGGCGGGCGACTGCGGCGCGGACATGCGGTTCTCCTGAGCTACGGGACGAGGTGCGGGCACCCGGGGAGGGGGTGCGGGCGCGGGTGCGGGGCGCGGGCCGGAACCCGGCCGGGGCACCGGCCCACCCGACGATACCCGCGTCCCATGAGGTAGCTTCCCCCGCGTGATCGTCGTCGGCGGAGAAGCCCTCATCGACCTGGTGCCCGTCGCGCTGCCGCCCGGGGCCCTGCTGCCCCGGCCGGGCGGCGGGCCGTACAACACCGCGCTCGCGCTCGGGCGGCTCGGCGCCGAGGTGGCCTTCTGTTCCCGGGTCTCCTCGGACGGCTTCGGTGAGAGTCTGCTGGCCGGGCTGCGGGCCGCCGGGGTGGACCTGTCGCTGGTCCAGCGCGGACCGGAGCCGACCACGCTCGCCGTGCCCTCGCTGGCCCCGGACGGCTCGGCCTCGTACGGCTTCTACGTCGAGGGCACGGCGGACCGGCTCTTCACACTGCCGCCCGCCCTCCCCGACGGCGTACGGGCCCTCGCGCTCGGTACCTGTTCGCTGGTCCTGGAACCGGGCGCGAGCGCGTACGAGGCCTTGCTGCGCCGGGAGTCCCGGCGCGGGGTGTTGACCCTGCTGGACCCCAACATCCGGCCGGCGCTGATCGCGGACCCGGCGGCGTATCGCGCGCGGTTCCTGGAGCGGATGCTGCCGCACACGAGCGTGCTCAAGCTGTCGGAGGAGGACGCGGCCTGGCTGGGCGGCCGGGTCGAGGACTGGCTGGCGGCGGGGCCGTCGGCGGTGGTGCTGACCCGGGGCGCGGCGGGTCTGACGGTCCGGACCCGGGAAGGCGGGGAGTACTCGGCGGCGGCTCGTCCGGTGGCGGTGGTGGACACGATCGGCGCGGGCGACACCGTCAACGCCGCCCTGCTGCACCGGCTCACCGCCCGGCCGGGCGAGCCGGTGGACTGGCCGGAGGTCCTGGCCCACGCCGCCCACGCGGCGGCCCTGACCTGTACCCGGGCGGGCGCGGAGCCGCCGTACGCGGCGGAGCTCTGACGGGGCGGCTCGGCCCTGCTCGGCTCCGCCCTGCTCGGCCCTGCTCGGCCCTGCTCGGCCCTGCTCGGCTCGGCCCGCCGGTGGCGTCCGCTCCCCGCCCGGGCGTACGACGGAAGGGTCCGGCCGTCGGCCGGACCCTTCCGTCGTACGCGAACCGCTCCCGAACGCCGCGCGGCGGCTACGCCTTGGGCGCCCGGGTCGTCGTCCTCTTCGCCGGGGCCGTCTTCTTCGCGGCCGCCGCCTTGCCGGCCACGGCCTTCTTCGCCGGGGCCTTCTTGGCCGGAGCCTTCTTCGCCGTGGCCCGCACCGGGGACGCACCCGCGTCGGAGACCCGGTCCGCGCCCAGGATGTCCCGCAGGAACTTGCCGGTGTGGCTGGCGCCCACCGAGGCCACCGCCTCCGGCGTGCCTTCGGCCACCACCAGACCGCCGCCGTAGCCGCCCTCCGGGCCCATGTCGATGACCCAGTCGGCGGTCTTGATGACGTCCAGGTTGTGCTCGATGACGATCACCGAGTTCCCCTTGTCCACCAGCCCGGAGAGCACCTTGATCAGCTTCGAGATGTCCTCGAAGTGCAGACCGGTGGTCGGCTCGTCCAGCACGTAGACCGTCCGGCCCGTGGACCGCTTCTGGAGCTCGGAGGCCAGCTTCACGCGCTGTGCCTCACCACCCGACAGGGTCGGCGCGGACTGACCGAGGCGGACGTAGCCCAGCCCGACCTCGTTGAGCGTCTTGAGGTGACGCGCGATGGTCGGCACGGCCTCGAAGAAGCCCAGGGCCTCCTCGATCGGCATGTTCAGGACTTCCGCGATGGACTTGCCCTTGTAGTGGACCTCCAGCGTCTCCCGGTTGTACCGGTCGCCGTGGCAGACCTCGCACGGGACGTAGACGTCCGGCAGGAAGTTCATCTCGATCTTGATCGTGCCGTCACCGGCGCAGTTCTCGCACCGGCCGCCCTTCACGTTGAAGGAGAAGCGGCCCGGCAGATAGCCGCGCACCTTCGCCTCCATCGTCTCCGCGAACAGCTTGCGCACGTGGTCGAAGACGCCCGTGTACGTGGCCGGGTTGGAGCGCGGGGTGCGGCCGATCGGCGACTGGTCGACGTGCACGACCTTGTCGACGAGGTCGTCGCCGTCGACCCGCGTGTGCCGGCCCGGCACCGAGCGGGCGCCGTTCAGCTCGCGCGCCAGGTGCGTGTAGAGGATGTCGTTGACCAGGGTGGACTTGCCGGAGCCCGAGACGCCGGTGACGGCCGTCAGCACACCCAGCGGGAAGGACACGTCGATGTCCCGCAGGTTGTTCTCCTTGGCGCCGTGGACGGTCAGCTTGCGCTCCCCGTTCACGGGCCGGCGGACGTCCGGGATCTCGATGGACTTCTTGCCCGACAGGTACTGCCCGGTCATCGACTCGGTGTTCTTCAGCAGGTCCTTCAGCGAGCCGCTGTGGACCACCTTGCCGCCGTGCTCGCCCGCGCCGGGACCGATGTCCACGACCCAGTCGGCCACCTTGATGGTGTCCTCGTCGTGCTCGACCACGATGAGCGTGTTGCCCATGTCCCGCAGCCGCACCAGGGTCTCGATCAGCCGGTGGTTGTCCCGCTGGTGCAGACCGATGGACGGCTCGTCCAGCACGTAGAGCACGCCGACCAGACCGGACCCGATCTGGGTGGCGAGCCGGATGCGCTGGGCCTCGCCACCCGACAGGGTGCCGGCGGCCCGGTTGAGCGAGAGGTAGTCGAGACCGACGTCCACGAGGAAGCGGAGCCGCTCGTTGACCTCCTTGAGGACCCGCTCGGCGATCTTCTTGTCGCGGGCGTCGAGCCGCATCCGCCCCAGGAAGTCCGCGCACTCGCTGATCGACATGGCGGCGACCTCGGCGATGGACTTCTCCATCACCGTCACCGCGAGCACGATCGGCTTGAGGCGCGTTCCCTCACAGGTCGGGCAGGGCACCTCGCGCATGTAGCCCTCGAAGCGCTCACGGCTGGCGTCGCTCTCCGACTCCGCGTGCCGCCGCTTGACGAACGGCACGGCGCCCTCGAAGGCCGTCGTGTACGCCCGCTCCCGCCCGTACCGGTTGCGGTAACGGACCTCGATCTGCGTCTTGTGGCCGTACAGCAGGGCCTTCTTCGCGCGCGCCGGCAGCCCGGCCCACGCGATGTCGGTACGGAAGCCCAGTTCCTGGGCGAGCGCGCCGATCAGCCGCTGGAAGTAGTCCTTGGTGTGGCCGAGCGACCACGGCGAGACCGCGCCCTCGTCCAGGGACTTGTCCTCGTCCGGAATGATCAGCTCCGGGTCCACCTCCATGCGCGTACCGATACCGGTGCACTCGGGGCAGGCGCCGAAGGGCGAGTTGAAGGAGAAGGAGCGTGGCTCCAGCTCCTCGAAGGACAGGTCGTCGTACGGGCAGTAGAGGTGCTCGGAATACATCCGCTCACGCTCGGGGTCGTCCTCCGCGAGGTCGACGAAGTCCAGGATCACCATGCCGCCGGAGAGGCCGAGGGCGGTCTCCACGGAGTCCGTGAGCCGGCGCTTGGCGCTCTCCTTGACGGTGAGGCGGTCGATGACCACCTCGATGGTGTGCTTCTCCTGCTTCTTCAGCGTGGGCGGCTCGGAGAGCTGGATGGTCTCCCCGTCCACCCGCGCCCGGCTGTAGCCCTTGGTCTGAAGGTCGGCGAAGAGGTCGACGAACTCGCCCTTGCGCTCGCGCACCAGCGGCGAGAGCACCTGGAAGCGGCTGCCCTCGGGAAGCGCGAGCACCTTGTCGACGATGGCCTGCGGCGACTGGCGCGAGATGGGCCGGCGGCACTCGGGGCAGTGCGGCTTGCCGATGCGGGCGAAGAGCAGGCGGAGGTAGTCGTAGACCTCGGTGATGGTGCCCACGGTCGAGCGCGGGTTGCGCGAGGTCGACTTCTGGTCGATCGAGACGGCCGGGGAGAGGCCCTCGATGAAGTCGACGTCGGGCTTGTCCATCTGCCCGAGGAACTGGCGGGCGTACGACGAGAGCGACTCGACGTAGCGGCGCTGGCCCTCGGCGAAGATCGTGTCGAAGGCCAGGGAGGACTTGCCCGACCCGGAGAGTCCGGTGAAGACGATGAGTGAGTCGCGGGGCAGGTCGAGCGAGACGTTCTTCAGGTTGTGCTCGCGAGCGCCACGAACGATGAGACGGTCGGTCACGCCGGTCCGCACCTTTCTTGAGAGAGCGGGGGCACGGGCCCCCGTCCCAGGGTATGGGGGGCGCCTCTGCGATGGACTGGGTCCTTGGACTTCCGAGCGTATAGCACGCACATTCGATTTACGGCACTCCGCAGACCGCTTCACCCAATCGTGTGGCCGGGCCGGGTGAGCCACTAGGCTCGCCGTCATGACTGATCATGTGCACGACCTGCGATCTGTACGTGAGGCCACGGACCGACTGCTGACCGCAGTCGCGAAACTGGACAACGCGGCCCTCGCCGAGGAGTCACATCTCCCGGGCTGGACCCGCGGCCACATCCTGGCCCACCTCGCGCGCAACGCCGACGCCCTCGTCAACGTCTTCGAGGGACGTCCGATGTACGAGAGCGGCACCGCCCGCGACACGGACATCGAGCGCGACGCCGGCCGGCTCCTGGAAGAACACCTTGCGGACCTCCGTGATTCCACGGCCCGCTTCATGGCCACCACGGAGCACGACCAGGACTGGTCCCGCACGGTCGAGCTGCGCAACGGCGTCACCGACCTCGCCGCCAACGTTCCCTTCCGCCGTTGGATCGAGGTCGATCTGCACCACGTCGACCTGAACATCGGCTACGAGCTCTCCGACCTGTCGGACGAGTTCACCGACCGCGAGATCGCCTTCCTCGCCGACCGCTGGTCCGGCCGCCCGGACGTCCCGCCGGTCACCCTGTGGCTCGGCTACGACGGCACGGGGCCCACCTGGCACACCGGCGGCACCGAGGGCACTCCCGTCACCCTGGGCGGTCCGCGCGACGAGCTGCTCGGCTGGCTCGCCGGGCGCGGCCTGCAGGGCGCCCACCTCGCCGTCCTGGCGGGCGACGCCCTGCCCGAACTCCCCCCGCTCTAGGATCAGGACATGACGTACACCGGAGAGGTCAAGGTCGGCGGTCCCGCCGACGTGCACGAACTCGCGGACCTGATGATTTCCAAGGTCGCGGTGGGCTCGATGAACAACAACGCCTACCTCCTGCGCTGCCGCGCCACCGACGAGCAGCTGCTCATCGACGCGGCCGCCGAGGCGGGCACCCTGCTCAGTCTGATCGGCGACGACGGCATCGCGTCCGTGGTCACCACGCACCGGCACGGCGACCACTGGGGCGCGCTCGCCGAGGTGGTCGAGGCGACCGGGGCGCGCACCTACGCGGGCGCCCTCGACGCCGAGGGCATCCCGGTGGCGACCGACGTGCTCGTCGCCGACGGGGACACGGTCACGGTCGGACGGGTCAGCCTGACCGCCCGCCACCTGGTCGGCCACACCCCCGGCTCCATCGCGCTGGTCTACGACGACCCGCACGGGCACGCGCACGTGTTCACCGGCGACTGCCTCTTCCCGGGCGGCGTCGGCAACACGCACGACGACCCGAAGGCCTTCACCAGCCTGCTCGACGACGTCGAGCACAAGCTGTTCGAGCAGCTGTCGGACGAGACCTGGGTCTACCCGGGCCACGGCAACGACACCACCCTCGGCGCCGAGCGTCCGCACCTGGCCGAATGGCGCGAGCGCGGTTGGTAGGCACCGCAACGCGTCAACTTCGAGACGCGAAGCACTCCTTCCGGTCGCTTAGGACCGAACGCACGTCCTGAGGGGCGGGGAACGGGTAGTTGGTGCGGCATGCCACACGACCCGTCCCCGCCACCGGCCTCCTGCGCCCCCGAGGCCTCCCCCACCCTTTCCCTCGCGACCCCGCGCGAGAGCCTGCCCGAGCCCCCGCCCGTCGAGGCCGACGACTCCGCCGGGCCCGGCATGCTGCGGCTGGCCACGGCCTCGCTCGCCGGGACCGCGATCGAGTTCTACGACTTCTTCGTGTACGGGACGGCCGCCGCCCTCGTGCTCGGCCCGCTCTTCTTCCCGTCCTTCTCCCCGCTCGCCGGAACCCTCGCCGCCTTCGGTACCTTCGGCGTCGGCTTCCTGGCCCGCCCGCTCGGTTCGGCGGTCTTCGGCCACATCGGCGACCGCTACGGCAGGCGCCCCGTGCTGCTCGCCTCCCTGCTGCTCACCGGCCTCGCCACGGTGGCCGTCGGCTGCGTGCCCTCGTACGCCTCGATCGGCATGGCCGCGCCCGTACTCCTGCTCCTGCTGCGCTTCCTGCAGGGCCTCGGGCTGGGCGGGGAGTGGGGCGGCGCCGTCCTGCTGACCGCCGAGCACGCCCCCGAGCGGCGGCGCGGGCTGTGGTCGAGCTTCCCGCAGATGGGGCCGGCGGTCGGTTTCCTCCTCGCCAACGGGTTGATGCTGGGGCTGTCCGCGTCCTTGACCGACGCCCAGTTCACCGCCTGGGGGTGGCGGGTGCCGTTCTGGGCGGCCGGGGTGCTGGCGCTGGCCGGACTGTGGCTGCGCCGCTCGGTGGAGGAGACCCCGCAGTTCCGGGCACTCGCCGCGACGGACCGGCGGGCCGAGGCCCCGCTGACCGAGGTGTTCCGGGGCCACTGGCGGCTGCTCCTGCTGACCGGCGGGGCGCTCGCCGTCGGCTACGCCGTCTTCTACGCGGTCACGACCTGGTCCCTCGCCTACGCCGCCGAGCACCTCACGGTGAGCCGCACGGCGATGCTGGCCTGCATCATGGTGTCCGTCGCGATCAAGGGCCTGGTGACCCCGCTGATCGCGATGCTCGGTGACCGGTACGGGCGGCGGCCGCTCTGCCTGATCGGATGCGCGATCTGCGCGGTGTGGATGTTCCCGCTGGTGGCGCTGTTGCGGACGGCCGATCCGCTGCTGATGACGGTGGGCTTCGTCGGGGCGCTGCTGGGCATGGTGACGATGTTCTCGGTGGTGGCCGCGTACCTGCCCGAGCTGTACGCGCCGCGGATCCGCTGCACGGGCGCGGCCGTCGGCTACAACCTGGGCGGTGTGCTGGGCGGGGCGCTGACCCCGATCGTGGCGACCGCGCTGGCGGACGGCTCCGGTCCGCCGTGGGGCGTCGCGCTGTACCTGACCGGGATCGCCCTGGTCAGCCTGGTCTGTTTCGCCCTGCTGCCGGAGACCGGTCCGGCGGCCGTGCGCAAGCGGGCGGTCGCGTCCCGGGCGACGGAAACGGGGGCGGCCGAAGCGGCCGCCCCCGTGTAGGTCCGGGGATCCGGATCCCCGGATCCGGTCACGCGTCGACGTTCTCCGGGCGGGCGGCGGCCTCGGCCGCCGCCTGCTTCTTCGAGGCGATCAGGCTGGTGATCGTGGTGACGACCAGGACACCGCAGATGACGCCGAGGGAGACCGGGATCGAGATCACCGGGACGTGGACGCCGCTCTCGTGCAGGGCGTGCAGCACCAGCTTGACGCCGATGAAGCCGAGGATGATCGACAGGCCGTAGCTGAGGTGGACCAGCTTCTTCAGCAGGCCGCCGATGAGGAAGTACAGCTGACGCAGACCCATCAGGGCGAAGGCGTTGGCCGTGAAGACGATGTACGGGTCCTGGGTCAGGCCGAAGATCGCGGGGATCGAGTCCAGGGCGAACAGCACATCGGTGGTACCGATGGCGAGCATGACGACCATCAGCGGGGTCAGCACGCGCTTGCCGTTGTTCTGGATGAAGAGCTTGGTGCCGTGGTAGCGGTCGGCGACGCCGAACTTCTTCTCGACGGACTTCAGGAGGCGGTTCTCCTCGAACTCCTCGTCCTCCTCGTCCTTGCGGGCTTCCTGGATCAGCTTCCACGCGGTGTAGATCAGGAACGCGCCGAAGATGTAGAAGACCCAGGAGAAGCTCGCGATGATCGCGGCGCCGGCCGCGATGAAGATCGCGCGCAGGACGAGTGCGATGAGCACACCCACGAGCAGCACCCGCTGCTGGAGGTGGGAGGGCACTGCGAACTTCGCCATGATCAGGACGAAGACGAAGAGGTTGTCGACGCTCAAGGACTTCTCGGTGATGAAGCCGGCGAAGAACTCCTGCGAGGCCTGGCCGTTCCCGAAGAACCAGAGGCCGAGGCCGAAGAGCGCGGCGAGGACGATCCAGACGATCGTCCAGGTGCCCGCTTCCTTGATGGACACGTCGTGCGGTTTGCGGCCGATGAAGAAATCGGCGCCGATCAGAAGGGAGAGACCGAGAATGGTCGCAGCCCAAAGGGCCCAGGAAACTTCCATGTTGTGAACACGCCTCCGGCGGATGGCTCAGCACTTCGTCAGCGTCATCGCTGCCGGAGGTCTCTTCCACCCAGGAGGCCTGGAGGCCGTGGGCCGGCGCCCCGGGACCGACTTCGCTCGTTCGGCCGAAGTGGTCCGTATTGACGGGTACGCCGTAGCAGGAAAGCAGGAATACTCCCCTCCGCACACACGAGCATACCCGTCAGAGACGGTTTAGGTAAAGAGAGTCCCAAAGAATGGTCACGGGCGGGTAGTGCGCCGGGCCTCCGCCACCCGGTCCAGTGCCTGGTCGAGGACCCTGCTGCCCTGCGGGGGCAGGTCCGGTTCGAAGGTCCAGGCGTGATGGACCCAGGGGTCGGCGAGGTGGCTGTCCGGCACCGGCGAGAGCCGCATCAGGGAGCGCCACAGCGGGTCGAGCAGCGGACCGTAGGCCGAGGCCTCGTCGCGGTCCGCGACCATCAGCAGGTGCACGCCGACCGCCGCGCCCTCGTCGGCGAGGTAGCGCAGCTGGGTGACGGCGCGGTCGTCGAAGCCGTGCGGGAAGTCGTGCACGATCAGCAGCTGGTCGGCCGTGTCCACGTCCGGCGGCAGGTCCTCGGGGGCGCCGGCGCGCAGCGCCATCTGTACGAGGTCCACCCGCCGGGTCAGCCCCGCCAGGGTCTGGGTGACCCCCTGGGCCCCGGCGGCGGGCGGCCCGGCCAGCACCCCGGAGCGCACCAGCGGCGCCAGGGAGGCGGATCCGGCTCCGGCCGCGTCGATGACGTGGACGGAGAACCGGTCGGCGGGATGGACCGCGAGCAGCCGGACCGCCAGGGCGACGGCCATGTCCATGGCGGCCCGGCGCAGCCGGTCGGTGTCCATGGTCATCGCGGCCTCGGAGCCGGTACGGCCGTTGTCGATCCAGAGCCCGCGCTCCAGCGGGAGCCTGCTCAGCATGGGGATGCGCAGGTCGGGCCGCTCGGGCAGGTGCAGGTCGCCCAGGCGCAGGGCCAGCGGGCTCTCCTCGGGCGTGCGGTGACCGTGCCAGACCGGGTTGTCCCAGCGGGCGTACGCGGCCGGCAGCGCGGGCTCGACGACCTCCGACTCGGCGATCAGCTGGGCCAGGTCCCGGTCGAGGACGGCCTGGGCCTGGGCGACGAGCTCCTCGCGGCGGGCCCGCGCGGTGTCGCGTGCCGCGTTCCCGGAGCCGCCGAGGCGGTGGCGCGGGTCGGACAGGGCCTCGTCGAGCTCGCGGTCCATGCGGGAGTCGGCGAACTCGACGGCGCTGCGATAGGCGGCGACCGTGCGGGCCAGGTCCTCGAACATCCCCCAGACCTGGTTGTAGAGCCGCTCGTCCATGGACCAGCCGCTCGCGTCCCCGGCGACGGGACGCGGGGCCTGGCCCGGTTCCTGCGGGGCGGCGGGCCGCGGCGCGGGCTCGGGCGGCTCGTTGCTGGTTGCGCGGCGCCGCGGGTGGGCGTAGCTGATGGTGGGCGGGGCGGTCGGGGTGTCACCGGGCCCGGGCGTACCGGCGTACGGGTGCCCGGAGACGGGCACCGGGTCCGGCGGTTCGGGGGTGGGCGCGGGAGCCTGCGCCGGGGTCTGCGGGGCGCGGAGGTCGCCGACGAGGGTCGGCATGGTCGCGAGGGTGGCGTCGGCCCCGGCGGTACGGGGAATCGTGCCCAGCGCGGCGGCGGCCAGCTCCGCGGCCGCGAGCGCGGGCAGCCCGCCGTCGGTGAGCAGGGCGCCGAGGCCCTCGGCGTAGCCCTGGCCCACGGCGCGGACCTTCCAGGCGCCCTGGCGCCGGTACAGCTCCAGGGCGACGACGGCCGTCTCGGCGTCGAGCCCCGTCAGGGTGTATCCGGCGAGCTCGGCGCCCTCCGGGTCGGCCACGGCCACGTAGGAGGCCGGTACCGCGCCGAAGCGGACCGGGCCGCCGGGCGGCAGGACGAGCAGGACGCCGAGCCGGTGGACGTCCGCCGCGACCTCGTCGAGGTCGACGGCGAAGGTGTGCCGGTCGGCGAGCTCCCCCGGCGACTCGACGCCGGGAAGGGAGCGGGCGCCCGGGTGGGCCAGGATCCCGTTGCCGGAGAACCGGCCCTGTTCGTCGGCGAGCGAGGCCAGGGCGAGCACGGGTGTGCCCGCCGAGACCCTGATCTCCACCCGGCTCCGGGACACGGGGTGGTTCTGCCCCCGGACCAGTTCGGCCGTCATCGTGCAGCCCCTCCCCCGTGCCTTCTTCTCTTGTCCGGTACTGCTTACAGGTGCGGCAGGATCGCCGGCATGAGGTCCTGGAAGGTGCGGCCGTTGGCCGGGTTCCCGAGGGCCGTCATCTGCCAGCCGGCGCCCACGCGGGACACCTTGGCCATGATCTGCGCGGTGTACTGACCGCCGCCGTCGAGGGTGTAGCGGGCCAGCTCCTGGCCGTTGGTCTCGTCGACGATGCGGCAGAACGCGTTCTGGACTTCCTGGAACGTCTGGCCGGTGAAGGAGTTCACCGTGAAGACGATCTGGTCGATGTGCACCGGCACGCGCTGGAGGTCCACGAGGATCGCCTCGTCGTCCCCGCCCTGGCCGACGCCGCCGACGAGGTTGTCACCGGTGTGGCGCACCGAGCCGTCGTCGCTCTGCAGGTGGCGGAAGAAGACCACGTCCACGGGCTGCTTGTCGGCGAAGAGCACCGCCGAGGCGTCGAGGTCGATCTCCCGGGTGCGCGAGCCGAACAGCCCGCGGCGCTTCGCCGCCTGCCAGCCGAGGCCCATGCGGACCGCGGTCAGCGTGCCTCCGTCCGCCTTCTGCAGACTGATGGCCTGACCCTTGGTCATGTTGACCGTCACGTACTGTCCCCTCTCCCTTGCCCGCCCCATGACGAGCGTGCAGCGTGTACCTGCGGCTGAGACCCAACCCTACTGACCGGCCTCCGGTCAGGCGAGGCCCGCTTCCTTCATCTGACGCAACTCCTTCTTCAGCTCGCCCACCTCGTCCCGGAGCCGGGCCGCGACCTCGAACTGGAGCTCGGCGGCCGCCCCGCGCATGCGCTCGGTCATCTGCTCGATGAGCGCGGCCAGTTCGGCCGCGGGCCGGTCGGTGAGCACCTCGGCGCCCGCCGCCCCCTTCGCGCCCTTTCCGCCCGTCTTGGCCGCGGCGGCCCGGCCACCGAGCGCAGGCACCGGGGCCTTGGCGCCCTTGCCGTCCTTCGCCTGCCGGTATCCGGTGCCGAGGAGCTCCTCGGTGTCCAGTTCCTCACGGGCGATGGTGGCGACGATGTCGTTGATCTTCTTGCGCAGCGGCTGCGGGTCGATCCCGTTGGCCGTGTTGTAGGCGATCTGCTTCTCGCGGCGCCGGTTGGTCTCGTCGATGGCCTTCTCCATCGCCGGGGTCATCTTGTCCGCGTACATGTGGACCTGGCCCGACACGTTGCGCGCGGCCCGGCCGATGGTCTGGATCAGGGAGGTCCCGGAGCGCAGGAAGCCCTCCTTGTCGGCGTCGAGGATCGCCACCAAGGACACCTCGGGCAGGTCGAGGCCCTCACGGAGCAGGTTGATGCCGACCAGGACGTCGTACTCGCCGGCCCGCAGCTCGCGCAGCAGCTCGATGCGGCGCAGGGTGTCGACGTCGCTGTGCAGGTACCGCACCTGGATGCCGAGCTCCAGGAAGTAGTCCGTGAGGTCCTCGGACATCTTCTTGGTGAGGGTGGTGACGAGGATCCGCTCGTCCTTCTCGACGCGCTGCCGGATCTCGTGGACCAGGTCGTCGATCTGCCCCTCGGTGGGCTTGACCACGACCTCGGGGTCGATGAGGCCGGTGGGGCGGATGATCTGCTCGACGAAGCCGTCGCCGCGCGAGAGCTCGTACTTTCCGGGGGTCGCCGACAGGTAGACGGTCTGCCCGATGCGCTCCTGGAACTCCTCCCACTTCAGCGGCCGGTTGTCCAGGGCGGACGGCAGTCGGAACCCGTGGTCGACGAGGGTGCGCTTGCGGGAGGCGTCGCCCTCGTACATGGCGCCGATCTGCGGCACGGTGACGTGCGACTCGTCGATGACCAGGAGGAAGTCCTCCGGGAAGTAGTCGATGAGCGTGTTGGGCGCGGAGCCGCGCTCGCGGTCGTCCATGTGCAGCGAGTAGTTCTCGATGCCGGAGCAGGACCCGATCTGGCGCATCATCTCCAGGTCGTAGGTGGTGCGCATGCGCAGCCGCTGCGCCTCCAGCATCTTGCCCTGCTTCTCCAGCTCGGCGAGGCGCTCGGTCAGCTCGGCTTCGATGCCGCGGACCGCCTTCTCCATGCGTTCGGGGCCGGCGACGTAGTGGCTGGCGGGGAAGACGTACAGCTCGCGGTCCTCGCTGATGACCTCGCCGGTCAGCGGGTGCAGCGTGGAGAGGGCCTCGATCTCGTCGCCGAACATTTCGATCCGGACGGCCAGTTCCTCGTAGACCGGGAAGATCTCGATCGTGTCGCCGCGCACCCGGAAGGTGCCACGGGTGAAGGCGACGTCGTTGCGGGTGTACTGGATGTCCACGAAGCGGCGCAGCAGCTGGTCCCGGTCGGTCTCCTCCCCCACCTTGAGGGAGACCATCCGGTCGACGTACTCCTGCGGGGTACCGAGGCCGTAGATGCAGGACACGGAGGCGACGACGATCACGTCGCGCCGCGTCAGCAGCGAGTTCGTGGCGGAGTGGCGCAGCCGCTCCACCTCCTCGTTGATCGAGGAGTCCTTCTCGATGTACGTGTCCGACTGCGGAACGTAGGCCTCGGGCTGGTAGTAGTCGTAGTACGAGACGAAGTACTCGACGGCGTTGTTCGGCAGCAGCTCGCGGAACTCGTTCGCCAGCTGGGCGGCGAGCGTCTTGTTCGGCGCCATGACCAAGGTGGGGCGCTGGAGCTTCTCGATCATCCAGGCCGTGGTCGCCGACTTGCCGGTGCCGGTCGCACCCAGCAGGACGACATCCTTCTCACCTGCACGGATGCGCTTCTCCAGCTCGGCGATGGCCGCCGGCTGGTCGCCGCTGGGCTGGTAGGGGCTGACGACCTCGAAAGGCGCCACCGTGCGTTCGATCTTCGATACGGGCCGCATGGGTCAACCGTACGACCCCCCACTGACACTCACGCGCCCCCACGGGCCGGCGGCGGGCTCCGGCCGCTCCCGGGCGCTCGGGCCGCTGTCATTCGTTCTGGTCCGTTTGTCGTAGTTCGGTGGCGGCTCAGTGATCTTCAACCCCATGATCGCGGTGAAGTGCATCGCCACAACGTCTGCCGCTCCGCACCCGTCTGACGCAGGAACAGGGCTCACGACCCGAGGAGAACGCACATGTACGTCCGACCCGCCGCAGCGGCCGCCGCCGCATTCCTGGGCTTCACTCTCACCCTGCTGGGCGGGACGGCCTCGTACGCCGCCACCGGTCCCGGATCCGCGACCGGCACGGGAACCGGTACCGGCACGGGAACCGGCCCCGGCGCCGGCCGGGCCGCGCTGGGGGGCCCTGTCGTGTACGCCCACCGGGGGGCCTCCGCGTACGCCCCGGAGAACACCCTGGACGCGATCGACCTGGCGATGCAGATGGGCTTCGCCTGGGTCGAGAACGACGTGCAGCGCACCAAGGACGGCGTGCTGGTGGTGATCCACGACGACACCCTGGCCCGGACCACGGACGTCGAGCAGCGGTTCCCGAACCGGTCGCCGTGGAAGGTCCAGGACTTCACGGCGGCCGAGATCGCGCAGCTGGACGCGGGCAGCTGGTTCGGCGACGAGTACGCGGGCGCTTCCGTACCGACCCTGCGGGAGTACCTCGACCGGGTACAGCGCAACCAGCAGCGGCTGCTGCTGGAGATCAAGAAGCCGGAGCTCTACCCCGGCATCGAGGAGCAGACCCTGAAGGTGTTGGACGAGGCCGGCTGGCTCGACCCGCGCCACGTCGCCCAGCGCCTGGTGGTGCAGAGCTTCAGCGCCGACTCCGTGCGCATCGTGCACCAGCTGCGCCCGGACCTGGTGACGGCCTTCCTGGGCACCCCCACCGTGGCGGACCTGCCGCGCTACGCGGAGTTCACCGACCGCATCAACCCGTGGCACACGACGATCTCGGCCGACTGGGTCTCGGCCGTGCACGGCCTGCGCGGCGCGCACGGCAAGGCGATGGAGGTGGACACCTGGATCGTGGACGACGCGGCCACCGCCCGGAAGGTGCAGGACATGGGGGTGGACGGGATCATCACCAACGCCCCGGACGTGGTCCAGGACGCGGTCGGCGGCTTCTGAACCCCGGGCCGGTCCGGGCGGACACGTGGCGGACGTGTGGCGAACAGGCCAGGTGGGCGATCCGGCCGACATCCACAACCGTGACCGCCGTGTCGGTCGGTGGTCGTACGGTGGACGCGTGGACAGCACCGAGCGGCCCCGCGGGCCGCACCTCGAATGGACCGTCGTCGCCGGCGACGGTGTCCTCGGCGGGCCTTTGCTCCTGGCCGCGACCCCGGAAGGTCTGGTCCGGATCGAGTTCCATGCCGAGCCGGACCGGGTCGACAGGATGATCGGCCCGCTCGTCTCCCGGCTCGGCGCCGACGCCTGGCGTCCCGCGCCGGGCGAGGAAGTACTGCTGGCCGAGCCGATACGCCAGCTCACCGCGTACTTCGGGGGGTCGCTGCGCCGCTTCGAGCTGCCGCTGGACTGGCGGCTGAGCTCCGGCTTCAACCGGCAGGTGCTCCTGGAGCTGGACCGCTCCGTGCCCTACGGATCGGTCGTCGGCTACGGGGAGCTGGCCGCCCGCGCCGGACAGCCGGGCGCCGCCCAGGCCGTGGGCAACGCCATGGGATCGAATCCGCTGCCGCTGGTGGTGGCCTGCCACCGGGTCGTGGAGAACGACGGGGGCATCGGGGGATTCGGCGGCGGGGTGGAGACGAAGCGACAGCTGCTCGCGCTGGAGGGCGTGCTCCCGCAGCCGCTGTTCTGAGCCGTCGCCCTGAGCCGTGGCCCTGACCTGCGCTCTTCCGGCCCGGCTCCGGGCCGGTTCCGAACCGGCTCCGGCCCGGTTCCGTCGCGCGGTAAGGGCTGGCACACTGCGGCGGTGACTACTCCTGCCGCCGCATCCGGCCTCCTCGCGTCCCCCGCGCCCCGTGTCACGCACCCGCGGAACCGGTGTACGCCGTGACCGCCGCGCCCGGTACCGATCGGCCCGTGCGGCCGATCGACCCGCCCGAGCTGGCCCGGCTGCAACGCCGCACCTCCCGCGTCCTCATGGCCGGTCAGGTCCTCGGCGGCCTCGGTGTGCCGATCAGCATCGCCTTGGCCCCCGTACTCGCCACCGAGGTCAGCGGCACCGAGGCACTGTCCGGCGTCGCCTCCACGGCCGCGGTGATCGGCACCGCCGTCGTCTCGCTGCCGCTCGCCGCGCTGATGAACGCGCGCGGCCGCCGCCCCGGCCTGGTGCTGGCCTACCTGATCGGCGCCGCCGGAGCGGGCCTGGTCGTGCTCGCCGCCACGATCAGCAGCTTCCCGCTGCTGCTGATCGGCATGGCCGCCTTCGGCGCCGCCTCCTCGGCGAACCTGCAGGCCCGGTTCGCCGCTGCGGACCTCGCGGCCCCGGACCATCGCGCCCGAGCCATCTCGGTCGTGGTGTGGGCCTCGACCATCGGCGCCGTGCTCGGACCCAACCTGTCCGCACCGGCCAGCCGCAGCTTCGCCGGCACCGCGATACCCGAGACGGCCGGCCCGTTCGTCTGGGCCGCCGCCGTCTTCCTGCTCACCGGCACGCTGATCGGCGTACTCCTGCGCCCCGACCCGCTGCTGACGGCCCGGTCGCTCGCCGCGCCCGAGGAACAGACCCGCGAAGGACGCTCGCTGCGGGCCGGATTCGCCGCCGTGAAGTCCTCGCCGCGGGCCCGGCTCGCCCTGCTCACGGTCGCCGTGTCGCACACCACCATGGTGTCGATCATGGTGATGACCCCGATGGACCTGAGCCACCACGGGGCCGGCCTGGAGCTCATCGGACTGGTGATCAGCGGTCACATCGCGGGCATGTTCGCCTTCTCCCCCGTGATGGGCTGGCTCGCCGACCGGCTCGGCCGGCTCTCCGTGATCGGGCTGGCCGCGGGGCTGCTGTCGGTCGCCGCGCTGCTCGCCGGAACGGCCGGGCCCAGCCACGGCCGGACCGCGCTCGGGCTCTTCCTGCTCGGCCTCGGCTGGTCCGCCGGGATGGTGTCGGGCTCGGCCCTGCTGACGGACTCGGTGCCGCAGCCCGCGCGGGCCGCCGTACAGGGGCTGAGCGACCTCACGATGAACGCGGCCGCCGGGCTGGGCGGAGCGGCCGCCGGGCTGATCATGTCGGGCGCGGGCTACGGCTGGCTGAACGCCGTCGGCGCCGCGCTGCTGCTGCCGATGGCGGCGCTCGCGCTGTTCACGGCGCGCCGCCACCCCGTGCCCGCGAAGGGCGGGGTCAGTAGCTGATGTGGTAGGCCTTGCGCAGCGTCTCGTGCACGGTCCAGGTGGTCCGGTCGCCCTCGCGGAGCACGCAGGCGGAGCCGGGGCCGACCTCCAGCGTCCCGCCGCCCTCGACCTCGACGGTGGCGCGGCCGCTGACCACCACGAACAGCTCGTTCGCCTCGACGTCGGTGACGACTCCGGGGGTGATCTGCCAGATCCCGCGCACCTGCTTGCCGTCCGCCGACTCCCACAGCACCTTGCCCGTCACGACGGGCTCGCCGGAGACGATCTGTTCGGGGTCGAGGTCGTCCGCCTCCAGTTCGACGTCCGCGACGGAGACGGAGAAGGAGGCGGGGGCGGCGGGGTGATCACTGGTGCTCATGGCGCGCCAGCCTAGTGCGGCCCGCCCCCGTGGCGCGGTGGCCACAGCGTCCAGGAACGGCCCCGCCGACGAGTCACCCTGTCCAGCGCCCCGGGCGCCGGGCGGCGAGCAGCGGCTGATGGAAGCCGGTGTCCGCCGGTGCGTGCCAGAGCGGGTCGGCGAACCCGGCCCGCCGGGCGTACGCGGCCGTCTCCTCCTCCGGCAGCGCCCAGTACGTCGCGCTCGACACCCGGGTCGTCCAGCCTTCGCCGTCCGGCAGCAACTGGAAGAGCTCCAGGTCGTACCGCTCCCCGTCGGCATGCCAGTGCCACAGCTGGAAGGACACCGTCCGCCCGGCGGGGCCCTGGTGGACGTGAGGGGCCTCGCTCCGCGGCCGGGCCCGGCGCAGCTCCCCGTACGGGCGGGTGGAGAGCAGCAGCAGTCCGCCGGGGCGCAGCACCCGCCGGGTTTCGGCCAGGGCCGTGGTCACGTCCTGTGCGGTCAGCAGGTGGGGCAGGGCGTTGTCGGCGCAGACCACGGCGTCGAAGGAGGCGTCGGCGAAGGGCAGGGCCCGCATGTCGGCGGCGGCGACGGGCAGGGGGAGCGAGCGCCGGCCGGCCTCGCGGGTGGCGCGGGCCACGGAGGCGGGGCTGAGGTCGGTCCCGGTGACCCGGTGGCCCAGCGCCGCCAGGCCCAGTGACTGGGTCCCGATGCCGCAGGCATTGTCGAGCACCGTGTGCGGGCCGGGGCCCAGGGCGGCGGTGAGCAGGGTGTCGAGGGCCCGGCCCTGGCGGGTGACGCTCGCGTCCCAGTCCGCGTAGACGCGGTCGTACCGGTCGGCCAACTCGTCGTAGAAACCACGCGTGTCCATGGAGGAACGCTACTCGGACAGGTTGGGACGGGTGTGGCGGGAGGGAGTTTGGGGGTGCCGATCCCGTGCCATGGATGGGGACATGTCACAGCACAGAGCATCTGAGATCCCGGTCCTGTCGGCGGAGGTACGCGAGGCGCTCACCCGGGGAAGGCCCGTGGTGGCCCTGGAGTCGACGATCATCGCGCACGGTCTGCCCCGCCCCCGCAACCTGGAGGTGGGCCTCGAGCTGGAGGCCTTGGTCCGCGCGGAGGGCGCGGTTCCGGCGACGATCGCGGTCGTGGACGGGGTGGCGTACGCGGGCCTGGACAAGGACCGGTTGGAGCGGATCGCGGGCGGCGAGGGCGTGCGCAAGCTCGGTCACCGGGATCTGGCTCCCGCGCTGGCGACGGGCGCGACCGGGGCGACGACGGTGTCCGCGACGGCCTTCCTGGCGGCCCGGGCGGGCCTACGGGTCTTCGCCACGGGCGGGCTGGGCGGCGTGCACCGGGAGTGGGCGCAGACGCAGGACGAATCGGCGGACCTGTCGCTGCTGGCGCGCACGCGGATCACCGTGGTGTGCGCGGGCGTGAAGTCGATCCTGGACGTGCCGGGCACGCTGCAGCGGCTGGAGACGCTCGGGGTGGGGGTGCTCGGCTACAGGACGGACCGCTTCCCCGGGTTCTACCTGTCCGACTCGGGCGAGCCGGTGGACTGGACGGTGCGCGAGCCCGAGGAGGTGGCGGCGGTGATGGCCGCTCAGGACGCGCTGGGCGGCGCCGACTCGGCGCTGTTGGTGGCCAATCCGGTGGCGCGGGAGGAGCAGCTGGATCCGGAGCTGCACGACCGGGTGCTGGCGGAGGCGCTCGCCGAGTGCCACGAGCGCGGGATCACGGGGCAGGCGGTGACCCCGTTCCTGCTGGGGTTCCTGGTACGGGCGACGAACGGGGCCTCGCTGGAGGCGAACCTGGCGGCGGTACGCGGCAACGTGCGGCTCGGGGCCCGGATCGCGGGGGCCTGGGCGGCGCGGGCATGACCGGGCCGGGGGCGTTGCTCGTCGTCGGGGACGTGGTGACGGACGTGGTGGCCATACATCCGGAGCCGCTGGCTCCGGCCACCGACACGGTGGCCCGCATCCGGACCCTGCCGGGCGGGGCCGGGGCCAACGCGGCCTGCTGGGCGGCCCGTACGGGGACCGCGGAGGTACGACTCCTGGCGCGGGTGGGGGCCGAATCGGCGCGCTGGCACGAGCGGGCGCTCGTGGACGCGGGGGTGCGGCCGCGGTTGGTGATCGACGCACGGGAGCCGACCGGGACGGTGGTCGCGCTGGTCGGCAAGGACGCGGAGCGGACGTTCCTGACCGACAGCGGGGCCTCGCTGCGGTTGTGCCCCGCCGATTGGACCCCCTCCCTGCTGGACGGGGCGGCCCATCTGCACCTGTCCGGTTATCTGTTCTTCGCCGACAGCAGCCGGGAGCTGGCCATGGTCGCGTTGCGGGCTGCCCGGACGCGGGGGGTGTCGGTGAGCGTGGACCCCGCCTCGGCGGGATTCCTGGTCGGACTCGGGCCGCAGCGCTTCCTGGACGCCGTGACGGGGGTGGACGTGCTGCTGCCGAACGAGGACGAGGCCCGGCTGCTGGCCGGGCTGCCGGAGCCGACGGGGGTGGCCCGGGCTGCGGCGGAGCTCAGCCGGCGGGTGCCGCTGGTGGTGGTGACCCGGGGCGCGGCGGGGGCGCTGATCGCCGAACGCGGCCGGATCACCGCCGAGGTCGAGGCGGAGCCGGCCCTGGCCGTGGATTCCACGGGTGCCGGGGATGCCTTCACCGGCGGCTTCCTCGCGGCCCGGCTGGAGGGCGCGGACCCGGCGGAGGCCGCCCGCGCCGGGTGCCGGGCCGCGGCGCTGGCGGTGACCCGGCAGGGCGGTCGGCCGTAGCGGTCGTGGCGGTGTCGTGGTGCCGATGAGGCCGTTCCGGCCCGTCAGCGGCTCCGGACGCCGGTCCAGGCGGGGTGGCGGGGGTCGTCGGCCCGGACCACGGCGTCGGCGGTCGACGCCGGGTCGGTGTCGGCCTCGTAGCGCGCGAAGGCGGGCAGCGTCCAGCGCGCGGACTCCTCGGTGCGTCGGTTGAGCGCGCCCGCGGAGAGCCGGATGTGCACGCTCAGGTCGAAGGGGAACCACCGGCCCAGCAGCAACGGGCCGTGCACGAGCAGCACGCCGCCGGGCGGGAGTTCGACGTACGGACTACGGGTCGCCCGGTCGGTCACCGGATCCCAGAGGTCCGGCAGCACCCGACCGGTGCCGCCGGGGTCGGTCGGGCCGAAGACCTCCCGCCACAGTGCCGCCGTGTCGTACCAGCCGTCGAGGTAGGAGTCCACGTCCTGCCGGCCGAACTCGAAGCGGAGGGAGGCCGGCCGCAGGAATCCGTCGGCCGGCACCACCAGGGCCGGGCGCCCGCGCAGCCGCAGCGCTTCGGCCAGTTCACCGGCGAGGACACCGGTGTCGGCGGCGGGGGCGCCGTCGATGCCCACCCGCTGCCAACCGCTCTGCTCGTGCGCGTCGTCGGGGTTGTCGAGGTTGTCGAGGTGACCGGCGAGCCGCTCGGCCATCCGCTGCCATGTGATCGCTTCCCACTGCACCGGCCCATTGTCAGTGGTGGGTCGTAGCGTTTTTCACGAGGGATCACCGGCCGAAAGGGAGCCGGCGGCGCTGCCTTTGGGGAGAGGTTTGTCATGGCTCGGGAGACGACGTATCTGGAGCTGTCGCAGGACGACGGCGCGGCGCACAAGTTCTACGAGGTGACCGTCGACGGCACGGCCGTGTCCGTGCGGTACGGGCGCATCGGTGCGGACGGCCAGCTGCAGACCTCCGCGTTCCCGAGCGCCGAGAAGGCCCGGGCGGCTGCCGCGAAGAAGATCGGTGAGAAGGTCCGCAAGGGGTACGCCCCGGCGGTGCGGGGGCAGCGCGCCGCCCGGTCGGTCACCCGCCGCCAGGTGACCTCGGCGCCCTCGACGGCGCGTGCGGTGGCCCCGGTGCTGTGGCGGTTCCGGACCGGTTCGTCGGCCTTCGGCATCCACGTGGACGAGGACCGCTGCTGGGTCGGCAACCAGGCGGGCGATGTCTACACGCTGAGCCACGGCGGCGAGGTGCTGGCCCGCTATTCCTTGCCGGACGGGGTGAAGTGCCTGGTCGCGGACGAGTTCTGGATATACGCGGGCTGTGACGACGGCACGGTGTACGACCTGTCGTCGAAGGTGCCGTTCGGCGCCTACGCGATCGCCGCGGATGTGGACATCTACTGGCTCGACATCCACGAGGGCGTGCTCAACGTCTCCGACGCGAACGGCGGCCTGACGGTCATCGACCACGAGGACGAGCACCAGTGGTCACGGAAGTCCGGCGGCCACGGCGCCTGGATGGTCCGGGCGGACGAGCGGGCGGTCTTCCACGGGCACAGCGGCGGTGTGACGGCGTACGCGGCCGACGGCACCGGGCAGTTGTGGCACACCAAGACCCCCGGCGGGGTGCTGTTCGGCTGGCAGGAGGACCACGCGGTGTACGCGGGGACCGCCCGCAACACCGTGCAGCGGCTCTCGAAAGCGACGGGGGCGGTGGAGGCCTCCTACGCGTGCGACGCGGCGGTGTACTCGTGCGCGACCTCGCCCGACGGACGGCACGTCTTCGCGGGCGACTCCTCCTCCTCGGTCTACTGCTTCGACGCCGACGGCCGACGCCTGTGGAAGCTGGGGACGGGCGGCGGGTCGGCGCTGTCCATGCAGTACCTGGACGAGCGGCTGTACCTCGTGACCACCGACGGGTCGCTGGTCTGTGTGGACGCGACCGAGCAGGCGATCGCGGCGGCCCAGCAGGGCTCGGTGCCCGCGCCGATGGACGTGAAGTCGGCGGCGGCGCTCCCGGTGTTCACACCGGCCGCGTCGGCGGCGGCGGTGGCGACCGTCTCGATGGCGGCGGTGACGGCGGACCCGGCGTCCGGCGTGGTGGTGGAGTGTGTCCAGCAGGGCGGCCGCATGCGGGTGCAGGTGGTGTCGGGCGGCTTCGAGCCCACGTGGAACGTGCAGTTCCCGCGCGGGATCCGGGAGGTCGGCGCCCGGTACGTGGTGGACGGGCTGCACGCGGCCTCGGGCGGCTTCTACCGGGTCCGCGGGGAGATACGCCGACTGGTGTGAGCGGCCCGCCGGATGCGGGACGGCGGGGGTGGGCGGGGCCGGGGTGGCCGGGTTCAGTGGGCGTGCTGCCCGCAGACCGCCCGTGTGACGCCGGCCGGGGCCGGCGTGGGTATCGCGAAGGGCGTCCCGGCCGGAAGCGCGGGGGTCACGTGGAGCACGACCGGCTCGGTGCCGAGATTGTGGCCCAGGTGGATGTGTCCTATGCCCGCGGGTTCCACGAAGCTGGTCCCGGCCGTGTGCACCTCGACGGTGCGGTCGTGCAGGACCCGGGTGAGCGTCCCCGCCACGACCACCGCGTCCAGCCTGACGCGGTGGAAGTGCCAGCCGGTGCAACCACCCGGCGGTATGACTATCTCCCGGCCAGTCGGGAGCATGGCGACGCACGCCCCGCCCGACCAGTCCGTCATCGTCTGCCGCCCACCCATGTGCCCCTCCTCGGCGGACCCCTTACGGTCCACCGCCCCACGGTAAAAGGGGCGCGGGGCATCCAGGAACACTCGACGAAACATCAACATGCCTTCTTCACCAGGTGATATGAGGGTCATACAGCGGTATCACACGTCTATGAGCCTGGTGGTTTTCGAATCGCTGAAGCAGATCCACTGCGCCGACTGTCGACAGGGCCCGCTGCGGCACCTCGTCCGCGAGTCCGGCGTGCCCCGCTGCCTGGACTGTACGGATCTCGGCCATCTCGTCTATCTCCCGCGGGGGGACACGGCGCTCACCCGCCGCTCCCGCGAGGCCAGTTCGCTGTGCGCCGTCGTCGTGCGCTTCAACAAGCGCCGGCACCGCTACGAACGCCTGGGCCTCCTCGTCGAGGAGGCCGCCCTGGCCGGCGCGGAGCGGGCCTGCCTCGCGGACTCGGAGGCGCGGGCACGCCGCCGGGAGCGCGACCGGCGGCGGCGTGCGGCCGAGGACACCCGGTTCACGGCGGCCTTCGCCGCCGAGATCGTGCGGCTGTTCCCCGGATGTCCGGCCGACCGGGCCGTGGCGATCGCCACCCACGCCTCGGTGCGCGGCAGCGGCCGGGTGGGCCGGACCGCGGCCGGTCGGGCCCTCGACGAACTGGCGGTCTCCGTCGCGGTCCGGGCCGCGGTGCGGCACACCGACACCGAGTACGACGCCCTGCTGATGGCCGGGGTCCCGCGGTTCGCGGCCCGCGCCCGGCTGGCACCGCGGATCGACGCCATCCTGGACGGGTGGCGCACCCTGCCTCCGGGGCACGCGTCCGCGCCCGCCCCGGATCCGTCTGCCTGATCCGCTCAGTTGAGGCGGAAGCGACGGTAGAGAAGCACCCCGCCGAGGAGGAGCGCGCCGCCACTGGGCAGCAGATAGCCGATGCCGTCCGACCCGGTGTGGGCGAGCGCCTCGATGTGCCGCGGCGGGGCGGGCGGTGCCGGGCGCGGGGCCGGCGGCACGGACACGGGTGCGGGCGGGGTCACCGGCACTTCGACGACGGGCGGCTGGACGGGCTTGCCGCCCGTGGGCTCCTCACCGTTGACGGACGTGTTGCCGACCGAGGGGTTGCCGATGCCGACCACGTTCACCGAGTTGCCGCTGATGTTCAGCGGGAGGTCGACGGGGAGCTGGATCCCGTTGCCGGACAGCACTCCCGGAGAATCCTTTCCCCGTCCCTCGGCGACGGCCCCGCCGCTGTTCCCGCCTACGGGTTTCGAGGAGCGGGTGGATCCCGAGGTCGAATGTCCGCCGCCACCACCCGGCGAGGCGTTGCTACAGCGGTTCCCGGCGGCCGAGTTGAGCACGCCGACCACGCTCACGGTGTTCCCGCACGCGTTCACGGGGATGTTCACCGGCAGTTGTACGAGGTTTCCGGACAGCAGTCCCGGCGAGCGCTCGGCCCGGCCGCTCGCGTCCGCATCGGCGTGGGCCAGCCCGCCCACACCCGCGACCGCCAGTCCGCCGCCCGCAACCATCGCCGCGATCAAGCCATTCCGACGACTGTGACGCATCAGTTTCCCTGCCTTCCGGAGAAGTTCGCGGGGTAATGTCCCCCACACCGGAAACAACGCGCCGACCCCATTCGGGTTATAGAGACGGTAGGCATTTCACTCAATCGTGTACTGGGTACTGGGTACTTCATGACCGATCGCCCGCTGCTCCTCCTCGACGTGGACGGCCCCCTCAACCCGTTCCGCTCCGCCCTGGCCGGATTGCGCGGATACCGCAGCCACCGGATGTGGCCCGACGTCTGGCTCTCCTACCGCGATCCGGAGTCCCGCAAGGCCCGGCGCGGCGCCCGCGTACGCCTCCACCCCTCCCACGGAGCCCGGCTGCTGGCCCTACCCTTCGAGCTCACCTGGGCCACCGCCTGGACGCACCAGGCCAACACGATGATCTCCCCGCACATCGGGCTGCCGGGTGACCTCACCGTCGTCGAGTGGCCCAAGCTCTTCGCCGACGACCCCGACGGCCTCTCCTGGAAGACCCGCCACCTCCGCGACTGGGCGGCCGGCCGTCCCTTCGCCTGGGTCGACGACATGATCACCCCGCGCGACCGCGCCTGGGTCGCCGAGCACCATCCGGCCCCGGCCCTCCTGCTGCGGATCCATCCGCGTCACGGCCTGCGCGACCGTGACTTCGCCACCTTGACCCGCTGGGCGGAGGGCATCAGCCCAGCAGAGCGCTGACCGGGTCCGGGGCGGGGTGGCCCACGGGCCACCAGTCCTGGTCGCCGTGGCGGTCCTCGTAGCAGTACCAGAGGCCCTCGCGGCCGAGGCGGAGCTGGCGGGTGCGGATCGTGAGGCGGTTGCGCTCGGGGCGGAAGGAGCCCTGACCGGCGGCGAGCAGCGCCGGGCGGGCCCGGTCGAAGGGGCCCGCCGGCGGATCCCAAGGTTCTTCGAGGGCGTCGAGGGCCGGACGCCCGCCCTGGCGCCAGGCAGCGGCGGCCCGGGCGAGATCGGTGGTGGTGCGGCCGGTGGCACGAGCCAGCTCCCGGTACAGGGTGCGGGCCGCGCCGGTCAGCCCCGCCGTGGGGTGCGCGGACGCCAGCCGGACGGCGTCCTGCCACACGGTGAGCCCGGCGATCGGGTCCTCGCCGGTGGTGAGGAGGTCCAGGGCGCGGGCGGCCGCGTCGGAGGCGAGCTGGTCGAGGGCCAGCGGGTCCGGCGCCGCCGGGTCGGCCGGGTAGGCGGGCGGAAGGCCCACGGCGGCGGGCACGGGAAGCGGCGCGGGCAGCAGCGGCAGGCCGGCGCGGGCGAGCGCCGCCCGGGCCGGAACGCCGGGGAAGTCGGGCGCCGCGTCCGGCTGTTCGCGGGCGGCGTGGGCGGCGTTGCGGCGGGTGAGTTCGTCGAGCAGTTCCCGCTCGCCGCGACCGCGCAGGAGCAGCAGGACGAAGGGGTCCTCGTCCAGGAGGCGGGCCGCCCGGTAGCAGAGGGCCGCCGCGTGCTTGCACGGCGGACGCCCGAAGTCCGGGCAGGAGCAGTGCGGGACCAGCTCGCCCGCGCCGGGCAGGACGGCTCCCGCGAGCGACTGCGGGACCTCCCGTTCCAGCAGGGCGGCGAGCGCCGCGGGGTCGGCCGCGACCGTCTCCAGCAGCTCGTCCCACTCGGGGTCGGCGAAGGCCGGCAGGGTCAGCTCGGTGCGGTACGGGCGGGGCCGGCTGCCCCGGACGTACGCCACGATCCGGCCGGGGGTGACGGTGACCGCGCTGACGTGGCCCCCGTCCGCGTACGTACGCCCCCGGGCCAGGCGGGCCGCGTCGCGCGAGACCTCCTCCAGCGCCGACACCCAGGCCCGGCCCCACCAGCTGACCGCCTCGGCCCCGGCGGGCACGGTCTCGAAGGTACGGCGGCGGTCGTCCCGCGCGGTGATCATCCGGGCCTCCGCAGAGAGACGAGGTCGGCCAGCTCGCGGTCGGTCAGCTCGGTCAGCGCCGACTCCCCGGAGCCCAGGACGGCGTCCGCCAGGGCCCGCTTCGCCTCCAGCATCTCGGCGATCCGGTCCTCGACGGTGCCTTCGGCGATGATCCGGTGGACCTGGACGGGCTGGGTCTGGCCGATGCGGTAGGCGCGGTCGGTGGCCTGTTCCTCGACGGCCGGGTTCCACCAGCGGTCGAAGTGGACGACATGGCCGGCCCGGGTGAGGTTCAGCCCGGTGCCCGCGGCCTTCAGGGACAGCAGGAAGACGGGGACCTCGCCCGCCTGGAACCGGTCGACGAGCTCCTCTCGGCGCCGCACCGGCGTCCCTCCGTGCAGCAGCTGCGAGGCGATCCCGCGGGCCTGCAGGTGCCGTTCGATCAGGCGGGCCATCGTCACGTACTGGGTGAAGACCAGCACCGAGCCGCCCTCCGCCAGGATCGTGTCCAGCAGCTCGTCCAGCAGGGCGAGTTTGCCCGAGCGGTGCGGGATCCGGGGCTGCTCCTCCTTCAGGTACTGCGCGGGGTGGTTGCAGATCTGCTTGAGCGAGGCCAGCAACTTCATGATCATGCCGCGGCGTTCCATGCCCTCGCTCGACTCGATCACGGCCATCGCCTCGTCCACCGCCGCCCGGTAGAGCGAGGCCTGCTCCCGGGTGAGGGAGACCGGATGGTCGGTCTCCGTCTTCGGCGGCAGCTCGGGCGCGATCCCGGGGTCGGACTTCTTGCGGCGCAGCAGGAACGGCCGGACGAGCGCGGACAGTCGGGCGACCGCCGCTTCGTTACCCCCGTCCTCCTCCGTCTGGTGCTCCACCGGGCGGGCGTGGCGGGCCCGGAAGGCGGTGAGCGGGCCCAGCAGCCCCGGCGTGGTCCAGTCGAGCAACGCCCACAGCTCGGAGAGGTTGTTCTCCACCGGGGTGCCGGTCAGTGCCACCCGGGCCGGCGCCGGCACCGTGCGCAGCGCCTTCGCGGTCGCCGAATGCGGGTTCTTGACGTGCTGCGCCTCATCGGCGACGACCATGCCCCAGCTCTGTTCGGCGAGGAGAGCGGCGCTGGCGCGCATCGTCCCGTACGTGGTGAGGACGAACCCGCCCGCGCAGGACGTCAGGTCCTCGGTGCTGCGGCCGTTGCCGTGGAAGCGGCGCACGGGCGTGCCGGGGGCGAACTTCTCGATCTCCCGCTGCCAGTTGCCGAGGAGGGACGCGGGGCACACCACGAGGGTGGGCTCCGGCCGGTCCCGGTGCAGGTGCAGCGCGATCAGCGTGACGGTCTTGCCGAGGCCCATGTCGTCGGCGAGGCAGCCACCGAGACCGAGCGAGGTCATCAGGTCCAGCCAGGCCAGCCCGCGCGCCTGGTAGTCGCGCAGGGTGGCCTTGAGGGCGGGGGGCTGCGGCAGCGGTTCCTGCTCCCGCGTCAGCCGGTCCCGCAGGGCGGCCAGCGCCCCCACCGGCACCGCCTCGACGGTCGTGCCGTCGATCTCGGCGGTCCCCGTCAGTACGGTGGCCAGCGCGTCGACCGGGTCCAGGACGCCCAGCTGCCGCTTGCGCGCCTTGCGCACCAGTTCCGGGTCGACCCGCACCCACCGGTCGCGCAGCCGGACGACCGGCCGGTGCGCCTCGGCCAGCGCGTCCATCTCCCCCGGGGTGAGCCGGTCGCCGCCCAGCGCCAGCTCCCACGAGAAGGCGAAGAGGTGCTCGGCGTCGAAGAAGGCCGTCCCGTCGGTCGCCGAACCGGGCGCGGTGGACCGGACGACGGCGGTCGCCGACAGCGTACGAGCCAGCTCGCGCGGCCAGTGGACCAGGACCCCGGCAGCGGCCAGTCGGCTCGCGGCCACCCCCAGCAGGTCCTCCAGCTCCGGGTCGGACAGGGCCAGGGCATCGGGCACGGGCTGGTCCAGCAGGCGCAGTAGCGGGGGCCAGACCCGAGCGGCCCGGCGCAGCGCGAGCACGGCGTCGATCCTGGCGCGCGGGCCGAACCCGGCCGCCGCCGTGCCCGCCCACAGCTGCCCGGCATCGGTGACCAGGGTCGGGTCGGCGAGGCTGTGCACCTGGACGACGGCGGCCCCGGCCCGCCGGATGTCGTCCTCCTCGGCCTCTTCGAAGAGCCGGAAGGAGGACAGGTCCAGCCGGAGCGAGATCCCCACGCCGGTGTCGGAGCCGGCCGCGACCTGCGCGGCCCAGTCCTGTATCCCGGGCACCAGCTGCGGCTCCCGCGCCGCGAACGGTCGGCCGGCGGCCACGGCCGCGGCCGGGGTGCGGGGCAGGCCGTCGGCGACGGCGTCGAGGAAGGCGCGGACCAGTGCCTCCGGTTCGGGCAGGTGGAGCGGGCGGCGCCCGGCGAGCGGCGTCGCGTACCCCTCGTGCGGCAGCGCGGCGGCGACCGCGCGGAGGTGGTCGATGTCGGCGGCGTCGAGCGGCCCGGCCCGCCAGGCGTCGACGCCTTCGGGGGTGAGTCCGGGGAGGAGCCGGCCACGGGCGGCGAGGGTGAGCGCCTGCCGGGCGGCTGTTCCCCAGGCGCGGGTGGCGGGATGCGCGGCGGGGCTGTGGGGCGCCCGCGCGAGCAGGGGCAGGGCGGAGGCGACGGAGAAGGTCACGGCGGGCACGGTCCGGCTGCGGACCCCGTCGCCGTGCGGACGTACGACGGTGAGCGGCATCGGCGTGCCCGCCTCGGGCAGGGCGTCCCCGTCGGGCGCCCAGAAGGCGACCCTCCCCTCGCGGGGGACCGCGGCGGGCAGGAAGACGGCGGCGTGCCGCAGCAGCGCGGTGGCCTGCGACGGCGACGGGCGCTGCGGCCGCGGCGGTGCCTGGGCCTGCGCGGGGGCCTGCGCGTGGTCCTGCTGTGTCATGGCGTGTCCCCCTCCCCGTCTCCCCGTCGATGGCCCGGCGAATCCGCCGGTCCCCTCTTTCGACGAGTCTAGGCGCCACCACCGACAACGGCCCCTGACCTGCGGTTCAGCGGGCCCAGCGGCCCTGCTCCAGCGCGTACCCGTACACCGGCCGACCGGTGGCGGCGCTGGTGCGCAGCGGCCGCCCGCCGTCGTCGATGCGGAGGGTGCCCGACCCGGACGGGCCGGTCCACCGGAGGTCGAGGGACCAGTCGCAGTCGCAGCCCGTGGTGGCGGCCTCCACCCGCAGGACGACCGGCTCGGACGCCGAGACGCGCAGGGGGAAGGCGGGGGCGGGCAGCGGGTCGCCGCCGTCGTTCCCGGCGACGGGCCGGGCCAGCGGGCGTGGCGCGTCCAGATTGACGGCGAACGCGGCGGGGGTGAGCCCGCCGCCGCAGCCCTGCGACATCTGGTAGACGTTCCAGGCCGGTGGCTTGCGGCGGGCGGCCACCCGTACCTCCAGGTCCTCCAGGACCACGGCGCCCTCGCCCGTGCCGTGCAGGGTCACCTCCACGATCTGCGACCCGGCGTGCACGGCGCCCTGCGCTGACGCCCAGGCGGGCGCGTCCGCCTCCACCGGCGGCGGGGACACCGATCCGGGAGCGCGCCCGCTCAGGTAGGCGTGATCGCAGCCGGCGGTCCACACGTGCGACCGCACCGCCGCCTTCAGGGGCACGACCGGCGCCCGGCCCGGGGCCGACGGTGACACGGAGGTCCCGCCGGGCGCCGGGGCCGTCGCCCCGGTCTCCCCTGCCGACCCTGCCGACCCTGCCGACCCTGCCGGCGATGTGGGTTCCGGTACGTCCGTCGCCGCCGGCGCCGAGGCGGAGCCCGACCCAAGGGGTCCCGGGGACACCGGAGCACCCGTACCCCCGCTCGCCCCCATACCGGGACCCGTGCGTCCGCCGGCGTGCGGCGCGCCCCGGTCGGGGCCGGCCGCAGCCAGCAGTGCCACGGCCACCGCCCCGGCCGTCACGCCCGCGGCGGCGACCACGGCCGCCCGCCGCCGGTACCAGGCCCCCCGGCCCACCGGTTCCGGCACGGGCTCCGGCGCCACCACCACGGTCGGCTCCGGCTCCGGCTCGGCCACAGGCTCCGGCACGGGCACCGGCACCGGCTGTGCCGCGGTTCCGGCGCGCCGCCGCGCGTCCGCCAGCAGCCACGCCCGGTGCAGGTCCACCGCCTCCCCCTGCGTCGCCCCGCAGGCCCGGGCGAAGCGGTCCACCACCGCGAACTCCGCCGGCAGCGCCTCCCCGTTGCAGTACCGGTGCAGTGTCGACGTGCTCGTGTGCAACCGACGCGCCAAGGCCCCGTAACTGAGCCCGGCACGTTCCTTCAGCTCCCGCAGCAACCGTGCGAAATCCTCGGCCTCGCTCACGCTCTCCCCCATTCCGCGTCCCGCGACCGCGTTCCATGCATGAGGTGTTCCCCCAGGTGACGGTGCGTACGGCCGTTCCAGCGTCCCGGATTCGCCGCGATCCGTCGCCCGCCACGCCGTTCGGGGAACAGGCTCGTCAGGCACACACCACCACCGCTCTCACGGGGAGAACCGACCATGTTCCGACGTTCCGGCACCGCCACCACGCTCACCACCGCGCTCGTCGCGGCGGCGGCCGCCCTCGTCCTGACCGCCTCCACCTCCGCCGCGGCCGTCACCGCGCCCGGCTTCCTGGCCGGCGCCGATCTTCCGCCGCACCCCAGCTCGCCCTGGTACGCCGGCGCGGTCACCAAGGGGCTGCCCGAGTCCGCGCCGTTCTGTCTGGAGGGCGTCCTTCCCGCGGCGGGCAGCTGGCACCGCGTCTTCGGCACCGAGTACGACACCGGGGCCGTGCAGGTCTCCGTCCGGTCCGCCTCGCCCGCCGCGGCGGCCAAGCTCGCCGGCACCCTGGAGCGCAAGGTCGCCGCCTGCGCCGCCGACTGGTTGCGCACGACCCCGGGCGGCACCGCCTCCTGGCAGGACTACGGCACGCTCCCCGTCGAGGAGGGCGCGCACGTGTACGGGGTCCACACCTCGATCCCCGAGTCGGAGCCCGGCGTGCACCTGTTCGGGATCGGGCGCGACGGTTCCACGGTGACCGTCGTGCAGTGGGGCCAGATGGGCGACCTGTCCCACGCCCCGGTCGCCGACTTCAAGAAGACGACCACCAAGGCCGTCCACAAGCTCAACCCCTGACCCGGAGGGGTGGGACCATGGACAGGAGAGGCGATGGCCATGCGTTCCGGGAATGAGCCGGTGACCGCGCGCAGTCCGCTGCGGCTGCGGTTCTGGCTGGGTGTCTGGGGGCTGGTCTGGGCTGCCGCCGGCACGGCCCTCTTCTCGCTGGTGGGCCGCCCCGGCTGGGCGGCCGCCTGCGGGGTGCTGGCGGTGGTCGTGGCCGTGGACCTGTTCATGATCGTGCGCCACATCCACCAGGGGCCGCACTATCAGCCCGGCCCGGACATCCCACCGTACGAGCCGCCCCACGTTCGGTGAGGCCCTGCGGCCGGTGCGGGGCCCCGCCGCCGGTGTGTCAGGCGGGGTCGGCTCCGGCCTGGCCCTCCGCGGGCGGACCCTCGAAGCGGGCCGCCGCCAGGTACTCGGGCCGCGGGTCGAGGGCCGCGGCGAGCCGGAAGTGCCTGCGCGCCTGCTCGGGCCGGCCCGAGCGCTCGAACGTACGGGCCAGCGCGAAGTGCGCGAAGGCGTTGTCCGGCTCCCGCTCCAGCACCAGCTCGAACTCCAGCTCGGCCGGTCGCAGTTGCGCCGCCGCGAAGAAGGCCCGGGCGCGCAGCAGCCGCGCGGCCGTGTTCTCCGGGTGCGCGGCTATGACCGAGTCGAGCAGCTTGACCGCGCCGCGCGGGTCGCGGGCGGCGAGCAGCTGCTCGGCGGCCCGGTAGTCGATGACGTGGGTTTCCGGGCTGGACGGTGTGGGGCGCGCGGTCTCGGACACGTTCGAAATCCTTCCCTCTCCGGGCGCGTTCAACGCCCCCGCCCCACCCGCTATTCCATGCACACGTCAGGCCGACCGGTGGGCCGAGCCGACCCGGCCGGGCCTCAGGCCGGGCCCGTCAGGCCGCCCCGCCCGATCCCCCGCCCGCCGCCCGCGCCGTGAGCTCGTCCCAGACCTTGCGCACCTGCGGTTCCAGCGCCTCCAGCGGCCCGTCGTTGTCGATCACGAGGGTCGCCACCGCGAGCCGCTGCTCCCGGGTGGCCTGCGTGGCCATCCGGGCCCGCGCCTCCTCCTCGGCCATCCCGCGCAGCGCGGTCAGCCGGGCCAGCTGTGTCCCCGGTGTCGCGTCGACCACGACGACCAGGTCGTAGAGCGGTGCCAGGCCGTTCTCCGTGAGCAGCGGTACGTCGTGCACCACGATGGCGTCGGCCCCTGCGGCGGCTTCCAGCTCCGCCGACCGGGCCCCGACCAGCGGGTGCACGATCGCGTTCAGTGTCCGGAGCTTCGCCGGGTCCGCGAAGACGATGGACCCCAGCTTCGGCCGATCCAGCGTCCCCTCCGCGGTCAGCACCGACTCCCCGAAGGCCGCCACGACGGCCGCGAGCCCGGGTGTCCCGGGCTCCACGACCTCGCGCGCGATCCGATCGGCGTCGACGACGATCGCCCCGTACCCCGCCAGCAGTCGCGAGACCTCGCTCTTGCCGGCACCGATTCCGCCCGTCAGGCCTACTTTCAGCATGCCCCGCAGCATAGGGGGCCCCGCCCGTACGTCAGTTCTCGCCCTCGCGCTCGGCGAGGAACCGCTCGAACTCGCGGCCGATCTCGTCCGCCGACGGCAGCTCCGCCGGCTCGGCGATCATGTTCCCGCGGGTCTCGGCCCCGGCGGCCGCGTCGTACTGGTGCTCCAGCCCCTGCACCAGGGCGACCAGCTCCTCGTCGCCCTCCCGGATCTGCCGGTCGATCTCCGTCTGCGTGCGGTGCGCCTCGGTGCGCAGGGCGTGCGCCACGGCCGGCAGGACCAGCCCGGTGGCCGCGGTGATCGCCTCCAGCACGGTCAGCGCGGCGTCCGGGTACGCGGAGCGCGCGACGTAGTGCGGGACGTGCGCGGCGACGCCCAGCACGTCGTGCCCGGCCTGGGCCAGGCGGAACTCCACCAGGGACTCCGCGCTGCCCGGCACCTGGGCCTCGTCGAAGGGGCTGCGGTGGCCCGGCATGAGGTCGGTGCGGTTGCCGTGCGGGGTGATGCCCACGGGACGGGTGTGCGGGACGCCCATCGGGATGCCGTGGAAGTTGACCGAGAGCCGGACGCCGAGGCGCTCGACGATCTGTCGGACGGCGACGGAGAAGCGCTCCCACTCCACGTCCGGCTCCGGGCCGGACAGCAGCAGGAAGGGCGCTCCGGTGGCGTCCTGGACGAGCCGGACCTCCAGCCGGGGCTCCTCGAACTCCGTCCAGTGGTCGCGCTGGAAGGTCAGCAGCGGGCGCCGGGCCCGGTAGTCGACCAGCCGGTCCGCGTCGAAGCGGGCGACCACCTGGTGGGGCAGGGTGTCCAGGAGCCGCTCGACGATCTGCTCGCCGGCCTCTCCCGCGTCGATGTACCCCTCGAAGTGGTACAGCATGACCAGCCCGGCCGAGTCCTGGGCGACCGCCAGGTCGGCCACCGCCAGGCCCTTGGCATCCCATTCGTACAAACCCTGTGGATCAAGCACCGTCACCACTCCTCCTCGCCTCGTTCTCAGCCAAGAACGTCCAAGGCGGCCCGGCCATTCCCCAGTTGGCCGCATTCACAGGAACAGGGCGGATCACTCGGGGCGGACCGGGCCGGTGGAACGCGGTAAGGCCCGCCCCCCGAAGGGGACGGGCCTTACCGTTCAACGCAGTTCAGCTCTGCTCACACCGGAGTGTGATGCGCGCTGCGATCAGCTCTGGCCGCCGGCCAGCTTCTCGCGGAGCGCGGCCAGGGCCTCGTCCGACGCCAGGGCGCCGGAGGTCTCGTCCGACTCCGAGGAGTACGAACCACCCGAGATGCCCGCACCGGCGTTGCCACCGGCGGCCGGGGCGGCAGCACCCTCGGCAGCAGCGGCCTCGTCGGCCTCGCGGCTCTTGATGACCTGAGCCTGGTGCTGCTCGAAGCGCTGCTGCGCCTCGGCGTACTGGGTCTCCCAGGCCTCGCGCTGCTTGTCGAAGCCCTCGAGCCAGTCGTTGGTCTCGGGGTCGAAGCCCTCGGGGTAGATGTAGTTGCCCTGGTCGTCGTACGACGCGGCCATGCCGTACAGGGTCGGGTCGAACTCGACCGACGCCGGGTCGGCACCGAAGGACTCGTTGGCCTGCTTCAGCGACAGCGAGATCCGGCGACGCTCGAGGTCGATGTCGATGACCTTGACGAAGATCTCGTCGTTGACCTGGACGACCTGCTCCGGGATCTCCACGTGGCGCTCGGCCAGCTCGGAGATGTGGACCAGACCCTCGATGCCCTCGTCCACGCGGACGAACGCACCGAACGGAACCAGCTTGGTGACCTTACCCGGGACGACCTGACCGATCTGGTGGGTCCGGGCGAACTGCTGCCACGGGTCCTCCTGCGTCGCCTTCAGCGACAGGGAGACACGCTCGCGGTCCATGTCAACGTCGAGAACCTCGACGGTGACCTCCTGGCCGACCTCGACAACCTCGGACGGGTGGTCGATGTGCTTCCAGGACAGCTCGGAGACGTGGACGAGACCGTCGACGCCACCCAGGTCCACGAAGGCACCGAAGTTGACGATCGAGGAAACGACGCCGGAGCGGACCTGACCCTTCTGCAGGGTGGTGAGGAACGTCTGGCGAACCTCGGACTGGGTCTGCTCCAGCCAGGCGCGGCGGGACAGGACCACGTTGTTGCGGTTCTTGTCCAGCTCGATGATCTTCGCCTCGAGCTCCTTGCCCACGTAGGGCTGGAGGTCGCGGACACGACGCATCTCGACGAGAGAGGCCGGCAGGAAGCCGCGGAGGCCGATGTCGAGGATGAGACCACCCTTGACGACCTCGATGACGGTACCGGTGACGATGCCGTCTTCTTCCTTGATCTTCTCGATCGTGCCCCAGGCACGCTCGTACTGAGCGCGCTTCTTGGACAGGATCAGACGGCCTTCCTTGTCCTCCTTCTGGAGAACAAGGGCCTCGATCTCGTCGCCGACCTTGACGACCTCGTTCGGGTCGACGTCGTGCTTGATCGAGAGCTCACGGCTCGGGATCACGCCTTCGGTCTTGTAACCGATGTCGAGCAGGACCTCGTCCCGGTCGACCTTCACGATGACGCCGTCGACGATGTCGCCGTCGTTGAAGTACTTGATCGTCTCGTCGATCGCGGCGAGGAAGGCTTCCTCGTTACCGATGTCGTTGACCGCTACCTGCGGAGTGGTAGAGGTGGTCTCGGTGCTGCTCGTCATGTGGGAAAGGGCTCCGGTTACGGACAGAAAGTCGTAGGTACTGCTACGCCGGGAGCCCTTATCGGCATCTGCCGAAGAAGCCGGACAGCCAAGGAGACCCCCTTCCGCGAAGAGCGGTGGGGCCTCGAAAACCGAGGGGACATCAACAGATGCAAGCGCAGCCTGCTAGGTCTGAGGAGCACAGGCTCGCAGCGCAACTTGTAGCATACGGGGGCAGCCGGACAGGGTCAATGCGCGAAGGCGCACACCCCGGGCGGATCACCGCACAACCGGCACAATTCATGGGCGGGAAGCCGTTCCTGACGCTTCCTGCCACATTCAGAAGACATTCGCAGACTACGACGACGGGCCCCATGAACCAAGAGGACTACGCCTCCGAAGAAGCGTCCGAGGCCGATCCGGTATCCGCGGAGGACCCCGAGGCCACACGGCGTGACGCGGGGGAAGCGGAGAGCAGCCGGGCGAGCCGCAGCTGGTGGGACCGCAACGCCGACGAGTACCAGAACGACCACGGCGCCTTCCTCGGCGACGACCGCTTCGTCTGGGGACCCGAGGGCCTGGACGAGGCGGAGGCGGCCCTCCTGGGCCCCGCCGCCTCCCTCCGGGACAAGGACATCCTGGAGATCGGCGCCGGCGCCGCCCAGTGCTCGCGCTGGCTGGCCGCCCAGGGCGCCCGCCCCGTCGCCCTCGACCTCTCCCACCGCCAGCTCCAGCACGCCCTGCGCATCGGCGACGACCTCCCCCTCGTCGAGGCGGACGCCGGGAAGCTGCCCTTCCGCGCCGGCTCCTTCGACCTGGCCTGCTCCGCCTACGGCGCCGTCCCCTTCGTCGCCGATCCCGTGAACGTCATGCGCGAGGTGCACCGCGTCCTGCGCCCCGGCGGCCGCTGGGTCTTCTCCGTGACCCACCCCGTCCGCTGGGCCTTCCCGGACGAGCCCGGACCCGAGGGGCTGTCCGTCGCCGCCTCCTACTTCGACCGCACCGCTTACGTGGAACAGGACGAGCGGGGCCGCGCCGTCTATGTGGAGCACCACCGCACCATCGGCGACCGGGTCCGCGACGTGGTGGCGGGCGGCTTCCGCCTGCTCGACCTGGTCGAACCCGAGTGGCCGGCGTGGAACAGCCAGGAGTGGGGCGGCTGGTCCCCGCTGCGCGGCAACCTGATCCCGGGCACCGCGATCTTCGTCTGCGAGCGCGACTGACGTGATCCGTACCGCCGCCCTCGACGCCCTGCCCGTACGGGAGGCCGTGCCCGCGCTGCTCTCGGCACTGGACGACCACGGCACGGCGGTGCTCTGCGCCCCGCCCGGCACCGGCAAGACCACGCTGGTGCCGCTGGTCCTGGCCGGTCTGGTGGGCGGCGGGCCGCGACGCCTGGTGGTCGTCGCCGAGCCCCGGCGGATCGCCGCCCGGGCCGCGGCGCGCCGGATGGCCTGGCTGCTGGGCGAGCAGGTCGGCGGGGCGGTGGGCTTCACCGTGCGCGGGGAGCGGGTGGTCGGCCCGGACACCGTCGTCGAGGTGGTCACCACCGGGGTGCTGCTCCAGCGCCTGCAGCGCGACCAGGAGCTGACCGGGGTGGACGTGGTGATCCTGGACGAGTGCCACGAGCGGCACCTGGACGCCGACACGGTCGCCGCCTTCCTCCTCGACGTACGCGAGACCCTGCGCCCGGAGCTGCGGCTGGTGGCGGCCTCGGCGACGACGGACTCGGCCGGCTGGGCGCGCGTGCTGGGTGGTGCTCCGGTGGTGGAGGCCGCGGGGGTCTCGTATCCCGTGGAGACGGTCTGGGCCCCGCCGGCCCGGCCGGTGCGGCCCCCGCACGGCATGCGGGTGGATCCGGCGCAGCTGACGCACGTGGCCTCGGTGGTGCGGCGGGCGCTGGCGGAACGCGCCGGCGACGTCCTGTGCTTCCTGCCCGGCGTCGGTGAGATCGCCCGGGTCGCCGGACAGCTGGGCGGGGTGGACGCCGAGGTGCTGCAGATCCACGGCCGGGCCCCGGCGGCGGCGCAGGACGCGGCGCTCTCCGTGGCCGATCACCGCCGGGTGATCCTGTCCACCGCCGTGGCCGAGTCGAGCCTGACCGTCCCCGGGGTGCGCGTGGTGGTGGACTCCGGGCTGGCCCGCGAGCCCCGGGTGGACCACCCGCGGGGCCTGGGCGCGCTGGCGACCGTACGGGCGTCCCGCGCGGCCGGGCGGCAGCGGGCGGGCCGGGCCGGGCGCGAGGCCCCGGGTGCGGTGTACCGCTGCTGGGCCGAGGCGGAGGACGGCCGGCTGGCGGCGTTCCCCGCGCCGGAGATCCGCGTCGCCGACCTGGCGCAGTTCGCCCTGCAGGCGGCGTGCTGGGGCGACCCGGACGCGACCGGGCTGGCCCTGCTGGACCCGCCGCCGGCCGGGGCCATGGCGGCGGCCCGCGAGGTGCTGGTGGCCGTCGGCGCGGTGGACCCGGCCGGCGGCGTCACCGCGCGCGGCCGGCGGATGGCTCGACTCGGGCTGCACCCGCGGCTGGCCCGGGCCCTGCTGGACGGCTCGGCCGCGCTCGGTGCCCGGCGGGCCGCGGAGGTGGTGGCCCTGATCAGCGAGGAGCCGCCACGGGAGTACGGGGACGACCTGGCCGGCGCGTGGCGTCGGGCCCGCGCGGGCGGCGACGGCTACGCGGCCCGCTGGCGCACGGAGGCCCGCCGCCTGGAACGAGCCGTTGCCGTACGCGACCCTGCGGGGGCTCCGCCCCCGGACCCCCGCGCCTCAAACGCCGGCGGGGCTGAAGAACCAGCCTCGCCGGCGTTTGAGGCGCGGGGTTCGGGGCGGAGCCCCGGCAGCGGCGCTGCACCCGACGACGGCGCCGCCGGGCTGATCGCGGCCCTGGCCTTCCCCGAGCGGGTGGCGAAAGCCAGGGGCGAGAGCGCCTTCCTGATGGCCAACGGCACCGCGGCGGAGCTCGGCGACGGCTCGCGGCTGCGCAGCGCGCCCTGGCTGGCCGTCGCCGTCGCCGACAGGCCCCCGCACTCCGCGTCCGCCCGGGTCCGGCTGGCCGCGGTCCTCGACGAGGACACCGCCCGGGTCGCCGCCGGGCACCTGCTCACCGACGGCGAGGAGGTCCGCTGGGAGGACGGCGACCTCGTCGCCCGCGCCGCCGAGCGCCTCGGGGCGATCGAACTGGCCGTACGTCCGTTGCGCAGCCCGGACCCCGCGCTCGTACGGGCCGCCCTCCTCGACGGGCTGCGCTCCGAGGGGCTCGGCCTGCTGCGCTGGTCCCCGGACGCGGTGACGCTCCGGTCCCGCCTCGGGTTCCTGCACCGCACGCTCGGCGGCGCCTGGCCCGACGTGGCCGACGACCGGGCCCTGGTGGAGCGGGCCGACGAATGGCTGGAGCCCGAGCTGTCCCGGGCCCGTCGGCGCGCCGACCTCGGACGGATCGACGCCGGGCAGGCCCTGAACCGGCTGCTTCCGTGGGCCACCGGGGAAGCGGGCCGGTTGGACGAGCTGGCTCCGGAACGCCTGGAGGTGCCCAGCGGGTCCCGGATCCGGTTGGACTACTCCGCCGAGCACGGCCGGCCGGTGCTCGCGGTGAAGTTGCAGGAGCTGTTCGGGCTGGCCGAGACCCCGCGGGTGGCGGGCGTACCGGTGGTGGTGCACCTGCTGTCGCCCGCCGGCCGGCCCGCCGCCGTCACCTCCGACCTCGCCTCCTTCTGGCAGGGCGGCTACCGGGCCGTGCGCGCGGAGCTGCGCGGGCGTTACCCCAAGCACCCCTGGCCGGAGGATCCGGCCACCGCCGAGCCCACCCGGCACACCAACGCCCGGCTCAGGCGCTGACGCCGTCCGTCCCCGCGGCGCCCGCCTCCCGGACGCGGCGGCCTCGGGCCTCCAGCCACAGGGCCACGGCGAGCAGGACGAGCCCGCCCGCGGCCAGGCCGATCGGCGCGTAGGTGTGCAGCGCGAGGACCTTCGTACGGTTCGCCTTGACGAGGTCGACCGTGTATTCGGAGTAGTCCTCGCGCATGGTGACGTGGCCGGCGAAGGCGGTGAGTTTGCCGTCGGGGCCGCCGGCGGCGATGCCTCCGCGCATCTCCTGCTGGATGTCCTGCTCGGCGTTGACCGGGGCGCCGGTCACCGGGTCGACCCAGAACTTCGCCTTGACCGTGTACCAGAGGGTGGTGCCGGTGGCCGCCTCGATCGTCGCCGGGTCGATGCCCTCGATCGGCATCTTCTTGGGCATGGGGACCTTGGTCCAGGGGACGGTCTGCTCGAAGTAGTAGACGTCCATGCCTTTGAACGTGCGCGGTCCGACGTAGTGGATCGGTGAGGAGGTGCGGGTCTGCGCGTCGAAGTACAGGTAGTCGCGCGGCTCGGTGAAGAAGGGCCATTTGAACTCGATGCCCTCGCGCTTGACGGGGTCCCCGTCGACCATCTCCCCGGTGGCGTGGACCGGGTCCTGGGTGTGCGCGTCGAAGATGTAGCGCTCGGGGATCTGGGAGACCATCTTTCCGTCCGGGCCGATGATGTAGGAGAGCGTGTCCCAGACGACGACGTCCTTGCCCGCGCTCGCCTCTATCTCCTCGGACGCCTCCACGTTGCCCTTGAGGGTCTGGACGATGGTGACCTTGTCGACCTTTTTGGGCTGCATGCCGCCCGTGTAGTCGAGGAGCGTCGCGTCCTTCGCCTCCAGAACCATCTCCTGGTACTGGTTCGGCGGGATCTTGGCGAGGCGGGGGTACGCGTACCAGCGCAGCAGGGGCGCGAGGGCTGCGCAGAACACGGCAAGGGCCAGCAGGACAAGGCTCGCTCTGCGTCGCACGGCCGGGCCCTCCTCTACTTTCCGGGCGCGGGGGGCGCGGTGGTGAGCAGGGGCTTGGGTGAGGTCTCGCCTTCGGGCACCCCGAACGCCGTGATGGCGAACACGAGGGCCAGCGCGGCCGCGAGGCCGATGACGGCGGCGACGAATGCGCGCATGCCGGGGCTCCGAAATCTGATGAGGCGTCAGAGGTGGGGCACCGTAGCAACGCGGGGGCGAGATGAGAACCGTTCGGCGTGATCCGCGGGACGCCGGCCGGCGCCCGGCTACGAGGGGCGGCCGCCCAGGCGGTCGTGGATCGCGCGCAGCCAGGGTTCGCGGACGGCGGGCAGTCGGGACAGGGTGCGCAGGAGGACACGGCGGTCGGGGTGGAAGGCTCGCCAGGGGTGCTGGGGCAGCGGATCGTCGCGCAGGATCCCGTCGGGAAGCCTGCCGGGTGCGGGAACGAGCCGCCGGTCGTCGTGGAAGGCCAGGTAGGTCCAGACGTCGGCGGCCAGCGGCACGGCCTCGGCGGTGCCGGCCGGCGGCTGCCAGGCTTCGCCCGTCTGCGGGTGCTGCGGGACAAGAACGATGGCGGGGGCCGGGGCGGTGGCGGTGGCGCGGGTGGGCAGGCCCGGTCCGGCCAGGGCCAGGGCAAGGGTCTTCGCGGCCGGCCCGGTCGGGAGCAGTTCGTCGAGCGCGCGGCCGAAGGTCGTCGTGAGGAGGCCGGCGGGGACACCGACGCGGTTGCCGCCCGAGGCGGCCAGGAGGTGGGCCAGGGCGACCGCGACGGCCGCTTCCCAGTGCGGGCTCCAGCCGCCGGGCGGTTCGATGGGCGGCGCGGCCCGCCGGTCACGGGTGAGCTCCGCCCAGTCGGCGGTCGGGTCGGGGCCGCCGGAGGGGATCGCGTGCACGGCGGTCGGATCGAGCCGCACCACTTGCCAGAGCGTGCAGTCGTCGATGCGGGTGGCCACCGCCCGACCGCAGTGCGCGCAGGCCAGGTTGGGGCCGGCCCGCCCGTCCAGGCCCAGGCAGTAATCGTCGCAGCGCTCGGGGATCAGGACGGTGCCGCGGGTGTCGCCGGGCGCGACGAGGATCGCGCCCGCCGGTCCGAAGGAGAGGGACGGGACCGGGGCGAAGACGCCGCGGGCGGCCGCCTCGTCGGCCCCGATCGTGTCCCACAGCCGCCGGGGCGGGCCGGAGGGCTCCGGGTCGACGGCGTAGGTGCCCTGTTCCATCAGGGCGGGCAGCAGTTCGTGCCCGTAACGCTGGTGGGTGCGGGCGGGGAGCGCGACCCTCGTCAGGGAGTCGGTCAGCCCGGCTCCGCACCCCGCGCATACGAACACCTCGGCCATGCACCCTCCCCGCCCCCTGAACAGCGGGAATTATCAGGGGGCGGGTGATCGGCCGCCAACTCCTTTTGCCCTACGGGGTACCGGTCGCGCTCGCGCTCGGCGTCGGCGTCCGGCTCGGCGTCGGCGTCGGACGCGGGGTCGGCTTGGAGCTCGCCGTGGGGCTGGGCTTCGGCGGCGGCGTCACGGTCGGACTGGGCGTAGGAGTGGGGGTGGGCGTAGGAGTGGGAGTAGGGGTCGGAGTGGGCGTGGGCGTAGGCGTGGGAGTCGGCGTCGGGGTCGGGGTCGGCGTGGGGGTCGGCGTCGGGGTCGGCGTCGGCTTCGGATCCGGCGTCGGAGTGGGAGTCGGGGTCGGGGTCGGCCTCGGATCCGGCGTCGGCTTCGGGGTGGGGCTCGGGGGCGGCGTCGTGGGCGCACCCTGACCCGCATCGGGTCGGTCCGGAACCGCGTGCGTCCCCTTCAGGTAGTACGTGAACCAGGACCGCACCGTGCGCAGGTACTCCGTGGACCGGTTGTAGGAGAGCACGGCCCGGTCCAGGTCCGCGTCCACCCGTAGGTCCCTGCTCCCCGCGCACAGGTACCGGGCGGCCGCCAGGGCGGCGTCGTGCACGTTGTTCGGGTTGCGCCGGCCGTCGCCGTCCGCGTCCTGGCCCCACGCCGCCCATGTGGAGGGGATGAACTGCATCGGCCCGACCGCCCGGTCGTAGCGGGAGTCCCCGTCGTAGGCCCCGCCGTCCGTGTCGGAGATGTTCGCGAAGCCGTTGCCGTCGAGCACGGGTCCCAGGATCGGCCGCAGTGTGGTCCCTGCCGGGTCGACCTGCCCGCCGCGTGCCTGTCCGGACTCCACCTTGCCGATGGCCGCGAGGAGTTGCCAGCGCAGTCCGCAGCCGGGGTCGCTCTGCCCCACGGTCTTCTCCGCGCGCAGGTACGCGGCGAGCACGCTCGCCGGTATCCCCTGGGCCCCTTCCGCGGGCCCGGTCAAGGCCTGTTCCGCGCCGGCGGTCTCGGGGGCCGTCGGTGCCTGCGCCGGTGGCTGTGGCTGCGGCTGTCCCTCGTCCGGCAGCAGGACGTCGGGTGGCCGCGGGCTCACCAGTGGCGGGAGTTCGGTGAAGTAGGCGGAATCGCCGCCTGCCGTGTCCGCGGCGCGCGGCGGCTGCGCGAGATTCTCCCCGGCGACGGAGAGCCGGTCGGTGCTCCCGTCCGCCGGCGCCTGGGACGCGGTCACGGCCGCGACCACCAGAGCGGAGACCAGGGCGGCCGTCGTTCCCCTGCGCAGCCTGCGTCCGAATATTCGAGCCGACATGAGTCGGAACCCCTCCCCCTCGACGTCCGCGTGACCCTACGTCAACTCCCTGCACACAGCACGCAAGGTGCCCGGGATTTCACCGGATCCCCACGTCCCGGGGCAGCTCACGCATACTGTCTGGACCCTTCGGGAGCATTGGCCCGAAGTAAGGGAAGCTCACAGGAACACGCAGGAGAGGTGCCATGCCGTTCACTCTCAGCCACGCGGCCGCCGTACTTCCGGCCATCCGTCGGACCGGGCGTGCGCGGGGCCCCCTCGTCGCCTCGGCGCTCGTCCTCGGGTCGTTCGCGCCGGACACCTTCTACTTCACGGACGCGGTCGTCGAAGGCGTCCTGACGTACGGGGCCTTCACGCACTCGCTGCCGGGGATCTTCACCCTGGACGCCGTGCTGACCGCCGTCCTCGTGGGGTTCTGGCTCCTCCTGCGCGAGCCGCTGATCGCGCTCCTGCCGCGCGACTGGCGTGGCCGGGTGTACGCCTTCGTGCGGGGCGAGGTGTGGCGCGAGCGGTCCCGACCGGCGGCGCTGCTCTGCTGGTTCTACGTCTCGGCGGTCGTCGGGTCCCTCACCCACGTGGGGTGGGACAGCTTCACGCACAACGACCGCTGGGGCACGAACGCGCTGCCCGATCTCGTCGAGCCGCTCGCCTACGGGCTGCCGGGCTACTCCTTCCTCCAGTACGGCACTTCGGCGGTCGCCGCGTGCGCCCTGCTCTGGTTCACGGTGACCGCCCTGCGACGGCTGCCGGCCCTCCCGGCTCCCGCGTCCGTGCCGGTGCTCTCCCGCGCGGAGCTCTGGGGTGCGCTCGCCCTGCTCGTGGTGTGCGTGGCGGCCGGGGCCACCCGGCGCGTGTTCCGCTTCTTCGACTTCTTCGACCGGATCCGTACGCCGCTCGACATCATCCCGACCATCTGTTTCGGCGCGGGCGGCGGACTGATCGTGGCGTTGCTGGTGTACGGGGTCCTGGTGCGGGTGCGGCACCGGCGCGACCGGACCGGGCGCCCTGCGGACGAGGAGACACGGACGCCCGTCCCCACCACCTGAGCGGTCGGAACGGGCGCCGGGTCCGTCGTACGGCGATCAGTGCGCGGCGGACTCCCAGTCCGGGCCGACGCCCACCGACACGTCCAGCGCGGCCCGCAGCTCGACGGCTGCGCCCATCTCGCGCCGCACCAGTTCCTCGACCTGCTCGCGCTCGCCCGGGGCGATCTCCAGCACGATTTCGTCGTGGACCTGGAGCAGCATCCGCGAGCGCAGGCCGGCCTCGGCGATCGCCTTGTCCACGCGCAGCATCGCGACCTTGACGATGTCGGCGGCGGTGCCCTGGATGGGGGCGTTCAGCGCCATCCGCTCGGCGGCCTCGCGGCGCTGGCGGTTGTCGCTGTTGAGGTCGGGCAGGTACCGGCGGCGGCCGAAGATCGTCGCCGTGTATCCGGTGGCGCGGGCCTCGTCGACGACCCGGCCGAGGTAGTCCCGGACCCCGCCGAACCGCTCGAAGAAGGTCTCCATCAGGCCGCGCGCCTCGGCGGGCTCGATGTTCAGCTGCTGGGCGAGACCGAACGCGGAGAGTCCGTAGGCCAGTCCGTAGGACATGGCCTTGATCTTGCGGCGCATCTCGGCGTCGACCGCGGACCGCTCCACGCCGAACACCTGGGAGGCGACGGTGGTGTGCAGGTCCTCGCCGGTCGCGAAGGCCTCGATCAGACCCTCGTCCTCGGAGAGGTGGGCCATGACGCGCAGCTCGATCTGGCTGTAGTCGGCGGTCATGAGGGACTCGTAGCCCTCGCCGACGACGAAGCCGCGGCGGATGGCGCGACCCTCGTCGGTACGCACCGGCACGTTCTGCAGGTTGGGGTCGGTGGAGGACAGTCGGCCGGTCGCGGCGACGGTCTGGCTGAAGCTGGTGTGCACCCGGCCGTCGGCGGCGATGGTCTTGACCAGGCCCTCGACGGTGACGCGCAGCTTGGCCTGCTCCCGGTGCCGCAGCATGATCACCGGGAGTTCGTGGTCGGTCTGCGTGGCCAGCCAGGCCAGCGCGTCCGCGTCCGTGGTGTAACCGGTCTTGGTCTTCTTCGTCTTCGGCAGGTCGAGCTCGCCGAAGAAGACCTCCTGGAGCTGCTTGGGCGAGCCGAGGTTGAACTCGTGGCCGACGGTGGCGTGCGCCTCCTTCACGGCCTGCTGCACCGCTCCCGCGAACTGCTGCTCCATGGCCTCCAGGTGGTCGCGGTCGGCGGCGATGCCGGACCGCTCCATCCGGGCGAGGAGTTCGGAGGTGGGCAGCTCCATGTCGTGGAGCAGCTCCGCGGCGCCCACCTCGGCGAGCTTGTCCGTGAAGGCGTCGCCCAGGTCCAGGACGGCGCGGGCCTGTGCCATCAGGGCCTCGGCCTCGGCGGTCTCGTCGGCGCCGAAGGCCAGCTGGCCGTCGGCGGCGGCGGGCGCCAGCTCACGGTGCAGGTACTCCATGGACAGGGCGTCCAGGGCGAAGGACCGCCGGCCCGGCTTGACGAGGTAGGCGGCGAGCGCGGTGTCCATGGAGACACCGGCGAGGGTCCAGCCGTGCTCGGGGAAGACCCGCATCAGGCCCTTGGCGTTGTGCACGACCTTGGGCTTGGCCGCATCGGCGGCCCAGGCGGCGAAGGCCCGCTCGTCGGCCTCGTCCAGCTCGGCGGGGGTGAACCAGCCGGCGGCGCCACCGGCCGCGGCCAGCGCGATCTCGGTGACATTGCCCTGGCCCAGCGCCCAGCTGTCGACGGTCGCGATGCCCAGCGGGCCGCCCGCGTGGCTCTCCAGCCACGGCGCCAGCTCGCCGGTGCCCAGCACCGAGGCGTCCAGTTCCACGCCGGCCGCCGGGGCCGGGGCCTCCTCCACGGCAGCGCCCGGGTCCACGGCGAGCAGGCGCTCGCGCAGCGAGGCGTTGCGGATCTCCAGCACGTCCAGCACGCCGAGCATGGCGGTCCGGTCGTAGGGGGCGCGGACCAGGTCGGCGGGGGTCTTGGGCAGCTCCACGTCCTTGACCATCTCGGTCAGGACGCGGTTGAGCTTGACGGCCTCCAGGTGGTCCCGGAAGTTCTGCCCGGCCTTGCCCTTGACCTCGTCGGCACGCTCCACGAGCTCCGCGAACGACCCGAACTGGGTGATCCACTTGGCCGCGGTCTTCTCGCCGACGCCGGGGATGCCCGGCAGGTTGTCGGACGGGTCGCCGCGCAGTGCCGCGAAGTCCGGGTACTGCTGCGGGGTGAGCCCGTACTTCTCCTCGACCTTCTCCGGGGTGAACCGGGTGAGCTCGGAGACGCCCTTGGTCGGGTAGAGCACGGTGGTGTGCTCGGAGACGAGCTGGAAGGAGTCCCGGTCACCGGTGACGATCAGGACGTCGAAGCCGGCCGCCTCGGCCTGCGTCGCCAGCGTCGCGATCACGTCGTCGGCCTCGAAGCCGTCGACGGCGAACCGCGGCACGTGCATCGTGTCGAGCAGCTCGCCGATCAGCTCGACCTGCCCCTTGAACTCGTCGGGGGTCTTGGAGCGGTTCGCCTTGTACTCGGGGAACTCCGTCGAGCGCCACGTCTTGCGGGAGACGTCGAACGCCACCGCGAAGTGCGTGGGCGCCTCGTCGCGCAGCGTGTTCGCGAGCATCGACGCGAACCCGTAGATGGCGTTGGTCGGCTGCCCCGTCGCGGTCGTGAAGTTCTCCGCGGGCAGCGCGAAGAACGCCCGGTAGGCCAGGGAGTGCCCGTCCATGAGCATCAGGCGGGGACGGTCCGCTGCGGGCGGCTGGTCGGTCTTCTTCGCTGATGAATCTGCCACGCACCGATCCTAGGCGCCCCCACCGACAATTCCGGCCCGTCGTCTCCCCCGGCGCATCCTCCCCACCGGACGCCCCCGGCGCACCCGGTCGGGGCGCGATGAGCACCGGACCGCCCTCCCCGGATTCCGTGGTCCGTGCAAGGATCGAAGGACGCGGCCACACGTGCTGCATACGTACGTACGCTCGAAGGGGAGCGCGATGGCGACCAAGCCGCCCACAGGCGATCCGGTACAGGACGCACCGCAGGTCACACCGCCCAAGCACGCGGCCGCGGGCCTGCCGGCGATCGGGCACACCCTGCGGATCGCCCAGCAGCAGATGGGCGTGGCCCGGACCGCGCGCACGCTCCTCAAGGTCAACCAGAAGAACGGCTTCGACTGCCCGGGCTGCGCCTGGCCCGAGGGCGACAAGCGGCACACGGCCGAATTCTGCGAGAACGGCGCCAAGGCCGTCGCGGAGGAGGCCACGCTGCGCCGGGTCACCCCCGCGTTCTTCGCCGCGCACCCGCTGCCCGATCTGGCCACGCGGTCCGGCTACTGGCTGGGGCAGCAGGGCCGCATCACCGAGCCGATGTACCTCCCCGAGGGCGGCGACCGGTACGAGCCGGTCAGCTGGGAGAAGGCCTTCGCGATCATCGCGGAGGAGTTGACCGCCCTCGCCTCCCCCGACGAGGCCCTCTTCTACACCTCGGGCCGCACCAGCAACGAGGCCGCATTCCTCTTCCAGCTCTTCGCCCGCGAGTTCGGCACCAACAACCTGCCGGACTGCTCGAACATGTGCCACGAGTCCTCGGGCTCCGCGCTGACCGAGACCATCGGCATCGGCAAGGGCAGCGTCTCCCTCGAAGACCTCCACCAGGCCGACCTGATCATCGTCGCCGGGCAGAACCCGGGCACCAACCACCCGCGCATGCTCTCCGCCCTGGAGAAGGCCAAGACCGCCGGCGCGAAGATCATCTCGGTGAATCCGCTGCCCGAGGCCGGGATGGAGCGGTTCAAGAACCCGCAGACCCCCGTCGGCATGCTCAAGGGCACCGCCCTCAACGACCTCTTCCTGCAGATCCGCATCGGCGGCGACCAGGCCCTGTTCCGCCTCCTCAACAAGCTCGTCATCGAGACCGAGGGCGCCACCGACGAGGCCTTCATCCGCGAGCACACCCACGGCTACGAGGAACTCGTGGCCGCCGCGCAGGAGGCCGACTGGGACGAGACCCTCACCACGACCGGCCTGACCCGCCCCGAGATCGAGCGTGCGCTGGCCATGATCCTGGCCTCCGAGCGCACCATCATCTGCTGGGCCATGGGCCTCACCCAGCACAAGCACGCCGTCGCCACCATCCGCGAGGTCGTCAACCTCCTCCTGCTGCGCGGCAACATCGGCCGCCCCGGCGCCGGTGTCTGCCCCGTCCGCGGCCACTCCAACGTGCAGGGCGACCGCACCATGGGGATCTTCGAGCGCCCCGCGCCCGCCTTCCTCGACGCCCTCGACAAGGAATTCGGCATCACCTCGCCGCGCGGGCACGGCTACGACGTGGTCCGCTCCATCCAGGCGATGCGCGACGGCGAGGCCAAGGTCCTCTTCGCGATGGGCGGCAACTTCGTCGGCGCCACCCCCGACACCGAGGTCACCGAGGCCGCGATCCGCCGCACCGCGCTGACCGTGCACGTCTCCACCAAGCTCAACCGCTCCCACGCGGTCACCGGCCGGCGGGCCCTGATCCTGCCCACCCTCGGCCGTACCGACAAGGACGTACAGGCGAGCGGCAAGCAGTTCGTGACCGTCGAGGACTCCATGGGCATGGTCCACGCCTCCCGCGGCAACCTCGCCCCCGCCTCCCCGCAGCTGCTCTCCGAGCCCGCGATCGTGGCCCGCATGGCCCGCGCGGTCCTCGGCGCGACCTCCGCCACCCCGTGGGAGGAGTTCGAGCGCGACTACGCCTCGATCCGCGAACGGATCTCCCGCGTGATCCCCGGCTTCGAGGACTTCAACGCCCGCGTCGCCCGCCCCGCCGGCTTCCAGCTCCCGCACGCCCCGCGCGACGAGCGCCGCTTCCCGACGAAGACCGGCAAGGCCAATTTCACCGCCGCGCCCGTGGAGTACCCGCGCGTCCCGGCGGGCCGGCTGCTCCTGCAGACCCTGCGCAGCCACGACCAGTACAACACCACGATCTACGGGCTCGACGACCGCTATCGCGGCATCACCGGCGGTCGCCGCGTCGTCATGGTCAACCCCGAGGACGCCGCCGAGCTGGGTCTGGCCGACGGCTCGTACACGGATCTGGTGAGCGAGTGGAAGGACGGCGTGGAGCGGCGTGCGCCCGGCTTCCGCGTCGTGCACTACCCGACGGCCCGCGGGTGCGCGGCCGCGTACTACCCGGAGACCAATGTGCTGGTCCCGCTGGACTCGACCGCGGACACCAGTAACACCCCGGCCAGCAAGTCCGTCGTCGTGCGCTTCGAACCGGCCTGATAGAACGACCTCAGGACAAGACGGTTAACGATCGTTGACGAACGGAGCCTGACCATGGGCGAGCAGCACGCAGTGAAGTTCCCGCAGGAGGTCCTCGACGAGTACGCGGCCCTGGGCATCGACCTGCCCTCGCTGTTCTCGGCGGGGCACCTCGGCGAGCGGATGGACATCCGCATCCTGGAGGCCTCGGCCGACCGCGTCGTCGGCACCATGCCCGTCGAGGGCAACACCCAGCCGTACGGGCTCCTGCACGGCGGGGCCTCCGCCGTGCTGGCCGAGACCCTCGGCTCGGTCGGCGCCATGATGCACGGCGGCATCACCAAGATCGCCGTCGGCGTGGACCTGAACTGCACCCACCACCGGGGCGCCCGCTCCGGCATCGTCACCGGCGTCGCCACCCCGGTCCACCGCGGCCGCTCGACGACCACCTTCGAGATCGTCATCACCGACGAGCAGGACAAGCGGATCTGCACCGCCCGCCTCACCTGCCTGCTGCGCGACGCCGACCAGGCCGCCGCGGGCGCCTGACCCCCTCGGCCCGGGTGCCGTGACGCGGGACCGCCCGGGCCGCGGGGCTCAGGCGGTCCCTTCCCGGTCGGGACGCAGGCGCCGGCGCAGTTCCTTCACCGCGTCCGCCGCCTCCCGACGCACCCCCGGGTGGGGGTGGCGCGGGAATCGCTCGACGGCCGGGAGCGCCACCGCCCGGTCACCCGTGGAACCGAGGACGCCCAGGACGCACTCCAGCAGGAGGGGTTCCATACCGTCCGCCGCGGCGAGCGGCGCGACCACCCGACAGGGGAACTCGTAGGGCGTGGTGGCCGTGCAGAGTGCGTGCGGCGCGGATGCCCGCAGCTCGTGGCTCCCGTCGGAGAGCGCGACCACGACGAGGCGCTCGGCCGGCCCGCCCCTGGCCCGTTCCCGGACGGCACCGCGCCCACCAACCGCCCGGAATCCGCCAGTCCGCACACTTCGCGGCGACATCTGTTGTGTCACCGATGGTCACCGCCTACGGTCCCCCCATGGGGACCATGCCACGCACGGCCCGGTACGCCGCCCACACCCTTCTCGCGGCGCTCGCCCTGACCGGATGCTCATCCTCCGCGCCACCCTCCGCGGCGGGCTCCGCGAGCCCCTCCGTCGACCCCGCCGACCCCGCCACGACCGCCCCACCCTCCCCCGTACAGGTGTGCACGAGCCTCGTGTCCTACTGGGCGAAGGAGACCCTCCTGGGCACCACGTGGTCCGGTCTCGACTGGGAGCAGAAGGGCCTGTCCAACGCCCAGTACGCGATCCACGAGGACGCGGTGGCCGCAGGACGCGCCGAGGAGCGAACTGCCGGACGGGACAAGGCACTTGAACTCATCGACCGATTCGTGGCGCAGCGCTGCGCCGCCGAGGGCGGCGCGACGACGAGTTCCGAGAACTGGCGCCCGCCGACGTGACCGAGGTCACCGCATTCCCGAGTGCGGTGTCCGTCTTCCGGGCAGATACCCCCGCGGGACCGAACCGCAGGTGAGCGGCCATGCCGCCACTCGAACAAGATCCATTCGGTTTCGAAACTGCCCTCTTGACCGTCACTCTGCGTAATGCGCATGAGGGCTGTAATCCGCCTTTTCCCTTAAGAAAGCCCACTCGGAGGATTCCTTTGGACACGCGCAGCCACATTCGGCCGAAAATGATCTAAGACAGGTGCATGAAGGCCTCAAGCCCCTTAGGAGAACTGGTAATTCTCACGATGCGGACACCCACCAAGGTAAGAAAACGTCCGATTTGTCCACACTCCCGCTACACATTCTTGGCCTTGGCATAACAAGAGCGTCACATCCTCCTTTCCCTGCTCCCCGTGCTCGCCACCTCGGGCCTAGAGTCACGGCCAGTCACCGCGCCGCAGGGCGCAATCAGCACGGCCGTGGACCTCCCAGTGCGGCCCGGCGACCTAACGGCACCTCTCACGAGAGAGCCGCGCCAGGGAAAGGAAGAATCGTGCGACACCGTTCTTTGCTCGTCCTCACCACCGTGATCACCACGGGAGCACTGACCCTCACCGCTTGCGGATCGCGCGACGGCGGAGACTCCAAGGACAACGGCGGCGGCAAGAAGACCACCGTCGTCATCGGTGTGGACGCCCCGCTCACGGGCTCGCTCTCCGCGCTCGGCCAGGGCATCAAGAACTCCGTCGACCTCGCGGCCAAGACGGCCAACAAGAACAACGAGGTCCCGGGCATCGAGTTCAAGGTCGAGGCCCTCGACGACCAGGCGGTCCCCGCCTCCGGTCAGGCCAACGCCACCAAGCTCGTCGGCAACAAGGACGTCCTCGGCGTCGTCGGCCCGCTGAACTCCGGCGTCGCCCAGCAGATGCAGGGCGTCTTCGCCTCCGCCAACCTGGCGCAGGTCTCCCCCGCCAACACCAACCCCGCGCTCAGCCAGGGCGACAACTGGGGCAAGGGCGAGTTCAAGCGCGGCTTCAAGACCTACTTCCGCACCGCCGCCACCGACGTGGTCCAGGGCAAGTTCGCCGCCCAGTACCTCTTCAAGGACGCCGGCAAGAAGAAGGTCTTCATCGTCGACGACAAGCAGACCTACGGCGCCGGCCTCGCCGCGATCTTCGCCGAGGAGTTCAAGAAGCTCGGCGGCGAGGTCGTCGGCACCGACCACGTCACCGTGAAGGAGACCGACTTCTCCTCCACCGCCGACAAGGTCAAGACCTCCGGCGCCGACTCCGTCTACTTCGGCGGCCAGTACCCCGAGGGCGGCCTGCTCGCCGACCAGATCAAGAAGACCGGCGCCAACGTCCCCCTCATGGGCGGCGACGGCATCCAGGACCCGGCCTTCATCAGCGCCTCCGGTGAGGCCAACGAGGGCGACCTCGCCACCTCGATCGGCTACCCGGTCGAGAAGCTCGACACCGCCAAGAAGTTCATCGAGGACTACAAGGCCGAGGGTTACAAGGACCCGTACGCCGCCTACGGTGGCTACTCCTACGACGCCGGCTGGGCCGTCATCCAGGCCGTCAAGGCCGCCGTCGCCGCCAACAACGGCAAGCTGCCCACCGACGCCCGCGCCAAGGTCGTCGAGGCGCTCGGCAAGGTCTCCTTCGAAGGCGTGACCGGCAAGGTCGCCTTCGACGAGTACGGCGACACCACCAACAAGCAGCTCACCGTCTACAAGGTCGAGGGCGGCAAGTGGGTCGACGTCAAGAGCGACACCTTCAACCAGTAAGCCCGTAGTCCCCAGCAACACCCGCACCACCTGAACCAACGCCGCGCGAGGGCGCAAACAGCGCCCTCGCGCGGAGTCTTATCCGACACGCTCATCGGAGGCCCTGCGGTGCACGAACTGCCGCAACAGCTGGCCAACGGCCTGGCCCTCGGTGCTCTCTATGGCCTCATCGCCATCGGGTACACCATGGTCTACGGCATCGTCCAGCTCATCAACTTCGCCCACGGCGAGATCTTCATGATCGGCGGCTTCGGCGCGCTCAGCGCCTACGCCATCCTCCCGACCGGCACCTCCCTGCTGATCGCGATACCCGTCATGATCATCGGAGGTGCCGCCACCTCCGTAGCCGTGGCCTGCGCAGCCGAACGCTTCGCCTACCGCCCACTGCGCAGCGCCCCCCGGCTCGCACCCCTCATCACCGCAATCGGCCTCTCGATCGCGCTCCAGCAGCTCGTCTGGCAGTTCTACCCGGACGCCAAGAAGGCCGTCAGCTTCCCTGAGTTCAAGGGCGCCGCCTTCAAGATCACCGACAGCCTGGCGATCCAGCGCGCGGACCTCTTCGTCCTCATCCTCGCCCCGCTCTGCATGCTCGCCCTCGGCATCTTCGTCCAGAAGAGCCGCAGCGGCCGCGCCATGCAGGCCACCGCGCAGGACCCCGACACCGCGAAGCTGATGGGCATCAACACCGACCGCATCATCGTCATGGCCTTCGCCATCGGTGCCGCGTTCGCCGCCGTCGCCGCCGTCGCCTACGGCCTCGACAAGGGCCAGATCAACTTCGAGATGGGCTTCATCCTCGGCCTCAAGGCCTTCACCGCAGCCGTCCTCGGCGGCATCGGCAACATCTACGGAGCCATGGTCGGCGGCGTCGTCCTCGGACTCGCCGAAGCCCTCTCGATCGCCTACATCGAAGACATCCCCGGCATGTCGCAGCTCGGCGGTGGCGCCTGGTCCAACGTCTGGGCCTTCGTACTCCTCATCGTCGTCCTCCTCGTGCGGCCACAAGGCCTGCTCGGTGAGCGCGTCGCGGATCGGGCGTGAGAACCATGACCACCAACACCACCCCGCAGACCGCGCAGACCGCCGACACGGTGAAGCAGGGCCCCGCGCCCACCACCCTCCTCTACACGGTCATCGCCGGCAGCCTCCTCACCATCGTCAGCGCCTTCCTCGCGTGGACGTGGACCGCCGAATTCCCCGGCGACCTGACCTACTACGGAAGCCCCGCGGGCCTCCAGTACGTCACCCTCGCCGGAGCCGCCCTCACCCTCGTCCACGCGCTCTCCGCGCTCGGCGTCAAGGGCTTCGGCTGGCTCACCCCCAACGGCTCCCGCAAGGCGCTGTTCTTCCTCACCCTCGGCAACCTCGCCGCCACCTGGTTCACGGTCCTCGCGATCACCGTCGTCCTCGGCGGAGTCGTCAACGTCGAACCCGGCGCCCTCGTCGCCCTCGTCGGCTCGCTCATCCCGGTCATCGCCGTGAGCAAGCTCCCCGACGACACCCGCAAGGCGGCCCCCGCCAAGGAACTGCCCTCCTGGGCCGAAATCCTCATCATCACGGCCGTCTTCGCCATCGGTCTCTTCGTCATCACCTACGGCATCGACACCGATGACAAGGAACCGCAGCTCTTCGTCGCCTACCTGATCACCGTCGGCCTCGCCGCCTTCGCGCTGAACAAGTCCGGCCTCTTCGCCCGCCTCGGCGGCCTCACCGCCAAGTACCGCCAGGTCACCCTGCTCGGCACCGCGGCCGCCGCCATCGCCTTCCCGTTCATCCAGCAGAGCGGCGACACCTACACGCTGATCGCGGTCAACATCCTGATCTTCGCGACCGTCGCCCTCGGCCTCAACGTCGTCGTCGGCCTCGCCGGCCTCCTCGACCTCGGCTACGTCGCCTTCCTCGGCGTCGGCGCCTACGCCGCGGCCCTGGTCTCCGGAAGCACCGCATCCGCCTTCGGCATCCACCTCCCCTTCTGGGCAGCGGTCATCGTCGGCGCCCTCGCCTCGCTCATCTTCGGCGTGGTCATCGGAGCCCCGACCCTGCGCCTGCGCGGCGACTACCTCGCCATCGTCACCCTCGGCTTCGGAGAAATCTTCCGCATCGCCATGGGCAACCTCGACGGCACCTCCGGCCCCGACATCACCAACGGCCCCAACGGCATCCCCAACATCCCCCACCTCGAACTCTTCGGGTGGAACTTCGGGGAATCCCACGTGGTCGGCGGCATCACCCTCGGCGCCTACGCCAACTACTACTTCCTGATGCTGCTCGTGATGGCCCTCGTCGTCGTGGTCTTCGCCCGCGCCGGCAGCAGCCGCATCGGCCGCGCCTGGGTCGCCATCCGCGAGGACGAGACCGCCGCCGAAGCCATGGGCATCAACGGCTTCAAGGTCAAGCTCATCGCCTTCGCCCTCGGCGCCACCCTCGCCGGCCTCGCCGGCACCGTCCAGGCACACGTCAACAGCACGGTCGTCCCCGAGAACTACGTCTTCGCCGGGCCCGTCCCGCCGAACTCCGCGTTCCTCCTCGCCGCCGTCATCCTCGGCGGCATGGGCACCATCCGCGGCCCCATCCTCGGCGCCGCACTCCTCTTCCTGATCCCGGCGAAGCTGGCCTTCCTCCAGGACTACCAGCTCCTCGCATTCGGTATCGCCCTCATCCTGCTCATGCGCTTCCGCCCCGAAGGCCTCATCGCCAACAAGCGCGCGCAGCTCGAGTTCCACGACGACACCGCTGACCAGGCCCCCACGGACCTGGCCACCGCCAAGGCGGGGGCGTGAACGACATGACGACCACCACGGACACCACGTCCACCACCACCAAGACCACGGTTCTCGAAGCCAAGGGCGTCACCATGCGCTTCGGCGGCCTCACCGCCGTCAAGGGCGTCGACCTCCAGGTCAACGCGGGCGAGATCGTCGGACTCATCGGCCCCAACGGCGCCGGCAAGACCACCTTCTTCAACTGCCTCACCGGGCTGTACGTCCCCACCGAGGGCAGCGTCAGCTACAAGGGCACGGTCCTGCCTCCCAAGCCCCACAAGGTCACCGAGGCCGGCATCGCCCGCACCTTCCAGAACATCCGGCTCTTCCACAACATGACCGTGCTGGAGAACGTCCTCGTCGGACGCCACACCCGCACCAAGGAAGGCCTCTGGTCCGCACTCCTGCGCGGCCCCGGCTTCAAGAAGGCCGAAGCCGCCAGCGAAGCGCGCGCCATGGAACTCCTCGAGTTCATCGGCCTGGAGAACAAGGCCCAGCACCTGGCCAAGAACCTCCCCTACGGCGAACAGCGCAAGCTGGAGATCGCCCGCGCCCTCGCCAGCGACCCCGGCCTCATCCTCCTGGACGAGCCCACCGCCGGCATGAACCCGCAGGAAACCCGCGCTGCCGAAGAACTCATCTTCGCCATCCGCGACATGGGCATCGCCGTCCTCGTCATCGAGCACGACATGCGCTTCATCTTCAACCTCTGCGACCGCGTCGCCTGCCTCGTCCAGGGCGAGAAGCTCATCGAAGGCACCGCCGCCGAGGTCCAGGGCGACGAGCGCGTCATCGCCGCCTACCTCGGCGAGCCCTTCGAGGGCGACCCGGGCGCCGCCGACGACGCCGCCGTCGAAGCAGCGGAAGCCGCCGCCGAAGCCGCAGCAGCGACCGAAGCCGAGGCCGAGACGGAGACCGAGGCTGCGGCCGAGGCCACCGACGAAGCCACCGAGACCGACGCCGAAACCGAAGCGGAGGCCGAAGCCGACACCGACGGCGACACCGACGCCCCGGCCGACGCCGACTCGGACAGCACCACCAGCACCACCAGCACGGAAGGAGAGGCCAAGTGACCGCACTGCTCCAGGTCGAAGACCTCAAGGTCGCCTACGGCAAGATCGAAGCCGTCAAGGGAATCTCCTTCGAAGTCAACGAAGGCGAAATCGTCTGCCTCGTCGGCACCAACGGCGCCGGCAAGACGACCACCCTGCGCACCCTCTCCGGGCTCATCAAGCCCAAGAGCGGCAGCATCACCTTCGACGGCCAGCCCCTGGCCGCCGTACCCGCCCACAAGATCGTCTCCCTGGGCCTCGCCCACTCCCCCGAGGGACGCCACATCTTCCCCCGGCTGACGATCGCCGAAAACCTCCAGCTCGGCGCGTTCCTGCGCACCGACAAGGAGGGCATCGAGGCGGATGTCCAGCGCGCCTACGAGATGTTCCCCATCCTGGGTGAGCGTCGCAAGCAGGCCGCCGGCACCCTCTCGGGCGGCGAGCAGCAGATGCTCGCCATGGGCCGCGCGCTCATGTCCCGCCCCAAGCTCCTGATGCTGGACGAGCCCTCCATGGGCCTGTCGCCGCTGATGATGCAGAAGATCATGGCGACCATCAAGGACCTCAAGGCCGCCGGCATGACCATCCTGCTCGTCGAGCAGAACGCCCAGGCGGCGCTCTCGCTCTCCGACAGCGCGCACGTGATGGAGATCGGCAAGATCGTTCTCTCCGGCACCGGCCGCGACCTCCTCCACAACGAGGACGTCCGCAAGGCCTACCTCGGCGAGGACTGACACAACGTGTGAGGCCCGCCTCCCCTCGGGGGGAGGCGGGCCTCACGCATGTCCGGCGGCGGCCGCTACTTGCCGCTCTCCTTCTTCTTCGCCTCGGCGTCCTCGATGACGACCTCGGCGACCTGCTGCATGGACATCCGGCGGTCCATGGACGACTTCTGGATCCACCGGAAGGCGGCCGGCTCCGTCAGCCCGTACTGCGTCTGCAGAATGCTCTTGGCGCGGTCCACCAGCTTGCGGGTCTCCAGCCGCTGCGACAGGTCGGCGACCTCCTGCTCCAACGCACGCAGCTCCGCGAACCGGGACACGGCCATCTCGATGGCCGGCACCACGTCGCTCTTGCTGAACGGCTTCACGAGGTACGCCATCGCACCGGCGTCCCGCGCCCGCTCGACGAGGTCGCGCTGCGAGAACGCGGTGAGCATCAGCACGGGCGCGATGGACTCCTCCGCGATCTTCTCGGCCGCGGAGATCCCGTCCAGGACGGGCATCTTCACGTCGAGGATCACCAGGTCGGGACGGTGCTCACGGGCGAGCTCGACGGCCGTCTGGCCGTCACCGGCCTCGCCGACGACGGAGTAGCCCTCTTCTTCGAGCATCTCTTTGAGATCGAGACGGATGAGCGCCTCGTCCTCGGCGATGACGACGCGGGTCGTCAGCGGCGGAACGTGCGACTGGTCGGCGTCGGGCGTGGGCGTCGACTCGTGCTCGGCGGTCACGGATGCTCCTCTTTGCGGGGCTCTGCTGCTTGGATGAGCCTACCTAGCAGCGCCGCCGCGTGGTCACCCGGTACACTCCGACGTGCGACCCTGCCGGGTTGGTGGAATGGCATACACGGATGTCTCAAACACATCTGCCCGTGAGGGCTTGCGGGTTCGAGTCCCGCACCCGGCACAGCATCCAGAAAGCGGACGTTCACCATCGCGTGAACGTCCGCTTTTTGTCACACACGGAGAGTCGCCGTCACAGAGTGTGGCCCCATGGAGCTCCATAGCCTTGAAACACGTCAGACGGCCCTCTCCCTCTTGCGCGGAGGCACCCGCAACGCGGACGTTGCGCGGCGCCTGAACGTACCGCTGGGCACCATCGGCTACTGGAAGCACTTGGACCGCGCAACACGTGGGGAATGTCCCGGATCCCACGATCCAGACTGCCCTCGCTGCGATGGGAGCCCCCTGGACACCGAGGCGTATTCATACCTGCTCGGGCTCTATCTGGGCGACGGCCACATAAGTCACTACTCGGGGCACCGCGTCCCCAACCTCATGATCACATGCGACGACCACTGGCCCGGCCTGATGGATTCCGCCGAACGGGCGATGGAGCGAGTCTTCCCCTCCAATCGGGTGTGCCGCGTCCGGAAGGTCGGTTGTCACAACGTCAAGGTCTACTCGAAGCACCTTGAATGCCTCTTCCCTCAACACGGACCGGGCAGGAAACACGAGCGAGCGATCGTTCTCGAAAGCTGGCAGCAGGAAATCGTGGACGCTCACCCGTGGGCGTTCCTGCGGGGGCTGATCCACTCCGACGGATGCAGGATCACCAACTGGACCACCCGCATGGTCGGGGGCGTGAAGAAACGCTACGAATACCCCAGGTACCTCTTCACGAACAAGTCCGACGACATCCGGAAGCTCTGCACCGACACGCTGACCAAGGTCGGGGTCCGGTGGACGGTGTTGGCGCGGGGCAGTGATCCGTTCAACGTGTCCGTCGCGCGGAAGGCCTGCGTCGCCCTCATGGACGCCCACATCGGGCCGAAGTACTAGGCGAGCCGTGGAGGGACCCAGGTGTGGTGGCGGAGGATCATGCGGGTCGCGGCGCGGGAGGGGGTCAGTCGCATGGCCGTGTTGCGGAGGGCGACGGCCAAGGGGTGGGAGAGCTGCTGGCCCATCCGGCCGGCTTGGCGGGCGGCTCGTGCCACCGCTTGGGCGCGGGGGCGGCGTTCGGCGTCGTAGCGGGTGAGGGCGGCAGGGACGGTCGGCTCGGTGGCGAGGGCTGCGGCCAGGGTGACGGCGTCCTCCAGGGCCTGGCAGGCGCCCTGTCCGAGGTGGGGGGTCATGGCGTGTGCCGCGTCGCCGAGCAGGGCGATCCGTCCGGCCACGTAGGTGGGGAGGGGTGTGGGGAGTTCGTTGATGTCGTGGTGCAGTACGGCGTCGGGGTGGGTGGCGTCGAGGAGGGCGGGGATGGGGTCGTGCCAGGTGCGGAATCGGCGGCGTAGTTCGGTGAGTGGGTCGGTGAAGCGGGTTCGGGCGGGGAGGTCGAGGACGGCGTGCCATTCGGCTCGGCCGTCGAGGAAGGCGATGTGTCCGAATTCGGTTCCGTGGCCCCAGGTGAGTTCGAAGTCGGTGTGGAGGTCGACGGGGTGGTCGGTGATGGCGCGTAGGACGGTGGAGCCGCTGTAGGTGGGGTGGGGGTGGGTGGGGAAGAGGTGGTGGCGTGTGCGGCTGTTGATGCCGTCGGCTGCGATGACGAGGTCGGCGTCGAGGGTGGTGGTGCCGTAGGTGACGCGGGCTGTGGTCGGGGTGGTCTGTGTGATGGGGCCGGCTTCGGTGCCGATGCGGAGTGTGTCGGTGGGGAGGTGTTCGCGCAGGAGTCGGTGGAGGGTGGCGCGGGGGATGCCGACGATGGGTGTGCCTACGGCTTCTTCGAGTGCGGTGCCGTTCATGTGGGTGAGCCAGGTGCCGTTGGGGGTGCGGGTGCCGCCTGTGTATTGGTTGCGGGAGGCGGCGCGTACGGCGTGGCCGATGCCGAGTTCGTCGAGTGCGTGGAGGCCGTTGGCGGCGAGTGAGATGCCGGCTCCGGCGTCTTCGGGGGTCGGGGAGCGTTCGATGACGGTGACGTTCCATCCGATGCGGTGGAGTCCGAGGGCGGTGGCGAGTCCGCCGATGCCGCCTCCGACCACTACGGCTGTGTTGTTCATGTCCGACCCCCGTTTTCTACAGCTGTAGAAGGTGGAGGCTACCTGAGGGTCTACAGGTGTAGAAAGGGGGTATGGCTTCGGATCGACGTACCTTGCTCGCGGATGCGGCTCTCGACGTGCTGGCGGACGAGGGCATGCGCGGGTTGACCCATCGGGCTGTCGACCGCAGGGCGGGGATGCCGCCCGGTACCACGTCGACGTACTTCCGCACCCGGGCGGCGTTGCTCGCCGGTCTCGTCACGCGTCTGGTTCAGGTCGACCAGGCGGAGTTGCAGGCGATGGCGGAGGAGCTTCCGCCGCTGCGTACGGTCGGGGAGTTGGTGGACGGCATGGTGGCGCTCACCCGGCAGCGGCTGACGGGTGAGGGGCGTCGGCGCTCACTGGCGCGCTACGCCTGCGCCGTCGAGAGCGTGCGCGATCCGGAGTTGCGCGAGATCCTCATCCCTCGTGAGAACGCCGGCCGTGAGGCGGTCCGGCTCTTTCTCGCCGCGCGTGGTGTGACGGATGTGGAGGATCGGACGCACACGCTGCTGACGTGCATCGACGGGCTGGTGTTCGATCGGCTGGTGAGCGGCGGCGAGGTGTCCCGTGAGGCGTTGACCGGGCTGGTCGCCGCCGCCGTGCGTGGGGACGACGTGCCGGGGTGACCGTGGGTGTGCTCAGGTGTGGTCGGTCGTGGACGCGAGGAAGGATTCGACCGCGAGGTTGAAGGGTCCCTGGCTTTCGAGGTTGACCATGTGGGCCGCCGAGGCGAGCCGTTGGTGTTCGGCGTCGGGCACGCTTCGGGCGATGGCTTGGGCGTTCGACGTGATGTCGGTGCTGTCGAGTTCTCCGTCGAGCACGAGGGTGGGTGCGCCGATGGAGGCCAGTCGGTCCGCCGCGCCGATTTCCTGCGGCGTCCCGGCGCCGAGCCCGTGGGCGTGTCGTGCGACGTTGGCGGTCGCCGACGCGTGGAGTCGTGCGCGGAGTCGGGGGTTGACCTGGGACGGTTCGCGGTGGGGTCCGTCCACCCACATCCGGAGGAAGTGCTCGACGAACCGTTGTGCGCCGTGGGCCGGGTCGCCGATCGCGGCGATCTGCTGTGCGGTGTGGTGTGCGACGTAGGGGTCGGTGAAGGGTCGGCCGCTCACGCCGGGCGAGGCGAGGATCAGTGCGGAGACGGACTGCGGGTGGGCCAGGGCCGTGTCGATGGCGGTCCGTGCGCCGAGGGAGAGTCCTACGAGCGTGGCGCGGGGGATGTCGAGGTGGGTGAGCAGGGCGTGGAGATCGTCGTGGTGGGCGTAGTCCCGTGAGACGGTGGAGGAGCGGCCGTGGCCGCGGGCGTCGTAGCGGATGACGTGGTGCCCGAGGGTGGCGAGCCGGGTGAATTGCTCGTCCCACATGGTGAGGTCGAGCATGCCGCCGTGGAGCAGGACGACGGGGGGTCCCTCGCCGGTGGACTCGTAGAAGAGTTCGCCCGCGTCGATGGGTGCGGTGGCGGCGGTGATGGCGGTGATGGCGGGTGTGCGCGTGTGCGTCATCGTGGGTCGCCTCGTCGGTCCGTGGGGTGGGGTGGGGCGTTCTGTGCGAGGTCCTTGAATTCTTCGCCGAGGCGTCGGAGTACGTGCAGGGTCGTCGCGACGTCGCCGGTGGTGAGATCGAACAGCCGGCGCCGTAGTTCGGTTTCCTCGGCTTCCTGGATGCTCCGGATGGCGGCTTCCCCTTGGGGGGTGAGCCGGATCAGGTGGGAGCGTCGGTGTTCCGGGTTGGGTGCGGTCTCGGTGAGCCCGAGGGTTGTCGCGTCGTTCACGAGGCGTTGGACGGGCTGTCGGTCCAGGCCGAGCAGGCGGGCGAGTTGGGGGACGGTTCGGGGGCCGGCCCTGTGCAGTTCGTCCATCACCGCGTGCTGGCCGGCGGTCATCCCCGTGCCCGTCAGCTCCCGTTCCACGGCGCGCACGATGGTGCGGTGCAGTGGCCAGAGGTTGCGGATCACTTCGTACAGCAGGGGCCCCGGTGGGGGCTCGTTCTTCGCACGCTCATCGACACCCATGATGTCATCATGACACCTTGAGTGTCAGTGTGGCCAGGGTTCAGAGGTGCGTGGTGGTTCCGGTGGAGGGGTCGTAGGTAATCAGGGGCGGTAGTTGGTGGTGGCCGGTGACGGTCTCGGCGGTGAGGACGGCGGGGCGGTCGCAGGCCGTGCCCAGTTCGGTCAGGAAGCGCAGTACGTCGGCGACGTGGGCGCCGTCCTCGATGGCGTCGGGCCAGAGGGAGAATTCGATCCCGTCGACCGGCAGATGGGCCGAGAAGCGGGTGTGACCGTATCGGACGCCGAGGGTTGCCGTGTAGCCGTCCTCGATGGTGGCGAACGGGTCGCTGGTGTCGTTCGGGTCGAGGTCGTGTCCCTCGGGGTCGTAGTACCAGGTGAGTTGGTCGGCGGTGCTGCGGAGGTGGCGTAGGACCTGCTGCCAGTGGGTGTCGTCGGTGTCGGCGACGGTGATGTCGCGGAGGCTGCCGTCGACGTAGAACACGTCGCACATCCATGGTTCGGGGAGGCGGCAGGTGCCCGGGCGTGGTGCGCAGTCGTGGTGTGCCTGCCGCGTGGTCATTCGGTCCGTCCCCCATGTGTGCGTGGTGAGGGGCCAGTATGGCGTTAGGGCAGGTCGCCGTTGCCGCCGAGGTTGGCGACCAGGCGGCGGAGGGTGTCGATGGTGGCGGCGTAGGTGGCGTCGTCGATGCCCTGCCGCATGGCCTCGTGCACCTTGGCGTTGCGGGCGTGGGCGCGGAGGCGGCCTGCTTCGCCGGCTTCGGTGAGGGTGAGGCGGTGGTCGGTCTCGGTGATCCAGCCGCGGGTGGTGAGGTCGTCGTGGACGGCCTCGAAGTCGGTGTCCTGGTCGTCGTAGGGAGCCAGCTTTGCGATGAGGGCCTCGCGGGTCCAGTGGCCGGGGGTGCCTGCTATGTGGTTGAGCGTCCACCAGTGGGGCTGGGTGAGGTGTTCTTCGGCGAGGGCGGTGCGGAGGCCGCCGATGATCAGGTGTGCGGCTTCGCGGGTCCAGTGGCCGATGGGCTGGGCGGCGAGCTGCTGCTGCGAGTGTTCCTTGATCGTCATGTGGCGACCGTATGACCTCAGGTTAGGTTGAGGTCAAGCGATGGTTCGACGAGGGAATGCGTGATGGGTGAGAAGGCCCGGAAGTTGTTCGGCGCGCTCGACCTGGATGAGGACGGGGAGCTGACGCGGGCGGAGGTGATCTCGGCGCTGCGGTCGAAGGGGCCGACTCCGGCGGCGCGGGGGGATCTGCCGTTCTGGGGTGTGGGGGATGCGGAGGCGTCGTCGGCGTTGTTCGACGCGGCCGATGCGAATGGGGATGCGGTGTTGTCGTTCGAGGAGTTCGCGGCGGTGGTGGATCGGCGGTTCGGCTGGTAGGCGCGAGCGGGGGGTGACCGCGTCGGGCGGGTGGTGTGGCCCGACGCGGTGCGTCGCGTGGGTCAGCGGACCGCGTCGCCGATGTGGTGGATGCGGACGAGGTTGGTGGATCCGGTGACGCCGGGGGGTGAGCCGGCGGTGATGACGACGATGTCGCCGGGTACGCAGCGGCCGATGCGCAGGAGTTCTTCTTCGACCTGGGCGACCATGGCGTCGGTGGAGTCGACGTGGGGGCCGAGGAAGGTTTCGACGCCCCAGGTGAGGTTGAGCTGGGAGCGGGTGGCCTGGTCGGGGGTGAAGGCGAGGAGGGGAATGGGTGAGCGGTAGCGGGAGAGTCGGCGGACGGTGTCGCCGCTCTGGGTGAAGGCGACGAGAAATTTGGCGTCGAGGAAGTCGCCCATTTCGGCGGCGGCGCGGGCGACGGCTCCGCCTTGGGTGCGGGGCTTGTTGCGGTCGGTGAGTGGGGGGAGGCCCTTGGCGAGGATGTCTTCTTCGGCGGCTTCGACGATGCGGGACATGGTGCGGACGGTTTCGATGGGGTATTTGCCGACGCTGGTTTCGCCGGAGAGCATGACGGCGTCGGTGCCGTCGATGATGGCGTTGGCGACGTCGCTGGCTTCGGCGCGGGTGGGGCGGGAGTTGTCGATCATCGAGTCGAGCATTTGGGTGGCGACGATGACGGGTTTGGCGTTGCGCTTGGCGAGTTTGATGGCGCGCTTTTGGACGATGGGGACTTGTTCGAGGGGCATTTCGACGCCGAGGTCGCCGCGGGCGACCATGATGCCGTCGAAGGCGGCGACGATGTCGTCGATGTTTTCGACGGCTTGAGGCTTTTCGACCTTGGCGATGACGGGGAGGCGTCGGCCTTCTTCGTCCATGATGCGGTGGACGTCCTGGATGTCGCGGCCGCTGCGGACGAAGGAGAGGGCGATGACGTCGGCGCCGGTGCGCAGGGCCCAGCGGAGGTCTTCGATGTCTTTTTCGGAGAGGGCGGGGACGGAGACGGCTACGCCGGGGAGGTTGAGGCCTTTGTGGTCGGAGACCATGCCGCCTTCGATGACGCGGGTGTGGACGCGGGGGCCGTCGACCTCGGTGACTTCGAGGGTGACGCGGCCGTCGTCGACGAGGATGAGTTCGCCGGTGGTGACGTCGGTGGCGAGGCCTTTGTAGGTGGTGCCGCAGGTGTGGCGGTCGCCTTCGTGGTCCTCGACGGTGATGGTGAACGCGTCGCCGCGTTCAAGGAGTACGGGTCCTTCGCGGAAGCGGCCGAGGCGGATCTTCGGGCCTTGAAGGTCGGCGAGGATGCCGACGCTGCGGCCGGTCTCGTCGGAGGCCTTGCGTACGCGCTGGTAGCGCTCCTCGTGTTCGGCGGTGGTGCCGTGGCTGAGATTGAGGCGGGCGATGTCCATTCCGGCTTCGACCAGGGCTTTGATCTGGTCGTATGAGTCGGTGGCGGGGCCCAGGGTACATACGATTTTCGCTCGGCGCATGGGTCGAGCGTATTCCCCTACCTGCGGGTAGGAAATCGGTTCCGGGTGTCCACTCAACAACCTTTGAGCAAAAGCTTGTTGACAACTGTTGAATGTGCATGGGGGTGCTCTGATGAGCACCCCCGGGGCGGCGTTTATGGGTTCTTCAGAGTTGCGGAGGGGTCATGGTGAAGCGGGCGTTCACCTGTGCGTAGACGGTCTGGCGTTGGGGTTCGAGGTCGAGGGGCGGGGGGCCGGCGTCCTCGGTGGCGCTGAAGGCCATGGTGCGCATGCCGGCGCCGGGGGCGGGGGTGAAGGGGGCGGCGTTCTCGGCGCCGAGGTCGGCGAGTTCGACGAGGGCGGCGAGGTTCGCGCCGAGGGCTTCGGCGTATTCGCGGGCGCGTTGGACGGCTTCGAGGACCGCTTGGCGGCGGGCTCGGCCGTGGGCGGGTGAGGTGGGGCGCAGAGCCCACCAGGGGCCGTCGACCTCGGTGAGTTCGAGGTCGGCGAGGCGGGTGGTGAGTTCGCCGAGGGTGGTGAAGTCGCTGAGTTCGGCGGTGATGTGGACGCGGCCGTGGTAGGCGCGGACGCGTTCGGCACGGCCGTGGCGGGTGAGTTCGGGGGTGATGGAGAAGGCGCCGGTTTCGAGTTTTTCGACGGGGTCGCCGTAGCTCTTGATGAGGTCGAGGGCGGCGTTGTTGCGGCGGGTGAGGTCTTCGAGTGCGGTGCGGCGGTCGGTGCCGCGGGCGCTGACGGTGATTCCGATGCGGGCGATCTCGGGGTCGACTTCGATGCGGGCTTCGCCGCGGACTGCTACGCGGGGTACTTCGGGGGTTCCGTAGGGCTGGTGCGATGCGTCCTGGGTCATGGTTTCCACTGTCGCACTGTCGCTCGTTCGGGTGTGGTCACCGGATCGAAACCTGTCGGGGGTGTTGCGGCTTGTTGCTGCTGGGTCAGAATCTACGCGCGTTGTTCAGGCCTCAAAAGGGAGATGGTATGGCGTTCGACCGTAGGACTTTTCTGGGCACTTCGGCCGCTACGGGTGCCGCTGTGGCGTTGGCGGGGGCCACGAGCTCCCCGGCCGTGGCGGCTGCGCAGGATGTGAAGGCGTCCGGTGCGGGGGCGCGGACGTACGCGTTCACGGTGATGGGTACGACCGACTTGCACGGGAATGTCTTCAACTGGGACTACTTCACGGACAAGGAGTTCGACGACAAGGCGCACAACGACGTCGGTCTGGCGAAGATCTCGACGTTGGTGGAGCAGGTGCGGGCGGAGAAGGGGCGGCGTAACACGCTGCTGATCGACGCGGGTGACACGATCCAGGGCACGCAGCTTTCGTACTACTACGCGAAGGTGGATCCGATCACGGCGCGGCGTGGTCCGGTGCACCCGATGGCGCAGGCGATGAACGCGATCGGTTATGACGCGGCGGCGCTGGGGAACCACGAGTTCAATTACGGCATACCGGTGCTGCGGAAGTTCGAGGAGCAGTGCGATTTCCCGCTGCTGGGGGCGAACGCGCTGGATGCGAAGTCGCTGCGGCCGGCGTTCGCGCCGTACAGCATGCACAAGCTGCGGACTCCGTGCGGGCGTGATGTGAAGGTGGCGGTGCTGGGGCTGACGAACCCGGGTATCGCGATCTGGGACAAGGCGAACGTGCAGGGGAAGATGACGTTCCCGGGGCTGGAGGAGCAGGCGGCGAAGTACGTGCCGAAGCTGCGTTCGATGGGCGCGGATGTGGTGATCGTGTCGGCGCATTCCGGTTCGAGCGGTACGTCCTCGTACGGGGACCAGTTGCCGTACATCGAGAACGCGGCGGGGCTGGTGGCGGAGCAGGTGCCGGGGATCGACGCGATCCTGGTGGGGCACGCGCACACGGAGATCCCGGAGTACCGGGTGAAGAACAAGGCGACCGGCAAGGACGTGGTGCTGTCGGAGCCGCTGAAGTGGGGGCAGCGGCTGACGCTGTTCGACTTCGAGCTGACGTGGGAGAAGGGCCGCTGGTCGGTGACGAAGGTCGCGGCGAAGGTGCTGAACTCGAACACGGTCGCGGAGGACAAGAAGATCACGCGGCTGCTGTCGGACGAGCACCGCAAGGTCGTGGCGTACGTGAACCAGGTGATCGGTACGTCGACGCAGGCGATGTCGTCGGCGGAAGGGGCGTTCAAGGACGTCGCGATCATCGATCTGATCAACCATGTGCAGGCGGAGACGGTGAAGGGTGCGCTGGCCGGTTCGCAGTGGGCGACGCTGCCGGTGCTGTCGCAGGCGTCGTGCTTCTCGCGTACGGCGTCGATCCCGGCCGGTCAGGTGACGATCAAGGACGCGGCGGGTCTGTATCCGTTCGAGAACACGATGGAGGCGCGGCTGCTGACGGGTGCGCAGGTGAAGGACTACCTGGAGTACTCGGCGCGGTACTTCGTGCGGACGGCGCCGGGTGATGTGGTGGATCCGGCGAAGCTGACGAACGCGGAGAGCATTCCGGACTACAACTACGACGCGGTGTACGGGCTGACGTACGACATCGACATCGCGCAGCCGGCGGGTTCGCGGATCACGGGGTTGTCGTTCCAGGGGAAGCCGGTGGATCCGGCGGCGCAGTTCGTGTTGGCGGTGAACAACTACCGGGCGTCGGGTGGTGGGAACTTCCCGCACGTTCCGCAGGCCAAGCAGCTGTGGGCGAACTCGGACGAGATCCGTAACACGATCATCCAGTGGGTGAAGGCGAAGGGGACGATCGACGTGGCGCAGTTCGCGTCGGTGGACTGGCGTCTGACGCGGGCCGGGGTCGCGGTGTTCTAAAGGGTCTTGTCGGATCGGCCCGGCGGGGTGGCCGGCTGCGGTGTGCCGCGGCCGGCCGCCCCTGGTGGTGCGGGTCCGGTCAGCGTGCGGCGCCTGCGCGGCGCATGCGGGCGGCGAGGAGCAGTCCGGCGCCGGCGGCGAGCGCGGTGCCCGCGCCGCCGGCGATCATGGTGGTGTGGTCGCCCGCGCCCGTGGTGGCGAGGGGGGAGCCGTTGTGGCCCTGGGCGGTGACGGCGGTGTTGGCGGTGGTGGTGCCGGTGCCGTTGGTGCCGGAGCCCGTTCCGGTGCCGTTGCCGTCCTTGCCGTCCTTGCCGGGGGTCGGCTTTTCGTTGTTCTTGGCGGCCTGGTCCTTGGCGTGGGCTTCGTGCCGGCCCGTCTTGAGGAACTCGGTCCGGTCGGCGGGGGTGCCGGCGAGGGCGGCGCGGCCGGCCTTGACGAGTTCCGGACCACCACCGTCGATGATCTTCGCGATGGTGACGCGGTTGTCCTGGTCGCGGAGCTCGTACTGGGTCACTTCCAGGAAGTGGCGCAGCTCGGCCGGGGTCGTCGGTCCGTTCAGGAGCTTGTCGATGGCCTCGGTCAGGATCGGGCCGTCCCAGCCCTCGTCGATGCGGGCCAGCTCGACCCGGTCGTCCTGGGCCTGGGCGAGGTGGCGGCCGGTCTTCAGGAACTCCGCGCGGTCGGCGGGGGTGCCCTTGAGTGCCTTCTTGCCGGCTTCCTTCACGCCGGTGCCGCCGGTGCCGATGAGCCGGGAGATCTCGACCTTGTTGTCGTCGTCGCGCAGCTCGTGCTGGGTCACGTCGTAGAAGTGGCGGAGCTTTTCGATGGTGTTGCCGTCGCTGAGGACCTTGTTGATGCCCTCCTTCAGGCCGGGGCCGGCGCCCGGGAGGAGGCGCAGGATCTCGATGCGGTAGTCGTCCATGCGGATGTTGTGCTGGTCGACTTCGATGAACTTGCGCATGGCCTTGGGGCCGTCGGCGATGGCCTTGCGGCCGGCTTCTTGCATGAACTCGCTGGCCATCGGGTGGGCGATGATCGCGAGGATGGTCTTGCGGTCCTCTTCGGCCTGGTCGGGCACGGTCTGGTCCGGCGTGGTCTGGTCCGGCGCGGTCGGTGCCGGGTGGTTGCCGTTGGCCGGGGCGTCGGGGCCGGCGGCGAACGCCGGTGACGCGATGAGGACGGCCGGAGCGAGGGCAGCGGTGGTCACCGCTGCGGCAATCCGGGAAAACTTCACAGACAAAACCCCCTGGAAACGTTTCTTCGACAGAAGAGACGTTCGACCCGCGCGGATAGTTGTACCGCTCACGCTCCCGCCCCTCGTGGCGGCCCCGGGACGCTGGGGGCGGGGGTCTCGATCACCGGACTGCCGTGCCTCTCAAGGGTGTTCGACGAGCGGGCGGAGTTCGCCGGCAGGGCGGGGGCGGGTGGGTTCGCGCTGTTCGAGGCCGAAGGTGGTGAAGGCGGTGCGATCCGGCTGGGGGTAGGGCTCCTTGCCGGTGAGGGTGTTGAGGATGGCGGCGCTGCGCCAGGCGGCGAGGCCGAGGTCGGGGGCGCCGACGCCGTGGGTGTGGCGTTCGCCGTTCTGGACGAAGATGCTGCCGGTGACGGTGGGGTCGAGGATCATCCGGTAGCGGTCGTCGATGCGGGGGCGGCCGGAGGAGTCCTTGCGCAGGTAGGGGTCGAGGCCTGCGAGGAGGTTGCCGAGGGGGCGTTCCTGGTAGCCGGTGGCGAGGACGACGGCGTCGGTGGTGAGGCGGGAGCGGGTGCCCTGCTCGGTGTGTTCGAGGTGGAGTTCGACCTTGGTGGTGGCGACGCGGCCGGCGGTACGCACGCTGACTCCGGGGGTGAGGACGGTGTCGGGCCAGCCCCCGTGGAGGGTGCGGCGGTAGAGCTCCGCGTGGATGGCGGCGATGGTGTCGGCGTCGATGCCCTTGTGGAGTTGCCATTGGGCGGGGACGAGCTGGTCGCGTACGGGTTCGGGGAGGGAGTGGAAGTAGCGGGTGTAGTCGGGGGTGAAGTGTTCGAGGCCGAGCTTGGAGTACTCCATGGGGGCGAAGGAGGGGGTGCGTGCGAGCCAGGTGAGGCGTTCGCGGCCGACGGGGCGGGCGCGGAGGAGGTCGAGGAAGACTTCGGCGCCGGACTGGCCCGATCCGATGACGGTGACGTGTTCGGCGCCGAGGATGCGTCGGCGGTTGTCGAGGTAGTCGGCGGAGTGGATGACGGGGACGGTGGGGGCGTCGGCGAGGGGGCGCAGGGGTTCGGGGACGTAGGGGGCGGTGCCGATCCCGAGGGCGAGGTTGTGGGTGTAGGTGCGGCCGAGGGCTTCGGCTTCGCCGGTGGCGTCGAGTTGGGTGAAGTCGACCTCGAAGAGGTCGCGTTCGTGGTTCCAGCGGACGGCGTCGACCTGATGGCCGAAGTGGAGTCCGGGGACGCGGCCGGCGACCCAGCGGCAGTAGGCGTCGTATTCGGCGCGGTGGATGTGGAACTGCTCGGCGAAATAGAAGGGGAAGAGTCGTTCCTTGTGTTTGAGGTAGCTGAGAAAGCTCCAAGGGCTGGCCGGGTCGGCGAGGGTGACGAGGTCGGCGAGGAAGGGGACCTGGAGGGTGGCGCCTTCGATGAGGAGTCCGGGGTGCCAGCGGAAGTCGCGGCGCTGGTCGTAGAAGGCGGTGGCGAGTTCGCCGGCGCCTTGTCGGGGCAGCCCGTCGGCGAGGGCGGCGAGGGACAGGTTGAAGGGGCCGATCCCGATTCCGACGAGGTCGTAGGGGGCGTCGAGCTGGGCGGTCATCGGTGGGTGCTGCCTTCCAGGAGGGAGATGAGCTGGTCCAGGTCCCCCGCTGTGGTGTGCGGGTTGAGCAGGGTGGCTTTGATCCAGAGGCGGCCGTCGGCGTGGGTGCGGCCGAGGACGGCGCGGCCTTGGTGCAGGAGGGTGCGTCGCAGGGTGGCGAGGTGGTCGTCGTCGGCGTGGGTGGGCCGGCAGAGGACGGTGGTGAGGGTGGGGGGTGCGTGGAGTTCGAAGCCGGGGTGGGCGTCGAGAAGTCGGGCGAGGTGGTGTGCGGTGTCGATGGTGCGGTCGATGAGTGCGGCGAGGCCGTCGCGGCCCAGGGCCCGGAGGGTGGTGGCGATCTTGAGGGCGTCGGGGCGGCGGGTGGTGCGCAGGGAGCGGCCGAGGAGGTCGGGCAGGCCGGCTTCGGTGTCGTCGGTGGCGTTGAGGTAGTCGGCCTGGTGGGCGAGGGGGGTGAGGAGGGTGGTGTCGGGGACGACGAGGAGGCCTGCGGCGACGGGCTGCCAGCCGAGTTTGTGCAGGTCGATGGTGAGGGAGTGGGCGCGGTCGAGTCCGGCGACCTTGTCGCGGTGGCGGGGGCTGAGGGCGAGGAGACCGCCGTACGCGGCGTCGATGTGGAGGTCGGCGCCGTAACGGTCGCAGAGGTCGGCGATGCGGTGGATCGGGTCGATGAGGCCCGCGTCGGTGGTGCCGGCGGTGGCGGTGACGAGGGCGGGGCCGGGGGTGGCGGCGAGTACCTCGGCCAGGCGGGCGGGGTCGAGGACGCCGGCGGGGGTGGGGATTTCGGTGGCCGGGGGCAGGCCGAGGAGCCATGCGGCGCGGGGGACGGAGTGGTGGGCGTTGGCCCCGTGGAGGACGGTGAGGGCGGGGCCGTGGCGTTCGCGGGCGAGGAGTACGCCGAGTTGGTTGGCCTCGGTACCGCCGGTGGTGACGAGGGCGTCGGCGTGGGGGGTGGCGTAGAACTCGGCGGCGAGGGTGCGGGTGAGGAGGGCTTCGACGGCGGAGGCGGCGGGGGCCTGGTCCCAGGAGTCGAGGGAGGGGTTCAGGGCGCTTGCGGCGAGGTCGGCGGCGGCCGCGACGGCGAGCGGGGGGCAGTGCAGGTGGGCGGCGCAGAGCGGGTCGGCGGGGTCGGCGGCGCCTGCGGCGAGGGTGTGGACGAGGGTGCGGAGGGCTTCGTGGGCGCCGGTGCCGTGGGCGGGGAGTACGCCGGCGTCGCCGAGGGCGGCGTGGACGCGGGCGGTGACGGCGGTGGGGCCGCCGGTGGGGAGGGGGCCGCGGCGTGCCTCGGCGCCGGTGGTGAGGGCGTCGAGGACGGTGTCGAGGAGGGGGCGCAGGGCGGTGGCGCCGTGGGGGCCTCCGGCGAGCGGGGGTGTCGCGGGTGCGCGGTTGCCGGGCGGCGCGGTCATCGGGGTCCCTCCGGGGCCGGGCGGCCGGTTCGGCCGGGCTCGGCGGGTTCGGCCGGGCCGTTGCGGGGCGGGGCGGTGCGGGCCGTTGCGCGGCGGGCACCGCCCCGACGGGTACAACGATCAGACCCGAATGGGGTAACCGCCGGGGTTTGTCCGGAGTCGGTCGCTCGACCGGGGGCCCTGCGGGCGGCTCGACCGGGGCCCTGCGGGCGGCTCGGCCGGGGGCGTTGCCGGCGTGAGTCTGCCGGTGCGGCTTGTTCGTACGGGGGCGGGGGTGCCGGGGCGGGAGGGCGGGGTGCCGGGACGGCCCCGCCGGGGCGGGGGCGCGATGGAGCCGGGGCCAGGGCCGGGGCGGTGGCGCCGGGGCGGTGGCGTGGTGGGGGCCGGGGCCAGGGCCGGGGCGGGGTGTCGTCCGGGACTGCATGATTTATGGCGCCCTGGCGGTGGTGCCGCGTCACGGGCCGTTTTTGCGCCAACAAATCACGTTTTACGTCCCGGACAACACCCCGCCCCGTCCCCGTCCCCGGCCTTGGCTCCCCCGGTTCCTCGGATACCCGTCGTCGGTTTCCGTCGCCTGCGCTAGCGGGAGCGGACCTTCAGGGCGCGGGCCAGGTCGTCGAGTTGGTCGACCAGTTTGCGGCGCAGGAGGGGGAGGATGTCCGGGTTCTGGAGGCAGGTGTGGCCGGCCTGGAGGTTGGACTCGTCGATGGCGTACGCGGGGAACGCCCAGCGGCCGGCGGCTTCGCCGATGGCCGGGCCTCGGCGGGCGCCGAGGGCGACGGCCTCCGGGTAGTAGCGGGTGACGTACGGCGTGAGCAGTTCGGCCTGTTCGGGCTGCCAGAAGCCCTGGGCGGTGGCGCTGAAGAGGTAGTTGGACAGGCTGTCGTCGTGGAAGAGGCGGTCCCAGGCGGCCGCCTTGGCCTCCGGGGTGGGGAGGGCGGCGCGGCAGCGGGCGGCGCCTTCCTGGCCGGTGGCGCTGGTGTCGGCGGCGAGGGCGGCGTCGATGTCGCTCTCGCCGACGGCGCCGAGGACGGCGAGGCGGCCGAGGATGCGCCAGCGGAGTTCGGGGTCGAGGGCGGGGCCGCCGGGGACGGTGTCGTCGGTGAGCCAGGCGGCGATGGTGTCGGGCTGGGTGGCGCTGTCGACGAGGGTGCGTACGGCGGTCAGCCGCATGCCGGGTTCGGAACCGTCCTCGGTGCGCCGGAGCAGGTCGCGGGCGATGGTGGTGAGGGTGGTAAGCGCGCCGGACTGCTGTTCGGGGGCGAGGTGGCGGACGGCGACCTGGGTGCGGGCGAAGCCGAGGACGCCCTGGACGATGGCCAGGTCGTTCTCCTCGGGGAGGTGCGCGGAGGCGGTGGCCAGGTAGTCGTGGGGGTCGAGTTCGCCGTCGCGGACCATGTCGCGCAGGGCGTTCCAGACGACGGCGCGGGTGAGGGCGTCGGGGATGCCGGAGAGGCTGCGCCGGGCCGTTTCGAGGGAGGTGTCGTCGAGCCGGATCTTGGCGTAGGTGAGGTCGACGTCGTTGAGGACGAGGAGGGCGGGGCGGGCTCCGGTGACCGAGATGATCTCGTCGGAGGGGATGTCGAGGTCGAGGAGTTCGCGCAGTTCGAGGACGCGGTCGTCGGCGGGGTCGCGGTCGTAGATGCCGACGGCGATGTGGTGGGGGCGGCTGCCTCGGCGGTCGACGGTGAGGGTCCAGCCGGCGGGGGTGTCGGGGCGGCCTTCGGATTCCTCGATGCGGGGGGTGAGGGTGTCGATGCCGGTGGTGCGCAGCCAGATGTCGGCCCAGGCGCGGACGTCGCGTTCGGTGTGGGCGGCGAGGGAGTCGATGAAGTCGGCGAGGGAGGCGTTGGCGAACTTGTGGCGGGCGAAGTGGGTGTTGATGCCGGCCAGGAAGTCCTTCTCGCCGAGCCAGGCGACGAGTTGGCGTAGGGCGGAGGCGCCCTTGGCGTAGGAGATGCCGTCGAAGTTGAGGAGGGCGGAGGCGGTGTCGGGGACGTCGTCGGGGGTGGGGGCTACGGGGTGGGTGGAGGGGCGTTGGTCGGCGTCGTAGCCCCAGGGCTTGCGGGTGACGCCGAAGTCGGTCCAGGTGTCGGTGAAGCGGGTGGCTTCGGTGAGGGTCTGGTAGCCCATGTATTCGGCGAAGGATTCGTTGAGCCAGATGTCGTCGAACCAGGCGAGGGTGACGAGGTCGCCGAACCACATGTGGGCCATCTCGTGGGCGATGACCATGGCGCGGGACTGGCGTTCGGTGTCGGTGACGGCGGAGCGGAAGATGAACTCGTCGCGGAAGGTGACGAGTCCGGGGTTCTCCATGGCTCCGGCGTTGAACTCGGGTACGAAGGCCTGGTCGTAGGAGTCGAAGGGGTAGGGCTCGGTGAACTTCTCCTGGTACCGGTCGAAGCAGGCCTTGGTGACGGAGAGGATTTCCTCGGCGTCGACGTCCATGTGGGGTGCGAGGGACTGGCGGCAGTGGATGCCGAAGGGCAGTCCGGCGTGTTCGGTGCGGATGCTGTGCCAGGGGCCGGCGGCGACGGCGGCGAGGTAGGTGGAGATGAGGGGGGTGGGGGCGGACTTCCAGATGCCGGCGCCGCTGCCGTCGGGGGCGTCGGCGGTGCGGGTGGTGATGCCGTTGGCGAGGACGGTCCAGTGGGCGGGGGCGGTGACGGTGAATTCGAAGACGGCCTTGAGGTCGGGCTGGTCGAAGGCCGGGAAGACCCGCTGGACGTCGTCCAGGAACATCTGGCTGTAGACGTACGTCTGTCCGTCGGCGGGGTCGGTGAAGCGGTGCAGGCCCTCGCCGGTGCGGGAGTAGCGCATCCGGGTGTCGAGGTGCAGTTCGTGGGGGCCTTCGGTGAGGCCGGTGAGGGGGAGGCGGTCGTCGGCGAGGGTTGCCGGGTCGAGGGGGTTGCCGTCGAGGGTGGCGGAGCGCAGTTCGACGGGCTTCAGCTCGATGAAGGTGTCTGCGGCGGTGCGGGCCGTGAACCGGACGACGGTGGTGGAGTCGAAGGTCTCGTCGTCGTCGCCGGTGAGGTCGAGGGTGACGGCGTAGTGCTGGACGTCGAGGAGCTGGGCTCGGAGCTGCGCTTCGTTGCGCGTCAGTGCGGACATGGGGCCCATGCTGCCGCAGTGGGCGGCCGGACCCCGGTCCTTTACTCTTCGCCCGCGGCGATCGTCTCGTGGTGGCGGATGACCTCGGCGATGATGAAGTTGAGGAGCTTCTCGGCGAAGGCGGGGTCGAGTTTGGCGTTCTCGGCGAGCTGGCGCAGGCGGGCGATCTGGCTGGCTTCGCGGCCCGGGTCGGCGGGGGGCAGTTGGTGCCTGGCCTTGAGGTGGCCGACCTGCTGGGTGCACTTGAAGCGTTCGGCGAGCATGTGGACGACGGCGGCGTCGATGTTGTCGATGCTGTCGCGGAGGCGGGCGAGTTCGGCGGTGACGCTCTCGTCGATGCCTGCGGCGTCGTCGGCCGCGCCCGTGCCGGTGCCGTTGTCGATGTCGCTGATGTTCATGGTTCCCGAGAATACGTGGCGGCGGCCGCCGGTTCCTCCGGCAGTCGGCCTGTGAGACACCGCCTTTTTACTTGCCGGATTGGAAAGTACTCGCCATAGTGGAAATCGACCGGGGAAGGTCATCCGTGTGCGAGCGAGGGGGAACCATGGAGGAGACGGCGAAGGCGGTCGGGGCGCTCGGCCGGGCGGCCGGTGTGGAGCGGGCGGCGCGGCAGCGCAGCGGCTGGTACGCGCGCTACCTGTGGGCGTTCGCGGCCGGGCAGCTGGTGCTCGTGCCGATCGCGGTGCTGTGGCGCGGGCCGGTCTCGGCGGTGGTGTTCTCGGTGGCCAACGGGCTGCTCGTGGCCGGGCTGAGCGTGTACGCGGCGCGGCAGCGCGTGATGCGGCGGGGGGCCGGGAAGAAGCACGTACTGCTGGTGGCGTCCTGGGCGACACTGTTCGCCCTGACGGTCACGCTCGGCACCGCGGTGTTCGGCCACGGCGTGCCGTTCGCGGCGGTGGCCGCGGTGGCGTGTGCGCTGCCCCTGGCCATCGGTGCCTGGACCGAGACGCGGAGGACGACATGACGGACGAGCCGACCGCGGACACCGGGGCGGAGGCGAAGCGGGGCGGGCATCCGCGGCACGATCTCGCGCCGCTGCTCAACGCGCCCGTACGGCTGTCGGTGGTGGCGGCGTTGGTTCCGCTGGACAAAGCCGAGTTCGGTTTCGTACGGGACCTGGTCGAGGTCTCGGACTCGGTGCTGTCCAAGCAGGTCGCGGCGCTGGAGGAGGCCGGACTGGTGGAGGTCCGCAAGGGCCGGGTCGGGCGGCGTCCGCGCACCTGGCTCTCGCTGACCACCGAGGGCCGGGCGGTCTACCAGCGGCATCTGGCGGCGCTGCGGGCCATCGCGCTGGGTTAGGCCGCCTCTTTCGGATCTTGCCGGGCCCGGCCGGAAGACCGGGTCGAAGCGGCAGGGTGGCCGTGACGAGCCGGCCGCCTTCGGGGGTGGGGCCGTCGTCGTCGGCGATGCGGGCCTCCAGGCCGGCCGGGACGGTGCGCAGGGTGACCCGTACTGCGGGAGCGCGGGCCGGCTGCGCCGGGGCCTCCCGGGGCTCCGCCCCGGACCCCGCGCCTCAATCGCCGGCGAGGCTTGATCGGGGGCTGGGTCGGACCCCGCGCCTCACACTCCGGCGAGGCTTTCGCGAGCCCGGGCGGCCGGGGTGTGCGGGGCCGGCTTGCGTAGCAGGCGGGTGGGACGAGGGAGTCGCCGACGGCTGCCGCGCGGACCGCTTCAACCAGCACGGCCGGACCGGCGTCCTTCAGGACGAAGCCGGACGCTCCGCGTGGAGCGCCGCGTGGACGTACTCGTCGAGGCCGAAGGTGGTGACGATGACCACGGTGATCGCCATGCGCCACCCGCCCCACGTTCGCCCGCTGCCGCCACCGGTCGGTTCCCGAGGGGCTCGCCCTTCCGGCCGGTGCGTGACCGGTCGGAAGGGCGAGGGGGACGTGCGGGGGGAGCTACATGCCGGCCGCGGCGCTCTTGATCGCGGCGGCGAAGGTGGAGACCTCGGTGTAGACGCCGGGGTAGTTCGGCCGGGCGCAGCCTTCGCCCCAGCTGACTATGCCGACCTGGATCCAGGCGTTGTTGTTGTCGCGGCGGAACATGGGGCCGCCGGAGTCGCCCTGGCAGGTGTCGACGCCGCCCTGGGGCAGGCCGGCGCAGATCTCCTCGCTCGGGACGAGGTCGTTGCCGTACGAGCTCTTGCAGCTGGCGTCGGAGACGAAGGGGACGTTGGCCTTCAGGAGGTAGCGCTGCTGGCCGCCGCCTTCGCGGGCGGCTCCCCAGCCGGCGACGGTGAAGGTGCCGTTGTCGTAGGCCTTGGTGTCGGCGATCTTGAGGGTGGGCAGGTTGATGGGCTTGGCGAGCTTGATGAGGGCCCAGTCCTTGCCCTTGCCGTTGTAGCCGGGGGCCTGGAGGACCTTGGTGGACTTGACCTTGATGGCGCTGGAGCTGTTGAGGTCGACGACTCCGGCGGTGGCGGTGATGGAGGTGTTGTTGCCGGAGCCGCTCACACAGTGGGCGGCGGTGAGGACGATCTGCTGGGTGTAGAGGGCGCCGCCGCAGCCCATGGAGAGGCGCACCATGAAGGGGAACTCGCCCTGCGCGGCGCGGGTGCCGCCGACGACGGGTGCCGGGCCGGCGGTGGCGGTGCCGGGCTGGAGGCTGACGGCGGCGAGGGCGACGGCGCCGACGGCGAGGGTGCGCTTCATCAACTGCACAAGGGTGGTCACAGTCAACACACTGCCTTTCGTGGGGGGTTGGGCTGTGCGTGCGCGTCATCGGGTGAATGACGGGTCCATGACACAACAGGCGTGCGGTGGACATCAAGAAGGCAATTTCGGCCAACTCCCTCCCCAGCGGCAGGGATTGCGGTAAGGAGGGCTTGATGACGCAGAACCGGGGGCGGAGCGGGCACATCGAGCACGGATTTCCGCATCTGGCGACCGTGCGCGCCTCGATCACCGCGCTCTTCCGCCGACTGTCGGCCGACGGGATCCGCGCCTACGACACGAGCTTCGCCCCCGCGGACGCCGCCTTCGACGCCGGCGACGACCTCCACCTGGGTGCGCAGCGGGTGGCCGCCGCCACGGTGCGGGCGCTACGGCTGCCCGACGCGCGCATGGTGGTCTCCTTCCGGGAGATGGAGCAGGCCGCCACCGTGGAGCTCGCCGCGGGTCCGGAGTACTTCGTCGAGGTCAGCGACCGCTTCCGTACCCACCGCCGGGACCTGGCGGCCGCTCTCGCGCACGAGGTGACCCACGTCCTGCTGCACCGACTGGACCTGCGCTTCCCGGGGACCGTCGAGAACGAGATCCTCACCGACACCGCCGCCGCGTATCTGGGGGCGGGTTGGCTGCTCCTGGACGCCTACCGCGAGGACGCGCTGACCCACCAGCGGTTCGGCTATCTCACGCCGGAGGAGTTCGGCTACGTCCTGGCCAAACGCGCCGCCCTGTTCGGCGAGGATCCGGCCACCTGGTTCACCAGCCCCCAGGCCTACGAGGCCTACGTGCGCGGGCGCGCCCTGGCCGAGCGGGACCACCGCCGGGCCCCGCTGACGGCCGCCGGGCCACTGGCGCGGCGGCGGTACGCGAAGGCGCGGCGCGCGGGGGCGGGAGCGGGTCCCGCCGACGGCTCGGCGTACCGCTTCGAACAGGACGGGAGTGGCGCCGGGTTGCGGGTGAGCTTCCCGTGTCCGGTGTGTGCGCAGCGACTGCGGGTGCCGGTGTGCGGGCGGCTGCGGGCCCGGTGCGGGCTGTGCGCGACCGTCCTCGACTGCACCACGTAGATCATTCATCACGCGGCTACGAAAAGTTTCCTACCGGCCAGTAGACAGGGGGTCGGTTCTCGCCAACTCTGGTCACGTACATGCCAATCCCGTGACCGAGGAGCGCCCCCCATGCGCAGCACCCGCCGCACCCGTATGCCCCGTACCGCCGCCGTCGGCGTGGCCGCGGCCGCCGCCGTCCTGACGCTGGTTCCGGCCACCGCCGCCCAGGCCGCGCCCGTCCCGGCGCCGGCGCCCGTGTCCGCGCCGTCCGCCGCCCCGGCCGCCTCGGCGCCCGGCGGCAACGCCGCGATCCTCGGCATCGACTACGCCACCTGGCAGCGGGACGTCGCCGCCGTGATCGACGCGGCCCGGCCCGCCATCGAGGCGCGCATCGCCGCCTCGCCCACCGGGGAGAAGCCCGCCCTCGTCCTGGACATCGACAACACCTCGCTGGAGACGGACTTCCACTGGTTCTGGACCTTCCCGACCCCCGCGATCAGCAAGGTCCGCGCGCTGACCCAGTACGCGCACGCGCGCGGTGTCGCGATCTTCTTCGTCACCGCCCGCCCCGGGATCATCCAGTCCCTCACCGAGCACAACCTCAAGGCCGTGGGCTACCCGGTCTCGGGGCTCTACGTCCGTGACCTGCCCGACCTGTTCGACGAGGTCAGCGCCTACAAGACGGGCAAGCGGGCGGAGATCGAGGCGCGCGGCTACACGATCATCGCCAACATCGGCAACAGCCCGACCGACCTCGTCGGCGGTCACGCGGAGCGCACCGTCAAGCTGCCGGACTACAACGGCAAGCTCTCCTGACCGAGGGCGGCGACCTCGGGACGGCGGGCGGTGCGAGCCCGCCGCCCCGACGCCGCGTTCCTCAGCCGAGCCCGGCGGCGATGGCGTTGACCGCCGCCCAGCTGAAGGCCATGGCCGGGCCGATGGTCGCGCCCGGGCCGGGGTAGGTCTCCCCCATCACCGCCGCCGAGCAGTTGCCGGAGGCGTAGAGGCCGGGGATCGGGCCGCCGTCCTCGCGGAGCACCCGACCGTCCCCGTCGGTGACCAGGCCGCCCTTGGTGCCGATGTCCCCCGGGTGCACGGGGACCGCGTAGAAGGGGCCCTTGTCGATCGGTGCGAGGTTCGGGTTCGCCAGGGTCGGGTCGCCGTAGTAGCGGTCGTGGACGCTGTTCCCGCGCCCGAAGTCCTCGTCCACGCCCCGCTCGGCGTGCCCGTTGAACCGGTGGATCGTGGCGGGCAGGCCGGGCGCCGCGATCGCGCGGGCCAGTTCCTCCACCGTGTCCGCCTTCTTCAGGAAGCCGCTCTCCAGCCACCGCTTCGGGAAGGGCTGTCCGGGGAAGAGCCCGGCGAAGAGGTACCGGGCCTTGGAGCGGGCGTCGAGGATCAGCCAGGACGGTACGGTCCGCGCCTCGGGCCGGTCGGCGGCGTACATCCGGTCCACGAACGCGTGGTACGGCAGGGCCTCATCGGCGTACCGCTCCCCCGCCTCGTTCACGATGACCATCCCCGGGATGCCCCGGTCGGCGACGAGGAAGAACGGCTTCTCCCCCGGCGGGCACACCGAGGGCGCGCCCCACACCCGGTCCAGCAGATCGGTGGCGGCCCCCAGTTCCTCACCGCAGCGCAGGGCGTCGCCGGTCTGCCCCTCCGAGGCGTGCGTCCAGGCCGTGGACGTGGGGTGCGGCAGGTGCTTCTCGCGCAGGGCCTGGTCGTGCGAGAAGCCGCCCGAGGCCAGCACCACCCCGCCCCGGGCCGTCACGCCCACCTCGCGGCCGGCCCGGGTGACCCGTACGCCCGTGACCCGGCCCGCCGCGTCGGTGACCAGTGCGGTCAGCGGCGCCGACAACCACAGGTCCCCGCCGAGGCGGTCGAGCGAGAGCCGCATCCGGGCGATCAGCGCCTCGCCGAGCGAGAGGAGCCTGCGGCCGGTGAGGAGTGCCCCGACCGCCCGCGCCCCGACCTTGAGCGAGGTCCTGCGGCCCGCCCAGGTCCGGCCGACCATGTTCAGGAAGCGGAAGTCGTAGGAGGTCATGGTCAGTCCGTACGTGGGCAGGCCCGCCCGGCGCATGGCACGGCCCGCCCGGCCGAGCCGCTCGAGGTCCACGATGCACGGTTCGATCGAACGGCCCTGCCCCATGCCGCCCTGCGCCTCGGGGAAGTAGTCCGGGTAGCCGGGGGTGTACATGAAGCGGATCTCGGTGCGTTCGTGGAACTCCTCGACCATCCGCGGCCCGTGGGCGAGGTACGCGTCCTTGCGGGCGGCCGGGACCCGGTCGCCGACGGTGGCGTCGAGGTAGGCGCGGGCCTTGTCGTAGGTGTCGGCGAGGCCGGCCCGGTCGAGGTGGAAGTTGCCGGGGACCCATATCGCGCCGCCGGACAGGGCGGTGGAGCCGCCGTACCTGTCGGTCTTCTCGACCACGAGGACGGTCAGGCCGCGCAGCCGGGCGGTGACGGCGGCGGCGAGTCCGGCGGCGCCGGAGCCGACGACCACCACGTCGTAGGTGAGGTCACTGGTCACTCGAAGGCTCCGGTGGCGTAGTCGCTGCGGAAGTACAGCAGGGGCGATCCGTCGTCGCGGGCGGTCAGGGCCAGGACCCGGGCGGTGACCAGGTGGTGGTCGCCGGCCTCGTGGACGGTGTCGACGGCGCAGTCGAGGGTGGCGAGCGCCCCGCGGATGTGGACGGCTCCGCCCGGCGACGGCTCCCACGGCACCCCGGCGAACTTCTCGCCCCCGCGGCGTCCGAGGGCCTCGCACACCGCGCGCTGCTCCTCGGCGAGGATGCTGACCCCGAACCGGTCGCCCGCCTCGCGTACGGCGGGCCAGCTGGTGGAGGACCGGCCCACGCAGAGCAGGACCAGCGGCGGGTCCAGGGACAGGGAGGCGAAGGACTGGCAGGCCAGGCCCGCCGGGCGGCCGTCGGCCCCGGTGGCCGCGACGACGGTGATGCCGGAGGCGAAGGTGCCGAGGACCTCGCGGAAGACGGCCGGATCGAGGGGGGTCCCGGCGGTCGAGGCCGCTCCGGCGGTGGCGGTCAACCGTTCCACCGGTGGCCCCAGAAACTGTCGGCGGTGATCTCCTTCGTGGTCCAGGTGGCGGGGTCGACGAGGAGCCCGTCCCAGCCGTACTCGACCTGGAAGCCGCCGGGGGCCTGCGCGTAGAAGGAGACCATGCGGTCGTTGGAGTGCCGGCCGAGGGTGGAGGCGATGGGGATGCCCGCCCGGTCCATCCGGTCCAGGCAGTGTCCGACGTCGTCGAGGCTCTCCAGTTCGACCATGAAGTGGACGATGCCGGGCGGCAGCGCCCCCGGGTAGAGGCCGAGGCTGTGGTGGCGGCGGTTGGGGCTGAGGAAGTGCATCCGGTGGACGTCCTGACCGGGCCGGCCGGTGGGGACGGCCGCCGGGGGCAGGCGCATCGAGTCGCGCAGCTGGAAGCCGAGGACGTTCTCGTAGAAGTCGAGGGTGGTCTCGGTGTCGGGGGCGGGCAGGACGACATGGCCGAGGCCGAGGCCCTCGCCGGCGGGGGTGCCGGTCACGAAGCGGTTCCCGTACGGGGCGGCGAGCGGGCTGTGGTCCTGGGCCTGCCCCCAGTAGATCTCCAGCGGGTTGCCGCTGGGGTCCTCGACGTGGATCAGCCCCTGGACGCGCCGGTCGGCGAGGGTGGCGGCGTCGCCGGGCTCGACGGGGTGTCCGGCGGCCTCCAGTGCGGCGGCCACCTCCCCCAGGGCCTTGGCGCCGGCGACCTCGAACCCGGCGGCGAGCAGCCGGTCCCGGTCACCGGAGACGAACTGGAAGCGGTGGACACGGTCGTCGATACGGACGTTCAGGCAGGTGTCCGTGCTGCCCTCGGCGACGGTCATGCCGAGGAGGTCCAGGACGTACGTGCGCCAGGCGGGGAGGTCGGCGGTCTCGATGCGGAGGTAGCCGAGTGCGCGGATGTCCGGTGCCATGGGGGTCCTCAGTTCTGGAGGAGCTCCGGGGGGGCTCTGCGGGAGAGCCCTCCGGAGGCGGGGCGGGGTTCAGTGGGTGAAGAAGTCCGCGGCGAGGCGGTTGAAGTCGTCGAAGGCCTCGGTCTGCGCCCAGTGGCCGCAGCGCGGGAAGACGTGCAGACGGGCGTCGGGAATGGCCTTGAGGGCGAGCAGCGCGCCGTCGAGGGGGTTGACCCGGTCCTCGCGGCCCCAGGTGAGCAGGGTGGGGTGGCTGATGCGGTGGGCCTCGCGCCAGAGCAGGGTGTCCTGCTGCCAGGCCGGGTCGGCGAAGGAGGCGCCCATGCGGGCGTTGCCGATCCGGGCGTCGGGGTCCATGGCCTGGGTGTAGCGCTCCTCGACGAGTGCGTCGGTGACGAGCGAGGGGTCGTGGACGAGCGTCGTGAGGAAGGCGCGCATGTGCTCACGGGTGGGTTCGGCGGCCGCGGCGAACTCGAAGAGGCGCCGGATGCCTTCGGTGGGGTCGGCCGAGAAGAGGTTGACCGAGATTCCGCCGGGGCCCATGAGCAGCAGCTTGTCGACCTTGTCCGGGTGGTTCAGGGACATCCGGACGGCGGTGCCGCCGCCGAGGGAGTTGCCGATGAAGTGCGCTTCGGCGATGCCGAGTTCCTCCATGAGGGCGGCGATCGCGGCGGCGCTGAAGCTGAAGTAGTCGCGGTCGGGTTCGGGCTTGTCGGAGCGGCCGTAGCAGGGCTGGTCGACGAGCAGGGTGCGGAACCGCTCGGCGAAGAAGGGCAGGTTGGGGCCGAAGTTGGACCAGGCGGAGGCGCCGGGTCCGCCGCCGTGGAGCAGGATGAGGACGGGGGCGTCGGGGCGGTCCGGGCCCGCCTCGTGGTAGTGGAGGTGGAGGCTTCCGGCCTTGGCGGTGCGTGAGGTGCTCTCGTACGTGATCATCACAGCATCGTGTCCTGGATGTCGAGGCCGAGTGCGCCCTGGCCGAAGAGGACCAGGGCCCGCTCGGGGTCGTTGGCGGCGTGGCCGCGCCCGGTGTGGACGTCGCGCCAGGCCCGCTGGAGGCGGTCGGGTCCGGTGCGCATGGCGCCGCCGCCGGCGTTCTCCATGAGGAGGTCGACGGCGGCGACGCAGCGTTCGGTGGCGAGGACCTGGTCGCGGCGGACGCGGGTGCGCAGGGTCGTGGGGAGTTCGGCGCCGCGTTCGGCCAGCGCGTGGAGCTCGTCGATGTTGCGGCGGAGCTGGAGCCAGGAGGCGTCGATGTCGCTCGCGGCGCGGGCGATGCGGACCTGGGCGAAGGGGTCCTCGGCGACCTGCTGGCCGTAGGAGACGCGCAGCCGGTCGCGGGTGGCCTCGACGTAGCCCTCGTAGGCGCCCTCGGCGATCCCGACGATCGGGGTGGAGATGGTGGTGGTGAAGACGGAGGCGTACGGGAGCCGGTAGAGCGGCTCGGGGTTGACCGCGTGGCCGGGCACCTGGAGGGCGGTGACGGGGCCGAAGCTCAGGGCGCGGCGCTCGGGGACGAACACCTCGTCGAGGGTGATGTCGTTGGAACCGGAGCCGCGCAGGCCCACGGTGTCCCAGACCTCGTCGATGCGGAAATCGGCGCGCGGGACGAGGAAGGTCCGCATGTCCACGGGCCGGCCCTCGGGGTCGGTGACGAGTCCGCCGAGCAGGGCCCAGTCGGTGTGGTCGCAGCCGGAGGAGAAGTGCCAGCGGCCGCTGAGGGTGAAGCCGCCGTCGACGGGGGTGACCTTGCCGGTGGGGGCGTAGGAGGAGCAGATGCGGGTGTCCGGGTCCTGGCCCCAGACCTCCTCCTGGGCGTGGGGGTCGAAGAGGGCGACGTGCCAGGGGTGGACGCCGACGACGGAGGCGACCCAGCCGGTGGAGCCGCAGGCGCGGGCGATCTCCTTGACGGCGGTGTAGAAGAGCGCGGGGTTCGCCGCGTGTCCGCCGTACGCCCGGGGCTGGAGGAGGCGGAAGAACCCGGTGTCCGCAAGCTCCTTGATGCTCGCCTCGGGGACCTTGCGCAGGCTCTCCGCCTCGGCGGCCCGCTCGCGCAGGGCCGGGGTGAGGGCGCGGACTGCGTCGAGGACGTCTTCGTCGCTCATGGTGTCCCTTTCTCGGGGTCGGCGGCTTCGAGGTGCGGTGAACGTACGCCGGGGGGTCGGCGGCGTGGAACGCGTCGCTCCCGCTGAGTGGGAAGGCGGGCGGGGGCCGGATCCGGCCCCTCGATCACCCCGGCCGAGCTACCCGAAGTATTACTGATTGAAATATGTGCTTCCCGGTCCTTCCCTCCGCCCGAACACCCGTGGCAGGGTCGCCCCAACGCCTCACGCAGGGGGTTTCTCGTGCTCGACCAGGTCATGGAGACCGAGCTCGCACCGCTGTCGCTGCTGGAGAAGGCCGCGCGGGTGCTGGGTGCCTTCGAAGGTCCGCAGCCACGCCTGTCGCTCACCGAGGTCGTACGCCGGTCCGGCATCCCGCGCTCCTCCGCGCACCGGATCCTCGACCAGCTGGTGCGGCTGCGCTGGCTGGACCGCGAGGGCCGGGACTACCGGATGGGCATGCGCATGCTGGAACTCGGCGCGCTGGCCTCCCACCACAACCGGCTGCGCCGGGCCGCCCTCCCCCTGTTGCACGCCCTGCACGAGCGGACCGGGCAACTGGTGCACCTGTCGGTGCTGGACGGGGCCGAGGTGGTCTGCCTGGAGCGGATCGGCGGCTCCGAAGCCACCACCGTGCCCTCCCGGGTCGGCGGCCGGATGCCCGCGTACAGCACGGCCGCCGGCAAGGCGATCCTCGCCTTCGGCGACCCGGGCGCGGTGGAACACGTCCTCGCGCAGGGGCTGCGACCGCGCACGGCACGGACGTTGACCAGGCCGAACGCGCTGCGAGCGGAACTGGCGGCCGTCCGCGAGCGCGGGGTGGCGCACGACCGGGAGGAGAGCTTCCGCGGCATCTGCTGTGTGGCGGCACCCCTGCGCGGCGCGGGCCGGGCCGTGGCCGCGGTCTCGGTGTCCTCCTGTCGCGGGGAGCGCGAACTGGCCCGGCTGGGACCGGCGGTACTGGCCTGCGCGCGGGCCGTGTGGCGCGAGCTGTACGGCCCGGGACGCGCCGGACGGGCCGGCCGGGCGGCGGCCGCGCGGCCCCAGGCCCCGCGACCGGCGGTCTCGGAACAAGAAATGGACAACATGATGGGCTGGTTGCGGTTCAGCGAGTGGATGTAGCGGGTAGTCATAGGACATCGCACCGATGAAGACTCGGGCCCGACCCCTCGCCAGGGGGCCGGGCCCGCTTCCGTGCCGGGCCGTTCTCAGCCCTCGTAGGTGATGCGCATGCGGTCGTCGCCGAGTCGTCGTGCCTGGCAGGCCAGGATGTAGCCCTCGGCGAGGTCCGCCTCGTCCAGGACCTCGTTGCGCGCCATCGCCACCTCGCCCTCGACGACCCGGCAGCAGCAGGCGCTGCAGGCGCCCTCCCGGCAGGAGTACGGGGCCGGGAGTCCGGCGGCGAGCAGGGCGTCGAGCAGCGGGGTGCCGGCGGACCAGGGCACGGTGTGGACGATCCCGTCGAGCTCCACCTGCGCGGTGGGCCGGTCCCCGGCCGGCTCGACGGGACGCGGGGCGGCGTCCGCGAGAACGTCCGCGAAGACGTCCGTACCCAGCGAGAAGTACCGCTCGCGGTGGATCGCCCGCGGTGCGGTCCCGGCCCGGCGCAGCGCCGCCTCGGCGGCGTCCATGAACGGGCCGGGCCCGCACAGGTAGGCCTCGCGGCCGGCGTACGGGGCCAACAGCGGCCCGAGCAGCGCGGCGGTCGGCAGCCCCTGGAGGCTCTCCAGCCAGTGCACGACGGCCAGCCGCCCCGGATGCGCCTCGGCCAGCCCCCACAGCTCGTCCCGGAGGATCACCGACTCGGCGTCCCGGTTGGCGTACACCAGGGCGACCCGGGCCTGTCCCGCGGCCAGCGCCGATTTGGCGAGGGAGAGCACCGGGGTGATCCCGCTGCCGCCCGCCATCAGCAGCAGGTCCTGGTCCAGGCCGCCCGGGCCCGGCGTGAAGGTACCCGCGGGCGGCAGGATCTCCAGCTCGTCCCCCGCGGCCACCTCCTCGCAGAGCCAGCCGGAGCCCAGCCCGCCGGGCACCCGCTTCACGGTGATCCGCATCGGCTCCCCGGTGTGCGGGGAACTCGCCAGGGAGTAGCAGCGGGCCGCGCCGCCCGGGATCCGGACGGTGAGGAACTGGCCGGGGCGGTACGGGAGTTCCGCGTCCAGGACGAGGGAAACCGCCTCGGGGGTCTCCTGGACGCGTGCGCCGACCCGGACCCGTAGCCCGACCGACACAGCGGCGGCGCCCTGTTCTCGGAGCCGGCTGTCAGGCATCGGCGGGCACCTCCAGGGTGCCTTCCCGGACGGCCGCCTCGATGCTCGCCCGCAGCGGGGGACAGGAGCGGACGCGGGCGCCGAGTTCCCCGGCGGCGACCCGGGCGGCGATGCGCGGGCAGCGCGCGGCGGCGTCGCCGGTCCACTGGATCTGGGTGTGCGCGGGGCTGAACTTCTCGCAGAGCACCTGGTTCCCGCACTCCTGGCAGGTGACGGGCGATCCGACACCCATCAGGCGCCCTGCGCCGCGCGGCGGGCGAGGTTGTCGGCGACCTCGGCCTTCCAGGCGGCGGTGGCCCGGGTGGTGTCGATCTCGAACTCGAAGCGCCGGACCATCTCGTCCTCGACGTCGGCCGCGTCCACGTAGAACTGCTGGTACCAGCGGCGGAGTTGGTAGACGGGGCCGTCCTCCTCGGTGAGGAGGGGGTTGTCGATGCGCGTCTTGTTCCGCCAGATCTCGACGTCCTGTTCGAAGCCGACGGCCAAGCCCTCGGAGGTGAGGCGGGCGGCGTCGGCGGCCTGGGCGTCGGTCATGCCGGGGAGCTTCTTGACGATCGCCCCGTACATGAGCACGAAGCTGTTCCCGTCGATCGGGTAGTGGCAGTTGATCAGGACGGATTCGAGTTCCACGCCGCCACCGACGTCGCTCCACAGCTTGTCGATCATGTAGGAGGGGCCGTGGTAGGAGGCGTCGGAGCGCAGGCCGCCGCCGGTGGAGAGGGTGCCGAGGTCGACGTCGCCGCGCGGGGTGGATTCCATGTACTGGGTGGCGACGTGCCCGTCGAAGACGTTCTTGAAGTAGTGCGGGAAGGCGTAGTGCACGTAGTAGAAGTGCGCCATGTCCACGACGTTGTCGACGATCTCCCGGCAGTTGGAGTTCTCCACGCGCAGGAAGTTCCAGCTCCAGTCGCTCCATTCGGGGCTGCCCACCCCCTCGATGTGCGGGATGGTGACGCCGGCGGGGGGTGGGTTGCCCTCGGGGTCGTGCCAGACGTAGAGCTGGCCGTTGCGTTCCAGGGTGGTCCAGGCTCGGGTCCGGGCCCGGGGCGGGACGCGGCGGGCGTAGGGGATGGCGGCGCAGCGTCCGTCGCCGGACCAGCGCCAGTCGTGGAAGGGGCAGGCGAGGGTGTCGCCCTTGACGGTGCCGTGGGCGAGGTTGCCGCCCATGTGGGGGCAGTAGGCGTTCAGGACGTGCAGGTCGTCCGTGTCCTCGCCGCGGAAGACGACGAGGCGGGTGCCGAAGGCCTCGACCTCGTGCGGGGTTCCGTCCCGGAAGGGGGCGGCGAGTCCGAGGCAGTGCCAGCCGCGGGCGAAGCGGGCCGGTACGGCTGCCGCCTCGATGACGCGGGGTCCTTCTTCGGCTTCGGTCCATGCGGTCATGGGGTCCTCCACTTCGTGGGGTCAGCGGTGTGGTGCGGGTGCGAGGCCGACTGCGGCACCGTGTCCCGGGGCTCCGCCCCGGACCCCGCGCCTCAAACGCCGGCGGGGCTGAGGGGGGCCGGGCTGGAGCTCGCCAGTTCGACGGCGATGTCGATGAGCTGGTCCTCCTGGCCGCCGACGAGGCCGCGTTCGCCCGCGCGCAGCAGGATCCGCGCGCCGGAGACCCCGTAGCGCTCGGCCTGTCGGTAGGCGTGCTTGAGGAAGCTGGAGTAGACCCCGGCGTGGCCCATCAGCAGGGCCATCCGGTCGAGTCGGCACTCCTCGTCCATGACGGGCCGGACCACGTCCTCGGCCGCGTCGATGACGGCGAGGACGTCGATGCCGGTGCGGATGCCCATCTTCTGGCAGACGGCGGCGAAGGCCTCGACGGGCGTGTTGCCGGCGCCCGCGCCGAGCCGCCGGGTGGAGCCGTCGATCTGCAGGGCACCGGCCCGTACGGCGGCGACCGAATTGCCGACGCCCAGGCCGAGGTTCTCGTGGCCGTGGAAGCCGACCTGCGCGTCGTCGCCGAGTTCGGCGACGAGGGCCGCGACCCGGTCGGTGACCTCGTCCATGACCATGGCGCCGGCGGAGTCGACGACGTACACGCACTGGCAGCCGGCGTCGGCCATGATCCGGGCCTGGCGGGCGAGGTTCTCGGGGGTGGTGGAGTGGGCCATCATCAGGAAGCCGACGGTCTCCAGGCCCATCTCGCGGGCGAGCCCGAAGTGCTGGACGGAGATGTCGGCCTCGGTGCAGTGGGTGGCGATCCGGCAGATCTCGCCGCCGCCGGCGTGGGCGGCGCGGATGTCGTCCTTGACGCCCAGCCCCGGCAGCATCAGGAAGGCGATCTTCGCGTTCCGGGCGGTGTCGGCGGCGATCTTGATGAGTTCCTGCTCGGGGGTCCTGGAGAAGCCGTAGGTGAAGGAGGAGCCGCCGAGGCCGTCCCCGTGGGTGACCTCGATGACGGGGACGCCGGCGGCGTCGAGGGCGGCGACGACCGACCGTACGTCGTCCCCGGTGAACCGGTGGCGCTTGGCGTGCGAGCCGTCGCGCAGCGAGGAGTCGGTGATGCGGATGTCGAGGGTGTCGGAGTAGGTCGTCACGCGGTGAGCCCTTTCGCGAACTCCTCGCCGACCTTGGTGGCGGCGGCGGTCATGATGTCGAGGTTTCCGGCGTACGGGGGCAGGTAGTCGCCCGCGCCCTCCACCTCCAGGAAGATCGCGACGCGGGCCGTGCCGCCGTTCGCCTCGGAGGGTTCGTCGAACTGCGGCTCGGCGCGCAGCCGGTAGCCGGGTACGTACGTGGCCACTTCCGCGGCGATCCGGTGGACGGAGGCGGTGACGGCGTGGTGGTCGGCGTCCGGCGGAATCGCGCAGAAGACGGTGTCGCGCATGATGACGGCGGGTTCGGCGGGGTTGAGGATGATGATCGCCTTGCCGCGGTCGGCGCCGCCGATCTCCTCGATGCCGCGGGCGGTGGTGCGGGTGAACTCGTCGATGTTGGCGCGGGTGCCGGGGCCGGCGGAGACGGAGGCCACCGAGGCGATGATCTCGGCGTAGGCGACGGGGACGACGCGGGAGACGGCGTGGACCATGGGGATGGTGGCCTGCCCGCCGCAGGTGATCATGTTGACGTTGGCCCGGTCGAGGTGGGCGGTCAGGTTGGCGGACGGTACGACGGCGGGGCCGACGGCGGCCGGGGTCAGGTCGACGGCCTTGATGCCCAGTTCGGCGTAGCGCGGGGCGTTGGCGCGGTGCACGTACGCCGAGGTGGCCTCGAAGACGAGGTCGGGCAGCTCGGCCCGGTCGAGCAGGTGGTCGACGCCTTGGTGGGAGGCGTCGAGTCCGGCGCGGCGGGCCCGGGCGAGGCCTTCGCTGTCGGGGTCGACCCCGATCATCCAGCGGGGCTCGATGTACGGGGACCGCAGGAGCTTGTGGAGCAGGTCGGTGCCGATGTTGCCGGAGCCGACGATGGCGGCGGTCGCTTTCTTCATGCTGTGCCCCCTGGGGCGTCGGTCAGGAGAAGGTGAGGGACACCGGGCCGAGCCCGGTGAAGTCGGCGGTGTAGGTGCGCCCGGCGGCCACGTCCACGGCGCGGGTGCACGAGCCGGGCAGGACGAGGTGGCCCTTGCGCAGCGGGACGCCGAAGCGGGCGATCGTCCGGGCCAGCCAGGCGACGGCGGTGGCGGGGTCGCCGAGGACGGCGTCGCCGCGGCCGGTGGCGAGGATCCGGCCCCGGTCGCCGGGGTCGCCCGGGGCGCCGGGGGCGCCGGGGGCCGTGGCGCCGGGGGCCCGGCCGTGCTCGTGGAGGCTGACCTCGACGGCCTTCAGGTCGAGTTCGCGCGGGTCGCGGCCCTCCCCGACGACGTAGCCGGCGGAGGAGGCGTTGTCGGCGATGGTGTCGGCGAGGGAGATCCGCCAGTCGGCGATGCGGCTGTCGATCAACTCCAGGGCGGGGACGACCCGTTCGGTGGCGGCGAGGACGTCGGCCTCGGTGCAGCCTTCGCCGGGCAGATCGGCGCCGAGGACGAAGCCGATCTCGACCTCGATCCGGGGCGCGCAGTACGCGGCGACCGGGACGGGGGTGTCCTCGCGCAGTTCCATGCCGTCGAGGAGGTGGCCGTAGTCGGGTTCGTCGACGCCCATCATGGCCTGCATCACGGGGGACGACAGGCCGACCTTGTGCCCGGTGACGACGGCGCCCTCCGCGCGGCGGCGGCGGATGCCCAGGAGCTGGATCTCGTACGCGTCCCGGGCGTCGATGCCTTCGTACCGCTCGGTCAGTGGCCGTACCGGGGCCCGCCGGCGCTCGGCCGCGTACAGGATCTCGGCGGCTTCGCGCCGGTGCCGGTCGCTGAGCATGGGGTCCTCCCGGCTGCGGTGGTGTGTGGTGCCGCAGACGGTAGGCGGGGGGCGGGCGCGGGCGGGAGGCCGTGTTCCCGCTGAGCGGGAAAGGCCGTCGGGGCGGGGCGGGTGCTCCCGGCCCGGTTCGTACCCGTCGGTTCCGACCGGCCCCGAAGCGTCGAACCGGTCACCCGCCCGCGCTGGGCGGGGCCGCGACGTTCAGTTGCCAGGACACGCCGAAGCGGTCGTTCACCCAGCCGAACCGGGCGCTGAACCCGTAGGCGCCCAGGGGCATCAGCTCGGTGCCCTGCTCGGCGAGTGCCGCGTAGAGACGTTCGATCTCGGCGTCGTCCTCGCACTGGACGTACAGCGACATCGAGGGGGTGAAGCCGAACGCGTGCCGGGCCGGGCTGTCGATGCACATGAACTGCTGACCGGCCAGCGAGAAGGTCGCGTGCCGCACGGTGCCCTCGGGCCCGGCTCCGGGTCCGGTCTCGTCGGGGCCGTAGCGACTGATGGCGACCACCTCCGCGTCGTCGAACAGCGAGAGGTAGAAGGTCATCGCCTCCTCCGCCCGCCCTTCGAACATCAGGAAGGTGGTGATCTTCTGCGGGGGCGGTGTGCCGGCCATCATCGATGCGTGTCCCTTCGACCCTTGTCCCGGACCAGGAACCTTAGCTTCCGGCCCCGCTTCCGGGGCCGGACCGGGGCAGCTACCGCGCGCCGTACACGGGCAGCGGCGCCTGGGCCGCCGCGAGGAGTCCCAAGGTGGCCTCCCCCGCCTCCGCAGGGGTCCAGCGCCCGCCCCGGTCCGCCGTGGGGCCCGGCCGCCAGCCCTCCATCACCGTGATCCGGCCGCCCTCCGCCTCGAAGACCCGGCCCGTGACCCCCGCCGAGGCGTCCGCGCCCAGCCACACCACCAGCGGGGAGACGTTCTCGGGGGCCATCGCGTCGAAGCCGCCCGCCTCGGGGGCGGCCATGGTCTCGGCGAAGGTCCGCTCCGTCATCCGGGTCCGGGCCGCCGGGGCGATCGCGTTGACCTGGACCCCGTACGGGCCCATCTCCTGCGCCGCGACCAGCGTGAGGCCGAGGATCCCGGCCTTGGCCGCGCTGTAGTTGCCCTGGCCGACGGAGCCCAGCAGGCCGGCCCCGGAGGAGGTGTTGACGGCCCGGGCCGCGACCGGCCGGCCCGCCTTCGCCTCCGCCCGCCACCACGCGGCCGCCGACCGCAGCGGCAGGAAGTGGCCCTTGAGGTGGACCCGCATGACGGCGTCCCAGTCGTCCTCGTCGAGGTTGACCAGCATCCGGTCCCGCAGGAAGCCCGCGTTGTTGACGAGGGTGTCGAGGCGGCCGAAGCCGTCCACGGCCGCCGCCACCAGCGAGGCCGCGCCCTTCGGGGTGGCGATGTCACCGCCGTGCGCGAGAGCCTGCCCGCCCAGCTTCTCGATCTCGGCGACCACCTGGGCGGCAGGGCTGTCCGGCCCCGGCAGCCCGTCGAGCCCGACCCCGAGGTCGTTCACGACGACTTTCGCCCCCTCCGCCGCGAAGGCCAGGGCATGGGCACGCCCCAGCCCCCGCCCCGCGCCCGTCACGATCACGACCCGGCCTTCGCACAGTCCCGCCATCTCAGTTCTCCTTGTTGACAGTTGCCGCATCCAAGAACGCCGGGCGCTCGCCGCCCCCGTGCACGAGCAGGCTCGCCCCGCTCACGTACGCCGCCCGGTCCGAGGCCAGGAACACCGCCGCCTCCCCCACGTCCGAGGGTTCGGCCAGGCGCCCCAGCGGGACGGTGGCGCCGACCGCCGCGATGCCGGCCTCGTCGCCGTAGTGCAGGTGGGACAGTTCCGTCCGCACCATGCCGAGGACCACCGAGTTGACCCGTACTTCGGGGGCCCATTCGACGGCCATGGACCGGGCCAGGTTCTCCAGCCCCGCCTTGGCGGCGCCGTACGCGGCCGTCCCGGGTGAGGGGCGGGTCCCGCTGACGCTGCCGATCATGACCACCGAGCCCCGGGCCTCGCGCAGCCAGGGGTGGGCGGCGAGGGAGGCGGTCAGCGGGGCGAGCAGGTTGAGTTCGACGACCCGTGCGTGGCGCCCTGCCTCGCCCTCGCCCAGCAGTCGGTACGGGGTGCCGCCCGCGTTGTTGACCAGGCAGTCGAGTCGTCCGTACCGGTGCGCGACCGTGCCGAAGAAGTCCTGGACGGCGGCCGGGTCGCGTAGGTCGACCGGGACGAAGCCGGCCTTCCGGCCGTCCGCCGACACCGTCTCCTCCGGGGGCCGCCGGGCGCAGACGACCACCTCCGCGCCGGCCGCGAGGAACGACCGGGCGATTCCGGCGCCGACGCCCCGGGTTCCTCCGGTGACGACGACAACCCTCCCGTCGAGCTCCATAGGCTGCTACCTTCCTCACCTAACAAATGTTTGGTGGAAAGGTAGCTGATCCGCTCATGGGTGTCTCCACCTCAAGCCCCGAGAAGGGCATCGCACTCGTCACAGTCGACTTCCCGCCCGTCAACGCGCTCCCGGTGCAGGGCTGGTACGACCTCGCCGACGCCCTGCGGGCGGCCGGCCGCGACCCCGAGATCCGGTGCGTCGTCCTCGCCGCCGAGGGCCGCGGCTTCAACGCCGGCGTCGACATCAAGGAGATGCAGCGCGACACCGGACACACCGCGCTCGTCGGCGCCAACCGGGGCTGCTACGAGGCCTTCGCCGCCGTCTACGAGTGCGAGGTGCCGGTCGTGGCGGCCGTGAACGGGTTCTGCCTGGGCGGCGGCATCGGGCTCGTCGGGAACGCCGACGCGATCGTCGCCTCCGAGGACGCCACCTTCGGGCTGCCCGAGCTGGATCGGGGCGCGCTCGGCGCCGCCACCCACCTGGCCCGGCTGGTCCCGCAGCACCTGATGCGCGCGCTGTACTACACCTCGCGGACCGCGACCGCCGCCGAGCTGCACGCCCACGGCTCGGTCTGGCGGGTGGTGCCGCGTGCGGAGCTGCGCGCGGCCGCCCTGGAGCTGGCCGCCGAGATAGCGAAGAAGGACGGCTACCTGATCCGGTTGGCGAAGGCGGCCATCAACGGGATCGACCCCGTGGACGTGCGCCGCAGCTACCGCTTCGAGCAGGGCTTCACCTTCGAGGCCAACCTCAGCGGGGTGGCCGACCGGGTCCGCGACACCTTCGGGAAGGGAGAGAGCGCATGAGCGGCAGGACGGACAAGGTCATGACCCCCGAAGAGGTGGTCGGGCAGCTGCGCAGCGGAATGACCCTCGGGATCGGCGGCTGGGGGTCCCGGCGCAAGCCCATGGCCCTGGTGCGAGCGCTGCTCCGCTCCGAGATCACCGATCTGACCGTGATCTCCTACGGCGGCCCCGACGTCGGCCTGTTGGCCGCCGCCGGCCGCATCCGCAGGCTGGTGGCCCCCTTCGCCACCCTCGACTCGATCCCGCTGGAGCCCCACTTCCGGGCCGCCCGCGAGCGCGCCGCCTTCACCCTGACCGAGCTCGACGAGGCCATGTTCATGTGGGGGCTGCACGCCGCCGCCAACCGGCTCCCCTTCCTCCCGGTCCGGGCCGGCCTCGGCTCCGACGTGATGCGGGTCAACCCGGAGCTGCGTACGGTCACCTCCCCCTACGACGACGGCGAGGAGCTCGTCGCCGTCCCGGCCCTGCGCATGGACGCCGCCCTGGTCCACCTCAACCGCGCCGACCGCCTCGGCAACGCCCAGTACCTGGGCCCGGACCCGTACTTCGACGACCTGTTCTGCGAGGCCGCCGACGCCGCCTACGTCTCCTGCGAGCAGCTCGTCGAGACCGCCGAGCTGGCGAAGTCCGGCCCCCCGCAGTCCCTCCTCGTCAGCCGGCACTCCGTGACCGGGGTCGTGGAGACCCCGAACGGCGCCCACTTCACCTCCTGCGTCCCCGACCACGACCGCGACGAGGCCTTCCAGAAGCTGTACGCGGCCACCCCCTGGGACGAGTTCTCGGCCCGTTTCCTGTCCGGGTCGAGCGAGCACGACTACCAACTGGCCGTCCGGACCTGGCACGAGGAGCAGCAGTGACGACCACCGACACCACCACCGCCCCCCGCACCGTCTCCCGCGCCGAGTACTGCGTGATCGCCTGCGCCGAGGCCTGGCGCGACAACGGCGAGGTGCTGGCCAGTCCGATGGGTCTGATCCCCTCCTTCGGGGCCCGGCTCGCCAAGCGCACCTTCTCCCCCGACCTGCTGCTGACCGACGGCGAGGCGATGCTCGTCGGGCTGGACGGCACGGCCGAGGGCTGGCTCCCGTACCGGCGCCATCTGACGATGGTCACCGGCGGCCGGCGGCACGTGATGATGGGCGCCGGCCAGATCGACCGGTTCGGCAACCAGAACATCTCCTGCATCGGCGACTGGGAGCGGCCCTCGCGCCAGCTCCTCGGGGTGCGCGGCGCACCGGTCAACACCCTCAACAACCCGGTGAGTTACTGGGTGCCCAAGCACTCGAAGCGGGTGTTCGTCGAGCGCGTCGACATGGTCAGCGGTGTCGGCTACGACCGGGCGGAGGCGGCCGGGGTGACCCGCTTCCACCACCTGCCGCGGGTGGTCAGCGATCTCGGGGTCTTCGACTTCGCCGGGCCCGGTCATTCGATGCGGCTGGCCTCCGTGCATCCGGGCGTCACCGTCGAGGACGTCCTGGCGGCGACCGGCTTCGAGCCGGCGGTCACCGGCGAGGTCCCGTTCACCCGCGAGCCGACCGCCGAGGAGCTGCGGCTGATCCGTGAGGTGATCGACCCCAAGGGGCTGCGCGACCGGGAAGTGCGGGTCTGAGGCGATGGGGCGGACGATGACGATACGGACGGCCTTCACCGAGCTGGTCGGGGTCGAGCACCCCGTCGTGCAGACGGGCATGGGCTGGGTCGCCGGGCCCCGGCTGGTCTCGGGCGCGGCCGGCGCGGGTGCGCTGGGCATCCTGGCCTCGGCCACGATGACCCTGGACCAGCTGCGTGCGGCGGTCCGCGAGGTGAAGGCCCGTACGCCCGAGGGGACTCCGTTCGGGGTCAATCTGCGGGCGGACGCCGGGGACGCGGTCGAGCGCGCGCAGCTGATCATCGACGAGGGGGTGCGGGTCGCCTCGTTCGCGCTCGCGCCCTCCAAGGAGCTGATCGGGCGGCTCAAGGACGCGGGTGTGGTCGTCATCCCGTCGATCGGGGCGCGGCGGCACGCCGAGAAGGTGGCCGCCTGGGGGGCCGACGCGGTGATCGTGCAGGGCGGCGAGGGCGGGGGTCACACGGGGGACGTGGCCACGACGGTGCTGCTGCCGCAGGTCGTGGACGCCGTGGACATCCCGGTGATCGCGGCGGGCGGCTTCAGCGACGGGCGGGGCCTGGTCGCGGCCCTGTCGTACGGGGCCGCGGGCATCGCCATGGGCACCCGGTTCCTGCTGACCTCGGACTCGACCGTCCCGGACGCCGTGAAGGCCGAGTACCTGAAGGCCACCGTCAAGGACGTCACCGTCACCACGGCCGTCGACGGGCTGCCGCACCGCATGCTCCGTACGGAGCTGGTCGACTCGCTGGAACGGGCGGGTCGCACCCGGGCGCTGGTCCGGGCCGTGCGGCACGCGGCCGGTTTCCGCAAGCTGTCCGGCCTGAGCTGGTCGCAGATGGTCCGCGACGGCCTCGCGATGAAACACGGCAAGGACCTGTCCTGGAGCCAGGTCCTGCTCGCCGCGAACACCCCCATGCTCCTCAAGGCGTCCATGGTCGAGGGCCGTACGGACCTCGGCGTCATGGCATCGGGCCAGGTCGCGGGGGTGATCGACGATCTTCCGTCCTGTGCGGAGCTCGTCTCCCGCGTCATGGCCGAAGCACAACAGGCCATCGAAGCACTCGAAGCACTGCACTCGCTCCGCACCCTGCCACCACCAGGGTGATCCCCCTTCTCCGTCACAGGAGTCGCCCCTATGAGCCGTGCCCGTATCCGCCTGGCGACCGCGGCGGCCGCCGCCGCTCTCGCCGTCGGAATCCTGCCCGCCGCCGCGTACGCGGCGGCGGCACCCGGAGCCGGGGTCAGCGCCCGGCACCACCAGCACCAGACGCAAGCTGAAACGATTCGTCAGATTCCCCTCCAGGGCGCCGTCAACCTCCGGGACGTCGGCGGCTACCGCACCTGGACCGGCGGTCAGGTCCGCCAGGGACTGGTCTACCGCTCCGACGCACTGAGCAAGCTGACCGCAGCGGACGTCACCACCGTCGCCGGTCTCGGCCTCAAGAAGGTCGTCGATTTCCGCATTCCGATGGAGCTCCAGTACGACGGCGCCGACCGGCTGCCCGCCGGCCTCTCCCCCACCTCGCGCCCCGTCAGCGACCTCGGCCTCTACGGAACCCTCGTCGGCGCGATCGGCAGCGGCGATCCCGTCGTCCAGGAGCAGATGCTCGGCGGCGGCCGCGCCGAGGCCTACATGCGCGACATCTACCGCACCTTCGTGAGCAGCCCCGAGAACCGGGCGCAGTTCGCGGCGACCCTGCGGGAGATCGCCGACGGCCGGCAGGGCCCGATCCTGTACCACTGCACGTCCGGCAAGGACCGGACCGGCTGGATGAGTTACGTCCTGCTGCGCGCCCTCGCCGTCCCCGAGGACACCGCGGAGCGCGACTACCTGGCGTCGAACACCTTCCGCGCCGCCTACGACGCCCAGGTCCGGGCGGGCCTCAAGCAGTCGGGCCGGATGCAGAACCCGGACCTGCTGATCCCGCTCCAGGAGGTCCGCCAGGACTACCTGGACTCGGCGACGGCGCAGATGGAGGCCGACTACGGCAGCTTCTACGGCTATCTGACGCAGGGCCTCGGCCTGGACCTGCGGACGCTCGCGAAGCTGCAGGACCGGATGGTCCGGTAGCGGACAGCACGACGCCGGGCGGCGCTTCCCGCGCCGCCCGGCGTCGTCGTGTTCGTGTCCGGGGTGGGTCAGACCGCCCGGCGCCGGCCCTGGCCGCCGGAGCCGACCCGGCTGCGCGCGGAGGCCGCGGCGGCGCCGCCACCACTGCCACCGGTCCCGCGTCGGCCGCGCTCGCCGGAGCCACCGGCCGCCGCGCCGCCGCCCTGGCCGCCGCGCCGGGCCTGGCCCGAGCCGGAAGCCGCCGGGGCCTGCCCGGAGGAGGCACCTCCACCGCTACGACGGCCGCGACCGCCGGCCGCCGGAGCGCCGCCCGTCGCGGAGCCCGTGCGCGGCCCGCCGCCCGAGCGACGGCGCGCGCCGGAGCCCGAACCGGAGCCGGAGCCGGAGCGCTGCTTGGGCGCGGTCGGCTGCGGAACATCCAGCACCACCGGGATGCCCGAGGGCTCCTTGGCGCCGGTCAGTCGGGCCAGTTCCTCGTCGGAGGACTTGATCTGCGCGGTGCGCGGGGAGATCCCGGCGTCCGACATCAGCCGGGTCATGTCCCGCTTCTGGTCGGGGAGCACCAGGGTGACCACGCTGCCGGACTCACCGGCACGGGCGGTACGGCCGCCGCGGTGCAGGTAGTCCTTGTGGTCGGTGGGCGGGTCCACGTTGACGACGAGGTCGAGGTCGTCGATGTGGATGCCTCGCGCCGCGACGTTCGTGGCGACCAGCGCGGTGACCTCGCCCGTCTTGAACCAGTCGAGGGTGCGGTTGCGCTGCGGCTGGGAGCGGCCGCCGTGCAGGCCGGAGGCGCGCACGCCGTCGGCGAGGAGCTTCTTGACCATGCGGTCGACCCCGCGCTTGGTGTCGACGAACATGATCACCCGGCCGTCGCGAGCGGCTATACGCGTCGCCACGGCCTTCTTGTCGGTCTCGTCCATGACGTACAGGACGTGGTGCTCCATGGTGGTGACCGCGCCGGCCGACGGGTCGACGGAGTGGCCGACCGGGTCGGTCAGGAACATCTTGACGAGCTTGTCGATGTTCTTGTCCAGCGTCGCGGAGAACAGCATCCGCTGGCCGCCGGCCTCGACCTGCTTGAGGAGCGCCGTGACCTGCGGCATGAAGCCCATGTCGGTCATCTGGTCGGCCTCGTCGAGGACGGTGATCGAGACCTGCGAGAGGTCGGCGTCGCCGCGGTCGATGAGGTCCTTCAGCCGGCCCGGCGTGGCGACGAGCACCTCGGCGCCGCGGCGCAGGGCGCCGGACTGCCGGTTGATCGACATGCCGCCGACGACGGTGGCGATGCGCAGGTTGACGGCCGTGGCGTACGGGGCCAGGGCGTCGGTGACCTGCTGCGCGAGCTCACGGGTCGGTACGAGGACCAGCGCGAGCGGCGCCTTCGGCTGCGCGCGGCGGCCGGCGGTACGGGCCAGCAGCGCCAGGCCGAAGGCCAGCGTCTTGCCGGAGCCGGTGCGGCCGCGGCCGAGCAGGTCACGGCCGGCGAGGGAGTTCGGCAGCGTCGCGGCCTGGATCGGGAACGGCTCGGTGACGCCCTGGGCGGCGAGGGTCTTCAGCAGCGCCTCGGGCATGTCCATGTCGCCGAACGACTCGACCGGCGGCAGCGCCGGGGCGATCGGCTCGGGCATGGTGAATTCCTGGGGCCGGGCGACGGGCGCGGACTTCTGCCGTCCCGCGCCAGACTTCGGACGCCCCTGGGCCGCACCTCGACCCCGGGTGGGGCGGCGGCTGGGTCGTGCGGAGCTGGAGCTGGTCATGCGAGAAAGCCCTCCTGAAACCGGCAGGTAAAACAAAGGTCGAAACAGCAGACAAGCCGGGGCCCGCACCTCGCGGTGCGGACCCCGGCATGCTGAAGAACTTAGGCGGGGATGATGTTCTCCGCCTGGGGGCCCTTCTGGCCCTGGGTGACGTCGAAGGACACGCGCTGGCCCTCCTGGAGCTCACGGAAGCCCTGGGTGGCGATGTTCGAGTAGTGGGCGAAGACGTCCGGGCCGCCACCGTCCTGCTCGATGAAGCCGAAGCCCTTTTCCGAGTTGAACCACTTCACGGTGCCAAGTGCCATTTTAAATCTCCTGAATAGGCGGCAAAGGGCCCCATCCGGAGATTCCGGCAAAACAATAAAAGCGCCTGCGGAGCATTCCCGTCAGGCGCACATAAAGTTCATGGGTACCACAACTGCAACGAGCTCTAAGCTAGCACACCTCGCTGCGGGGAGTCCCGGGGCGAAGGGTGTGACCTGCGCCCTCCGGTGGGCGGCCCGCGGCGTGCCGACCGGGTGCGATGTGCGTGGTCGGCGGGCCGGAGGCCCTGCCCCCCTTGGGTCGTGAGCCATCCGGCCTCACGCGCGGGACGATCCTCCGGGCGGCCGGCCCGATCCGCCCTCGGCGAAAAGATTCACCCCTTCGGGTCGGCCCCGTGGGCCGGCCGGGGTCGCGCAAGTCCCTGGCGGCCGTCCGCGCCAGCTGCTTTGATCATGGAATGGCAGCGATCAAGGAGCCCTGGGGGCTCAGTGTGCTCGGCGCGGGCAGCGTGTCCGCCGAACCCCGACTCGCCCACGTGGACCTGGCGGTCGATCTTCTCGCCCCGACCCCGAAGGCGGCCTTCGCCGAGGCGGGCACGGCCGTGACCCGGCTGCGGGCCGTCCTGCGCGAGCACGGCATACCGGACTCCGACGTGTCCGGCTCCCGACTGCAGCTCACCTCGCAGTACCGGGGCTACGGCGCGGACCGGACCTTCCACGGCTACGCCTGCGTGGCCACGTACACGGTGCGGACGGAGGCGCTGGCCGGGCTGGAGCTGCTGATCGAGGACGCGGTCACGGCCGGCGCGAACCGCGTCGACGCCGTGCGGTTCGAGGTGGACGACAAGCCCGCGATGCGCGACGAGGCCCGGCGCCGGGCGGTGGCGGCCGCCCGGCGCAAGGCAGAGGTGTACGCGGAGGCGTGCGGGCTGCGGCTGGGGCCGGTCATCCACATCGAGGACGTCGACCCGGAGTCGGTGGGCGGCCACAGCCACGGCCGCCGCACGGGCGGGGACCCGGAGGACGACGGCGCCCTCACCCCGGGCTCGGTGCGCGTGGAGGCGGCCGTGCTCCTGGGCTTCTCCCTGCTCCCCGAGTGAGCGGTCCCGCCGCCGGAGCCGCCGGAGTCCCTAGAGCCGCTACAGCCGCTACAGCCGCTACAGCCGCTCGATGATCGTGACGTTGGCCTGGCCACCGCCCTCGCACATGGTCTGGAGGCCGTAGCGGCCTCCGGTGCGTTCCAGTTCGTGCAGGAGGGTGGTCATCAGCTTCACCCCGGTGGCGCCCAGCGGGTGGCCCAGGGCGATCGCGCCGCCGTTGACGTTGACCCGCTCCGGATCGGCGCCGGTCTCCTTCAGCCAGGCCAGCACCACCGGGGCGAACGCCTCGTTGATCTCCACCAGGTCGATGTCGGCCAAGGACATGCCGGTCTTCTTCAGCGCGTACGCCGTGGCCGGGATCGGCGCGGACAGCATGCGGATGGGGTCCTCGCCCCGTACCGAGAGGTGGTGGATGCGGGCGCGCGGCCGCAGGCCGTGTTCCCGTACCGCCCGGTCGGAGGCGATCAGCATCGCGGCCGCGCCGTCCGAGACCTGGGAGGAGACGGCCGCCGTGATGGTGCCGCCCTCGACCACCGGCTTGAGGGTGGCCATCTTCTCCAGGGTCGTGTCCCGGCGCGGGCCCTCGTCCACGCCCACGTCCCCGTACGCCACCGTCTCGCGCGCGAAGCGGCCCTCGTCGATGGCGCGGATCGCCCGGCGGTGGGAGCGGAGCGCGAACTCCTCCATGTCCTGCCGGCTGATGCCCCACTTCTTCGCGATGAGCTGCGCGCCGTGGAACTGGTTCACCGGGGCGTCCCCGTACCGGGCCCGCCAGCCCGCCGAGCCCGCGTACGGCCCCTCGGTGAGGCCGAGCGGTTCCGCCGCCTGCCGCGAGGCGAAGGCGATGGGGATCATCGACATGTTCTGGGTGCCGCCCGCGACCACCAGGTCCTGGGTGCCGGACAGGACGCCCTGCGCCGCGAAGTGCACGGCCTGCTGCGAGGAGCCGCACTGGCGGTCGACGGTGACCCCGGGCACCTCCTCGGGCAGGCCGGCCGCCAGCCAGGCGGTCCGGGCGATGTCACCGGCCTGCGGCCCCACCGTGTCGAGGCAGCCGAACACCACGTCCTCCACGGCGGCCGGGTCCGCCCCGGACCGCTCGATCAGTGCCTTCAGGACGTGTGCGCCCAGGTCGGCCGGGTGGACGGCGGCCAGGCCGCCGTTCCGCCGCCCCACGGGGGTGCGTACCGCTTCGACTATGTAGGCCTCGGGCATCGGGACTCCTCAGACGGTCGTGTCAGGTGGGGCGCAGTGCGATCCCGTCCAGCACCATCGACAGGTACTGGCGGGCGATCTCCTCGGGGCTGTGCTGTCCGCCCGGCCGGTACCAGGAGGCCGCCACCCACACCGTGTCGCGCACGAAGCGGTAGGTGAGGCGGATGTCGAGGTCGGCGCGGAAGACCTGGGCCTCGACCCCTCGCTCCAGCGTCCCCAGCCAGGCCTTCTCGAACTTCTGCTGCGAGTCGGACAGGTAGTGGAAGCGGGGCTGGGCGGAAAGGGTGCGGGACTCCTTCTGGTAGATGGCGACGGCGGCGCGGTGCCGGTCGATCTCCCGGAAGGACTCGGTGACGAGGGCCTCGATGGTCTCCCTGGGGCCCAGACCCGCGGCGAGGACGGTGTCGTACCCGTCCCACAGTTCGGTCAGGAAGGCCGAGAGGATCTCGTCGAGCATCGATTCCTTGGAATCGAAGTGGTAATAGAGGCTGCCGGCGAGCATGCCGGCGGCGTCGGCAATCTTGCGGACGGTGGTGGCGTTGTAGCCCTGTGCGGCGAAGACCTCGGCGGCGGTGTCGAGGAGTTCCCGACGCCGTTCGGGGGAGGCCGTCACCTGTGGCTTCTTCTGGGATGTCGGCTTGTTCGTTGGCACGCGTCCATTCTCGGGCTACGCGTGCTGGCTGCTGACCGACACCGTCTCGCCGGTCATGTACGACGAGTAGGCGCTGGCCAGGAAGACGATGACGTTGGCGACCTCCCAGGGTTCGGCGTAGCGGCCGAAGGCCTCGCGGGCGGTCAGTTCGGCCAGCAGTTCCTCGCTGGTGACCTTCACCAGGTGCGGGTGCATGGCCAGGCTCGGGGCGACCGCGTTGACGCGTACGCCGAACTCGGCGGCCTCCAGGGCCGCGCAGCGGGTCAGTGCCATCACCCCGGCCTTGGCGGCGGCGTAGTGGGCCTGGCCGGTCTGGGCGCGCCAGCCGATGACGGAGGCGTTGTTGACGACGACGCCGCCGGTGCCGGACGCCTTGAACGCGCGCAGGGCGGCGCGGGTGCAGCGGAAGGTGCCGTTCAGGGTGACGTCGAGGACGCGGGACCACTGGGTGTCGGTCATGTCGACGAGGGCGGCGGTGCCGCCGAGGCCGGCGTTGTTGACGACGATGTCGAGGCGGCCGTGGGTGTGTGCGGCGAGCGCGAAGAGGGCTTGGACCTGGTCCTCGTCGGTGACGTCGCAGGGCAGGGAGGTGACGCGGTCGGCGCCGAACTCGGCGGCGAGCGCCTCCTCGGTCTCCTTCAGGCGGCGGGCGTGGGCGTCGCCGATGACGATGCGGGCGCCCTCCTCCAGGAGGCGGCGGGCGGTGGCCCCGCCGATCCCGGCCCCGGCGGCGGCGGTGACGACGGCGGTGCGGTCCTTCAGCAGTCCGTGCCCGGGGACATAGTCGGGGGTGTTCACGCCCGTACCTCCTTGGGAAGGCCGAGGATCCGCTCGGCGATGAGGGTGCGCTGGATCTCGTCCGAGCCCGCGTAGATGGTGTCGGCGCGGGAGAAGAGGAAGAGCCGCTGCCAGTCGTCGAGGTCGTACGGGTCCCCGTGCGCGCCGGTGGCCAGCAGCGAGGGGGCGGCGCAGACGTCCATGGCGAGTTCGCCGAGGTCACGGTGCCAGCGGGACCAGTGGAGCTTGGCGGTGGACGGGGCGGCGCCCGGCGTGAGGGCGGTGGCGCGCATGGTCTCCAGGCCGATCCAGGCCTGGACGAGGCGGTCGCGGATCAGGGGGTCGGCGAGGGCGCCGTCGGCGCGGGCGAGGGCGGTGAGGGCGTCGAGTTCGCGGCGGAAGCCGACCTGTTGGCCGAGGGTGGAGACGCCGCGCTCGTAGCCGAGGGTGGCCATGGCGATGCGCCAGCCGTCGCCGGGGGCTCCGACGATGTGGGCGGCGTCGGTGCGGGCGCCGTCGAAGAAGACCTCGTTGAACTCGGAGGTGCCGGTGAGCTGTGTGATCGGCCGGACCTCGACCTCGGGCCGGTCCAGGGGGACCAGGAGGTAGGACAGGCCCTGGTGGCGTCGGGAGCCCGGTTCGGTGCGGGCGAGGACGAAGCACCACTGGGCGGCGTGGGCCAGCGAGGTCCAGGTCTTCTGTCCGTCGACGATCCACTGCCCGCCGCGGAGGGTGGCGCGGGTGCGGACGGCGGCGAGGTCGGAGCCGGCGCCGGGTTCGCTGTAGCCCTGGCACCACAGCTCCTCCACGGCCCGGATCGGCGGGAGGAAGCGGCGCTTCTGTTCCTCGGTGCCGTGGGCGATGAGGGTGGGGCCGAGGAGCTGTTCGCCGATGTGGCCGACGCGGGCGGGGGCGTCGGCGAGGGCGTACTCCTCGTGGAAGGCGATCTGTTCGGCGGTGGACGCGCCGCGGCCGCCGTGCTCGACGGGCCAGCCGAGGCAGGTCCAGCCGTGAGCGGCCATGTGGCGTTCCCAGGCGAGGCGTTCGGCGAAGGCCTCGTGCTCGCGGCCGGGTCCGCCGCGGCCCTTGAGGGCGGCGAACTCGCCGCTGAGGTGGGCCCGTAGCCACCCCCGGACCTCGATGCGGAACTCCTCGACGCTGCTCATGGCCGTACGTTAACCTACCAAACACTTGTTAGGGAAGCTTCGTGAAGGATGGCCGCCGCATGCCCGACGACCGCACGCCCGACGACCCACCCGTGCTCCACGAGCGCCGCGGTCCGGTCGCGTACGTGACCATGAACCGCCCCCGCTACCGCAACGCCCAGAACAGCGCGATGACGTACGCGCTGGACGACGCCTTCTACCGGGCCGCCGAGGACCCGGAGGTGAAGGTGGTCGTCCTCGCCGGGGCCGGCGAGCACTTCTCCGCGGGCCACGACATCGGCACCCCCGGGCGCGACGCCCACCTGCCCTTCGAGCGGCGGGCCGGCCTGTGGTGGGACCACACCGGGCGGCCCGGCGCCGAGTCCCGCTTCGCGCGCGAGTCGGAGGTGTACCTGGGGATGTGCCGGCGCTGGCGGGAGCTGCCGAAACCGGTGATCGCCTCGGTGCGGGGGGCCTGCGTGGCGGGCGGGCTGATGCTGGCCTGGGTCTGCGACCTGATCGTGGCGAGCGAGGACGCCTTCTTCGCGGACCCGGTCGTACGGATGGGCATCCCCGGGGTCGAGTACTTCGCGCACCCGTGGGCGATGCCGCCGCGGATCGCGAAGGAGTTCCTCTACACCGGCGACCGGATGGCGGCCCGGCGCGCCTACGAGGTCGGCATGGTCAACCGGGTCGTGCCGGACTCGGAGTTGGCGGCCGAGACCGAGCGGCTGGCGCTGCGGATCGCCGGGATGCCCGCCTTCGGACTGGCGCTGACCAAGCGGGCCGTCAACCAGGCCGAGGACCTCCAAGGCCTGCACACGGGCATGGACTCGGTGTTCGGCCTGCACCACCTGGCCCACGCGCACAACGCGGAGACCGCGGCGGACTCGCTCGGCGGCGTCGACATCGCCGCCCTGAAGGAGGCGAACACCTGATGGAACTCACGCACACGGCGGACGTGGAGGCCTTCCGGACCGAGGCACGGGACTGGCTGCGCGCCCACGTCCCGGCCCGGCCCCTGCCCTCCCTGGAGACCGCCGAAGGCTTCGCGGCGCACCGGGAGTGGGAGGCGCGGCTGCACGCGGACCGCTGGTCGGTGGTGTCGTGGCCCGAGGAGTACGGGGGCCGGGGCGTGGACCTCGCCAGGTGGCTGGTCTTCGAGGAGGAGTACTGGGCGGCGGGCGCGCCCGGCCGGGTCTCGCAGAACGGCATCAACCTCCTCGCCCCCACCCTCTTCGACCACGCGAACGCGGAGCAGCGCGCGCGGGTGCTGCCGTCGATGGCGAGCGGCGAGGTGATCTGGGCGCAGGCCTGGTCGGAACCCGGGTCGGGCTCCGACCTGGCCTCGCTGACGTCGCGGGCCGTCCGCACGGAGGGCGGCTGGCTGCTGTCCGGGCAGAAGACCTGGTCCTCGCGGGCCGCCTTCGCGGACCGCGCCTTCGGGATCTTCCGCAGCGACCCGGACACCCCCAAGCCGCACCAGGGTCTGACGTACCTGATGTTCGACCTGCGGGCGCCGGGGGTGACGGTGCGGCCCATCGGCCGGCTCGACGGCAAACCGGCCTTCGCGGAACTCTTCCTGGACGAGGTCTTCGTACCGGACCAGGACGTGATCGGGGAGCCGGGTCAGGGCTGGCGGATCGCCATGTCGACGACCGGCAACGAGCGCGGGCTGACCCTGCGCTCCCCCGGCCGGTTCCTGGCGGCGGCCGACCGGCTGGTCGGGCTGTGGCACGCGCAGGGCGACCCGTCCGACGGCGCGCTGCGGGACCGGGTCGCGGACGCGGTCGTGGGGGCGCGCGCGTACGAACTGTTCACCTGGGCGAACGCCTCCCGCTTCGCGGCGGGCGAGACGATCGGCGCCGAGTCCAGCCTGAACAAGGTGTTCTGGTCGCAGTACGACATCGCCCTGCACGAGACGGCCCTGGACCTGTTGGGCGCGGACGCGGAGCTGGCGGAGGGCGAGTGGGCCGAGCCGTGGGTGTTCTCCCTGGCCGGGCCGATCTACGCCGGGACGAACGAGATCCAGCGCGACATCATCGCCGAGCGGCTGCTCGGCCTCCCGAAGGGCCGCCGCTGATGCGCTTCCTGCTGACCGACGAGCAGTCGGACTTCGCCCGTACGGTGCGCTCCCTGCTGGGCTCGGCGCGGGTCCCACCGGCGGTACGGGCCTGGGCGGACGGCGACGCCGGGCCCGGGCGGGCGCTGTGGGCCCGGCTCGCGGAAACGGGTCTGTTCGCACTGGCCGTGCCGGAGGCCTACGAGGGGGTGGGCCCGCTCCCGCTGGAACTGTCCCTCGGCTTCGTGGAGTTGGGTCGGGCCGGGGTGCCGGGGCCGGTGGTGGAGAGCGCCGCGGCGGCGGTGCTGCTGACGGAGCTGGCGGACGAGGCGCTCGCCAAGCGGTTCCTGCCGGGGCTGGCGCAGGGCGAGGCGTCGGCCACGCTGACCCTGCCCGGCGGGAGCCCGTACGCCCTGGACGCGGACGCGGCGACGTACTGCTTCACCGTGTCGGCGGCCGGCGAACTACGGCTGGCGGCCGGCCGCGGAAAGGTCCTCGGGTCGACGGACCCCGCGCGCCGGCTGTCCCTGCCGCCGGCCGGCGGCGGTGAGCTGCTGGCGGCGGGCCCGGCGGTGGCCCGGGCGGCCGAGGTGGCCGGACGCTGGGCCCGGCTGCTGACGGCCGCCCAGTGCCTGGGCGTCGGCGAGGCGCTGCTGGCCAGGACGGTGGAGTACGCGAAGCAGCGCACGCAGTTCGGGACGCCGATCGGGAGCTTCCAGGCGGTCAAGCACCGGCTGGCGGACACTCTGCTCGACCTGGAGTTCGCGCGCCCGCTGGTGTGGGCGGCGGCGCTGTCGCCGGGCCCGGGCGAGGTGGCGGCGGCGAAGCTGGCGGCCGGCGAGGCGTCGTACCGGGCGGCGATGACGGCGCTCCAGCTCCACGGTGCGGTGGGCTACACCGAGGAGCTGGACCTGTCGCTGTGGCTGCGCAAGGCCCGCCCCCTGCGCGACGCCTGGGGAACGCCGTCGGCCTGCCGGGCGGAGGTGCTGCGGTCCCTCACACCACGGCGACGTTGAGGCTCACGACGTACTGCTCCTCGACGATGCCGTCCGGGAAGAGCGGGCTCAGCAGTTCCCGCTCCCCCGCGAAGTACTCACGGGTGCGGTCCTCGCCCAGGACCAGGAAGGCGGAGTGGCTGGCGAGGTTGGCGAGGTGGTCGTCCAACGTGATGCGCCGGGTCCACGTCACCGAGCGGGTGGCGAACGCGCCGAGCCCCTCGGGCAGCGTGCGGTGGGTCTCCTCCTCGACCTCGAAGAAGACCCGGAGCCGCTCCTCCTGTTCGGCGATCCAGGGGACGGTGGCGTCCGTGTCGTTCCACCAAAGCGCGAGCGCGCCGCCGGGGCGCAGCGCCCGCCGGGCCTCGGGCACGGAGCGGGCCGGGTCGGTCCAGTGCCAGGCCTGGGCGTAGGTGATCAGGTCGACGGAGCCGGTGGCCAGCGGCAGCCGGTCGCCGTCGCCGCGCACGATCGGGATCCCGGGGTGGGCGCGGCGGAACTCGGCGGCCATCCCGTCCCCGGGCTCCACGGCGACGACCTCGGCCCCGCGCTCGTGCAGGAGCGTGGTGGCGATCCCGGTCCCGGCTCCTACGTCGGCCACCCGGGCCCCGGCGAGCGGCCGCCCGGTGAGGGACTCGACGGCGTCGAAGAGGGCCGGGGGGTAGCTGGGGCGGTGGGCGGCGTAGGAAGCGGCCGCCGCGTCGAAGGAACGGGCACGTGTGGTCATGCGTCCATTGTTTTCGATCACTCGATCGGCAACAAGATCGCGGTGGTTGCACCGTGCGAAGGACGACGCCCGGGGTGGAGGTCAGGTCCGGGGGCGCAGGGAGAGCCGGCCGACGAGGACGGTCTGGAGCAGGATCAGGGCCCCGGTGCCGGCCAACGGCCAGAGCGGCCGGTCCGGGCGCCCGCCCACGGCCCAGGCCGGGCCGTCGGGGTCCACCGTCACGGTCAGTCGGGCGCCGACCGGGAGGTCCGTGGCCACCGGGCCGGGCAGGTCCCGGCCGGCCGCCGTGCGCAGGCGCAGCGACGGGGTGGAGGTCGAGCCGCCCTCCTCCACGGTCCGCTCGGCGACGACCGCCTGTTCCTCCCGGCCGCGGTCGTGGAGGGTGTGCCGGTCCCAGGTGATCCCGCCGGCCACCGCGATGCCGACCGCGAGGACGGCGACGGAGGTGCGGGCGACGAACTCCGCGCCGGTGCCGTGCGGTACGGCCGCGCCGAGGACGAAGACGGCCAGCAGGACCGGGATCCAGGCGCCCTCGGGGCCCTCCAGGAGCCAGATCGCACCGAACTCCCCTGCCAGGAGAAGGCAGTTGCGCAGGACCGCGCCCGGCAGTCTCCGTATCAGTTCAGCCATGGACACATCATGCCGGGGGGTCGGTAGGATCCGTCACCCGGGCGGGGTCGTCGCACAGCGGCAGTGCGCCTGCTCCACTGCAGGAGGACGCCGGTTCGAATCCGGCCGCCCCGCCCTTCCCACCCCGGCCACCCAGGCCCCGGCCGCCCGTAGCGCGGTGGCGCCCGCCGGCAGCGGCAGGCCCAGGAAGCCGTGGAAGACCCCCGGGTGGAGCTGGAGCGCGCAGTCGACGCCGGCCGCCGCCAGCCGGCGGGCGTAGCCGAGGCCCTCGTCGCGCAGCACGTCGCAGTCGGCGAGGACGATCAGTGCGGGCGGCAGGCCCGACAGGTCGGGGGCGCGCAGCGGAGAGACGTGCGGGTGCTCGGGGTCGCCGCCGTACCGGTCCCAGTACCAGGCCATGTGGGCGGCGGTGTGGAAGTAGCCCTCGGCGTAGGTCTCCACGGAGGCGGATTCCATCCAGGCGTCCAGCGGCGGATAGAACAGCACCTGGCCCGCGACGAGTTCGGGGGCGCGCAGGGCGGTCACGGCGGCGAGGTTGCCGCCGCTGGAGTCCCCCGCGAGCACAACCCGGTCGGGGTCGCAGCCGAGGGCGCGGGCCCGGTCCCGGGCCCAGAGCAGGACGGTGAGCGCGTCGTCCGGCGCCGCCGGCCAGGGGTGTTCCGGGGCGAGCCGGTAGTCCACCGAGACGACCACCGCGCCCGCGGCCACGGCCAGGGAGCGGCAGGTCGCGTCGTGGGAGTCCAGACCGCACATGACCCAGCCGCCGCCGTGCAGGTACACGACCAGGGGCCGGTCGGCCGGGCCGGGCGCGGGATCGTAGATCCGGACCGGGACACCGCCCGCGTCCGTGTCGGACACCGAGGCCACGGCCGGGCCCGCGCGGCCGGACCCGGACGCGGCGGCCGCCCGCAGGGCGTGGAGGTCGCCCGGTCCGGGGAAGCCGGCGGCCATCGCGTCGCACAGCCGCCTGGCCTCGGGCGAGAGGGGGTCGGGGGTGTGGTGGTCGCTCATGCCGTCGTCATCCCCCCGTCCACGGTGAACTCGCTGCCCGTCACGTACGAGGACGCCTCCGAGCAGAGGAAGAGGACCAGCTCCCCGACCTCCTCCGGGCGGCCCATCCGCCCCAGCGGTACGTGCGACCAGTCGCGGCCGGCCACCGCCTCGGCCACCATCGGGGTGTCGATGGCCCCCGGGTGCACCGAGTTGACCCGGATCCGGTCCCGGGCGAGGTCGAGCGCCGCCGATCGGGTCAGCCCGCGCAGCGCGAACTTGGTGGATCCGTAGGCGGCGTGGCCGGGTATCCCGACCAGTCCGGCGGTGGAGGAGATGTTGACGATCGAGCCGCCGCCGGCCGCGCGCAGCACCGGCGCGACCGCCTGGATGCCGAGGAACGGGCCGAGCAGGTTGACCCGCAGGAGCGCCTCGAAGTCCTCCAGCCGCTGCTGTTCCACGTGGGCGGTGCGCCACAGGGCCGCGTTGTTGACCAGGGCCGAGACCGTACCGAAGGCGCGGACCGTCTCCTGCACCACCGTGGCCCAGCTCTCCGGGTCGGCCACGTCGTGGCGGACGTACAGTCCTCGGTCGCCGAGTTCGGCGGCCACCGCCCGGCCCTCGTCCTCCCGGACGTCGGTGACGACGACCCGGGCCCCCGCCGCCGCGCACAGCCGGGCCTCGGTGGCGCCCTGGCCGCGCCCGGCGCCGGTGATCACGACGACCTTGTCGTCGAGCTGCTTCCCCATGGCTCAGCCCTCCAGGGCACGGAAGTGCGGGATGACCTTCTCGCCCCACTGGCGGATGGTCTCCATGCACGCCTCCTGGGGGACGGTGCCCATCTGGATCAGGCACATCACCTCGTCGACGCCGATCCGACGGAGCTGCTCGACGTAGGCGATGGCGGTCTCGGCGTTCCCGTACGCGTGCTCGGCGTTGTAGGTGCCGGTGTCGACCGGGCGGGCGGGGATGTTCGCCTCGTGCAGTTTGGCGACGAGCTCCTCCCGGCCCCTGGCCAGGGCCGCGACATGGGAGTCGGCGCTCTCGTCGTCCGCATGTCCGGTCGGCTCGGGGCCGTTGCCGTACCAGTGGGCGATGGACTCGGCGAAGAAGCGTTGCCCGCGGGTGCCCAGGCGCAGGGCCCGCTCGGCGTCGTCGAGGACGATGGTCGGGCAGAGGGCGGAGAGGTGGTCGTTGACCTCGGTCGAGACGAGGCGCTCACCGCTGCGCGTGGCGATGGCCTCGTCGTAGACCTTGCGCATGGCGCGCACGTCGTCGGCGCCGGCGAAGCCCATCACCAGGGCGCCGATGCCGAGCTCGGCGGCCATCTTGAGGGTGTCGTGCTTGGAGCAGGCCATGAACAGCGGCGGGTGCGGGTCCTGGACCGGGCGGGGCAGGATCGCGCCGGGGCCGATGTCGATGGAGCCGTGCCATTCGAAGGTCTCCTCCTTCCAGGCGGAGGAGAAGATCCGCAGCGCCTCCTCCATCTGCGGGTAGGTGTCCTCGGGCCGGACCCCGTACATGGACATCTCCTGGCGGGTGGCACCGCGCCCGGCTCCGATGTCGACGCGGCCGCCGGAGAGCACGTCGAGCATGGCGGCGCGTTCGGCGACCCGCACCGGGTGCTGGTAGCCGAAGGGCATGGTGACGACGCCGTGGCCGATCCGGATCCGGCTCGTGCGGGCGGCCACCCAGGTCAGGAAGATCTCGGAGGCGCTCATGTGTGCGTACCGGGTCAGGGAGTGGTGCTCGACGGCCCAGATCCGGTCGAAGCCCATCTCCTCGGCGTGGACGGCCTGTTCGACGCAGTCGTGGATGACCTGGCGTTCGCGTTCGGGGGTGGGGTCGACGAGCTGCGCCTCGAAGATCATCGAGAACTTCACGGTGAGGTCCCTCCATCCGGTCTTACCGGTCGCTATTTCTAATAGGAATACTTCTAGCAGTCATGCATCGCAGGGGGAAGGGTGCCGTCGGGACCGGTCGTAGACTGCGCTGCGTGGCAGACGAGACGAACAAGCGCGCGCTCCCCGCGACCAGCTGGGCGGTGCTCGGCCTGCTCTCCTTCGGAGAGGAGCTCTCCGGCTACGACCTGAAGAAGTGGTCGGACTGGTCGCTGCGGTTCTTCTACTGGAGCCCGTCGTTCAGCCAGATCTACAGCGAGCTCAAGCGCCTGGAGAAGGCGGGCTACGCCTCCTCGCGGATGGTCTCCCAGGACACCGGGACGCGCGACAAGCGGGTCTACCGGATCACGGACGAGGGCATGACGGCCGTACGGGAGTGGGCCCGCGAGGCCCCCGTCGACCCGCCCGTCCTCAAGCACGGGCCGATGCTGCGCCTGTGGCTGGGTCACCTGCTGGAGCCGGAGCAGATGCGCGAAGTCCTCGTCCAGCACCAGGAGTTCGCGGAGAAGATGCGCCGTCGCGCGGTGGCCGACGTGGAGGGCGCGAAGGACGAGAGCGCCTGGGCGTACCCGACGCTCACCCTCAAGTGGGCCGAGCGGTACTACGCCTCCGAGCGCGACCTCGCGGCCGCCATGCTCGACGACATCGACGCGCTGGCCGCCGGGCGGGACGGGCGCGAGCCGGGCGACAGCCGCCCGTAGGACCGCCGGAAGTAGAGCAGCGGGGCCGCGTCGTCGCGGTGCACGGTCAGGGCGGTGACCCGACCCAGCGCGATGGCGTGGTCGCCACCGTCCAGCACGTCCGCGAGCTCGCACTCGACGCTCGCGAGCACGCCGTCGAGCAGGGGCGCGCCGTTGCCGGCGGGCCGCCAGGGGATCCCGGCGAACTTGTCGCCACCGGTGACGGCGAAGGCGCGGCACAGCTCGCGCTGGTCGGCGGCCAGGATGTTGACGACGAAGGCGCCCGCGGCCCGGATCCTCGGCCAGCCGGCCGAGGTGCGCGCGGGGCAGAAGCAGACCAGCGGCGGGTCCAGCGAAACCGATGAGAAGGACTGCACGGCCATCCCGACGGGGCGGCCGTCGCTCTCGCATGCCGTGACGACGGCGACTCCGGTGGCGAAGCGGGACAGGACGGCGGTGAAGGTCGAGGTGAAGGTCGAGGTCGACACGGAAGCCTCCATTTATTTCTACTAGGTATATGCCTAACCGAAACAACTGTGATTGGATACCGCCCACGCTCGCTCGTCAAGTAGGGAGGGTCCGATGCCACCACCGACGCCACCGCCGCTGCCGCCGCCCGCCACGCTCGCCCGGCTCCCGGAGTACGCGGCCGCCGCGTTCGGGGAGCGCGAGGCACTGGCCGACGGCGAGGTCCGCTGGACCTTCGTCCGGCTGGCCGCCGAGATCGCGGCGGCCGCCCGCGCCGCCATCGCCCACGGGATCCGGCCCGGGGACCGGGTCGCCGTCTGGGCCCCCAACAGCCGCGAGTGGATCGCCTGCGCACTCGGCGCCGTCGGCGCCGGAGCCGTCCTCGTCCCCGTCAACACCCGCTACAAGCCCGCCGAGATCATCCGCCGCAGCGGCGCCCGCGTGCTGTTCACCGAGCGGGGCTTCCTCGGCACCGACTACGCCCGGGACCTGCACTCCTCCGGCGAGGACCTCGGCGCCCTCTCCTCCACCGTGCTGCTGCGCGGCGCGTGCGACGGTGCCGCCGACGGCCCGCTCCCCTGGGAGGCGTACCTGGCCGCCGGAAGCTCCGTCACCGAGGCGGAACGCCTCGCCCGCGCCGACCTGGTCCGCCCGGACCACCTCAGCGACATCCTCTACACCTCCGGCACCACCGGCCGCTCCAAAGGCGTGACGTCCACCCACGGCCGGACGATCCGGCTCTACACGTCCTGGTCCGAACTGGTCACCCTGCGCCCCGGGGACCGCTATCTGCTGGTCAACCCCTTCTTCCACACCTTCGGTTACAAGGCCGGGGTCCTCGCCTGCCTGCTGCGCGGGGCGACCATGCTCCCCGAGGCCGTCTACGACACCGACCGCGTCCTCACCCGCATGGCCGCCGAGCGGGTGTCCTGCCTGATGGGCCCGCCGACCGTCTTCCACGGGCTGATCCGCCACCCCGGGCGCGCCGCCTTCGACCTCTCCGCGCTCCGGCTCGCCGGCACCGGCGCCGCCGCCGTGCCCACCTCCCTCGTCGAGGAGATCCGCGCGGTGCTCGGCGCCGCGGAGGTGTTCACGGCGTACGGGCTGACGGAGTCCGGCGGCGTGGTCACTGTCTGCCCCACGGACGCCGACGCCTGGACCGTCGCCCACACCGTCGGCCTCCCGCTGCCCGACACCGAGGTCCGGATCGTCTCCCCGCTCGGCGAGGTGCTGCCCGCCGGGGAGCCCGGCGAGGTGCAGGTCCGCGGCTACCACGTCACCCCCGGCTACCTGGACGACCCCGCGGCCACCGCCGAGGCCGTCCTGCCCGACGGCTGGCTGCGCACCGGGGACGTCGGCGTGCTCGACGCGCGCGGCTACCTCGCGATCACCGACCGGCTGAAGGACATGTACGTGGTCGGCGGCTTCAACGCCTACCCGGCGGAGGTGGAGAAGGTCCTGCTGACGCATCCCGCCATCACCGACGCGGCCGTCGTCGGCGCCCCGGACGAGCGGCTCGGCGAGGTCGGGGTGGCCTACGTGGTCACCTCCGCCCCCGTCACGGCCGCCGAGCTGACCGCCTGGGCCCGGGAACGGCTGGCCAATTTCAAGGTGCCGCGGCGCTTCACCTCCCTTGCGGAGCTCCCGCGCAACGCGGGCGGCAAGCTGCTGAAGACCGAACTGCGGCGCGCGGCCCGGGAGGAGTCCCCATGACCGGGGAGCGGGTGCGGGAGCTCGCGGAACTGGGGGCCGCCGTACGGGCGGTGCTCACCCGCCACCCCGGCCACGCGGCCTGGGCCCCGTTGACCGCCCAGGTGGGCGCGGCCGCGCTGGCCGTACCGGAGCGGTACGGCGGGCTGGGCCGCGGGGCCGCCGAGGTCGGGGTGGTCATGGCGGAACTGGGCCGCGCCCTGAGCCCCGTACCGTATCTGGGCTCGGCGGTGCTGACCGCGGGCGCGCTGCTCGCGGCCGGTGACGAAGGGGCCCGCGCCCGGCACCTGCCGGGGCTGGCCGAGGGGGCGGTGGTGGGCGCGCTGGCCTGGGCGGAGACCGGTGGCTGGGAGACCGCCGACCTGACCACACGGGCCGAGCCGGTCGGGGCCGGGTGGCTGCTCACCGGGACCAAGCGGTTCGTGCCGACCGGTCCGGGCGAGCCGGGACTCGTACTGGCATTCGCCACGGCCGCCGACACCGGGAGGCTCGGCCTGTTCGAACTGACCGCCGCGCCCGCCGGGTTCACCGTACGGTCCACCCTGGACCGCACCCGCCCCCTCGCGGAGCTGACCCTGGACCGGACCCCCGCCCGGCTGCTCTCCCCGGACGGGGCCGCGGTCCTGGCCCGGGTCCGCGATCTGGCCTGTACGGCGCTGGCCGCCGAGCAGGCGGGGGCGGCCGCACGGGCCCTGGAGGTGACGGTCCGGTACGCGAAGGACCGGATCCAGTTCGGCCGGCCCATCGGCTCCTTCCAGGCGGTCAAGCACCGGCTCGCCGACATGCACACGGCGGTGGAGACGGCCCGGGCGCTCGCCCGCGCGGCGGCCGACGCCGAGGCCCCGCCGCGCCTCGCGGCCGCCGCGAAGTCGGCCTGCTCGCAGGCGTTCTCGTACGTGGCCGGGGAGATGATCCAGCTGCACGGCGGCATCGGCATCACCTGGGAGCACGAGGCGCACGAGTTCTTCAAGCGCGCCCACGGCTCCGCCCACCTGCTCGGCGCGCCGGCCACGCACCGGGCCCGGCTGGCAGCCGATCTGGGTTTCACCGAGTCGGGCTGACAGGCCGGCGCGCTCCCGTACGCTCGCCGCATGACGGGCAGTGCGATCAACCTCCGCAAGGTCGAGGAGACGGCTCCGGCGCTCGTGAGCCTCTACAAGAGCGCCGGGGTCTCCCTGCGCAAGTACGGCTTGGAGGGCGGACGGGCCGCGGTCTACCTGGTCCTGGACTACTCCGGGTCGATGCGCCCGTACTACGCGGACGGCAGCATGCAGGCCCTCGCGGACCGGGTGCTCGGGCTGTCCGCGCACCTGGACGACGACGGCCGCGTACCGGTGGTCTTCTTCTCCACCGAGGTCGACGCGGTGGAGGAGATCTCCCTGGCCGGGCACGAGGGCCGGGTCACCGAGATCGCTTCCCGGCTGGGCCACATGGGCAAGACGGCCTACCACGTGGCGATGGACGCGGTCATCGACCACTACCTGGACTCGGGGGCGACGGACCCCGCCCTGGTCGTCTTCCAGACCGACGGCGGCCCGATCAACAAGCTCGCGGCGGAGCGGTACCTGTGCAAGGCGGCCCGGCTGCCGCTCTTCTGGCAGTTCGTCGGCTTCGGCAACACGCGCAGCACGCAGTTCGACTTCCTGCGCCGGCTGGACGAGCTACCGGCACCGGCGATGCGTGCCGTGGACAACGCGGGCTACTTCCACGCGGGGCAGGACCCCCGCAGGGTGCCGGACGGCGAACTCTACGACCGCCTCGTCAGTGAATTCCCTGCCTGGCTGGCGGCGGCGCGCAGTGCGGGCATCGTGCGCGCCTGACCGGTGACCGCCGGTGCCCGCGCTTTGATGGACGTATGACGCATACCAGCTGGGCCGTCTTCGAGAAGGCGGAACCGGAGTTCGCCGCGGCCGTCCAGGCCCGTTTCGCGCAGTACCCGCACCACGTCCTGGCCACCCTGCGCAAGGACGGCTCCCCCCGCGCATCCGGACTGAATGTCGACATCCGGGGCGGGGAGCTGTGGCTCGGCATGATGTTCGGCTCGATGAAGGCCAGGGACCTCCAGCACGACCCGCGCTTCGCCCTGCACACCAACCCGGGCGCGGGCGAGGAGATGCCGCACGGGGACGTACGGATCTCCGGGCGCGCGGTGGAACTCGTGGACCCGCCCGAACTGCACCGGTACGCGGAGGAGACCGAGACCCCGCACCCGTTCCACCTCTTCCACGCCGACCTGACGGAGGTCGTCCACGTCCACGTGCAGGGCGACGACCTGGTGATCCGCACCTGGACCCCGCAGCACGGCCTCCACACCCTGCGCCGCGGCGACGACGACGAACCCCCGCGCGAGGACCCGGAGCCGGACGCCTGACCCGAACGGGACACCCGCTAGCTGAGCGGGGGGAGGCCGCCGACCGGGCCGAGCGCGGCGGGGTTCACGTCCACCCAGTTGCGATCGATGGTGAGGGTGACCCGGCCGTAGGTGGCCGTGTGGTCGCCGCGGAACTGGTGGGCCCGGCGGGGGCCGGCCCACTTGGTGGTGCGCTTCGGCAGGCCCATGTCGGCGTCGCCGACGGTGGCCGAGAGGTTCCAGCGGGCGGCCCAGAGCACGTCGGGCATGGCCTGCGGGGCCTGGTGGTGGTGGGCGCTGAGCGCCTTGACCCCGGAGCTCACCGAGACGTAGGCGGCGGAGCGGTAGCCCAGCTCGTGCAGCCGCACCGTCCAGGCGGTCAGGTAGGCGACGACCGGGGCGTCCCAGGTGGCACGGTCCGTGTAGTTCTCCACGTCGTTGTAGAGCACCGTGCCCTCGGCCAGGCCCAGCGACCGGGCCGCGTCCACCGCGCCCTCGGCGGCCTCCCGGCCCTGCCCGTCGGCCTCGGACGGGTCGGTGGACAGGCCGGTGCCGGCGTTGTACCAGGGCTGCGGGCCCACCCAGATCGGCATCAGGTGCCAGCCGGCGGCGGCCTGACGCTGCACCCAGCGGGCCGTGAGCCGTGGTTGGGCGCAGGCCCGGGCCCGCCCGCCGATGTAGACGCCGATCGCGCCGAAGGGGGAATCGGCCCGCCAGGTGTCCATGGCCTTCTGGGTGGGGGCGGTGCAGGTGTCGAAGCCCTCGCCCTTGAAGGGTTCCTGGGCGGTACGGGGCTTCGGGCCGCCGGTGGTGGGCACGGCGACGGCGGGGGTCGGGGCGGGCGGGGGCGCCACGGCGCGCGCCCGGGCCAGTACGCGGCGTACGGCGTCGGGCGTGGCCCCGTAGGAGACGGTGGCCATGACCCCGGAGCGGCGCAGGGCGTAGCGCAGCTCGTTGCTGTCGGACCGGGGCGGGACCTCGCGCAGGGTGCCGGCGGAGCGCACCGTGACGGTCGGGATGTCGGCGCGCTCCGGGGCTGCGTCGAGGGGTTCGAGGTGCAGGGTGTCGGCGCGGCCGGCGACGGCCCGGCCGGTGCATTCGGCCTGGGTGCCGGCGGGGCCGAGGTACAGGGTGGGCAGGTCGAGGCGCACGCACGCGTCGGGGTTCTCGTCGAGGTCGACGACCCGCCAGTGGGCGGGGAGGGCGACGCGCAGGCCGCGGTAGTCGACGGTCCGGCCGGCGTCGTCGTGGCCGGCGCCGGCGGCGTGGACGGCATCGGCGGCGGAATGCTGGACGGGCAGCAGCAGGGCGGCGCCGAGCAGGCCGCTCAGCAGGGTTCGGACGGGAGCCATGATCCAGATGGGTACCAGACCGCGGCCGCCGTGAACTTCGGGCATGTTGCGCCCAGTTGGCCCGTCCGGCCCAGCTCGACCCGGTCCGGCCGGTAGGGGTGGGTCACCTGCACGAGTGATGCGGGCCCGGGCCCGTCGCCGGGGGCGAGGGGCCCGCTGCCGAGGGCGAGTAGGGTCGAGGGGGCGGCCGAAGCCAGTTGCGTTGGCTTCGGCCGCCCCTTTTTCTCCTGCTCGGCGCCCCGGTCAGACGGCCCGGCGGCGCAGCCACCAGGAGCAGAACCAGGCCAGCAGCCCGGAGAGCGCGAGGAAGATTCCCGTCTCGATCCACTGGAAGGTCCAGTAGCGGTCGGCGGGCTGGTACTCGACCTCGATGTGGAGGTCCGAGGTGGCGAAGCAGCCGAAGGGGTCCGCCTTGGGATCGGCGCAGCCCTTGGCCCCTCGGACCTCGTTGCCGGCGGGGTCGAGCACCGCACCGGGGTCGGACACGACCCAGACGCCGGGCTTGAGGACCCCGACCCGCAGATAGGTGTCGTCGCCGGAGCCCATCAGCTGGACGTGGTTCCCGTTCCAGCCCTCCGCCGGAGCGCCGGACGATCCGTCGCTGCCGATCGGCGCCATGACGAGGGAGTTGAGCGCGACATCGGTGCGCTCCGGCGTCATGTAGTGCGGGCGGATCGCGAAGGGTACGAGGATCTGGATCGCGAGGAAGGCGACGAGGGTCGCGGCCATCGCGGGCACGGTGCGCCGGATCAGGAGTCCGGCGCAGGCGCCGAGGGTGAAGGCGAACGCCGCGTAGCCGAGGGGGACGATCGCCCGTCCGCTGAACATGAGGGCGGTGAACCGGTCCACGTTGACCCGGTCGACGGGGCTCGCCCACCAGGTCACCAGGAGGCTGAGCAACCCGGTGACGGCGACGGCGGCCAGGCCGACGCCCGCGAGCTTGACCAGGAGCCAGTGGCCTCGGGTGATGCTCTGGTTCCAGATGAGCCGGTGGGTGCCGGTCTCCAGTTCACGGGCGATCAGCGGGGCGCCCCAGAAGAGCCCGATGATGCCGGGGACGGCGAGCAGCAGGCTCGTGACGTAGTAGGTCAGGGTCCGGTACTCGACGACCAGCGCGTTCCGGGCCCTTTCACAGTCGCCCTGGCAGCCGGCGACGGTGCTGTCGTAGAGGTCACGCATCTGGAGGCCGGTGACCACGAGGAATATCGCGAGCGCGGCCAGGACGGCGAGCGCGGCGAGGGTCTGGACGCGGTATTGGCGCCAGGTCAGCCAGATCATCGCTGGTTCTCCCGGGTGGGTCGGCGGCCGGACCCGGCCGCGGCCTGGCTCATGTAGGTGAGGACGAGGTCCTCCAGGTTGAGCGGCTCCAGGACCCAGGAGGGATCCTGGACGGCCTTGTCGGAGCGCACGACGAAGGTGCTCTGCCGCTCGGTGTGGGTCTCCTGGACGACCTCCATGCCCTGGGGCAGGGTGGCCGCCTCGCGGCGGGCGGTGGTGAGTCGGAAGTGGGTGGCGAGCAGGTCGTCGACGTCGCCGGAGAGCTGGACCCGGGAGGCGACCAGCGAGATCAGGTGGTCGCAGACCCGTTCCAGGTCGGAGACCAGGTGCGAGGAGAGCACGACGGTGGTTCCGTGTTCGGCCACGACCTCCATCAGGCTCTGCAGGAACTCCCGTCGGGCCAGCGGGTCCAGGGCGGCGACGGGCTCGTCGAGGATGAGCAGCTCGGGCCGTTTGGCCACGGCGAGGGTCAGGGCCACCTGGGCGCGCTGGCCGCCGGAGAGCTTGCCCGTCTTCTGGGCGGGGTCCAGGCCGAGCTGCCGGATCCGCTCCTCGGCCGGCCGCGCGTCCCAGCCCGGGTTGAGTCGGGCGCCGAGGCGCAGGTGGTCGGCGATGGACAGGCCCGCGTAGGTGGGGGTGTCCTGGGCGACGAAGCCGACCTTGGCCAGCTGCCCGGGTCCGGAGGCGGGCCGGCCGCCGAGCACCTCGATGCTGCCCGAGGTGGGGGCGATGAGCCCGCAGGCCAGTTGCAGCAGGGTGGACTTTCCGGCCCCGTTGGGCCCGACCAGGCCGACGACCCGCCCCGACGGCACACTCAGGGTGCAGTCGCTCAGCGCCTCTTTGCGGCCGTACCGCTTGCCCAGCGCGCGGGCTTCCAATATGGCGGTCATTTCTCCTCTTCGGTGTGCGGGTCCGTGCCCGTGCCGGTGCGGGCGCGGAAGGTGCTCAGGAACAGGGCCTCGATGCTCTCCTCGCCCAGCCCGGCGGTCCGCGCCTTGTCGAGCCACAGCTGCAGCTCCCGGCGCAGCGGCTCGTGCTCGGCGATCGAGTCGTCGCCGAGCGTGCCGGAGATGAACGTGCCGACCCCGGGCTTCTTCGCGACGAGGCCCTCGTATTCGAGCTCCCGGTACGCCTTGAGCACGGTGTTCGGATTGATCGCCACACCGGCGGCGACGTCCTTGACCGTCGGCAGTCGATCCCCCTCGGACAGCAGCCCGAGCCGCAGGGCCTGACGCACCTGGTGGACGAGCTGCATGTACGGGGCGACGCCGGAGCGGGCATCGAGGTGAAACTCGATCACTGTCCTCCTCTATTCATCTAGCTTCCTAGCACTATAGGACTATGCGTATCCGATCACTGTCAAGCGACCGGACGCCAACACGGCCGCGAGCAGGCCGGATTGACGGCGGAGCGGACTGAGTACGCGTACTCAGGCAGATGTCGGTACCGCTGGGTAGCGTCGCGACGTGTCCGACGAACGGACGACACGACCACATGGGGGACGACATGAAGAAGCGCACCACCGCCCTGGCGGCCTTGGCCCCGGCTCTCGCACTGGCCCTGGCGGCGAGCCCGGCCCAGGCGGCGCCGACGGGCGAGATCATCGGCTACCCGGGCCCCGACGGCCTGATCTGGATCGCCGACCAGGCCGGCTCCAGCGGCTTCGTCTCGGGCGGCCTCTCCGAGCGACTGGACACGTTCATCACGTTCGGTTGCGCCGACGGCGGGAGCATCGAGGTCTCGTTCCGACTCCAGGAACACCCCGAACGCGACCCGGCCCCCTTCACCGTCGACTGCCCCGGCACGGACCCGACGGTCGTCACGGTCCCCCTCGGCACAGGCATCCACGGCGGATTCATCGCATGGGTGACGGCCTCGACCCCGACCACGCGCTGGGGCGCCACGGTCACCCAGCCCGAATAACCCGAACACGCCGCAGCGACGTGAAGCCGGCTCCGTCGCATGGCGCGCAGTCGACGGAGCGGGCTTCAGGTGTGGGGCATGGTGAGCGGCGGTGAGTGGACCAGCAGGCCGATGCCGCACCTGACCGCCCGGCCGCCGGGCGGCGGGGCCGCCGGCGCATCCTGCATGCCGGAGAGGTCGCGGCCCCCGCCCGCGTCGCCCTCATGCTCGGGCCGACGGCCGGAAGTACGGCCGTGACGCGACGCGGGCTCATCGAACTCGACGACGAGCCGACGGAGTCGACCGCCACGTACTACCCCCGGGACATCGCCGTCGGCACGGCTCGCGCCGGCGCGGCGAAGATCCGCGGCGGCGCCGTGACGCCGCCGGCCGCGATCAGCTCTGCGTCTCCTCGCGGCGTCCGACAGCGGCCGCATCGGGTACGAGGAGCAGCTTGCCGGTGGTACGACGAGCCTCCAGATCGCTGTGGGCCTGGGCGGCCTCGGACAATGCATAGCGGCCCGTCACGGTGACCTCGAGCGCCTTGGAGCGCACCCACTCGAACACATCGGCGGCCCGTCGGAGCAGTTCGGACCGATCGGCGATGAAGTCCCCGAGGCTGGGCCGGATCAGGGTCAGCGAACCGCCGTGGGCGAGCCGCATCGGATCGAACGGCGGCACGGCACCACTTGCCGCACCGAAGAGCACGAGATGGCCGCGGGTTCGCAGGCTGGCGAGGCTCGCATCGAAGGTGTGCGCGCCGACGCCGTCGAAGACAACCGGCAGTCCCTGACCGCCGTTGAGCCGCCGCACCTCGGCTGCGAGATCGCCGACCGCGGAGGAAAGGATCACCTCAGCAGCCCCGGCACGCTTCGCCAGCTCGGCCTTCGCCGTGGTCGACGTCGTGCCGATCACCCTGCCGCCGAGATGGGTGATGAGCTGGGTCAAAAGCAGCCCCATGCCGCCGGCAGCCGCATGCACGAGCACCGTGTCGCCCCCCTGAACCGGGTAGGCGTCCTTGACGAGATAGTGCGCGGTCATGCCTTGGAGGAGCACGGCGGCGGCTGTCTCGAAGCCGATGTCATCGGGCAGCGACACCAGCCGGGAGGAGTCCACGACGGCCCGCTCGGCATACGTGCCGGGAATCTCCACCCAACCGACCCGGTCCCCCACGGCGACGTCAGCGACGCCGGGTCCGACTTCGACGACCGTGCCGGCGCCCTCGGCGCCCGGGGTGAAGGGCAGCGGGAGGCTGTACCGGCCTTCGCGGTGGTAGACATCGAGGAAGTTGACCCCGGATGCGGCGACCTCCACGACCGCCTCGCCGGGACCCGGCCGCGGCTGGTCCACCGTGGCCTCCTGCAGCACCTCGGGACCGCCCACTTCGTACACCTGAATCGCTCGCATGGCCCTCCAATAACGGCTCATCCCCCACCAACCCCGTTGGTGGCGATCAACGGCTCATCCCCACCAACCTCGTTGATCGCGATCCGATTCCCGGCAAGCAGACCGGCCCGCCGCCCCCGCCGAGAGCTGAGTCGCCTGCTTCGCACCCGGGTGACGAACCGGGCCCTACCGGCCCCAGACCAACGGCAAGGTCGAACGCTTCAACCGCACCCTGCTCGACGAACGGGCCTACGCCCGCCCCTACCGGTCAGACATCGAACGCCGCGAAGCGTTCGCCGGCCGGCTCCACCCGCAAGCCGCGTCCCCAACCTGACGAGGCCATACACCTGGGGCACGTCGGCGTGCGGGTCGTGGAGGACGTGACGGCGCAGATCCCGCGCGAAGAGGAACGTGAGCGACTGCGTCTCGGGGCGGGTGAACCGGTCCTACGCCTGACCCGCACCACCTACGACGCCGGGGACCGCCCCATCCAGGCGGATGTGATGCTCATGCCGGCCGGACGCCAACAGTTGCGCTACGAGATCAGGCTCGGCCCTTCACAGCGCGGATGAACGGCGCCCATACGGCGGCGGGGAAGAGCAGGACCGGGCCGACGGCTGCGAGCTTGGTGTCGCGGACCGGGACGATGCCGGGGAGGTCGTCGGAAACCTCGACGCAGTCGCCGCCGTCTCCGTTGCTGTACGAGGACTTGCGCCAGGACAGGCCCTTCACGTCTGCGCGCATGTCGCGTACTCCTCCGCCACCGACTCGATCAGGGTCAGGGACACCTCCGGCGACAGCGCAGCGGCCCTGGCAAGATCGTATGACCTCCAGTAGCGCTGAACCAGGGCCGGATAGTCGAGCAGCTGCCCCGAGTAGGGGCCTTCCGTGTACGCCACATCAGGCGCATCGGTGAACTGCATGATGCGCACCATCGAGCCCAGCGCGCCATGGGCACCGGCTGCGAACGGCACGACCTGCACGGTGATCCGGTGGGCACGAACGTACGAAGCGATGTGCCGCAACTGAGCCGCCATCACAGCAGGACCTCCGACCGCCGCGCGCAGCACCGACTCGTGCAGGACCACCCACATCTCAGGGGTTTCCGGATCGACGAGAAGTCGTGCGCGTTCGATGCGTGCCGCGACCAAGGCTTCCACACGCTCGGCAAGCGCAGTCGGCTTGGCGGCCCGGATCACGGCCCGGGCGTAGTCCTCCGTCTGGAGCAGCCCGGGAACCAAGGTGCAGGCGTACTCATAGGTGGCCGTCGCCAGTCCTTCCAACTCGGCCGCGGCGGCGAAGTATTCGCTGTGCTTGGATTTGAACGCCCTGGCCAGGCGGAAGAAGTAGTCCCCCGTGTTGAGCTCCCGGTCGATGAGCCTGGCGATCTCGGGGCGCAGCCGACGACGCCCGCTCTCCATCATCCCGACGTACGCCCCCGTGGCGAAGATCCGCTCGCCCAGCCCTTCCTGGGTCAGCCCCGCCGCCTCCCGCTTCCCCCGCAGTTCCTCACGGGCGAACTCCTCCGGCGTCTGCGCCCCACCCTCGTCATTCGGCTTGGCCATGAGCCAACTCCCCGCTTCCGCAGTGCCCTCGCTCCGCGAAAAGCGTAGTCCCGGCCGCACCGACGGTTCAGCGGAACGCATTGATACGACTACCCGACGCCACAGCGCCCGCCACCCCTGGTCGGGGACGTGGCGGGCGCTGCGTCGGGTGTTCCGTACACCGTTGTACGGACCGTATGAGGGGTCCCGCCCTTCGCGAGGCGGGGGTGCTGCGGGGTGGCCCCGGCCCCGCACCGACGGCCGGAGGTCGGCGCAGCCGGGCGAAGCCCGGGAGGCCGCCTGCGGCCGAGCGGTGCGAGGACGGTGTCGAGAAGCGCTACACCATCAGCGAGCGGTCCGTCGGCTTGACCGGGTACGGGAGGGCGCTGCTGCCGGTCAGGAAGCGGTCCACGCCGCGGGCGGCCGAGCGGCCTTCCGCGATGGCCCAGACGATGAGCGACTGGCCGCGGCCCGCGTCGCCGGCGACGAAGACGCCGTCCACGTTGGTCGCGTAGGAGGCGTCGCGGTCGATGTTGCCGCGGGCGTCCATCTCCAGGCCGAACTGCTGGGTGAGACCGTTCGCCTGGTCGGTGCCCGTGAAGCCCATCGCCAGGGTGACCAGCTGCGCGGGGAGGACGCGCTCGGTACCGGGCTTCTGGACGAGCTTGCCGTCCTCGAAGGCGACCTCGACCAGGTGGAGGGCCTGGACGTTGCCGTCCTCGTCGCCCTCGAAGTGGGTGGTGGAGACGGAGTAGACCCGCTCGCCGCCCTCCTCGTGGGCCGAGGTGACCTTGTAGAGCATCGGGAAGGTCGGCCACGGCTGGTTGGCGTTGCGGTCCTCGCCCGGCTTGGGCATGATCTCCAGCTGCGTGACCGAGGCCGCGCCCTGGCGGTGGGCGGTGCCCACGCAGTCCGCGCCGGTGTCGCCACCGCCGATGACGATCACGTGCTTGCCCTCGGCCGTGATGGGGGGCGCCATGAAGTCGCCCTCCTGGACCTTGTTGGCGAGCGGCAGGTACTCCATCGCGAAGTGGATGCCGTTCAGCTCGCGGCCCGGGACCGGCAGGTCGCGGGAGACGGTCGCGCCCGCCGCGATGACCACCGCGTCGAACCGCTTGCGCAGGTCGGTGGCGGTGATGTCGCGGCCGACCTCGATGCCGGTACGGAACTTGGTGCCCTCCGCGCGCATCTGCTCGATGCGGCGGTTGATGTGCACCTTCTCCATCTTGAACTCGGGGATGCCGTAGCGCAGCAGGCCGCCGATGCGGTCCGCGCGCTCGTACACGACCACGGTGTGGCCGGCCCGGGTCAGCTGCTGGGCGGCGGCGAGGCCCGCCGGGCCCGAGCCGATGACGGCGGCGGTCTTGCCGGACAGCCGCTCCGGCGCCTGCGGGGTGACGTCGCCGTTGTCCCACGCCTTGTCGATGATCGAGACTTCGACGTTCTTGATGGTGACGGCGGGCTGGTTGATGCCGAGCACGCACGCCGACTCGCACGGGGCCGGGCACAGCCGCCCGGTGAACTCCGGGAAGTTGTTCGTCGCGTGCAGCCGCTCCGACGCGGCGGCCCAGTCCTCGCGGTACGAGAAGTCGTTCCACTCCGGGATCAGGTTCCCGAGCGGGCAGCCGTTGTGACAGAACGGGATGCCGCAGTCCATGCAGCGCCCGGCCTGCTTGCTGATGATCGGGAGCAGCGAGCCCGGAACGTAGACCTCGTTCCAGTCCTTGAGCCGATCGGCGACGGGACGGGTGCAGGCGGTCTCGCGCGGGGTGGTGAGGAAGCCCTTCGGGTCAGCCATGGGTCGCCGCCTCCATCATCTTCTCCGTGGTCTCGGATTCCGAGAGTCCGGCGAGCTCAGCGGCGTCCTTGGCGGCGAGCACTGCCTTGTACGTGGTGGGGATGATCTTGCTGAAGCGGTCCACCGCGACGGACCAGTCAGCCAGGAGCTTCGCGGCCACGGTCGAGCCGGTCTCCTCCTCGTGGCGGCGCACCACATCGTGCAGCCACTGCTTGTCGGTGTCGGACAGGGCCTCGACGGCGCCCGCGTTGCCGACGTTGACGTTGTGCGGGTCGAGGTCGATGACGTACGCGACGCCGCCCGACATACCGGCCGCGAAGTTACGGCCCGTCTCGCCCAGGACGACCGCCCGGCCACCGGTCATGTACTCGCAGCCGTGGTCGCCCACGCCCTCCGAGACGACCAGCGCACCGGAGTTACGGACGCAGAAGCGCTCGCCGGTGCGGCCGCGCAGGAACATCTCGCCGCCGGTGGCTCCGTAGCCGATGGTGTTGCCGGCGATGGTGGAGTACTCGGCGAGGTGGTCGGCGCCGCGGTCCGGGCGGACCACGATGCGGCCACCGGAGAGGCCCTTGCCGACGTAGTCGTTGGCGTCGCCCTCCAGGCGGAGGGTGATGCCCTTCGGCACGAAGGCGCCGAAGGACTGGCCGGCGCTACCGGTGAAGGTCAGGTCGATGGTGTTGTCGGGCAGGCCCGCGCCACCGAACTTCTTGGTGACCTGGTGGCCGAGCATGGTGCCGACGGTCCGGTTGATGTTGCGGATCGAGACCTGGGCGCGGACCGGCTGGGCCGCCTCGGCGGTCTCGGCGTTCAGCGCGTCGGCCGCGAGCTCGATCAGCTCGTTGTCGAGGGCCTTCTCCAGACCGTGGTCCTGCTCGATCAGGGCGTGGCGGACCGCGCCCTCGGGCAGCTCCGGCACGTAGAAGAGCGGCTCCAGGTCGAGACCCTGCGCCTTCCAGTGCGTGACGGCCGCGGTGGTGTCGAGGAGTTCGGCGTGGCCGACGGCCTCCTCGATCGTGCGGAAGCCCAGCTCGGCGAGGAGCTCGCGCACCTCCTCCGCGATGTATTCGAAGAAGTTGACGACGAACTCGGGCTTGCCGGAGAAGCGGTCGCGCAGGACCGGGTTCTGGGTGGCGATGCCGACCGGGCAGGTGTCCAGGTGGCAGACGCGCATCATGACGCAGCCGGAGACGACGAGCGGCGCGGTCGCGAAACCGAACTCCTCGGCGCCGAGCAGCGCGGCGATGACCACGTCGCGGCCGGTCTTGAGCTGGCCGTCGGTCTGGACGACGATCCGGTCGCGCAGCCCGTTGAGCAGCAGGGTCTGCTGGGTCTCGGCGAGGCCGAGCTCCCAGGGGCCGCCCGCGTGCTTGAGCGAGGTGAGCGGGGAGGCGCCCGTTCCGCCGTCGTGGCCGGAGATGAGGACGACGTCCGCGTGGGCCTTGGAGACACCGGCCGCGACCGTACCCACGCCGACCTCGGAGACCAGCTTCACGTGGATGCGGGCGACCGGGTTGGCGTTCTTGAGGTCGTGGATCAGCTGAGCCAGGTCCTCGATGGAGTAGATGTCGTGGTGCGGCGGCGGGGAGATCAGGCCGACACCCGGGGTGGAGTGCCGGGTCTTGGCGACCCACGGGTAGACCTTGTGGCCGGGCAGCTGGCCGCCCTCGCCGGGCTTGGCACCCTGCGCCATCTTGATCTGGATGTCGTCCGCGTTGACCAGGTACTCGCTCGTGACACCGAAGCGGCCGGAGGCGACCTGCTTGATGGAGGAGCGGCGCGCCGGGTCGTACAGGCGGTCCGGGTCCTCGCCGCCCTCACCGGTGTTGGACTTGGCGCCCAACTGGTTCATGGCGATGGCGAGGGTCTCGTGCGCCTCCTTGGAGATGGAGCCGTACGACATGGCGCCGGTGGAGAAGCGCTTGACGATGTCGGCGACCGACTCGACCTCGTCGATGGAGATGGCTTCGCGGTCCGACTTGAAGCCGAACAGGCCGCGGAGCGTCATCAGGCGCTCGGACTGCTCGTTCACCCGGGCCGTGTACTGCTTGAAGATGTCGTACCGGCGGTTGCGGGTGGCGTGCTGGAGGCGGAAGACCGTCTCCGGGTCGAACAGGTGCGGCTCGCCCTCGCGGCGCCACTGGTACTCGCCGCCGATCTCCAGCGCGCGGTGCGTGGCCGCGATGCCGGAGACGGGGTACGCCTTGGCGTGGCGCGCGGCCACCTCCTTGGCGATGACGTCCAGGCCGGCGCCGCCGATCTTGGTGGCGGTGCCGTTGAAGTAGGTCTCGACGAACTCGTCGTTCAGGCCGACGGCCTCGAAGACCTGGGCGCCGCGGTAGGAGGCGACGGTGGAGATGCCCATCTTGGACATGACCTTCAGGACGCCCTTGCCGAGCGCGTAGATCAGGTTCTTGATGGCCTGCTCCGGCTCCAGGCCGGACAGGAAGGTACCGGCGCGCAGCAGGTCCTCGACGGACTCCATGGCGAGGTACGGGTTGACCGCGGCCGCGCCGTAGCCGATGAGGAGGGCGACGTGGTGGACCTCGCGGACGTCACCGGCCTCGACCAGCAGACCCACCTGGGTGCGCTGCTTGGTGGCGATGAGGTGGTGGTGCACGGCGGAGGTGAGCAGCAGCGACGGGATCGGCGCGTGCTCGGCGTCCGAGTGACGGTCCGAGAGGACGATCAGGCGGGCGCCGTTGGCGATGGCCGCGTCGGCCTCGGCGCGGATCGCCTCGATGCGGGCGGCCAGGGCCTCGCCGCCGCCGGAGACCCGGTAGAGGCCGGAGAGCGTGGCGGCCTTCATGCCGGGCATGTCGCCGTCGGCGTTGATGTGGATGAGCTTGGCCAGCTCGTCGTTGTCGATCACCGGGAAGGGCAGGGTGACGCTGCGGCAGGTCGCGGCGTTCGACTCCAGCAGGTTGCCCGCGGGGCCGAGCGAGGACAGCAGCGAGGTGACGAGCTCCTCGCGGATGGCGTCCAGCGGCGGGTTGGTGACCTGCGCGAAGAGCTGGGTGAAGTAGTCGAAGAGCAGCCGGGGGCGCTCGGACAGGGCCGCGATCGGGGAGTCCGTACCCATGGAGCCGAGCGGCTCGCCGGCGGTACGGGCCATCGGCGCGAGGATGACGCGCAGCTCTTCCTCGGTGTAGCCGAAGGTCTGCTGGCGGCGGGTGACCGAGGCGTGGGTGTGCACGATGTGCTCACGCTCGGGCAGGTCCGACAGCTCGATCTCGCCGGTCTCCAGCCATTCCGCGTAGGGCGCGGCGGCGGCCAGCTCGTTCTTGATCTCGTCGTCCTCGATGATCCGCTTCTGGGCGGTGTCGACGAGGAACATCTTGCCGGGCTGCAGGCGGCCCTTGCGGACGACCTTGGCCGGGTCGATATCGAGCACGCCGACCTCGGAGCCGAGGACGACGAGGCCGTCGTCGGTGACCCAGTAGCGGCCGGGGCGCAGACCGTTGCGGTCGAGGACCGCGCCGACCTGGGTGCCGTCGGTGAAGGTGACGCAGGCCGGGCCGTCCCAGGGCTCCATCTGGGTGGAGTGGTACTTGTAGAACGCGCGGCGGGCCGGGTCCATGGAGGTGTGGTTCTCCCACGCCTCCGGGATCATCATCAGCACGCTGTGCGGGAGCGAGCGGCCGCCGAGGTGGAGCAGCTCCAGGACCTCGTCGAAGGAGGCCGAGTCGGAGGCGTCCGGGGTGCAGATCGGGAAGATCCGGTCCAGGGCGCCCTCGCCGAAGGCGGCGGTGACCAGCTGGGACTCGCGGGCCTTCATCCAGTTGCGGTTGCCCTTGACCGTGTTGATCTCGCCGTTGTGCGCGACGAAGCGGTACGGGTGGGCGAGCGGCCACGACGGGAACGTGTTCGTGGAGAAGCGCGAGTGGACCAGGGCGACGGCCGAGGCGAAGCGGCGGTCGGAGAGGTCCGGGAAGAAGGGCTCCAGCTGGCCGGTGGTCAGCATGCCCTTGTAGACGATGGTGCGGGCGGAGAGCGACGGGAAGTAGACGCCGGCCTCGCGCTCGGCGCGCTTGCGCAGCACGAAGGCCTTGCGGTCCAGCTCGATGCCCGTGCTGCCGTTGCTGACGAACAGCTGCGAGAAGGCCGGCATGGTGGCGCGGGCGCCGTTGCCGAGCAGGTCCGGGGTGACCGGGACCTCGCGCCAGCCGAGGACCGTGAGGTTCTCCTCGGCGGCGATGGCCTCGATCCGCTCCACGGCGACGGCCTGTGCGGTGCCGTCGGCGGGGAGGAAGGCGATGCCGACGGCGTAGCCGCCGGCCTCGGGGAGCTCGAAGCCGGCCACCTCGCGCAGGAACGCGTCGGGGACCTGGCTGAGGATTCCGGCGCCGTCGCCCGAGTCCGGCTCGGAGCCGGTCGCGCCGCGGTGCTCGAGGTTCCGCAATACGGTCAGGGCCTGCTCAACGAGTGTGTGGGTGGCCTCGCCGGTGAGGTTCGCCACGAATCCGACGCCACAGGCGTCCTTCTCGTTGCGCGGGTCGTACATGCCCTGCTGGGCGGGGCGACCGTCCATGGGCGACCAGGCGGTGGTGCTGGGGCCGGTCGCGGAGTGCGTGGATGCGGAACGCATCGGCTCTCCCGTCGTCGTCGTGGCATATGTGCATAGCCGAGGGACGACGTTGGCCCTCTGCGAAATTTCGTGCAGATTACATGATGACGACAATCCCGAGAAGCGGATACGTCATTCCAGCATGCGGACACTGCACGAGGCAGAAAGAGCGGACTTCCGCGGCGCGTACGGGTTTTTCGCGAGGCGGACGTCCGGATGCAGGGCGGGCATCGTTGCCCGGAGCCCTGGTGTGATTCCCGGCGGACACGGAATCGAAACCGCCGGGTAACGGACTACTTATGTTGCGTACTGCATAGTGTCTCACTCCAGCCGCGGTCAGCCTATGGCTCCACCGATCCAGGTTCCCAGGATGTACGTCACACCGGCGGCCGCGCCACCCAGGGCCAGCTGGCGCACACCGCTGTACCACCAGGACCGGGCGGTGACCCGGGAGACGATCGCGCCGCACGCGAAGAGTCCGGCCAGCGCGAGCAGCACCGCGGGCCACAGGGACGTGGCGCCGAGCAGGTACGGCAGGACGGGGAGCAGCGCGCCCAGCGCGAAGGACCCGAAGGACGAGACGGCGGCGACCAGCGGCGAGGGCAGGTCGTCGGGGTCGATCCCGAGCTCCTCGCGGGCGTGGATCTCCAGCGCCTGCTCGGGATCGCGCGACAGCTGCATGGCGACCTCGCGGGCGAGCGGCGGCTCGACCCCGCGGGAGACGTAGAGCTCGGCGAGCTCCTCCATCTCGTCGACCGGATGCTTGCGCAGCTGCTGACGCTCCACGTCCAGTTCGGCGAGGACCAGTTCGCGCTGCGAGGCGACGGAGGTGTATTCGCCGGCCGCCATCGAGAAGGCACCGGCCGCGAGACCCGCCAGCCCGGTGATGACGACGGTCTGCGGGGCGACGGCGCCGCCGGCCACACCGGTCATCAGGGCGAGGTTGGAGACGAGCCCGTCCATGGCACCGAAGACGGCCGGCCGCAGCCATCCACCGTTGACGTCACGGTGGGTGTGGTTGTCACGGTGCGCGGTGTGCAGTGGTGCTTCGATGTCGATGATGGACATGCGTGAAATCTCCCCAAATGTGCGAACGGGCGCCGAGACGCGCCCCGCTCCCCCTGAACACCTCGAAACTACGCACGATTTCTGCCGCCCGCCAGCAAGGAAGGCCGTACTTACCTGGGCTTTTGCGGGTCGGCGACCGGGTGACGGGGGTGTTCGCGGGGTGTTTCGCGGCAGGCGACAAACCACATGCCATGGCACAAATCCCCCAAGGGCTCATGATGAGCCCCATCGAATGTGGGAGAGGCGCGCCATGGAGCCGATGAAGCTGATTGCATGCAATCCGCAGGTCCTCCTCGAACGGGCCAGGGGCGCTCTTCTCGGACTCGCGGTGGGCGACGCGCTGGGCGCTCCCGCGGAGAACATGAAGCCGTCGGAGATCCGGGCCAAGTGGGGCCGCATCGAGGGGTTCGTGTCGGAGGACCCGGCGGGCACGGACGACACCGAGTACGCGATCTTCTCCGGGCTGCTGCTGGCCCGCCACGGCTCGGCGCTCACCGTCTCCCACGTGGAGCGGGCCTGGCACCACTGGATCGCCGACCTCGACGAAGGCCCGTTCCGGGGCGCCGGGTTCTCCGAGCGCGGCACGCTGGAGAACCTCCGCCGAGGCCTCGCCGCACCCATCTCGGCACAACACCGGCACGCCTGGTCGGATGGCCTGGCCATGCGGGCCGCGCCGTTCGGCGTCTTCGCCGCGGGCCGACCCGCCGAAGCGGCCCGGCTCGTCGCCATCGACGGCTCGGTCAGCCACGACGGCGAGGGCATCTACGGCGGCCAGGCCGTCGCGGCGGGCGTCGCCGCGGCCATGGCCGGCGGCTCCCCCGCCTCCGTGGTCTCCGCCGCCCTGTCCGTCATCCCGTCCGACTCCTGGACGGCCCGCTCCCTGCGCCGAGCGGTCACCGCCGCTCCGCGCGGCGAACGGGCGGTGCGCTCGGCGGTGGTCATCGGCGGCTACCCGTGGACCGACCTGGCCCCCGAGGCGGTCGGCCTGGCCTTCGGCGCCTTCGCCGCCTGCCGGGGCGACTTCCCGTCCTCCGTCCTCACCGCCGTGAACATGGGCCGCGACGCCGACACCACGGCGGCGGTGGCGGGCGCCCTGGCCGGTGCGCTGTCGGGCGCCGCCGCGATCCCCGCCGACTGGTCCTCGGCCATCGGCCCGGTCCGCGGCAGCTGCCTCCCGTCGATGCGGGGCTACCACGTCCTGGACATCGCGGACCTCCTCACCCCGGAATGCGAGGCCGTCCGATGACCTCTTCCTCGGAGGAGCGGGGACCCGGGGACCTGACACCGGCCGGTCAGGTCCGGGCCGAGACACTCGCGCCGCCCACGGGTACGGGCCCGAACCCGGCCGAACCCGGGCCCGGGGTCCTGCCCCCCGGCGGTCGGCCCCGGGCCGAGGCGCCGCCGCGCACGCTGCCCGCAGCACACCTGGCCATGGGCTCGGGTCCGGCTCCGGCTCCGGCTCCGGCTCCGGTTCCGGCGGAGTGGCGGTACGGGGGCCTGCCCCCGGCCCCGGCCCCGGCGGAACAGGGGCCCGCGGGCCTGCCGTCGGCCGAGGCTTCACCGCGCGCGCTGTCGGCACTGCCGTCGGCTCCGGCGGAGCGAGGGCCCTCGGGCCCGACCCGCGGTACGGCTCCGTTCCCGGCCGGGCCGGCGCCCGTAGGCCCGCCTCCGGGCGGTCGGGCCCGGGCCGAGGTACCGGCGCGCGCATTGCCGTCGGCCCCGGCCGAGCCGGGCTCCGGGGTCCCGGCCCCGGGTGGTCGGGCCCTGGCGGAACCGGGGCCCGAAGGCCTCACCTCGGGCGATCGGGGCCCGGCCGGGGCCCCGCCGCGTTCGCTGCCCGCGGCGTCGGAGGAGGGCGGCGTGGGAAGGGTCCTCGCCCCCCACCCCGGGACGGGGTCCCGGATCGTGGTCCGGGCCGGGCAGCACACCGCCCGCCCGGAGCGTTCCGCCGAGCTCCCCGCAGGGGGCCCGGCCCGCCCCATCGAGGGGCTCCTCCTCGGGCTCGCCGCGGGCGACGCGGCCGGGTGGCCCGCCGCCCGCCACCGCGCCAGCCGGATGCCCGAGTGGACCCGCCGCCTGACCCGCGAGCTCGACACCTTCGCCGAGCAGAACGCCACCACCACCCTCCCCGTCCCCATCGCCCTCAACCAGCCCCCCGAACCGCTGCGCCTCGGCCCCTCCGACGACGCCGAATGGGCCGCCTTCGTCGCCGAGTCCGTGCTCACCGCCGCCGGCGTCCTGCTCAGCGACCTCAGCAGGTCGAGAAGGATGCGCGCGGCCATCGACCTCGCCTGGAACGCCCTCGCCTCCGAGGTCGCCGCGGCGGCGGAACGCGCCCCCGAGGTCGAGTCCGCCGTCCTCCCCCTGCGCGCCCGGATCTCCGTCCGCGCCGGCCTCGGCAATCTCGCCACCGGCCTGCGCCCGCCCGCCACCGGCCACGACAACCCGCACTACTTCGACGACGCCGCCTGCGTGCGCGCCTGCGTCCTCGCCGTCGTGCACCCCGGCGACGCCCGCGCGGCGGCCGACCTCGCCGAATTCGACGCCCGCTACACCCAGGACGGCGACGGGGTGCACGGCGCCCGCGCCATGGCGGCCGCCGTCGCCACCGCGCTCACCACCGCCGACGTCGACGCCGCCGTGGACGCCGCCCTCGAACAGCTCCCCGAGGCCACCGAGATCGGCCGCAACGCCCGGCACGCCGTCCGCCTCGCCCGTACCCACAAGGGCGGCGGCGCCTTCGCCATCGTCCCCACCCTCGAACACGAGATCGTCGACCACGTCTACAGCTACGGGATCGCCGCCGCGGAGACCGTCCCCGTGGCCCTCGCCCTCGCCACCGCCGCCCGCGGCAGGATGACCGAAGCCGTCCCGGCCGCCGCCTGCCTGTCCCGTGTCGCGGACTCCGCTCCCGCCCTGGCCGGCGCGCTGACCGGCGTCCTCGGTGGCGGCGACTCGATCCCCGCCGCCTGGCGCGAGGCCTGCCGCACCCTCTCCGGCTGCGCGCTCCCCCGCCTCGCCGGCACCGACCTCGTGGAACTCGCCGCGCTCCTCGCGGCCACGGAACTCACCTCACCCAAGGGATGATTCGGACATGACGCTCACGTTGGAGGACCGGGCCCGCGGCGCTCTCGTCGGAGCCGCCGTCGGCGACGCGCTCGGTGGCCCGGTGGAGGGCTGGACCCCGGACCAGATCGTGGAACGGCACGGCGGCCGCGTGCACGGCATCGTCGGCCCCTGGCACGAGGACTGGCGGACGGCCCGCCCCATCGCCCCGTACCACAAGGGCGACGGGCACGTCACGGACGACACCCTGATGACGCACGCGCTGGTACGGGTCTACGAGGCGGTACGCGACCACCTCGACGCCTACGCCGTCGCCGAGCACCTGGTCCCGGACCTGATGACCAACCCCCGCTGGATCCCCGAACTGGAGGCCGAGGCCCTCCCGCTCCAGCGGATCTTCCTCGCCGAGAAGTGGATCGTGACCCGGCTGCACTACGCGCACGTCGACCCCCGCGAGGCCGGCAGCGGCAACATCGTCAACTGCGGCGCGGCGATGTACATGGCGCCGGTGGGCATCGCCAACGCGGGCAATCCGGCGGGCGCGTACGCGGAGGCGCTGGACATCGCCGGCGCGCACCAGTCCTCGTACGGGCGGGAGGCGGCCGGTGTGTTCGCGGCGGCGGTGGCGGCCGCGTGCGTACCGGCGGCGACGGCCGCCTCGGTGGTGGACACGGCCCTGTCCCTGGCCAAGGACGGCACGCGCGACGCGATCGCCGCCGTCCGCGAAGTGGCTTTGCGCCACCGGGACTTCGAGTCGGCTCTGGCCCCGCTACGGGCAGCGGTCGCCCCGTACGACTCGGTCGGCCCCGACTACCGCGCCCCCTCCCTGGACGCCCGCCGCCCGTCCCGCCTGCACGCCATCGAGGAGCTCCCGATCGCGCTGGGCATGCTGCTCGTCGCGGACGGACGGTACGGGACGGCCGTGCTCGGGGCGGTCAACTACGGCCGGGACTGCGACTCCATCGCCACCATGGCGGGGGCGATCGCCGGGGCCCTCGGCGGCGAGGCCGTGGTTCCGGCCGCCTGGGCCAAGCAGGTCGCCGAGGCCAGCCGCCTCGACCTGCACGCCCCGGCCGAGGCACTGGCCGCGGTGGCCCGGGAGATCTTCGCGCTCGACCGGTCCCGCCGCCGGTCCCACGAGTCGGCCTTCACCGCGATCGCGGCAGACCGGTGACAGGCTGCGCCGGGCCCGCCCCGGCCGCTCCCGCGCGCCCGCCGGAATCCCACGACGCCCCCGGCCCGGCCCGCCGCCGCTCCCCGCGGGAGCCCGGGCCGGACCCGGAGCCCGGCCCGGCGTGCGAGCTCCTGCGGCTGACCTGGGCCCAGCCCGAGGACCTCGTCGGGCACGAGCTGCGCCAGGCCGCGCAGGACGGCCGGGACCCGGCCGCCGCCCTCCGCACCTGGCTCGCGGCGGGCGGCCACCCCGCCCCCGAACGCGCCGGGTCCTCCCCCACCCCGGCCCCACCGGAACTGCGCGCCCTGGCAGCCCGCCTCCTCGACGACCTGGCGCAGCTCCCACCCGGCTCCACGGCCGACGAGCCCCTGTCCTGGCCCGCGATCCGAGCCACCTGGCCGCCCGCCCGCACCCGGGCTGCCCGGGCCCCCGCAGCAGGGGCGCCGCCCGCAGGACGGGATCCCCTGCGGCCCGCCGTCCTCGGAGCTGCCCCGGCCCACGCAGCGAGCACTCGGCCCGAGCGGGATCCCCGACGCCCGGCGGCACAGCCCCACCCCGGCCCCGACGGCCGGATCCACGAGCCCCAGCCGGGCAGCAGGAACGCACCCCGGCCCGCACACCAGGCCGCGGCCGGCGGGGAACGGGGCACCGCCCCGGACTCCGGCCCGCCGCCCGCAGGGCAGGCCCCCCTTCCGCGAACCGGGCCGGAGGCCGCCCTGCGGACCCGGCTGGAAGCCGCATGGCTGGGGCGGGCCGTGGGGTGCCTGCTCGGGAAGCCCGTCGAGAAGCTGCCCCTGGAGGGGATCCGGGCACTGGCCCGCGGCGCCGGCAACTGGCCGCTGAACGACTGGTTCAGCGAACGCGGCGTCCCGCCGGAGCTGCTCGCCGCCCACCCCTGGAACCGCCGCTCCGCCCCGACCTCCCTCGCCGAGAACATCGACGGCATGCCCGAGGACGACGACCTCAACTACCCCCTCCTCGGGCTGCTCCTGCTCCAGCGGCACGGCAAGGGCTTCACCACCGCCGACGTGGCCCGCCTCTGGCTCGACGAGCTGCCGGCCGGGCGGACCTTCACCGCCGAGCGCATCGCCTACCGCAATCTCCTCCTCGGCCTGGAGCCCCCCGCCACCGCCACCCACCACAACCCCTTCCGCGAGTGGATCGGCGCCCTCATCCGCGCCGACGTCCACGGCTGGACCAACCCGGGCGACCCGGCCGCCGCCGCGGCCCAGGCCTACCGGGACGCCGCCCTGACCCACACCGGCAACGGCGTCTACGCCGCCCTCTTCGTCGCGGCGGCCACCGCCACCGCCGCCACCGGCCGGTCGGACGTCCACACCGCGCTGCGGACCGGGCTGGCCTTCGTACCGCCCCGCTCGCGCCTCGCCGAGGCCGTCCGGTTCGGGATCCGGGCGGCCGGCCGGGAGAGCGACTTCGACCTCGTCGTCGACCGGCTGCACGCGCGCTACGGGCACTACCACTGGGTCCACGCCGTCCCCAACACCGCGCTGATCGCCGCCGCCCTCACCCACGCCGACGGGGACTTCACCCGCTCCGTCTGCCGCGCCGTGTCCGGCGGCTGGGACACCGATTCCAACGGAGCCACCGCCGGCGCCCTCGCCGGACTGCTCACCGGCTCCCCGGACGCGCTCCCGCACCGCTGGACCGCACCCCTGAAGAACCGCCTCGCCACCACCGTCCCCGGCTTCGACGGCATCGGCTTCGACACCCTCGCCCACCTCACCGCACAGGAGGCAGCACGCTCATGACGGCCATCGCCGTGCTCGGCAGTACGAACATGGACCTCGTCGCCTACGTCCCCAAGGCCCCCCGCCTCGGGGAGACCGTCACCGGCCGGGCCTTCCGCACGGTCCCCGGCGGCAAGGGCGCCAACCAGGCCGTCGCCGCCGCCCGCGCCGGCGGGGAGGTGGTGATGATCGGCGCGGTCGGGGCCGACGAGTTCGGCGTACGGCTGCGCTCCGCGCTCACCGCGGCCCGGGTCGACACGGCGGGCCTGCGCACCGTCGAGGGCGCCAGCGGCACCGCCCACATCACCGTCGACGACGAGGGCGGCAACAGCATCATCGTCATCCCCGGCGCGAACGCCGCCGTCACCGGCCTGGAGGCGGGGGACGAGGCCCGCATCGCCGCCGCCGGATCCCTCCTCCTCCAGCTGGAACTGCCCCTCTCCGCCGTACTGGCCGGGGCCCGCGCCGCCCGCGCGCACGGCGTCCGGACGGTGCTCACCCCGGCCCCTGCCCAGCCACTGCCCGCCGAACTGCTCGCCGCGACCGACCTCCTCGTCCCGAACGAGCACGAGGCGGCCGCCCTCACCGGGCTCACCGATCCCCTCCAGGCCGCCGAGGCCCTGCTGGCCGAGGTGCCCGAGGTGGTGATCACCCTCGGCGCGGCCGGGGCGCTGTACGCCGCCCGCGGCGCGGAACCCCTGACCGTGCCCGCGCCCCGGGTGCGGGCCATGGACACGACCGCCGCCGGGGACACCTTCGTCGGGGCCCTCGCGGTGGCCCTGGCCGAAGGCCGGCCGATGCCCGCCGCCCTGCACCGGGCCTCGGCGGCGGCCGCGCTCTCCGTGCAGCGACCCGGCGCCCAGGACTCCATGCCGACGCGCGCCGAGACCGACGCCTTCGCCGCGGCGCACCGCGGAGCCGCCTCGTGACCCCCGACGGGCGTCGGCCCCCGAGCTGCTCCGGCGGGGCCGGGAATGTGTCGGGGCGATCCCCGCAGGGCGCCGAACGCACCACCGCCGCACTTCCCGGCCCCGGGCACCGTTCGGCGCCCGAGGAGACGCCCCGGCGCGCGCCCGGCCCCACCGAAGCCACCGCCCCCGACCCCGCCGAAGCCCGGCCAGGGCAAGGGCCGCTGGCGGGGCTCCGGGTGCTCGACCTGGCCACCCTGTTCGCCGGGCCGCTGACCGCCACGCTGCTCGGCGACTTCGGAGCCGAGGTCGTCAAGGTCGAGCACCCCGACCGTCCCGACCCCTCGCGCGGCCACGGCCCCGCCAAGGACGGCATCGGCCTGTGGTGGAAGCTCCTCGGCCGGAACAAGCGGACGATGACCCTCGACCTGTCCACCCCGGGCGGCCGGGACACCCTGCTGCGGCTCGCCGCCACCGCCGACGTGATCGTCGAGAACTTCCGCCCCGGCACCCTGGAGAAGTGGGGGCTGGGCTGGCCCGAGCTGTCCGCGGCCAACCCGCGCCTGATCCTGGCTCGCGTCACGGCCTTCGGCCAGCACGGCCCGTACGCCCACCGCCCCGGCTTCGGCACGCTCGCCGAGGCGATGAGCGGTTTCGCCGCGATCACCGGGGAGCCGGACGGCCCGCCGACCCTGCCGCCGTTCGGGCTGGCCGACTCGATCGCCGCGCTGACCTGCGCGTACGCCGTGATGACCGCCCTCGCCGGGCGGGACCGCACCGGGCACGGTCAGGTGGTGGACCTGGCGATCGTCGAACCGATCCTCACCGTGCTCGGCCCGCACCCGCTCTGGTACGACCAGCTCGGCTACGTCCAGCCCCGCACCGGCAACCGCTCCACGAACAACGCCCCCCGCAACACCTACCGCAGCGCCGACGGGCGCTGGCTGGCGGTCTCGGCCTCCGCGCAGTCCATCGCCGAGCGGGTCGTACGGCTGGTCGGCCGGCCCGAGCTGATCGCCGAGCCCTGGTTCGCGACCGGCGCCGGCCGGGCCCGGCACGCGAGCGTACTGGACGAGGCCGTCGGCGGCTGGATCGCCCGGCACAAGGCCGAAGAGGTGGTCGCGGCGTTCGAGGACGCCGAGGCGGCCGTGGCCCAGGTCTACGACGTACGGGACGTGATGGCCGACCCGCAGTTCGCGGCCCTCGACACGGTCACCGAGGTCGAGGACCCGGAGCTGGGACCGCTCCGTATGCAGAACGTCCTCTTCCGGCTCTCCGAGACCCCGGGCGGGATCCGCTGGGCGGGCCGCCCGCACGGGGCGGACACCGAGGAGGTCCTGACCGAGCTCGGGCTGACCGAAGCCGAGATCACCGCACTGCGGACCGAGGGAGCCCTGTGATCCTGACCTGGCTGTACGCGCCCGGCGACCGTCCGGAGGTGGTCGCCAAGGCCCTCGGCTGCGGGGCGGACGCCGTCATCGTCGACCTGGAGGACGCGGTACCGGCCTCGCGGAAGGAGTACGCCCGCGCGGCGACCGCCGAGCTGCTCACCGAGCGGCCCCCACTGCCCGTCCACGTCCGCGTCAACGCCCTGGGCTCCCCCTGGGGCGGCGCCGACCTCACCGCCCTCGGGGGACTGCACGGGCTCGCGGGGCTGCGGCTGCCCAAGATCAGCGCCCCGGCGCAGATCTCGGCCGTCGCCGACCGCACCGGCGGGGTGAGCCTGCACGCCCTCCTCGAATCGGCGGTGGGGGTGGAGCGCGCCTACGACATCGCCCGCGCGCACCCCGCCCTGCGCGGGCTCTCCCTCGGTGAGGCGGACCTGCGGGCCGATCTGGCCGTCAGCGCGGAGACGGGCCTGGACTGGTGCCGCTCCCGGGTGGTGGTCGCGGCCCGGGCCGCGGGTCTGACGCCTCCGGCGCAGTCGGTGTTCCCCGACATCCGGGACCTGGAGTCGCTGGCCGTCTCGTGCGCCCGGGGCCGTTCCCTGGGGTTCCTCGGCCGGGCGGCGATCCACCCGCGCCAGCTCCCGGTGATCGAGCGGGCCTACCTTCCGCAGCCCGAGGAGGTCGACGCCGCGGTGGAGGTGTTGAGCGCGGCCCGGGCCACCCCGGGCGCGCTGGCCCTGCCCGACGGACGGTTCGTGGACCCGGCGGTCGTGGCGGCGGCGCACCGCACCCTCGCGCTCGCCGCCCGCGAGGCCGCCCGCTGACCGGGCCGGGCTCCGCCCCGGACCCCGCGCCTCAAACGCCGGCGGGGCTGAATTCAGCGGCTCCGCCTCCTGGGGGTCGGCACCGGCGCCGGCCGGCGTGGCGGCGGGGAACGTGAAGGGGGTGCCGCGCTGTGCGCGGCACCCCCTTCACGGACCGGTCAGGTCAGCGCTTGCCCGCTTCCGGGGCCCCGGCCTCGGCCTCGGCCTCGGCGGGCGCGTCCTTCTTCGTGAGGACCGGCGTCTTGGCCTCGGCCGGCTCGGGCTTCGCCGCGTCGGCGGCGTCCGAGGGCTTGGCCTCGGCGGTGGCGTCGGCACCGTCCTTGCCGTCGGAGCCCTCCCGGTCCGGTTCGACGACCGTCTCGCGGCCCGGCCGCAGCTTCGCCGACAGCACCAGGTAGACGACCGCCAGGACGAAGACGACGATCGAGGTCCAGACGTTCAGCCGGACGCCCAGGATGTGGTGCGCCTCGTCGACGCGCATGTACTCGATCCAGCCGCGGCCGACGCAGTACGCGGCGACGTACAGGGCGAAGGCCCGTCCGTGGCCGAGCTTGAAGCGGCGGTCGGCCCAGATGACCAGCAGCGCCACGCCGACGCACCACAGCGACTCGTACAGGAAGGTCGGGTGGTAGGTCCCGGCGTCCCGGTTCGGGCCCGCCGTGATCTGCACCGCCCACGGCAGGTCGGTGGCCCGGCCGTACAGCTCCTGGTTGAACCAGTTGCCCCAGCGGCCGCAGGCCTGGGCCAGCGCGATGCCGGGGGCCAGGGCGTCCGCCCAGGCCGGCAGCGGGATCCCGCGCAGGCGACAGCCGATCCAGGCACCCACCGCGCCGAGCGCGATGGCGCCCCAGATGCCGAGTCCGCCCTCCCAGATCTTGAAGGCGTCGACCCAGTTGCGGCCCTCGCCGAAGTAGAGCTGGTAGTCGGTGATCACGTGGTACAGGCGACCACCGACCAGGCCGAAGGGCACGGCCCACACGGCGATGTCCGCGACCGTGCCCGGCTTTCCGCCGCGCGCGATCCATCGCCTGTTGCCGAGCCAGACGGCGACGAAGACGCCGATGATGATGCAGAACGCGTAGCCGCGGAGCGGGATCGGTCCGAGATGGATCACGCCGGTCGACGGACTGGGGATGTAAGCAATGTCCATGGCAGACATGACGCTACCTTGCCGGGCGGTGCGTACCGCAACCCGCCCGGCAGGACGAAACCAAATCCAGACATGGAACGGGCTTCGGTCAGTGCTCCGAGGACCCGCTGGAGGGGGAGGTGGTGGAGCCGCCGGAGGCCCCGCCCGTGGACCGGTTCGAGGACCCGCCGGACGACCCGCCGGACGATCCGCCGGACCCGCCCGACCCGGTGCGCGAGGCCGACGGCGAGGCCTTCGCCCCGGCCTTGGTCCCGGATCCGGGGGTCGAGCTCGTCGACGGTGAGGCCTTCCCGCCCTCGGCTCCGGCGTCCGCGCCTCCCGAGACCTTGGCCGCGGCTTCCACCTGCTCCTTCAGCTTCTGCGGGGTCACCTGGTTCGCCTGGTCGGAGAGGATGTCCTTGCCGTTCAGCAGCACGGTGGGGGTGCCCCGGAACTGTCCGGCGGTGAAGGCGCCGTCCGACTTGGCCACCCAGCTGTTGTGCGTGCCGTCCTCGACGCACGAGCGGAACTCGGGGGTGTCCAGCCCGTCGACCTTGCCCGCCAGCTCCAGCAGCTTCGCGTTCTTGCCGAAGGCGTCGTCGATCTCCTGCGGCTGGTTCTGGAAGAGGAGGTCGTGGTACGCGGTGAACTTGCCGGCGTCCTGCGCGCAGGCTGCCGCGTTGGCCGCCTTCAGCGAGCCGCTGCCGCCCATCCTCCGGTCGATGAGCGTGACCAGGTGGTAGTCGACCTTGAGCAGCCCCTTGGCCTCCAGGTCGTGGATGACGTCGCGGTAGTTGTCCTCGAAGAACTTGCAGGAGGGGCAGCGGAAGTCCTCCCACACGGTGAGGGTGGACTTCGCCTCCGGCTGACCCGAGCGGATGGCGAGGGCGTCCTTGCCGGTGGCCCCGGAGGGGGCGACCACCGGGCCCGCCTTGGCGGAGCCGCTCTTGCCGGTGTTGGCCGCGATCACGCCCACGACGGTCGCCAGGCCGAGGACGCCGACCACCGCCGACGCCACGATCAGGGTCCGTCGGCGCTTGTCCCGGGTCTTCTGCCGCTCGCGCTCCACGAGGAGTCGTTCCCGGGCCGATCGTTTCGTCGCATCGCGGTTCGCACCGTCGTTCTTCTCGCTCACGTTCCGCCAAACGAAGCAGGGAGGCACTCGCGTGCCTCCCTGCCCGCACTTCCACCCGATCGGGCTACAGAACCCGATCAGACATCCGTGCCCGTGCTCGAACGCGCGTCAGCTCCGGCGTACGCCTTCGGCGAGTTCGCCCGCGAGCGCGCGCACCGCGTCCAGTCCGGCCGGCAGGTCCGGCGCGTCCAGGAGCAGCTTCACGAAGGCCGAGCCGACGATGACGCCGTCGGCGAAGCCCGCGACCTCCTTGGCCTGGACGGCGTTGGAGACGCCGAGGCCGACGCAGACCGGCAGGTCGCTGGTGGCGCGGGTGCGGCGCACCAGATCGGCGGCCTGGTCGCCGACGGACTCGCGGGTGCCGGTGACCCCCATGAGGGAGGCGGCGTAGACGAAGCCGGAGCCGGCCGCCGTGATGGTGGCCAGGCGCGCGTCCTTGCTGCTGGGAGCCACGACGAAGACGGTCGCCAGACCGTGCTTGTCCGCGTGCTCGCGCCACAGCGCGGATTCCTGCACCGGCAGGTCGGGCAGGATGCAGCCGGCGCCGCCGGCCGCCGCCAGCTCGGCCGTGAACCGCTCGACGCCGTAGCGGTCGATGGGGTTCCAGTAGGTCATCACCAGGACCGGGGCCCCGGTGGCCTCGTGCGCCTCGCGGACCGTGCGGATCACGTCGGCGATCTTGACGCCACCGCGCAGGGCGATGTCGTCGGCGGTCTGGATGATCGCGCCGTCCAGCACCGGGTCGCTGTGCGGGAGACCGATCTCGACGACGTCCGCGCCGCCCTCGATGACGGCCTTGACCGCGTCGATGGCACCGTCGACCGTCGGGAAGCCCGCCGGCAGGTAGGCGACGAGGGCCGCGCGGTCCTCGGACTTCGCCTTGGCGAGGGTGTCGCTCAACAGCTGGAGGTTGCCGGTACTCACTTGTTCTCCCCCTCGCCGTCGTACAGCCCGAAGTAGCGGGCCGCCGTGTCCATGTCCTTGTCGCCGCGACCGGACAGGTTGACGACCAGCAGGCCGTCCTTGCCCAGTTCCTTGCCCAGGTCGAGGGCGCCCGCGAGAGCGTGCGCCGACTCGATCGCCGGGATGATCCCCTCGGTGCGCGAGAGCAGGCGCAGGGCCTGCATCGCCGCGTCGTCGGTGACCGCGCGGTACTCGCCGCGGCCGGAGTCCTTGAGGTAGGAGTGCTCCGGGCCGATGCCGGGGTAGTCCAGACCGGCCGAGATGGAGTACGGCTCGGTGATCTGGCCCTCCTCGTCCTGGAGGACGTAGGAGCGGGAGCCGTGCAGGATGCCCGGCTCGCCGGCGGTCAGCGTGGCCGCGTGCTCGCCGGTCTCGACGCCGTGCCCGGCGGGCTCGAAGCCGACCAGGCGGACGTCGGCGTCCGGGATGAAGGCGTGGAAGAGGCCGATGGCGTTGGAGCCGCCGCCGACGCAGGCCGCGACGGCGTCGGGCAGCCGGCCGGCGCGCTCCAGGATCTGGCGGCGGGCCTCGACGCCGATGACCCGGTGGAAGTCGCGGACCATGGCGGGGAAGGGGTGCGGGCCGGCGACCGTACCGAAGAGGTAGTGGGTCCGGTCCACATTGGCGACCCAGTCGCGGAACGCCTCGTTGATGGCGTCCTTGAGCGTCCGGGAGCCGGACTTCACCGCGATGACCTCGGCGCCCAGCATGCGCATGCGGGCCACGTTGAGGGCCTGGCGCTCGGTGTCGATCTCGCCCATGTAGATGACGCATTCGAGGCCGAAGAGCGCGCAGGCGGTGGCGGTGGCCACGCCGTGCTGACCGGCGCCGGTCTCGGCGATGACGCGGGTCTTGCCCATGCGCTTGGTGAGCAGCGCCTGACCCAGCACATTGTTGATCTTGTGCGAGCCGGTGTGGTTCAGGTCCTCGCGCTTGAGGAAGATCCGGGCGCCGCCGGCGTGCTCGGCGAAGCGGGGCACCTCGGTGAGGGCGCTCGGCCGGCCGGTGTAGTTGACCATGAGGTCGTTGAGCTCGGCCGCGAAGGCCGGGTCGCCCTTGGCCTTCTCGTACTCGACGGCGACCTCGTCCACGGCGGCGACGAGCGCCTCCGGGATGAACTTGCCGCCGAAGTCGCCGAAGTAGCCCTCGGCGTTGGGAACGTGACCCTCCGGGTCCGGGATGAAGAACTCGCTGGACATGTCCAGTGCTCCTACGGGTGCGAGATGCGGCGGGGTGGATTCACCGTATTGCGCCGCCCGCCCGTGCCGCGCACACCCCGCTGGGGAATGTCGTGCGTACGGTGCGGAGCGGCCCGCGTCCGGAGCCGGCGGCTCGGGACGTCAGGCCGTACGAGAACTGCGCGCGGGGCGGTACGTCTCCCGTACCGGACCGCGGCGGTCCTCGTTACAGCGCGCCTCCGCGGCGCCATCGCATGCCGTTGACCTGACCGGGCTCGGAGCCGATCACGTACCGGACCCGCCGCCCGTGCACGCGCCGGGCCGGGGCGCGGCAGCCGCGGGGGCGGCAGCCGCGCGCCAGGGGCGCGTGCGCCGTCGGCACGCCGACCGGGCGGGAGCCCGGTCGGTTGCGGACGGAGGAGCGGTCGTGGGTCATGGGTGCGGGTCAGCTCCGCCCGTGGCGCAGGGCGGGGTGGGCGCCGGCGGCGACGAGGTCGGCCACGGCCGCCTTCGGGTCGCGTCCGGTCACCAGGGACTCCCCGACGAGGACGGCGTCGGCGCCCTCGTTGGCGTAGGCGATCAGGTCGTGCGGGCCACGGATGCCGGACTCGGCGATCTTGACGATGTGGTCCGGGATCTCGCCGACGACGCGCTCGAAGGTGGAGCGGTCGACCTTGAGGTCCTTGAGGTTGCGGGCGTTGACGCCGATGATCTTGGCGCCGGCGGCGACCGCGCGCTCCACTTCCTCCTCGTCGTGGACCTCGACGAGCGGGGTGAGACCGATGGACTCGGCCCGCTCGATGAGGGAGACGAGGGCCTCCTGCTCCAGGGCCGCGACGATCAGCAGGACCAGGTCGGCGCCGTAGGCACGGGCCTCCCAGAGCTGGTACGCCGTGACGATGAAGTCCTTGCGCAGGATCGGGATGTCCACGCGGGCGCGGACGGCCTCCAGGTCGGCCAGCGAGCCGCCGAATCGGCGCTGCTCGGTGAGGACGGAGATGACCGCCGCACCGCCAGCCTCGTAGTCGGCGGCGAGCCCGGCCGGATCGGCGATGGCGGCCAGCGCACCCTTCGAGGGGCTGGACCGCTTGACCTCGCAGATCACCTTGACGCTGTCGCCACGCAGGGCAGCGACGCCGTCCTTGGCCTGGGGCGCCTTGGCGGCACGCTCCTTGAGCTCGTCGAGGCTCACGCGGGCCTGCCGTTCGGCAAGGTCTTCGCGGACCCCTTCGATGATCTCGTCGAGCACACTCACGCGAGCGGCCCCCTTCCGGGTCGATGACGGTCGGCCGCCTTGCAGACACGTACAACAGCAAGGTCGACCTTCAAATGGTATCCGCAGGAGGCGTTGCCCTCCGCACGCGGTTGACGACGTCCCAGTAACTGGACATTCGGAATCCGTGCTTCATAGGGCCTGCCCAGGGGGCTCAGGGCGCCAGTGCGGAGCCGAAAGAGAGATTTCGGACAATGGAGAAAACCAGTGCCAGGGCCCCGAGCGCCCACCAGGCCTTGGGCCGCAGGACGATCCTCGGGGTCGGCCCGCCGCGGAAGGCGCGGACCAGCCACAGGGCCATGAACCCCGCGAAGACGAAGTAGCCCACGACCGCGAACGCGTTCGCCCCGAGCGCGGTGACCAGGTCGCCCTGCGCGAAGGCGTGCGCGCTGCGCAGGCCGCCGCAGCCCGGGCACAGGACACCCGTCAGCCGGAACAGCGGGCACACCGGGTAGTGGCCGGGCTCGTTGGGATCCACCGCCCCCACGTACGCGAAGGCGGCGGTGACCCCGGCCACGTAGAACGCCGGGACGGCGAGCCGCCGGGCCCGGGACGGCCGTACGACGGGCCGGCCCGGCTCCGCGGGTACGGGCGCCGGCGACGGCGGGGCATCGGGGGTACGGGAGGCGTCCACCTGCTGATTCTCTCCGCTCATGACAAAAGGCGCAGCCCGGCGGGGCCGCGCCTTTCGGTCGCGTTCTTCGAACCGCGTCGCTACGAACCGCGCCGCTCGCGCCCTCAGACCTTGGCGGGAACCTTGGAAGCGGCGATGACCTCGGCGAGGTCCTTGTGGGCGGCCTTCGGCGCGCCCATGCCCGCGGCCTTCATCCCGAGACCGACGACACCGCCGAGCGCGACGACGACGAGGCCGGCCCAGAAGCCGAGCGGGTTCGCGAGCACCATGAAGGCGCCGGAGATGCAGAAACCGATGAAGGCGATGATGACACCGGTCCAGGCGGCCGGGGTGTGTCCGTGGCTAGTGCCCGCCATGAGTTGCTCCTCGTTGCTCTGTCGCGCTGCTGTGTCGAACGTACGGTCCGTGTCGGACGCTCGGCGACCATTGTCCCGCACCGGGCGGCCTCGCCGTCCAGGGGGGTCGGGTCAGTGGGACCGGTCGGCGCCCGGGTCTCCGGTCGGGTCCTCGCCGCGGTCCAGAGCCTTCCACAGATCCTCCGGCCGATCCGGATCAACCGCCGCGACAGTCCGGGCGCGCGGGCTGCCGTCACGCTCGTAGCGGCCCCCCATCGCGGGCCAGGCCCGGCCGAAGCGCAGGGCCAGCAGACCGGCCGCCAGGATCAGGACCGCGCCGGCGGCCGTGACGTACGGCCAGGTCGTCTGCGTCAGCCCGGCCACGTGCGCGGCACTGTCGGCGGTCGTCCGGGCGGCCTGCGCGTCCAGGACCCGGCGGCCGTCGCTGCCCAGGAGCGCGGACAGCGCCGCCCCCAGACCGCTGAGCGCGAGCAGCCCCGACACCAGCAGCCGGCTCTTGCCGCGCACGGCGAAGACGGCGACCAGTGCGGCCAGGCCCACGATGGCCAGCGCCGCGGGCAGGCCGGTGACGGCCCGCCCGTCGGCGGTCAGCTGGAGGGAGTCGCCGCCGATGGCGGCGGTGCCCCGGGCCCAGGTCCGGCCGGAGGCGAGCAGGACGACGGTGGCGCCGAGGGCGCCGAGCAGCAGGGCGACGGCCACACTGCGGCGGCCGCTTCGACCGTCGGTCGCCTCGGGCTCGGCGTCGGCTTCGGTTCGGGGTGGGGGTACGGCACTCACGTACCCCACTATCCCTTACGCCCTCAAGAGCCGTGGAGGCGGTTCGCCGCTCCCACCGCGCGCAGCACGGCGGCCGCCTTGTTGCGGCACTCGTTGTCCTCCAGCTCCGGCACCGAGTCGGCGACGACACCGGCCCCGGCCTGCACGTACGCCGTGCCGTCGCGCAGCAGCGCGGTGCGGATGGCGATGGCCGTGTCGGAGTCCCCGGCGAAGTCCAGGTAGCCCACGCAGCCGCCGTAGAGGCCGCGGCGGGAGGGCTCCAGCTCCTCGATGATCTGCATGGCCCGCGGCTTGGGCGCGCCGGAGAGGGTGCCCGCCGGGAAGCAGGCGGTGAGCACGTCGAAGGCCGTCTTCCCCTCCGCCACACGCCCGGTCACGGTGGAGACGATGTGCATGACGTGGGAGTAGCGCTCGATCGACATGAAGTCGACGACCTCCACCGATCCCGGCTCGCAGACCCGGCCGAGGTCGTTGCGGCCCAGGTCGACGAGCATCAGGTGCTCGGCGCGCTCCTTGGGGTCGGCCATCAGCTCGTCGGCGAGGTCGTTGTCCTCCTGCGGGGTCGCGCCGCGGTGGCGGGTGCCGGCGATGGGATGGACCATCGCCCGCCCGTCCTCCACCTTGACCAGCGCCTCCGGGCTGGAGCCGACCACGTCGAAGCCGTTCTCGAAACGGAAGAGGTACATGTACGGGGACGGGTTCGTGGCACGCAGTACCCGGTAGACGTCCAGCGCGGAGGCCTGGCAGGGGGTCTCGAACCGCTGCGAGGGCACCACCTGGAAGGCCTCGCCGGCCCGGATGCGCTCCTTGATGTCCTCGACGGCGTCCTGGTACTTCTCGCCGCCCCACAGCGCGGAGAACTCGGGCAGCTCGGAGGCGGGCAGCGGCGTGGGGGTGTACGGGGCGGGGCGCGCGAGGTCCGCCTCCATCGCGTCCAGCCGGGCCACCGCGTCCGCGTACGCCTCGTCCACCCCGGTGTCGAGGTCGTTGTGGTTGATGGCGTTCGCGATGAGCTGGACGGTGCCGTCCCAGTGGTCCATGACCGCCAGGTCGGAGGTGAGCAGCATGGTCAGCTCGGGCAGCTCCAGGTCGTCGGCGGTGTGCTCGCCGATGCGCTCCAGGCGGCGCACGATGTCGTAGCCGAGATAGCCGACCATGCCGCCGGTGAAGGGGGGCATCCCGGCGGCGAGGTCACGGGGGGTGTGCAGGGCCTCGACGGTGGCGCGCAGGGCGTCGAGGGGGTCGCCGTCGGTGGGGAGGCCGACGGGCGGGGTGCCGATCCAGTGCGCGCGGCCGTCCCGCGAGGTCAAGGTGGCGTCACTGCGGACCCCGATGAAGGAGTACCGGGACCAGGAGCGGCCGTTCTCGGCGGACTCCAGGAGGAAGGTGCCGGGGCGTTCGGCTGCCAGCTTGCGATAGAGACCGACGGGGGTGTCCCCGTCGGCCAGCAGCTTGCGGCTCACGGGGATGACGCGGCGGTCGGCCGCGAGCTTGCGGAACGTCTCAAGATCCATTTCGGGGACCCTACCTAGTCGGCTGCGCGGAGGAGGACATCTTCGTCGAAACAGGTGCGTGCCCCGGTGTGGCAGGCCGCTCCGACCTGGTCGACCCGGACGAGCACGGTGTCGGCATCGCAGTCGAGCGCGACGGATTTCACGTGCTGGAAGTGGCCTGACGTGTCCCCCTTCACCCAGTACTCCTGGCGACTGCGGGACCAGTAGGTGCAGCGGCCGGTGGTCAGGGTGCGGTGCAGGGCCTCGTCGTCCATCCAGCCGAGCATGAGCACCTCACCGGTGTCGTACTGCTGGGCGATGGCCGGGACCAGCCCGTCCGCGGAACGCTTGAGGCGCACGGCGATGGCGGGGTCGAGATTGCCGGGGCGGGGGGACGTACTCATGTGGCCATTGTGCCGGGCCGGGGCGGGGGTGATGATCCCCGTCCGCCTGATGAGCGGGTGTTCGGCGGGTTCCCGCCGTAGGCTGGCCCGCATGTCTACCCATGCGAAGCGTGAACGCCTGCTCCTGGCGGACCTGTTGGAGGCGGCCGGTCCGGAGGCCCCCACGCTGTGCGCCGGCTGGACCTGCCGCGACCTGGCCGCGCACGTGGTGGTGCGCGAACGGCGGCCCGACGCGGCGGGCGGTCTGCTGCTGAACGTGCTGAAGGCCCGCCTGGACAAGGCGATGGAGGAGTACACGGCCAAGCCGTACGAGGAACTGATCCAGTTGATCAGGACCGGCCCGCCGAGGATGTCGGTGTACTCGCTCAAGCAGATCGACGAGGCGGCGAACGCGGTGGAGTTCTACGTCCACGCGGAGGACGTCCGACGGGCACAGCCGGACTGGTCCCCGCGGGAACTGGACCCGGTGTTCTCCGACGCGCTGTGGTCCCGGCTGGAGAAGCTGGCACGGCTGACGGGGCGCCGGTCGCCGGTGGGCCTGGTGCTGAGGCGCCCGAACGGGCAGACGGCGGTGGCGCACAAGGGCGCGCCGGTGGTGACCGTGACCGGCGAGCCGGGCGAACTGACGCTGTTCTGCTTCGGCCGGCAGGACGCGGCGGCGGTGTCGCTGGACGGCGAGAAGGAGGCCGTGGCCAAGCTGACGGTGGCGGCCCTCGGCATCTGACCCCTGCCCTGGCCGGGCGGTGCGGGAGCGTTCCGGGTGCGGTCCGGTGGTCGCGCCTCAAGCGCCGGCGGGGCTTGGGTGGGGCTTCGGGTGGGGCGGTGCCCCTGCGGGGGCTCTCCTCGGCTCGCGCGACGCGGCCATGGTCCTGCTGTGGGACCTGGGTTGCGCGCTCGTCCTGCGGGGAGCCCCCGCAGTGTCACCGCCCCACGGCCCTGGGAGAAGGCGCCCGGGGGTGGGGGTGTGGGGACGGTGGGGGGTGTCCCCGCAGGACGAGCGCGCAACCTGGGCCGTACGGCCGGGACGTGGCCGCGCCGCGCGAGCCGAGGAGACACCCCCCGCCGGCCCCACACCCCCACCCCCCACACGACCGCCCCCGCCCAAGCGGAGCCAACCCCAGCCCCGCCGGCGTTTGAGGCGCGGCCACCGGGCCGCACCCGGAAACGGGATCAGCGGACGGGGTGGCCCGCTTCGCGGAGGGCCGACTTGACCTCCGAGATGCGCAGGTCGCCGAAGTGGAAGACCGACGCCGCCAGCACCGCATCGGCCCCCGCCTCGATCGCCGGGGCGAAGTCGGCCAGGCGACCCGCGCCGCCCGAGGCGATCACCGGGACCGTGACGTGCTTGCGGACCGCCGCGATCATCTCGACGTCGTAGCCGTCCTTGGTGCCGTCCGCGTCCATCGAGTTGAGCAGGATCTCGCCCGCGCCCAGCTCCGCGGCCCGGTGCGCCCACTCGACCGCGTCCATGCCGGTGCCCTGTCGGCCGCCGTGCGTGGTGACCTCGAAGGTTCCGGCGGCCGTACGGCGCGCGTCCACGGACAGGACGAGGACCTGCCGGCCGAAGCGTTCCGCGATCTCCTGGATCAGCTCGGGGCGGACGATGGCGGCCGTGTTCACGCCCACCTTGTCCGCTCCCGCGCGCAGCAGTTTGTCGACGTCGTCGGCCGTCCGGACGCCGCCGCCCACCGTGAGCGGGATGAAGACCTGCTCGGCGGTGCGCCGCACCACGTCGTACGTGGTCTCGCGGTTCCCGGAGGACGCGGTGATGTCGAGGAAGGTCAGCTCGTCGGCGCCCTCGGCGTCGTACAGCTTGGCCATCTCCACCGGGTCGCCCGCGTCGCGCAGGTTCTGGAAGTTGACGCCCTTGACGACCCGGCCGTTGTCCACGTCCAGGCAGGGGATCACGCGTACGGCGAGGGTCATTCCGCCACCGCCTTGTACGCCTCGACCTCCACCTCGACGACCATGCTGGGGTCGACGAAGCCGGAGACGATGAGCATGGTCGCGGCCGGGCGGACCGCGTCGAAGAGTTCCTTGTGGGCGCGGCCCACGTCGTCCACGTCCCGGGCGTGCGTCAGGTACATGCGGGTGCGCACGACGTCCTCGGGGCCGAGGCCGGCCTGGGCGAGGGCCTTGAAGGCGACGCCGAAGGCGGCGACGGTCTGGTCGTAGGGGCCGCCCGCGTCGGCCGCGGTGCAGCCGGAGACCAGGACCAGGCCGTTGGGGAGGGCCACGGCGCGCGAGTAGCCGATGACGTCCTCGTAGGCACCGCCGGAGGAGATGCGGCGGATGTCGGTGGAGGGGTTGCTCATGCGGAGACCACCTTCAGGGCTTCTTCCAGGGTGAAGGCCTTGGCGTACAGGGCCTTGCCGACGATCGCGCCCTCGACGCCCTGCGGGACCAGTGCGGACAGCGCCCGCAGGTCGTCGAGGGAGGAGATGCCGCCGGAGGCGACGACGGGCCGGTCGGTGGCGGCGCAGACGTTCTGCAGCAGCTCCAGGTTGGGGCCGGTGAGCGTGCCGTCCTTGCCGATGTCGGTGACGACGTACCGGGCGCAGCCTTCGGAGTCGAGGCGGGCGAGGGTCTCGTAGAGGTCGCCGCCTTCGCTGGTCCAGCCGCGGCCCTTGAGGGTGGTGCCGCGGACGTCGAGGCCGATGGCGATCTTGTCGCCGTGGTCGGCGATGGCCTTGGCGGCCCACTCGGGGGTCTCCAGGGCGGCGGTGCCCAGGTTGACGCGGGTGCAGCCGGTGGCGAGGGCCGCGGCGAGCGAGGCGTCGTCGCGGATGCCGCCGGACAGCTCGACCTTGATGTCCATGGCGCGGGTGATCTCGGCGACCAGGGCGCGGTTGTCGCCGGTGCCGAAGGCGGCGTCCAGGTCGACCAGGTGCAGCCATTCGGCGCCGGAGCGCTGCCAGGCCAGGGCCGCTTCCAGCGGGGAGCCGTAGGAGGTCTCGCTGCCGGACACCCCGTGCACGAGGCGGACGGCCTGGCCGTCGCGGACGTCGACCGCGGGCAGGAGTTCGAGCGTGGGTGCGGTCATCACAGGGTCTCGATCCAGTTGGTGAGGAGCTGGGCGCCGGCGTCGCCGGACTTCTCGGGGTGGAACTGCGTGGCCCACAGGGCCCGGTTCTCCACCGCCGCCACGAAGCGCTCGCCGTGGGTGGCCCAGGTGACCCTGGGGGCGCGGATCGCCGCGTTGGTGACTTCGAGGCTCCAGTCGCGCGCCGCGTAGGAGTGCACGAAGTAGAACCGGGCGTCGGCGTCCAGGCCCTTGAAGGCCTGGCTGTCGGCGGGGGCCTCGACGGTGTTCCAGCCCATGTGGGGGACGATCGGGGCCTTGAGGGGGCCGACCGTGCCGGGCCATTCGTCCAGGCCCTCGGTCTCGACGCCGTGCTCGATGCCGCGTTCGAAGAGGATCTGCATGCCGACGCAGATGCCCATGACCGGGCGGCCGCCGGAGAGCCGGCGGCCGATGATCCAGTCGCCGCGGGCGTCCTTGAGGCCCTGCATGCAGGCGGAGAAGGCGCCGACGCCGGGGACGAGGAGTCCGTCGGCGTCCATGGCCTTGTCGTAGTCGCGGGTGATCTCGACGTTCGCGCCGACGCGGGCGAGGGCCCGCTCGGCGGAGCGGACGTTTCCGAAGCCGTAGTCGAAGACGACGACGTTCTTGGTGGGGCGGACTGCGCTCATTCCCAAATTCCCTGGATTCGCAGGACTCCGGCGGCCAGACACATCGCGGAGGCCAGAGCGAGCAGAATGATGACCGATTTGGGCATCTTCTGCTTCTGGAAGGAGTAGACGCCCCCGGCCAGGAACAGGCCGAGGACGATCAGGATGGTGTTCAGGCCGTTCACGGCTAGAGGGCGCCCTTCGTGGAGGGCAGGATGCCGGCCGCGCGCGGGTCGAACTCGGCGGCGTAGCGCAGGGCCCGGGCCAGGGCCTTGAACTGGCACTCCACGATGTGGTGGGCGTTGCGGCCGTAGGGGACGTGGATGTGCAGGGCGATCTGGGCCTGCGCGACGAAGGACTCGAAGATGTGCCGGGTCATCGTCGTGTCGTACGTGCCGATCATCGGCGCCATGTTCTCGGGTTCGGTGTGCACGAGGTAGGGGCGGCCGGACAGGTCGACGGTCACCTGGGCGAGGGACTCGTCGAGCGGCACGGTGCAGTTGCCGAAGCGGTAGATGCCGACCTTGTCGCCGAGGGCCTGCTTGAAGGCGGCGCCGAGTGCGAGGGCGCTGTCCTCGATGGTGTGGTGGCTGTCGATGTGCAGGTCGCCCTCGGTCTTGACGGTGAGGTCGAAGAGGCCGTGGCGGCCGAGCTGGTCGAGCATGTGGTCGTAGAAGCCCACGCCCGTCGAGACGTCGACCTGGCCGGTGCCGTCGAGGTTTATCTCGACGACGACCGAGGTCTCCTTGGTGGTCCGTTCGACCCGTCCGATGCGGCTCATGCGTGCTGCTCCTTCTTCAGTGCGCGAACCGCTTCCAGGAACGCGTCGTTCTCCGTCGGGGTGCCGGCGGTGACCCGCAGCCATCCCGGTACGCCGTTGTCCCGGACCAGGACGCCCTGGTCGAGGATCTTCTGCCAGGCGGTGTGCGAGTCCTCGAACTTCCCGAACTGGATGAAGTTCGCGTCGGAATCGGTGACCTCGAAGCCGAGGGCCCGCAGTTCCACGACCAGGCGGTCGCGCTCGGCCTTGAGCTGCTCGACGTAGCCGAGCAGGGTGTCGGTGTGTTCCAGGGCGGCCAGTGCGGTGGCCTGGGTGACGGCCGACAGGTGGTACGGCAGGCGCACCAGCTGGACGGCGTCGACGACGGCGGGGTGCGCCGCCAGGTAGCCCAGGCGCAGACCGGCGGCGCCGAAGGCCTTGGACATGGTCCGGGAGATCACCAGGTTCGGGCGGCCCTCGATGAGGGGCAGCAGCGAGTCCCGGTGGCTGAACTCCACGTACGCCTCGTCGACGATCACCAGGGACGGCTTGGCCGCCTGCGCGGCCTCGTAGAGAGCGAGGACCGTCTCGGCCTCGACCGCGGTGCCCGTGGGGTTGTTGGGCGAGGTGATGAAGACGACGTCGGGGGCGTGCTCGGTGATCGCCCGCTCCGCCGTGTCCACGTCGATGCGGAAGTCCTCGCGGCGCGGGCCGGAGATCCAGCCGGTGCCGGTGCCGCGGGAGATCAGCGCGTGCATCGAGTAGGAGGGCTCGAAGCCGAGCGCGGTGCGGCCGGGTCCGCCGAAGGTCTGCAGCAGCTGCTGGATGACCTCGTTGGAGCCGTTGGCGGCCCATACGTTCTCGCGCGCGACGGGGTGCTTGCCGGTACGGGTGAGGTAGGCGGCCAGCTGGGTGCGCAGCTCGACCGCGTCCCGGTCGGGGTAGCGGTTGAGGGTGCGGGCCGCCTCGGCGACGCGCTCGGCGATCCGCGCGACGAGCTCGGCGGGCAGCTCGTACGGGTTCTCGTTGGTGTTCAGCTGGACGGGTACGTCGAGCTGCGGGGCGCCGTAGGGGCTCTTGCCGCGCAGCTCGTCCCGGATGGGCAGGTCGTCGATGCCGAAGCTCACTGGGTGGGCACCTTCCATCCGAAGCGCGCCTTCAGGGCGGCGCCGTGCGCGGGCAGGTCCTCGGCCTCGGCCAGCGTCACCACGTGGTGGGTGACCTCGGCGAGGGCGTCCCGCGTGTAGTCGACGATGTGGATGCCGCGCAGGAAGGACTGCACGGACAGGCCGGAGGAGTGGCAGGCGCAGCCGCCGGTGGGCAGCACGTGGTTCGACCCGGCGCAGTAGTCGCCGAGGGAGACCGGGGCCCACGGGCCGACGAAGATCGCGCCGGCGTTGCGTACGCGGGCGGCCCAGGCGGCGGCGTCGGCGGTCTGGATCTCCAGGTGTTCGGCGCCGTACGCGTCGACGACCTTGAGGCCGTCCTCCAGGCTGTCGACCAGCACGATCGCGGACTGCTTGCCGGCGAGGGCGGGCTTGATCCGGTCCTCGACGTGCTTGGTCGCGGCGACCTGCGGCTCCAGCTCCTTCTCGACGGCGTCCGCGAGCTCCGCGGAGTCCGTGACGAGCACGGCGGCGGCCAGCGGGTCGTGCTCGGCCTGGCTGATCAGGTCGGCGGCGACGTGCACCGGGTCGGCCGTGGAGTCGGCGAGGACGGCGATCTCGGTCGGGCCGGCCTCGGTGTCGATGCCGATCTTCCCGGTGAAGTAGCGCTTGGCGGCGGCGACCCAGATGTTGCCGGGGCCGGTCACCATGTTGACCGGCAGGCAGTCCTCCGTGCCGTACGCGAACATCGCGACGGCCACGGCGCCGCCGGCCGCGTACACCTCGTCCACGCCGAGCAGGGCGCAGGCGGCGAGGATCGTCGGGTGCGGCAGACCGCCGAACTCCTTCTGCGGCGGGGACGCGAGCGCGATCGACTCGACGCCCGCCTCCTGGGCCGGTACGACGTTCATGACGACGGAGGACGGGTACACCGAGCGGCCGCCCGGGGCGTACAGCCCCACGCGCTCCACCGGAACCCACTTCTCGGTCACGGTGCCGCCGGGGACCACCTGGGTGGTGTGCTCGGTGCGGCGCTGATTGCGGTGGACGATCCGGGCGCGCCGGATCGACTCCTCCAGGGCGGCGCGGACGGCCGGGTCCAGCTGCTCCAGGGCGGCCTTGATCGCCTCCGTGGGCACCCGGACCTGCGAGAGCTCGACCCCGTCGAACTTCTGCGCGTACTCGATCAGCGCCGCCGTGCCACGATGATGGACGTCCTCGCAGATGGGCCGCACCTTCTCCAGGGCAGCTTCTACGTCGAACTCGGCACGGGGCAGCAGATCGCGCAGGGCGCCACCCTCGGGGAGGGCGTCACCGCGCAGGTCGATACGAGAGATCACCTCACAATTCTCTCAGACCGCTTCACGCCACCGTCCGCCCGTATCACTGGCTGATACAGGTCCCGGATGTCACAGGGGCCCGATAGCGTTCCCCTACACGTAGATGACAGCGGAGGGGGGCCGCCGTGACCGAGGCGCGCACGGACGAGGAACCGGCGGATCTCACCGCTTCGGAACGCCGGATGTGGGACGCGTACCGCACGGGCAGCGTCTGCGATCTCAGCACCCGCGCCGCCGATCGGGACGATCCGCACTCCGAGCACGTCTGGGGGCCCGAGCGCAGCGTCCGGGCCCGGGTGGTCGCCCGGCTGCTGCTGCACGGGCCGCCGCCGGTGCCGGGCCGGGTGGCGTCGCTCAAGCTGCGGGGGGTGCGGATCAGCGGGCGGCTGGAACTGTCCGGTGGCACGGTGGCCCCGTACGTGGAGCTCCAGTCCTGTCGCTTCGACAGCGAGGTCCAGCTGTCCGAGGCCCGTTTCGGCACGCTGCGGATGGTCAACTGCGCGATACCCCGGTTGGAGGCCGCCCGGCTGCACACCGAGGGTGATCTGCACCTGCCGCGTTGCCGGGTGGCGCGCGGCATCCGGCTGACCGACGCGCAGATCGGCACCGACCTGCTGGTCAGCCAGGCCGTGGTGCAGCGGGACAACAAGGGCCGGGCGATCGCCGCCGACGGGCTGTCCGTCGCGCAGGACCTGCAGGGCGAGCTGCTGGAGGCGTACGGGGAGGTGAGCATGCGCGGAGCGAAGGTCGGCGTGTCGATGAACCTGCGCGGTGCCCGCCTGCGCAACCCGTCCGGGCGGTTCGCGCTGAACGCCCCGCAGCTGACGGTCGAGCGGACTCTGTACCTGACCTCCATCGCGCTGGACTACGCGGCGTACGGGGGCACCTCCACTCCCCCGTACGGGCTGGGGCCGACGCCGGTGCGGGGCCGGCGGGCCCGGTACTTCGAGTGCCTGGGCGGGCTGCGGCTGGACGACGGGCGGTTCGGGGACGCCATCGACTTCTACGGCGCCCGGTTCACGCTCACCGACGAGCAGGAGATCTCCCTGCGCCGGATCCAGACCCCCGAGTTCCGGTTCGTCGGCGAGCGGCCGGAGCAGGGTCGGGTGGTGGTGTCCGGGGCCAAGGTGGTCAAGCTGGTCGACACCTCCACGAGCTGGCCGGGCCCGGGCGGGCTGTCCATCGAGGGGTTCGTCTACGAGAACCTCGCGCCCCGGGGTCATTTCCCGCTCTCCCGCCGCCTGGAGTGGGTGGCGGCGGCCACTCCGGAGTTCTCGCCGGAGCCGTACGAGCGGCTGGCGGCGGTCCTGCGGGCCAGCGGCGAGGACCAGGAGGCCCGCGAGGTGCTGCTGGCCAAGCAGCGGCGGCGCCGGGCCACGCTGCCGGCCGCCCCGAAGGCGTGGGGGTACCTCCAGGACTGGACGGTGGTCTACGGCTACCGGCCGGGCCGGGCCGCGCTGTGGATGCTGGTGCTGTGGGCGGCGGGGGCGTTCACGTTCTCCCAGCTGGATCCGCCCGCGATCAAGGCGGACGAGCACCCGCAGTGGAGCGCCGCCCTGTACGCGCTGGACCTGCTGCTTCCGGTGATCGACCTCGGTCAGCAGGGGCAGTGGAAGCTGGAGGGCGGCTGGCAGTGGGGGGCGGCGGGCCTGGTCGTCATGGGCTGGATCCTGGCCACGACGGTGGCGGCGGGGGCCTCGCGGCTGCTGCGGCGGGGGTGACGGCGGCGGGGGTCGTCCGGTGGATCGCGCCCATGCCGCCGTCCGCCCCTCAAACGCCGGACACCCTCCGGGGCCCGGGCGATTACCCTGTGCCAGGTGACCACCGTTCGCCTGCCACTCTTCCCGCTGAACTCGGTGCTGTTCCCGGGACTCGTCATCCCGTTGAACATCTTCGAGGAGCGTTATCGCGCCATGATGCGCGAGCTGCTGAAGACGGGCGAGGACGAGCCGCGCCGCTTCGCGGTCGTCGCGATCCGCGACGGCCGGGAGGTCGCTCCGACCGCGCCCGGCCTGCCGGACCAGACGGCCCTGCCCGAGCGCGGCCCGGCCGCCGGCTTCGGCCCCGACCCGATCCAGGCCTTCCACCGGGTGGGCTGCATCGCCGACGCGGCGACCGTCCGGGAGCGGGAGGACGGCAGCTTCGAGGTCCTGGCGACCGGTACGACGCGGGTCCGTCTGCTCTCGGTCGACTCCTCGGGCCCGTTCCTGACCGCGGAGCTGGAAGAGCTCCCGGAGGACGCGGGCGACGGCGCGGGCGTGCTGGCCGAGGGGGTGCTGCGGGCCTTCCGCAACTACCAGAAGCGGCTGGCCGGGGCCCGTGAGCGGTCCCTGACGGGCGCGGAGCTGCCCGACGAGCCCTCGGTGGTCTCCTACCTGGTGGCAGCGGCGGCGGTGCTGGACATCCCGGCGAAGCAGCGGCTGCTCCAGGCCCCGGACACCGCGACGCGGCTGGCGGAGGAGCTGAAGCTGCTGCGCACGGAGACGGCGGTGATCCGTCACCTGCCGTCCTTGCCGGCGGTGGAACTGACCCGTGCCCCGACGAGCCCGAACTGAGCGCACACCGATGGCGAAGAAGTCCAAGCAGGCGGCAGGTACCCCGGCGATCGTCGCCCTGACGGCGGCGGGCGTCGCGTTCACCACGCACGCGTACGAGCACGACCCGGCCCATCCCTCGTACGGGGAGGAGGCGGCTCAGGCGCTCGGTGTCTCGCCCGCCCAGGTGTTCAAGACGCTGGTCGCGGACGTGGACGGCGTCCTGACGGTGGCGGTGGTCCCGGTCTCGGGATCGCTGGACCTCAAGGCCCTGGCGACGGCGGTCGGCGGCAAGCGGGCGGCGATGGCCGACCCGGCCCTGGCGGAGCGCACCACGGGCTACGTCCGCGGCGGCATCTCCCCGCTCGGCCAGCGCAAGCGCCTCCGTACGGTGATCGACAGCTCGGCCGCGGCGCACGCCACGATCTGCTGCTCGGCGGGCCGCCGAGGCCTGGAGATCGAACTGTCCCCGTCGGACCTGGCCACCCTCACGGCCGCCACCCTGGCCCCCATCGGCCGCCAGAATTAGCCCCGCCGGCGCTACTTCCAGCCCCGCCGGCGCTTCTTCCAGCCCCGCCGGCGTTTGAGGCGCGGGGTCCGGGGCGGAGCCCCGGGAAACGGAGAAAGGGCGGGGCGGGGCAGGCTCCGCGCAGCGGCCCACCCGTACCCCCCGGGAGGGTCAGGCGCGCGGGGGCTCCGGGGTCGAGCGGGCCGGGTCGGCGGACGTCGGCGCCTGGTAGGCCCCCGACCAGGCGAACACGGGCTCGGGATCCGGATCCCGCGGGGTCCACAGCGCGGTCATCCCGAGGTGCAGCAGCACGGCGGTCATCGGCCACGCCAGCAGCGCCCCGTGCGCGAGCAACTCCAGCGGCGCGTCGAAGGCGACCCCCTCGCCCGCCTTCTTCGCGGCGGCGACCAGGTCCGACGACGGCCCCAGCCACAGCCCGAACCGCCACCCCACGAGCGCCCCGAAGACGGACCCGACCGCGAGCCCGATCACCAGCGGCACGCCACCGGACCGTCGCCACAGGAAGGTGCCGACGGCGCTGAGCACGCCCAGCCCGAGGGCCAGCAGGAAGAAGGTGCCGTCGGAGGCGATCCGCGCTTCGCTCTCGGGGCTGCGCAGGAACACCGCCTCACCGTTGGAGACGTACTGCACCCGGGGGGCCAGCCACACCCACAGCAGGCCGAGGAGCAGTCCGGCCACTCCGAGGAGCAGGGCGACGACGGCCCCGTCCCGGATGTCCTCCGGGGTGATCGCCCGCGCGGCGGCTCCCGGCTTCTCGGGCTGGAGCGGCGGCGGGTCGAGGGGGGACTGCGGGGTCACGGCTTCGGTCACCCCCACATCGTGCCAGGTGTGCCCGGCAGCGGCGTCGGCGGACCGTGTCAGCGGACGGCCGCCCGGCGGTACGCCCAGGTCGCGACGGTCAGCGAGAGCACCCCGACGGCCCCGCACACGCCCAGGTCGAAGGCGACGGCGGCCCAGTCCGGATCCGGGGCGAAGGTGCGGGCGAAGGCCTCGACTCCGTACGTGGACGGCAGCAGGTCCCGGGCCCACACGATCACGGCCGGCATCCGCTCCGGCGGCAGCACCCCGAGGAGCAGCGCCGCGGACATGCCGAGCTGCCCCGCGAGGGTGGCCAGCTCCTGTCGGGGGGCCAGCAGTCCCAGCGCCGCGCCGAGCCCGGCCAGCGCGGCTCCGGCCAGCGGTACCACCGCGGCCAGGATCCACAGCCCGCTCATCGGCAGCCCGAACAGCAGGCATCCGAAGACGGCGGTGACCAGGGTCCCCGGCAGGGTGAAGGAGGCGTACGCGGCGGCCGCGCCCAGGACCACCGACGCGGGCGGCACGGGCAGGGTGGCGTAGTGGTCGAGCCCGCCGCCGGCCCGCAGCTGCCCGAAGTACTGGGCGAGCAGGTTCAGGGCGACGAAGGCGACGACGAGGACCGAGGAGCCGGCGACGACGGCGCGGGCCTCGGAGCCCCCGTCGACCACGCCCCGCATGAGGATCATGATGCCGACGGACTGGAAGGTGGCGACGAACAGCAGCGGGATCCGGGCCACCCGGGCCCGGGACAGTTGGGCCCGGTAGACGGCCGCCAGGGAGGGGAAGAATCGCGCGCGGGGCGCCAGCGGCGCGGGCTGCGGTGCCTGTGCGCGGCCTTCGGTGGCGCCCGCCGGCGCGGCGCCCGCCGGGGGTGCCGGCACGGTGTCGGGCGCGAGCACGGCCCGGACCGCCCCCGTCGAACGGTCGCTCACGACTTCACCAGCCCTTTCGTCTTGCCGCCGAGGGCGAGGTACACGTCTTCCAGGCTGGGGGTGGCCAGGGTGAAGTCGTCGAGCGCGGCGAAGGCCGGGCTTCCGGTGACCGAGGCCACCGCCGCCCTCGCCTCGTCCGGGGCCAGCCGGAGCACCCATCGGCGGCCGAACTCGGCGGCCCGGTCGCGCAGTCGGGCGACCTCCGGGACCTCCAGCGGAGCGCTCTCGCGCCACACCAGTTCCAGCCGGACCTCGCCCGAGACGGTGGCCTTCAGGCCGGACGGGGTGTCGCAGGCGATGACCTTGCCCTGGTCGATGACGGCGACCCGGTCCAGGACGGTCTCGGCCTCGATGACGTTGTGGGTGACGAGCAGGACCGTGGCGCCGTGCTGCGCGCGCCTGCGGTCGACGGCGGACCACACGGCGCGCCGGGCGACCGGGTCCATGCCGGTGGTGGGCTCGTCGAGGACCAGGACGGGCCGCTCCCCCGCCAGCGCGGTGGCGAAGCAGGCGAGGCGGCGCTGGCCGCCGGAAAGTTTCTTCAGGGGCCGGCCGGCGATCGGGGCCAGCCCGAGTTCCTCCAGTACGGCGTCGCGCGCGGCCCGGGCGGCGCGGACGTCGAGGCCGCGCAGCCGCCCGGTGGTCTCGACGGCGAGCGCCACCGTGAGCTCGTCCAGGGCGGTGGACTCCTGGCCCAGGTAGGCGAGCAGCCGGGAGGCCCGTTCGGGGTGGCGTACGAGGTCGTGGCCGAGGAGGGTCACGGAGCCGGAGTCGGGCCGCATCAGGCCGGTGAGCTGGCGGACGAGGGTGGACTTGCCGGCGCCGTTGGGGCCGAGCAGGCCGAAGATCTCGCCGCGCCGGACGTCGAGGGAGATCCCGTCGTTGGCGCGGGTCTCGGGCAGGGCGGGAGCGCCGCGCCGGCCGCGTACCGCGGGATACGTCTTGACGAGGTCACGCACCGCGCAGATGACGTCCGGCGCCGCTCCCGCGGCCGCCGCCGTGCTGTTCCCCGCCTGTGCTGTGCCCGTACTCACGAGGGAGCAGCCTACGGGGTTCCCGGCCCTACTCGGCCGTCGGGGTCAGCGGGGCGGTGAGGTCGCCGGGGGTGGATCCGGGCCCGGAGGTGGGTACGGCGGCCACGTGTTCGGCGGCGGCGCGGACGTCGATCTCCCGCCAGAACCCGGCCCGGATGGCGTACCGGTCGTGCTCGTCGATCTGGTCGTCCTTGTGCGCGAGCAGCCCGAACCGGGCGGCGTAGCGCAGGAGTTCGCCGTCGATCCGGTGCGGGATCCGGGGGTACATGGTGGCCAGCTTCTGCAGGTGCACGGTCTCCGGGAGGCGTTCCATCCAGCGTCGGGCGAACACCTGTCCCACCTCGAACGGGTCGCCGCCGACGGTGGTGATGTCCTCCTCGCGGTCGGCCCAGCGCTGTTCGGCGCTGGTGAGTTGGGCGAGGGTGGGCAGCGAGGCGGTCTCGGCGGGCTCGCCCAGCGGGCCGGCCCGGTCGATCCATCCCTTGTCGGAGGACCAGCGCAGGGCGCTGGCGGGGGCGTGGGCGCCGCTCGCCGCGGTCTGCGGGCCGTTCTGCTGGCCGGTGGCGCGCAGGGCGCCGGCCAGGTCCTTGGGCGTGGGGACCGGCTTGCCGCCGGGGGTGGTGGGGGCCGGTACGGGGACTCCGTCGCCGTCCTCCGGTCCGGTGGCGGCGGCGCCGTTGCGGGCGGCCTCGGCGAGCGCGGCCTCGGGCAGCGGGGCCGAGAGGATGGCGGCGATGTCGGGGCGGGGGGCGGGCGGTGGGGAGCACAGTCCGGTGAGGTCCTTGGCGCGGACGGCCCGGGTGATCCAGGCGCGGTCCAGGACGCGGCGTTCGTCGGCCTCGGCGACGAGGTCCTCGGACTGGTTGTAGTCCCCGTCGGCGGCCTGGACGGCCCACAGGTGGACGGCGACCCCGTGTTCCTTGGCGGACATCAGGCCGGGCAGCAGGTCTCCGTCGCCGGTGACGAGTACGACGTCGGAGCAGGCGCGGTTGCGGGCGAGCTCGGTGAGCTCCGCGTGCATGGCGGCGTCGACGCCTTTCTGCGCCCAGCGGCCGTCGCTGCGGGTCAGGGCGCCGAGGCGGACGGTGACGCGGGGCATGACGCGCAGCCGCCGGTGTTCGGGCTGGGGCACCCGGTCGGGCGCTCCGTCGAACCAGTAGATGCGCAGCAGGGGCTGCTCGGTGTCGGCCTCGGCCCGTTCGCGCAGGCCTTGGATGAGGGCGGCATGGTCGATGGTGATCCGGGAGCGGGAGGGCTCCCCGGCGAGAAGGCTGGCGGCGGCACCCAGCAGGTAGCCGGCGTCCACCAGGACGACGCAGCGGTCCACGCGTTCCACCCTCTTCCCTGGGGGTCCTCTGTGCTTTGCGGCGGTTCCCCGAGTCTGCCCGACCCCAAGGGTGTTGAAGGCCGGAACTCGATCATCGGCGTGGCGGATCTCACGGTCGACGGGGCGAGAGACATCGACTACGCGCAGTAATGATCCAAAATGCGCGGTTTCTGGCGTTGTGTGAGTGTGAAGGCGGTCCTGGCCCCTAGACCCTCATGGAGGCTCCACCATGGCCAAGAACAAGAACCAGAAGCAGCCCGCCAAGCAGCAGGCCCGGTCGGGGCAGGATCCGACCAAGGGCTCGTCGGAGACCGAGTCGATGCCTTCCTCGGCCCCGAGCCCGATGGACATGGCGCACAAGCGCAAGGAGAAGAAGTTCGGCCACAACTGACGGCCGTAACGCGCACGCGGAAGGGCCCGCCCGGAGTACCGGGCGGGCCCTTCCGCGTGTGTTCCGGGGTGCTATCCGGCCAGGCAGGACGGTCCGAGCAGCACCTTGAGGTCGCCGAAGAGCGCCGGGTCGGGCTGGACGCGGTGCTTGTCGAGGCGGAGCACGGTGGTGGTCCGCGGACCCTGGAGTTTGATCCGTACCTCGGTGTTGCCCTTGTGGTGGCGAAGGATCTCGCCCAGACGGGTCACCATCGGCGGCGTGACCTTGACGGTGGGGATGGTGAGGACCACCGGGGCGTTGGTGCCGGCCGAGGAGAGGTCGGGAACCATCATCTCCATGGCGACCAGGCGGGGGACGTCCTCGCGCTTGTCGAGGCGGCCCTTGACGAAGACCACGGTGTCCTCGACCAGCTGGGTGGAGACGAGCTGGTAGGTCGCCGGGAAGAACATGCATTCGATGGAGCCGGCCAGGTCCTCGACGGTGGCGATGGCCCAGGCGTTGCCCTGCTTGGTCATCTTGCGCTGGAGGCCCGAGATGATGCCGCCGATGGTGACGACGGCGCCGTCGGAGTGCTCGCCGCCGGTCAGCTGGGAGATACCGGCGTCCGTCTTGTCGGAGAGCACGTGCTCCAGGCCGAAGAGCGGGTGGTCGGAGACGTAGAGGCCGAGCATCTCGCGCTCCTGGGCGAGCAGGTAGGACTTCTCCCACTCGACGTCGGAGAACTCCACGTCCAGACCGAAGCCGGGCTCGTCGCTCGCGTTCTCGTCACCCATCCCGCCGAAGAGGTCGAACTGCCCCTCGGCCTCCTTGCGCTTGACCGCGACCACGTTGTCGATCATCGACTCGTGGTGGGCGACCAGGCCCTTGCGGGTGTGGCCCATCTCGTCGTAGGCGCCGGCCTTGATCAGCGACTCGACGGTGCGCTTGTTGCAGACGACGGCCTCGACCTTGTCCAGGAAGTCGGGGAAGGAGGAGAACTTCCCCTTGGCCTTCCGCGTCCGGATGATCGACTCGACGACGTTGGTGCCGACGTTGCGCACCGCGGTGAGGCCGAAGAGGATCACGTCGTCGCCCTGGGCGGCGAAGTTCGGCTCGGACTCGTTCACGTTCGGGGGCAGGACCTTGATGCCCATCCGGCGGCACTCGTTCAGGTAGATCGCGGACTTGTCCTTGTCGTCCTTGACCGAGGTGAGCAGACCGGCCATGTACTCGGCCGGGAAGTTCGCCTTGAGGTAGGCGGTCCAGTAGGAGACCAGGCCGTACGCGGCCGAGTGGGCCTTGTTGAAGGCGTAGCCGGCGAAGGGGACCAGGACGTCCCAGAGAGCCTTGATCGCCGCGTCGCTGAAGCCCTTGCCCCGGGCGCCCTCCTCGAAGATGACGAAGTTCTTCGCCAGTTCCTCGGGCTTCTTCTTGCCCATCACGCGGCGCAGGATGTCGGCCTCGCCGAGCGAGTACCCGGCGATGATCTGGGCGGCCTTCTGGACCTGCTCCTGGTAGACGATCAGGCCGTAGGTGACCGCGAGGACCTCTTCGAGCGGCCCCTCCAGCTCGGGGTGGATCGGGGTGATCTCCTGCTGCTTGTTCTTGCGCAGGGCGTAGTTCGTGTGCGAGTTCATGCCCATCGGGCCCGGCCGGTACAGGGCCGAGACGGCGGAGATGTCCTCGAAGTTGTCGGGCTTCATCAGGCGCAGCAGGGAGCGCATGGGCCCGCCGTCGAACTGGAAGACGCCGAGGGTGTCACCGCGGCCGAGCAGTTCGAAGGTCTTGGGGTCGTCGAGCGGGAGGCCGAGGAGATCGATGTCGATCCCCTTGTTGGCCTTCACCATCTTGACGGCGTCGTCCATGATCGTGAGGTTGCGCAGGCCCAGGAAGTCCATCTTCAGCAGGCCGAGCGACTCGCAGCTCGGGTAGTCCCACTGGGTGATGGTGACGCCGTCGGTGTGCCGCACCCAGACGGGTACGTGGTCGGTGATGGTCTCGCTGGACATGATCACGCCGGCGGCGTGCACGCCCATCTGGCGGACCAGGCCCTCCACACCGCGGGCGGTGTCGATGACCTTCTTCACGTCGGGCTCGTTCTCGTACATCCCGCGGATCTCGCCGGCCTCGCCGTAGCGGGGGTGCGTCGGGTCGAGGATGCCGGAGAGCGGGATGCCCTTGCCGAGGACGTCGGCGGGCATGGCCTTGGTGAGGCGGTCGCCCATCGCGTACGGGTAGCCCAGGACGCGGGCCGAGTCCTTGATCGCGTTCTTGGCCTTGATGGTGCCGTACGTGCCGATCATGGCGACCTTGTCGGCGCCGTACTTCTCGGTCACGTACCGGATCACCTCGACGCGCCGACGCTCGTCGAAGTCGATGTCGACATCGGGCATGGAGACGCGCTCGGGGTTCAGGAAGCGCTCGAAGATCAGGCCGTGGGTGAGCGGGTCGAGGTCGGTGATGCCCATGGCGTAGGCGACGATCGAACCGGCCGCGGAGCCTCGGCCCGGGCCCACCGCGATGCCCTGGTTCTTGGCCCACATGATGAAGTCGGCGACGACGAGGAAGTAGCCGGGGAAGCCCATCGAGATGATCGTGTCCATCTCGTACTCGGCCTGCTGCATCCGGTCCTCCGGAATGCCTCCGGGGTAGCGGCGGTGCATGCCGCGCATGGTCTCCTCGCGGAACCAGCTGACCTCGGTGTGGCCGTCCGGGATGTCGAACTTCGGCATCAGGTTCCGGAACTTGAACATGCCCTCGGTGTCGACCTGGTCGGCGACCAGCCGGGTGTTGGCGCAGCCCTCCTGCCAGGCGTCCGAGGAGTCGATCGCGTACATCTCGTCGGTCGACTTCAGGTAGTAGCCGGTGCCGTCGAAGCGGAAGCGGTCCGGGTCCGAGAGGTTCTTGCCGGTCTGGATGCAGAGCAGCGCGTCGTGGGCGGTGGCCTCGCTCGCGTACGTGTAGTGCGAGTCGTTCGTCACCAGCGGCGGGATGCCGAGCTTCTTGCCGATCTCCAGCAGCCCGTCGCGGACCCGGCGCTCGATCTCGATGCCGTGGTCCATCAGCTCCAGGAAGTAGCGTCCCTCGCCGAAGATGTCCTTGTAGTCGGAGGCGGCCTGCACGGCCTCGTCGAACTGGCCGAGGCGCAGCCTGGTCTGGACCTCGCCGGACGGGCAGCCGGTGGAGGCGATCAGGCCTTCGGACCACTTGGAGATGGTCTCCTTGTCCATCCGCGGCCACTTCGTGAGCCAGCCCTCGGCGTAGGCGTCGGAGGACAGCCGGAAGATGTTGTGCAGGCCGGTGGCGTTCGACGCCCAGATGGTCTTGTGGGTGTAACCACCGGAACCGGAGACGTCGTCGCGCTTCTGGTGCGGCTGGCCCCACTGGATGCGCCGCTTGTTGCGTCGGGACTCGGGGGCGACGTACGCCTCGATGCCGATGATCGGCGTGATGCCGGCCTTCTGCGCGGTGTGGAAGAAGTCATAGGCGCCGTGCAGGTTGCCGTGGTCGGACATGGCGATGTGCGTCATGCCCATCTCGTTGCACGCGTTGAACATGTCCTTCAGCCGCGCGGCACCGTCCAGCAGCGAGTACTGGGTGTGGACGTGCAGGTGCGTGAACGGCGGCTTTGTCACGGCGCGGGTCCTCCGGCGGCGGGGGGTGAGGGGGCAGCTTCGAATCCTACGTCGGCCGGCTGACAGATCACGGGCACTGACCGGTACGGTCGGGCGTTGCAGAACCAGGAGGGCCGATCCGACGTCCGGTCGATCGGAACCTGAAACAGCCCGTGCACCAGGAGGAACCCGCCATGGCGGTCCCCGAGACGACCGACGAGCAGCGCGCCGAGCAGATCCTCGACGTGTTCGACACCGCGTTCGGTGAGCTGCTCGCCGCCGACCCCGCTGCCTTCCAGGTCAAATTCCGCAAGATGGCGGCTTCGGCCTTCGCCTTCTACCGGGGTACGGCCTGCCTCTTCTACTCCGACCTGGAGCGGGACCGGCACGGCGGCCCCTACCTGGACGAGCGGACGGGTCGGGTGTGGATCCACGGCGACCTGCACGCCGAGAACTTCGGCACGTACATGGACTCCAACGGCCGGCTGATCTTCAACGTCAACGACTTCGACGAGGCCTATGTCGGCCCCTTCACCTGGGACCTGAAGCGCTTCGCGGCCTCCGTCGCGCTGATCGGCTACACCAAGGCGCTCAGCGACGACCAGATAAGCGAGCTGGTGCGGATCTACGCGGCCGCCTACCGGGAGCGGATCCACCGGCTGGCCACGGGTGCGAAGAATGACGAGGTGCCCTCCTTCACCCTGGACACCGCCGAGGGCCCGCTGCTGGACGCGCTGCGCTCGGCCCGCTCCCGGACGCGTTTCTCCCTGCTGGACTCGATGACGGAGATACGGGACTACGAGCGCCGCTTCACCTCCGGCGGCGGTTCCATCGAACTGGACGCCGCGACCCGCTACAAGGTGCTGGCCGCCTTCGACGGCTACCTGGAGACGCTTCCCGACGAGTCCCTCGTGCGCCCCGACTCCTACCGGGTCAAGGACGTGGTCGGTCGCCGGGGCGTCGGCATCGGCTCGGCGGGCCTGCCGTCCTACAACATCCTGCTGGAGGGGCACAGCGACGCCCTGGAGAACGACGTCGTGATCTACCTCAAGCAGGCGCAGACCCCGGCGGTCTCCCGGCACATCACGGACCGGGCGGTGCGGGAGTACTTCCTGCACGAGGGGCACCGCACGGTGATCTCGCAGCGGGCCCTGCAGGCGCACGCCGACCCGTGGCTGGGCTGGACCGAGCTGGACGGCGCGGGTCAGCTGGTGGCGGAGGTCTCCCCCTACGCGGTGGACCTGGACTGGTCGGACCTGGACGACCCGGAGGAGATCGCGGCCGTGGTCGCCGACCTCGGTCGGGCGACCGCGACCATGCACGCGTCGGCGGACGAGGCGGAGAGCGGACAGTCCCTGGTGCCGTTCTCCACCGAGCGGGCCATCGACGCGGCGATCGCGGCCGACGAGGAGGGCTTCGCGGAGCTGCTCGTGGACTTCGCCCACGCGTACGGGGCCCGGGCGCGCGCCGACCACCAGATCTTCGTGGACCTCTTCCGTAACGGGCGTCTCACTCCCTGAGCCGCTGTTCCACAGGAACGCATGGCACACTCGCGAGGATGGACATTTCCGGGACGGGACTCAGGGGGCTGCGGGCCGCGCTGTTCAGCGCGCTCGTGGTACTGCTGTCGTCCGGCTCGCACGTCCTGATGTCCCAGGTCCCGCTGCCGCCCACGCTGGTGGCCGGGGCCTTCGCAGGTGTGTTCGCGATCGCCTACGCGCTGGCCGGCCGCGAACGGGGCTTCGGCCCCATCGCCGGGCTGCTCGTACCGCTGGAGCTGGCCGCCGACACCGTCTTCACCACCGGGCAGCACCTCTGCTACGGCCCGGCCGGCGGCCCCGTCGCGGGCCCGCTGCGCGCCATGGGCCTGGACGCCCTGTGCGGCGGCACGCCGGTGGGCGGACCGTTGGCCGAGGTGACCGGGCCGGTCGACGCGGCCGCGCTGCTGGCCTCGCCCGGGCCGTACACGCCCTGGCTGCTGCTCGGCGCCCACGTCTCGGTCGGGCTGCTGGCCGCCGCCTGGCTGGGCCACGGCGAGCGTGCGCTGGGCCGATCGCTGCGGGCGGTGGCCGCCTTCGCGTTCCGGCCGCTGCGGCTGGCCGCCGCCTCGGGCGCGGCGACCTCCAGGCCGGCGCGGGCACTGTCGCGCTCGGTCCGCTCGGCCGCCGGGGCCCGTACCCGCTTCCCGGCACATTCCGTGGGACGGCGGGGACCTCCCGTGCTCGGCGCGCTCGCCCGCGCCTGACGCACGTACGGCAGTCCCTTCCACACGTCACACCCCACGGAGATCATGATGAGTTCACGCAACAGCCACGCGAACAAGGCAGCGGCCCGCGAGCGTCTGCGCGCCGAGCGCGAGGCCCAGGCCAAGAAGGACAAGGTGCGCCGCCAGGTGATCGTGGCGGGCGGCGTGGTCCTCGCCCTCGGCGTCATCGGCGCCATCGGCTACGGGGTCATGCAGGCCAACCAGCCCGGCCACTGGGAGAAGGCCGCCACGGCCGAGCTGGTCAAGCCGAAGAACACCGCGGGCGAGGACGGCACCACGGTCGTCATCGGCAAGCCCGAGGCGAAGAAGACCCTGGAGCTGTACGAGGACTCGCGCTGCCCGGCCTGCGCCGCCTTCGAGCAGGCGTCCGGCGAGCAGATCAAGAAGGACGTGGACGCGGGCAAGTACAAGCTCCAGTACGTCGGCGCCACCTTCATCGACAACGCCGTCAAGGGCGAGGGCTCGAAGAACGCGCTGAGCGCGCTGGGCGCGGCGCTGAACGTCAGCCCGGAGGCCTTCCTGGAGTACAAGGGGGCGCTGTACTCCAAGGAGCAGCACCCGGAGGAGACCGTCGACAGCTTCGCGAAGGACGACTTCCTGCTGAAGGTCGCGGACACGGTGCCGGCGCTCAAGGGCAACGCCGAGTTCAAGAAGGCCGTCGAGGACGGTACGTACGACCGGTGGGCGCTGGAGATGTCGAAGTCCTTCGACAAGTCCGGGGTGAAGGGCACGCCGACCCTGAAGATGGACGGCAAGAAGATCGACACTCCGCAGACGGCGGAGCAGTTCACGGCGGCGATCGACAAGGCGCTGCAGGGCTGATCCCGGGGCGGTCCGGAGATCGCCTTCCGGACGGTCCGCGGCAAAGGGCGGGCGAACTCCCAGAGTTCGCCCGCCCTTTGCATTCCCGCACCTGGTCCAGCCGATGTACCCGTCGGTAATATCATCGCCCGTGACCAGTCATCTCAACTCCTCCCAGTCCGCGGCAACTCCCCGCCGCCGCACGGTCGTTCTGGCCGCGGCGGCCACCGCCGCACTGGCCCCCCTCACCACGTTGGGCGCCTCGGCCGCCCACGCGGCGGGCACCGCGCCCGCCTTCCTCCACGGCGTCGCCTCGGGCGACCCGCTGCCCGACGGGGTCCTGCTGTGGACCCGCGTCACCCCGACCCCCGAGGCCGTACCCGGCTCCGGGCTCGGCCCGGCCACCCAGGTGGGCTGGGAAGTGGCGGCCGACAAGGGCTTCTCCCGGATCGTCGGCTCCGGCACCGTCACGGCGAGCGCCGCCACCGACCACACGGTCAAGGTGGACGTGCGCGGGCTCCAGCCGCAGACGCCGTACTGGTACCGCTTCACGGCCGGCGCCACCGTGTCCCCCGTCGGACGCACCCTGACCACCCCGGCCCACGAGGCGAGCACCGACGGGGTCCGCTTCGGCGTGGTCTCCTGCGCCAACTGGGAGTCCGGCTACTTCTCCGCCTACCGCCACCTGGCGGCCCGCACGGACCTGCACGCGATCCTGCACCTGGGCGACTACATCTACGAGTACCAGTCCGGGGGATATCCGGAGGCGAAGTACGTCGTCCGCCCGCACGAGCCGAAGCACGAGATCGTCTCGCTCGCCGACTACCGCACCCGCCACGGCAAGTACAAGACGGACGCCGACCTGCAGGCCCTGCACCACGCGCACCCGGTCATCGCCATATGGGACGACCACGAGTTCGCCAACGACGCCTGGGCCGGCGGGGCCGAGAACCACACGCCGGGCGCCGAGGGCGAGTGGGCGGCCCGCGCGGCCGCGGCCAAGCAGGCGTACTTCGAGTGGATGCCCGTACGGGCCTCCATCGCGGGCACCGTCTACCGGCGGCTGCGCTTCGGCACCCTCGCCGACCTGCACCTGCTGGACCTGCGCTCCTTCCGCTCGCAGCAGACGAAGGTCGGCAGCGGCTCGGTGGACGACCCGGAGCGCACCATCACCGGGCGCGCCCAGTTGGACTGGCTCAAGTCGGGCCTCGCCGGCTCGGAGGCGACCTGGAAGCTGGTCGGCACCTCGGTGATGATCTCGCCGGTGGCCTTCGGCTCGCTGCCCGCGCACCTGTTGAAGCCGCTGGCCAAGCTGCTCGGTCTGCCCGAGGGCGGGCTCGCGATCAATGTGGACCAGTGGGACGGGTACACGGACGACCGCAAGGAGCTGCTGGGTCATCTGAAGGACCGGGGCGTCAAGAACACCGTGTTCCTGACCGGTGACATCCACATGGCGTGGGCGAACGAGGTCCCGATGAACATGGCCACCTACCCGGGTTCGGGGACGGCGGCGACCGAGTTCGTGGTCACCTCGGTGACCTCCGACAACCTCGACGACATGCTGCACGTCCTGCCGGACACCCTCTCGCTGGTGGCCGAGTCGGCCATCAAGGCCGCCAACTGGCACGTGAAGTGGCTGGACATGGACGCGCACGGCTACGGGGTGCTGGACGTGACGGCGGAGCGCTCGCAGATGGACTACTACGTGGTGTCCGACAAGCGGCAGCAGGGCGCCACCTCCGCGTGGAGCCGGTCGTACCGGACGCTGAACGGGACCCAGAAGGTGGAGCGGGTGCACCAGCCCGTCCGCTGATCGACCGTCGATTTTCCGGCCACATGGGGCGCCTGGTACATACCAGGCGCCCCATGTGCGTCAGAAGCAACAAATCTTTTACGTAAGGCACTTGACCTGAATATGTCATGCACACATAAGCTTCGCGCCAGCTGAAGAAGATCTTCAGGCCACCACCCCCCGCAACCCCCCACGCGAGGAGCACACGTGCGCGCAGTTGCCCGCATATCCCCCCTTCTCCGCCGCCGCCTGATGGGCACGGCGGTTCTGGCCGGAACCTTGGCGTTCACGCCGCTCGCCGCCCCCACCACGCTCGCGGCCGCAGCCAAGTCCCCCGCCGAGGTCTGCGCCGACCAGCCCGCCTCCTCCGGCGCCGCGAACGCCCGCGTCGCCCGCGTCCACGACGAGCACGCGGACGAGCCCAACGCGATCACCGACGCGCAGGCGAAGTCCATGGACGCCGACCTCAAGGCGAAGCTCGACAAGGCCCTCAAGAACCAGCCGCAGCGCAGCCTCGCGGCCGCCGAGGCCGTCGTGAACATCCCCGTGTACTTCCACGTCGTGCACTCCGGCACCACCGGCAAGCTGACGGCCACCGACGTGAGCAAGCAGCTCGCGGTCCTCAACGCCGCCTACGGCGGCCAGGGCACCGGCAACGTCAACACGAACTTCCAGTTCACCCTGGCGGCCACCGACTACACGGACAACGCCACCTGGTACAACCTGGCTTCCGGCTCCCAGGCCGAGAAGGACATGAAGAACACCCTGCGCAAGGGCGGCCCGGGCGCGCTCAACTTCTACACCGCCAAGCTCTCCGGCGGCCTGCTGGGCTGGGCGACCTTCCCGACCTCCTACGCGTCGAGCCCCAAGATGGACGGCGTGGTCGTGCTCGACAGCTCGCTTCCGGGCGGCTCCTCGGCCAACTACAACGAGGGTGACACCGCCACCCACGAGGTCGGCCACTGGCTGGGGCTCTACCACACCTTCCAGGGCGGCTGTAACGGCAACGGCGACTACGTCTCCGACACCCCGGCCGAGAAGAGCGCCGCGTACGAGTGCCCGACCGGGCGCGACAGCTGCGCGAGCAAGCCGGGCGTCGACCCGATCCGCAACTTCATGGACTACACGTACGACTCCTGCATGTACCAGTTCACCGCCGGCCAGGTGGCTCGCATGTCGAGCAGCTGGACCGCCTACCGCGCGGGCTGACCCACCGACGACGGCCCGGTCCGGCATCCCGCCGGGCCGGGCCCTCGTCGTTCTCGCGCCTACAGACCGTCGAGGAAGCCGACGGCGACCTTCCAGAGCTGCTCGGCGGCCTCGGCGTCGTAGTCGTCCAACTCCGGGTCGGTGAACAGGTGCCCGGCACCGGGGTAACTGTGGACCTCCACGTCGGCCCCCGCCCGCTGCATCCGCAGGTACCAGGCCGTCAACCAGTCGTGCGGCTCGAACGGGTCCGGGTCCGCGATGTGCAGCTGCACGGGCAACTCGTCGACCGAGGCGTCGTCCTCCAGGTCCGCCGTCCCGTGCAGGAGCAGCAGCCCGCGCGCCTTCTCGTCGGCCATCGCCAGGTGCTGGGCGACGGAACCGCCGAAGGAGAAGCCCGCGTAGACCAGCCCCTGGTCCGAGTAGGGGGCGGAGGCCAGCACCGCGCGCTTCAGCAGTTCGTCACGGCCGATCTCGTCCCGGTGGGCCATGCCCTCCTCGACGGTCCCGAAAGTGCGTCCCTCGAAGAGATCCGGCACCTGGACCTGGTGCCCGGCCGCGCGCAGCCGGTCGGCCGCCGCGTGCACCGCGGGCCGCAGCCCGTACGTCGAATGGAAAAGCATGATGTTCATGCCTCCATCGTGCCGGCCGCCGCGGACCAGGGGCCCACGGCCCGCTTCCCGCTACGTTCGTACCCATGGAGATGGAGAACGTCCTGCGCCCCGTCACGGTCATCGGCGGCGCCCTGGTCGCCACCCTGATCGCGGGTTGGCTGCTGGACCTGCTGCTGCGCCGGGCCGACGCCCGGCACACCGAGACCCCCCCTGTGGGGCCTGCTGCGCCGCTGCCGACTGCCCTTCCAGGTCGTCCTGTGCACCTCGCTGCTCAGGGCCACCTACCGCCGGGCGGGGATCCTGCCCGACCACGCCTTCGGCGTCGGCCGGTTCCTGACCCTGGTCCTGATCGCCTCCGCGGCCTGGCTCGCCGTACGCATCGCGACGGCCGTGGTCGACTCCACGTACGCGCGCTACGCGGCGGTGACCGAGGACGAGGCCCGGGTGCGCCGGGTCCGCACCCAGGTCACGCTGATCCATCGGGTGGTCACGGCGGTGGTGGTCGTGGTCGCCGCGGCGGCGATGCTGCTGACCTTCCCGCCGATGCGCGCGCTCGGCGCCTCGCTCCTGGCCTCGGCGGGCGTCCTCGGCATCGTGGCGGGCATCGCCGCCCAGGCCTCGCTGAGCAACCTCTTCGCCGGCCTGCAGATCGCCTTCGGCGACACCGTCCGCATCGGGGACACGGTGGTGGTGGACAAGGAGTGGGGCCGGGTCGAGGAGATCACCCTGACCTTCCTGACGGTCCGCACCTGGGACGAGCGCCGCATCACGATGCCGGTGTCCTACTTCACGAGCAAGCCCTACGAGAACTGGTCGCGCGGCGGCGCGCAGATGACCGGCACCGTCTTCTGGCACCTGGACCACGGCGCGCCGGTCGACCTGATGCGGGAGCGGCTCCAGCACATCCTGGCGGAACTCCCGGAGTGGGACGGCCGCAGCGGCGGGCTGGCCGTGACGGACACCACACCGCACACGGTCCAGATCCGCGCCGCGATCACGGCGAAGGACGCCGACGACCTGTGGACCCTGCGCTGCGCGGTCCGCGAGCACATGATCACCTGGCTGGTGGCCGAACACCCCTACGCCCTCCCCCGCATCATCACGGGCCCGGCGGCGACCCCGGAGGCCGGCTAGAGGAGGGCGGCCGCGCACTCCTCGGCGAGGTCCTCGGCGTGCGGCGGCAGCGGGTCGCCGGCACGCAGATGTCGGCGGACGACCGAGAGCGGAAGGTCGATCAGGGCCACGACGACCCGGTCCCGGTCCTTGGGCTCCGTCGCGCCGAGAGCGGCGGCCAGGTCTCCGATGGCGGCATACACCCGCCCGTTGCCGGAATCCGCCCGACCGGTGTGCTCCTCGGACCAGTCGGCGCGGCCGAACTCCCACGGCCCGTAGAGCAGGAGGGCGGCCTCCTCCGGGTGGGCGCGGCTCCACCCCACGACGTGCCGGGCGGCCGCGCGGGCGGCCCGGCCGGGGTCGGTGTCGCCGTGCAGGCAGGCGAGGTAACCCTCCTGGAACCGCTCGACGCTGCGCAGCCACACCTCGGCGAGCAGGGCGGCGCGCCCGGCGAAGCGGTGGTACATGGAGCCGCTGGGCGCGCCGATCGCCTGGGCGACGGCGGTCATGGTCACGCCGACCGGCCCGGCGGAGGCGGCCAGCCGGACGGCGGCGTCGAGGATCTGGTCGATGTCGAAGCGGGGTGGTCTCGCCATGAATCAGAGAGTACCCTCCAGATTATTAGAGACCTCTCTCTAATAAGGTGAAGGGGAGGGCCTTCCATGGGCGTCTACAACTTGCACGAACGCGTGATCGCGGCGAAGGAGAGCGAGGTCGGCGCGCTGATCGACACGCTGGCGGCCGGGGACGAGGACCGGCTCTGGCCGGGCGGCCTGTGGGAGCCGATGGAGTTCGACCGCCCCTTGGCGGTGGGCGCGGTGGGCGGCCACGGGCCGGTGCGGTACACGGTCGCCGCGTATGTGCCGGGGACCTGGGTCCGCTTCGCCTTCACCGGGCCGCGCGGCTTCCACGGCTTCCACGAGTTCGCCGTGCTGCCGGTCGACGCGGAGCGGACGGTACTACGGCACACCCTCGCGATGCGGATCAGCGGCCTGGCCCGCGTCACCTGGCCGCTGGCCTTCCGTTCGGGGCACGACGCCGTCCTGGAGGACTGCCTGGACCGCGCCGAACTGGCGTGCACGGGTACGGTCGCCCACCCGGCCCGCTGGTCCCCCTACGTCCGCCTCCTACGCGGTCTGGAACGACTGGCGGCCTGACCGCTCACGGCGTACGCAGGCTCCGTCCGTCGGCGGACCCGGTGCGCGGTCGCTCACGGCGTACGCAAGCTCCGGACGTCCAGGTGCCGCAGCACCCGGTCCACGATCTCCGGGTCGGAGCCGGGTTCGCTGCGGGCGGCCAGGATCTCGTGGCGGGCGGCCGACATCATCTCCCGCTGGATCCGCTGGATGTCGTGCAACCGCTCCACCCGCTTCGCGTACGCCTCGCGCCGTTCCTCGTCCACCATGTCGGGGCTGATCCTGGCCCCCACGTCGTACGCGCGCCGGTACAGCTGCTCGACGAGGTCCTCCGGCAGCTCCTCCACCTCCTCGATCTCCTTCAGTCGCCGCTTCGCGGCCTTGGCCGCGCGGATCGCCAGCAGCCGTTCCGCGTCCCGCTCGGCGTCCGTGTCGGCCTCCACCCCCAGCCGTCGTACCAGCCACGGCAGGGTCAGCCCCTGGCACACCAAGGTCGTCATGATCACCGCGAACGCGATGAAGATGATCTGGTCCCGCCCGGGAAAGGGCTCACCGGCGTCCGTCTTCAGGGGAATGGCCAGGGCCAGGGCCACCGAGGCCACCCCGCGCATCCCGGCCCACCACATCACCACGCTCTCCCGCCAGCTCAGCGGGATCTCCTCGTCGTAGTCGCGCCGCTGGTGCAGCCGCTGGGCGAGCCAGCCCGCCGGCAGCAGCCACGCCAGCCGTACGCCGACCACCACCGCGACCACGATCGCCGCCCACCCGGCCATCTCCCACACCCGGTCCTCGGCCGTGCCGAACACGTTGTGCAGCTCCAGCCCGATCAGCCCGAAGGCCACGCCGGTGACCAGCATGTCGACGACTTCCCAGAAGGTGTGCCCGGCGAGGCGCCCCAGCACGTCGTCGGCGTCGCTCGCGTACTCGGCCAGGAACAGGGCCGTCGTCAGCACGGCCAGCACGCCCGAACCCTGCAGCTCCTCAGCCACCACGTACGAGACGAACGGCACCAGAAGGGTCAACCCGATCTGCAGGGTGGCGTCACCGAGCCGCCCCATGAGCCGGTTGCAGATCCAGCCGAGCGCGAGCCCGACGGCCACGGCCACCACGGCCGAGAGCACGAACTCCCCGAGGGCCTGGGGCCAGGAGAAACTGCCGCTCACGACGGCGGCGACGGCGACGTGGTAGAGCACGATCGCCGTCACGTCGTTGAAGAGCCCCTCGCCCTCCAGGATCGACACCATCCGGCGGGGCAGCCCGAGCGATCCCGCGACGGCGGTGGCGGCCACCGGGTCCGGCGGGGCGACGAGCGCGCCGAGGGCGAGGGCGGCGGCGATCGGCAGCCCCGGCACGACGGCATTGGCGACGGCCGCCACCGCGCCGGTGGTGACGAACACCAGAGCCACGGCCAGCAGCAGGATGGGCCGGACATTGGCGGCGAACTGCCGCCAGGAGGTGCGCTGCACGGAGGCGTACAACAGGGGCGGCAGCACCAGCGGCAGGATGAACTCGGGCGGGATCTCGACGTTCGGCACGGCCGGCACCAGGGCGAGGATCACCCCGCCGATGGTCATCAGGACGGGCGCGGGCAGTTTGAGCCGGTCCCCGAGCGGCACCGTGACCACCGCTCCGAGCAGGAGCACGAACAGCAGAGCAAGCTGATCCACTCCCCCACCCTGCCAGTCCGCTGCGCTTGGCTCGTGCGGGTGGGGGGCCGTGTCGGGGCCGCACCCCGAACCCCTACGGCGCTCCGCGCCCGCGCCTCGAACGCCGGCGGGGCTATGAATGGCCCGGCCGACGCTCTCTTCAGCCCCGCCGGCGATTGAGGCGCGGGGTCCGGGGCGGAGCCCCGGCAGCGGCGGCACGCACCGTCGCCTCGGCTACGGCAGTGGACGTCGCATCGCGCGGTGCGGGATGCCCGCGTCCTGGAATTCCGGGCCGTAGGCCACGTAGCCGAGCCGCTCGTAGAAGCCCAGCGCATGCGTCTGCGCGCCCAGATCGACCGCGGCCAGCCCCCTGCGGGCCGCCTCCGCCTCGATCGCGCGCACCAGCGCCACCCCCACGCCCAGCCCGCGCGCGGACTTGGCCACGGCCAGCCGGCCCAGCGAGCCGACCGTCGGGTCGCCCGTCTTGCCGAGGGCCACCGGCCCGTGCAGCAGCCGGCCCGTGCCCAGGGGCGCGCCGTCCGCGTCCACGGCCAGGACGTGCACCGCGTCCGCGTCGTACGCGTCGTACTCGATCGACTCCGGCACCGACTGCTCGACGACGAAGACCTCGGACCGCACCGCGAAGCAGGACTTCAGGTCCTCCTCCGAGACGGCGACCCGTACCTCGACCGTGCCCTCGACCGGCGAGGTCACTCGCTCTCCGCCCGGATCACGTCCAGCGCGTGCTGCAGGTCCGCCGGGTAGCCGCTCTCGAACTCGACCCACTGCCCGTCCGCCGGGTGCTCGAAGCCGAGGCGCACCGCGTGCAGCCACTGCCGGGTGAGGCCGAGCCGCTTGGCGACGGTGGGGTCGGCGCCGTAGGTCAGGTCGCCGACGCAGGGGTGCCGGTGCGCGGACATGTGCACGCGGATCTGGTGCGTGCGCCCGGTCTCCAGCTTGATGTCCAGCAGCGAGGCGGCGCGGAAGGCCTCGATCAGGTCGTAGTGGGTGACGGACGCCTTGCCGTCCTGGATCACGGCCCACTTGTAGTCCGCGCTGGGGTGACGGCCGATCGGCGCGTCGATCGTGCCGCTCATCGGGTCCGGGTGGCCCTGGACCAGCGCGTGGTACCGCTTGTCCACGACGCGCTCGCGGAACTGGTTCTTCAGCGAGGTGTACGCGCGCTCCGACTTGGCGACGGCCATCAGGCCGGACGTGCCGACGTCGAGGCGGTGCACGATGCCCTGACGCTCGGAGGCGCCGGAGGTGGAGATGCGGTAGCCGGCCGCGGCGAGGCCACCGATGACGGTGGTGCCGGTCCAGCCGGGGCTCGGGTGGGCGGCGACGCCCACCGGCTTCATGATGACGACGATGTCGTCGTCGTCATGGATGATCTCCATGCCGGGGACGGGCTCGGCGACGAGCTCGACCGGCCGCGGCGGCGCGGGCATCTCGACCTCGAGCCAGGCGCCACCGTGCACGCGCTCGGACTTCCCGACGACGCTGCCGTCGACCGTCACCTTTCCCGCAGCCGCGATTTCGGCCGCCTTCGTCCGGGAGAAACCGAACATACGGGCGATGGCGGCGTCGACGCGCTCGCCTTCGAGGCCATCGGGAACGGGCAGGGTGCGGATCTCGGGAATCGTACTCACCCGTCGAGTATGCCGGACGGGGCGGTCGAACCGTCCCGCGATCAGCCCGCGATCAGTCCTTGTGGACGGTCCCGTCCGGGTCCAGGCCCTTGAAGGACAGCAGGACGATCAGGATGCCGCCGCACACGATCGCCGAGTCCGCGAGGTTGAAGACGGCGAAATGGGCGGGTGCGATGAAGTCGACGACCGCGCCACGGAACACACCCGGCGAACGGAAGATCCGGTCGGTCAGGTTGCCCAGCGCACCGCCCAGCAGCAGGCCCAGGGCGATCGCCCACGGCAGGCTGTAGAGCTTGCGGGCCAGCCGTACGATCACCACGATCACCGAGGCCGCGATGCAGGTGAAGATGATGGTGAAGGCCTCGCCGAAGCCGAAGGCGGCGCCCGGGTTGCGGACCGCCTCGAACTTCAGCAGGTCACCGATGATCTCGATCGGCGGCTGGTGCTCCAGCTTCGCCACGACCAGCATCTTGCTGCCGAGGTCGAGCAGGTAGGCGAGCACCGCCACGACGAGCAGAGCCGTGATCCGACGGCGCCCCTTGGGCCCGACGGACTCCGGCTGGGCGTCGTCCCCGACCTCCGGCGTACCGATGATGCGCTCCGCCTCTGCCACGTGAGTCCCTCGAACTAGCTCGAACCAGGCTCCTCCTGGACCCTGACGGAACACGAGAGTACGTCAGGGCCCCCGCGGACCGCCTGCCCCACCTCCCCGATCCGCCAGGGGGTGTCCTGTCGATCGGAGCGGATCAGGGAGCGGCGCCGGCCACCGCGAACCCGCCCTGATCCGAAAGACAGGCCCTAGTGCCGCCGTTCCTGCTTCTGCTTGCAGTCGACGCAGAGCGTGGCCCGTGGGAAGGCCTGCATCCTGGCCTTGCCGATGGGCTGCCCGCAGTTCTCGCAGAGCCCGTACGTGCCCGCCTCCAGCCGTTCCAGGGCCCGCTCGGTCTGCTCCAGCATCGAGGTGGCGTTCGCCGCGAGCGCCAGCTCGGACTCCCGGGTGATGTTCTTGGTGCCCGTGTCGGCCTGGTCGTCGCCCGCGCCGTCCCCGGAGTCCCGCATCAGGCCGGTGATCGCCGCTTCGGAGGCGTCGAGCTCGGCCCGCAGGCGCAGTACCTCCGACAGGAGCTCCGCTCGGGCGTCATCGACCTCCTTGGGGGTCCACGGGTCCTCCCCGGGCCGTACGGCGAGCTCGCCGGGGGCCAGGCCCGTCGCCCGCGCCTTGGGGAGCCCACTGGTGGCGGCCGCGGCCGTCTTCCTCGCCGTACCCGCGCTCTTCTTGGCAACCACTTTCCGGACTCCCGTCTTCTTCGCGGCAGGTGCCGCCCCCTCGGCCGCGGCCTTCTTGGCCGTGGCCGTCCGCTTCTCGACGGCGGTCGTCTTCTTGACGGCGGTCGCCTTCCCGTCCGGAGCACGTGCTCCGGTGGCGGTCTTTCGGGCAGCGGTCGCCTTCTTGGCGGGGGCCGCGTCCTCGGAGACCGCCGCCTTCCCGGCGGCCTTCCCGACAGCCTTCTTGGCAGTACTCCCGGCGGTCTTCTTCGCCACCATGGCCGCGGCCCCTTCACATACTGTGATCTTTGCTCGCGAATCGTGCCGGAACGATAAATCGACACCGGCCCCGCGGCAACGGGGCACGCATCCATCGAGGTCAACCTGCATCCGTTGTGCCCATCAGGAGCCCCGGTAATCCGCCACTCCCGCCCCACCCGAGTCGGCACCGGCACGACAGGCCCATTCGGGTCACGCCGGGGGCACGCGGGGGTCGCACGCGGACCCTCCCCACAGCCCCGCCACGCCGGGCCGGCGGCCCCCGTACGGGCCCCCGTAAACCGGTCCGCCCCGCGGCCCCCGGGCCCGTACACTGGGCCCAGCGAAAGGCATGGACGGGGACGAGTAGCGTCGTACGCAGCCAGGAGCGACCCGGGGACGGTGAGAGCCCGGGGGCGAGCGCGATGTGAAGGATCACCCCTGAGCCGCCGGAAGAAAGCCCGCACGGGATCCCCGTATCCCCACACGGCGAGTAGAACCGGCTTCGCACCCCAATGAGGGGGCCACCGGATCCGTCCGGCGGCCAAGGAGGGTGGTACCGCGGGAGCAGCAGTGCTCTCGTCCCTCCGGACGGAATGACATCCCGCCGGAGGAAGAGTTCAGCCTCATGACCACACCGCCGCAGTACCGCCCGGTACCCGCCCAGGTCGACCTGCCTGCCCTCGAGCACGCCGTCCTCGACTTCTGGCGCGAGAGCAAGACCTTCGCCAAGACCCTGGAGCAGTCCGAGGGCCGCCCCGAGTGGGTCTTCTACGAGGGCCCGCCCACCGCGAACGGCATGCCCGGCGCACACCACATCGAGGCCCGCGTCTTCAAGGACGTCTTCCCCCGGTTCCGCACCATGCGCGGCTACCACGTGGCCCGCAAGGCAGGCTGGGACTGCCACGGCCTGCCCGTCGAGCTCGCCGTCGAGAAGGAGCTGGGCTTCAACGGCAAGCAGGACATCGAGGCGTACGGCATCGCCGAGTTCAACGCCAAGTGCCGCGAGTCCGTGACCCGCCACACCGACGCGTTCACCGAGCTGACGACCCGGATGGGCTACTGGGTCGACCTGGACGACGCCTACCGGACCATGGACCCCGAGTACGTGGAGTCCGTGTGGTGGTCGCTGAAGGAGATCTTCAACAAGGGTCTGCTCACCCAGGACCACCGCGTCGCCCCCTGGTGCCCCCGCTGCGGCACCGGCCTCTCGGACCACGAGCTGGCGCAGGGCTACGAGACGGTCGTCGACCCCTCCGTCTACGTCCGCTTCCCGCTGACGTCCGGCCCGCTCGCGGGCGAGGCGGCGCTGCTGGTCTGGACGACGACCCCGTGGACCCTGGTGTCCAACACGGCCGTGGCCGCGCACCCCGAGGTCAGCTACGTCGTCGCCACGAACGGCGAGGAGAAGCTGGTCGTCGCCCAGCCGCTGCTGGAGAAGTCCCTGGGCGAGGGCTGGGAGGCCACCGGCCAGACCTTCACGGGCAAGGAGATGGAGCGCTGGACGTACGAGCGCCCCTTCGACCTCGTCGAGTTCCCCGAGCCCGCCCACTACGTCGTGAACGCCGAGTACGTCACGACCGAGGACGGCACCGGTCTGGTCCACCAGTCCCCCGCCTTCGGCGCCGACGACCTCGCGGTCTGCCGTGCGTACGGCCTGCCCGTCGTGAACCCGGTCCGCCCCGACGGCACCTTCGAGGAGGACGTCCCGCTGGTCGGCGGCGTCTTCTTCAAGAAGGCCGACGAGAAGCTGACCGCCGACCTCGACGCCCGCGGCCGGCTCTTCAAGCACATCGCCTACGAGCACAGCTACCCGCACTGCTGGCGCTGCCACACGGCCCTGCTCTACTACGCGCAGCCGTCCTGGTACATCCGCACCACCGCCGTCAAGGACGCGATGCTGCGGGAGAACGAGAAGACGAACTGGTTCCCCGACTCGGTCAAGCAGGGCCGCTTCGGCGACTGGCTGAACAACAACATCGACTGGGCGCTGTCCCGCAACCGGTACTGGGGCACCCCGCTGCCGATCTGGCGCTGTGAGGAGAACCACCTCACCTGCGTCGGATCCCGCGCCGAGCTGTCCGAGCTGTCGGGCCAGGACCACTCGAACCTGGACCCGCACCGCCCGTACATCGACGACGTCACCTTCACCTGCACCGCGGAGGGCTGCTCCCTCGAAGCGGTCCGCGTGCCGGAGGTCATCGACGCCTGGTACGACTCGGGCTCGATGCCGTTCGCGCAGTGGGGCTACCCGTACAAGAACAAGGAGATCTTCGAGAAGCGCTACCCGGCGCAGTTCATCTCGGAGGCGATCGACCAGACGCGCGGCTGGTTCTACACGCTGATGGCGGTCGGCACGCTGGTCTTCGACAAGTCCTCGTACGAGAACGTGGTCTGCCTGGGCCACATCCTCGCCGAGGACGGCCGCAAGATGTCCAAGCACCTGGGCAACATCCTGCAGCCGATCCCGCTCATGGACCAGCACGGCGCGGACGCGGTGCGCTGGTTCATGGCGGCCGGCGGCTCCCCGTGGGCGGCGCGCCGCGTGGGCCACGGCACGATCCAGGAGGTCGTGCGCAAGACCCTCCTCACGTACTGGAACACGGTGGCCTTCCAGGCCCTGTACGCCCGTACGTCGAACTGGGCGCCCTCCGCCTCCGACCCGGCCCCGGCCGACCGCACGGTCCTCGACCGGTGGCTGCTCTCGGAGCTCCACACGCTCGTCGCCGAGGTCACCGAGGCGATGGAGTCGTACGACACCCAGCGCGCGGGCAAGCTCCTCTCCGCCTTCGTCGACGACCTGTCCAACTGGTACGTCCGCCGCTCGCGGCGCCGCTTCTGGCAGGGCGACGCGGCCGCGCTGCGCACCCTCCACGACGTGGTGGAGACGGTCACCCGGCTCCTCGCCCCGCTGACCCCCTTCATCACGGAGCGGGTCTGGCAGGACATGATCGTCCCGGTCACCCCGGACGCCCCGGAGTCGGTCCACCTGTCGACGTGGCCGACGGCGGACACCTCGGCGATCGACCCGACGCTCTCCCAGCAGATGCAGCTGGTCCGCCGCCTGGTGGAACTGGGCCGGGCGACGCGGGCCGAGTCGGGCGTCAAGACCCGTCAGCCGCTCTCCCGGGCCCTGGTCGGCGCGGTGGGCTTCGACGCGCTCTCCCCGGAGCTGCAGTCCCAGATCACGGAGGAGCTGAACGTCTCCTCCCTGGCCTCCCTGTCGGAGGTCGGCGGGTCCCTGGTGGACACGACGGCCAAGGCGAACTTCCGGGCGCTGGGCAAGCGCTTCGGCAAGGGCGTCCAGGACGTCGCGAAGGCGGTGGCCGCGGCCGACGCGGCGGCGCTGTCCCTGGCCCTGCGGGCGGGCGAGGCCTCGGTGGAGGTGAACGGCGAGCCGGTCACCCTCACCCCCGAGGAGGTCATCATCACGGAGACCCCGCGCGAGGGCTGGTCGGTGGCGTCCGACTCGGGCGCGACGGTCGCCCTGGACCTGGAGATCACCCCGGAGCTGCGGCTGGCGGGCCTGGCCCGTGACGCGATCCGCCTGATCCAGGAGGCCCGGAAGAACTCCGGCCTCGACGTGGCCGACCGCATCGCGCTGCGCTGGTCCTCCGCGGACCCGGAGGTCGTCACGGCCCTGACGGACCACGCGAGCCTGATCGCGGACGAGGTCCTGGCGACGGACTTCGCGTCCGGCGACGCCGATGCCGCCTACGGTGACCCGTTCACGGACGAGCCCCTCGGCCTGACGTTCCGCCTGCGCAAGGCGTAACCCGGCCCCGAGCGGCCCGTCCCCTCCCGGGTGGGGGGACGGGCCGCCGTCGTTTCCGGGTGCGGGTGCGTTCCCGGGTGCGGCCCGGTGGCCGCGCCTCAAACGCCGGCGGGGCTGGGTTGGGCCGCTCGGGCGGGGGCGGAGTGTGGGGGTGGGGGTGTGGGGCCGGCGGGGGGTGTCTCCTCGGCTCGCGCGGCGCGGCCACGTCCCGGCCGTACGGCCCAGGTTGCGCGCTCGTCCTGCGGGGACACCCCCCACCGTCCCCACACCCCCACCGCTGGCCGCCTTCTCCCAGGGCCGTGGGGCGGTGACACTGCGGGGGCTCCCCGCAGGACGAGCGCGCAACCTGGGTTTCGCATCATGACCATGGCCGCGTCGCGCGAGCCGAGGAGAGCCCCCGCAGGGGCACCGCCCCACCCGAAGCCCCACCCAAGCCCCGCCGGCGCTTGAGGCGCGACCACCGGACCGCACCCGGAAGACGATCCCGCACCGCCCGGCCAGGGCAAGGGCACGGAAACGGGCCGGGCCCGAGGTTCCGTAGAACCTCGGGCCCGGCCCGTAGAGCGCGGCTGCCGACCGCAGAACGGCGGCGGCGCCTAGTTGTCGTCCTCGTCGATCAGGAAGCCCCGCATCGGCGACGGCGCCTGCATCGGCTGCGGCGCGGCCGGCCGGACCGGAGCCATCGGCTGGGTCATCGCCGGGGACATCTGCTGCTGGTTGCCGCCGTAGGACGGGGCACCCATCGGGGAGGGACCGCCCATGGGGGACGGGCCACCCATCGAGGGACCGCCCATGGAGTGGCCCATCGCACCGGCCGGAGCCATCGACGGGGACGGCGACGGCGGCAGCGCGGGACCGGCCGGGTTCCGCGGCGGAGCCAGGGAGTCGTCGGCCTGGGTCTCCAGCTGGCGCAGCTGCGACTCGAGGTAGGACTTCAGACGCGTGCGGTACTCACGCTCGAAGCCCCGCAGGTCCTCGACCTTGCGCTCCAGCGTGGCGCGGGCGGACTCCAGGGAGCCCATCGCGACGCGGTGCTTCTCCTGCGCGTCCCGCTCCAGCGCGTCGGCCTTGGCGCGGGCGTCCCGCTCCAGGCCCTCGGCGCGCGACCGGGCCTCGCCGACGATCTTGTTGGCCTCGGAGCGGGCCTCCGCGATCGCCTGGTCGGCGGTCTGCTGCGCCAGGGACAGGACGCGGGCGGCACTGTCGCCACCGGGGCCCTGCTGCGGAAGCTGCGGCTGCTGCTGGTGCATCGGCTGACCCATGGGCTGCATCTGCTGCCCCATCGGCTGCATCTGCTGGCCCATGGGCTGCATCTGCTGGCCGAGCGGGTTCTGGCCGCCCATCGACTGCTGCTGCATGCCCTGGGGGCCGCCCATGGGCTGCTGCTGCATGCCCTGCGGTCCACCCATGGGGTGCTGCTGCATGGGTCCGCCCATGGGGCCACCCATCGGGCCGGGGCCCTGCTGGCCCTGGCCGCCGGGGCCCGGGGGCAGCTGCGGCTGGCCGCCCGGAAGCTGCGGCGGGCCCATCTGCGGCTGCTGCTGCTGCGGCGGGCCGGATATGGCCGCGGGCACGGGGGCGCCGGGGCCTCGCTGGTCCTGGGGTTCCGGCTTGCGCATGCCCTGCTGCTGCTGGTTCTGCGCGGCGGCACGCGTGGCGGCTGCCAGCTTGGCGCGCAGGTCCTCGTTCTCGCGCAGCAGGCGCGTCAGTTCGGACTCGACCTCGTCGAGGAAGGCATCGACCTCGTCCTCGTCATAGCCTTCTCGGAGGCGGACGGTCGTGAACTGCTTGTTCCGCACGTCCTCGGGAGTCAGCGGCATGTCTTCTTCACCTCTACGTAGTCGTCGGCAGTCGGCAAGACCGTATCGGGACTGTCCCCGCGCCCGCGGGGAAGCACATCGTTCACAAGCCGCTCGCAGCGGTGCGCACGAAACTGATGAGGATGTAAACGATGATCATCAGAACGAAGAAGGACAGGTCGAGTGCCACGCCCCCGAGACGCAACGGCGGAATGACCCGCCGAAGAAGCTTGAGTGGTGGATCGGTGACGCTGTAGGTGGCCTCCAGTACGACCACCATCGCCTTGCCGGGTGTCCAGGAACGCGCGAACTGGAACACGTAGTCCATGACCAGGCGGAAGATCAGCACGACGAGGAAGCACCCCAAGGCGAAGTAGATCACTTGCAGTGCGACACCCATCCCGCGCTTCCCTCTCCCCTGCTCCCGCTGTGTTCCCGGCCCCGTGTCTGACGGATCGGTCTAGCTTTGGTTGAAGAACCCGCCCTCCGCGATGCGGGCCTTGTCCTCCGCCGTGACATCGACGTTAGCAGGCGACAGCAGGAACACCTTCTGTGTCACGCGTTCAATGCTGCCGTGCAGACCGAAGACGAGTCCGGCGGCGAAGTCCACGAGACGCTTCGCGTCCGTGTCGTCCATCTCCGTGAGATTCATGATCACCGGAGTGCCCTCACGGAAGTGTTCCCCGATGGTACGGGCCTCGTTGTAGGTCCGGGGGTGCAGCGTCGTGATGCGGTACGGCTCCCGCTCGGAGACGACCTTGGGCATGATCACGGGGGCGTTCTTCTCCAGGTTGGTGCGATCAGGTGTGATGGATGCCACGGGGGCGATTCGCGCAGGACGTCCGCTTTCCGCTGGAATTGGGATAGGTTCGCGCTGCGCCGGAGGCTGTGCGGCTCGCACCGGTTCGTCCGGTACGGGCGATTGATGCACGGGCTGCTGTCGGCGATCCCGTTCCCGAGCCCGTTCCATCTCCGGCTCGGGCTCGAACTCGTCGTCGGGGTCGTACCCCGGGTTGTCGTACCGGTCGTCCTCCACGAGGCCGAGGTAGACCGCCATCTTGCGCATCGCGCCGGCCATTCTCCGAGTCCTCCGCTCTGTGGTGGATCGCCCTGTCGCAGGTGCCGCCGTGTCACGAATGTCACCAACTGCCCGCGATCCACTAGGTCTGCCCGCCCATCAGCGGGAATGACCATATTTTCTGCTGTGGTCCGACTTTCTTCGCGACGTTACCCGAGCCGGGGTCTCGCGCCGAGTACCGCAGTGCCGACGCGTACATGTGTCGCACCGGCCGCCACGGCCTGTTCCAGGTCTGCGCTCATCCCGGCCGACACCATCGTGGCAGCCGGATGGTCCACGCGCATGCGGGATGACAATTCCACCAGCCGCTCGAAAGCGGCCTGTTCGCGTCCCGCGTAGGGGCCGGCCAGCGGAGCGACCGTCATCAGGCCGTCGATGCGCAGTCCCGGGGCCTTCGCCACGAGGTCCGCCAACTCCGCGAGCTGCTCCGGCGCCGCGCCGCCGCGGGCCCCGCGCTCCCCCGACTCCGCGTCGAGGGCGATCTGCACGAGGCACCCGAGCTCCCGGCCCGCGTTCACCGCGGCCGCCGAGAGGGCGGTCACGAGTTTCGGTCGGTCGACCGACTGCACCACGTGCGCGTATCCCGCCACGGAACGGACTTTGTTCGTCTGCAACTGGCCGACGAAGTGCCAGCTGAGGGGCAGATCCGCGCAGGCCGCGGCCTTGGGGGCGGCATCCTGGTCACGATTCTCCGCAACATGACGGACGCCCAGGTCCGCCAGCAGTCGTACGTCGCTCGCGGGGTAGGTCTTGGTGACCACGATGAGCGTCACCTCTTCCCGCCCGCGCCCCGCCGCCGCGCACGCGGACGAGATACGTTCCTCCACCCGCGCCAGGTTCTCGGCGAGCTCCGACTTACGCTCTGTCATTCCTCAGTCCAACCAGACATATCCGGCAAGCCGGCCGGTCACCCGGTCGCGGCGGTACGAGAAGTGGTCCCGCGACTCCAGTGTGCAGACCGGGGAACGGCCGCCGTTCACCACCCCCGCCTCTGCGAGCTGGGCGTGCACCCCGGCGACCACGTCGACCGCCGGTGTCCCCCAGCTCGTCTCGGCCCGGGCGGCCGGCACCGCTTCCGCCACCGCGTCCCGCATCTCGGCGGGCACCTCGTAACAGTGTCCGCAGACCGCGGGTCCCGTACGGGCGACGATCCGCCCGGGGTCGGCCCCGAGGGCGACCATCGCCTCGACGGCGGCGGGCACCACCCCGGCGACCAGTCCCGGCCGCCCCGCGTGGGCGGCCGCCGCGACCCCGGCGACGGGGTCCGCCAGCAGGACCGGCGTGCAGTCGGCGGTCAGTACCGCGAGGGCGAGTCCCCGACGGGCGGTCACCACCGCGTCCACCGCGGGGATCTCCGCGTCCGGGCCCCAGGGCCCGTCCACCACCGCCACGTCCCGGCCGTGCACCTGGTTCATCCAGACCACCCGGTCCGGCGCCAGTCCCAGGGACTTCGCCGCCAGGGCCCGGTTCGCGAGAACGGCGGCCGGGTCGTCTCCGACCGCGCCGCCGAGATTGAGCTCCTCGTACGGAACGGCGCTCACTCCGCCCCACCTGTCGGTGAAGGCGAAGTGGGCGCCGCCCACGTGATGCTGCTCCGGTGTCACTTCAAGAAGTCCGGGACATCCAGTTCCTCGGCCGGGCTGTCCTGGTACGGCCGGGCCGTGGGGACCTGCGGCGCGGGGGCCTGGACCTCGACCGGGGCCACCTCGACCGGAGCCGGGGGCTCCTCGCGCGGGGTGACCGAGCCGAGTCCGCCGAAGGCCGGGCGGGCCGGCTCGGCGGCGCGGACCGGAGCCGGGGCCGGCTCCTCGCGCTTGGTGGACGCGGCGCCGATGACGTTGTCCCGGCGGGCCGGGGGCTGTCCGCCGTCGAACCCGGCGGCGATGACGGTGACCCGTACCTCGTCGCCGAGCGCGTCGTCGATGACGGCGCCGAAGATGATGTTCGCCTCGGGGTGCGCGGCCTCGCTGACCAGCTGCGCGGCCTCGTTGATCTCGAAGAGACCGAGGTCCGAGCCACCGGAGATGGAGAGCAGCACGCCACGGGCGCCGTCGATGGACGCCTCCAGGAGCGGCGAGGAGATCGCCATCTCGGCGGCGGCCACCGCGCGGTCGTCGCCGCGGGCCGAGCCGATACCCATCAGGGCCGAGCCTGCCTCGGACATCACGGACTTGACGTCGGCGAAGTCGAGGTTGATCAGACCCGGGGTGGTGATGAGGTCGGTGATGCCCTGGACGCCCGAGAGCAGGACCTGGTCGGCCGACTTGAAGGCGTCGAGCACGCTGACCTGGCGGTCCGAGATGGACAGCAGTCGGTCGTTGGGGATGACGATGAGGGTGTCGACCTCTTCACGGAGCTCGGCGATGCCGTCCTCCGCCTGGTTCGCACGGCGCCGGCCCTCGAAGGTGAACGGTCGGGTGACCACACCGATCGTCAGGGCGCCCAGCGAGCGCGCGATGTTGGCGACGACAGGTGCGCCGCCCGTTCCGGTGCCGCCACCCTCACCGGCGGTGACGAAGACCATGTCGGCCCCCTTGAGGACCTCCTCGATCTCCTCGCGGTGGTCCTCTGCCGCCTTGCGACCGACGGCCGGGTTGGCGCCGGCGCCGAGGCCACGGGTGAGTTCACGGCCGACGTCGAGCTTGACGTCGGCGTCGCTCATCAACAGCGCCTGGGCGTCCGTGTTGATGGCGATGAACTCGACGCCCTTGAGACCGACCTCGATCATTCGGTTGATGGCATTGACACCACCGCCGCCGACACCGATGACCTTGATGACTGCGAGGTAGTTCTGCGGTGCTGCCACGTCGAAGGCCTCTCGCCTCGAGTTACGTGTCGCCGCCTCGCGGGCCTGCGTTGCGACGACTGATGCCGAAATAGGGACGGTCCGAACGCGCCGACCCGAACCCTCACCCTGAAGTTTAGGGTTAGGGGTGTGCCTGTTCCTCGGACTCTTCCGAACAGGACACTAAGTCGACAAGTAGCGCGTGTTCAACGAACACGCCGAACCTCCCGTTTTTCTTTTCACCCTATGTGATCACCCGTATCGCTGGCCAACCAGGGTGCGCCGCTGTTGGACCGGACGTCAACTCCCGGACGCAGCAGGGGCGGTGGGGACGCTCACGTCGAAGTGCGCGGCCTTGGGAGCGGCTTTCAACAAAGCGTTCAAAGTGCGTCCCTTCGCGTCGCTCTGTTCACCGCTCCCCCACGCCACGGACCGACCCCCGGTGAGCTCCAGCACGACCGAATCGTAGGAACCCACCTTGACCTGCACCGTTTGCTTGGCGATCGACTCCGGGAGGGCGCCGGCGACGAGTACGGCCTCGTGCAGCAGCCGTTCCTCGTCGAAGCGACGGGCGCTCGGCGATCGACCGGCGTTCAATTCGAGGACCGGAACGCCCGCGGGTGCTTTCGGAACCGTGTCGAATCGCACACCCGATGCGTCCACTTCCACGAAGTTGGCGTCCTTTTTGATGAGCAGGACGGGTTTGCGTTCCGTCACTTTCAGACCGATCCCGTGCGGCCAGGCTCGCACCACATCGACCGAATCGATGCGGGGCAGCCGGCCGCGGACCCGGCCCTCGATCGCGTCCGTGTCGATGCTCACCAGGGGCGCGCCGACCGGGACGGCCGCCGCGCCGAGGACCTGTTCGGCGGTGAGGACGTCCATGCCGGTGGCGGCGACCTTCTCCACACGGAGCCAGGAGGACCCGTAGAGCACCCAGGTGCCGCCCGCGGCCAGGAGGACCACCGCGGCGGCCGCCAGGGCCAGCACGGGGCCCCGGCGCAGGCGTACGCCGGGGCCTCTGAGGCCGGGCCTCCGCGCCGACTTCGGGGGCTCGGGGGGCTTGGAGCCCTTGGGCTCCTTCGGAGGCTTGGGAGCGCCGGTGCCCTTGCGGGCAGCCGGGCCGGACCGATCAGAAAACGGTGTTCCGCGCCGCGCGGTCGTCCCTCCGGCCACTCCTGTGCCTCCTGCGTCTGCGCTACCCGCCTCAGCGGGACGTGTGGGCCGCGATCGCCTCGTACACCATGCCGACCAGGAGCTCGTCGGCGTCCCGGCGGCCGAACTCACCGGCGGCGCGGGACATCTCGTACAGGCGGTGCGGGTCGGACAGCACCGGGAGGATCTGGCCGAGCACCCAGTCGGGCGTCAGTTCCGCGTCGTCCACGAGCAGGCCGCCGCCGGCCTTGACCACCGGCTGGGCGTTGAGCCGCTGTTCACCGTTGCCGATCGGCAACGGGACGTAGACGGCGGGGAGCCCGACGGCGGAGAGTTCGGCGACGGTCATCGCTCCCGCGCGGCACAGCATCATGTCGGCGGCGGCGTAGGCCAGATCCATCCGGTCCACGTACGGTACCGGCACATACGGCGGCATCCCGGGCATGTTGTCGACACGCGGCAGTTCGTTCTTCGGCCCGACGGCGTGCAGGATCTGGATCCCGGAGCGCTGGAGGGTCGGCGCGACCTGCTGGATGGTCTCGTTGAGGCGGCGGGCGCCCTGTGAGCCGCCGGAGACCAGCAGCGTGGGCAGGTTGGGGTCCAGGCCGAAGGCGGCGCGCGCCTCCGGGCGGACCGCGGCCCGGTCGAGGGTGGAGATGGAGCGGCGCAGCGGGATGCCCACGTAGCGGGCTCCGCGCAGCTTGCTGTCGGGGGTGGAGACCGCGACGGCGTGCGCGTAGCGGGAGCCGATCTTGTTGGCCAGTCCGGGCCGGGCGTTGGCCTCGTGGACGATGATCGGCACCCCGAGGCGCTTGGCCGCGAGGTAGCCGGGCAGGGCCACGTAGCCGCCGAAGCCGACGACGCAGTCGGCCTTGGTGCGCAGCAGGATCTCCTCCGCGGCCTTGATGGTGCCGCGCAGGCGTCCGGGGACGGTGATCAGTTCCGGGGTCGGCTTACGGGGCAGCGGTACGGCGGGGATCAGGCCCAGCTCGTAGCCGCGTTCCGGCACCAGGCGGGTTTCCAGTCCGCGCTCCGTGCCGAGGGCGGTGATGCCCACTGAAGGGTCCTGCCTGCGCAGGGCGTCCGCGAGGGCGAGCGCCGGCTCGATGTGGCCGGCGGTCCCCCCACCGGCGAGTACGACATGCACCGAAATTCACCGCTCTCCGGACGGACGCTTCTTGACGCGCCGTCTCATCGACTTCCATCTCACCCCGGTCCGCCACCAGCCGGTCTTCGGCTGTCGCATCGCGAGGGCCGCGCGCGCCGCCGGCTCCTCACGCGCGAAGGCGATGAGCAGTCCGACCGCGAACATGGTCGGCAGCAGGGCCGACCCTCCGTAGGAGAACAGCGGGAGCGGGACTCCGGCGATCGGCAGCAGGCCGAGCACCGCACCGATGTTGATCACGGCCTGGGCCGTGATCCAGGTGGTCACGCCTCCCGCGGCAAACCGTACGAAGGAGTCCTCCGTGCGTCCGGCCACGCGGATACCCGCATAGCCTAGAGCCGCGAACAGGGCGAGAACCGACAGCGTCCCCGCCAGACCCAGTTCCTCCCCGGTGATGGCGAAGATGAAGTCGGTGTGGGCTTCGGGGAGTTGCCCCCATTTTTCCACACTTGCCCCCAGGCCCGATCCGAACCATCCGCCCGATGCGAGGGCGTAGATCCCGTGAACGGCCTGCCAGCAAAGGTCGTTCTTGCCCGGTTCTGTCGCACCGAGACACTCCAGCCGGTCCATCCGGTGCGGGCTCGTCTTGATGAGCAGTGCGACGATCGCACCCGCGAAGACGAGCACCCCGACGAACATCCGGGTCGGGGCCCCGGCCAGCCAGAGCAGACCGAACAGGATGGCCCCGAGGATCATCGCGGTGCCCATGTCCCCGCCCAGCATGATCAGCCCGAGCAGCAGGAAGGCCACCGGGACCAGCGGCACCAGCAGGTGCTTCCACTGGCTCAACAGCCCCTTGTCGCCCTTGCGCGCGAGCAGGTCGGCGCCCCACAGGATCAGGGCCAGCTTGCCGAACTCACTGGGCTGCAACATGAACGGACCGCCAAGGGAGATCCAATTCTGGTTGCCGTTGATCGAGACGCCTATCCCCGGGACCTGGACCAGGACCATCAGGAAGAGCGTGCCGGCGAGCACCGGGTACGAGAGCGCGCGGTGCAGTTTGACCGGCATGCGGGAGGCGACCAGCAGGAGGACGCCGCCGATGACGGCGGCCAGGAACTGCTTCTTGAAGAAGTAGGCGTCGCCGAGGCCGAGCTGGAGGGCCTTGATCATCGAGGCCGAGTACACCATCACCAGACCGAGCACGGTGATGAGCAGGGAACTACCGAAAATCAGGTAATAGGCGGTGAGCGGGCGGTCCCAGGCCTTCTGCAACTGCTGCTGCGTACGCCGGAACCGGGCGAGCGGCCCGCGCCCGGCGGGCCGCTTCGAACTCACCGCAGGGCGTTTGCGGCCCTGCGCCTTCACGGCGGACGGCCGCCGCCCCGGCAGCATCTGCTTGGCCGGCATCTGTGATCTTCCCCTCCACTCGTACGAGGCGAGCTGCCGGCCGGAGGGAACCTGTCCCGGAGCCCCCGGCCTAGGCCGTGTCCGCAGCGTTCTCGGCGGCCAGTTCGCGCACCGCGTCGGCGAATGCGTCCCCACGCTTGTTGTAGTTCGCGAACATGTCCATCGAGGCACAGGCAGGTGCCAGCAGGACCGTGTCGCCGGGCTCGGCGAGCGCGGCGGCTTCCCGGACCGCTGCGAGCATCGCCCCAGTGTCGGTCCGGTCGAGGTCGACGACCGGGACCTCGGGGGCGTGTCGCGCCAGCGCCTCGGCGATGAGCGCCCGGTCGGCGCCGATCAGCACGGCGCCGCGCAGCCGCTTCGCGGCGTTCTGCACGAGCTCGTCGAAGGTCGCGCCCTTGGCCAGGCCGCCGGCGATCCAGACGACCGGCTCGAAGGCCGCGAGCGAGGCCTCGGCCGCGTGCGTGTTGGTGGCCTTGGAGTCGTCGATGTAGGTGACCGAGTCGACCTCGTCCACGTACGCGACGCGGTGGGCGTCCGGGCGGAAGTCGCGCAGCCCGTCGCGAACGGCGCGCGGCTCCACGCCGAAGGCGCGGGCCAGGGCCGCGGCGGCGAGCGCGTTGGCGATGTTGTGCGGGGCCGGCGGGTTGACGTCGGAGACCTCGGCGAGCTCCTGGGCGTTCTTCTGCCGGTTCTCCACGAAGGCCCGGTCGACGAGGATGCCGTCGACGACGCCGAGCATGGAGGGGCCGGGGGCGCCGAGGGTGAAGCCGATCGCCCGGCAGCCCTCTTCGACGTCGGCCTCCATGACCAGGTTCTCGGTGGCCGGGTCGGCGACGTTGTAGACGCAGGCGATCGTGTTGCCCTCGTAGATCCGTCCCTTGTCGGCGGCGTACGCCTCCATCGAGCCGTGCCAGTCGAGGTGGTCCGGGGCCAGGTTGAGCACGGCCGCCGAGTGGACGCGCAGCGAGGGCGCCCAGTGCAGCTGGTAGCTGGAGAGTTCGACGGCGAGCACGTCGTACTCCTGCTCGCCGAGCACCACGTCGATGATCGGGGTGCCGATGTTGCCGACGGCGGCGGTGCGCAGCCCCGCGGCCTTCAGGATCGACGCCAGCATCTGGGTGGTGGTGGTCTTGCCGTTGGTGCCGGTGACGGCGAGCCAGGCCGCCGGCGCCTTACGGGGCTTCGCCGCGTCCGTGTCGCCGGAGCGCGCGGCGCGCAGCTCCTGGCCGATCTCGCGGAGCAGCCAGGCGATCTCGACGTCCCCGACCACGTCCACCCCGGCCGCCGCGGCGGCCTGGAACAGCGGGCTGTCGGGCTTCCAGCCCGGCGAGGTGACGACGAGTTCGGTGCCCTCGGGCAGTACCTCGCCCGCGTGTCCGCCGTCCGCCAGGCGGCCGAGACGGACGGTGATGCCCTGCGCCTGAAGTTCGGCGGCCCGGGCGCGGTGCGCGTCGCCGTCGCCGTTGTCGACGACGGTCACCGAGGCGCCGAGGCCGGCCAAGGCGCGGGCGGCACTGATGCCGCTCACGCCCAGACCGGCGACGGTGATGTTCTTGTCCTGCCAGGACGTCACTTGTCGGCTGCCCATCCCGCGTAGAAGAGACCGAGACCAACGATCACGCACATGCCCTGGATGATCCAGAAGCGGACCACGACGAGTACCTCGGACCAGCCCTTGAGCTCGAAGTGGTGCTGCAGTGGCGCCATCCGGAAGACGCGCTTGCCGGTCATCTTGAAGGAACCGACCTGGATGACGACCGACATCGTGATGAGCACGAACAGGCCGCCGAGGAGCGCCATCAGGAACTCCGTGCGGGAGCAGATGGCGAGGCCCGCGAGCGCGCCGCCGAGGGCGAGCGAGCCGGTGTCACCCATGAAGATCTTGGCGGGCGAGGTGTTCCACCACAGGAAGCCGAAGCAGGCGCCCATGAGGGCGGAGGCGACGACCGCGAGGTCGAGCGGGTCGCGCACCTCGAAGCAGGCGTTCGGGTTGGTGAGGTCACCGGCCCTGGCGCAGGATTCCTGGAACTGCCAGACACCGATGAAGGTGTAGGCGCCGAAGACCATCACCGCGGCGCCGGTCGCGAGACCGTCGAGACCGTCGGTGAGGTTCACGCCGTTGGACATCGCCAGGATCATGAACAGCGCCCAGACCACGAACAGCACCGGACCTATCGACCAGCCGAAGTCCGTGACGAACGACAGCTTGGTGGAGGCCGGGGTCAGCCCGCGGGAGTCCTTGAACTGCAGGGCCAGCACCGCGAAGGCGATACCGACGATCAGCTGGCCGGACATCTTCGCCTTGGCCCGCAGGCCCAGCGAACGCCGCTTGACGATCTTGATGTAGTCGTCCAGGTACCCGACGAGGCCCATGCCGGCCATCAGGAACAGGACGAGCAGGCCCGAGAAACTCGGCTCCTCACCGGTGAGGACCTTCGTCAGGGCGTACGCGATGAGCGTCGCCAGGATGAAGGAGATACCGCCCATGGTGGGCGTGCCCTTCTTCCCGGCGTGGCCGCGGGGGCCGTCGTCGCGGATGAACTGGCCGTAGCCCTTGCGGGCGAGCAGCTTGATCAGCAGCGGGGTACCGATGACGGTGAGGAACATGCCGATGACACCGGCGAACAGAATCTGCCTCATCGGTCGGCGACCTCGCCCTCGACAGTGCTGTCGAGAAGGCCCTGGGCCACCCGCTCCAGACCGGCCGACCTGGAAGCCTTCACCAGCACGACGTCACCTGGGCGCAGTTCACTGCGCAACAGGTCGACCGCCGCCTGCGCGTCGGACACGAGCACCGACTCCTCACCCCACGAACCCTCGTTATATGCGCCCAGTTGCAGCCAGGAAGCTTCCCTGCCCCCGACTGCGACGAGCTTGCTCACGTTGAGCCGGACGACAAGTCGTCCGACCGCGTCGTGCTCGGCGAGAGCGTCGTCTCCGAGCTCGGCCATCGGGCCGAGCACCGCCCACGTGCGTCCCCCGTTCGCCCTGCCGGCACCGCCCATCGCGGCGAGCGCGCGGAGTGCGGCCCGCATGGACTCGGGGTTCGCGTTGTAGGCGTCGTTGACGATCGTCACACCGTCCGCCCGCTCGGTGACCTCCATCCGCCACCGGGACAGCGTGCCCGCCCCGGAGAGCGCCGTGGCGATCTCCTGTGCGGACATGCCCAGTACATGGGCGACGGCGGCCGCGGCGAGCGCGTTCGACACGTGGTGCTCACCGTACAGCCGCAAGGTCACGTCACTGCACCCGGTCGGTGTGTGCAGTGTGAAGGAAGCCTGTCCCCTGTCCGTCATGCGGACTTCGGTGGCCCGGATTTCGGCGTCCTCGGCCTCGCCGAAGAGGACCGTACGGGCCTTCGTCCGCCCGGCCATCTCACGAACCAGCAGGTCATCGGCGTTGAGGACGGCGACGCCGCCCTCCGCCTCGGCCGGCAGGGCCTCGACCAGCTCCCCCTTGGCCTGCGCGATCTGCTCGCGGCCGCCGAACTCGCCGATGTGGGCGGTGCCGACGTTGAGGACCAGACCGATCCGCGGGGGCGTCAGTCCGGTGAGGTAGCGGATGTGGCCGATGCCGCGGGCGCCCATCTCCAGGACCAGGTGCTGGGTGTCCTCGGTGACGCGCAGCGTCGTGATCGGCAGGCCGATCTCGTTGTTGAGGTTGCCGGGGGTCCACACGGTCGGCGCGTGGTGCTGCAGCACCTGCGCGATCAGGTCCTTGGTGGAGGTCTTGCCGGCGGATCCGGTGAGGGCCACGACGTCGGTGCCCAGGCGGGTGACCACGGCGCGGGCGAGTGCGCCGAGGGCGGCCACGACGTCGGGGACCACGATGGCCGGTACGCCGACGGGCCGGGTCGCGAGGACGCCCACGGCTCCGGCGGCGACGGCGCGTTCCGCGTAGTCGTGGCCGTCGACCCGCTCGCCGACGAAGGCGGCGAACAGGCTGCCCGGCCGGACTTCACGGGAGTCGTAGACCACGGGGCCGGTGACCTGGACGGACGGATCCGGTATGTCGTGGGGCCGCCCGCCGGTGATGTCGGCGATCTCGGCGAGGGAAAGGGCGATCACTGGTTCACCTCGGCCTGTCGGACCTGGGTCGTTTCGTCGGGCGCGGCGCTCCGGTCGAGCACGGCCTGGTGCTCGATCGCGGCGCGGAGCACCGTGCGGTCGTCGAAGGGGCGTACGACACCGGCGGTGTCCTGGCCCTGCTCGTGTCCCTTGCCGGCCACCAGCACGGTGTCACCGGGCCGGGCGCGGGCGACGGCGGCCGCGATGGCCGCGGCCCGGTCGGCGTCGATCAGGACGGTGCCCCGCTCGGCGGGCGGTACGGAGACGGCGCCCTCGAACATCGCGGCGAGGATCGCGAGCGGGTCCTCGGAGCGCGGGTTGTCGGAGGTCAGGACGGCCACGTCGGCGAACCGGGCGGCCGCGGCCCCCATCGGGCCGCGCTTGGTGGTGTCGCGGTCGCCGCCGCAGCCGAGCACGATGTGCAGCTTGCCCTCGGTGACCTCGCGCAGTGCGCGCAGCACCGATTCCACGGCGTCCGTCTTGTGCGCGTAGTCGACGACGGCGAGGAACGGCTGTCCCGCGTCCACCCGCTCCAGCCGGCCGGGGACCCCGGGGACCGCGGCGACGCCGTCGGCGGCGGTCTGCGGGTCGAGGCCGGCGGCGGCGAGGGTGACGATCGCGGCGACGGTGTTGGCGACGTTGAACGGGCCGGGCAGCGGCGCGGTGGCCCGTACGCGCTGTCCTTCGGGGCCCAGCAGGGTCAGGGTGGAGGTCGCCGCGCCGAAGACCACGTCCTCGGCGCGCCAGTCGGCGGCCGGGTCGCCCGCGGCGGAGAAGGTGACGACCGGGATCGTCGCCTCCTTGGCCAGCCGGCGGCCGTACTCGTCGTCGAGGTTGACCACGCCCAGGCGGGCACGGCGGGCGGTGAAGAGCCCGGCCTTGGCCTGGAAGTAGTCCTCCATGTCGGAGTGGAACTCCATGTGTTCCGGGCTCAGGTTGTTGAAGACGGCGACGTCGAAGACGCAGCCGTCGACCCGGCCGAGGACCAGTGCGTGGCTGGAGACCTCCATGGCCACGGCCTCGACCCCGCGTTCGCGCATGACCGCGAAGAGGGCCTGGAGGTCGGTGGCCTCGGGGGTGGTCCGCTCGGACTTGATGCGCTCGTCGCCGATGCGCATCTCGACGGTGCCGACCAGTCCGGTGCTGCGGCCCGCCGCGCGCAGGCCGCCCTCGACGAGGTACGCCGTGGTGGTCTTGCCGGAGGTGCCGGTGATGCCGATCTGGAGCAGGTCCTCACCGGGGCGCCCGTAGATCGCGGCGGCCAGCTCTCCCATCCGGCCGCGCGGGTCCTCGACGGTCAGGACCGGCAGGCCGGTCGCCGCGGCGCGTTCCGCCCCCGCGGGGTCGGTGAGCACGGCGGCGGCACCGAGGCCGGCCGCCTGGGCGGCGAAGTCGGCGCCGTGCGTCCTGGCTCCCTGCAGGGCCGCGTACAGGTCACCGGGGCGCACCGCACGGGAGTCGTGCGTGATGCCGGTGATCTGCGCCGCGCCGGGCGCCGGGATGCCCAGCAGGGTGGCCAGCTCGCCCAGCGGGCTCGGGCTGGCGGACGCGGGCCGGGGCGCTCCCGGCGGCGTTGCCGGGGCTTTCTGGGTCGTTCTGGGCTGATCAGCGTGGGGCACGGCGGTGAGCGTACCGGGCGTGGCGGGCCGCTCGCGAAGTGAGGCCCCGGCCTCGGCCTCGGCGGTCGTCGGGTTCCCGGGTTTCGGGGTGATGGTTGTCACTGATGGTGCCTCACGCTTTTCTGGCGGGCCGGCCTGGCTGTGGGTTCACTGACCGGGCTGCGGACTGGGCTGCGGGGCGGGCTGGGCGGCGGGCTGAGGAGCGGCGTCGTAGGTGACGGGGAGCCCGGCGGGCGCGGTTCCCGTGGGGGCCACCTGGAGGGTCTTGAGTGCGAACTCCATGACCTTCTTGTAGATGGGGCCGCAGATCTGGCCGCCGAAGTAGCTGCCCTTCGTGGGGTTCTGGATGGCGCAGTAGACGGTGATGCGGGGGTTGTCCGCGGGGGCGAATCCGGCGAAGGAGGCGGTGTAGCCCTTGTAGCGGCCGGTGGCCGGATCCACCCGGTTGGAGGTGCCGGTCTTGCCGCCGACGCGGTAGCCGGGGATCCGCGCCTTGGTGCCGGTGCCCTCCTGGTCGTCGACCACGGATTCGAGCATCTCGGCGAGGGTCTTGGCGGTCTCCGCGCTGACCACACGGCTCTGTTCGGGGGCCGGGGCCGGGGTGAAGCGGCCGTCGGGGCCCTTGGTGCCGCGGATGAGCGTCGGTTCGATGCGGACCCCGCCGTTGGCGATGGTCGAGTACACGGAGGCCGCCTGCATGGCGTTGAGGGAGAGGCCCTGGCCGAAGGGGATCGTGTACTGCTGGGAGGTGGACCAGTCCTTGGGGGCGGCGAGGATGCCGCGGGACTCGCCCGGGTAGTTCAGGCCGGTGGGCCGGCCGATGCCGAACTTGGTCAGGTAGGAGTGCAGGACCTCGTTGGCCTCGGGCTGGGTGGGTCCGAGCTGGCCGGTGGCCAGGATCGTGCCGATGTTGGAGGACTTGGCGAGGACCCCGTTGAGGGTCAGGTACCAGGTCGGGTGGTCGATGTCGTCCTTGAACAGCCGGTCGCCGCGGTGCAGCCGGTTGGGGACCTCGACCCGGGTCTCCGGGGTGGCCTTCTTCTCCTCCAGCACGGCGGCCATCGACATGACCTTGGCGGTGGATCCGGGCTCGTACACGTCCTGGAGGGCGGCGTTGCCCATGGCGGCGGAGCGGGCGCGGGTCAGGTCGTTGGGGTCGAAGCCGGGCGCGTTGGCCATGGCCAGGACCTCGCCGGTGCGGGTGTCCTGGACGATGACGTAGCCGCGGTCGGCCTCGGACTTCTGGACCTGCTCGGCGATGGCGCTCTGCGCCGCCCACTGGATGTCCCGGTCGATGGTCAGCTCGATGTCGTCGCCGGGGACGGCCGGCTTCTCGTTGGAGTCGGCCGTGGGGACCTGGCGGCCGCCGGACTGGGCGTAGGTGATCTCGCCGTCCTTGCCGGACAGTTTCTTGTCGAGGGAGGACTCCAGGCCGCCGGCGCCCCTGCCCTCGGCGTTGACGTAACCCAGTATCCCGGCGGCGAGGTCGCCGTTCGGGTACACGCGCTTGCTGCTGGTCTCCTTGAACACGCCGGCGAGGACGTTGGCGCCGGGGCCGTTGCTCCGCTTGTCGGCCGCCGCCTTGTCCGCGAAGACCCGCTTGAGGTCCTTGATCTGGTTCCAGACCTGGGGGGTCTGGCGCTGGGCGAGGACGACGTACCGGGAGTTCTTGGTGCTCAGCCGCTGGGTGAGTTCCTTGACGTCCTTGCCGAGGATGGGCGCGAGGAGCGCGGCGGCCTGCTGCGGGGCGTCGGGGGCCTTGCTGTCCTGCGGGGTGAACATCTTCGGGTCGGCGGTGATGTCGTACGCGTCGACGCTGGTGGCCAGGGCCACGCCCCGACGGTCGGTGATCTCACCGCGTTCGGCGGCCAGCTTGACGTTGGTGTAGCGGTTCTTGGAGGCCTCGGCGGAGAACGCCGAGGCGTCGACGGCCTGTACCTGGAGCAGGCGGACCACGAAGGCCAGCATGACGAGGGTCAGGCCGACGCCGACCAGGCGCAGCCGGGGTCGTGGGCTGCCGAGCCGGATCGTGTGCGGGGTGCGGGGGCCCGTGGGTCGCCGGGTCGCCGGGCGCGAGGCAGGGCGGGCGGCCGGGCGGGCGGTGGCCCGGGCCCGGTCGCCCGGCCGGGACGGCCTGGCCGGTCCGGGCACCCGCCGCCGGGGCGGCTCCTGCGGGCTCACGCGGCGACCGCCGGGGCGGGGATCCTGGGGCTCCGCCCCGGACCCCGCGCCTCGAACGCCGGCGAGGTCGGCTGGGAAGGGTGGATCACGGCGTCACCTTCCGGGGGTCTGGCTGGGCTGCGGGGAACCACCGGCCGCGGAGGGCGCGGCGGACGGGGCCGGCTGGGCCGCGGCCCCGGAGGCGGCCGGGGCGGACGCCGGGGGTGTGGTCGGGGCCGACGCCGGGGGTGCGGCCGGGGCGGTCGGGGTCGGGGTCGGCGGGGCCTCGGCGACGGCCGGGCTGCCGGCGATCTTGCCGTCCTGGCCGATGAAGACCGGGCTGCCGCCGGGGACCAGGCCCAGTTCGTGCGCCCGACGCTGGAGCGCGTCGGGCGCGGAGTAGGCGTCCACGTCGCGCTGCAGCGCCTGCTCCTCGTCGGTGAGGGCGGTGGTCTCCTTCCTCAGCTTGCTGAGCTGGAAGGAGCCCTCGTTCAGGGCCGAGTTCAGCAGCAGCAGGCTGATCAGGCCACCGGCGAGCAGGGCCACGACCAGCAGGACGAACGGCATCCGCGCCGCCTGCCCGCCGGGACGCGGGCGGGCCGGGCGGCCGCCGAGCGCCCGGCCGAGGCGGGCCGCCTGCCCGCGGGTCAGCGTGGCGACCTTCCCGGCCTTGGTCACAGTCGCGCCTCCCGGATGCGTTCGACGCCGCGGAATCTGGCCGGGGCGGCTCGCCGGTTCTCGGCGATCTCCTCCTCGGTGGGCAGCTCGGCGCCGCGCGTGAGCAGTTTCAGCTTCGGCTGGTACTTCTCCGGCACCACCGGCAGTCCGGGCGGGGCCGTGGAGGTCGCGCCGGCCGCGAAGACCTGCTTGACCAGGCGGTCCTCCAGCGAGTGGTACGAGAGCACCGCGATCCGGCCGCCGACGGCGATCTTGTCCACCGCCGCCGGGATGGCCCGCTCCAGCCCGGAGAGCTCTCCGTTGACCTCGATCCGCAGCGCCTGGAAGGTCCGCTTCGCCGGGTTGCCGCCGGTCCGCTTGGCGGCCTGCGGAAGGGAGTCTCGGATCAGTTCGACCAGCCGGGCGCTGTTGGTGAAGGGCTCCTTCTCCCGCTCCCGGACGATCGCGGACACGATCCGCTTGGCCTGCTTCTCCTCGCCGTACTGGCGCAGGATCCGCACCAGCTCACCGGGCGCGTAGCTGTTGAGTACCTCGGCGGCGCTGATGCCGGTCGTCTGGTCCATGCGCATGTCCAGCGGCGCGTCCTGCGCGTACGCGAACCCGCGGTCGGCCTCGTCCAGCTGCATGGAGGAGACGCCGAGGTCGAAGAGGATGCCTTGGACCGCCGGGATGCCCAGCCCGTCCAGGACCTCGGCGAGGTCGGCGTAGATCGCGTGGACGAGGGTGGCCCGGTCACCGAAGGGCGCGAGCCGCTCGCCGGACAGCCGCAGGGCCTCCTTGTCGCGGTCGAGGCCGATCAGGTGGGCCTCGGGGAACCGGGTCAGCAGGGCCTCGCTGTGGCCGCCGAGGCCGAGGGTGCAGTCGACGACGACGGCCCCGGGCCTCTCCAGCGCCGGGGCCAACAGGTCCAGGCACCGCTGGAGCATCACCGGGACATGTCGGGACTCGCTAGTCAAAGCGCCCTCTCAGATAACGGCGCGGCAGGCGTACGTACCACCTGGTTCCCGCATCCGCGACCGGCGCCGGGGAAGGTGGCGCCGGCCGGCCGGTGAGCGGGAGAGGGCCGGGCCGTACGTACGCGCCGCGCACGCGGAGTGTTCATCGGGGGCCGGGCGGCCGGTCAGGGCCGGGCTCCGGCCGGTTCGCGTCACTTTAGTGCAACGGTCGCCGCGGTCAACGAACCGCCTCGCGCGCCGTGCGCGGCTCTCGGACCGAACCGGCAAATGCCGCGAATCACCCGGATGGCTGCCCTGCCCCCACCCCTGTGGGTTAGCTCACAACAAGCCTCGTTGACGTTCTTTGTCCGCTCTCACGCGAGGCCACAACCCGCCGTGACCACTAACGTCGTACCCATGACGACTTCCGCATCCCTGCCTGCAGAGTCCGCGTCCGAGGCATCCGTCGGCGGATCCGTCACCGACCGGCTGGTCGAGGCGAATCAGCGCTACGCCGCGAAATTCTCCGACCCCGGCATGGACGCCCGCCCCGTCCTCCAGGTCGCCGTGGTGGCCTGTATGGACGCCCGTCTCGACCTGCACAAGGCCCTCGGCCTGGAACTCGGCGACTGTCACACGATCCGCAACGCGGGCGGTGTGGTCACCGACGACACGATCCGCTCGCTCACCATCAGCCAGCGGGCCCTGGGCACCCGCACGGTGATACTCATCCACCACACCGGCTGCGGTCTCGAGAACCTGACCGAGGACTTCCGGCACGAGCTGGAGGACGAGGTCGGCCAGCGTCCCGCCTGGGCCGTCGAGGCCTTCCGGGACGTCGACCAGGACGTCCGCCAGTCCATGCAGCGGGTTCGCACCAACCCCTTCCTGCCGCACAAGGACGATGTGCGAGGCTTCGTCTTCGATGTGCACACCGGGCTCCTGCGGGAGATCGATCCCAGCTCTTGAGTGACACAAGGCCTTAACGCCGTCAAGAATGCGGGGTGGCACCACCGGGGATCCCCCGGGCCGGTGTCCGTGTTTCGGGGTGGGCCGGTTCATGCGCCAACGGCGTCGGCCCTGGGAAAGGCCGAGGAGAACCAGGTGACGACGTACGACGACCGAGCGAGCCTCGCGGATCTGACCAGCACGGTGGAGCGGGTGCGCCGGTCGGTCGAGAGCGTGATCGAGGGCAAGCCCGAGGTCGTCCGCCTCGCGCTGACCGTGCTGCTCGCCGAGGGTCACCTGCTGATCGAGGACGTGCCCGGCGTCGGCAAGACGATGCTCGCCAAGACGCTCGCCAAGTCCATCGACTGCTCGGTCCAGCGCATCCAGTTCACCCCGGACCTGCTGCCCTCCGACATCACCGGTGTCAGCATCTACGACCAGCAGCGCCGCGAGTTCGAGTTCAAGCCGGGCGCGATCTTCGCGCAGATCGTCATCGGTGACGAGATCAACCGCGCCTCACCGAAGACCCAGTCCGCGCTGCTGGAGTCGATGGAGGAGCGCCAGGTCACCATCGACGGCACGACCTACACGCTGCCCAGCCCCTTCATGGTCGTCGCCACCCAGAACCCGGTGGAGATGGAGGGCACGTACCCGCTGCCCGAGGCCCAGCGCGACCGCTTCATGGCCCGCGTCTCCGTCGGCTACCCCAGCCCCGAGGCCGAGCTCCAGATGCTCGACGTGCACGGCGGGGTCTCCCCGCTCGACGACCTCACCTCCGTCGCGCACTCCCACGAGATCGTCAAGCTCATAGAGGCGGTCCGTGAGGTGTACGTGGCCGAGCCCGTCAAGCGCTACGTCGTCAACCTGGTCTCCGCCACCCGCACCCACCCCGACCTGCGGCTCGGCGCCTCGCCCCGCGCCACCCTGCACCTGCTGCGCGCCGTGAAGGCCGCCGCCGCGCTCGCCGGCCGGGACTACGTCCTGCCGGACGACGTCCAGGCCCTGGCCGCCCCGGTCCTCGCGCACCGGCTGCTGCCCACCGCGCAGGCCCAGCTGAACCGCCGCTCCGCCGAGCAGGTCGTCGGCGAGATCCTGCAGCGCACCCCGGTCCCGGCCGCGCACGCCCGCGGCGAGATGCCGCCCGGCGCGGGCATCCGGAGCTTCTGATGAGCGCCGGTGCCCCGCGCGGCGCCGGTGGCCCGGGGGACGGCGGCGGCCTGCGCGCGTCGCTGTCCGGACTGACCACCCGGGGCCGCTCGTTCCTGGCCGCGGGCATAGCCGCCGCGGCCTGCGCGTACGTGCTGGGCCAGGGCGAACTGCTGCGCGTCGGCCTGCTGCTCGCCCTCCTGCCCCTGATCTGCGTCTACGCCCTCCACCGCACCCGCTTCCGGGTCTCCGGCAGCCGCCGGCTCAGCCCGGGGCGGGTCCCCGCGGGCAGCGAGGCCCGCGTGCAGCTGCGCATGGACAACGTCTCCCGGCTGCCCACCGGCCTGCTGATGCTCCAGGACCGGGTGCCCTACGTACTGGGCCCGCGCCCGCGCTTCGTACTGGACCGGGTCGAACCCGGCGGCCGCCGCGAGGTGTCCTACCGGGTCCGCTCCGACCTGCGCGGCCGCTATCCGCTCGGCCCGCTCCAGCTGCGCCTGTCCGACCCCTTCGGGCTGGTCGAGCTGACCCGCTCCTTCAGTACCTACGACACCCTCACCGTCATCCCGCGCACCGAACCCCTGCCGCCGGTCCGCCTGACCGGCGAGTCCAACGGCTACGGCGACGGCAGCCGCCGCTCCCTCGCCCTGGCCGGCGACGACGACGTCATCCCCCGCGGCTACCGACGCGGCGACGACCTGCGCCGCGTGCACTGGCGCTCCACCGCCCGCTACGGCGAGCTGATGGTCCGCCGCGAGGAGCAGCCGCAGCGCAGCCGGGCCACCGTCCTGCTGGACACCCGGCGCCTGGCGTTCGACGGCGCCGGCCCCGACTCCGCCTTCGAGTGGGCCGTCTCGGCGGCCGCCTCCAGCCTGGTGCACGTCCTGGAACAGGGCTTCTCCGCACGCCTGCTCACCGACACCGGCAGCTCGGTGCCCGGTGAGGGCAGCGGCGGTTTCTCCTCCGGCGGGCAGGAGTCCGCGGAGGCCGCCGGGCTGATGATGGACACCCTCGCGGTCGTCGGGCACTCCGACGGCGCCGGGCTCTCCCGCGCCTACGACGCGGTGCGCGCCGGTGGCAGCGGCGGCTTCGGCGGAGCCGGCGGTGACGGGCTCCTCATCGCCTTCTTCGGCGACCTGGACGACGTACAGACAGAACTGGCCGCCCGGATGCGCCAGCGCGCCTCCGGTGCGGTGGCCTTCGTACTGGACTCCGCGACCTGGGGCGGCCGGCCCGCCCCGGGACATGCCGTGCCCCCGCTGGAGGAGCGGCTGCACAGGCTGCGCGACGCGGGCTGGACGGCACTGGCCGCCCCGCCCGGCGTGGCTTTCGGCGAACTGTGGCGCCAGGCCGGGACCGCGCGCGTCGGTACGGGAACCTCCGGAGGTCGGGAATGAGCGGGCGGGCGAAACTGACGCTGTTCGCGGCACTGGCGACACTGCTCACCTCGTGGTCGCTGAACGCCCTGGTGGACTCGCAGGCCTGGCTGCTCCAGGCGGCGCTGCTGCTCGCCGTGCAGAGCGCGGTGGGCGCCGGGGCCCGGCGGGTACCGCTGGCCCGGACGCTGACCGTGGCCGCGCAGGTGCTGACGTCGCTGCTGCTGCTGGCGTTCCTCTACGCCGGCAAGGGCGAGTCCCACGGGGACGGGCCGCTGGCGTACCTGGTGACGGACTTCGGCGCGCTGTTCGGTCAAGGCGTCCGGGACGTGGGCGAGTTCGCCATCCCGGCTCCGTTGACGGACGGCATCAAACTGCTGCTGGTGTCCGGCGTGCTGCTGATCGGACTGCTCGTGGACACGCTGGCGGTGACCATGCGCACGGCCGCCGCGGCCGGGCTGCCGCTGCTGGCGCTGTACTCGGTGGCCTCGGGCCTGGCGGGGGGCGGGGGCGCCTCCTGGTTCGCCTTCCTGCTCGCGGGCTGCGGCTACCTGATGTTGCTGCTGTCCGAGGGCCGCGACCGGCTCGCCCAGTGGGGCCGGGTCTTCGGCGCGGCCCCGCGCCGGGGCGCCGCCGACTCCGGCCTCGCGGGCGGGGCGGGCGGGCAGGCGACGGCTCCCGTGAAGTTCGGGCGGCGGATCGGCGCGGTGACCCTGGGCCTGGCACTTGCGGTGCCGGCCGTGCTGCCCTCGCTCGGCGGCGGGCTGCTGGGCGGCACGCAGGACGCCGCCGAGGACAGCGGTGGCGGCGTGGGCGGGACGATCTCGGCGGTCAACCCGCTGGTGTCCCTGCAGAGCAACCTCAACGCGCAGGACAACCGCGTGGTCCTGAAGTACCGGACCAACAGCCCGCAGCAGGCCGATCAGTACCTGCGGATCCTGGCCCTGGACGAGTTCAACGGCGTCAAGTGGGAGGCCTCCGGGCGGGCCCTGGTGGACGTGCCGGAGAAGCTGCCGGAACCCCCGGGGCTCCGCGCCCCGGTGAGCCGTTCCGCCGTCGAGGTCACCACCAGCATCTCCGCGGCGGACTACTACACCCAGCGCTACCTCCCCATGCCGTACCCGGCGACGTCGGTGGAGATCGGCGGCAAGTGGCGGTTCGAGCCGGCCGGCCGGACCCTCGTCGGCGACCAGCTGGGCCGGGACAAGTTCCAGAACGTCCAGGGCGCCGAGTACACGGTGCGCAGCCTGCTGCTGAAGCCGACGGCCCAGCAGCTGCAGAGCGCCCCGAAGCCCGACCCGGCGGTCCAGGAGGAGTACACGAAGCTCCCGGACAACCTGCCGCCCGTGGTCGCCGAGACGGCCCGCCAGGTGACGCAGGGGGCGAAGGACGACTACACGCGGGCCGTGAAGCTGCAGGACTACTTCGCTGTGAACGGCGGGTTCCGCTACAACACGAGGACGGCCTCGGGCACGGGTCCGCAGGCGGTCGCCCGGTTCCTCGCCGACAAGGAGGGCTTCTGCGTCCACTTCGCCTTCTCGATGGCGGCGATGTCCCGCTCTCTGGGCATCCCGGCCCGGGTCGCGGTGGGCTTCACGCCCGGCGAGAAGCAGTCGGACGGCAATGTGAACGTGTCGATGCGCGACGCGCACGCCTGGCCCGAGCTGTACTTCGAGGGCGTGGGCTGGACCCGCTTCGAGCCGACGCCCCGCTCCGGCATCAACATCCCGGAGTACTCGCGGGCACAGACCCCGGCCACCCAGCCGTCCGCACCGGCGCCGCTGCCCTCGCAGAGCGTGGCGCAGCCCTCGACGGGGCCCTCGGCGACCCCCGAGTGCCCGCCGAACCTGAAGAAGCTCGGTGAGTGCGGCGCGGCCGCGCCCGCGCAGAGCACGGGCGGCGGCGGTGGGCCGTCGGTGACGTCGGTCCTCGGCTGGGCGGCGCTCGCGCTGGCGGTACTGGGTCTGCCCCTGCTCCCGATGCTGTGGCGGACCCGGCTGCGGGCCCGGCGGCTGGCGACCGGGGAAGTGCTGACGGCCTGGCGGGAACTGGGCGACACCGCTTGGGACGCGGGTGTGCTCCCGGACGAGGCGCTGTCCCCGCGCCGGGCGGCGAGCCGGATCGTGGAGCTGGGCCGCCTGGACGAGGAGCCGGCGGCGGCCGTGCACCGGATCGCCGGTGCGGTGGAACGGGCGCTGTACGCGCCCCCGGGCGCGGAGGTCTCGTACCCGGAGCTGGCGGACGACGTCCTGCTGGCCCGCACGGGCCTGCTGGCGTCCGCGGACCGGCTGCCCCGGCTGCGCATCCTGCTGTTGCCCCGCTCGGCGGCCCGGGTCGCCTGGGCCTTCTCGGCCCGCCGGTCCGCGATCGCCGCGGCGGTGTCCACCCGCCTCACGACAGCCCGCCTCCGACTCCAGCGACTCCCCCTGCGGGGCCGAGGCTGAGGCACCTTCGCCTCGAACTCCGGCGTCTCTTTCAGCCCTGCCGGCGTTCGAGGCGATCTTTCAGCCCCGCCGGCGTTCGAGGCGCGGGGTCCGGGGCGGAGCCCCGGCAACGGCGGCGCGGCCCGGCACACGACCCACCGAACCCGCGGACGCGAAAAGGCGGTGAGGCTCGATCCCCCCGAGCCCCGCCGCCTTCTCCCGTCCTGCGACACCGGGCCGTGTCCCCCGTCCCGGTCACGGAAGGAGGCACCCGGTCCGCTCCGCGGCCCCGTGTCCGCGGTGCGGACCGGGTCTCCTGTCCGTTGCTCCCAGTCTGGCGTCCGCGCAGGTGGGAGCCCATCCGCGTACGTACTCATTTCCGCGCCTAGGTACGGATACTCAGCCGTCGCGGCCGGCCCCACCAGTTCTACGGGCCGGCGCGCCCCCGCGGCACCGCCGACTGGGGGGTGGTGGCGCGCCGGTGGTCAGCGGTTGCCGCTGACCCGGCCCCGCAGCAGCAGCGACAGCGCCGAGTGCACGTCGTCCAGGGACCGCTCGCTCTGGAAGGACTGCCAGTCCAGGGCGGCGACCAGCACCATCCCGACCATCGCGGCCGCTGTGAGCGGCACATCGATCTCGGCGCTCAACTCACCGCGTTCGACGCCTTCGCGCAGCACCTTCTCCACGACGGCCACCGCTTCCTGCCGGACCACCATGAGGGTGGACTGCCACGCGCGGTTGGTGCGCCACAGTTCGGCGACGTACAGCTGGGTGAAGGCCGGGTACCGGTCGATGAAGACGAGTCCGGCCCGGATCATCGCGTCGAGCGCCTCGACCCGGCTGCCGCCTCGGGCCTCCGTCTCCTCGGCGGCCGTCCGCAGGGAGACCGTCAGCAGGCCGACGCCGTGCCGCAGCAGCTCCTCGAAGAGCTCGTTCTTGCTCGCGAAGTTGTAGTAGACGGTGCCCTTCGCGACGCCTGCCCGCTCGGCGATCTCATCGACCGTGGTCGCGGAGAAGCCCTTCTCGGCGATCAGGGTGACGGCCGCTTCGTAGAGCTTCTGCCGCGTGATCGCACGACGGCCCCCGCCGGTGCCCGTACCGGTGCTGCTGCTTTCCATGGCGCTGATTGTCACAGGTCAACACGTCCCTACAGGCTCAGTTCCGGGTGCAGTCGGTCCATGGTCCACACCTGCTTGCCGCGGGCGGCGAGCGCGGTGAGGGCCAGGGCGCCGGCAGTGAAGGCCAGCAGGACCGCGCCACCCTGCCAGACCGGGGCGAGGTCGCCGCCGGTGATGAGGCGGCGCAGGCTCTCGACGATGTACGACATGGGCAGGTACGGGTGGATCCAGTTGAAGAAGTCCGGGCTGGTCTGGACGGGGTAGGTGCCGCCCGCCGAGGTCAGCTGGAGCATCAGGACGGCCAGCACCAGGATGCGGCCGGCGGCGCCGAACTTGGCGTTGAGCCACTGGACGATCGCGGCGAAGCAGGCGGTGACCAGCATCAGGAAGCCGATGGTGAGGGCCGGGTGGGCCATCTTCAGGCCGAGGCCGGGCGCCCAGTGCAGTACGGACATCAGCAGGGCCACCTGCGCCGCGCCGAGGCCCGCCACGGGAAGCCAGCCGGCGAGCGCGACCCGCCAGGGCGAGGCGCCGGCGGCCAGGGCCCGCCGGTTCAGCGGGGCGATCAGCATGTAGGCGACCATCGCGCCGACCCAGAGGGAGAGCGGGATGAAGTAGGGGGCGAAGCCGGTGCCGTAGTTGGGCGCCTTGTGCAGGGACTGGTTGGCGAGCTGGACCGGGTCGGCCATGACCTGGGTGCGCTCGTCGCGCTGCTGCTGGTCGTAGTCGGGGATCTTGCCGGCGCCGTCGTGCAGGCCGCCGGCGAGTTCGCCGGTGCCGTCGACGAGCTTGTACATGCCGCCGTCGAGCCGGTGGGCGCCGTCGCCGAGCTTGCCGACGCCGTCGGCGAGGGCGCCGGAGCCGGTGGTGGCGGTGCCGAGGCCGGTGTGGAGCTGGGCCATGCCGGCGGAGACCTTGTGGGCTCCGCTGTTGAGGGCGTTGACCTTGGCGACGGCCGCGTCGAGGTCGCCCGCGAGCTGGGGAGCCTTGTCGACGAGCTCGCGGGCCTTCTTCTCCAGGTCGGTGAGCTGGGTGCGGAGCTTGCCGACGTCCCCGTTCGTGTTCTTGACCAGGGCGTTGACGTCCCCGCTGAGTTCGGCGGCCTCGGCCGCGCTGTCCCTGACCTTCTTCAGGTCGGGGCAGGAGGCCAGGTGCGGTTCGGCGCCGGGGGTGACGCAGTGCTTGGTGTAGTACGCGTCCGCGCCGGTCGCGGCCTTCTTCGCGGCGGCCGCGGCGGCCGGGGCCTTCTCCGCGAAGGTGCCGAGGTGGTTGTTGACCACCTTCGCGCTGTCGGCGACGAGTTCGGCGGTGTCGGCGAGGTTCTTGGGGTCCTTGACGAAGGGGCGGGCCTTGTCAGCGGCCCCGTTGACCTTGTCGGCCAGCGCCTGGGTGCCGTCCGCGACGTCCTTGGAGCCGGTCTCCAGCTTGCCGGCCGCCGTGTTCAGCTTCCGCAGACCGGTGTTGAGTTCGCCGGACTTCTCCTGCGCCGTGTCGAGGCCGTCGGCGAGTTCCTTGGCGCCTTCCTGCGCCTGGCCCGCGCCGTCCTTGAGCTTGTCGGCGCCGTCGGCCGCCTCGGCGGTCTTGTCGTGCAGGTCGGAGAAGTTGACGAAGATCTTGTCGAGGAACTTGCGGGAGGCGTTGGTGGACGCCGCGGAGCGGACCTCGGCGAAGACGGAGCGCGAGATCGAGCCGACGATGTAGTTGTTGGCGTCGTTCGTGCGGACCTGGAGGGCCCCGGTGGTGGGGTCGTCGCCGGAGCTGGAGGCGATCTTCGCGCTGAAGTCGGCGGGCATGGTCAGGGTCAGGTAGTACGTACCGTTCTCCAGGCCCTCGGCCGCCTCCTTCGCGCTCACGTCGTGCCACTCGAAGGACTTCTTGCTGTCGTGCAGCTTCTTGGCGATCTCGGCGCCGGCGTCGAAGCTCTCGCCGCCGACGGTCGCGCCCTTGTCGGCGTTGACGATGGCGACGGGCACCTTGTCGAGGCGGCTGTACGGGTCCCAGAAGGACCACAGGTACAGGGCCCCGTAGAGCAGTGGCAGCAGGAGCAGCGCGACGAGAGCGGCCCGGGGCAGCTTCCCCCGCCCGAACCGCTTCAGCTCAAGCGCGGCCAGCTTCGGCGAGCGCATCGTCCGCCCCCTTCGTGTCGTCGTTCTCGGTCTTCGTGTCGGTCTTCGTGTCGGTGCCGGATCCCTCGTCGGGCTCCGCGTCCGCGTCGCTCTCCACGACGGCGGGCGTGTCCGACGCGTCCGGTGCCTCCGGTGCGTCCGGCTCCTTGGGGGAGGTCCGCAGGACGATCGCGTCGGCGGGTGCCTCGCTGCACACCGCGAGGACGGTGATCCCGCGGGCGGCGACCGAGCGGAGCAGGTCCCAGGCCTCGACGCGTTCGGTGTCCGACAGCTTGAGGTCGAGGTCGTCGAGGGCGAGCAGGGCCGGGGAGCCCAGCAGCGCGATGGCGACGGACAGCCGTACGGCCTCCAGGCGTTCCAGGTCCCGTACGGAGGTCCGCTCGCCCTTGGGCAGCGCGGCGAGGTCCAGTCCGGCGGCCTCCAGGGCGGCGGCGATCCGTGCCTCGGCGGCGGCCCGGCGCTCGGCCCGGGGCCGGAGCATGGCGCGGACCGGAGCGCCGTAGTGGCGCTGGAGCAGGGCGCCCTCGCGCAGCTGTTCCGCGACGGTGAGGGCCTGGTCGAGGTCGTTGACCCCGGAGACCGGGCCGAGTGCGGCGATCCGGCGGACCGCCGTCATCCGCTTCGGCAGGTGGTGGCCGCCGACCTCGGCGTGGCCCCGGGTGGGCTTCATCCTCCCGGTGAGGGCGAGGAGCAGGCAGGTCCGACCACTGCCGGAGGGGCCTTCGACCGCGATGAGCGAGCCGGGCGCCGCGTCGATGCCGACTCCCTGGAAGGCCCAGCCGCGCGGGCCCTTGAGTCCGAAGTCCTCGGCCTTGACGGCCGCGCCGTGCGGGCTGTCCACGCCGTCCCCCTTCTTTTTGAACTGACCGGTCAGTTCAAAAACTAGCATCCTTCTTCGCACCAGGTGCGCAGGAGGGGGCAGTTGCCCGGTTCGTGACCGTAAAAGCCCAGGTCAGCGCAATTGTCAGTGGTGCCCGTCACGATGGTGGTAACGCATCGACAGATCGACAGGAGGTTCGTCATGGCCACACCGTCCCCGTCCCCTGTCCACCCCGTCCTTCGGAAGTCGACCGCTCCTCCGGCCGCCCTCGACCTGCTCGCCAAGGCCCACAGCGGCCTGGCCGAGGCCGCCCGGCTGACCCGCCCCAACGAGCGGTACGCGACCGCCCACCTCGCCGCGCTGCGCACCGCCGCGGCCGTGCTCGCCGCGCGCGCCCGGCCCGAACCCGTGAACCCGCGGCGCCGGCCCCGGATCCGCAGCGCGTGGGAGGTGTTGCCGGAGATAGCCCCGGAGCTGGCCGAGTGGAGTGCGCTCTTCGCCTCCGGCGCCGCGCGCCGGGCCAGGGCCGAAGCGGGGATAGCGGACGCGGCGAGCCCCCGGGACGCGGACGATCTGGTGCGGGCGGCGTCGATGTTCCTTCGCCTGGTGGAACGGATGCTCACCCTCCGGACGCCGCCCCAGCCCCTGGGACAGACCCTGCCGCAACCACGCCCGGAGCATCCGGACGCGGGATGAGCTGCCCGGCGGCGGAAGGCAATAGGGTGGGCCAGGACCGCTCACCCTTTACCGCGCCGAGGAGCCATCAGCCGTGTCGGACACTTCCCGCCCCCGTGCCTCCCTCCGCACCGCCGTGGTGTGGGAGGTCCTCAAGGAGGCACTCGACCGCCGGGTGAAGGCGACCGGGCGGGATGTGCTGGACGTGCTCGACACCGGTGGCGGCACCGGTAAGTTCGCCGTGCCGGTGGCCCGCCTGGGCCACCGGGTCACCGTGGTCGACCCCAGTCCGAACGCGCTGTTCGGGCTGGAGCGCCGGGTGGCCGAGGCCGGTGTCGCCGACCTCGTGCGCGGTGTCCAGGGAGACGCCCAAGGCCTGTTGGACGTCGTCGAGCGGGACGCCTACGACGTGGTGCTCTGCCACGGCGTGCTGGAGTACGTGGACAACCCCGCCGAGGGCGTGGCGAACACGGTGGCCGCGCTGCGCGTCGACGGCACGCTCAGCCTGCTGGCCGCCGGCCTCGGCGGGGCCGTGCTGGCGCGCGCGCTGGCCGGGCACTTCACGGAGGCCCGTACCGCCCTGACCGATCCGGCCGGCCGCTGGGGCTCCGGCGACCCGGTACCGCGCCGCTTCACCGCCGAGCAGCTCTCCGAGCTGGTCGGCGGGGCCGGCCTCGCGGTCGGCGCGGTGCACGGCGTGCGGATCTTCGCCGACCTCGTGCCCGGGGTCCTGGTGGACACCGAGCCCGGCGCCGTGGAGGCGCTGCTGCGTCTGGAGGAGGCCGCCGCCGAGCTGCCCGCCTTCCACGCGGTCGCCACCCAGCTGCACGTCCTGGGCGAGAAGCGAGCCTGAACTGCGACCTTCCGCGGGCGGAGTCGGCCACACACCCTCCGATCCGCCGGTCGGCCCCGTATGATCAGGTGCAGGACCGGCATGGTGGACGGACCATTGGGGAATAAGGGCCTCAGTGACAGCCCCCACGGCGGTACGGTTTTCACGCAGCGCTTTCATCGGCTGCGTCATTTCTGGGTCGTGTCCTTTTGGAACGCGGCGCAGAGGGCGGGTGTCACGGGGGCGATTCCCCGCCTATCCTGAAGGGGACCCCTGGTCGCCACCCCCGCGACCGACGGATGAGGAGGACTCCCGTGCCGCTCTCGGAGCACGAGCAGCGAATGCTCGAGCAGATGGAGCGAGCGCTGTACGCCGAAGATCCCAAGTTCGCGACAGCGCTTGAGGGAAGCGGACTGCGTACGTACACCCGGCGACGGGTCTACCAAGCAGTCGCAGGCATTGTGGTGGGTATCGCGCTCCTCATGACCGGTGTGATCATTCCGAACGTGCTCTGGATCAGCGTGGTGGGTTTCCTCGTCATGCTGGGATGTACGGTCCTGGTGGTCACCGGTTGGCGCAAGGCACCCAAGCCTGGCGAGCAGCCCGTCTCCGGAAGTACCGGCGGTCCGGCCCGTGGCCGGAGCCGGCAGCGTCGGTCGATGATGACCCGGATCGAGGAACGGTGGCAGCGCCGCCGTGACGAGCAGGGGCACTAGCCCCCGACAACGTGGGTGAGGGGATGGCCGCCGTGCGGCCGTCCCCTCACTTTTCTGCGTTCCCGTACGGCATGATGATCCGATGAGTGTGCTCCCTCTGGTCTTCACCAGCGGCTGGGCCAGTGGGATCAACGCTTACGCCGTGGTCCTCCTGCTCGGCATCTTCGGCCGCACCGGCCTGACCGACGACGTCCCCGCCTCCCTGCAGCGCACGGACGTGCTGATCGTCGCGGCGGTGCTGTTCCTGTGCGAGGCGATCGCCGACAAGGTCCCGTACATGGACTCGATATGGGACACCGTCCACACGGTGATCCGCCCCGTGTCCGGTGCGGTGATCGGTGCGCTGCTGGCGGGGCAGACCGGTTCGCTCCCCGAGATCACCGCCGCCGCGGTCGGCGGCTCCACCGCGCTGGCCAGCCATTTCGTCAAGGCCGGCACCCGGATGGCGATCAACACCTCGCCCGAGCCCTTCACCAACGTGGGGATGAGCATCGCCGAGGACCTCGGCGTGGCCGGGCTCGTGACGTTCGCGATGTTCAATCCCGAGGCCGCCGCCGTCATCGCGGCCGTGCTGCTGGCCGCCGGACTGGCGATAGTGATCTTCCTCTGGAGTCGGATCCGCCGCTTCCTGCGGCGCCGTGCGCAGCGCCGCGAGGAGAAGCGGCTGGCCGCCGAGGTCCGCGAGACCACCGGAGCCCCACCCCGCTGACCACAGGGCCACCACCTGGGTCGATAGGCTCGGCCGCATGGCACGAATTGCGGTGATCGGCGCCGGGATGGGCGCGATGGCGACGGCGGCCCGGCTGGCCGTGGCGGGGCACCGGGTGACGGTGTACGAACGCGGGACGACCTACGGCGGTGCCGTGGGCCGGTACGAGCGCGAGGGCTTCGCCTTCGACACCGGGCCCGGGCTGCTGCACCTGCCGGCCGTCTACCGCGATCTTTTCGTGAAGACCGGCAAGCGCCCGCTGGAGACCTGCGTCGACATGGTCCAGGTGAACCCGGCCGTCCGGCACGTCCTCCCCCACCACGACATCGACGTCACCCTCCCCGGCGCCTCCCACGGCGGTGTCGCCACCGCCCTGGAATCCGCCTTCGGCCCGGGCGCGGGCGAGCGCTGGAACGCCGTCCTGGGCCGTGCCCGCGACGCCTGGGACGCCACCCGGCGCCCGCTGCTGGAGGAGCCGCTGCGGCCCGGCGCCCGCCGGAGCCTGGGCGAGGACCCGTACCCGGCCCTGCGCCGGAGCGGCCTGCTGCGCCGCCGCCCGCCGACCCTCGCCGAGGTGGCCGACCGGGAGCTGGGCGGCGCCCTCGCGGAGCTGCTGACCGGCGTCGTGCGCGGGTACGGGATCGACCCCGCCACCGCGCCCGCCTCGGCGACCGTGCTCCCGTACATGGAGCAGACCTTCGGCAGCTGGTACGTGCGCGGCGGGATGCGGGCCCTGGCCACCGCCGTGTACGAGCGCTGCCTGGAGCGCAAGGTCGCCTTCGTCTTCGGGGCGGAGGTCCGGGAGGTCCTGGTCGCGGACGGCCGGGCGGCCGGTGTGCGGCTGGCCGACGGCCGTGAGGAGGCCGCCGACACCGTGGTGTGCGGGATCGACCCCCGGCAGCTGCCGGCCGGTACGCCGCCGTGGCCGTCGGACGCGGTTCCCGCTCGTGGGGACGGCGTACCGGGGCGGATCACGCTGCTGCTCGCGCTGCGCGGCGCACGCCCCGCCACGGCCGTGCACCGGACGATCGTCCACGCTCCCGGGACCCAGGTCACCGTCCTGCGCCCGGACGACCCTTCCACGCGGCCCGACGAGGAGCACGAGGCGGTCACCGTGAGCGCCGTACCCGGCCCCGGCACCTCGGAGCCCACCGAGCTGCTGAACCTCGCGGAGAAGGCCGTACAGGGCCTGCGGGAGCGGCTGTTGTGGCACGAGGTGCGTACCCCGGCCGACATCGAGGCGGCGACCGGTGCGCCGGGCGGCGCGGTGCCCCCGCCCGCCCTCGCGGGGGCCGGGGGCCGACTGCTGCAGCCGGCCAACACCACGGCCCTGCCCGGGCTGTACCTGGCGGGCGGCTGGGCCCATCCCGGCGGCGGGCTGGCGCACGCCGGGATGACCGGGGCCCTGGTGGCCGGACTGATCGTGGAGGGCGCGGAGTTCCGCGGCTCCCAGTGACCGGCGCCGGGGGTCGTCAGTAGCGGTACTGCTCGTACCCGCCCTGCTGGGGGTACGGGTACTGCTGCGGCTGCTCGCCCTGGTCCTCCATCGGGTAGGCCTGGCCGGCCCCGTCGGTGGACCGCTGCTGCGGGACCCAGACCCCGCCGGGCGGGGTGTCCGTGGAGTACTGCTGCTGCCCGTAGTCGGCGTACGGGGTGTAGTCGTACGGCTGGGGCGGTACGACGCCTCCGCCGGTGCCGATGTACGGGTCCGAGTAGGCGGCGTAGACCTGCTGCTGGTCGCCCGTCGGGTAGCCGCCCGAGTAGTCGTAGCCGCCCTGGTTCTGCTGGTCGTAGTACGCCGCGTACTGGTGGGCGTCCTGCTCGGCCGTGGTGAAGGGCGAGGCGAAGGCCGCGGTCCGGTCGACCGGGGGCGCGAAACTCTGTATCCCGTAGGACCCGGTGTCCTCGGGAACCGGCTCCGTGCTGTAGACGGGCGGGGGCGCGTCCCGGAACGACCGCTCCTCGGCGGCCCCGTCCCGGTCCTCGGATCCGGACCCGTCGGTGTCCTCGTACTGCAGCGCGGTGACCTGGAGGGCCGGCTCCGACGGGGTGCCGGAGGCCCGACGGCGTCGCGTCTGCTGCTGCCGCACGGGCTCACCGCCGCGGCGCAGCGCCCAACCGGCGACGAAGCCCTTGCGGAAGGACAGCGTCACCAGGGTCTGGCCCACGGCGAACGCCAACGCGCCGGCGCCGATCACCGGCACCGACGGCAGGATCACGCCGGCGACCACGCCGAGGAAGCCGGCGAAGGCGAGCAGGCGCCAGCGGAGCCGGGCCTTGTACTGCATCAGGACCTCGGCAAGCAGCCACAGCGCGACGAATCCGAACGCGATGTAGAGGACCGTCATTCCCATGCATGGCCCCTCTCGGTACGGCCGCCGGCGCGGGAACGGGGACGGCCGCTCAGGCCCGCTGGTGCAGGCCCAGGTTCTCGTAGATTTCGAGAGTCGCCGTGGAATTGTTGAGCGTGATGAAGTGCAGCCCCGGGACACCCTCGGACAGCAGCCGCGCGCAGAACTCCGTGGCGAACTCGATGCCAATGGAGCGTACAGCGGCCGGGTCGTCCTTGACGGCGAGCATGCGCTCTTTCACGTCCGCGGGGAAGACCGCGGTGCTCAGCTGGGGCAGTCGGTCGAGCTGCTTGATGCCCACAACAGGCATGACCTCGGGGATGATCGGGGTGTCGCAGCCCGCCTTCTCGACGCTGTCGCGCAGCCGCAGATAATTCTCGGGATCGAAGAACATCTGGGTGATCGCATAGTCGGCGCCGGCACGGCACTTGTCCACGAAGTGCCGGATGTCCGTATCCCAGTCCGTCGATCGGGGGTGCATCTCGGGGAAGGCCGCGACACCGACGCAGAAGTCCCCGGACTCCTTGAGCAGCCGCACCAGGTCGGCGGCGTAGTGCACGCCCTCGGGGTGGGACACCCACTCGGCCATCGGGTCGCCCGGCGGGTCACCGCGCAGGGCGAGCATGTTGCGGATCCCGGCGTCGGCGAACTGGCCGATGACGTGGCGCAGCTCGGCGATGGAGTGGTCCACGGCGGTCAGGTGCGCGACGGGCGTGAGGGTGGTGTCCGCGGCGATCTCCTGGGTGGCCTTGACGGTGCCACCGCGGGTGGAGCCGCCGGCTCCGTAGGTCACGGACACGAAACTGGGAGATACCGCCTCGACCCGGCGCAGGGCGTTCCAAAGGTTGCGTTCGCCCTTCTCCGTCTTCGGGGCCCAGAACTCGAAGGAGTACGAGCGCCCGGACGCGAGGAGGTCGCGGACCGTGTGTGCACGATCCGACCAGGTGGAAGCGGTACCAGAGGCCATGGGGGCAGGTTAGACGTGGCCCGGCGGACACCGAAGCCTTGTCCGCCTTTTGGACACGTTTTTGGACACCTGCGGGGCCCGCTCTGGCCGGAAGGCGTCCGTACGGGGGACCGCGACCGCCCGTCGTCCGGGCGGACGGGGCTCAGCCGAGGCGGGCCCGGACCCGCTTGGCGAGCTCGGCGGCGGCCGCGCCGGGGTCGGTGGCCTCGGTGAGGGCGCGGACGACCACGATGCGGGTGGCGCCGGCGTCCAGTACCTCGTCGAGGTTCGATCCGTCGATGCCGCCGATGGCGAACCAGGGGCGGTCCGTCTCCAGGGAGGCCGCGTACCGGACGAGGTCCAGGCCCGGGGCGTGGCGGCCGGGCTTGGTGGGGGTGGGCCAGCAGGGGCCGGTGCAGAAGTAGTCCACGCCGGCTTCGGCGACGGCCGCGTCGACCTCGTCCTCGGCGTGGCAGGACCGGCCGATCAGGACCCGCCGGTCGAGGATGGCGCGGGCGGCGGGGACGGGGATGTCGCCCTGGCCGAGGTGCAGGACGTCGGAGCCGATGGCGTGGGCGACGTCGGCGCGGTCGTTCACGGCGAGGAGCTTGCCGTGGCGGCGGGCGGCCTCGGCGAAGACCTGGAGGTGTTCGAGCTCCTCCCCCGCCTCCATGCCCTTGTCGCGGAGCTGGACGATGTCCACGCCCGAGGAGAGCACGGCGTCGAGGAACTCGGGGAGGTCACCCTGGCGCTTGCGGGCGTCCGTGCAGAGGTAGAGCCGGGCGTCGGACAGCTGCATGGGTGTACCCCCCGTGGTGGATGCGGTGTACGGACCGGGGCCGCGGCCGCGGGCCCGGTCCGTACACCGCTGTGGAGCGAATGCGATCAGGTCAGAGGGCGAGCGCCTGAGCGCGGCGCTTCACCTCCGTGCCGCGATTCTCGCTCAGCGCCTGCACGGGGGTGCCGGGCAGGGTCGGATCCGCGGTGAAGAGCCATTCCAGGATCTCCTCCTCGGTGAAGCGGTCGTCGCGCAGCACGGTCAGCAGACCGACGAGGCCCTTGACGACCTTGTCACCGTCGATGAAGGGGGCCGGCACCTGCAGGGAGCGGTTCTCGCCCCGGCGGACGGCGATGAGCTGCCCTTCCTTGACCATCTGGCGGACCCGGGTCACCTCGATGTTCAGCATCTCCGCGATGTCGGGGAGGTACAGCCATGAGGGGACAAGGGCATCGATCTTTGCGTCAATCTCGGTCACAGGCACAAGCCTGCCATCTCGGATCCGCCGCCGGTACCTGAGCGACCCCGTCCGGGTCGCGACCGTACGGGGGCTCCGCCAGGACCGGGTCCGGGCAGAGCCCGGGAAACGGAGGAAGGGCGGGGCGGGGACGGGCTCCGCGCAGCGGCATCCGCACCCCGCCCGGGCCGTCAGGTCGTGGCCGACTTCAGCGGGGTCCCGGGGTCGGAGACCTTGGCGGGGTCGACGGCCGCCGCCGTCTCGATCAGGCGGCGGCCCTGGGCCAGATCACGCGGACGGCCCACCGCCAGGACGGCGACCAGCGCGCCGTCGCGCAGCCAGCACGCCGACCAGGTGGGACCGGCCGGGTCCCCGCGCAGGAGCAGGGTGTCGGCCCCGCCGTGGTGCCCGGCGTATTGGACGAAGCGGCCGAACTGCTCCGACCAGAAGTACGGCACCGGGTCGTAGACCTGGGCCGGCCCCCCGGCCAGGATGTTCGCCGCGACCGCCCGGGGCCCCTGCAGGGCGTTGTCCCAGTGGTGCACGAGCAGCCGCGTCCCGTACCGCCCCGAGGGGAAGGAGGCGCAGTCGCCGACCGCGTACACCCCGGGCAGCGAGGTCCGCAGGTACGCGTCCGCGGTGACCGATCCGTCCGGGCCGCGCTCCACACCGGTCCCGTCCAGCCATCCGGTGGCGGGGCGGGCGCCGATACCCACCACCACCGCGCCGGCGGGCAGGGCCCGGCCGTCCGCCAGCAGCACCCGCCCCTCCTCGATCCCGGCCACCTTCACCCCGGTGATCAGCTCCGCGCCCGCCTCCTGGTACCAGCGCGCCATCGGCTCGGTGACCTCGGCGGGCAGCGCCCCCGCCAGGACCCGCTCCGCCGCCTCGACCACGGTGACCTCGCAGCCCGCCTCCCGGGCGGCGGTGGCGAACTCGGCGCCGATCCAACCCGCCCCGACGACCACGGCCCGGGGAGAGGCGGCCAGCACGGGGCGCAGCCGGGCGGCGTCGTCCAGCGTGCGCAGCAGGTGCACGCCCGGAACGCCCTCGGTGCCGGGGATGGTCAGCGGCTGCGCGCCGGTCGCCAGGACGAGCGTCCCGTACGGGACCGGTCCCGCCTCGGTGTCCAGCTCGTGGACGGCGGCGCGCAGTCCGGTCACCTCGACGCCGAGCCTGAGGTCGATGTCGAGGCCTTCGAAGTCCACGTCGAAGGCGGAGTCCTCGGCCTTGCCGAGGAGTACCGCCTTGGACAGCGGGGGGCGGTCGTAGGGCTGGTGGGGTTCGGCTCCCAGCAGGGTCACGGGGCCGGTGAAGCCCTGCTCGCGCAGGGCCACGGCGGTCTGCACCCCGGCCATTCCGGCGCCGACGATCACGACGCCGCGCTGATTCTGTTCCGTCTGCTCGCTCACGCCGCCACCCTAATCATCTGACGCTCCGTCAGGAATAGGTGCCGCCTTACCCGCCATCCACGGCCGGGTTAGTCTGGCCACCGTACCTATCGCGGGAGTCCGGCGCACCGGGCTGAGAGGGAGGCTGGCCGGCCTCCGACCGTACGAACCTGATCCGGGTCATGCCGGCGAAGGGAGGGGCTGGACGCCCATGCACTCATCTCGGAAGGGTTCCGCCACGGGATCCGACGTCCTCGTCATCGGGGGCGGAATCATCGGCCTGGTCACCGCCTGGCGGGCCGCCGCGCGCGGACTGCGCACCGTACTCGCCGACCCCGCACCCGGCGGCGGCGCCGCCCAGGTCGCAGCCGGCATGCTCGCCCCCGTCACCGAACTGCACTACGGCGAGGAAGCCCTGCTCGGCCTCGGCCTCGCCTCCGCCGCACGCTATCCGCAGTTCGCCGCCGAACTCGCCGAGGCGAGCGGCGGCCTGGACATCGGCTACCGCGCCTGCGGCACCCTCGCCGTCGCCCTCGACGCCGACGACCGCCTCCACCTGCGCGAACTGCACGCCCTGCAGCGCCGCTGCGGCCTGGAGTCCGAGTGGCTCACCGGCCGCGAGTGCCGCCGCCTGGAGCCCATGCTCGCCCCGGGCGTACGCGGCGGGCTGCGCGTCGACGGTGACCACCAGGTCGACCCCCGCCGCCTCGCGGCCGCCCTGCTGGCCGCCTGCGAACGCATCGGCGTGACCATCCACCGCACGGCCGCGCAGCGACTGCTCACCACCACCGACCGGGCGACCGGAGCCCTCCTCGACGACGGTACGGAGCTGCTCGCCGACCAGGTGGTCCTCGCCGCGGGCTCGTTCACAGGCCGGCTGGCCGGCGTACCGCCCGAGGTCGTGGCCCCCGTACGGCCGGTCAAGGGCCAGGTCCTGCGGCTCACGGTGCCGGCCGCCTACGCGCCGTTCCTGTCGCGGACCGTACGGGCCGTCGTCCGCGGCAGCCACGTCTACCTGGTGCCGCGCGAGAACGGCGAACTCGTCGTCGGCGCCACCAGCGAGGAACTCGGCTGGGACACCACCGTCACCGCGGGCGGGGTCTACGAACTCCTGCGCGACGCCCACGAACTGGTCCCCGGCATCACCGAACTCCCGCTCACCGAGACCCGGGCGGGACTGCGCCCCGGGTCCCCCGACAACGCCCCGCTGCTTGGCCCGACCGACCTGCCGGGCCTGCACCTGGCCACCGGGCACTACCGCAACGGGGTGCTGCTGACCCCGCTCACCGGCGAGGTCCTCGCCGAGCTGCTGGCCACCGGCGAACTACCGGAGATCGCGCGCCCCTTCACCCCCCGCCGGTTCTCCGCCGAACGTCAGGAGTCGTACGCATGACCATCTCCGTGAACGGCGAACCGCGCGAGGTCGCGACCGGCGCCACCCTCGACACGGTGGTCGCCACCCTGACCACCGCCCCCTCCGGCGTCGCCGCCGCACTCAACGAGACCGTGGTCCCGCGCGGGCAGTGGCCCGCCACCGTCGTCGGCGAAGGCGACCGGGTCGAGATCCTCACCGCGGTACAGGGGGGCTGACCGACATGGCGGACGACCTCTTCACCCTCGGCGGCCGGACCTTCACCTCCCGCCTGATCATGGGCACGGGCGGGGCCCCGAGCCTGGACATCCTGGAACGCGCCCTCGTCGCCTCCGGCACCGAACTCACCACGGTCGCGATGCGGCGGCTGGACCCCACGGTCCAGGGCTCCGTCCTGTCCGTGCTGACCAAGCTCGGCATCTCGGTCCTCCCCAACACGGCGGGCTGCTTCACGGCGGGCGAGGCCGTCCTCACGGCCCGGCTGGCCCGGGAGGCGCTCGGCACGGACTGGATCAAGCTGGAGGTGGTCGCGGACGAACGGACCCTCCTGCCCGACGGCGTCGAGCTGCTGGACGCCGCCGAGATCCTCGTCGACGAGGGCTTCACGGTGCTCCCGTACACCAACGACGACCCGGTGCTCGCGCGGAAGCTGGAGGACGTGGGCTGCGCGGCGATCATGCCGCTCGGATCCCCCATCGGATCCGGCATGGGCATCCGCAACCCGCACAACTTCGAGCTGATCACGGAACGCGCGTCGGTCCCGGTCATCCTGGACGCGGGCGCGGGCACGGCGTCCGACGCGGCCCTGGCGATGGAACTGGGCTGCGCGGCGGTGATGCTGGCCTCGGCGGTGACCCGCGCACAGGAACCGGTCCTCATGGCGTCGGCCATGCGGGACGCCGTCTCGGCGGGCCGCCTCGCCTTCCGCGCGGGCCGCATCCCCCAACGCCGCTTCGCGGAACCCTCCTCCCCCACACAGGGCCGCGCCACCCTGGACCCGGAACGCCCGGCGTTCTGAGAACGCGGGGCGGGGGGCTTCGGGGAGCGGGAGCCCCCCACCGGCCGACCCTGGTCGAGCGGGAGCCGCCGTCCCCGCCCCCGCCCCACCCGCCTGATACCGCCCGAGTGGCTCCCGCTTGCCGAAGCCACCGGCCCCGCTCACCGGAGCCCCCGCGTCACAGGTGCGCTGCAAGGCGACCCGCCCAGGACGGGGGTCGGGTGGCGGCTCGTAGAATCGCCGGGTGGATACGACCCTGGATGACCCCCTCGTCGGGCGCGTGCTCGACGGCCGCTACCGCATCGACGCCCGCATCGCGGCCGGCGGCATGGCCACGGTCTACCGGGCCGTCGACACCCGCCTCGACCGGATCCTCGCCCTGAAGGTGATGCACCCGGCGCTCGCCGCCGACGCCGCCTTCGTCGACCGGTTCATCCGCGAGGCGAAGTCCGTGGCCCGGCTCGCGCACCCGAACGTGGTCGCCGTCTTCGACCAGGGCACGGACGGTCCGTACGTGTACCTGGCCATGGAGTACGTCTCCGGCTGCACCCTGCGCGACGTGCTCCGCGAGCGCGGCGCGCTCCAGCCCCGGGCCGCCCTCGACATCCTCGAACCGGTGCTCGCCGCCCTCGGCGCCGCCCATCGGGCCGGCTTCGTCCACCGCGACATGAAGCCCGAGAACGTGCTGATCGGGGACGACGGCCGGGTGAAGGTGGCCGACTTCGGGCTGGTCCGATCGGTCGACTCGGTGACCAACACCACGGGCTCCCTCCTCGGGACGGTCTCCTACCTGGCCCCCGAGCAGATCGAGAACGGCGTCACCGACACCCGCGTGGACGTCTACGCCTGCGGTGTCGTCCTGTACGAGATGCTCACCGGCTCCAAGCCCCACCTCGGCGGAACCGCCGCGCAGGTGCTCTACCAGCACCTGCACGAGGACGTCCCGCCCCCGTCGGCCGTGGTCCCGGGGCTCGCCGTCGGGCTCGACGAGCTGGTCGCGCAGGCCGCCGCCCGCAATCCCGATCTGCGTCCCTACGACGCGGCCGCCCTGCTCGGCCTCGCCCGTGAGGCCCGCGCGCAGCTCAGCGACGCCGAGCTGGACGCCGTACCGCCGCAGGCGCACGCCGAGGAGCGCTCGTCCGCCGAGGACCGTACGGGGGTGATCCCGCGCCCGGTGGTCGCGCAGCAGCCCGTGCAGCACACCTCCCGCCTGGAGATGCCGTCCGCCCCGCCCGCCCCGCCCTCGCACCGCCCCGCCGGGGACACCGCGCGGCGGCGGCCCCCGCGTGGGGTGCTGCTCGTCGTCGCGGGCGTGCTGCTCGCGCTCGGGCTCGGGGCCGGCGTCTGGTACATCAACTCCGGGCAGTTCACGAAGGTCCCCAACCTGCTCGGCAAGACCGAGGCGCAGGCCCGCGCCCAGCTGTCCTCGGCCGGGCTCGGGGTGAAGGGGGTGGACCGGAAGTTCAGTGACGCCTTCGACCGTGGGACGGTGATGAACACCGATCCCCCGGGCGGTCGGCGGATCCGCGGCAACGGCGCGGTGACCATCACCATCTCCCGTGGTCCCGAGGTCGTGGCCGTGCCCAACCTGAAGGGCCGGCCGCTGGAGGAGGCGAAGGCCGAGCTGACGCGGTCCGGGCTGGCGCCCGGCATGGTGACGCAGGCCTTCAGCCAGGACATCGCCCAGGGTTCGGTGATCAGCACGAATCCGACGGGCGGCGAGAAGCGGGCACCCGACACGGCGGTCTCGCTCGTCGTCAGCAAGGGCCGCCCGGTGCCGGTCCCGAGCGTGACCGGACTGCCCGTCGACCAGGCGACGGCGGCCCTGGAGGCCCAGGGCCTCAAGGTCGCGACGGCTCCCGAGCAGGTCAACGCCCCCTTCGCGGCCGGTACGGTCGCCAACCAGTCGATCGGCGCCGGTACGCAGGCCGCGGCCGGGGACACGGTCACGCTGACCGTGTCCAAGGGCCCTCGGCAGGTTCCGGTCCCGAACGTGACCGGTCAGGACCTGGACGCCGCCCGCAAGGCGCTGGAGGCGGCGGGCTTCAAGGTGAAGGTCGATCGGCCGCTGATCTCCTTCAGCAACACGATCGACACCCAGTCGGTGCCGGCCGGGCAGAACGCCCCCGAGGGCAGCACGATCACGATCAAGACCAAGGGGCTGTAAGCCGTAGTGATGCGCAATCCAGTGGGCGGGCACGTCCCCGTGGCCGGGGGGCTCGCCTCGGTCGGCCTGACCTACGCCCGGGAGATGGGGGCGGAGGCCGTCCAGGTCTTCGTCGCCAATCCGCGCGGCTGGGCCACTCCGGTCGGCAATCCGGCGCAGGACGAACGGTTCCGGGCGGAGTGCGCGGCCGGGTCGATCCCGGCGTACGTGCACGCCCCGTACCTGATCAACTTCGGCTCGCACACCGAGGCGACCGTGGAGAAGTCGGTGGAGTCGCTGCGCCACTCGCTGCGCCGCGGCCGGGAGATCGGCGCGCTCGGGGTGGTCGTGCACACCGGGTCGGCGACCGGGGGTCGCCCGCGTGAGGTGGCGTACGCGCAGGTCAGGGAGTACATGCTGCCGCTGCTGGACGAGCTGACGCATGACGACGACCCGTTCCTGCTGCTGGAGTCCACGGCCGGGCAGGGCTTCTCGCTGTGCTCGCTCGCCGAGGACTTCGGCCCGTATTTCGAGGCGCTCGACCATCACCCGAAGCTGGGGATCTGCCTGGACACCTGCCACATCTTCGCGGCCGGCCACGATCTGGCGGAGCCGGGCGGGTCGAAGGTGATGTTGGACCTGCTCGTGGACACGGTGGGCGAGGGCCGGTTGAAGCTGGTCCACGCGAACGACTCCAAGGAGGGCGTCGGCGCCCACAAGGATCGGCACGCCAACATCGGCCAGGGTCACATCGGCCGGGAGGCCTTCGCCGAGCTGATCTCGCACCCCGCGATGGACGGCGTACCGCTGATCACCGAGACGCCCGGCGGCAAGGAAGGGCATGCGGCGGACGTGGCGCTGCTGAAGGAGCTGCGCGGCTGGCAGTGATCCACCGACCCCTTGAGGGAATACCCCAGGGGGGTATACGGTTCCGACATGTCGACGGGGCCGCTACCCGGCGATCCCACGAGGGGTTGTTGTCATGGAGCACATGCACGAGAGCCACGCAGGACATGAGGGCCACGAAGGCCACGAGAACCACCACGAGCACGCGCACGGTGTCGGCGGCTCCGTCAGTTGGGGCACGGCCGCCCGGGCGACCCTGCACTGCCTCACCGGATGCGCCATCGGCGAGGTGCTCGGCATGATCATCGGCACCGCGCTCGGCTGGGGGAACGTGCAGACGATGATCCTGGCGATCGTCCTCGCGTTCTTCTTCGGCTACGCCCTCACCCTGCGCGGGGTCCTCGCCGCCGGCGTCGACCTCCGTACGGCCATCCGGGTGGCGCTGGCCGCGGACACTCTTTCGATCGCCGTCATGGAGTTGATCGACAACGGGGTGATCGCCCTGTGGCCGGGCGCGATGGACGCGCACCTGTCGGAGCCGCTGTTCTGGATCGTCCTGGCGATCGCGCTGGCGGCCGCGTTCGTGATCACGACCCCGGTCAACAAGTGGATGATCGGCCGCGGCAAGGGTCACGCGGTCGTGCACCGGTACCACCACTGAGCGAGCGCCGCCGGGCGCGGGGGCGCCGCTCCGCCCCCTACAGTTCGGGGCCCTCCCCGGGCTCCTCCTGGTACGAGTAGCGCTGCTCGCGCCACGGGTCGCCGATGTTGTGGTAGCCGCGCTCCTCCCAGAAGCCGCGGCGGTCGGCGGTCATGTACTCGATGCCGCGGACCCACTTGGGGCCCTTCCAGGCGTACAGGTGCGGGACCACCAGCCGTACCGGGAACCCGTGCTCGGCGGTGAGCAGTTCACCGCCCTGGTGGGTGGCGAAGACGGTGCGGTCGGAGGCGAAGTCGGCCAGCCGCAGGTTCGAGCTGAAGCCGTACTCGGCCCACACCATCACGTGCGTGACCTGGGGTGCGGGGGGCGCCAGGGCGAGGACCTCGCGGGCGAGCACACCGCCCCATTCGGCGCCCTGCATGCTGAACTTCGTGACGCAGTGCAGATCGGCCACGACGGAGTCGAACGGCAGGGCCGTGAACTCCTCGTGGTTCCAGCAGTGCTTGTCCCCGTCGGCCGTCGCGCCGAAGACGCGGAACTCCCAGCGGTCCGGCTTGAACTTGGGTACGGGCCCGTAGTGGGTGACCGGCCAGCCCCTCTGCAGCCGCTGCCCCGGTGGAAGCTCCAGCTGCTCTGCTCCCGGAGATTCCCGGCTTTCCGGCTGACCCATGACTCCATGGTGACAGACTGGGCAGGGTGGTCATGACCAGGTCTGGGCCGATTCGGGCAAGTCACGGTAACTCCCACTAAGGAGGCACTTACTGGACGGTCACCGGTGGCGGTGCAAGGATGCGCGCAACTGCCCCGTCACATAGCTGACATTGCCTGGAAGGAGCCTCTGCGATGCAGGGCGACCCCGAGGTCCTTGAGTTTCTGAACGAGCAGCTGACCGGCGAGCTGACGGCCATCAACCAGTACTGGCTGCACTACCGCATCCAGGACAACAAGGGCTGGACCAAGCTCGCCAAGTACACGCGTGAAGAGTCCATCGACGAGATGAAGCACGCGGACAAGATCACCGAGCGCATTCTGATGCTCGACGGTCTGCCGAACTACCAGCGCCTCTTCCACGTGCGCGTCGGGCAGACGCTCACGGAGATGTTCCAGGCGGACCGCCAGGTCGAGGTCGAGGCCATCGACCGGCTCAAGCGGGGTATCGAGGTCATGCGCGGCAAGGGTGACATCACCTCGGCCCGGCTCTTCGAGGAGATCCTGGAGGACGAGGAGCACCACATCGACTACCTCGACACCCAGCTGGAGCTCATCGAGTCCTTGGGCGAGCCGCTGTACATCTCGCAGCTGATCGAGCAGCCGAGCTGACCTGGTTCCAGGCCGCTCCGAACCGGCTCTAGGCCGCTTCCGCCAGCTCCGCCGAACGGGTCGTACCCGGCTCCGCGGCGAGCACGGCAGCCGTCTGACCCTTCTCCAGCAGCTCCCGGCGGGGGCACGCCCCACGGCCGAGGATGCCCTGGATGGTGCGCACGCACGATCCGCAGTCGGTGCCGGCCTTGGTGGCCGAGGCGATCTGGCGCGGGGTGCAGGCCCCGGCGGCCGCGTGCTCCTTGACCTGCTTGTCGGTGACACCGAAGCAAGAGCAGACGTACACGCGGTTCACCTCCCTGGGCGGAATGGTTCTGCGGTTCAGCGAGCCATCCCCATTTCGGTGAGGCTTACCTAACCGTACCCAAAGTTAGGGTGGCCTAAAAGCCCCCTGTACGACGATGGGGCGCGGATCACATCGATCCGCGCCCCATCGTCGTACGAAGGTACTGATTGATCCTTACTGGTCGCGGTACATCTCGGCGACCAGGAACGCCAGGTCCAGGGACTGGCTGCGGTTGAGCCGCGGGTCGCAGGCCGTCTCGTAGCGCTGGTGCAGGTCGTCGACGAAGATCTCGTCGCCGCCGCCCACGCACTCGGTGACGTCGTCACCGGTGAGCTCGACGTGGATGCCGCCCGGGTGGGTGCCCAGCGCCTTGTGGACCTCGAAGAAGCCCTTGACCTCGTCGAGCACGTCGTCGAAACGGCGCGTCTTGTGGCCGGAGGCCGCCTCGAAGGTGTTGCCGTGCATCGGGTCGGTGACCCAGGCGACGATCGCGCCGGAGGCCGTGACCTTCTCGACCAGCTCGGGGAGCTTGTCGCGGACCTTGTCGGCGCCCATGCGGACGACGAAGGTCAGCCGGCCCGGCTCGCGCTCGGGGTCCAGGCGGTCGATGTACGTCAGCGCCTCGTCCACCGTGGTGGTGGGGCCGAGCTTGATGCCGATCGGGTTGGCGATCTGCGAGCAGAACTCGATGTGCGCGTGGTCCAGCTGGCGGGTGCGCTCACCGATCCAGACCATGTGGCCGGAGGTGTCGTACAGCTTGCCGGTGCGCGAGTCGGTGCGGGTCAGCGCGCCCTCGTAGTCGAGCAGCAGCGCCTCGTGGGAGGCGTAGAACTCGACGGCCTTGAACTCGGCCGGGTCGGTGCCACAGGCCTTCATGAAGTTCAGCGCGTTGTCGATCTCCCGCGCGAGCTGCTCGTAGCGCTGCCCGGACGGGGAGGACTTCACGAAGTCCTGGTTCCAGGCGTGCACCTGGCGCAGGTCGGCGTAACCACCGGTGGTGAAGGCGCGCACCAGGTTGAGCGTCGAGGCGGAGGCGTTGTACATGCGCTTCAGCCGCTCGGGGTCCGGGATCCGGGCCTCTTCGGTGAAGGCGAAGCCGTTGACGGAGTCGCCGCGGTAGGTCGGCAGGGTGACGCCGTCGCGGGTCTCGGTGTCCTTGGAGCGCGGCTTGGAGTACTGGCCGGCGATGCGGCCGACCTTGACGACGGGTACGGAGGCCGCGTACGTCAGGACGGCGCTCATCTGGAGCAGCGTCTTCAGCTTGGCGCGGATGTGGTCGGCGGAGACACCGTCGAAGGCCTCGGCGCAGTCGCCGCCCTGGAGCAGGAACGCCTCGCCCTTGGCGACGGCTCCCAGACGGGCGCGCAGCTGGTCGCACTCACCCGCGAAAACGAGGGGCGGATACGACTCGAGGTCCGCGACGACAGCGCGCAGTGCCTCGGCATCGGGGTACGAAGGCTGCTGCGCCGCGGGAAGGTCTCGCCAGGTCGCCTTGGCGGCGGGGGCTTGGGTTTCAGCGTTCACGGTCACCTCGTACACATTACGGCGTCACACGCCGCGTTCGGCCCCCCGCCCACAACGTGAGACGAACCAGCTCAAAGGTCACGGGCATCCGACGGAACGGAATCCATGGTTCAGCTCACGTCGCGAGACAGATCCTGCCCCGCGGGGGCGGTCTGGGCTAAGGTGCCCAGCATGTACGCGCACTCGAACCAGAACTGGTGGTGGCCCGCTCCCGGCGGCCCACTTCTCGCGCGTACCTGACGACACGCACGACGCGAAGGCCGCCCCGAGGGGCGGCCTTCCGCGTTTTCGACCACGCTGTCGGATCCCAGGGGCCGCTCCTCCCACCGGAAGGACGCTCCGCCCCATGAACCCCAGCCGACCTGACCGCTTGAGTCGACTGCTCGACCCCTCCTGCCCGCCCTTCGCCCTGCTGCGCCGGCGGACGCCCGGCCGCGACCACGACACCGTCGAGGTGCTGATCGGGCAGGTCGGCGAGGTGGAACGGCTCGCCGACCTGCCCGTCGGCGAGCTGCCCTCGCTCGCCCTCGTCCCCTTCCGGCAGATCCGGGAGCGCGGCTTCGACGTGCGCGACGACGGCACGCCGCTGAGCGTGCTGGTCGCCGAGGAGGCGTACGAGATCCCGCTCGCCGAGGCGCTGGCCACACTGCCGAGCCACCCGGTGCGGGTCGACGGCGGCCGTTTCGACGTTCCCGACGAGGAGTACGCGGCCACCGTCCGGCGGGTCGTCGAGGACGAGATCGGCCGCGGCGAGGGCGCGAACTTCGTCATCCGGCGCACCTACGAGGGCCGCATCGACGGTTTCGGCCGGGCCGACGCCCTCGCGCTGTTCCGGCGGCTGCTGGAGGGCGAGCGGGGCGCGTACTGGACGTACGTGGTGCACACCGGGGAGCGGACCCTCGTCGGGGCGAGCCCCGAGGTGCACGTACGGATGTCCGGGCGGACGGTCGTGATGAACCCGATCAGCGGCACGTACCGGTATCCGGCCGGGGGGACGACGGTCGACTCCCTCCTCGCCTTCCTCGGCGACCGCAAGGAGACCGAGGAGCTGTCGATGGTGGTCGACGAGGAACTGAAGATGATGTGCACCGTCGGCGACATGGGCGGGGTCGTCGTCGGACCGCGGCTGAAGGAGATGTCCCACCTCGCGCACACCGAGTACGAGCTGCGCGGCCGGTCCTCGCTGGACGTGCGGGAGGTGCTGCGCGAGACCATGTTCGCGGCGACGGTCACCGGATCTCCCGTGCAGAACGCCTGCCGCGTCATCGAGCGGTACGAGGCGGGCGGGCGCGGCTACTACGCGGGCGCGTTGGCCCTGCTGGGCCAGGACGCCACGGGGGCGCAGACCCTCGACTCCCCCATCCTGATCCGCACCGCCGACATCGCGGCGGACGGCGCGGTGCGGGTGCCGGTGGGCGCGACGCTGGTGCGGCACTCGGATCCAGCGGGCGAGGTGGCGGAGACCCATGCGAAGGCGGCGGGGGTGCTGGCGGCGCTCGGGGTGCGGCCGGCCGCGCCGCGCCCGGCGTCCGTCGAGGGGGACCGGCCGGGGGACGATCCGCGGGTGCGGGCGGCCCTCGCGGCTCGCCGCCGGGACCTGGCGCCGTTCTGGCTCCGGATGCAGGAGCGGCCCGCGGTCCCGACCGGGCACGCGCTGGTGGTGGACGGCGAGGACACCTTCACGGCGATGCTGGCCCACCTGCTACGGGTGGCCGGGCTGGAGGTGACCGTACGCCGCTACGACGATCCGGGGCTGCGGGCCGCGGCCCTGGCCTGGGAGGGCCCGGTGGTCCTGGGCCCCGGTCCGGGCGATCCGGCCGATGCGGCGGACCCCAAGATGCGGATGCTGCGCGCGCTGGCGGCCGAGCTGCTGACCGGGCATCGGCACGGCCTGGTCGGGGTCTGTCTGGGCCATGAGCTGCTGGCGGCCGAGCTGGGCCTCCCGCTGATCCGCAAGGCGGAACCGGCGCAGGGGGCGCAGACCCGGATCGATCTGTTCGGGGCCGAGGAGGTGGTCGGCTTCTACAACACCTACACCGCGCACTGCGACGACGTCCTGGCCGGCCGGCTGGCGAGCCAGGAGGTGGAGGTGGCCCGCGATCCGGCCACGGGCGAGGTGCATGCCCTGCGGTCCCGGGCCGGGGGCTTCGTGGGGGTGCAGTTCCATCCGGAGTCGGTCCTGACCCTGCGGGGCGCGGAGCTGCTGCGCGAGCTGCTGGCGGGGATCCGGGCGGTGTCCCCGGCCTGAGGGGCCGCGCGCCGGACGGGCCGGTCCCCCTGGGCGGTCAGCCCGTCCGGCTCTCGATGCCCGGGGACCCACCACCGGACCGGAGGTGGCGCACCAGCTGCCAGGTCAGGATCGGTCCCATCGCGGTCAGAGCGCACAGGAAGGCGGTGAGGTTGCCGGTCGCCAGCGCCGCCGACACCGCGGCGCCGACCGCGTGATCGGCGAAGGTGAGCCACGGGTCGACCCGCCGGCCCGGCTCGGCGCGGAGGGCGGGCCGCAGGGCCCGGAGGGCGTACACGAGCTGGATGGCGGCGAGGGCCGGCAAGATCCAGCGGAACACGGTAGGGACGTCCACGTGGCCGAATCTAAGGCCCGTCCCGGCCCGCTGGTATGGCCGGGTGTCGAAGTCCGGGTGAACTCCCGGGGCCGGCAGGCTACTGCGGCGGGACGAGGGTGTTCTCGGAACGGCGGCCGGCCAGGTGGTCCGCCACGTTGGCGACGGTGGTGGCGATGATCTCGCCGACCGCGTCCGTCGTGTAGTAGGCCTGGTGGGAGGTCACCAGGACGTTGGGGAAGGTGACCAGCCGGGCCAGGGTGTCGTCCTCGACGGTGTCCAGGGACTTGTCCACGAAGAAGACGCCGGCCTCCGCCTCGTACACGTCCAGGCCGACGCCGGTGAAGCGGCCGGCCCGTAGCTCGTCGACCAGCGCCTCGGTGTCGATCAGTCCGCCGCGGCTGGAGTTGATCAGGATCGCGTCGTCCCGCATCCGGCGGAGCGCGTCCGCGTCGAGGATGCGGCGGGTGGACTCCAGCAGGGGTACGTGCAGGCTGATCAGGTCCGAGGAGGCGAGCAGCTCGTCCTTGTCCACGTAGGTCATGCCGAGTTCCAAGCAGGCCGGGTTCTGCACCACGTCCCAGCCCAGCAGGCGCATGCCGAAGCCGTGCGCGATCCGGGTGAACGCCTCGCCGATCTTTCCGGTGCCGAGCACGCCGACCGTGCGGCCGTGGAAGTCCCGGCCCATCAGCCCGTTCAGCCGGAAGTCGAAGTCCCGGGTCCGGGTCGAGGCCCGGACGATCCGCCGGTTCACGGCCAGGGCGAGGGTCCAGGCGAACTCGGCCACCGAGTGGGGCGAGTAGGCGGAGACCCGGCTGATCGACATGCCGAGGCGCTGTGCCTCGTCCAGGTCGATGTTGTTGAAGCCGGTGGACCGCTGGGCGATCATCTTCGTCCCGCCCGCCGCGAGGACCCGTAGCACCCGGCCGCTCAGGTCGGCGTTCACGCTGGAGGAGACGATCTCGTACCCGGCGGCGATCGGCGCGGTGTCCTCCTCCAGGAAGACTTCGAGGCAGCGGACCTCGTGCGCGCCCGCGAAGGCCTGCTCCAGGAGCGGTTTCTCGTCGGCGGTCACACCGAATGCCAGGATCTCCACGCTTGCTCCCGCACCTCGAACCATGGGCCGTTTGTCACCATACGGCCCATGGTGGCGGGTCGCCGCTCAGCCGAAGAAGACCCCGGCCTCCTGGTAGAGCGCGGGATCCACGGTCTTCAGCTTCGAGGTCGCCTCCGCGATCGGCACCCGGACGATGTCCGTCCCCTTGAGCGCGACCATCTTCCCGAAGTCCCTGTCGCGCACGGCCTCGATGGCGTGCAGCCCGAACCGGGTCGCGAGCCATCGGTCGAAGGCGCTCGGCGTGCCACCGCGCTGGATGTGGCCGAGCACCGTCGTCCGGGCCTCCTTGCCGGTCCGCGCCTCGATCTCCTTGGCCAGCCACTCGCCCACGCCCGACAGTCGGACGTGGCCGAAGGAGTCCAGGGTGCCGTCCTTCAGGACCATCTCCCCGTCCTTGGGCATGGCGCCCTCCGCGACCACCACGATCGGCGCGTAGCTCGCCCGGAACCGGGAGGTCACCCAGGCGCAGACCTCGTCGACGTCGAAGCGCTGCTCGGGGATGAGGATGACGTTGGCGCCGCCGGCGAGTCCCGAGTGCAGGGCGATCCAGCCGGCGTGCCGGCCCATGACCTCGACGACCAGGACCCGCATGTGGGACTCGGCCGTGGTGTGCAGCCGGTCGATGGCCTCGGTCGCGATGCCGACGGCGGTGTCGAAGCCGAAGGTGTAGTCGGTGGCGGACAGGTCGTTGTCGATGGTCTTGGGTACGCCGACGCAGGGGATGCCGTACTCCTCGTACAGCCGGGCGGCGACCCCGAGGGTGTCCTCGCCGCCGATCGCGATGAGCGCGTCCACCTCGTACTTCGCGAGGTTCTCCTTGATGTCCCGCACGCCGTTCTCCGTCTTGAACGGATTGGTGCGCGAGGAGCCGAGGATGGTGCCGCCGCGGGGCAGGATGCCGCGGACGGCGGGGATGTCGAGGGGGACGGTCCGCCCCTCGATCGCGCCCCGCCAGCCGTCCTTGAACCCGACGAACCCGCAGCCGTACTCCTGGTCGCCCTTGCGGACGACGGCCCTGATCACCGCGTTGAGTCCGGGGCAGTCGCCGCCGCCGGTCAGCACTCCGACCTTCATGGATTCTCCAATCGCCATGACGGTCACGCTAGTGGTGACGCAGGTCACAGCAAGGGGCCTGGAGAGGGCAATTCCGGTGGAATCGTGAGGCGTTGTGTACACCCGTTCACTCGTACGAGTTCGTAAGTACGATCGACGGGCGGTGCGGACGTCCCTCGTGCGGGTACTACGCGTCGTCGAGTCCGCGTTCTATGGCGTATCGGACGAGTTCCACCCGGTTGTGCAACTGGAGCTTGCCCAGGGTGTTCTGGACGTGGTTCTGCACGGTGCGGTGGGAGATGACGAGCCGTTCGGCGATCTGCTTGTACGACAGCCCCTTCGCCACGAGCCGCAGCACCTCGGTCTCGCGGTCGGTCAGTTGCGGGGCCTTGGGCTCGTCGGAGGTCGCCGGCAGCGGGTCGGTGGCCAGGCGCCGGTACTCGCCGAGCACCAGCCCGGCCAGGCCCGGGGTGAAGACCGGGTCGCCGGCGGCGGTGCGGCGGACGGCGTCGATCAGCTCCTGGGCACCGGCGGACTTCAGCAGGTAGCCGGTCGCGCCGGACTTCACCGCTTCCAGGACGTCCGCGTGCTCACCGCTGGCCGACAGGACCAGGACCCGCAGGGCCGGGTTGGCGCCGACCAGTTCCTTGCAGACCTGTACGCCCGGCATGCCCGGCAGGTTGAGGTCGAGGACCAGCACGTCGGGCGTGACGGCGTGGGCCCGGCGGACCGCCTCGGGGCCGTCGCCGGCGGTGGCGACGACGTCGAAGCCGGCCGCGGCCAGGTCGCGGGCGACCGCGTCCCGCCACATCGGGTGGTCGTCGACGACCATCACCCTTATGTCGTGCAGCTGGTTCGGCCTGTTCGGGTCGTTCACGTCGGTGCGCTCGCTCATCTCTTGTCCGTCCTCCCCCTGGGTACCTTCAGTTCCACTTCGGTGCCCTGCCCGGGAACGGACACCAGATCGGCGCTGCCGCCGAGATCACGCAGCCTGCCGCGGATGGACAGGGCCACCCCCATCCGGCCCTCGCCCGCCGCCTGGTCGAGCCGGCCCGCCGGGATGCCCGGGCCGTCGTCGCGAACGGTCACGATCACCTCGTCGCCCCAGTCCTCGACGAGGATCCAGGCCCGCGCCCCTTCCCCGGCGTGCTTGCGCACGTTGTCCAGGGCGGCGCCGACCGCCGCGGCCAGTTCCTTCGCGGCGGGCACCGGCAGCGGCACCGGGGTGCCGGGCTCGGCGAAGCTCACGCGGGACCCGGCGTGCGGGGCGAGGAGCGTCCGCAGGTCCAGCTCGCCGTCGTCGGCGCCCGGCTCGTCCACCTCGTACGTGTCCACCAGCGCGCCGCGCGACTCGTCGCTGGAGACCCGGGAGGGCCGCACCAGGCCGCTGGAGACCAGTGTGCGCAGCGCCACCTCCTGCTCCCCCGCCATCCGGCCGAGCTCCTCCGCCTCGCCGCCCAGCTCGCTGCCGCGCCGCTGGACCATGGCGAGGACCTGGAGGACCCCGTCGTGGATGTCGCGGGCGAGGCGCTCCCGCTCGCGGGTGGCGGCCTCGATCTCCAGGGCGCGGGCGAGGGTGTTCTCACTGGCCCGGGCGACCTCGACCACGTAGCCGATGGCCACGGAGGCGACCCAGACGAGCAGGACGTTGTGCAGGGTGTCCCGGGTGGGCTGGCCGGTGTGGATGGCGAGGTTGGCGGCCGCCACGAAGGTGGAGGCGAAGCAGGCCCAGCGCCAGCCGCCCTTGATGGCGAAGGCGAGGACCGCGCCCGCCGTCCAGATGGTGGGCAGGGTGCTGCCGCCCCCGTGGATCCGCGCCTGGGTGTCGGCGACCGGGGTCAGCACGATGCCCACGATCGCGACGGTGAGGTCGGCGACGAGGAAGCCCTTGGTGCAGCTCGCGGCGTTCGCCACCTTGCGGGAGGTGGCGAGGGTCCAGACGGCGAGGAACGCGAGGTAGCCGACCGCGACCCCCGGGCGCGGGAACTCCTTGTACGCGGCCGCGAACAGCAGCGCCGCGTACACCATGGTCAGCACTCGGTACGCGGTCAGGGCACGCCACAGCGGCTGCTCCACCGACATGCGTACGACGCGTTCGCGTTTCGCCATCTCCCCCACCCCTCGCGGGCGGTACCGCCCGCGCGCAGCTACTGCGACGTGTCGTCGGCCTTCTCGGCCTTGTCCGTCTTGGCAGCCTTCTCGGCCTTCTCGGCATCGGCGATCTGGCGCTTGGCCGCCGTCGCGTAGATGTCGACGTACTCCTGACCGGAGAGCTTCATGATCTCGTACATGACCTCGTCGGTCACCGAGCGGAGGATGAAGCGGTCGTTGTCCATGCCGTGGTAGCGGCTGAAGTCCAGCGGCTTGCCGATCCGGATCCCCGGACGCATCAGCTTGGGGACCACCTTGCCGGGCGGCTGGATCTTCTCGGTGTCGATCATCGCCACGGGGATCACGGGCGCCCCGGTGGCCAGGGCTACACGGGCCAGACCGCCGGGCTTGCCGCGGTAGAGCCGTCCGTCGGGTGAACGCGTGCCCTCGGGGTAGATACCGAACAGCTCTCCGGCCTCGATGACCTTGATGCCGCTCTGGATCGCGGCCTCGCCGGCCCCGCGGGCGCCGGAGCGGTCCACCGGAAGCTGGCCGACGCCCTTGAAGAAGGCGGCCGTCAGCTTGCCCTTGACCCCCGGGGAGGTGAAGTACTCGGCCTTCGCGATGAAGGTGACCTTCCGGTCCAGCACCGCCGGCAGGAAGAAGGAGTCGGAGAAGGACAGGTGGTTGCTCGCGAGGATCGCCGGCCCCTCCGCGGGAATGTTCTCGAGGCCCTCCACCCACGGCCTGAATGCGAGCTTCAGTGAACCGCCGATGGAGAACTTCATTGCGCCGTAGATCAACTCGAAAGCCTTCCTGTGTCTGTCGAACAGACCATATCCCGTGCCTACACCGGCAGGGGCCCGACGACCCTGGCCGGTGCCACCCCGGTCGCGTACGGTGAAGTCACACAGAGCAACGCACCCACCCGACGTACATCGTGATCAAGGAGACCCTGGTGCCCGTCCTCCCTGGAGCCGAGCCGTTCCGCCACGAGGGCGGAGAGGTCGGCGTCCTCCTCTGCCACGGCTTCACCGGCTCCCCGCAGTCCCTGCGCCCCTGGGCCGAGTACCTCGCCGGGCGGGGCCTCACGGTGTCGCTGCCGCTGCTCCCCGGGCACGGGACGCGCTGGCAGGACATGCAGCTCACGGGCTGGCAGGACTGGTACGCGGAGGTGGACCGCGCCCTGCGGGAACTGCTGGACCGGTGCGAGCAGGTGTTCGTCTTCGGGCTGTCGATGGGCGGGGCGCTGTCCCTGCGGCTGGCGGCCAAGCACGGGGACGCGATCAGTGGCCTCGTGCTCGTCAACCCGGCCAACAAGGTGCACGACCCGCTGGCCGTGACCCTGCCGGTGACCAAGCACCTGATCCGGTCGACGCCGGGCATCGCCAGCGACATCGCGAAGCCGGGCTCGGAGGAGGTCGGCTACGACCGGGTCCCCACCCATGCCGCGCACTCGCTGAAGAAGTTCCTGCGGCTCGTGGACGCCGAGCTGCCGCAGGTGACGCAGCCGTTGCTGCTGCTGCACAGCCCGCAGGACCATGTCGTACCGCCCGTGGACTCGGCGCGCGTGCTGGCCCGGGTCTCCTCCACGGATGTCACCGAGACCCTGCTGGAACAGAGTTACCACGTGGCGACGTTGGACCATGACGCGGAGCGGATCTTCGCGGACAGCTATGCGTTCATCGGCCGACTGGCGGAGAGCGTGGGCAGGGAGGGGGCGGAGGCCGGTGGCTGAGCACGAGGAGCAGTCGGGCGGGGTTCCGCCGCTGGACGAGGAAGCGGCGTGGGCGGCGATCGTCGCCGGGTACGGGCAGGAGCCGCCGGACCCGCCGGGGGCCCGGCCGTTCAGACCGATCGAGAACCTCCTCCTGCCGGAGGAGGACGTCAAGCCGTTGCCGCCGGAGTCCGGACCGGACCCGAAGGCCGATGCGAAGGCCGATCCGAAGCAGGACCCGAAGCCGGACGCGGAAGCGGGTCCTCCGGCGGTGCTGGGCAGCTCCGTGGTCTTCGCCCCGGGCGTGGGCATGGCGGGTCCCCGGGACCACTCGCCGGCGGAGCCGAAGGACGACGACCTGACTCCGGCGGAGGAGGGTCACTTCGTCCCCCCGGAGCCGGAGCTCCCGCCGGCGGACACGACGTCGAAGTTCGCGTGGCTGGCTGTCGTCGGCGGCCCGGTGCTGCTGCTGCTCGCGGTGCTCCTGCAGTGGGAGATGACCTGGTGGCTGACGACGCTGGGCATCGGCGGCTTCCTGGGCGGCTTCGCGACGCTGGTCGCACGCATGCAGCACGACGAGGATGACGACGACGACCCGGGCCGCGGCGCGGTCGTCTGACCGATCTCGGCCTCGCCGGCGTTTGAGGCGCTCGTTCAGCCTCGCCGGCGTTTGAGACGCGGGGGTCCGGGGGCGGCGCCCCCGGCAACCGGCCCGCACCCGGGACCCCCTGAACCGCCGAGCTACGGCGCAGCCGCCAGGCGGAGGGCCGCCAGCACCGGCAGGTGGTCCGTCGCCGACCGCAGGTCCGTGAGCGAGAGGCCCGGCAGGCCCGCGGGGACACCGCAGGCCAGCACCTCCACCCCCTTCGAGGCGAACACGGCGTCGATCCGGCGGTCCGGCGCCACCGCCGGGAAGGTCGGTCCGCCGCCCCACGGGGCCACCGCCCGGCAGTCCTGGAGCTCGGTGGCCAGCCGCCCGTACGCCGGCCCGTCCGGGCCCTCGTTCAGGTCGCCCGCGGCGATCGCGTACGGCACGTCCATGCCGGCCAGCCGTTCCAGCAGCAGTTCCGCGTGGGCCCGGCGCTCCGCCGCCTGGAGCGACAGGTGCAGGGAGGCCAGCCCCACCCGCACGCCCCCGATCCGGACCACCGCCGTGGCGAAGCCCCTGCGGTGCAGTCCGGGGGTGCGCGGCAGCAGCACGTCCTCCGCGCGCTCCACGAAGACCCGTAGCGAGCACAGCAGCAGCGGCCCGGCCGCCGTCGCGCCCCCGCCCAGCACGACCAGGTCGCACTTGGCGGCCAGCCGGGCCGCGTGTTTGCGCCACCGGAAGAACCGGGGGGCCTCCTGGACGAGGACGAGGTCGGGCTCGCACGCCCGGATGACCCGGGCCAGCGCCTCCTCGTCGTCGCGCAGGGAGCGGATGTTGTAGCTCAGTACCCGGATCACGGCAGAACCGTCGGGCTCCGTACGGGACTTCGGCAGCGAGGGCGGCATCTGGTCCATGTACCGCAAGATACGCAGCCGCCCGCCGCTCCCCCAAGGGGCGCGACGGGCGGTACGCGTGGAAAGCAGGGGAAAGGTCAGCCCTGGCGGGCCAGGTCGGCCGCGCCGACGAGTCCGGCCTTGCCGCCGAGCTGCGCGGCGAGGACCTGGGCGTGCGGGCGCCAGGCGCCGCCGACCAGCCAGCGCTTGAAGGACTTGCGGATCGGGTCGAGGACGAGGTCGCCCTCGTCCGAGACGCCGCCGCCGACGATGAAGGCGGACGGGTCGAACAGCGAGGCCAGGTCGGCCAGTCCGGCGCCGGCCCAGCGGGCCAGTTCGCGGAAGGCGTCGACGGCCACCAGGTCACCCTGCCGGGCGGCCTCGCTGATGTGCTTGCCCTCGATGCCCTCGGGGGTGCCGTCGCCGAGGGAGAGCAGGATCACCGCGTTCTCGGGGGTGGCGTTGGCGCGCTGCTTCGCGTACCGGACGAGCGCGCGCCCGGAGGCGTACTGCTCCCAGCAGCCCTGGCTGCCGCAGCCGCACAGCAGGCCGTCCGGGACGACCCGGATGTGCCCGAACTCGGCTGCGACGCCGAAGCGTCCGCGCCGCAGCTTGTTGCCGATGATGATGCCGCCGCCCAGGCCGGTGCCGAGCGTGATGCAGATGACGTCGTCGTGGCCCTGGCCGGCGCCGAAGCGGTACTCGCCCCAGGCCGCGCAGTTCGCGTCGTTCTCGACGACGACGGGCAGGCCGATGCGCTGCTCGACCTTGTCCTTGAGCGGCTCGTGCCGCCAGTTGATGTTGGGCGCGAAGAGTACGGTCGCGCGCTTGTCGTCCACGTATCCGGCGGCGCCGATGCCGACGGCGTCGATGGTGTGGTTGCTGCTGACCTCGGAAACGGCGGCGCAGATGGCCTCCGTCACTCCGTCCGCGGTCGGCGGGGTGGGCACCTTGTACGTCTCAAGGATCGTGCCCTCTTCGTCGACCACGCCGGCCGCGATCTTCGTGCCGCCGATGTCGACGCCGATGGTGAGTCCCATTAGTCCCTCGGTTTCCGGTCAAACCCCGCCACGGCCAACCGTACCCGAGGCTTCCGGAGGATCAGTCGAGATCGATCCGCTCGGAGGGGCCCTCGTCGGGCCCTTCGTCACGCGGGTCGCGGTCGTGGGACGCCTGCCGGGGAGCCGGGGTCTCGCCCCGCGTCCAGCGGCGCTCGTGGCCCTCGACGGCCGAGCGGTAGGCGGCGAGCAGTTCGGAGCCGGCGGCCGCGAGGTGGTCGAAGACTTCCGGGTTGCGCTCGATGACGGGCTTGGCGGCGGTCTTGGCCTGGTCGACGATCTGGCGCACCGCCCCTTGTGCGGCCACGCCGAACAGCGGGTTGTTCAGCCCGGACACCTTGTCGGCGACGGCTTCGAAGAGCTTGAAGAGCTCTTCGGCGGCGGTTCCGGTGCCGCCGGCCCCGGCCTGTTCCTGTCCGCGCCGGCGTTCCTGCTCGGCGGCGAGGTCCTCGGCACAGGCGCCGGCCCAGGCGTCGTCTTCGGTGGGACGGTCGGTGGCCTCGCTCATGGCGGACTCTCTCCTGCGGCTGCTGCTGGGCGTGCGGTACGGACTACCTTCGACGGTACCCGAACGGGGGTACGCGGTTCATCGCGTGCGGGGCCACAGTCCGGGGTCGGGGGTGAAGCGGACGCGGAGCTCCCCGTCGGCGAGGGCGGCGCCGGAGACGGTGCAGCGGCGCAGCGCCCCGGGGAGCGGAACGATCCTGCGGTGGGGGCCGGCCGTGAGCAGCAGTTCGTCGCCGCGGCGGACGAGGTCGAGGTCGCTCTTGTGCGCGCCGGGCAGCGGTACCACCCAGACGAGCACGCCGTCCGTGTCCCGCCGGTCCTCGACGGCCCAGGCCCGGCGGGGTGCGGGCGGCTCGGGGACGAGGGCGTCGGTGGCGAGCCGTTCCAGGTCCTGCGGGCCGCGGGGGTCGCGGCCGAGGTGGGCGAGGGGCACCACGGGGAGCTCGGCGGCCCACTCGGCGGCGTACTTCTCCTGCTGGGCGGCGAGCCCGGCGAGCCAGGGGTCGGCGCAGTCCTGGGGGGCCATGCGGTTGGCGACGACGGCGGAGACGGGCAGCTGCTGGAGGGCGAGTCCGAGCCGGCCGAGGCGCAGCGCGTCGGTGGCGGCCGGGCCGGGCTCGGCGACCAGCCGCAGCTCGGTGGTGTCGGCCTCGACGACGGCCTGGACGGTGGCCAGCTCCTCGTCCCAGCGGGCGGCGGTCTCGTAGAGCCACTGCGCGGGCATGGGGACGCCGGCGAGCTGGGCCAGTACGGGCCGCAGGGCGCGGGCGGCCTGCCGTTCGGCGGGCAGCAGCCGGGCGAGGTAGCGGCGCAGCTGGGCGGGGAGGGCGAGGGTGGCCACGGTCTGGTGGAGCGGTGGCATGTCGACGACGACGAGGTCGGTGTCGGGCGCGGCGGCGGCCCGCCGCAAGGCGCGGAGCAGGGCGAACTGCTCGGCACCGGGGAGTTCGGTGATCTCCTCGGCGCCCAGTGGCCGGGCTCCGACCATGCCGAGGAGGGCGGATCCGCGCTGTTGGAGGGCGACGAGTTCTTCGCGGAACTCCTCGCCGGAGTCGACCCGGGCCACCCGCAGCCCGGGGGCGGCCGGGTCGCCGACCAGGGCGCTGAGCGGGTCGCCGATGTCGCCGGAGAGCAGCAGCACCCGCTGCCCGTGGCGGGCCGCAGCGAGGGCGGTGGCCGCCGCCACGGTGGTCCGCCCGGCCCCGCCGGGGCCGGTGATCAGCAAGGTGTGCATGTGCGGGTGCTCCGGGTCGGTGGTGGTCCGTGGGCCGCGCGCCCGTGGGCGGTGGGCCCGGAGGGCGCGCGGCGCGTTCCTCGGCCCGTCCGGTGCGCGGGTCTCGGGGTCAGACGGTTTCGACGCGCTTCTTCAGGCCCGCGAGGGCCCGGTCGATGATGACCTTCTCGGCCTTGCGCTTGATCATGCCGAGCATGGGGATCTTGACGTCGACGGTCAGCTGGTAGGTGACCTCGGTGCGCTTGCCGCCGTCGACGGCGGCCAGGCGGTAGGAGCCGTCCAGCTGGCGGAGCATCTGGGACTTGTCCAGGGTCCAGCTGACCTCGTCGGTGCCCTTCCAGGCGTAGGCGAGGGTGTGGTCGTCCTTGATCGCGCCCGCGTCGAGCAGCAGGCGGACCTTCTCGGCGCGCCCTTGGGCGTCGGTGGCCAGTACCTCGGCCTCCTTCACCTCGCCGGTCCACTCGGGGTAACGGGCGAAGTCGGCGATCACGGCCATCACGTCGGCGGGCGGAGCCTCGATCGTGATGCTTGAGCTGGTGTGTTCCGCCATCGCGGTCGCTCCTCCGGGCTGGGGGTACCTCCCAGCGGCAGCTGGGGTGGTTCGAGGATGTGTGCGGCCTGGGGCCGCCGCGTGAAGGCTACCGCGCGTGCGGACGTCGCCACTGCAGTGCCTCCCGCCCGGCCCCCGCACCCTGCGGGAGGCGGCCGGGAAGCGGCTGGATCTTCACCATTCGAGGACCCAGGGCCGGCCGGTGGACGCGAAGTGGCCCACGTTCACGCACTCGGTGTTCCCGATGCGCATCCGTCGGGCGAGCGGCTGGTGGACGTGTCCGAAGAGGGCGTAGCGGGGGCGGGTGCGGCGGATCGCGGCGAGCAGGGCCTCGCTGCCGCGTTCGAACCGGCGGGCGACCGTGTCGTAGCAGAGCTCGGGCACCTCCGGCGGGATGTGCGAGCAGAGGACGTCCACCTCGCCGAGGGCCTCGACCTTGGCGGCGTACTCCTCCACGTCCACCTCGTAGGGGGTGCGCATCGGGGAGGGCAGTCCGCCGCCGACGAAGCCGAAGACGCGGCCGCCGATCTCGACCCGCTGGCCGTCGAGCACGGTGATGCCGTCGCGGTCGGCGTACTCGGGCCACAGGCCCGGGACGTCGACGTTGCCGTAGGTGGCGTACGTGGGGGTGGGGAAGGCGGCGAACATCTGGGCGTACTGGCGGCGGACTGCACCTTCGATGAGGGTGTCCCGGTCCAGGCCGGCCCAGAGCTGCCGGCCGAAGGCGTGGGCCTCCTCGAAGCGGCGCGCGGTGCGCAGCTCGACGATGTGGTCGGCGTTCTCGACGCCGAACAGGTCGGGGAAGATGCCGCGCGAGTGGTCGGCGTAGTCGAGGAAGAGCACGAGGTCGCCGAGGCAGATGAGGGCGTCGGCCCCGTCGCCCGCGCGGGCGAGGGCCTCGGTGTTGCCGTGCACGTCGCTGACGACGTGGACCCTGGTGCGGCCCGTCCTCGGGCCCGCGTCGCGACCGGGCCCCGGGCCTGGTCCACGGCTTGATCCGCTCGTGCCGAACTGCTGTCCCCGCATGCTGCCAGCCATGCGGCCAACCCTAGGGCCGCCTGGGGGCGGCGGGTAGAGGGGCTGAGAAGGGTGGCCGGACCTGCGGTTACTTCCGAGTCGCGGAGGGGGTCGACTACTGTCTGCACGTAAGTGGTGAGGCAGGGTAAGTGCAGAATGTGACGCACGGAACATCTGGCCGGTTCCCCCTATCGGGAACCCACTACCGGTGGGTAACGTCCGGTCGGTCCACATGGTGGCGATGGCGCCCAGAGGAGCAGCAGTCTTGCGCGAGTTCAGCCTTCCGGCCCTGTACGAGGTCCCGTCGGACGGGAACCTGACGGATCTCATCCGCCGCAACGCCGCTCAGCATCCAGACACCGCCGTCATGAGCCGCAAGGTCGACGGCCGGTGGCAGGACGTGACCGCGACGGAGTTCCTCGCCGAGGTACGTGCCGCGGCCAAGGGCCTCATCGCGGCCGGCATCCGGCCCGGCGACCGGGTCGCCCTCATTTCCCGCACCCGCTACGAGTGGGTGCTGTTCGACTTCGCGATCTGGAGCGCGGGCGGCGTCACCGTCCCCGTGTACGAGACCAGCTCCGCCGAGCAGGTCCAGTGGATCCTCGGTGACTCCGGCGCCGTCGCCGTCATCGTGGAGAGCCCGGCGCACAGCGCGGCCGTGGCCTCGCTGCGCGACCGGCTGCCGGAGCTGCGCGAGGTCTGGGAGATCGAGCAGGGCGCGCTGGAGACGCTGAAGGCCGCCGGTGCGGAGATCTCCGACGCCGAGGTCGAGGAGCGCAGCGGCCTCGCGGGCGCCGACGACCCGGCCACGATCGTCTACACCTCGGGCACCACCGGCCGCCCCAAGGGCTGTGTGCTGACCCACCGCAACTTCTTCGCGGAGTGCGGCAACGCGGTGGAGCGCCTGAGCCCGCTGTTCAAGACCGGCGAGTGCTCGGTGCTGCTGTTCCTGCCGGCCGCGCACGTCTTCGGGCGTCTGGTGGAGGTGGCGGCCGTGCTGGCGCCGATCCGCCTGGGTTGCGTACCGGACATCAAGAACCTGACCGACGAGCTGCAGTCCTTCCGCCCCACGCTGATCCTCGGCGTCCCCCGGGTCTTCGAGAAGGTCTACAACTCGGCGCGCGCCAAGGCGCAGGCCGACGGCAAGGGGAAGATCTTCGACGCGGCGGCCGACACGGCCATCGCCTACAGCCGTGCGCTGGACACCCCGCGTGGCCCGTCGTTCGGGCTGAAGCTCAAGCACAAGATCTTCTCGAAGCTGGTCTACAGCAAGCTGCACGCGGTCCTCGGCGGGCGCGGCGAGTACGCGATCTCCGGCGGTGCGCCGCTGGGCGAGCGGCTCGGCCACTTCTTCCGCGGTATCGGCTTCACGGTCCTGGAGGGCTACGGCCTGACCGAGTCCTGTGCCGCTACCACCTTCAACCCGTGGGACAAGCAGAAGATCGGTACGGTCGGCCAGCCCATGCCGGGCTCCGTGGTGCGCATCGCGGACGACGGTGAGGTGCTGCTGCACGGCGAGCAGATCTTCACGGGGTACTGGAACAACGAGGCGGCGACCGCCGAGGCGCTGACCGACGGCTGGTTCCACACCGGCGATGTCGGCACCCTCGACGAGGACGGCTACCTGACGATCACGGGCCGCAAGAAGGAGCTCATCGTCACGGCGGGTGGCAAGAACGTCGCCCCCGCGGTGATCGAGGACCGGATCCGGGCGCACGCGCTGGTCGCCGAGTGCATGGTGGTCGGCGACGCGAGGCCGTTCGTGGCCGCGCTGGTCACCATCGACGAGGAGTTCCTCGGCCGCTGGGCGGCGGAGAACGGCAAGCCGGCCGGGGTCACGGCGGCGGAGCTGCGCGAGGACGCGGACCTCATCGCCGCCGTCCAGAAGGCGATCGACGACGGCAACGCGGCGGTCTCCAAGGCGGAATCGGTGCGGAAATTCCGCATTCTGCCCTCCCAGTTCACGGAGGAGTCGGGCCACATCACGCCGTCGCTGAAGCTGAAGCGCAACGTGGTGGCGAAGGACTACGCGGACGAGATCGAGGCGCTGTACCGCGGCTAGTCCGCGGCTGGTACGCGGCCGGTCGGGGGCTGGTGGGGCCCGCGGCCGGAGGCCGCTGTCAGCGGGGGTCGGCGAGGATCCTGGCCATGTTCCGCTCCGCGAGGGCGGTGATGGTCACGAAGGGGTTCACGCCGAGCGACCCGGGGATCAGGGAGCCGTCGACCACGTACAGCCCCTGGTAGCCCTTGGCCCGCCCGTAGGCGTCGGTGGCGTCCCCGAGGACGCAGCCGCCGAGCGGGTGGTAGGTGAAGTTGTCGGCGAAGGCCTTGTTGTCGCCGAAGAGGTCGTACCGGTACATCGTGAAGTTGCGCCGGTTGATGCGGTCGAAGAGGTTCTTCGCCGCGTTCACCGAGGGCGTGTTCTGGTCCCGCCGCCAGTTGAGCCGGGCCGAGTCGGTGGCGGCGTCGTACGTGAAGTGCCCCCGCTCCCGGTTCTTCGTGATGGCCAGGTACATCGAGATCCAGTGCTCGATGCCCATGGGGAGCGGGGCGATCTCGGCGAAGACCGGGTTCGAGGCGTTGTCCCAGTCGTCGATGCCCATCGCGGGCATGGTGGCCTGGTTGCAGCCGACCGTGTCCCACAGGTGGTTGGCGCGGGCGGTCATGACGTTGCCGTTGGGCCCCCAGCCGAGCCCGACCTTGTCACTGAGTGCGGGCAGCGTTCCCTTCTCGCGGGCCCGCAGCAGGATCTCGGTGGTCCCCAGGCTCCCGGCCCCGAGGAAGAGCTGTGCGCAGCCGAGTTCGCGGACCTGGGTGACCCGTCCGGTGACGTCGCTGGTTCGGACCGTCACGACGTATCCCCCGGCCGGGTCGGGCCGTACGCCGACGACGCGCTGCATGGTCTCGATGGTGACGTTGCCGGTGCCGACGGCGGCGGCGAGGTAGGTCTTGTCGACGCTCTTCTTGCCGTGGTTGTTGCCGTAGATGACCTCACCGGCGAGGGCCGAGCGGGTGGCGGTGCCGGCTGCCTCGCGCTGCATGTACGCGAAGTCGTAGACGTTGGGGACGAAGACGGTCTTCAGGCCGGTGTTCTGGGCGTGCTTGCGGGAGATCCGGGCGAAGCGGTACCACTCGGTGGATTCGAACCAGGCGGGGTCGATGTCGTTCACCCCGAGCATGGCGCGGGCGCGGGGGTAGTACGTGCCGTACATCTCGTCGGCGTCGACCTGGGGCAGCACCTCGGTGAAGTACGAGCGCCGGGGCGTGGGGGCCATGCCGCCGTTGACGAGCGATCCGCCGCCGACCCCCCGGCCGACGTACACGGACATGTCGCCGTAGTTCACGCGGTCGAGGACGCCGGGGTAGGGGCTGATGTCGCGGTTGACCACGTCGAGCCAGAGGAACTGGGCGAGCGGGGCCTCGGTGCGGTTGCGGAACCACATGGAGCGCTGGTCGGGGGCGGAGGTGGACGGGAAGATCTTGCCGTCGGGCCCGGGGGTGTCCCAGAGTCGGCCCATCTCCAGCACGACGGTACGTACGCCGGCCTGGCCGAGCCGCAGGGCGGCGACGGCGGATCCGTAGCCGGAGCCGACGACGATGGCGGGGGCGTACCGGGCGGCGGCGGGCTCCACGCCCGCGGCGGAGGCCACCGAGATCCGGGTGAAGCCGAGCGCGGCGGCGGTCGAGAGGGCGCCGAGGCCGAGCATTTGACGGCGCGTCAGATTGGATGTCATGGCCGCATCATGGGCGGAATCCAGCCTTCCGCCCAGCCGCGGTATTGACAGACATCTGAGGAACAGTCAGACGTGGCTGCGCAGATGCTCACCGGCGGCTCCGCCGTCGGGGCTCCGCCCCGAACCCCGCTCCTCAAACGCCGGAGGGGCTGGACATTGCCGGCGTTCGAGGCGCGGGGGTCCGGGGGCAGGCCCCCGGCAGCGGCGCCGCACCCCGACACTCAGAGCAGCTCGCGCAGCCGTTCCGCCAGGAGGTCCCAGCGCCACTTCTCCTCGACCCACTCCCGGCCACGCTCGCCCATCCGGCGACGGAGCTCCGGATCCTGCAGCAGGGTGACGATCCGGTCCGCCGCCTCCTCGGGGGACCCGCCCCGCACGACCCAGCCCGTCTCCCCGTCCAGCACCGCGTCCGGCGCCCCGCCGGAGTCGCCCGCGATCACCGGCAGCCCCGTGGCCGAGGCCTCCAGGTAGACGATGCCGAGCCCCTCCACGTCCAGGCCGCCCCGCCGGGTCCGGCACGGCATGGCGAAGACGTCACCCGCGCCGTAGTGCGCCGCGAGTTCCGACCACGGGACGGCTCCGGTGAAGACCACCGAGTCCGAGACACCGGTGGAGACGGCCAGCTCCCGCAGGTCCGCCTCGTACGGCCCGCCGCCCACGATCAGCAGCACCGCGTCCGGCACCGCCGCCAGGATCCGCGGCATCGACTCGATCAGGGTGTCCTGCCCCTTGCGCGGCACCAGCCGGGAGACGCAGACCACCACCGGCCGGTCCGTCAGCCCGAGCCGGGCCCGGACCTCGGCCCCGCCCGATCCCGGGTGGAAGGTCTTCTCGTCCACCCCCGGCGGGAGTTGCACCATCCGGGCCGCCGCCCGGTCCGTCACCGCCGAGGCGATCCGCGAGCGCGTGTACTCCCCCAGGTAGGTCAACGTGTCGGTGCCCTCGCCGATCCGGCGCAGCAGCTGCCGCGCGGCCGGCAGCTGGGCCCAGCCCGCCTCGTGCCCGTGGGTGGTCGCCACGATCCGCCGCGCACCCGCCCGCCGCAGCGCGGGGCCCATCAGCCCGAGCGGGGCCGCCGCCCCGAACCACACGGACTCGCAGCCGTGTTCGCGCAGCAGGCCGACCGCCCTCCGCGTCACGCGCGGGGTCGGCAGCAGCATCGTCGTACGGTCGCGGATCACCTGGAACGGCTGCTCCGCGTCGAAGGCCGCGGTGGCCTCGCGGCCCTCCGCGCTGTGCTTCCAGGTGGAGGCGTAGACGACGATCCGGTCGGGATCCAGCCGTAGCGCCATGTTGTGCAGGAAGGCCTGGATGCCGCCCGGTCGCGGCGGGAAGTCGTTGGTCACGATCAGCGTCTTGTGCATCGCTGCCAACGTACCGGACGCCCTCAGCGGAACTCCGCCCGCAGGGCCTCCTGCCAGTCCTTCGTCAACGCGTCCGGGTCCACTGCGAGGGCCCCGCGCACGGCCACCGGCCACGGCTCGCGCCCGGCCCTCCCGTACAGGTCCACCAGCGCCGCCTCGCCCCACCTCCCCGCGATCAGCCGGCAGGTCAGCCAGGCGCCCTCGTACGCCCGGGCCAGCGCCTCCGGATCGCCGCCGAAGGCGAAGTCCTCCGCCCCGGGCAGCGCGCCCGGCACCTCGCCCCGCCGTACGGCCCTGGCCAGGGCCGGGGCGGCCTGCTCCGGCGTGACCTGGGTGCCGCGGTAGGCGGCCCAGTCCGCGAAGCCCTCGGAGAGCCACAGCGGGGTGGTGGCGGTCGTCGCCGCCCGGGTGGCCACATGGGTGACCTCGTGGGTCAGGATCACCCCGCGACCCGACGGACTGAGCTGCCCCCACCCCTGCGGGTTCACGACGACCCGGTCGGCGGGGGCGGGGGCCGCGCTCACCCGGCCCGTGGTGACGGCCCCCATGCCCCGGTACTCGGCCGCCGGGCGACCCAGCAGCTCCGCCATCCGCTCCAGGGACCCGGGCACCAGCACCACGGCCCGGCCCGCCCAGGGCCCCGGCCAGGCGGCGCTCGCCGCGGGCACCGCCCGGTCGGCCTCCGCCGCGATCGCGGACAGCGTCCCCGCCTCCTGGCCGACGCCCAGCACCAGCGCATGGGCACCACGGACCACCGTCACCGGGCCCTGGTCCCACAGCTGCGGCAGCGCGCCCGGCGCGGCCCGGTCCCCGGTGACCTGCCACCGGCCGCCGTCCCGGGTCAGCCGCACCTCGCGCGCCGAGCCGGCCGCGGCCGCGTCGTAGCCGCTCAGCCGGTAGCGCAGCTCGGCCCGTGCGGTGGCGGCGGCGCCGTCGCGCCGGACCGCGGAGACCTCGTACGCCCAGCCCTCCAGCGGGATCCCGGCGAGAGCCGCGGGCGGTGTCCGTGACCAGTCGGCGACGGCCTCCCGGATGTCCCGCTCGGCGCCGTCCCGCGGGGCGGGCGCGCCGCACCCGGCGAGCAGCGCGCTCAGCAGGAGCGGCAGCACGCGGACGAGGAACCGGCGGACGGGGGACATCCGACGATCGTACGCACGGGTCCGCCAGGGGGTGTCTTGCCGATCAGGCCGGGCCCGACCGACAAGACACCCGCTAGGGCCGGGTCACCGAGGAGACGGGCATCATCCCGACCGGGTCGTAGCGGACCCTGGCCCCGGGATACGGGGCGTGCACCACCTGGCCGTTGCCGACGTACATGCCGACGTGGCTGGCGTCCGAGCGGTACGTCACCAGGTCGCCGGGGCGGGCCTGCGAGAGCGGCACCTGCCGGCCGGCGTGCCGCTGGGCCTGGGAGGTACGCGGCAGCGAGACCCCGGCCTGCCGGTACGACCAGACCATCAGCCCGGAGCAGTCGAAGCCGGAGGGACCGGTGGAGCCCCACACGTAGGGTCGGCCGACCGCGGCGCGGGCCGCCATGACGGCGGTCGCGGCGCGCCCGGAGGACGGGCCCAGGGAGGACAGCTCGGGCAGTCCCTCGGGGCGGCCCCCGGAGCGCGAGGCGCGTTCGTAGTCGGCCCGCTCCCCGGAGGGCATGGCGTTGAGCAGCCGGCGGGCTGCCGCGAGCTTCGCGGTGACGGAGCGCTTGTGCCGGGCCACGTCGGAGCGCAGGGCGTCGAGTTCGGCGAGTTTCCCGGCGGCCTCCCGGCGCTCCTGGCCGAGTTCGCGCTGCTCCTCGCGGAGTTCCTCGAGCTGGCGGGCCTGCCGGCCGGTCAGCCGGTCGAGGGCGGCCGCCCGTTCCAGGTAGGCGTCGGGGTCCTCGGCCAGCATCAGCCCGATGGCGGGGTCGATGCCGCCGCCCCGGTACTGGGCCCCGGCGTAGGTGCCCAGGACGCCCCGCATGGTGTTGATGCGCTCCTGGCCGCGGGCCACCGCGTCCTGGGCCCGGTTGACCTCGACGCGGAGCCGGTCGGCCTTCTCGCCCGCCTCGTTGAAGCGTTCGGTGGCCTGCTCGGCCTCCTCGAAGAGGCGGTCGACCTGGGCGCTGATGCCCGTTCTCGCCCCGCCGCCGGGTTCGTGAGGGAGGCCGGGTGCCGCGCTCGCGGGTACGCCCGTCATGGCGACCGCGGCCGTGGCCGCGGCGGCGGTGAGGACGGTGACCTTCGTGTTCCGGTCGAGGCTGCCGAGCCCGGCCCGGCGATGGGACGCCACGTGAAACCGCTCCCTTCCGCTGCGCGGGGCCCGGGTCCGCCCCCCGTGGACGGCCGTGTGCCGGGTTCCGCGCTGGCAGACAGTAGCGGCGTGACCACACACCGGCCAACGACCGTCGGCGGGCGCACATGCCGACGCCCCGCAGGAGACGCAGGTCACCGGCGGGGCGTGCGGTCAGACGTGGGCCCGGGAATTCGCCCGGATGGGCGGTGTCGGGCGCGTCCCGTACTGCGGGGCGGAGGGGTCAGCCGACCCGGACGCCGAACTGGAACGGCATGTTGTCCATGGACTCGTACTTGATGCCGCTGCGCGGGTTCGAGGCGTGCAGCGTCATGTTGTTGCCGGCGTAGAGGCCGACGTGGTGCAGGTCGCCGTAGAAGAAGACCAGGTCACCGGGCTGGAGCTGGCTGCGGCCGATGCGGGTGCCGTCGTTCACCTGGGTGAAGGTGGTGCGGCTGATGGTGACGCCGGCCTGCTTGTAGGCCCACTGCGTCAGCCCGGAGCAGTCGTAGACGTTGGGGCCGGTACCACCGGACTGGTAGGTGAAGCCCAGCTTCGTCTTGGCGGCTTCGAGGGCGGCGCCGGCACGGCCGGAGGCCTTGACGTTGCCGAGGTCCACGCGCTGGCTGTCGGCGCGGCTGGCGCGCGACTCCTCGTCCTTGAGCGCCGCGCGCTCCTGCGTGGTCAGCGAGTTGAGCAGGGCCTGGGCCGCGGCGAGCTTCTCGGCGGAGACCTTCTTCTTCTCGCCGAGCTCCTTGCGGGTGGCGTCGAGGTCGGCGAGCTTGCCGGCGGCCTCCTGGCGCTGCTGCGCGAGGGTGCGCTGCTTCTCCTGGATCCGCTGGACCGACTCGACCTGCTTGCCGCTCAGGTGCTCCAGGGAGGAGGCCTTGTCGAGGTAGCTGTCGGGGTCCTCGGAGAGGAGGAGGGCGAGGGAGGGGTCGATGCCGCCGCTGCGGTACTGGGCGCTGGCCATCGAACCGAGCGTGCTGCGCAGCTCGTTGACGTCGCCCTGGCCGCGCGCGACCTGGTCCTGGAGCTGGCCTATCTCCTTCTCGAGCTTGTCCTGGCGCTCCTTGGCGCCGTTGAACTTCTCGGTGGCCTGCTCCGCCTCTTCGTAGAGCGCGTCGACCTGGGCCTTGACCTCGTCCTTGCTCGGCTTCGCCGGCGCGGCGGAGGCGCTCTGGGCGGTGAGGGCGACGGCTGCGGCCGCGACCGAGGTGAGCACGGTCACACGAGCGCGGTTCGGCTGCTTGGGTCGACGGTGGGACGCCACGAAGGCGAGCTCCTTCTTCCTGGGAGCCGCCGAAGAACGCAACTCGGCAGCACCTTCGCTGCCACCCCGAATGAGTGATCTACCGCACGAAGGTTTGACCAGACCCTAGTGACCCATCTGTGATCAGTTCAAATCCTGCCGGGAAAAAATTCGGTCCCCCACCAGGTTCTTTACCTACAGCGCACGCTCTGTGCAGAGCACTTGACGGTGCGTCCCCCGCGAGTCCCATCAATTCGGGCATCAGGGCGAGGAGTTACGAAACGCGCGAAAGCCGCTTCAGCAACAAAGCGGACGTCACGGGCCGTGCGCCCGCCTTGGCCACCCCGTCGGCGACCTCCCGGTCCGTGGAGACCACGACCACCGGCCGGCCGGGCGGCTCCGCACGCACCAACTGGCGGATCAGCTCGTCCGCCGTCACCCCGGCCTTGGAGAACAGCACCCGCACCCCGCGCGGCGGCGCGAGCAGCACCGGGGCCGCCAGCTCCGCCCCGTCGAAGACACAGGTCATCTCCGCGCCCGTCTGCGCGGCCAGCATCGACAGCCCGCCCAGCAGCCGCAGCCGCTGCTTCTCCAGCGGCATCGTCGGATAGCCCGTCTTGGTCACGTTGTACCCGTCGACCACCAGATGGGCCTGAGGCAACGCCAACAGCTGGTCCAGCAACGCCGGATCGGTCTCCGACAGAGCCCGGGCCGCGATGTCCTTCGGCGTCATCCGGCCCGGCTCCACCGCGTCCACGGTATCGGCCGGGCGGGTGTTCACCGGCGGCAGCGCCAGCTCGCGGCGCAACCCCTGCGCCGCGTCCAGCACGGTGTCCAGCAGCAGCCGCAGCCGCATGTCCTCGATGCTGCGCCCCTCACGGGTGGCCCGGCGCGAGGTCTCCAGCGCCGTCTCCACCTCCGCGAGACGGGACTTGAGCCGCCGGGACTCGCTCTCGGCGGCGGCCACCCGGGCGGCCGCGTCGCCGCGGATCCCGTCGATCTCCGCATTCACCTTGCGCAGGGCCGCGTCACCCCGCTTGACGTCGCTGAGAGCACTGCGCAGCTTGCGCTGAAGCGATTCCGCTTCCTTGCGGGCCGCGTCCAGTTCGACCCGGACCTGCTCCCCGCCCGCGCGCTGCAGCTCCCGCGCGTGGGCCAGCTCCTCGCGCAGCCGCTCCAGCTCGCGCCGGGTCTCCTCACCCACCCGCTCGGCGTCGGCGCGCTGCGCCTCCTCGCCCGCGGCGGCCACCAGCTTGACCCAACCGGCCGGCCGCAGGACGAACGCGGCGGCCGCCACGTCCAGCGGATCCGCGGCGGCCGGGGGCGCGCCGGCCTCCAGCGCGGCGGCCAGATCGGCCTGCGCCTCACGCAGCTTCTCGGCGACCCTGCTGCGGAACACGGCGTCGGTCTCGACCGCCGCGGCCATGGCGTTGCCCGCGAACTTGGCGCGCCGGGTCGGGGTGAAACGGGCGTACTGGCGCAGCTGCGCCGGGAGGTCCGCGACCGTCAGTCCGCCGAAGGCGTCCGAGACGAGCGCGACGACCCGACGCCGCACGCCTTCCGGCAGCGGGTGGTCGAGCGCCTCGGCGGCGTCGCCGGCCGCGTCGGCCGGCTCAGCGCCGCTTGCTGGCTCCACAATCCGTCACCCCTACCGTGATCTTCCTGTGGGTGCGTCTCCGTCAGGAGTCCGCGCCCGGCCTGTCCACGAGTTCGATCTGGTCCACCGCGTTGCACCAGCGACAGCGGACCGACTCGATGGTCTCATTGACCACCTCGCGTTCCTCGACCTTGGGCTCCCCGGCGAGGTCCAGGTGGACGTACTCCACGACCTTCGACGAACGGGTCACGTCGAAGCGCGTGAGGTTGCCGCACAGGGTGCAGCGCCACCGGGTGGTGTCGGTCGGCAGGGGAACCGTCATCAGGCCGCTCTCTCCTTCGTAGCTGATTCAATTAAAGCCGTCCGCGCCGCCGTATGCGTCGTCCTGCGGACCGCAGCTCGTAACCCTACGGCCTGCCACCGCTTCAGGTGGGTCCCCTTACGTCATGCTCTGTCACATGATCGTAAAGTGGCGGGCCGTTCGCGAGGCCGCCCGGGGACCGGTGGTCACCCATGCGCTGATCGCGGGCTGCGCCGTGGTGTTCGTTCTCGGCCCCGCCTCGGGGCTCAACCCGGCCTACGGGACGGGGGATGAGCTGCTGTCCGCCGGGACGGCCTACTTCCGACGCTGGGGCGTGGTCCCGGACGAACTGTTCACGGGCACCCCCCGAGCCTGGCTGACCCCGCTGACGGCCTTGTTCGTCCACGGCAGCTGGCTGCACCTGCTGGGGAACATGCTGTTCCTCCATGTCTTCGGTGCGATGGCGGAGGAACGGATGGGCCGCCCGGCGTTCCTCGGCTTCTACCTCTGCACGGGCTACCTCGCGATGGCGGCGTACGCGGCGGCCAACGCGGGCTCCCCGCAAACGCTGGTCGGAGCCTCCGGCGCCATCTCGGCCGTCCTGGGCGCGTTCCTCTTCCTGCTCCCGCGGGCGAGGGTGACGAGCCTGTTCCCGTTCCTCTTCTTCCTGCCGCTGCGGTTCCCGGCGTGGCTCGTGCTGCTGTTCTGGTTCGCCCTCCAATGGGTGGCGGCGCAGCGGGCCGGCAGCGGGCCGGGGGTCGCCTATCTGGCCCATCTGGTGGGCTTCTCGCTCGGCTTCCTCTACGCGTGGGCCCGATATCGGGGTACGACTAGAGTGAGACGACCAGCGACGGCCACCGAGGGAGACAGCCAGCCGTGATCACCGCGATCGTGCTCATCAAGACCAGCGTGGACCGGATCCCCGAGATCGCCGAGTCCATCGCCGCCCTCGAGAACGTCAGCGAGGTCTACTCCGTCACGGGGACGTACGACCTGATCGCGCTGGTCCGCGTGGCCCGCCACGAGAACCTGGCGGACATCATCCCCGGCCGCATCAGCAAGATCCCGGGCGTCGAGGCGACGGACACGCACGTGGCGTTCCGCACGTACTCCCAGCACGACCTGGAAGCGGCGTTCGCCATCGGCCTCGACGCGTAGCCCCTGCGGGGTGCTCGGCGGTGCCCCTGCTGGTGGCTCGGCGGTGCGCGGCGTGTCCCGGGCACTGCCCGGACCCGCGCCCCAATCGCCGGCGGGGCCGGTTCCCCTGCGGGGTCGCTCGGCGGTGTGCGGTACGGCTCGGGCTGCGCCCGGGGCCGCGCCTCAAACGCCGGCGGGGCTGGATTTGCGGGCCCGTGCCTCGATGTGGGGCGGGGCCGGCTATGGCGGGTCGGTGTCTTGAAGGGTCGGGGTGGGGGGCCGGGGTGGGGTGTCTCCTCGGCTCGCGCCTTACTGGCATGTCTCGGCTGTGGGGCGGGGTTGCGCGCTCGTCCTGCGGGGACACCCCGCCCCGTCCCCCCACCCCTCGGGCCGTCTCTGTCGAAGCCCCGGCGTGGGGCGGGGGCACGCAGGAGGGTCCCCGCAGGACGAGGCGTGACCTGGGCCGTCTTGCCGGGACATGGCCGCGCACGCCGAGCCGAGGAGACCCTCGTGCGGGGCCCCGCACCACCCGCACCACCCAGCCCCGCCGGCGATTGAGGCGCCCCGCCCGGCAAGGGCAAAGTCCAGCTGAACACCGCAGGGACACCTCAGGCGACGGGAACGCAGCGGCCTTCCTCCGTGCGGTACTGCCACTTGGCTCCGGAGGTGACCAGTTCCTTCACCGCGCCGACGAAGCGGTCGACGTGCTCGTCCGGGGTGCCGGCGCCGAAGCTGACGCGGATCGCGTTCAGGGAGCGCTCCCCCGGCGCCGCCTCGGGGGCTCCGCATTCGCCCTGGGCCTGCGGCTCGCTGCCCAGCAGGGTCCGCACCAGCGGGTGGGCGCAGAACAGGCCGTCGCGGACGCCGATCCCGTACTCGGCGGACAGCGCGGCGGCGAAGTGGGAGCTGTTCCAGCCGTCCACGACGAAGGAGATGACGCCGACCCGCGGGGCGTCGTCCCCGAAGAGGGAGAGGATCCGGACCTCGGGAACCTCCGCCAGGCCCGACCGGACCTTCGCGATGAGCTGCTGCTCGCGGGCGACGAGGTTCTCGAAGCCCGCCTCGGTCAGGGCCTTGCAGGCCGAGGCGATGGAGTAGACGCCGATGACGTTCGGGGAGCCGGCCTCGTGGCGGGCGGCCGTGGTGTGCCACTCGACGTCCACGCCGCCGTCCTCGCGGCGGGCCACCTTGCGGGAGGCGCCACCGCCCGCGAGGTAGGGCTGGGCGTCCTGGAGCCAGTCGGCGCGGCCCGCGAGGACCCCCGAGCCGAAGGGCGCGTAGAGCTTGTGTCCGGAGAAGGCGACCCAGTCGACGTCGAGTTCCTGCACGGAGACGGGGTGGTGCGGGGCCAGTTGGGCGGCGTCCAGGACGATGCGGGCGCCGTGGGCGTGCGCGGCGGCGGCGAGTTCCTTGACGGGCCACAGCTCGCCGGTGACGTTGGAGGCGCCGGTGACGCAGACCAGGGCGGGGCCGTAGGGGACGCGGTCGGCGAGGGCCCGCTCCAGGGTGGCGACGGCTTCGGCCGGGGTGCGCGGGGCGTCGAGGTAGGTGACCTGTGCGTCGACCCAGGGCAGCAGGGAGGCGTGGTGCTCGGTCTCGAAGACGAACACCTGGCAGTCGGCGGGGAGTACGGCGGCGAGCAGGTTCAGCGAGTCGGTCGTGGAGCGGGTGAAGACGACCTGGTCGGTGGGGCGGCAGTCGAGGAACTCGGCGACGGTGACCCGGCTCTGCTCGAAGAGGTCGGTGGAGAGCTGCGAGAGGTATCCGGCGCCGCGGTGCACGCTGCCGTAGTAGGGGGCGTACGCGGCGACGTCGTCCCAGACGCGCTGCAGGGCGGGGGCGCTGGCCGCGTAGTCGAGGGCCGCGTAGGTGACCTCGCCGCCGGTGACGAGGGGGACGGTGACGTCCCGGCCGAGGACGGCGAGCGGCTCGGCACAGGCGGGGTCGACGGTGGCGGTGGTGGTGGCGACGGCGGTGTTCAGGGATGCGGACATGGCGGTATCTCCCGGCAGGCAGGGCTGAATGGCTTCGGTGTGCCCGTACGCGGGTACGGCGCTGCGGCCGTCCGGGGTACGGGAGGGTCCTCGGACCGCGCGGGGCGGGGGTACACGGAAGTGACCCTGATCCGAGGGTGAAGTAGGGGCGGAGTCGCCCTATCGCATTCGCTTGCTCACGGAAAAAGCTCCTCGAGAAGACCAGGACCCCTGGTGTCGAGGGATCCGCGCTTGCCGTAGGCCTTGCTGCCTACGACCTGGTCATCACCCGGGGCACCCCGCCACGGAAGGAGGGTTGCCGGACAGCAAGCCGGGGCCTAAACGCTGTCACTCGTGACCTGGTCAGCATCCTGCCACAAGATCGCCCGAAGGCAAGACCCCGGTCCGAATGGCGGACCGGGGTCGTCGCTTTCACGCCGTTCTCGTACGGCTACGCGTTGCTGGCGGTGACCCAGCGCTCCAGGGCGGCCCGCGCCGCGCCGGAGTCGATGGACTCCGCCGCACGGGCGATACCGGCCGTGAGCTGCTCCTCCAGGCTGCCGGGGCCGGGGTCGAGGGCGACCAGGGCGGCCGCCGAGTTGAGCAGCACGGCGTCGCGGACCGGGCCGGTCTCGCCGGCCAGCAGGCGGCGGGCCACGTCCGCGTTGTACGAGGGGTCGCCGCCGGCCAGGGCGGAGACGCCGACCAGGGGGATGCCCACGTCACGGGGGTCGAAGGCCTGCTCGGAGACCTTGCCGTCACGGACCCACCAGACGCGTGAGGTGGAGGTCGTGCTCAGTTCGTCCAGGCCGTCGTCGCCGCGGAAGACCAGCGCGGAGGAGCCCCGTGAGGCGAGCACGCCCGCCACGATGGGTGCCATCCGGGGGTCGGCCACGCCCGAGGCCTGGGCGCGTACCCGGGCGGGGTTGGTCAGCGGGCCGAGGACGTTGAAGGTGGTGCGGATGCCGAGTTCCTTGCGGGCCGCCGCGACGTGGCGCAGGGCCGGGTGGAACTTCACCGCGAAGCAGAAGGTGATGCCCGCTTCCTCGGCGACCTCCGCGACGCGCGCCGTGCCGAGGTCGAGGTTGACGCCGAGCTTCTCCAGGACGTCCGAGGAGCCGCTCGCGGAGGACGCGGCCCGGTTTCCGTGCTTGACGACCTTGGCGCCGGTACCGGCGACCACGATCGCCGACATCGTGGAGATGTTCACCGTTTTGGCTCCGTCGCCACCGGTGCCGACGATGTCGACCGTGCGGCCGGGTACCTCGATCAGGTTGGCGTGCGCGTACATCGCCCGTACGAGGCCGTTGATCTCCTCGACGGTCTCCCCCTTGGCCCGCAGCGCGACCATGAAGCCGGCGATCTGGGCGTCGGTGGCTTCTCCGCGCATGATCCGGTCCATGGCCCAGGCGGTGTCCTCGGCGGTCAGGTCCTGGCCGGTCAGCAGAGCGTCGAGAACGCCCGGCCAGCCACGGGCCGCCACGCTGTCGCCGCCTGCCGGGGTCGCAACGTTCATGGTCCGCTCCTGCTGTCGGTGGGCCGTCCTCATGCTCTGGCGCCACGTCTGATCCGTCAGGGTTCAGCCTATCCAGCCCCGGTTACGGCAAAGAGCCCCGTCCAGACACTGGACGGGGCTCTCGCCGTGGCGACACCAGGACTGACCGAAATCAATCCCTCATGCGTTCATACGGGGATCAGTGGTGGCCGTGGCCGGACTGGATCTCCTTGTATTCCTCCACCGTGGGCTTCGGAATCTGGTTGTTCTCACCGTAGAAGCCCTGGCTGAGCTTCGCGCGCAGCTTCTCGGTGGCCTTCACCTTGCGCTCGACACCGTTCTCGTCGACCGTCGGGCCGATCTCGATCGGCTTGTACTGCTCGTGCGCGGTGAGCTTGTGCAGCTGGCCCGCCGGGAGCGGCTCGTGGACCTCGACGAACTCACCGTGCGGCAGACGCTTGATGATGCCGGTCTCGCGACCGTGCAGCACCTTGTCGTGGTCCCGGCGCTGGAGGCCGAGGCAGATCCGCTTGGTGACGATGAACGCCAGCACCGGGACGACGAAGAAGCCGATCCGGACGAACCACGTGATCGAGTTGATCGACAGGTGGAAGTACTGGGCGAACATGTCGTTGCCGCCGCCGATGAGGAGCACGATGTACTCCGCGATCCAGGCGACACCGAAGGCGGTGCGGGTCGGGACGTTGCGCGGGCGGTCCAGGATGTGGTGCTCGCGCTTGTCCCCGGTGACCCAGGACTCGATGAAGGGCCAGACGGCGATCGCGCCGAGGACCAGCGGGAAGAGCAGCAGCGGGATGAACACGCCCAGGACGAGCGTGTGGCCCCACAGGTTGATCTCCCAGCCGGGCATGGCTCGGATCAGGCCTTCCGGCATACCCATGTACCAGTCGGGCTGCGCACCGGTGGACACGTGGTCCGGGCGGTACGGGCCGAGCGCCCAGATCGGGTTGATCGTGGCGATGGCCGCGACGGCCGAGATGACACCGAAGACCAGGAAGAAGAAGCCTCCGGCCTTGGCCATGTAGACCGGCAGCAGCGGCATGCCGACGACGTTGTTGTTCGTCTTGCCGGGGCCCGCGAACTGGGTGTGCTTGTGGTAGAAGACCAGGATCAGGTGGGCCACGAGCAGGCCCATCATGATGCCGGGCAGCAGCAGGATGTGCACCGAGTAGAACCGTGCGACGAAGTCGCCGCCCGGGAACTCCCCGCCGAACAGGAACATCGACAGGTAGGTGCCGACGACCGGGACGGACAGGATGGCGCCCTGCATGAAGCGGACACCGGTACCCGAGAGCAGGTCGTCCGGCAGCGAGTAACCGGTGAAGCCGGTGAACATGCCGAGGACCAGCAGCAGGAAGCCGAAGATCCAGTTGACCTCACGGGGCTTGCGGAACGCGCCGGTGAAGAAGACGCGCATCATGTGCACGATCATCGCCGCGACGAAGATCAGCGCCGCCCAGTGGTGGATCTGACGGATCAGCAGGCCACCGCGGACGTCGAAGCTGATGTCCAGCGTCGAGGCGAAGGCCTCGGACATCATGACGCCCTGCATCGGCACGTACGAGCCGTGGTACACGACCTCGTTCATGCTCGGGTGGAAGAACAGCGTCAGGTACACACCCGTGAGGATGATGATGATGAAGCTGTAGAGGCAGATCTCACCCAGCATGAAGGACCAGTGGTCCGGGAAGATCTTGCGCATGTTGGCCTTGGCCAGGCCGTAGATGCCCAGGCGGCCGTCCGCCCAGTCCGCTACGCGCTCGCCGGCCGGCGCTTTGCGCTGGTTGTTGTCGCTGGTGCTCATCCGCGCTCCCAGAATGCAGGACCGACGGGCTCTTCGAAGTCGCCGAGCGCTTCGAGGAAGCCTTCGTCATTCACGCCGATCCGCAGCTGCGGAAGCGCGTGACCGGCCGGGCCGAAGATGACACGGGCGCCGTCGGAGAGGTCGAAGGTGGACTGGTGGCACGGGCAGAGCACGTGGTGCGTCTGCTGCTCGTACAGGCTGATCGGGCAGCCGACGTGGGTGCAGATCTTGGAGTAGGCCACGATCCCGTCGTGGGACCACTCCAGTTCCTGCTTGTCCTTGATGTCGTCCGGCTGGATACGGACGATCATCAGGGCGGCCTTGGCGATCTGGACCTGGAAGTCGTGCTGCTCCTCCTCCAGGCCTTCCGGCCTGGCGAAGGTCAGCGACCCGACGAGCACGTCCTCGGGACGCAGCGGCTCGTTCGTGTTGTCGTTGATGAGCAGCTTGCCCTTGGCCCACAGGGTCTTGCGCAGCTTCTCCTCGGGCAGCGGGCCCAGGTCGCGCAGCAGCATGACGCCGGCGAGCGGCACCATGGCCATCGCGCCCAGCATCGTGTTGCGGATCAGGGGGCGTCGGCCGATGCCGGACTCGTTCGCGCCGTCGGCGAAGTCCTGCAGGACCTGCGCCTTGACCTCCGGCGGAGCGGCGATCTCGTGGCGCTCGGCGGCGACCTCGACGTCGGACATCAGGGTGCGGGCCCAGTGGACCGCGCCCGCGCCGATGCAGAAGAGGGCCACGCCCAGGGTCAGGCCCAGGGAGAAGTTGAGCGCGCTGACCTTCCCGATGGGGAAGATGTAGACGATCTTGTCGACCGGGAAGATCACGTAGGACGCGATGAAGCCGATCGTCGCCAGCATCGACACCGTGAAGAGCATCGCGACGGTGCGCTCGGAGCGCTTGGCCGCCCGCTCGTCGATGTCCTGGATGCGGGGCTTGTGGACCGGCAGGCCCGGGTCGGCGAACGGGTCGTCCGCGACCGCTACGCCACTGTGGTGGGCGTCGCCCTGCTCGCTCGGCAGGTGCTTCTCTTCGGGAATCTCTTGGCTACTCATGACTTCTTGGCCTTAGCGGTGTGGGCCGCGACCCAGACGGCGACAGCGATCAGCGCACCCAGGGCGAAGATCCAGCCGAACAGACCCTCGGAGACGGGGCCGAGGCCACCGAGCTTCAGGCCGCCGGGGCTGGTCGACTTCTCGCCGTTGACGTTCTGGAGGTACGCGATGATGTCCTTCTTCTGCTTCTCCGGCATGGTGCTGTCGGGGAAGGAGGGCATGTTCTGCGGGCCGGTCTGCATGGCCTCGTAGATGTGCTTCGGCGAGACGCCCTCGAGGTTGGGGGCGTACTTGCCGTTCGTCAGCGCGCCGCCTTCGCCGGTGAAGTTGTGGCACTGCGCGCAGTTGTTGCGGAAGAGCTCACCACCGTTGGCGATGTCGGCGCCCGCCGGGTCGTACTGCTTCTCGGTCGGCGTGATCGGACCGGCGCCGAGCGACGCGATGTACGCGGCCAGCTGGTCGATCTGCGCCTGGTCGTAGATGACGGGCTTCTTCGGCACCTGGGCGCCGGGCTGCTGGGCGGGCATGCGGCCCGTGCTCACCTGGAAGTCGACGGCCGCGGAGCCGACGCCGACCAGGCTCGGGCCGTCAGAGGAACCCTGACCGCCGGTTCCGTGGCAGCTTGCGCAACCCACGGCGTAGAGCTTCTTGCCCTCCTCGATGGCGAGGGACTGGGCGGTTTCATCGGCCTGCGCCTTGCCCGCGGGGGCGAAGGCGGCGTACAGCCCCCCAGTGGCCGCCAGCGCGAGGAGTAGAACGACGACCGCCGCCAGCGGATGGCGTCGTCGTGCGGAGAGCTTTTTCACGGATTACCCCGGTGTCAGGATCTTCTGCGTCGGTGTGTCTGGATGGAGTGCCGGGTCTTCGCCCGGTGACGTGTTCGCTACTTGATCAGGTAGATCGTCGCGAAGAGGCCGATCCAGACGACGTCGACGAAGTGCCAGTAGTAGGACACGACGATGGCCGACGTGGCCTGTTCGTGGGTGAACCTCTTGGCCGCGTACGTCCGGCCGAGGACCAGCAGGAAGGCGATGAGACCGCCCGTCACGTGCAGCCCGTGGAAGCCGGTGGTCAGGTAGAACACCGAGCCGTACGGGTTGGACGAGAGGGACAGGCCCTCATGCTTGACCAGCTCGGTGTACTCGAACACCTGGCCGCCAATGAAGATCGCACCCATGACGAACGTGATGATGAACCACGTCCTGAGCTTCTTCACGTCACCGCGCTCGGCGGCGAATACGCCGAGCTGGCAGGTGAGCGAGGAGAGCACCAGGATCGTGGTGTTCGTCGCCGAGAAGGGCAGATTCAGGGCCTCGGCCTGTTCTGTCCAGAACTCGGGACCCATCACGGATCGCAGGGTGAAGTACATCGCGAAGAGGGCCGCGAAGAACATCAGCTCGGAACTCAACCAGATGATGGTTCCGACGCTGACGAGGTTCGGCCGGTTGACCGTCGGGTGCGCGTGCCCGGTATCTACTGTCGTTGCTGTCGCCACGACCGACATTATGTCGGTCGCTTATCCCGCCCTCACCCCGGGGGGTGCCGTTCGGAGTGTCAGGGGCGTGTGCAAGGCCCGAACGGCCCATCAGATGAGCCCTGCGCGCGGTCACCTGCGACATGTTCGAACCGATGTTGACGACGCACCGGGAGGAGTAGCATCCCGCGCAACATCAACGTGATTCACGGCCACGTGGAGGAACGAAATGCGGGCGACTGCGCGGGTTCTGGTCTACAGCGACGACGCGGGCACCCGGGAGCAGGTGCGGCTGGCGGCGGGACGCAGGCCCGCCGCGGACCTGCCGCCGGTGGAGTTCCTGGAGTGCGCGACGCTGCCGGCGGTCCTGTCGGCGCTGGACGCGGGCGGTATCGACGCGTGCGTGCTGGACGGCGAGGCGGTTCCGGCCGGGGGCATGGGTGTGTGCCGGCAGATCAAGGACGAGATCTTCCGGTGTCCGCCGGTGCTGCTGCTGATGGGGCGCCCGCAGGACGCCTGGCTGGCCACGTGGAGCCGTGCGGACGCGGCCGTGACCCTTCCGGTGGACCCGGTGCAGTTCGCGGAGACCCTGGCGGGCCTTCTGAGGACCCGTCTGTCCCTGGACGCCTGATCCGTCCTACGGGGCCGCACGTGCCCCGCAGAGGGCCTTTCGGGTGAACAGTGGCCGGGATTCTCCCCCCGGACGGCGTCCGGGGGGAGAGGCCGGGCCGCGGACCACCTAGACGGTGGGGCGCAGGCGGGCCTGGTCGACCGGACTACGGCCTTCCTCGGTGCCCTTGAGCAGGGCGCTGCCCTGGCGCCAGTCCTTCCAGTCCATGTTCCAGTCGCCGAAGCCGTTGCCGAAGACGTCCATGTCGTCGCCGATGCTGTTGATCACCTTGACGATGTCGCCCTCGGTGATGTTCTCGTAGAACCAGGCGGCGTTGCCGGTGCTCATGCCCGTGCAGCCGTGGCTGACGTTCTCGTAGCCCTGGGAGCCGACGGACCACGGCGCGGCGTGGACGTATTCACCACTCCAGGTGACGCGGGTGGCGTAGTAGACGGGCAGGTTGTAGTACTCGCTGCCGCCGATGCCGACGGTGTCGCCGCGCATCTGTACGAAGTACTGCTTGCCCAGCACCACCTTGATGCCGTTGCGGGTGGAGAAGCCGGGCTTTCCGGTGGTCACCGGAATGGTGTTGATCACTTCTCCGTTGCGCTTGAACGTGAGGTAGTGCGAGGAGGCGTCGGTGGTGACCTCGACCCGGTCCCCGATCTCCAGCTTCAGCGGCTTGGCGACGGCTCCGTGGAGCTCGTCGGTGATCCTGACGCCCTCCAGGTTGCTCCGTACGGAGACGGCGGAGTGGGCGGGCCAGTAGTCCTTGGGCCGGTAGTGGAGGTTCTTGTCGTCCACCCAGTGCCAGGCGCCCTCGACTCCGGGCGGGGCGTCGATGACGAGGCCCCGTTCCACGACGGCGCGGGCGGCCTTGTCCTTGACGGGCTCGCTGAGTTCGGCGGTGATGGGCTGTCCGACGCCGTACTTGCCCTCGTCCGGGCCGAATTCGACCTTCAGGATCCCCTTGGACGGGGTGGTGTCGAAGGTGAGCGTGCGCTGCCCGGGGGCGCCCCGCTCGTCCTCGGTGCTCACGGTGACCGTGTAGCGGACGCCTGAGGCCATCGGGGTGGTGCTGTGCCAGCGGTCGCCCTTGGCGCTCAGTTCGCCCGCCAGGCGGCGGCCGTGGGTGTCCACGGCCAGCACATCGGTGATCCGGCCGGCACCGCTCTTGGCGGTGATCTCCAGGGGCCGGTCGGGGTCCACGGGGCGGCTGCCGGCCCGCTGGTTGAAGGCGACCTGCTCGCCCGCGTCGTACGGGCGGGCTGACAGCGGGTTCTTGTCGCCGGACCCGCATGCGGTGGCGCCGGCCCCGAGGGACGCGACCAGCAGGGAGCAGCTGAGTACCGTCCAAAGACGCGGTGAGTGCTTCATGGATCCAACGCTATGAAGATATGACAATTACGGCGCGCGGGGTGACTGCAAACGAGGGGCCCGGGCTCCTCCTGAAGGAGGTGCCCGGGCCCCAAGTGCTGCGCGGCGCGGCCGCGACGGTGCTGCTACTGGTTCTGGTTCTCACCGCGGTAGTACTCGTACACCCAGCCCCACAGGCCGATCATGATGATCGGGGCCGAGAAGTACATGAGCCACCAGCCGAAGACGACGCCCAGGAACGCGAGCGCACCGCCGATGCCCAGCGAGAGCGGCTGCCAGCTGTGCGGGGAGAAGAACCCCAGCTCGCCCGCCTCGTCGGCGACGTCGGCCTCCAGGTTGTCCTGGGCCATCTCGTCGACACGCTTGGCCGTGAAGGCCAGGTAGTAGCCGATCATGACGCTCAGGCCGAAGGCCAGGAAGAGCGCGGTGGTACCGACGGGCTCCTTCGACCACACGCCGTACACGACGGCCATGATCAGGATGAAGAAGGAGAGCCAGAGGAACATCTTGCCCTGGATCTTCACTTGTCGGCCTCCTTGCCACCGGTGACGGCCTTGGCGGCGACGCTGTGGTCCTCGAGGTGGTCGAGGGCCGCGATCTCAGGGTGGTGCAGGTCGAACGCCGGCGACTCGGAACGGATCCGCGGCAGGGTGAGGAAGTTGTGCCGCGGCGGCGGGCAGGACGTCGCCCACTCGAGCGAACGGCCGTAACCCCACGGGTCGTCGACCTCGACCTTCTTGCCGTACTTGGCCGTCTTCCAGACGTTGTACATGAACGGCAGCATCGACAGGCCGAGCACGAACGAGCTGATCGTCGAGATCGTGTTCAGCGCGGTGAAGCCGTCGGCGGCGAGGTAGTCCGCGTAACGACGCGGCATGCCCTCGGCACCGAGCCAGTGCTGCACCAGGAAGGTGCCGTGGAAGCCGATGAACAGCGTCCAGAACGTCATCTTGCCGAGGCGCTCGTCCAGCATCTTGCCCGTGAACTTCGGCCACCAGAAGTGGAAGCCGGCGAACATCGCGAACACCACGGTGCCGAAGACGACGTAGTGGAAGTGCGCGACGACGAAGTACGAGTCGGAGACGTGGAAGTCCATCGGGGGCGAGGCCAGGATGACGCCGGTCAGACCACCGAAGGTGAAGGTGACCAGGAAGCCGATCGTCCAGAGCATCGGGGTCTCGAAGGACAACGAGCCCTTCCACATGGTGCCGATCCAGTTGAAGAACTTCACACCGGTCGGTACCGCGATCAGGAAGGTCATGAAGGAGAAGAACGGAAGCAGCACACCGCCGGTGACGTACATGTGGTGGGCCCACACGGTCACGGAAAGACCGGCGATCGCGATCGTCGCGGCGATCAGACCGATGTAACCGAACATCGGCTTACGGCTGAAGACCGGGATGATCTCGGAGACGATTCCGAAGAATGGCAGCGCGATGATGTACACCTCTGGGTGCCCGAAGAACCAGAAGAGGTGTTGCCATAGCAAGGCGCCGCCGTTCGCGGCATCGAACACATGCGAACCGAACTTGCGGTCGGCCTCCAGCGCGAAGAGCGCGGCGGCCAGCACCGGGAAGGCGAGCAGGACCAGGACACCGGTCAGCAGCACGTTCCAGGTGAAGATCGGCATGCGGAACATCGTCATGCCGGGAGCGCGCATGCAGATGATCGTGGTGATGAAGTTGACCGAGCCGAGGATCGTGCCGAAGCCGGAGAAGGCCAGACCCATGATCCACATGTCGGCGCCGATGCCCGGCGAACGGACCGCGTCCGACAGCGGGGAGTAGGCGAACCAACCGAAGTCGGCGGCGCCGTTCGGCGTGACGAAGCCGGCCACCGCGATGGTCGAGCCGAAGAGGTACAGCCAGTACGCGAACATGTTCAGCCGCGGGAACGCCACGTCGGGCGCGCCGATCTGCAGCGGCATGATCCAGTTGGCGAAGCCCGCGAAGAGCGGGGTGGCGAACATCAGCAGCATGATCGTGCCATGCATGGTGAACGCCTGGTTGAACTGCTCGTTCGACATGATCTGCGTGCCCGGACGAGCCAGCTCGGCGCGCATGAAGAGCGCCAGCAGACCGCCGATGATGAAGAACACGAACGACGTGACCAGGTACATCGTGCCGATGGTCTTGTGGTCGGTCGTGGTCATCCACTTCACGACCACGTTGCCCGGCTGCTTGCGCCGTACCGGCAGCTCGTTCTCATACGAGTCGGCGGCGGCACCCTGGGATTCGTTGAGGATGCTCACAGTTTGTTCACTTCCGCATTCCGCGCCGGGTCGCTCTGCTGGATACCGGCCGGGAGGTAGCCGGTCTGACCCTTCTCCGCCAGATCCTTCAGGTACGCCCGGTAGTCCTCAGGGGAGACGACCTTGACGTTGAAGAGCATCCGGGAGTGGTCCACGCCGCAGAGTTCGGCGCACTTGCCCATGAAGGTGCCGTATTCGGACGGGGTGACCTCGAAGACGTTGGTGTGGCCCGGAATGACGTCCTGCTTGAACAGGAACGGGACCACCCAGAAGGAGTGGATCACGTCGTTCGACGACAGGATGAAGCGGACCTTCTCACCCTTGGGGAGGACCAGGGTCGGACCCGGGTTGCCCGTCTGGGGGTTCCGGTCGCCCGGGACGCCCTTCTGGTAGACGCCCTCGGCGCCCGCCGGGAAGTCCTTGGTGAAGCGGTCCGGGATGGAGGCGAGCTCCTTGGGGACCGCGCCCGCCTTCGGGGTGGCCGCGTCGCCGTCGACGTTCTCGACGTAGTTGAAGCCCCAGCTCCACTGGAAGCCGATCACGTTGATCGTGTGCGGCGGCTTCGGGGTGAGGGCCAGCAGCTTCGACTCGTCACGAGCGGTGAAGTAGAAGAGCACCGAGACGATGATCAGCGGGACCACGGTGTACAGCGCCTCGATGGGCATGTTGTACCGGGTCTGCGCGGGCACCTCGATCTTCGTCCGGCTGCGCCGGTGGAAGATGACGCTCCAGATGATCAGGCCCCACACGAGGATGCCCGTGACCAGCGCGGCCGCCCAGGATCCCTGCCACAGGGAGAGGATGCGCGGCGCCTCCTCGGTTACCGGAGTCGGCATCCCGAGGCGGGGGAAGTCTTTCCATGTATACGAGCAACCAGTGGCGGTCGCCAGGACCACGCCCGCAGTCAGCGCCTGCAGCAGCTTCCGCCGCATCGGGCGCCGCGGCGAGCGGTCGGAGCCGTAGGGACTCACGTAGCGCCTTCCCGAGAGTCTCGGCCCGCGCGGCCGGCCGCGGCCGTGTTCGGGTCGGTCGCCGGCCCTGACGCAGGCAGGGGTTTGGATGTTTATGCGGACCAAACCCTACTGGACGCTATTTGGGGTCGCGCGGGGAGGGTGCCCAACGCGCCGCTACTGCCCCCGAAGGGATGGATCCGCCGTCCGGGGGACGGTGCGAATGGCCCTGAATGGCGGGCTCCGGGGCGCATCTGACGCCCCCTGACCTCGAACGCTCGGGGGCCGGCGCTAGCGTGGCCGGATGCCCTACTTCGACAGCGCGTCCGCCGCTCCCCTGCACCCCGTGGCCCGCCAGGCGTTGCAGGCCGCCCTGGACGAGGGCTGGGCCGATCCGGCCCGGCTGTACCGGGAGGGCAGGCGCGCCCGGCTGTTGCTGGACGCGGCCCGGGAGGCCGCCGCGGAGGCGGTGGGATGCCGGGCCGACGAGCTCGTGTTCACTCCTTCGGGGACGCACGCGGTTCACACGGGGGTGGCGGGGGCCCTCGCGGGGCGCCGACGCGTCGGAAGTCATCTGGTCGTATCGGCGGTCGAACACAGTTCGGTATTGCACGCGGCCGAGGTGCACGGGGCGCGCGGCGGGACGGTGACCGAGGTCCCGGTGGACCGGTGGGGCGCGGTGACGCCCGCCGCCTACGCGGACGCGCTCACCCCGCAGACCGCCCTCGCCTGCCTCCAGTCGGCCAACCACGAGGTGGGCACGGTCCAGCCGGTGGCGGAGGTGGCCGAGGTCTGCGGGGCGGCCGGGGTGCCGCTGCTGGTGGACGCGGCCCAGTCGCTGGGCTGGGGTCCGGTGGAGGGCGCCTGGTCGGTCCTGGCCGCGAGCGCGCACAAGTGGGGCGGCCCGCCCGGGGTCGGCCTGCTGGCGGTCCGCAAGGGGGTGCGCTTCTCCCCCCAAGGCCCCGCGGACGAGCGGGAGTCGGGGCGCTCCCCCGGTTTCACGAACCTGCCCGCGATCGTGGCCGCGGCGGCTTCGCTGCGGGCCGTACGGGCCGAGGCCGAGGCGGAGGCGGCCCGGCTGCGGGTCCTGGTGGACCGTATCCGGCGGCGGGTGGTGCGGCTGGTCCCGGACGTGGAGGTGGTGGGCGATCCCGAGCGGCGGCTGCCGCACCTGGTCACCTTCTCCTGTCTGTACGTCGACGGGGAGACGCTGCTGCACGAGCTGGACCGGGCCGGTTTCTCGGTCTCCTCGGGCTCCTCGTGCACGAGCTCCACGCTGACCCCCAGTCACGTGCTGCGGGCGATGGGCGTGCTGTCGGAGGGGAACGTACGGGTGTCCCTGCCGCCGGGGACCCCGGCGGAGGAGGTCAACGCGTTCCTGGAGGTACTGCCGCGCGCGGTGGCGGACGTACGGGAACGGCTCGGCGTGTCGGAGCCCCCGGCGGTGGCGCCGGTCGCGGACTCGCTGGAGCTCGACGCGCTGGGGCTGCGGTGCCCGCAGCCGGTGATCGAGCTGGCGCGGGCCATCGTGACGGTCCCGGTGGGCGGGACGGTCACGGTCGTCTCCGACGACGAGGTGGCCCGGCTGGACATCCCGGCGTGGTGCGCGATGCGGGGCCACACGTACCTGGGCGAGACCCCCCGCGAATCCGGCTCCGCCTACACGGTCCGCCGCGCCGTCTGACCGGCCCCGCCCCCATCCGGCTGCGCCGGGCTTATTCAGCCTCGCCACCTTTGGGCCTCGGCCGGGCAAAACCAGCCTCGCCGGCGTTTGAGGCGCGGGTCCGGGCGGAGCCCGGTGCCCGGCGGAGCCGGGTTCCCTGAGGCTCCGCCCCAGACCCCGCGCCTCAAACGCCGGCGAGGCTGAAGATGGCCCGGCCCAGGCTGAACAGGGTGCGGGTTCACCCGCGAACGCCGGCGATCGAGGCGCAAAGCCACCACGGCGGTGGGGGTGGGCCCCCACCGCCCGGGACGGGCTGCGGCCGTCAGGAGAGGTGGGCGCGGACCTCCGCCGCGGCTTCCTCGCCGTAGGCCTTCGTGAAGCGCTCCATGAAGTGGGCGCGGGCCAGCGCGTACTCCTGGGTGCCCAGGGTCTCGATGACCAGCGTCGCGAGCATGCAGCCCAGCTGCGCCGCGCGCTCCAGGCCGACGCCCCAGCCCAGACCCGTCAGGAACCCGGCGCGGAACGCGTCGCCGACACCCGTCGGGTCGACCTTCGCGTTCTCCTCCGGGCAGCCGACCACGATCGGGTCCTCACCGACGCGCTCGATCCGGACGCCGTTGGATCCGAGCGTGGTCACGCGGGTGCCGACCTTCGAGAGGATCTCCGCGTCGGTCCAGCCGGACTTCGACTCGATGAGGCCCTTCTCGTACTCGTTGGAGAAGAGGAAGGTCGCGCCCTCCATCAGGGTGCGGATGTTGTCGCCGTCCATCCGGGCGATCTGCTGCGAGAAGTCCGCGGCGAAGGGGATCCCGCGCGTGCGGCACTCCTCCGTGTGGCGCAGCATCGCCTCTGGGTCGTCGGCGCCGATGAGGACGAGGTCGAGCCCGCCCACCCGGTCGGCGACGGCCTTCAGCTCGATCAGGCGGGCCTCGCTCATCGCGCCCGTGTAGAAGGAGCCGATCTGGTTGTGGTCGGAGTCCGTGGTGCACACGAAGCGCGCGGTGTGCAGGACCTCGGAGATCCGGACGGACTCGGTGTCGACGCCGTGCCGGTCCAGCCAGGCGCGGTACTCGTCGAAGTCGGAGCCGGCGGCTCCGACGAGGATCGGGCGGCTGCCGAGCTGCCCCATACCGAAGCAGATGTTCGGGCCGACCCCTCCCCGACGGACGTCGAGGTTGTCGACGAGGAAGGAGAGGGAGACCGTGTGCAGCTGGTCCGCGACCAGCTGGTCGGCGAAACGGCCGGGGAAGGTCATGAGGTGGTCGGTGGCGATGGAGCCGGTGACTGCGATGCGCACGGCGTGGACGCTCCTGCTGAGGACGGCGAGGGACAGTCAAAACTACCCGGTAAGCGGCCCCTGGCAGTACCCCGGAAACTACCCCTTAGTAGGTCTTTCTTCGCGCGAGTTCGGAAGCCTACGGTGCCTCCATGACCTATACCGACGGTTTCGGCTACTGCGAGTACAGCGCCGACAAGCGTGGCACGGAAGCCCCACGGCAGCCCGGTTTCGCCCGTCTGCTCGGTGACTGCGCCCGGATGGCCCCGCACTGGACGGTCCCGGCTGAGCCGCGGCCGGTCCGCGTGGCCCCTTCGCAGATCCACGGGATCAGCGTCCCGCCGGCCTCGGCTCGGCTGATCGCCGCCACGTCCGTGTACGGGGATCAGTAGGAGGGAACCGGTTGCGCTCCCGGTCCGTCACACCCGCATCAGGTACGACGGACCGGTGAAGGAGCGATGCGGTGACCAGCGAAGAACCCGACGACACATCACGCGGCACACGGCGGCGGCCCGCCTGGGCCGTCGGTTCGATCGCGGCGGCCGTCCTGCTCGCGGGCGGCGGTACCGCGTACTGGGCGTCGACCGCCTACGGCGACGGTGGGTCGGGCCACCGCAAGGCCGAGAGCGCGGCGTCCGCGCCCCGTGACGCGGGAGACCCCTCGGGGCCGGGCATCGCGCCCGGGGAGCCCGACCCGTCCGGCGAGGGGGTGGTCTACCGGGCCGACGTGAAGCTTCCGGAGGCTCCGGCGAACGCCCCGACCTACGCCCTGTCCGGCGAGGTCACCTCGGCGGAGGTGGCCCGCCTGGCGGCGGCTCTGGGTCTGCCGGGTGAACCGCGGCTGAGCGGGGACGTGTGGCTGGCCGGGGAGGCCGCCGACGGTTCCGGGCCCCGGCTCACGGTGTCCCGTACGGCGCCGGGGACGTGGAACTTCGCCCGCTTCCAGGCGCCGGGCGACGGCAGCGGGAGCGGTGCCGGGGACGACTGTGTGCGCGGCAAGGACACCTGCGGCCCGGCCACCCTCCCCCGCGATGTCGGCGGCGGGAGCGCGGGCGGTGGGGCCGAGACGGGCAAGCCGGTGTCGGAGGAGGCCGCCAAGGCCGCCGCGGCCCCCGTACTGGCCGCCGCGGGGCTGGAAGGAGCCCAGCAGGACGCCCGGATGAACCAGGGTTCGGTACGGGTGGTGGCCGCCGATCCGGTGGTCGGCGGGCTGCCCACGCAGGGCTGGTCCACGAAGGTCAGCGTGGGCTCCGACGGCTCGGTGGTGGGGGCCGACGGGGAGCTGAAGGCTCCCGTACGGGCGGCCGAGCAGCCGGTGGTCGGGGCCGTGGAGGCGCTGGCCCGGCTGAACGCGAAGTCGGGCGGCGGCGGGGGCAACCCCGAGCCGAGCGGATGCGCGAGCGCGGTCCCTCTGGCGGCGGACGCCCCGGTGGCGGCCACGGACACGGTGCCGTGCAACCCGGAGCCGCGGCCGATGAAGCCGCCGCGGACGGAGACGGTGAAGGGGGCGGTGCTCGGGCTGGTTCCGGGCACGGTGAACGGGGCGCAGGGTCTGGTGCCGGCGTGGCTCTTCGAGGTGGCGGGCCAGGGTGGCGCGCCGGGCCACACGGTGGCCCAGCCCGCGGCGGCCCAGGAGAGCACTCCCGGCCCGAAGGACGGTCGTACCGTGCCCGGATTCTCGTACGCGGAGGCCGACCGGAAGCTGACCGTGAACTTCTGGGGCAGCGTGTGCAGCACCTACGCCGTGGAGGCGCGGGAGCAGGCGGAGTCGGTGATGGTGAAGATCACGGACACGCCGAAGAAGCCGGGTCAGGCCTGCATCATGCTGGCGGAGGAGATGTCGGTGTCGGTGACGCTGCAGCAGCCGCTGGGTGACCGCAAGGTGATCGACGCGACCACCGGCAAGCCGCTCCCCCGGCAGTAGCCGCGGGCTCCGTAGGAGCGGCGCGGACACGTGACGAGGGCCCGCCCCCGGGTCGGATTCGACCGGGGGCGGGCCCTCGTCACGCGTGTGTCCAGGTTTAGCTGAACGAGTCGCCGCAGGCGCAGGAGCCCGTGGCGTTCGGGTTGTCGATCGTGAAGCCCTGCTTCTCGATGGTGTCGACGAAGTCGATCGAGGCACCGTGGAGGTACGGGGAGCTCATCCGGTCCGTGACGACCTTCACACCGTCGAAGTCCTTCACGACGTCCCCGTCGAGGGAGCGCTCGTCGAAGAAGAGCTGGTAGCGCAGGCCGGAGCAGCCACCGGGCTGGACGGCGACGCGGAGCGCCAGGTCATCGCGGCCTTCCTGCTCCAGCAGGGTCCTGACCTTCTCGGCGGCGGCGTCGGACAGGAGGATGCCGTCGCTCACAGTGGTCTTGTCGTCCTGTACGGACATCTGCATTCACTCCCGAAGTGGGCGGCTCCCCGCCGGAGGCGAGGAAACGTCGGACTCTTGCCGTCGGTGGCAACGAGCGGGACCGCGGATTCATTCCGGGACCCGACGCTTGTTTCAGATATTCCATGCTCGCACACCGCGCGAGGGGGTGGGCCCGGCGAATCGTGGGCTGATGCGTCACATTGACACTATCGGCATCGTCAAACTGACGTGAAGCGGTTATGATAGATAACGTCAAGTAGACGAGAAGTCGAAGCGATGATCCAGAAATCCTTGTCGCAGAACAGAAAGGGTGCGTGTCGTGACCACCGCCCAGCCCTTGGACGTCCAGCCGACGCCCCTTGCCCTGCTGCTGCTCGGCCGTGAGGCCGACCCCAAGAGCGAGCGCGGGGTGGAGTGCCCCGGCGACCTGCCCTCGCCGTCGGACCCGAACCTCGTGGAGCGTGCCCGCGCGGCCAAGGAGAAGCTCGGGGACAAGGTCTTCATCCTGGGCCACCACTACCAGCGTGACGAGGTCATCGAGTTCGCGGACGTCACCGGCGACTCCTTCAAGCTGGCCAAGGACGCGGCCGCCAAGCCGGAGGCCGAGTACATCGTCTTCTGCGGCGTGCACTTCATGGCCGAGTCCGCGGACATCCTGACCTCGGACGACCAGAAGGTCGTCCTGCCGGACCTGGCCGCCGGCTGCTCGATGGCCGACATGGCCACCGCCGAGCAGGTCGCGGAGTGCTGGGACGTGCTGACCGAGGCCGGCATCGCCGACACCACGGTGCCCGTCTCGTACATGAACTCCTCCGCGGACATCAAGGCCTTCACCGGCAAGCACGGCGGCACGATCTGTACCTCGTCCAACGCGAAGAAGGCCCTGGAGTGGGCGTTCGAGCAGGGCGAGAAGATCCTCTTCCTCCCGGACCAGCACCTGGGCCGCAACACCGCCGTCCGCGACATGGGCATGTCCCTGGACGACTGCGTGCTCTACAACCCGCACAAGCCGAACGGCGGCCTCACCGTCGAGCAGCTGCGGAACGCCAAGATGATCCTGTGGCGCGGGCACTGCTCGGTGCACGGCCGGTTCTCGGTCGACTCGGTCAACGACGTCCGCGCCCGGATCCCCGGCGTGAACGTCCTGGTCCACCCCGAGTGCAAGCACGAGGTCGTGGCGGCCGCGGACTACGTCGGCTCGACGGAGTACATCATCAAGGCGCTGGAGGCGGCCCCGGCCGGTTCCAAGTGGGCCATCGGCACCGAGCTGAACCTGGTCCGCCGCCTGGCGAACCGATTCGCCGCCGAGGACAAGGAAGTCGTCTTCCTCGACAAGACGGTCTGCTTCTGCTCGACGATGAACCGCATCGACCTCCCGCACCTGGTGTGGACCCTGGAGTCCCTGGCCGAGGGCAACCTCGTCAACCAGATCCAGGTCGACAAGGAGACGGAGAGCTTCGCGAAGCTCGCGCTGGAGCGGATGCTGGCGCTCCCGTAGCCGCCGTCCTCCCCCGCGCACGCCCGAAGGGCCGCCCCTCGTAGCGAGGGGCGGCCCTTCGGCTGTCGTGCGACGGGTGTCAGGCCTTGGCCGGGACCTCGTCCTCCGAGGCGGCGGGGGTCGGGACCACCGTCAGGCGGGCCTCGCGCTTCGCCGAGCGCTTGGCACGACGACGCTCCTTGCGGAGCTCGACCATCGTGTAGAGGGTCGGCACCAGCAGCAGCGTCAGCAGGGTGGAGCTGACCAGGCCGCCGATCACCACGACCGCGAGCGGCTGCGAGATGAACCCGCCCTCGCCGGTGACGCCCAGCGCCATCGGCAGCAGCGCGAAGATCGTCGCCAGGGCCGTCATCAGGATCGGGCGCAGCCGGTGCCGGCCGCCCTCGATGACCGCCTCGACGACGCCCAGGCCCTGGGCGCGGTACTGGTTGACCAGGTCGATCAGGACGATCGCGTTGGTCACCACGATGCCGATGAGCATCAGCATGCCGATCATCGCCGGGACGCCCATCGGGGTGCCGGTGGCGATGAGCAGGCCGAGTGCGCCGGTCGCCGCGAACGGGATGGACACCAGCAGGATCAGCGGCTGGATCAGCGACCGGAAGGTCGCCACGAGCAGCATGAACACGATCGCGATGGCCGCGAGCATGGCCAGGCCCAGCGAACCGAAGGCTTCGTCCTGGTCCTCGGAGACGCCGCCGATGGAGGCGGTGGCGCCCTCGGGCAGGTCCAGGGCCTTGAGCTTGGTCTGCAGCTCGGCGCTGACCGCGCCGGTGTTGTCGCCGAGCGGCCGGGCGGTGACGGTCGCGGCGCGGGCGCCGTCGATCCGGGTCATCGCGACCGGGCCGGGGACCTCCTTGACCTCGGCGATGTCGCCGAGCTTGACCGGGCCGACCGGGAGCGCCTGCAGTTCGGCCAGGGTGGTGGCCGGCTGCGCGGACCTGATGACGATGTCCCGCTCGGTGTCGTCGAGCACGGCCTTGCCCGCCGGGTTGCCCCGGACGGCCTGCGCGACGATCGCGCCGAGCGCGGCCTGGTTCAGGCCGGCCTCGGCCGCCTTGGGGGTGGCGGTCACGGAGATGCGGGGCACGGACTGGGACAGGTCGCTCTGCACGTCGGCGACGTTCTTGAGCTTGGCGACCTCGACGCGGACCTGCTCGGCGGCCTCGGCGAGGATCTTGCCGTCACCGGCCTTGACGACCACGCTGAGGTTCTGGCTGCCGAAGCCGTCGCCCGCGACGATGCGGGTCTCACCGATGCCGTCGAGGGCGGCCAGCTTGCTCTCGATGCCCTTCTTGACGGCGTCCGCCTTGCCGGAGTCCTTCAGGCTGACCTGGTACGAGGCCTGGTTGGAGCCCGTACCGCCGCCGAAGGCCGCGAGGAAGCCGGAGGAGCCGACGGTGACCTGGTAGCTCTTGACGCCGTCGACCGAGGACAGCACCTGCTCGATCTTGCGGCTCGCCTCGTCGGAGGCGGCCAGCGAGGTGCCGGGGGCGAGCTCCTGCTTGACCGTCAGGACTTCCTGCTCGCCCTGGTCGAAGAAGTTGGTCTTCAGCAGCGGGGTCATCCCGAAGGTGCCGAAGAGGACGACCACCGCGATGGCCACACTGGTGAGCCGGCGGCGGGTGGCGAAGCCCAGGACGCGGACGTAGAAGAGCTGGAGGCGACTGCGCGCCTCCTTCTCCTCGGCCTCGCGGCGGGCCTTGGCCGCGCTCTCGGCGTTGCCGGGCTCGACGCCCTTGGGTGCGCTCAGGAACCAGTACGAGAGCACCGGTACGACCGTCAGCGAGACGAGCAGCGAGGCCAGCAGGGCCGCGGTGACGGTGAGCGAGAAGGAGCCGAAGAGCTCGCCGATCATGCCGCCGGTGAGGCCGATCGGCAGGAAGACGGCGACGGTGGTGAGGGTGGAGGAGGTGACCGCGCCGGCGACCTCCTTGACCGCGGTGATGATCGCGGCCTCGCGCTCCTCGCCGTAGCCGAGGTGGCGCTTGATGTTCTCCAGGACCACGATCGAGTCGTCGACGACGCGGCCGATGGCGATGGTGAGCGCGCCCAGGGTCAGCATGTTGAGCGAGAGGTCCTGGGTCCACAGCACGATGAGCGCGAGGACGACGGACAGCGGGATGGAGACCGCCGTGACCAGCGTCGAGCGCAGCGAGGCCAGGAAGACCAGGATCACGATCACCGCGAAGAGCAGGCCGAGCATGCCCTCGGTGGTGAGGCTGGAGATGGACTTGGCGACGGCCGGGCCCTGGTCGCTGACGACGGTCAGGTCGGCGCCGGCGCCGAGCGCGGTGCGCAGCTCGGGGAGCTTGTCCTTGACCGCGTCGGAGATGGCGACGGCGCTGCCGTCCTTGTCCATGGTGAGGACCAGGGCGAGGCTGGGCTTGCCGTTGGTGCGGGTGATGGAGACGGCCTTGGCCGGCTCCTGCTTCACGGTGGCGACGTCGGCGAGGCGGACGGCCTGCTTGCCCGGGCCGGGGCTCAGGCGCAGTTCCTCGATCTGGGCGAGGGAGGTGTAGCCGCCGCCGACGCGCACGGTGCGGTTCTTGCCCGCCTCGTCGAAGGAACCGGCGGGGACGGCCGCGCCGCCCGCCTGGAGGCCCTGGGCGAGGGAGGCGCCGTCGAGGCCGGCGGCCGCGAGCTTGGCGTTGTCGGGGGTGACGGTGACCTGGAGGTCCTGGACTCCGTCGACGGTGACCTGGCCGACGCCCTCGATGTCCGAGAGGACGGGCACGACGGAACGTTCCAGCTGGTCGGCGAGCGCCTGCTGGTCCTTGTCGGAGGTGACGGCGAGGATGACGGTCGGGATGTCGTCGGTGGAACCGGCCACGACCTGCGGGTCGACCTCGGCGGGCAGCCGCACGCGGGCCCGGTTGACGGCCTGCTGGACGTCGGCGACGAGCTGCTTGGTGCCGCTGTCGCCGTAGTCGAAGGTGGCCATGATGAGGGCGTTGCCCTCGCTGGCGGTGGAGGTGATGCCGGTGAGGCCGTCGACACCCTTGAGCATGGCCTCGATCGGTTCGACGACCTGCTTCTCGACCACGTCGGGCGAGGCGCCCTGGTACGGCGCGAGCACGGACACCATCGGCAATTCGATGGAGGGCAGCAGCTGCTGCTTGAGCTGCGGGATGGCTATGGCGCCGAAGAGGAGCGCCACGATCGACACGAGGCCGACCAGGGCCCTTTGGGCCAGGCTGAAGCGGGACAGCCAGGACATGGGTATGAGATCTCTCTGCAGTGACGAACGCGAGGGCACTCCTACCCTGTCGCACCGCGGTCGCGCGTTTCGTCGCTCGCAGGTGCCGTCCTTATGTGCGGCATACCGCGTCTGGAGTACGTCGTACGGGGCGGTGCTACTCCGCGCGTGGGCGGACCAGTCCTGATTCGTAGGCAATAACCACCAATTGGGCCCGGTCGCGGGCGCCGAGCTTGGCCATCGCCCGGTTCACGTGGGTCTTGACGGTCAGCGGGCTGACCTCCAGCCGCCCGGCGATCCCGTCGTTCGACAGTCCCGCCGCCACGTGTACGAGGACCTCGCGCTCCCGGACCGTCAGTGCGGCGAGCCGTTGGGCGTGCGACCCGGCCGAGGCCGCGGCGCCGGCGGGGTCGGTGCCGCCGCCCTGGGCGAGGAAGGTGGCGATGAGCCCTTTGGTGGCGGCCGGGGAGAGCAGCGCCTCGCCGGCCGCGGCGACGCGGATGGCGTTGAGCAGTTCGTCCGGCTCGGCGCCCTTGCCGAGGAAGCCGGAGGCGCCGGCCCGCAGGGCCGAGACCACGTACTCGTCGACCTCGAAGGTCGTCAGCATCACCACGCGCACGTCGGCCAGGTCCGGGTCCGCGCTGATCATGCGGGTGGCGGCGAGCCCGTCGGTGCCGGGCATCCGGATGTCCATGAGGACGACGTCGGGGCGCGTGCGGCGGGCGAGTTCGACGGCCTGGGCCCCGTCGGAGGCCTCCCCGACGACTTCCATGTCCGGTTCGGAGTCGACGAGCACCTTGAAGGCGCTGCGCAGCAGCGCCTGGTCGTCGACGAGCAGCACCCTGACGGGCGCGGCGGAGGGCAGGTCCGTCGCAGTGTGGTCCACGGGGTGAGGGTACGCGGCAGCGCCGGCCACCCTCAGCCGAGGGCGAGGACGATCAGGGCGGTGGTCGCCGCGACCTCGGCCAGGGCGCCGAAGACGTCGCCGGTGACCCCGTCGAAGCGGCGTACGCAGCGGCGGAGCAGCAGCTGCGCGGCGAGCAGGGCGGCGAGGACCGCGGCCGCGCTCCGGCCGGCGGCGGGCAGGCCCATGGGCAGGGCGGCGGCCGCGGCCGCGGCGACGGTGAGCGCGGCGATCAGGGCGGCGGCGCGCCGCGGGACCACCCCGGCGACGGCGGCGCCCAGTCCCCCGGGTCGGGCCGCCGGGACGCCTTCGCGGCAGGCCAGGGTCATGGCGAGGCGGGCCGACACGGCGGCGACGACGGCGGCGAGGGCGCCCCGGATCCAGCTGTCGGCGTAGATCTCGGACAGGGCGGCCACCTGGAGGAGCAGCACGATCACGAGGGTCACGACGCCGAAGGGGCCGATGTCGGACTGTTTCATGATCCGCAGGGCCTCGTCGGCCGGTTTGGCGCTGCCGAGGCCGTCGGCCGTGTCGGCGAGGCCGTCCAGGTGCAGGGCCCGGGTCAGCGCGGCCGGTCCGGCGACGGTGAGGGTCGCCGCGAGCAGCGGTCCGGCGCCGAGCAGCAGCAGGAGCACTCCGGGCAGGGCCGCGAGCACGCCGACGGCCAGTCCGGCGAGCGGGGCGCAGGCCATTCCGGTGCGGGCGGCGGGGCGGTCCCAGCGGGTGATGCGGGCGGGCAGCACGGTGAGGGTGCCGAACGCGAAACGGACGCCGTCGAGGAACGAGGCGCGTTCCGCGGGCGGCGTCTGGGGCGGGCCGTCGAACGAATCTGTCATCGGCGGGAACGGTACCCGCTCGTCGCGGGCGGTAAATTACCCATTACATGCCAAACAGGGAGTCAGTGGGATGGGTCACTGGTGGTATCGGAACATCGTCGAACCGGGGAAGCTGCCGCTTCTCCTCGCGTTGCTCGCGTTCGTGATGTCGTTCCTGGTCACCCGTGTGATCACCCGGATGATCCGGGCGGGCCGGGGCCCCTTCAAGAACGTCACTCCGGGCGGTCTGCACATCCACCACGTGGTGCCGGGCGTGATCCTCGTGGTCATCGGCGGCTTCGGCGCGGTCGGCAGCGGCCGCTACGGCCTCGGCGCGTACGTCTCCGCCGTGATCTTCGGCCTCGGTGCGGGCCTGGTCCTGGACGAGTTCGCGCTGATCCTGCACCTCGACGACGTGTACTGGAGCGAGCAGGGCCGCAAGAGCGTGGAGCTCGTGGTCGTCACGGCCGCCGTCGTGGCCCTGGTCATCGGCGGATTCGTGCCCTTCGGGGTGAACGACCTGTCCAGCGAGGAGCGCCAGAGCCGGGGCCTGGTCGTCATGAACGGGGCCACCAACTTCTTCCTGGCCCTCCTCGCCCTGTGGAAGGGCAAGGCGCGCACCGCGCTCTTCGGCCTGGTCGTCCCCCTGGTGGCGCTGGTCGGCGCGATCCGGCTGGCCCGGCCCGGATCCCCGTACGCGAAGCGGTTCTACGCGAACCGGCCGCGCGCCCGGGCCAAGACCGAGCTACGGGCCTATCACCACGACCGGCGCTGGGCGCGGCCGCGCCGCGCGTTCGAGAACTTCATCGGCGGGACCCCTGACCCGGATCACCGCGTGTCCCTGGAGAAACCGCCCCCGCCCTGACGACGGCGGCGGGCCCGTCCCCTCCGAGAGGGGACGGGCCCGCCGCCGTGCTGTCGGTGACCCGGTCCGGGGCTCAGCCCGGGATCAGGCCGTCGTCGCTGAGCATCTCCCTGACCTCGTCCAGCCCGGCGTCCGCCGCGGGGAGGATCAGCTCGGACGGTTCCAGCGCGTCGTCCGGGAGCGGCGTGCCGAGCCGCCGTACGGCGTCGAGCAGCGCGCCCAGCGTCCGCCGGAAGCCGTCCTCGTCACCGCCCTCCATCTCCGCGAGCAGTTCGTCGTCCAGCTTGTTGAGCTCGGGGAAGTGGCTGTCGGCCACTTCCACCTGACCTTCCCCCATGATGCGGACAATCATGACGGGCCCCGTCCTACTGCTTGTCGAACCGGTGCGGAGCCTGCGGCTGCTGCCCGTTGCCCTGGGCGCCGCCCTCGATGGCCTGCTGCTGGGCGGCCGGGCCGCCCGCCAGTTCGGCCTTCATGCGCTGGAGCTCCAGCTCCACGTCCGTACCGCCCGAGAGGCGGTCGAGCTCGGCCTGGATGTCGTCCTTGGAGCCGAGGCCGCTCTGGTCGTCGAGCGCTCCGGAGGCCAGCAGCTCGTCGATCGCGCCGGCGCGGGCCTGCAACTGCGCGGTCTTGTCCTCGGCGCGCTGGATGGCCAGGCCGACGTCGCTCATCTCCTCGGAGATGCCGGAGAAGGACTCCGCGATCCGGGTCTGCGCCTGGGCCGCCGTGTAGGTGGCCTTGATGGTCTCCTTCTTCGTGCGGAAGGCGTCCACCTTGGCCTGCAGCCGCTGGGCGGCCAGCGTCAGCTTCTCCTCCTCGCCCTGGAGGGTCTGGTGCTGCACCTCCAGGTCGCTGACCTGCTGCTGGAGCGAGGCGCGCCGGGACAGGGCCTCACGGGCCAGGTCCTCGCGGCCCAGGGCGAGGGCCTTGCGGCCCTGGTCCTCCAGCTTCGCGGACTGCCCCTGGAGCTGGTTGAGCTGCAGCTCCAGGCGCTTGCGGGAGGTCGCCACGTCGGCGACTCCGCGACGCACCTTCTGCAGCAGCTCCAGCTGCTTCTGGTACGAGTAGTCGAGGGTTTCGCGCGGGTCCTCGGCCCGGTCAAGGGCCTTGTTCGCCTTCGCGCGGAAGATCATCCCCATACGCTTCATGACACCGCTCATGGGCTTCGCGCGCCCCCTTCTAGACGGACTGTGCTCCAGGTCACCGACAGAACCCACAGTACGGGCCCTGTCTCCATTACCGCACTGTTCGAGTACGGATGCGCTCCTCCTCCAGGACGACTACGCCCCCGCCCCATCAGGCGTAAGGAGTAGGTGATCCCAGGAGAGCGGGCCCACCGCACGGACCGTGCAAGGGGAAGGACGCCCGCCGTTGCCGGATCGTTCCCCAGCGGGGTGGGGCCCATGCCCGCAACCACGTAGGCTTGGGTTTTGTGTTTGGTAGCCGCTCCTCCAAGGAAGAGAAGGCCGCCGCCACCGACAAGGTGAGCGCCGACCTCTCGCAGCCCCGTGACCCGCAGGCCCCGAAGGGCCGCCCTACGCCGAAGCGTGCTGTGGCCCAGTCGCAGCGCAAGGCCGTGGTGGCCTCGACCGGCAATCGCAAGGAGGATGCCAAGCGAGCCCGTGAGCGTCGCCGTACCGAGATGGCCAAGCAGCGCGAAGCGCTGGCCAACGGCGACGAGCGTTACCTGCCCACCCGTGACAAGGGTCCCGTGCGCCGGTTCGTCCGCGACTACGTGGACTCCCGCTACTCGGTCGCCGAGATGTTCCTGCCCCTGGCGGTGGTCATCCTGGTGCTGAGCATGGTGCGGCAGCCCGCGATCCAGAACATCGCGCTGATGCTGTGGCTCGGTGTGATCGTCCTGATCCTCCTCGACTCCGTCGGCCTGGTCTTCCGCCTCCGCAAGGCCCTGGTCACGCGGTTCCCGGACGAGCCGCGCCGCGGCGCCATCGCCTACGGCCTCATGCGCACCCTCCAGATGCGCCGGCTCCGTCTCCCGAAGCCCCAGGTCAAGCGTGGGGAACGGCCCTGAGCCGAGCCACGCCCGGCGCCTCGGGGGAAGGCTTCGCGGAAGGCGCCCGGCTCTGGCTGGAAGGCCTGGGCGGACTGCGTAACGCGGTCCGGCAGGAGCTCGTGGGCCGACAGGTCGACGAGCAGATCGCGCAGCGCTTCCCGGTCGGGCAGCGGCTGCGCGTGCTCGACGTCGGCATGGGCCAGGGCACGCAGGCACTGCGGCTGGCCCGCGCCGGGCACAAGGTGACGGGCCTGGAGCAGGACGCCGGGATGCTGGCCGTCGCCCGTGAGGCGCTGGCCGCGGAGCCCGAAGGGATCCGTGACCGGGTCACCCTCCTGGAAGGGGACGGGCGCGAGACCGGCGCCCATTTCCTGCCGGGCAGCTTCGACGTGGTGCTGTGCCACGGGGTACTGATGTACGTGCCCGAACCGGACGCGATGCTGGCCGGGCTGGCCCGGATGCTGGCCCCCGGCGGACTGCTGTCCCTGCTGGTGCGCAACGGCGACGCGCTCGCCATGCGGCCGGGCCTGGACGGTGACTGGAAGGGCGCGCTGGCCGCGTTCGACTCCACCGACTACACGAACCGGCTCGGCCTGGACGTCCGCGCCGACCGGCTGGCCGGACTGACGGCCACCCTGTCGGGGATCGGTGCGCCGCTGCAGTCCTGGTACGGCGTCCGCGTCTTCACCGACGGCACCGAGGCGGGCGAGGTCCTCCCGCCCGACGAGGAGCTGGAGCGGCTGCTGGCCGCCGAGGACCGCGCCGGGCGGATCGACCCCTACCGGGGTGTGGCCGCGCTGCTGCACCTGTGCGGGGTCCGGGGCTGACCCTGCCGACCGGATCACCGGCCGGTGCGGGTCCGTACGGAACATGCGCGAGAAGGGGCGGGCCGGGGGTTCTCCCCCCGGCCCGCCCCTTCCTCCACCGAGCCTCCGGCAGGGCTACGCGTCCAGTGCGGCCCGCAGGCTCATCGTGTAGAGCTCCGTCCCGCTGTCGTCGGACAGCTTCACCTGCTCGACGCCGCCTTCCAGCAGGTCCTTCCAGTACTCACCGACCCAGGACTCCGCGTCCCCCTGCGTGGTGAACTCCTCGGGTACCACCGACGGGCTCGTCTCGGTGCCGTCGGCCGTCTCGAACCGCCACGTCCACGCCATGTCCGCCTCCGTTGCTCGCACGCTTCCTGTCCTGAGTGTGCCCGCAGAGTAACCGGGCGCGCAGCAGTCTCGGCGACGCGGGAGGATCATCCTGTGGAACTCACTCTGCTCGGCACCGGAACACCCGAGGGGCTGCCCCGCCCCGGCTGCCCCTGTGCGGCCTGCGCCGTGTCCGTCGGCACGCGCTCCCGCGCCGCCACGGCCGTGCTCGTCGACGGGGCGCTGCTGCTGGACCTGACCCCCGGGGCGGTGCTGGCGGGCGCCCGGGCCGGGCATTCCCTGGCCGGGGTACGGCAGGTGCTGCTGACCCACCCGCACGACGGGCCCGCGGTCGAGCTGCCGCCCGGCCTGCCGGCCGCCGGGCGGGTCCCGGACGGGCGGGAGCTCGCGGTGATCTCCGGGCACCGGGTGCGGGCGGTGCCGATGGACGCGCCGGGCACCGGGTACGAGGTGACCGGCCCGGACGGCGTCCGGCTGCTGTACCTGCCGCCGGGCGGGGCCCCGGCCGGGGTCGCCGACCGGGCCGGGCAGCGCCCGTACGACATGGTCCTCATGGACGTGCTGGGCCGGCCCGAGGCGTTGGCGCGGCTGCGGGCGAGCGGCGCCGTCGGCCCCGGCACGGACGTGATCGCCGTCCACCTGGACCACGACATTCCGCCGGGCCGGGAGCTGGAGCGCCGGTGCGCGGCCGCCGGGGCGCGGGCGGTGCCGGACGGGACGACCGTGATCGTCGGGGAGTACGCGGTGGTGCCGGACCTGCCGCGCCGGACGTTGGTGCTGGGCGGGGCCCGCTCCGGGAAGTCCGTGGAGGCGGAGCGGCGGCTGGAGTCCTTCCCCGAGGTGGTCTACGTGGCCACCGGAGGCACCCGGGACGGCGACGCGGAATGGGCCCAGCGGGTCGGCCTGCACCGGGAGCGCCGGCCGGCGAGCTGGCGGACGGTGGAGACGTGCGAGTTGGTACCGCTGCTGGCCGCCGACGGGCCGGCGCTGCTGATCGACTGCCTGGCGTTGTGGCTGACGGACGCGATGGACCGGGCCGGGGCCTGGGACGACGAGGTGTGGGCCAAGGGCGGGCGGCAGCAACTCGCCGAGCGGACCGCCGAACTGGTGGCGGCCGTCCGCGCGACCCGCCGTCCGGTGGTGCTGGTCAGCAACGAGGTCGGCTCGGGCGTCGTCCCGGCGACCTCCTCGGGCCGTCGCTTCCGGGACGAGCTGGGTCGGCTGAACGCGGCCGTCGCGGGCGAGTGCGAGCACGTGCTCCTCGTCGTCGCGGGCCTGGTGACCGTACTCAAGGAGTAGCGCGGGAGCAGCGGGGGAGGCGTCGGCGCGGCGCGCCGACGGGAGATCGCCGGCGGGTCCGACGGCCGGTTCGCCGGCGGGTGTTCCGCCGTTCCGCGACCGGGCCGGAACCGGGCGCCCAAGGCCTGAGGGAGGGCCTTACCGGCTGTACTCTCTGGCAGATGAGCACGCTGAATCTCGACGACTTCTCCGATCTGATCGAGCGCCCCGACGGGGGCGTCCGGCGTGACGCCGAGGAACGCCGTGAGCGCCTCGCCGTCCCGCCCGGCGCGCTGGGCCGGCTCGACGAACTCGCCGAGTGGCTCGCCGCCGCGCAGGGTCGGGTTCCGGTCCGGCCGATCGAACGCCCGCGCGTGGTGCTGTTCGCCGCCGACCACGGGATCGCCGCCGCGGGCGTCTCCGCCCGGGCCGCGTCCACCGGCCACGAACTGGTGCGGGCCGTCCTGGACGGCGCCAGCCCCGTCGCCGTCCTGGCCGGCCGGCTCGGCGCCACCATACGGATCGTCGACGCCGGGCTCGACTGCGACCCCGAACTGCTCCCCGCGGACGTGGTCGGGCACCGGGTCCGACGGGGCAGCGGCCGGATCGACGTGGAGGACGCGCTCACCGTCGAGGAGGCCGAGGCCGCGCTGCGGCTCGGAATGCGGATCGCCGACGAGGAGGCCGACTCCGGGACGGACCTGGTCGTCCTCGGTGACCTCAGCGTCGGCGGCACCACGGTCGCCGCGACCCTCGTCGCCGCGCTGTGCGGAACCGACGCCTCGGTGGTCACCGGCCGCGGCGGCCTGCCCATCGACGACCTGGCCTGGATGCGCAAGTGTGCCGCGATCCGCGACGCGCTGCGCCGGGCCCGCCCGGTCCTCGGCGACCAGGTGGCGCTGCTCGCCGCGGTCGGCGGTGCGGACGTGGCCGCCATCACCGGATTCCTCCTCCAGTGCGCGGTGCGCCGTACCCCCGTCATCCTTGACGGTGTCGTTTCGGCCGCGTGCGGGCTGGTGGCCCAGCGGGCCGCGTTCCGGGCTCCTGACTGGTGGCTGGCCGGACAGGCCAGCGGCGAGCCGGGCCAGGCGAAGGCACTTGACCGAATGGCGCTCAACCCCGTGCTCGATCACGGCGTCACAGTAGGTGAAGGCACCGGGGCATTGCTGGCTCTCCCCCTCGTCCAGGCGGCCGCCGCACTCGCGGCGGAACTCCCGGAGCGGGCGGCGGAGGAGCCGACGGAATGAGCCGCCGGGGCCCGCGGTCCTGACCAGGCCGTGGCCCCCGACCGCACAATGACGGACAGCTGCGCCCCATATGATCGCTTTTTATGGGAGAGGTCCGTTTGACCAGCGCAGAGACCGACCGCAGCGCCGTACCGGCGACCGGTTCGTCAGCCGGCAGGAAAGAGACCGGCGGCGACCCCGCCGGCAAAGCAGCGGGCAGCGGCCGGGAGACCGGCCGCGGAAGCGCCCGTTCACGGCACGGCGCCGCCTTCGCGGTGTGGTACCTGCGCGCCGTCACCTTCATCAACTTCCTCAGCGCGGTGTGGGTTTCGCTCGGGCAGGACCTCAGACGCCACAACGTCGAGGACTTCTACACCCCGTACATGCTCACCGCGGGGTTCGCCTCCGGGCTGTTCACCCTGCTGCTCGCCGTCACCCTCGGCCGCCGCAAGCGGGCCTCCTGGATCCTCAACCTCGTCCTCAGCGGCCTCCTGGCCCTGCTCCTCGCCAACGCGCTCTCCACGCACGAGGAGATCCGTGAACACGCGCAGAACTGGGTCTCCCTGGTCCTGACCGCCGCCTTCACCGGGGCCCTGCTGCTGGGCCGACGCGAGTTCTACGCCAAGGGCGACCGGTCCAACCCGACGCTCGCCAGCGCCGTCGCCGCCGTCGGCCTGCTCCTCACCTCCCTGATCGCGGCGCTGCTCGTCGGCGCCACCAACACCTCCCCGCTGAGCGCCGAGGCCTCCTTCCCGGAGCGCTGGTGGTACGGCGTGATGCGGCTGATCACCCTCACGCCCGGTGAGCGGGCCTCCGAGGCGATCACCACGCCCGGCTGGGTGGACGTCGTCATCAACGTCATGTCGATGCTGCTGCTGCTCGCCGTGCTGTTCGCCGCCTTCCGCTCGCGCCGCGCCGTCGACCCGATCAGCGAGGAGGACGAGGAGCGGCTGCGGGCGCTGCTGGCCCGGCAGGGCGACCGCGACTCGCTCGGCTACTTCGCGCTGCGCCGCGAGAAGTCCGTCATCTGGTCCCCCACCGGCAAGGCCGCCGTCACCTACCGCGTCGTCGGCGGGGTCTCGCTGGCCTCCGGCGACCCGATCGGCGACCCCGAGGCCTGGCCGGGCGCCATCGACCCGTGGCTGGCCGAGGCCCGCGAGCACGGCTGGGTACCGGCCGTGATGGGGGCGAGCGAGGAGGCCGGGCAGATCTACGCCCGGCACGGCCTGGACGCCCTCGAACTCGGTGACGAGGCGATCGTCGAGACCGCCGAGTTCACCCTGGAGGGCCGCGCCATGCGGACCGTCCGACAGGCCTTCAACCGCGTCAAGCGGGCCGGGTACAGCGTGCGCATCCGCCGGCACGACGACATCCCGGCCGACGAGATGGCCGAGCTGGTGCGCCGCGCCGACGACTGGCGCGACGGCGCCACCGAGCGCGGCTTCTCCATGGCGCTGGGCCGACTGGGTGATCCCGCGGACGGCCAGTGCGTGATGCTGGAGTGCACCGACGGCAACGGCGAACTGCGGGCCGTGCTGTCCTTCGTACCGTGGGGACCCAAGGGTCTGTCGCTGGACCTGATGCGCCGGGACCGGGACTCCGAGAACGGCCTGATGGAGTTCATGGTCATCGAACTCCTCGAACGCTCCAAGGAGATCGGGGTCACCCAGGTCTCCCTCAACTTCGCGATGTTCCGGTCCGTCTTCGAGCGCGGCTCCCGCCTCGGCGCCGGTCCGGTGCTGCGGATGTGGCGCTCGCTGCTCAGCTTCTTCTCCCGCTGGTGGCAGATCGAGTCCCTCTACCGGGCCAACGCCAAATACCGGCCGATCTGGGAACCGCGGTTCATGCTCTTCGAGAAGAGTTCGGACCTGCTGCGGATCGGTGTCGCGGCCGGCCGGGCCGAGGGCTTCCTGGAGGCCCCCGGCCTTCCGAAGTGGCTGCACCGCAGACACCTGGAGACCCGCCGTTGACAGCGTGGAACACGTCCCCACTCGGGCAGTTCGCCCGCCGTGAGTGGGGACCCATGTTCTGGACCGTCCGGGACGCGCTCGTCCGCGACAGATGGCGGGCGATCCCGATGACCATCGGCGCGGTCTGCCTGACCTCGGTCTTCCAGATCGTGCAGAACACCTCCTGGGGGTTCCAGCCGGTCCAGAACCTCGGATCGGTCAAAGCCGCCGACCCGCTCGGACTGGCCCTCCTGCGCACCCCGCTGTCCCTGTTCGTCCCCGCCCTGGACCTGCCGGTGTGGGGGGCGCTCGCACAGATCCTGCTCGTCTTCGGCATCGCCGAGATCTGCATCGGCTGGTGGCGCACCCTGCTGATCGGCTACGTCGCCACCCTCGCCGGGACCACGTACGCGCGGATCGGGCTCGCGCTCGGGCCGGAGCATCCCCTCGGCCTGCCGGTGTCCGACCGGATCGTCAACGACACCGGGCCCTCGGCGGCGGTGGTCGGGCTGGCCATCTACCTCTGCTGGCGCTACCGGGCGTACCTGACCGGCGCCCTGGTGATCCTGGCGATGATCGGCGAGGTGCTGGTAAAGGACAACCTGGCGGGCAAGGAACACCTGGCGGCCATCACCGCCGTCATGGCGGTGTGCGTGGTGCGGGCCCGCTGGGGGCCGGTACGGGCGCACGTGCCGCTGGGGCCCCACCCTCCGCCGTAGGGGGCGCCGGCGGATGAGGCCGTACGGTATCCGGGTGACGACAGACCTCGGGCCGTTCGCCCCCACCCGGCAGTGGATGCGGACCCATCCGCTCGCCACCGATGCCGTGCTGGCGTTCGGGGCGTTCGTCGCCATGGTCCTCGGCTCCTTCGCCGATCCGCACGGGCCGCACGGGCCCACCTTCGGGACGCGCACCCCCGAGCCGTTCTCGCTGCTGCTGATGCTGCTCGGCGCGACCGCCCTGGTGTTCCGGCGCCGGCAGCCGCGCGCGGTGCTCGCCGTGACCTGCGGGCTGTCCCTGCTGGAGCTGACCACCGGGGAACCGCGGGCCCCCGTCGCGATGTGCACCGTGATCGCCCTGTACACGGTGGCCTCCCGCACCGACCGGCCGACGACCTGGCGGATCGGGGTGCTCACCATGGCGGGGCTGACGGGTGTGGCCATGCTGGCCGGGCCGCTGCCCTGGTACGCGCAGGAGAACATCGGGATCTTCGCCTGGACCGGGATGGCCGCGGCCGCCGGCGACGCCGTACGCAGCCGGCGGGCCTTCGTCGACGCCATCCGGGAACGGGCCGAGCGCGCCGAACGGACCCGGGACGAGGAGGCCAGGCGGCGGGTCGCCGAGGAGCGGCTGCGGATCGCCCGGGACCTGCACGACGTGGTCGCCCATCACATCGCACTGGTCAACGTGCAGGCGGGAGTGGCCGCGCACGTCATGGACAAGCGCCCGGACCAGGCCAAGGAGGCACTGGCGCACGTACGGGACGCCAGCCGGTCGGCGCTGAACGAACTGCGGGCCACGGTCGGGCTGCTACGGCAGTCCGGCGACCCGGAGGCCCCGACGGAGCCCGCGCCGGGGCTCGGCGTCCTGGACGAACTGGTGGACACCTTCCGGCACGCCGGACTGCCGGTGGAGGTCATCGTCCAGCTGGAGGACGTGGCGGCGGGGCCGCTGCCGGCTGCGGTGGACCTGGCGGCGTACCGGGTGATCCAGGAGGCGCTGACGAACGTCCGCAAGCACGCGGGGCCGGGGGCGAAGGCGGAGGTCAGCGTGGTGCGGGTGGGGCCGTCGGTGGAGGTGACGGTCCTGGACGACGGTGGTGAACCGGCGGACCCGGCGCCGGAGCCCGCCGACCCGGGCGGGGGCCACGGCCTCCTCGGCATGCGCGAACGCACCGGCGCCCTGGGCGGCACCTGCTTCGCGGGCCCCCGCTTCGGCGGCGGCTACCGCGTCCACGCCATCCTCCCCCTGGGCTAGCAGCCCCGCCCCCGGTCGATCGAACCCAGCCTCGGCACATCCAGCCTCGGTCCGGCCATCCCAGCCTGGGTCCGGCCGATCCAGCCTGGGTCCGGCATATCCAGCCCGGGTCCGGCATATCCAGCCCGGGTCCGGCATATCCAGCCTCGCCGGCGTTTGAGGCGCGGGTCCGGGCGGAGCCCGGTGCCCGGCGGAGCCGGGTTCCCTGGGGCTCCGCCCCAGACCCCGCGCCTCAAACGCCGGCGAGGCTGAAGTTGGCCCAGGCCTGTCCGAGACTGCCGGTGGAGCCGGACGTGGGCCCGGCGAATCCGGAAAGGTGCCCCGTGCTGCGGGAAGTGGGTTGCTGGGGTGCCGGCCGGGCTACTGGCAGACCTGGCGCCAAGCATCCAAGTCGTACCGTTTCTGCATCGAGCTGAACTTCGCCGCCCGGGCCCGCGGGCACCAGCGGTTCAGGCGGCCCTCGTACTCCACGTGGAAGACCGCCTTGCCCGCGTCGATGAACGGCGCGTACCGGTCGCACTCCTCGTACTCCATGCACTGCTCGTTCACCGCGAAGTCGAAGTCCCCGACCAGTTCCGGGATCTGGTCCAGGTCGTTCTTGAGTCCCACCGACATGCCCCGGTCGTGCACCAGCCGGGCGATCAGGCGGTTGTACTTCAGCTGGTCGTCCGCGGTCAGCGGGAAGCCGGACCGGTTGGCGTAGCCGTCCATGTTGTCGGGCTCCACCGCGTCGAAGCCCTTCGCCTTGCACATGTCGAACCGCTTGGCCATCAGCGGTTCCAGTTGTGCCAGGGCCCGGATGTCCAGCCAGCGTTCGCCGTCCCAGCCGTTGCCCTCGCCGAGCAGTGCCTTCGGGAAGGCGTCGGCGTCCGGACGGAAGTCCTCCCAGGCGCCGGTGGAGAGGTAGCAGATGGTCTTGCGGCCCGCCTTCTTCAGGGTGGCGAGCTGCTCCTTCGTGGTGTTGAACCCGTCGATGTCGTAGACGGCCGCCTTCACCGAGGTGTCGAGCTTCCCCGTGAGCTGCCACTGCCAGCCGACCCCCGGCTTCGGTTGCCACCGCTCCCCCGGCGCCGGGTCGGGCGACAGCTCCTCCCGGTCCGGTTCGGGCGGCGGGCTCGTACAGGCGGCGAGCAGCAGCAGGGGCACGGCCAGCAGGAGTGCGAGCTTCCTCATCCCGCCGCCTCCAAGGCGTACGGCAGGGTCCCCCAGGGGTGCGCGCCGCTGCCGGGGACGGCGCAGTGCACCCCGGCTCCGCGTTCGGCGGCGAGTTCCTCGGCGAGCCGGGCGGCGAGCGCGCCCGGCGGGACCCCGTACACGAGGTGGCAGAACCGATGGGCCGGATGGTCGGCGGTCCAGGGCGGTACGGCGGCCGCGTCCCGGTAGGCGTCCCAGGGGCCCTCGAAGGTGACGAGCAGGTCGGCGAGTTCGGCGTAGCCGGGGTGCGGGTGGACCCCGTGGTTGAGGACGAGGGTCTGGGCGCCCGCGGCTCGGGCGGCGACCGCGAGCCGCCCGTAGTGCGGGAGCAGTTCCGGGTCGGCGGAGGCCTGGTCGAGGAAGGCCCCGTCGGTGGCGTACCAGTCGCGGTGGCGCAACAGGTCCTGCACCACCTCGGCGTGCGGGCGCCGCCCGTAGTCGGTGTCGGCGTATCCGAGGACGGGTACGCCGACCTCGCGCAGCCGCTCGGCGACGGTGGCGAAGCGTTCGTCGCGGGCGGCGCCCGGTCCGCTGTCGGGGTTGAGGACCACCGAGTGCAGCCGGCCGGCGGAGCGGATGAGACGCTCCCAGGCTTCCGGCCGGTCGGCGGGATGCTCGTAGAGGGGCACCAGCAGCATGGGGTCCTTCTTCTCGGACGGATGGTGCTTCATCGGTGGGCGGTCGCTCGGCCGAGGAGCAGGCAGACCAGGGCGGCCAGGACGGCGGCGGCCGCGCCGGCCACGACCAGTTGGACGGCGCGGGGTTGGCCCAGCCCGGTCAGCAGGGCCAGGCTCTGGGCGACGGCGGCCGAGGAGCAGACGACGGCCGCGGGACGGACGGCTCCGAAGGACTGCAGGAGCAGCCCGGTCCACATGACGGCCCCGAGCAGCAGCAGGGTCGCGATCCGGACCCCGGTGAGGACGGGGGCGTCGGGCCAGAGCAGGGTGCCGACCAGCCCCAGGGCCAGCAGGACGGTCAGGTAGACGGCGAGGCACCGGGTCAGGGTGGTGAGCATCCGGCGCCGGAAGGCCCGGGGCGAGCGGGCCCCTTGGAGCCCGGAGAGGCTCCCGCTGCGGAACCGGTGGAGCAGCCATTCGGCCGGGCCCATGCTGAGGGTGAGGGCCACCGCCGAGGGGGCGGCGACCGCTTCGGCGGGGCCTCCGGCGAGGACCTCGCCGAGGGCGGCGTACAGCACGAGCAGTCCGGTGCCGAGGCCGAAGACCCCGTAGGGGACCGAGTCCCCGATCCGGGGCCCGCGGGATACGAAGTCCTCCTCGGCGCCGCGCAGCATCTGCCAGCGCACGGGGCCCTGGCCGGGGCGGCGGGCCGCCGAGGTGCGGATCCGGCGCGCGGCGGCCCGTAGCCCGGCGGCCAGCGGGAGTTCCCGGAGGGCCAGGGTGCAGGCGGCCAGCAGGGACGTCACGAGCAGCGTCACCCGGACCGGTACGGGCAGGTCGACGAAGAGCGCGAGCACTGCTCCGACGGCCATCGGGGCGAGGGCGCAGAGCAGGACCCGTTCCCGGCCGAGGACCAGCAGGACGGTGGCGGCCCCGACGTAGAAGGCCTGTCCGGCGGCGAAGGCGTAGGAGAACGGGGGCCCGCCGGGCACCGACAGGGCGGCGGCGGTGCCCAGGAGGGCGCCGACGGGGGCGCCGACGAGCAGGGTCCGCCCGGCGGCGCGCCGGTCGCCGAGGCCGAGCCAGGAGTAGGCCCGGTGGGACAGGGTCTGGTCCCAGACCCAGCCGATGAGTGCGCCGGCGAGCAGGGTCAGGGTTCCGGCGGGCAGGCCGAGGCGGTCCTGCGGGCCTTCGAGCAGGGGCGCGCCGAGCAGGTAGGCCAGGCCGGGCAGGGCGAAGATCACCCCGCGCAGCAGGCAGGCGGTGAGGGACACCTTCCAGGGGTCGGGGGCGGCGCCCGGCTCCGGGAAGGAGCGGGGCACCCGGGTGTAGAGCTCCTCGGCGAGTCCGAAGGAGTCGTGCCGGCCGTAGGTGAGCCGGATGTACTCGTCCGTCATGCCGTCGGATTCGAGGATGGCGGCGATCTCGTCGGGGTGGACGGCCGAGGCGATGAACACGTCGAGGCGTTCGGCGAGTTCGTCGATCGGGTCGGCGGCGGCGTCGGCCGCGGTGACGTCGGCGCCGCGGCGTGGCCGGGGGACGGCCGGGAGGGTGTCGGCGCCGGCTCCGGGGCCGGGTGGCTTGAGCCAGAGGGATCCGCTCACCACAGGCTCCCGTCGGCGGCGAGTTCGCGGTACCAGGGGTCGGCGAGCCGCTGGGTCCATTCGTCGCCCGCGTGGACGGGCAGGACGGGCTGGCCGGCGAGTTCGCGGTAGATGTGCCGGAAGCCGTCCACGGACTGGTGGAGGGTGAACTTCTCCACGACCCGCTTGCGCGACATCCGGCCGAGTTCGGCCCGGCGTAGGTCGTCGCGGAGCAGGGCGAGGGTGGCGCGGGCCATGGTCTCGGGTTCGCGCGGCGGGACGACGAGGCCGGTGTCGCCGACGGCCTCGCGGACTCCGCCGACGTCGGTGGAGACGGTGGTGCGGCCGCAGGACATGGCTTCGATGATGCTGAAGGGGAAGCCCTCGCTGATGGAGGAGAGCATGACGACGCTGCCGGCCGCGTAGGCCTGTGCGACCTGGTCGATGCGGCCCTCGTAGGTGATCCCGTCGGTCACGCCGAGTTCGGCGGCGAGCTTCTCCAGGCGGAGCTTGTACTCCTCGCAGCCGGCCGGCACGGGGCCGAAGAGGCGTAGCCGCAGGGCGGGCAGTTCCTCGCGCATGAAGGCGTAGGCCCGGATGAGGGTTTCGAGGTCCTTGATCGGGTCGATGCGGCCGCACCAGCTGAGGGTGGGCACGTCGGGTTCGGGTCCGGCCTCGGGGAAGGCGTGCGGGTCGACGCCGTTGTAGACGGTGCGGATGCGGTCGGATTCGGCGCCTCCGCGTTCCTCCCAGCGGCGGTTGTACTGGTTGCACGGGGTGATCAGGTCGGCCTGCCGGTAGCCCTCGGTGTTGAGTTCGCGGTAGAAGCCGAGCATGAGGGCCTTGACGGGCCAGCGTTGGGCGGCGCTGCGGTAGCCGAGGTAGCGCTCGCGCAGGTAGATGCCGTGCTCGGTGAGCAGGAAGGGGACCCCGTCGAGGTACTTGGCGGCGAGGGCCGGGAGGGTGGCGAGGCCGCTGCTGACGGCGTGGGCGACGCTGTCGGGCGGGATCCGGACACCGAGCGGGCGCAGTGCGTGTTCCAGCAGGTCGGTGGCGGTGAGCGCGTCGTGGATGGTGGGCGCGGCCTCGGCGGTGACGAGTCCGGGCCGGGTCCATACGGTCATCAGGAGCCGCAGGACGGACTCGGAGCGCAGGGCCGGTGCGAGCTTTCCGGCCCGGGCCAGGACGGCCAGTTCGCGCAGGGCTTCGGAGAAGCTGTGCCGGGCGGGATCGGGCTCGGGGTCGAGCAGGGAGAGCAGGAAGCTCTCGTAGACCTCGGTGAAGCGGCGGTGGGCCCTGCCGCGCAGGGCGGACCGGCGGTTGCGGGACGGGAGCGGCCCCCACAGCGGGAAGGCGGTGTGCCGGTAGACGTTGCGGGGCAGTTCCCAGGTGACCGGCTCTCGTCCGGAGCCGGTCAGGGCTATGACGTTGAAATCCACCTCGGGCATCCCCCGCACCAGTTGGTCGCACCAGGTGCTGACTCCCCCGTGGACGTGCGGATAGGTGCCTTCGGTGAGCATGGTGACGTGACGCCCATGACTCATGCGGTGTGTCCCCCCAGGACGGAAAAGGGGCCGGCGCCCGTGGGTTTCGCGGAGCGCCGGCGCTAGGTGGTACTCGTGGTGGCTTGCGGGACGGTCAGCTGGGCAGCTTGAGCGTGACGGCGCTCTGGAGCAGCTCAGGACCGGCCCAGGTGGAGCGGGTACCGGCGTACGCGGTGCCGAAGTCGGCGGTGCCGAGCAGCAGCTGCTTCTTGGTGCCGGTGGGCGCGGTCACCGGGGCGACGACCCCGGAGGGGGCCTTGATGGTGACGTCCTTGCCGATGCGGTAGGCGGTGACCTTGCCGTCCGCGAGGGCCTTGTCCCAGGCGGCGCGGCGCTGGAATTCGACGCCGGTGTCCTTCATGGACTGGTTGACGATCGGCGCGCTGGGGGCGTACAGGGCGCGGTAGGTGTCGAGGACCTGGTTGAGGACCGGGTACAGGGTCCGGTCCTCGGCGAGGTTGGACTGGTGGACGTAGTGCGGCCGCGGGTCGTTGGCCAGGACGTGGCGCAGGGCGGTGCGGGCCTCGGCCGGGACGATGCTGTCGAGGTAGCCGGTGTTGACGTTCAGCGGGGCCGGCAGGCAGGTGGAGGTCGCCGGGTTGTCCTCGCAGACGCCGCTTCCGCCCTGGGCGCGGCTGGTGTAGATCCAGTTGTACTCGTCGGCCATCTCGGCGTTGGTGCCCGTGTTGTAGTACACGTTCATCGGGTGCCGGGGGACCGTGAGGGCGGCGCCGACCGCGCGCTGCGCGGGTTCGCGGGAGTTGTCGCTGCCCGCCCACTTGACCCCGTTGTCGGCGAGGGCGCCGGCCAGGTTGGGGTTGTCGACGGGCTGCTGCGGTGCGGTCTTGAGGCCGGAGTGCTCACCGGTGACCAGTTCGGTCTTGTCCGTGGTGATGCCCTTGGTGGCGGCCCAGTTGTTGTTGTCGCGGATCTGGGCGGAGATCTCGGCGCGGCTCATGTACTGGATCGCGCCGGCGGAGTTCTTCGTGCAGGTCCACGGGGTGACAGCGGTGTTCTGGACGCAGCCGAGGAACGGGTGGGTGTAGGTGTGGTTCATCCAGCGGTACTTGGCGCGGTCGGCGACGAGCTGGGCGGTCAGCGCGTCGACGCCGCCGTTCTCGGCCTTCCATTCCTCCCCGGCGCCGCCGTTGAAGAGCATGTCGAGCTTGAAGTTCTTGGACGTCTGCCACTGCGCCGCGTACACGGCGTCGGCGGCGCTCATCCGGATGGTGCTCTCCTTGCCCTCGCCGCCCGCGCAGGCGTAGTCGCCCGGCGTACAGTTCAGGTCTTTGTTCCAGCGGGCGTCGGGGGCGAAGACGTCGTCGACGTGGACCGCGAAGTAGTTGCGGCTCTGGCCGAGGTGCACCCCCTGGGTCAGCCAGTCGACGATGCCGCGGGCGAGCAGCCGGAACTGCTGCTGGTACTGGTTGTAGCCGAAGGTGACGACCAGTTCGCTCCGGCCGTCGTGCGTGTACTCGCCGACGAGCGAGGCCCGGCCGGAGCCGACGGGCGCGTCGACGTAGCTGGTGTAGCCGGGGCGCGGCTTGCCCATGAAGCCGAAGCTCTCGGGGACCAGGGCCGAGTTGTCCTCGAAGGTGACCTGGCCGCCGAGGTAGGCGAAGGGGCCCGCCTTGCCGGCGGTGGTGACGGCGGCCTGGGTGCCGTCGAGCTGTCCGCTGTAGCCGCCGTTGTCGGTGTACTCCAGCCCGACGCCCGGGTGGGCCCAGGTGTAGGCGTCGACCTGGCGGATGCCGTAGGTGGTCTCGTAGGTGGTGAGGGCGGCCATCTCGGCCGAACCCTCGCCGAACGGGTTCTCGTTCGGCAGGACGACACCCTGGTACTTGGCGCGCGGACGGCCGTCCACGGTGTCGCTGAGGAAGCCCGCGTTGATGACCGGGCGGCCGCTGCTGCCCAGCTGGACGCGGGTGTAGGGCACCCCCGTGTCGCGGAGTTCCGCGGTGATCGCCTCGACCGAGCTGCCGCCGTCGTCGACGACCAGCACCTTCAGGTCGATGCGCGGTGTCGCGGCCGCCTGAGCGGTCGCGGCGGGTACTGCCACGGATACCAGGGCAGCTACCGCCATCATCGCGGCGACCCTGTTCATCCGGTTCTTGTTGACCATTTTCGGCCTTTCCCCCCGCAGGCATCCCTTGACTCGGCCCTTGGCGGACAGCCGGACCTGGGAAGCTCTGTGGAAATCATGCAAAGGAACCCCGCGTCCCCTTGCGAGAGTGGACCGAGTCTTTCGGACCTCGTCAGGTCTACGAGGCAAACCTGGAGCAGAGTCCACAGATGGGTGAACCTGATGGCCGCTTGATCGAACAACTTGCCAAACCTTCGAGTGACGTACGGACGAGCGCGTACGCGTAGGCTCATTTCTGGCGGCTGTCGGGCCCGAATACGATCGCTACGGATGGCCGTCCACCCACTCGGCCCACACACACAAACGGAAGCGAGACTTCACCACCGTGACTGCTCTGACTCTCAGCACTGCCGGCGCGGCGACGCTCCGCGCCGACGCCCTCGTGGTCGGCGTGGCGAAGGGCCCCAAGGGACCGATCGTCGCCGCGGGCGCCGAGGCCGTGGACAAGGCGTACGACGGTAAGCTCGCCGGCGTCCTCGACGCACTGGGCGCCTCGGGCGCCGAAGGCGAGATCACCAAGCTGCCGGCCCCGGCGGGCCTCAAGGTCCCGGTCGTGCTGGCGGTGGGGCTCGGCTCCGTCCCCGAGAAGGACGAGTCGTTCGACGAGGAGGTGCTGCGCCGCGCCGCCGGCGCCGCCGCCCGCGCGCTGCACGGCACCAAGAAGGCCGCCTTCGCCCTCCCGCTGGAGGACGCCTCGGCCGTCACCGCCGTCGCCGAGGGCGCGCTGCTGGGCGCGTACGCGTTCACCACCTACCAGGGCGGCGAGAACAAGGTCCGCAAGGAGGCCAAGGGCGCGGCCCCGAAGGCCCCGCTGGCCGAGGTGGCCCTGCTCGGCGCCAAGCCCCGCGACAAGGAGCACAAGGCCGCGATCGAGCGCGCCGCGGTCGTGGCGGCCGAGGTCAACGTCGCCCGTGACCTGGTGAACACCCCGCCGAACGACCTGACCCCCGAGGCCTTCGCCGCGGTCGCCTCCGCGGCCGCGAAGGAGAACGGCATCAAGGTCCAGGTGCTGGACGAGAAGGCCCTGCTCAAGGGTGGCTACGGCGGCATCATGGGCGTCGGCAAGGGTTCCGAGAACCTGCCGCGCCTGGTGAAGCTCACGTACACGCACCCGAAGGCGGAGAAGACCCTGGCCTTCGTCGGCAAGGGCATCACCTACGACTCGGGCGGCATCTCCCTGAAGCCGGCCGGCCACAACGAGACGATGAAGTGCGACATGGCCGGCGCCGCCGCCGTCTTCGCCTCCGTGGTCGCGGCCGCGAAGCTGGGCCTGCGGGTCAACGTCACCGGCTGGCTCGCGCTCGCCGAGAACATGCCGTCGGGCTCCGCCACCAAGCCCGGTGACGTGCTGCGCATGTACAGCGGCAAGACCGTCGAGGTCCTCAACACGGACGCCGAGGGTCGGCTGGTCCTCGGTGACGCGCTGACGAAGGCCTCCGAGGACAACCCGGACGCGATCGTCGACGTCGCCACGCTGACCGGCGCCATGGTGCTCGCCCTCGGCGACCGCACCTTCGGCATCATGTCGAACGACGACGCCTTCCGTACGTCGATCCACGAGATCGCCGAGGAGGTCGGCGAGTCCTCCTGGCCGATGCCGCTCCCCGCCGAGCTGCGCAAGACCATGGACTCCCCCACCGCCGACATCGCGAACATGGGTGTCCGCATGGGTGGCGGCCTGGTGGCCGGTCTGTTCCTGCAGGAGTTCGTCGGCGAGGGCATCACCTGGGCCCACCTCGACATCGCCGGCCCGGCCTTCCACGAGGGCGCGCCGCACGGCTACACCCCCAAGGGCGGCACCGGCTCCGCCGTCCGCACCCTGGTGCGGCTGGCCGAGCGTACGGCCACGGGCGACCTCGGCTGACGACCTCGTTCGATGTGATGTGACGCACCCCGGGCCGGGTCAGGGCCCGGGGTGCGTTGCGTCTTCGCGCCGTCCGCGTCCGTCTCACGACGAAACCTGAAGGAATCGGTAGGTATCTCGGTAGGTACCTACGCACAGGTAACCCTCGGTCCGGGCTGATCGCCCGATCACATCGTGGGCCCGGCGTCCCGTGTTCCCCCGACAAATGCGAAGATGGGTTCTCGGCAGGACAGGGCCCCCACCACAGGGCCGAAGAAACAAGCGGCCGTATACCAGCCGCCGCCCGGTCACTGAGGACCGGTGCCCGGCGCACATGCATGGAGGACGTGACGTGGCGAACGACGCCAGCACCGTTTTCGACCTAGTGATCCTCGGCGGTGGCAGTGGCGGTTACGCCGCGGCGCTGCGCGCATCCCAGCTGGGTCTGGACGTTGCCCTGATCGAGAAGAACAAGCTCGGCGGCACCTGCCTGCACAACGGCTGCATCCCCACGAAGGCTCTGCTGCACGCGGGCGAGATCGCGGACCAGGCGCGTGAAGCCGCCCAGTTCGGTGTCAAGACCTCCTTCGAGGGAATCGACATCGCGGGTGTCCACAAGTACAAGGACGAGGTCATCTCGGGCCTGTACAAGGGTCTGCAGGGTCTGGTCGCCTCCCGCAAGGTGACCTACATCGAGGGAGAGGGTCGCCTCTCCTCCCCGACTTCCGTCGACGTGAACGGCCGGCGCATCCAGGGCCGCCACATCCTGCTGGCGACCGGCTCCGTGCCGAAGTCGCTGCCGGGCCTGAACATCGACGGCAACCGCATCATCTCCTCGGACCACGCGCTGGTCCTGGACCGCGTCCCCGAGTCGGCGATCGTCCTGGGTGGCGGCGTCATCGGCGTCGAGTTCGCCTCGGCGTGGAAGTCCTTCGGCTCCGACATCACCGTCATCGAGGGCCTCAAGCACCTCGTGCCGGTCGAGGACGAGAACAGCTCGAAGCTGCTGGAGCGCGCGTTCCGCAAGCGCGGCATCAAGTTCAACCTGGGCACCTTCTTCGACAAGGCCGAGTACACGGAGAACGGCGTCCGCGTGACGCTGGTCGACGGCAAGACCTTCGAGGCCGAGGTGCTGCTGGTCGCGGTCGGTCGCGGCCCCGTCTCGCAGGGTCTGGGCTACGAGGAGCAGGGCGTCGCGATGGACCGCGGCTACGTCCTGGTCGACGAGTACATGCAGACCAACGTGCCGACCATCTCGGCCGTCGGTGACCTCGTCCCCACCCTCCAGCTCGCGCACGTCGGCTTCGCCGAGGGCATCCTGGTCGCAGAGCGTCTGGCCGGTCTCAAGGCCGTGCCGATCGACTACGACGGTGTCCCGCGCGTCACCTACTGCCACCCCGAGGTCGCTTCCGTCGGCATCACCGAGGCCAAGGCCAAGGAGATCTACGGCGCGGACAAGGTCGTGGCCCTGAAGTACAACCTGGCTGGCAACGGCAAGAGCAAGATCCTCAAGACCGCGGGCGAGATCAAGCTCGTCCAGGTCAAGGATGGTGCCGTGGTCGGCGTCCACATGGTCGGTGACCGGATGGGCGAGCAGGTCGGCGAGGCCCAGCTGATCTACAACTGGGAAGCTCTGCCGGCCGAGGTCGCGCAGCTCATCCACGCGCACCCGACCCAGAACGAAGCGATGGGCGAGGCCCACCTGGCCCTGGCCGGCAAGCCGCTTCACTCCCACGACTAATTCGTCACGGGCGCGACGACCACTTCCGCACTTTCGTTAGGAGCAACTGAAACCATGTCGGTTTCCGTAACCCTTCCGGCGCTCGGTGAGAGCGTCACCGAGGGCACTGTCACCCGCTGGCTGAAGGCCGAGGGCGAGCGCGTCGAGGCCGACGAGCCGCTGCTCGAGGTCTCGACCGACAAGGTCGACACCGAGATCCCCTCCCCCGTGTCGGGCATCCTGGCCTCCATCAAGGTCGCCGAGGACGAGACCGTCGAGGTCGGCGCCGAGCTGGCCGTCATCGACGACGGCTCCGGCGCTCCGGCCGCTGCCGAGGCTCCGGCCGCCGAGCCGGCCGCCGCCGAGGCCCCCGCTGCCGCTCCGGCTCCGGTCGCCGAGGCCCCCGCGGCCCCGGCTCCCGCCGCCGAGGCCCCCGCCGAGGCTGCCGCCGCTCCGGCCGCGTCCGGCACCGATGTCGTGCTCCCCGCCCTGGGCGAGTCCGTCACCGAGGGCACCGTCACCCGCTGGCTGAAGCAGGTCGGCGAGTCCGTCGAGGCCGACGAGCCGCTGCTCGAGGTCTCCACGGACAAGGTCGACACCGAGATCCCCGCGCCGGTCTCCGGCACGCTGCTGGAGATCCGGATCAACGAGGACGAGACCGCCGAGGTCGGCGCCGTCCTGGCCGTCATCGGCGCCGCGGGTGCCGCTCCGGCCGCCCCGGCTCCGGCTGCCGCCCCGGCCCCCGAGGCCGCTCCGGCCCCGGCTGCTCCGGCTCCGGCCGCTCCGGCCGCTCCGGTCGCCGCTCCGGCTCCGGTCGCCCCGGCCGCTCCGGTCGCCGCTCCGGCTCCGGTCCAGGCCGCCGCCCCGGTGGCCGCTCCGGCCCCGGTCGCCCCCGTCGCCCCGGCTCCGGCCGCCGCTCCGGCGTCCGCCGGTGACGAGGCCGCGTACGTGACCCCGCTGGTGCGCAAGCTCGCCTCGGAGTCCGGCGTCAACCTGTCCACGGTCTCGGGCACCGGTGTCGGTGGCCGTATCCGCAAGCAGGACGTCCTGGCCGCCGCCGAGGCCGCCAAGGCCGCTGCCGCCGCCCCGGCGCCGGCCGCCGCCGCTCCGGCCGCGAAGGCTCCGGCCGCCGCGGTGTCCGAGCTGCGCGGTCAGACGGTCAAGATGACCCGCATGCGCAAGGTCATCGGCGACAACATGATGAAGGCCCTGCACTCGCAGGCTCAGCTCAGCTCCGTGGTCGAGGTGGACATCACCAAGATCATGAAGCTGCGCGAGAAGGCCAAGGGCGCGTTCCTGGCCCGTGAGGGCGTCAAGCTCTCGCCGATGCCGTTCTTCGTCAAGGCCGCTGCCCAGGCGCTGAAGGCCCACGCGGTCGTCAACGCCCGGATCAACGAGGACGAGGGCACCATCACCTACTTCGACTCGGAGAACATCGGCATCGCCGTGGACTCCGAGAAGGGCCTGATGACCCCGGTCATCAAGGGTGCCGGTGACCTCAACCTGGCGGGCATCTCCAAGGCGACCGCCGACCTGGCCGCCAAGGTCCGCGGCAACAAGATCACGCCGGACGAGCTGTCGGGTGCGACCTTCACCATCAGCAACACCGGCTCGCGCGGTGCGCTGTTCGACACGGTCATCGTGCCCCCGAACCAGGTCGCCATCCTGGGCATCGGTGCCACGGTGAAGCGCCCGGTGGTCATCGAGACCGCCGAGGGCACGAACATCGGCATCCGCGACATGACGTACCTGACCCTGTCCTACGACCACCGCCTGGTGGACGGCGCGGACGCGGCCCGGTACCTCTCGGCCGTCAAGGCGATCCTCGAGGCCGGCGAGTTCGAGGTCGAGCTCGGCCTGTAAGGCTCACCGCACAGCCCCGGCTGTCGCACACGGCGCCCTCGCCCGGAACACCCTCCGGGCGGGGGCGCCGTCGTCTTACGCCCCTGGGAGGCCTGGTCCGGGGCCTGTTGTAACCAGCCTCACCCGGCGTCCCCGGTCAGGAACGCATCCGGTGGGGGCTACTCGGCCGTATTGTCTACGCATCACCCCCCTGCGCGCCCCACAGGAGATGAAGCCCCGATGATCACCCCACCCGTCGTGCACTCGCTGCGCGAGCAGATCCGCGAGCACATCGTGGAGGGGATCGTCAGCGGGCGCTGGAAGCCCGGCGAGCGGATCGTCGAGCGGCGGATCGCCGTGGAGCTGGAGGTCAGCCAGACCCCCGTACGGGAGGCCCTGCGCGAGCTGGAGACGCTGCGGCTGATCGAGTCGGCGCCGAACAAGGGCGTGCGCGTACGGAACCTCTCCGCGGCCGACCTGGAGGAGATCTACCCGGTCCGGGCCGGTCTGGAGCAGATCGCGGCCGAACTGGCCGCGCCGCGGCTGGCGAGCGACTGCTCGGCGCTGGAGCCGCACGTGGCGGCGCTGTGGGAGGCCGACCGGACCGAGGACGGGACCGCGCAGGTGCGGCACACCGTCGGGTTCCACCGGGAGATGGTGCGGGCCGCCGGGAACAGCGTGCTGCTGCACACCTGGGAGAGCCTGGGCATCGAGGTGTTCACGGCGCTGTCCATCCGCTGGCTGGGGACCGTCCAGAAGTCGTACGCGGAGGAGCACGAGGCTCTCGTCGAGGCGTTCCGCAGTCAGGATCCGGACATCGGTCTGCTCGTGAAGCGGCATGTCCTGGGGTGCGCCCCGCGCGCTTGATCGACTGAGGGTGGGCCCGTTTGTCCGCGTTTGCCCGGCACCGCGTGCCTTTTTCTCTGGCACGCGGTGCCGACTTTCGCCGGATGGACGTTTCATTGTCACTTTTATTTGATCGATCATCGATCAGCGATTTACAGTCGTCGCGGACCTCAACCAGGTCCACCGACCCTGTCCTGCCCGTCAGGGATTTTTTCACCACCTCTCCTTTGTCCGGAAGGCGGCGCACAGCAATGTCCGACCCCGTAGGAAAGCTTCCGAGCGAGCTCGACCAGCTCCCGGATCGCGACACCGAGGAGACCGCCGAATGGGCGGCCTCCCTCGACGCCGTCGCACAGGCCGCCGGTACGCGCCGCGCCGAATACCTGCTCCGCCGCACGCTCCAGCACGCCGAGGCCGCCGGCCTCGCCCTGCCGAAGCTGCTGGAGACGGACTACGTCAACACCATCCCGACCGCCGCGGAGCCCGAGTTCCCCGGTGACGAGGAGATGGAAGCCAAGATCACCGCATGGAACCGCTGGAACGCGGCCGCCATGGTGACCCGCGGCTCCAAGTACGGCGTCGGTGGCCACATCGCCACCTTCGCCTCCGCCGCGTGGCTCTACGAGACCGGCTTCCAGCACTTCTTCCGCGGGAAGGAGGCCGACGGATCGGGCGACCAGCTCTACATCCAGGGCCACGCCTCCCCCGGCATCTACGCCCGCGCCTTCCTCGACGGCCGGATCTCCGAGCAGCAGCTCGACAACTTCCGCCAGGAGTCCGGCGGCAACGGCCTGCCGTCCTACCCGCACCCGCGGCGCCTGCCGTGGCTGTGGGAGTTCCCGACGGTGTCCATGGGCCTCGGCCCGCTCTCCGCGATCTACCAGGCGCGGTTCAACCGCTACCTGCAGAACCGGAGCATCAAGGACACCGCGAACTCGCACGTCTGGGCCTTCCTGGGCGACGGCGAGATGGACGAGCCCGAGTCGACCGCCGCCCTGGCCCTCGCCTCCCGCGAGCAGCTCGACAACCTGACCTTCGTCATCAACTGCAACCTGCAGCGCCTCGACGGTCCGGTCCGCGCCAACTTCCGCGTGGTCCAGGAGCTGGAGGCCCAGTTCCGCGGTGCCGGCTGGAACGTCATCAAGTCGCTGTGGGGCTCCGCCTGGGACGAGCTGTTCCAGCTCGACACCACGGGCGCCCTCGTACGCCGCCTGCGCGAGGTACCGGACGCGCAGTTCCAGACGTACGCGACCCGCGACGTGGCCTACATCCGCCAGCACTTCTTCGGCGCCAACGCCGAGCTCGTCGCCCTCGGCGCCCTGCTCTCCGACGCGAAGATCGCCGAGTGCTTCCACAGCTCCCGCGGCGGCCACGAGCCCCGCAAGGTCTACGCCGCGTACAAGGCCGCCCTGGAGCACAAGGGCGCGCCGACGGTCATCCTCGCGCAGACCGTCAAGGGCTACACGCTGGGTGCCGGGTTCGAGTCGAAGAACGCGAACCACCAGATGAAGAAGCTGACGATCGACGAGTTCAAGGACATGCGTGACCTCCTTGGCCTCCCGATCCCCGACAGCGCCTTCGCCGACGGCCAGGTCCCGTACGGTCACCCGGGCGCGAACAGCCCCGAGGTGCAGTACCTGAACGAGCGCCGTGCGGCGCTCGGCGGTCCGGCCCCGGCCCGCAAGGTCCGGCACGTGGCCCTGCCCGCCCCGGCGGACCGGTCCTTCGCCCCGCTGCTCAAGGGCTCCGGCAAGCAGGAGATGGCCACCACCATGGCCTTCGTCCGGCTCGTCAAGGACCTGATGCGGGACAAGGAGACCGGCAAGCGCTGGGTGCCGATCGTCCCCGACGAGGCCCGTACCTTCGGTATGGAGTCCCTCTTCCCGTCGGCCGGCATCTACTCGCCGCTGGGCCAGACGTACGAGCCGGTCGACCGCGACCAGCTCATGTACTACAAGGAAGCCAAGGACGGGCAGATCCTCAACGAGGGGATCACCGAGGCCGGCGCCATGGCCGACTTCATCGCCGCCTGCACGTCGTACGCGACGCACGGCGAGCCGATGATCCCGTTCTACATCTTCTACTCGATGTTCGGCTGGCAGCGCACCGCCGACCAGATGTGGCAGCTCGCCGACCAGCTCGGCAAGGGCTTCATCGTCGGCGCCACCGCCGGTCGCACGACCCTGACCGGTGAGGGCCTGCAGCACGCGGACGGCCACTCGCACCTGATCGCGTCCACGAACCCGGCGTCGCTGAACTACGACCCGGCCTTCGCGTACGAGATCGCGGTGATCGTCAAGGACGGTCTGCGCCGCATGTACGGCGAGCAGCCCGAGGACGTCTTCTACTACCTCACGGTCTACAACGAGCCGAAGGTGCAGCCGGCGATGCCGGAGGGCGTCGAAGAGGGCATCCTCAAGGGCCTGTACCGCTTCAACACGGCGGCGGACCTGGCGGAGGCGGCCCCGGCCGCCGACGCCGCGAAGATCCAGCTGATGGCCTCGGGTACCGCGATCCACTGGATCCTGGAGGCGCAGAAGCTCCTCGCCGCCGAGTGGAACGTGGCCGCCGACGTCTGGTCCGCCACCTCCTGGGGCGAGCTGCGGCGCGACGCGCTGGAGTGCGACGAGGCGCTGCTGCGCGGCGAGGTCCGCACCCCGTACGTCACCCGCGCGCTGGAGGGCGTCACCAGCCCGGTGCTCGCCGTCTCCGACTGGATGCGTCAGGTCCCGGACCAGATCAGCCAGTGGGTGGAGCAGGACTACACCTCGCTCGGTACGGACGGCTTCGGTCTGTCCGACACCCGTGAGGGCGCCCGCCGCCACTTCGGTGTCGACGCCCAGTCGATCGTGGTGGCCGCGCTGGCCCAGCTCGCCCGCCGCGGCGAGGTGCCGGCGTCCGCCGTCAAGGAGGCCCGGGAGCGCTACGGCCTCTGAGGCTCCGAGTGACAGCCGAAAGGCCGGTGTCCGACCCCCGCGGGGGTCGGACACCGGCCTTTCGCCGTACGAGCGGTGGCGGCGCGGGGGCGCACCCGTGATGCTGGAGCGGTGATGGACGAGACGGAGTTCTGGGAGATCGTCGACCGTACCCGCGAGGCCGCCGACGGCGACCCCGAGGAACACGCCGAGCTGCTCGTGGAGCGGCTCGCCACTCTCGACCCGGACTCCGTCCTCGACTTCGCCCGGCACTTCGAGTCCCGGTACAACCGGGCGTACACCTGGGACCTGTGGGGTGCGGCCTGGGTGCTGCTCGACGGGGCGAGCGATGACGCCTTCGACTACTTCCGCTGCTGGCTGATCGGCCAGGGGCGGGAGGTGTTCGAGGGCGGGGTGCACGATCCGGACCAGCTGGCGGAGCTCCTGGGCGCCTTCGACGAGGAGATCGACGGGGACGGCGAGGAGCTCGGGTACGCGGCCGACGAGGCGTACGAGCAGCTGACCGGGGCGGTGGCGCCGGATCTGGGCGTCCCGCTGCAGGCGGCCGAGCCGGAGGGCGCCCCGCTGGACTTCGAGAACGAAGCCGTGCTGGCGGAGCGCTTCCCCCGGCTGTGGGACCGGTTCCGCGGCTGATCAGTAGTGCGTGCCGCCGTCGATGCGGATCTCCGTACCGGTAATGAACGCACCGTCCTCGGAGCCGAGCATGGCGACGACGCCGGCGACGGTCTGCGGGCCGGCAAAGCCCTGGCCGAGGGCCGGGGCCAGCTTGGTGAAGAGGGACCAGTCGGTGTCCTCCGGCAGGCCGGGGCCGGTGCCGGTGGTCATCCCGGACTCGATGGAGCCGGGTGCGACGCTGACGAAGCGCAGGCCCTGCTTGCTGTACTCGGCGGCCAGCGCGTGCGTCATGGACTGGATGCCGCCCTTGCTGGCCGCGTAGGCGGACATGTAGGGGTGGGCGAAGGACGCCGAGGTGGAACTGAAGTTCACGACGGCCGGCCGGTCGCCCGCGAGCAGTGCCGGAAGGGACTCGCGGATCATCAGGAACGTGCCGGTGAGGTTGACCCCGATGACCTGGTTCCAGAGGTCGAGGGTGGTCCGGTGGGTGTGCTCGGAGCGCAGGATGCCGGCGGCGTTGACGAGTACGTCGAGCCCGCCGAGGGCGCCGACCGCAGCGGCCACACCCTCCTTGACGGCGTTCTCGTCGGATATGTCGAGGAGCGCGGTGGTGAGCCGGTCTTCGTGACCCTCTGCGGCCGCCCGGTCGGCGGTGGCCTTCAGGCCGGCCTCGTCGACGTCCACGGTGTGGACCCGGCCGCCCTCGGCGAGGATGCGGTGGACGGTGGCCTGGCCGATGCCGGAGCCACCGCCGGTGATGAGGACGCGACGTCCTTCGTAACGGTTCATGGCGCGAGCGTACCCAAGCAATGGCACGTTTTGCCATGACGACAAAGAATGCAATCGCCGAGGTTGGCGAGGGGTACGCTTCACCCGTGAGATCCCCTCGTCCGTACTCTCCCCAGGCCGGCCCCGGAGCCCAGTCGCTGACCGAGCGCCGCAAGGCCGCCACCCAGCTCGACATCGCCCGCGCGGCCTGCGATCTGTTCGCCGAACACGGCCCCGACGGCACCACCGCCGAGGACATCGCCCACCGGGCGGGGGTGGCGCTGCGCACCTTCTACCGCTACTTCCGCAACAAGCAGGAGGCGGTGGCCCCGCTGCTGGCGGGCGGCGGTGACGCCTGGCGCGCGCTGCTCGCCGAGGAGGACCCCGGCACGCCGCTGGACGAGGCCCTGGAACGCGCGGTCACCCGCTCGCTGAGCGGGCAGCAGGCGGTCGAGGAGGGCCTGGAGGTGACGCGCGGCCTGCTGCGCGCGGCGGCGGACGATCCGGCCCTGCGCGGGGTCTGGTACCGCGTGAACCAGGACTCCGAGGAGCGCCTGGTCCCGGTGATCTCCCGGCTGGTGGGTCCGGAGGCCGACCCGCTGGAGGTACGTCTGCTCGCGGCGGCGGCCACGGACGCGATCCGCGTCGCGCTGGAGCTGTGGTCGACGACGGACGCGCCGGTGTCGGGGCCGGGCTCACCCGCGGAGCTCGCGGTCCGCTGCCTGCGGGACCTGACAGGGGCGATGCCCCTGCTCCTCCGCTAGGGGAGGAGCAGGGGCATCGCATCCGATCACATGGGTCGGGCTCGCGGTCCTACGGGTACGGGTGGGGCTCAGCGACCACCACCCCAGCCGCCGCCACCGCCACCGCCGCCCCCTCCTCCGCCGCCCCAGTTGCCGCCGCCGCCGTCGCCGCCGTTACCGCCGCCGCCACCACCCCAGTTGCCGCCGCCACCGTCGCCGCCGTTACCGCCGCCGCCACCCCAGTTGCCGCCGCCGTCGCCGCCGTCACCACCACGACCGTTGCCCCAGTCACCACCGTTGCCGCCCCGACCGTTGCCCCAGTCGTCGTGGTAGCCCCAGTCACCGTTGCCACCGCGACCGGAGTCGTTCCAGTTCGACCAGTTCGAGTCGTGCCGGTTGTTGTCGCGCCAGTAGCCGTCGTCGCGCCAGTTGTCGTTGTATCCGCCGACGCCGCCCTGGTCCCAGCACCAGCTCGGACGGTTGCGCCAGTCGCGGTCGCAGCAGACGTTCCACCGGGCGTCGGAGCGGTTCGAGGGGTAGCGCCAGCAGTCGTAGCCACCGTTGCCGCCGCCACCACCATTCCCGGCGACGACCGAGGCCGACGCGCTGGCGACGGGCAGCAGACCTATCGCGATTCCCGCGGCGCCCGCCATGGCTGCCGCAACGATCTTACGGCGCATTCTCATGCACCTCCGCACGTGTCTCGCTTATTGGGCTTTTAGGTCATTTCCACCCTCACTCGCCCATGCGGCCCTGTCAAAGCGGAAAGGCCCCCCGCCGCTCTCCGAAGAGAGTGGCGGGGGGCCTCCCATCAGGCTTTTTAGAGGTCGAAGTAGAGCTCGAACTCGTGCGGGTGCGGACGCAGCGCGATCGGGGCGATCTCGTGCGTGCGCTTGTAGTCGATCCAGGTCTCGATCAGGTCGGGGGTGAAGACACCGCCGGCCAGGAGGTACTCGTGGTCCGCCTCCAGCGCCTTGAGGACGTCCTCGAGGCTGGTCGGGACCTGCGGGACGCTCGCGTGCTCGTCGGGCGAGAGCTCGTAGAGGTCCTTGTCGATCGGCTCCATCGGCTCGATCTTGTTCTTGATGCCGTCGAGGCCCGCGAGCAGCAGCGCCGAGAAGGCGAGGTACGGGTTCGAGGACGGGTCCGGAGCGCGGAACTCGACGCGCTTGGCCTTCGGGTTCGAGCCCGTGATCGGGATGCGCATGGCGGCGGAGCGGTTGCGCTGCGAGTACACCATGTTGACCGGCGCCTCGAAGCCCGGCACCAGGCGGTGGTAGGAGTTCACCGTCGGGTTGGTGAAGGCCAGCAGCGACGGGGCGTGCTTGAGGATGCCGCCGATGTAGTAGCGGGCGGTGTCCGAGAGGCCCGCGTAGCCGGCCTCGTCGTAGAACAGCGGGTCGCCGTTCGCCCACAGCGACTGGTGCACGTGCATGCCCGAGCCGTTGTCACCGAAGATCGGCTTCGGCATGAAGGTCGCGGTCTTGCCGTTGCGCCAGGCGACGTTCTTCACGATGTACTTGAAGAGCATCAGGTCGTCGGCCGCGGCCAGCAGCGTGTTGAACTTGTAGTTGATCTCGGCCTGGCCACCGGTGCCGACCTCGTGGTGCTGACGCTCGACCTGGAGGCCCTGGGCGTCCAGCTCGAGGGAGATCTCGGCGCGCAGGTCGGCGAAGTGGTCGACCGGGGCTACGGGGAAGTAACCACCCTTGTAGCGGACCTTGTAACCACGGTTGTTCTCCTCGGAGCCCGTGTTCCAGGCGCCGGCCTCGGAGTCGATGTGGTAGAAGCCCTCGTTCGCGGAGGTCGCGAAGCGCACGCTGTCGAACACGTAGAACTCGGCCTCGGGGCCGAAGAACGCGGTGTCGGCGATGCCGGTGGAGGCGAGGTACGCCTCGGCCTTCTTCGCGATGTTGCGCGGGTCGCGGCTGTAGGCCTCACCCGTGATCGGGTCGTGGATGAAGAAGTTGATGTTGAGCGTCTTGTCCTTGCGGAACGGGTCCAGACGCGCGGTGGTGATGTCGGCACGCAGCGCCATGTCGGACTCGTGGATCGCCTGGAAGCCGCGGATCGAGGATCCGTCGAAGGCGAGCTCCTCCGCCGGGTCGAACGCTCGCGCCGGGATGGTGAAGTGCTGCATCACACCAGGCAGGTCACAGAAGCGGACGTCGACGAACTTGACGTCGTTCTCCTCGATGTACTGCTTCACTTCGTCGGCGTTCTTGAACATCCAACTCCTCCTACTCCCGACCCCGGGGCAGGGACGGGCTTTATAGCTCGTGGTGCGTCAGTGCGGTGCCGCACGCTGACCCGACCATAAGCAGACGGGATTTCCCAAGCATGACCCATTTGTTTCGCACAAGTTAACCAGGGTCCGGCCGGAGGGCCGTGCGGCGCCACGGGTACCGTGTTCGGGTGGACAACAGACAGGCAATCGGATCCTGGCTCTCCGGCCCCCGCGCGGCCGCCGAGGAGATGGGTGTCGACTTCGGCTATCCGGGTCAGCGGCTCGGCCTGCCCCAGCAGGGGCCCGGCTCGGTGGCACGTTTCGGGCGTCGGCTCGGCGCCGTCGCGATCGACTGGATCGGCTGCCAGCTGATTGCCTACGGGCTGATCACCGGCGGCGACCTGACCGCGACGGGCGACTGGACCCTCGCGCTCTTCGTGGCCCTCACCATCCTGACGGTGGGCACCGTGGGCTTCACCCCCGGCAAGCGGATCCTGGGCCTCCGGGTGATGTCGGAGTCCGGCGGCCGCCTCGGCATCGTCCGTGTGGTGCTGCGCACGCTGCTGCTGGCCCTGGTCATCCCGGCGCTCATCTGGGACCGCGACGGCCGCGGCCTGCACGACCGGCTCGCCCGCGCCGTCCAGGTCCGCATCTAGAACTTCCACGCACGCGGTACGACACAGGGGTGCCCCCCGAGCCTCGGGCTCGGGGGGCACCCCTGTGTCGTATACGAAAATCAGGTGAGCTGGTCAGCGCATCTTTCCGCCGCGCGGCATCTTCATGCCCTTCGGCATGGGGCCCTTCGGCAGCGGCATGTTGCTCATGAGGTCACCCATGGCGCGCAGCTTGTCGTTGATCGCGGTGATCTGCGGGCCGGTCAGTACGCGCGGCAGCTTGAGCAGCGTGGTGCGCACCTTCTTGAGCGGCACCTCGCCCTCGCCCGTACCCACGATGAAGTCGTGGACCGGCACGTCCGGCATGATCCGGGCCAGCTTCTTCTTCTCGTTCGCGAGCAGCGGCTTCACCCGGTTCGGGTTGCCCTCGGCGATCAGCACGACGCCGGCCTTGCCGACGGCACGGTGGACGATGTCCTGCTGCCGGGTCATCGCGACGGCGGGGGTGGTGGTCCAGCCCCGTCCCACGTTGTCCAGCACGGCCGCAGCCGCTCCCGGCTGGCCTTCCATCTGCCCGAAGGCAGCCCGCTCGGCCCGTCGCCCGAAGACGATCGCCATCGCGAGGAACGCCACAAGGAATCCCAGGATGCCCAGGTAGTACTGGTGCCCTACCAAGAAGCCGATCGCGAGGAAGACACCGAAGGTGACGATGCCCACGCCTGCGACGATCAGACCGACCTTCGGGTCCGCCTTGCGCGTCATCTTGTACGTCAGGGCGATCTGCTTCAGTCGCCCGGGGTTCGCAGCAGTCTCTGCGTTTGACTTCCTCGCCATACAGCGAGTTTACGTGGCCTGCGGGGTTCGGGTAGCCGCGGCCTCAAGTACGTGTTCGGTTTCGACCCGATCCTTGGCCCTCTTGCGGTCCTCCAGGACCGCCGTCCAGGCGTTGCGGCGGGCCCCGCTCATCAGCAGGGACTCGATGCCCCGGAAGGCGTCGGAGAGCGTCGGGATGGCAATGGCGCGTACGGGCGCGGCCTGCATGATGTCGATCCCTTTCACGATGCTCGCGTCGGCGTGATGCGAGCGGTGTGTGCGGTGCGTGGACCAAGCGTCACTGACTGGTGTTACCAGGGCGTGACCGGTCGGTCAAATGTGATGTACACGTTGCAAACACTGACGCGGCCCACCGGACTCTTCCTCAGGGAAGAGCCTAGGGGCCGCGTCGATGCGGTGTTACCCGTTAGTAACGCTTTGTGCGCGACTTCACACGCTCGGCGCTCGGACGATCAGACCGACGCGCGCTTCTCCATCGCCTGCTGGTAGAGACGACCGGCCCGATACGACGACCGGACCAGCGGGCCGGACATCACACCGGAGAAGCCGATCTCCTCGGCCTCCTTCGCCAGCTCGACGAACTCGGCCGGCTTCACCCAGCGCTCGACGGGGTGGTGCCGCGGCGAGGGCCGCAGGTACTGGGTGATGGTGATGAGCTCGCAGCCGGCCTCGTGCAGCTCCTTGAGAGCCTGCGAGACCTCCTCGCGCTCCTCGCCCATGCCGAGGATCAGGTTCGACTTGGTGACCAGGCCGTAGGCGCGGGCCTGCCGGATCACGTCGAGCGAGCGCTCGTAGCGGAAGCCGGGGCGGATCCGCTTGAAGATGCGGGGCACGGTCTCGACGTTGTGCGCGAAGACCTCGGGGCGGGAGGCGAAGACCTCCTCCAGCAGCTCCGGGACCGCGTTGAAGTCGGGGGCCAGCAGCTCGACCTTGGTGTGGCCGGTCTCGCGGCCCGCCGTCTGCTGGTGGATCTGGCGCACGGTCTCCGCGTACAGCCAGGCGCCGCCGTCGGCCAGGTCGTCGCGCGCGACGCCCGTGATGGTGGCGTAGTTCAGGTCCATCGTGACCACGGACTCGCCGACGCGCCGCGGCTCGTCACGGTCCAGCGCCTCGGGCTTGCCCGTGTCGATCTGGCAGAAGTCACAGCGCCGGGTGCACTGGTCACCACCGATGAGGAAGGTGGCCTCGCGGTCCTCCCAGCATTCGTAGATGTTCGGACAACCGGCTTCCTGGCACACCGTGTGCAGTCCTTCGCCCTTCACCAGGGCCTGCATCTTGGTGTACTCGGGACCCATCTTCGCCCGGGTCTTGATCCACTCGGGCTTGCGCTCGATGGGGGTCTGGGCGTTACGGACCTCCAGGCGCAGCATCTTGCGTCCGTCGGGTGCGACTGCGGACACGACCGGCTCCCTGTGACTTCGATTGTTCGGCGCCCACCAGGGTACGCCCGTAATTTCATACGCTCTTACGTCGGCCAACCTGCGGGCGGCCGGTCTCATTCCCGGGGGCTAGGAACCCACGGCCGGCTCGATTTCGCGGGGCCGCAGCTCCGCGTGCTCCAGTACATCCTTCAGGTGCCGTTCTGCCACCGGAAGTACCTCGGCGATGGTGATCTCCCGCCCCAGTTCGTACGAGAGCGAGGTCACACCGGCGTCCCGGATCCCGCACGGGATGATCCGGTCGAACCAGGTGCTGTCCGGATTCACGTTGATCGCGAAGCCGTGCATGGTGACGCCCTTGGCGACCCGGATGCCGATGGCGGCGAGCTTGCGGTCCTCGCGGCGCTGGCCGGCGTTGGACGGGGCGTACTCGGGACCGTTCAGCCGCGCGTCGAACTCCTCGTCGTGCAGCCGGGGGTCGAACTCCAGCGACAGCCCGCCGATCTTCGGACGCTCCTCGACGGGGTCGCCCAGGACCCACACCCCGGAGCGGCCCTCGACGCGGGTGGTCTCCAGGCCGAACTCGGCGGCGGTACGGATCAGGGCCTCTTCGAGGCGGCGGACGTGGGCGACCACGTCCACGGGGCGGGGCAGCTTCATGATCGGGTAACCGACCAGCTGACCCGGGCCGTGCCAGGTGATCTTGCCGCCGCGGTCCACGTCGACGACGGGGGTGCCGTCGAGCGGGCGCTCACTGGGGTCGGTGCGCCGACCCGCCGTGTAGACCGGCAGGTGCTCCAGCAGCAGGCAGGTGTCCTCGATCTCGTCCGCGAAGCGGGCCGCGTGCACCCGGCGCTGTTCTTCCCAGGCCTGGGTGTACTCGACGGATTCCGGTCCGAAGCCCAGATGGACAAACCCAAGCTCAGCCACCGCAGCGCCTCCTCGTTGAACCTGCTGTGTGCACGTACCTCACTGAGCAAGGGTACGGCGACCGTCCCGAACCCCTTCAGGGCCCCGGCTCGGGCCCCGATCCAGGCTCCGACTCGGGCTCCGGCGGGGGTCCCGGCAGCTGCTTCGGCCGACGCCGTCCCTTGGCCGGCCGGTCCGGGTCCTCGTCCGCGCGCGGCAGCCGCCGGTGGCCCTCCGAGTGGTCGTTGACCCAGCCGCACACCCCGCACGCGTACCGGCCGTCCAGCCCCGCGATGTAGGTGCCGCAGCGGCGGCACTCCGCCTCGGTCAGTTCGGGCGGGGGCAGCGGGGCGGTGGATTCGGTTCGCTCCTCGGGGAGGTGCGCCCTGTGGGGCCGAGGGGTCATGGCCCGCAGCGTACGCGGGCGGAGGGGTCGGGTCCGTAAAGGGCCCTACGCATTCTGCACACGATCGGATGAATGTGGGGCAGAGAGGGCGGCATCGGCGAAGTTCGCCGCTACATTCACGCCGTTCACAGGGCCGGGACCCCGGTCCGTCACGTCAGGAAACCGTGGAGCCGATGACGGAACGACCTGCCCAGCGCGTCCCCAACCGGCAGCTCGCGGCGCTGATCGCGGAAGCCGGGTTCTCCAATGCCGGTCTCGCCCGCCGCGTCGACCAGCTCGGCCTGGAGCACGGTCTCGATCTGCGGTACGACAAGACCTCCGTGACCCGGTGGCTGCGCGGCCAGCAGCCCCGCGGCACCACGCCCGCGCTGATCGCCGAGGTCTTCACCCGCCGCCTCGGACGCCGCCTCTCGGCCCAGGACCTGGGCCTGGACGCCTGCGCGCCCGTGTACGCCGGGCTGGAGTTCGCGGCCACCCCGGAGGAGGCCGTGGACATCGCGAGCGGGCTGTGGCGCAAGGACTCCGGCTCGCACGCCGAGCTCCGGAAGATCGCCTTCACCCCGGCCGGGCTGATCGTGCCCAGCCGGGACTGGCTGATCGGGCGGGCCGACGAGCGGGTCGGCCGGGGCGCGGAGCCCGCCACGGCCCGCGTCCCGCTGCAGGGGCGGGCCTCGGTGCCCCGGCAGCGGCAGATCGACCGCGGCCCCGGGCAGCGCGTGACCAGCGGGGACATCGCGGCGCTCAGATCGGTGAGCGAGCTGTTCCGGACCCTGGACCAGGCGTACGGCGGCGGGCACGCCCGCCAGGCCCTGGTGCGCTATCTGGAGCACGAGGCCGAGCCGATGCTCCGCGGGACCTACGGGGAGACCACCGGGCGGCGGTTGTTCTCGGCCGCCGCCGATCTGACCCGGCTCGCGGGCTGGACCTCGTACGACATCGCCGCGCACGGGCTGGCCCAGCGCTACTTCGTGCAGGCGCTACGGCTGGCGCAGGCGGCCGGGGACCGGCCGTACGGCTCGTACGTGCTGGTCACCATGAGTCGGCAGGCGGTCTACCTCGGCCACGGTCGGGAGGCCGTGCAGCTGGCCCGGGTGGCCCAGCAGGGCGTCGGCTCCGGGCCGCCGCCCGTGGTGCAGGCACTGCTCCATTCGGCGGAGGCGCGCGGACACGCGGTCCTCGGCGAGGTGCGGGCCTCGACCGCCTCCCTGGTGCGGGCGGAACGCGCGCTGGGCGCGGCCCGGCCGGGGGACGACGTACCGCACTGGGCGCGGTTCTTCGACGAGGCGCAGTTGGCGGACGAGTTCGGGCACTGCCACCGGGATCTCCAGCAGTACCGGGCCTCGGCGCAGCACGCGGAGCGGTCCCTGCAGCTGCGGGGGCCCGGGTACGCCCGGTCCCGGCTGTTCTGCCGGGTGGTGCTGGCCACGGCCCGGCTGGGGCTGGGCGAGCTGGACCAGGCGTGCGCGCTGGGCGCGGAGGCGGCGCAGCAGGCGATGGAGATGCGCTCGGTGCGGGCGGTGGAGTACGTACGGGACTTCGAGCGGCGGCTGGAGCCGTACCGGGACGCCTCGGCGGTGCGGACCTACCGGGACCGGGTGGCGGCCTTGTCGTGACCCCGCGGGCCGGCCGCGGGGGCCCGGATCGCGCGCCCGGCACGCCGGCGAGGCGGGAGCAGGGGCCCCGCCGGCGTCGTCAGGTGTTCTCAGGCCGCCACCGGGAGTGCGGGCTCCGGGGCGACCGGGAGCGGGATTCCGAAGTCGCGCAGGACGGCGCCGGCGGCGCGGCGGGCCGAGTGCAGGGCTCCTTGGACGGTGTTGGTGTCGCGGTGGTCGCCGCACACGTACAGCCCGGCCAGTACCCGTACGGGACGGCTCATGTCGTGCGGCGGGGGCATCGCGGGGACCGCCTCCGGGGTGTGGTGGACGGCCAGGAGTTCCCACTCACGGGTGGGGGTGTCGTAGAGCCGGGCCAGTCGTGCGGCGACCGTGCGCGCCGGTGGGGGCGGGCCGAGCACGGTGGTGGTGACCAGGCTCCGGCCGGCCGGGGCCCGGGTCGGGTCGACCGCGCTCATGACGGCCGTGTGGGAGACGGGCCAGTTGGGGTCCCCGTCCAGGAGCAGCGTGCCGTCCCGGGACAGGGGTGCGGTGGTGGCGTGGTGCAGGACGGTGACCTCGTGGAAGGCGGGCACGCGCAGGCCGGGCAGGAGCTCGGCGGCGGCGCGGGCCCCGGTGGCCAGGAGGACGGAACGGCAGCGGAAGTCGCCGTGTTCCTCGGTGGTGACCAGGTTGGTGGCCACCGATCGGACCCGGACCCCGGTGCGTACGGTGCCGGGGGGCAGGGCGGCGGCGAGCACCTCGGGCAGGGCCGCCGCGCCGCCCTCGGGCACGGCGAGCCGGCCGCGGGCGAAGGTGCGCAGGGCGAGGTCGGCGACCCGGCTGGAGGTGGTGAGCTCCGGGTCGCGCAGCAGGGTGGCGAGCAAGGGGCGGAGCGCCCCGTTCAGGGTGCGTGTCGGCAGCCCGCGGGAGCGCAGGGCGGCGTGCGCGGTGCGTTCGGGACGGGCGAGGAGCTTCTCCTCGGGCAGGGTGGCGAACCGGCCGAGGGCGGCGCTGATCCGGGCCTGGTCGAGGGAGCGGCTGGCCAGGGCCCGGGCCGGGGTGAGGACCCCGACCCGCAACTGTTTCCCGTCGGTGTGGACGAGGACGCCCGGTGTGAAGGGGCGCAGGGTCAGGGCCCGCAGGCCCGGGGTGCGTTCGAGCTCCGGGTACGCGGTGTTGAGCAGTTGGCCGATCCGGTCGAGCCGGAACCCGTCGACGGACTCGGTGGCCATCCGCCCGCCGGGGTCGTCCGCGGCTTCCAGGACGGTGACCGTGACTCCGGCGGCGATCAGGTGCTGCGCTGCCGCGAGTCCTGAGACTCCGGCTCCTACGATGACGACGTCCGCATGGTGTGCGGCATGGTGTGCGCTGCTGAGCACGTGCCCCTCCCCGAGGTCGGCGCGGCTGTGTGGGGATCCTCCTTCCCCCAACCGGTTAAAGGGGAACCCGAGTTCGGCGGGGTATTGCGGTCAACTCCGGTCGCACAGCGGTCGCATACGGGTCACAAACGGTCGCACGGTGGTCGCACACGGATCTCAGAGCGCGGCGCGGATCGCCTGCTCGATGCCGGGGTCACGGAAGACGAAGCCGGACCCCAGCAGCCGCGCGGGCCGGGCCCGTTGACTGCCCAGCACGTCCTCGGCGAACTCCCCCAGCACGACGCGCAGGGCCACGGCCGGCACGGGCAGCACCGCGGGCCGGCGCAGCACCCGGGACATGGCCTCGGTGACCTGGCGGTTGGTCAGCGGCTCCGGGGCGGTCAGGTTGACCGGGCCGGACAGGCCCGGGGTGTCGATGATGTGCCGCAGGGCCGCCACCTCGTCGCGGAGGGAGATGTACGACCAGTACTGGCGGCCGTTGCCGAGCCGGCCGCCGACCCCGGCGCGGAAGAGGGGGAACATCCGCCCCCAGGCCCCGCCGTCACGGGCGACGACCAGCCCGGTACGGGCGAACGCGGTCCGGATCCCGGCCTCCTGGGCGGAGGCGGTGGCCGCCTCCCACTCCACACAGACCGAGGGCAGGAACCCCTGCCCGGCGGGGGCGTCCTCGTCGACGGCCCGGTCGCCGGTGTCCCCGTAGTAGCCGACGGCCGAACCGCTGACCAGGACGGCGGGCGGCGCGTCGAGGGCGGCGAGGGCGTGCGCGAGCGCGGCGGTGCCGAGCACCCGGCTGTCACGGATCTCCCTCTTGTACGCGGCCGTCCACCGGTGGTCCCCGACCCCGGCCCCGGCCAGGTGCACGACGGCCCCGCAGCCGGCCAGACCGGCGGGATCCACGTACCCGCGCGCCGGATCCCACCGCGCCTCGTCCGCCCCGACGGGCTCCCTCCGCACGAACCGCACCACCTCGTGCCCGTCCGCCCGCAGGGACCGCACGAGTGCGCTTCCGATGAGTCCGGTCGCCCCGGTCACAGCAATCCGCATGGCCCCATCCTGCCGGGTCGCTGCGCTGTGCTCGGCCGGTTCGGGGCGCGTCGTTGTCCTTCGTGGGACGCGCGTACCCGGGCGGACGTCACCACACGGCGCGGGGTCCGGGGCGGAGCCCCGGTCAGGTGGTCGTGCCGAGCCACGTGCCCACCGTGTAGGTGACCGCCATGGCGAGGGCGCCACCCAGGACGTTGCGGGCGACCGCCCTCGGCACCGGCGCCCCGCCCAGCCGGGCGCTGATCACCCCGCACAGCGTCAGCGCGGCCAGCACCGCCACCACCGTCACCGGCACCCGCTGCGACGGCCCCGGCAGGATGATCGCCAGCAGCGGCAGCAGCGCCCCTACCGTGAACGCGACGAGACTGGCGAAGGCGGCGTGCCACGGGTTCGCCAGCTCGTCGGGGTTGATCCCGAGCTCCACCCGGGCGTGAGCCCGCAACGCGTCCCGCTCCGTCAGCTGCTCGGCGGCCTCCCGGGCCACGTCCCGGCTGAGCCCCCGCTCGGCGAGCAGATCGGTGAGTTCGTCGAGTTCCGCCTCCGGCTCCTCGGCCAGTTCCCGGCGCTCCAGGTCCAGTGCGGCCTTCTCGGAGTCCCGCTGCGAGCTGACGGAGACGTACTCCCCCGCCGCCATCGACAGCGAGCCCGCCAGCAACCCGGCGACACCCGCCGCCAGGATCGCCGAGCGCGAGGTGGTGGCTCCCGCCATACCGACCACCAGGCCCGCGGTGGAGATGATCCCGTCGTTCGCGCCGAGCACACCCGCCCGCAGCCAGTTCAGCCGTGTGCTGATCTCCGCGCTCTGCGATCCATTGCCCTCGCCGTGCGCCTCGATGTGCGCCTTGCCGGGCCGCTTGCCCGCGCCTTCGCCTGCCGTCACGCCCCCACTGTCGCGGCCGGGGGCCCGCTGGGCCACCCGGCGGGCCGGTCCGGGGTGCGCGGGGCCGGCCCCCGTACCAGGGTGGAGGGGTGAGACGCCGACGTCAGGAGCCGGGATGGCTGCGCGGCGAGCCGCCGCCGCGCTGGGCCCGGATCGCGCCCGCCGTGGCCCTGGTCGTGCTGGTCCTGGCCCAGGCGGTCACCCCGGGCGCGGAGCTCGGGTTCTTCCTGGCCGGTCTGCCCCCGGTGGCCGCCTTCGCGTACGGGGCGGCCGGGACCGCGGTCTTCGCCGGCATCGTCCTGCTGCTGCTGGGCGTCCACTCGCTCGGTGTCGCCAACGCCCGGGGCACGGACCTGGCCACGGTGGCCGCCGTCGGCGTGCTCAGCGTGGTGATCGCCTGGGTCCGCCAACGCCGGGACGCGCAGCTGGTCAGCGTGCGGACGGTGGCGGAGGCCGCCCAGCTCGCCGTCCTCCCACCGGTACCGGAACGGGTGGGCCCGGTGCGCTGCTCGGGTCTGTACCGGGCGGCGCAGCGCGGCACGCTGGTCGGCGGCGACCTGTACGACGTACGGGCCGGGCCGTACGGGGTACGGGCCCTGGTCGGGGACGTACAGGGGCACGGGCTGGCGGCGGTCGCCACGGTCGGGGCGCTGCTCGGCGCCTTCCGTGAGGCCGTGATCGACGACGCCGGGCTCGGGGCGGTCGCGGCCCGGCTGGACCGGCGGCTGGTGGCGGACGCGGCGGCCGCCTCGGTCGAGCATCCGGAGCTGTTCGCCACGGCCGTGCTGCTGGAGTTCCCGCCCGGCGTGGACGTCGTACGGATCGTCTCGTGCGGGCATCCGTCGGCCCTCCGGGTCCGCGGATCGGTGGTGGAGGAGGTGATCGTCGAGCCGGGGCCGCCCCTGGGGCTGGGGCTCGCCGGCCCGGCCCCGCCGAAGGTGACGGAGCTGGTGGTGCGCCCCGGGGACCAGCTGCTGCTGCACACCGACGGCGTGACGGAGGCCCGGGACGCGACGGGGCACTTCTACCCGCTGGCCGCCCGCGTGCCCGTACTGGCGCGGGACCCGGCGGGTCTGCTCGGGGCGGTGTGGCGGGACCTGCTGACCTTCACGAACGGCGGCCCGAACGACGACGTAGCCCTGCTGCTGCTGTCCCTGGACGGCCGGGAACCGGTGACGTAGCCCGCCTCCCCAGGTGGCGCCCGCACGCCCAGGGGGTCCGACCCCGACCGGCCGGCGCTCGGCCGGTCGGGGCCCTGTCGTGCGGTGCGGCCGACGACCGGCGCGCCTACGACTCCATGATGAACGCGCGCACCATCTTGCAGGTGACATTCGACGGCCGGTGGATCCCCGTCCGGACGGCCATCGTCCGGATCTTCCGGTTGGTGGCGCGCCGAGCGTCGTACGTCCCCGAGTCGAGCAGGGATATCGCCAACCGCATCGCCTTCAGACGGCGGTTGTGGCTCTCGTACCACTCGCGGGGCAGCCCCGCCGGCAGCGGCTTCTTCTTGACGTGCTGGACGGTGGTGGCAGTGGCCATCTACAGCCTCCCAAACGGTAGTTGGCTTCCTGTCGTTCTCCCTCGATTTTACCGGCGACCACTGACAGAAGCCCCTGGTCGGACGCGCCCGGTTAGGGTTGCCGCCATGGAGATCTGGATCAATCCCGCCTGTTCCAAGTGCCGCAGCGCCCTGACCCTGCTGGACGCGGAGGGCGCCGATTACACGGTGCGTCGCTACCTGGAGGACGTGCCCTCCGAGGACGAGATCCGCGAGGTGCTCGGCCGTCTCGGGCTGGAGCCGTGGGACATCACGCGTACCTCGGACCCGCTCGCGAAGGAGACCGGCGTCAAGGACCTGCCGCGTGAGGAGACCGACGCGGCGCGCGGGCTCTGGATCGCCCACCTCGCCGCCCACCCGAAGCTCATCCAGCGCCCGATCATCACCGCCGAGGACGGCACGGCCGTGGTCGGCCGCTCCGAGGAGGCCGTCCGCGAGGCCCTGTCCCGCAAGGGCTAGGAGGCCCCCCTCCGCGCGATGGCGCGATGCCGCCCGATATCGCGATCCCGCGCGGACGGCCCCGGGGCCGTGCTCAGCGGGCGAGCCTCCGGACGATCTCCTCGGCCGCCGTCAGCGGCAGCGCGTGGTGCGCGACACCGGGCAGTACGTCGACAGCCGCGCCCGGCAGCAGTTCGCGCGCGGCCCGGGCGGCGCGGCCGGAGTCGTGACAGCGGGCGAGCCCGGCGAAGAGGACGTCGACCCGCGGGCCCCCGCCCGAGGGGTGCGCGAGCCCGGCCAGGTCGGGTCGCGGCCCGGTGACCGGCCGGACGGCGGGAAACCCGGCGCTCTCCTCCTGCAGCCGCAGCCAGGCCGGATCGAGCGCGGCCCCGCGGGTCTCCCAGGCAAGGAAGGAGCGGATCCGCTCCGGGGTGGGCCGCGCAAGCATGGGCAGGGCGCGCAGTACGTAGCCCGGGCGGAGCCCCGTGAAGACCTGGGTCGGGTCGAGCAGCACCAGACGGCCGAGCCGGTCCGGGCGCAGGGCGGCGTGGTGGGCGGCGATCCAGGCCCCGTACGAGTGCCCGGCGAGGGTCACCGGCCCGTGCGGGCCCAGCCCGTCGAGGACCGCGTCGAGCCAGCCGACCAGGTCCCCGACGGACCGGATCGCCCGGTCGGGCGCCGGCACGCTGAGCCCGGGGTCGCCGACCAGGTCCACGGCGTGCACCCGGTGGGCGCGGGCCGCCCCGGCCGCGACGCAGGCCCCCCACACGGTGGAGGTGGCTCCGCCACCGGGCAGCAGCACCAGCGGTGGCGCGCCGGCCGGGCCGCAGCGGTTGACGCGGGTGACCCCGTACGGGGTGGGCAGGTCGACGGGCTCGACGGGGCCGGGCCACCGGCCGAGCGCCGCGTCGTAGGCGGCGCGGAAGGAAGACGCCCTGCGTATGTCCCGCTGCGATGCCCGAACCACGTCTCTCCTCCGACCGTCCTACCGTCCGACCGAACGACTGTCGCCATATTCTCTCGCCAGGCGATAATCTCGCTCAGCGAGAGATTGCGCCAGGGGGCGATGTGGACGAGAACCGGAACCCGGACCACCGGGAACCCGCGAACGGGGAACCCATGAACCAGGCACCCACCGCCGAGGAACCCGACAACCTTCGACTGGTGCACCTGCTCCGCGCGGTGACCGTCGAATTCGGCCTGCGCCAGAGCGACTTCGCCGCCCGCAACGGCATGCACCCCACCGACGTACGCGCCCTGATCTGCCTGCTGGACGCGGCCCGCGCGAACGAACCGGCCACCGCGGGCCTGCTCGGCACCCGCCTCGGCCTCAACTCCGCCGGCACCACCGCCGTGATCGACCGCCTCGAACGACTCGGCCACGTGGCACGCGTCCGCGACGACCACGACCGGCGCCGGATCCTGCTGCGCGTGGAGCCGGCCGCGATCCGCCTGGGCCGGGAGTTCTTCGGCCCCCTGATCGACGGCGTGCTCCAGGTGCTCGACGGCTTCGACCCCGCCGAACGGGAGACCGTACGCCGCTTCCTGACGGCCACCCACGCCGTCTTCGCACCGGAGCCGCGCCCATGACCACGCCCGCGACCACCCCCGACCCGGGACCCGGCGGCGCCGACCTGCACCTGGAACTCCCCGCCGAGGGCGCCCGACGCACCGCCCTCGCCCAAGCCCTGCGCGGCGCCGTACGCAGCGGCCGACTGGCCGGCGGGACCCTGCTGCCGCCGTACCGGACACTGGCCGCCGACCTGGGACTGGCCCGCAACGCCGTCGCCGACGCCTACGCCGAGCTGGTCGCCGAGGGCTGGTTCACCGCCCGGCAAGGCTCCGGCACCCGCGTCGCCGAAGGGGTCGCCACCCCCGACGCACCGACCGCCACGGCCGGACCCGCCCCCGACCGACCCCGCCACGACCTGCTCCAGGGCAAGCCCGACCCCGCCTCCTTCCCCCGGGCCGCCTGGGCCACGAGCGCCCGCCGGGCCCTGGCCGAGGCACCCACCGAGGCCTTCGGGCCCGGCGATCCGCAAGGCCGCCCCGAACTGCGCCGGGCCCTGGCCGGCTACCTCTCCCGGGCGCGGGGCGTGCGCTGCGGCCCCGAGAACATCGTGATCTGCTCCGGCTTCGCCAACGGACTACGGCTCCTGGCGTCCGTCCGGCCCCCCGACTGGGCCGTCGAGGCGTACGGGCTGCCCTTCCACCACGGCATCCTCCGGACCGCCGGGGTCCACCCGCACCCCGTCCAGGTCGACGAGGACGGCGCCCGGACGACGGAACTCCCCTCCCGGGTCCCCACGTTGCTACTCACACCCGCGCACCAGTTCCCGACGGGCGGCCGCCTGCTGCCCGCACGGCGGGCCGCCGCCGTGGAATGGGCCCGCGGCACCGGCGCCGTGATCGTGGAGGACGACTACGACGGGGAGTTCCGCTACGACCGCAAACCGGTCGGAGCGCTGCAGGGGTTGGCCCCCGAACACGTGGTGTACGCGGGCTCGCTGAGCAAGAGCCTCTCCCCAGCGCTGCGCCTGGGCTGGCTGGTCCTCCCGGACCTGCTGCGCGACCAGGTCCTGGCCGCGAAGGGCCTGCGGGAGTCCTGGGCGAGCGCGCTGGACCAGCTGGCCCTGGCCGACTTCATCGACTGCGGGGCCTACGACCGCCACGTACGCCGCATGCGCCTGCGCTACCGGGACCGCCGCGACCAGCTGGCTGCCGTACTGGCGGCACGCGCCCCGGAGGTCCGGGTGACCGGCATCTCGGCCGGCCTGCACGCCGTACTGGAACTCCCCCCGGGCCAGGAGTCCCCCGCCCTCGCGGCGGCCCGCGCCGCAGGCCTGGCCCTGGACGGCCTCTCGACCTACCGGCACCCGGCCGACCCGACCCCGCCCCGCGCGGGCCTGGTGGTCGGCTACGCGGCGCCCCCGGACTCGGCATTCACCCGGGCGCTCGACGTCCTGGCGGGGGTGGTGGGCCGGTAGGGCCGCCCGATCAGCCGCCGGACACCGGGGCCGCGGGCCAGGCGACGGAGGTCTCGGCCGCGACCCCGTAGTCGACGCCGGGAACGTCCCAGCCGTAGAGCCGGCCGACCTGGTCACGGAACCAGCCGGCGTCCGCCTCGGCGGCGATCGTGTCGGCGCCGACCTCGTCCCACGTGGCGCGGACGGCGGCCTGGACCCGCGGGTCCATCTCCCAACCGTCCAACCGGATGCGGTCCTCGTCGTCGAGGACGAGCGCGGCGTCACCGACGAGCTGCTCCCACAGGGCCGCCGCCTGATCGACGGTGCTCTGCCAACCGTCACCGGTGACGCGGTGCAGGATGCTGGTGTAGAGCGCGATGCTCGGAATCGCGGTGGAGGCCTGGGTGACGGCCGCGCCCGCGACGACGGTGTGGGCGTGACCCGTGCCCCCCAGCTGGGTGTTGACGGCGCGGGCGGTGTCTTCCAGGTGCTGCTTGGCGGCGCCGATGGTTCCGGCCCGGTAGATGGGGGCGGTGATGTCGGAGCCGACGTACGACAGCGCGACGGTCCGGAACCCCTCGGCGAGCAGGCCTCTCGCCTCCAGGACGTCGATCCACCTCTGCCAGTCGGCGCCGCCCATGACCTGCACGGTCGCATCGCGCTCGGCCTCGTCCGCGGCTTCCAGGTGCAGCGCGCCGACCTGCGGGACGCCGTCCTCGAACACGAGCGTCTTCGCCCGGTAGTCGGTGCCGAGCGGCTTGATGACGGAGTGGTGGACCTCGCCGGTCAGCGGGTCCGTGCGACGCGGGGCCGCAATGCTGTAGATGAGCAGGTCGACCTTGCCGAAGCGGGCGGCGAGCCGGCTCGCGGCCTCGTCCTTGACACCGTCGGAGAAGGCGTCGCCGTTGAGGAAGTCGAAGTCGGCGCCGGCCTCGGCGGCGAGTTCGGCGGTCCGCGCGGTGCGGTACCAGCCAGCGCCGGCGGTACGCCGCTCGGTCTCGGCGGCCTCGAAGGCGATGCCGAGCCCGCGCATCCGGTGGCCGCGCAGGCCGACCAGCGTGGCGGCCAGCCCGTAGCCGGCGCTGGAACCGATGACGAGGGCGACGGGACCGGGCCGGTCACCGACGGACTCGGGGGCCTGCTCCCACATCCGGTCGACCACCGCCTCGCAGCCGACCGGGTGGCTGTTGACGTACAGGTAGCCGCGGTTGCCGGGCTTGATCTCGCGGAGGCTCACTCGTGGGTCCTTCGGGTGCGGGGATCGTCAACAACGTTCGCCGGCCCGGATCCCGCTCGGGGAGGGGCCCTACCCACATCCTCGGCGAGCCCGCCCCGACCGCACGATATCGATCTTCACCAGAAGCGCCCGCCCATTCTTGTGGGTGTCCTTGGGCGGGGGCGGGGCGGGGCGGGGGCTTCGGGGAGCGGGGCCGCACGGGCGGCGTCGGGAGGGTCGGGCGGGTCGGGCGGGTGCTTCGGGATGGCGGGGTCCACTCGGGCGGCATCAGAGCTGCGTATGGGGGTTTCCCGTCAGTCCCATCGTCCCTCCGGGTCGGGCCGGTCCCTCAAGGGCGCTCCTCCTTCGTCGTCGCGTCGCTTCGCGATGGCCTTCGGCCACCCTTGACCGACCGTCCCGCCCCGGAGAAACGAAAGACTGCCGAGAAGCCCCCAAAAGAACGAGCCGGTCGAAGGTACGAAGGACGGGGACATCACAGCCCCCCAGGCCAGCCTTGGCGAGCACGGTCCCGAGACGGGGCAGATGAAAGACGCATCCCGGGCGATGGGGCGCGTCCAATCGCTACGCGCTCCTCATTTCTCAGCGTCTCCAGCCCGTCCTGGGCTGGACATAGGCCGCCCACGACCGTGATCCGACCTTCGACCTGCGTCCGACGACCGCCTGGGGTTGGGCATAAGCCGCCCACGACATCGGATCCGGCGCCCGACCTGCGTCCGACGGCCGGCTGTGACCGGGCACAGGCCGCCTCAGATCGCCATGTGCCTCTCCATGACCGCGACCACCGGCCGTCAGCGGCTGGCAAGACGCGCTGGGAGGGATGTGCGGCCGACAGCTCGGCTGATCCGTCGTAGAACCGGGTCAGTGCGAGGACGACACCACAAACCCACCCCCAAATAAGGGCAATTGGGGCAAACTGTCGACCTTTTCGGTCGCTCACCTCCGTTGACCCGCATCCACCGCGACATGGCCGCGCTCCCACGTCTTTTCGCCCCCGACAGCCTCCGGACGCCTCCCGCGAGAAGCGCCTACGGGCCGTGGGCGGCCTATGCCCGGCCATGGAAGGTCGACGGACGCGGTGAGCGAGAGGTCGCGGGGTGGTGGGCGGCCTGTGACCGGCCACAACAGGTCGTCGGACGCGGTGAGCGCGGAATGCCTGAGGTCTTGGGCGGCTTATGCCCAGCCCCGGACGGCCGTCGGACGCTGAGAGATGAGGAGCGCGTAACGATCGGACGCGCTTCCCCCGAAACCGGCCGGCTTCCTGTGGGCCCCGTCTCTCGGTCGTACCCTTTCGCGCCCGACGAGGCCGGGCGTCTCCGACCGCCCCGTCCTTCGCGCCTTGGACCGGCTCGTTCTTTTGGGGGCTTCTCGGCAGTCTTTCGTTTCTCCGGGGCGGGACGGTCGGTCAAGGGTGGCCGAAGGCCATCGCGAAGCGACGCGACGAAGGAGCGCCCTTGAGGGACCGGCCCGACCCGGAGGGACGATGGGACTGACGGGAAACCCCCATACACATCCCCGATGCCGCCCGAGCGGACCCCGTCTCCCCCACCCCCGCTTCACCTGTCCGACGCGGTCCGCCGGCCCCCGCCGCCCTCACCCCCGCCCAACCCTCCCGACGCCGCCCAAGCCGCTCCGCCCGTCTCTCTTCATCTCGCCCCCATCTCCCACCCCCTAGGGTGGCCGGAGTAATAGAGAGGACGTATCGCATCAAAGGACCCGTCGTGAACGAGGAGCAGCAGCCGTACGGCCGACCGGCCCCCAGCCCGCCCACATCCACCCCGACCCCGCCACCCCCGCCCCGCCTCCCCGGCGAGGGCTCGCGGCGGGGGGCCGACTGGATGTTCGGTGGGGTGTACGGAACGGTTCTGGCCAGTGCGCTGTTGGCCGCGCTGCACCAGAAGGGGGAGGCGTTCACCCCGTACTACGACGCCAGCTGGGTGCTCGTGACGGCCGCGACCGCCGGGCTCGCGCACGGCTACTCGCACCACATGGCCGCCCACCTGCGGGACTCCGCCGTGCGCCGGTGGCAGTTGCTGGGGGTGGCGTTGTGGAACGAGTGGCCGCTGATCGTGGCCGCCCTGCCCACCGTCCTGCTGCTGGTCGCCGCCGGGCTGTTCGGGTGGGACGCCTACGCGGTGACCGCCGTCGGGCTGGGGCTGAACACGGCCTTGTTGTTCGCCTGGGGCGCGCTCGTCGCGCTCCGTGTGGGCCACCGGCTCGGCTCCGCCCTGGCGATCGGTATGGCGGACGCCACGATCGGCCTGGCCATCATCGTGGCGAACGCGGTGATCAAGTAGGGAGCTGCGCCTCCGCCTCGGCCAGGATCTCCGTCAGCCGGGCGCCGAACTCCGCCCCGCGCGGATCCGGCACGCCCGTCCGGGCCGCGGTGAGCAGCGCGTCCAGGGCGCGCCCGTAGGCGCCCGGTACGTCGCTCCAGCCGGGCAGTTCGTGCACGCCCTCGGTGCCGCGCAGTTCGAGTCCCACCCCGGCGGCCGCGGGCGGCGCGCCCAGGCTGAGTACGGCGGTGCTGGCCGCGCCGGAGGTGTGGCGCAGCGCGAGCTGGACCACGTCGGAGGGGCCCGGGGTGGCGCTGACGGCGGTGACCTCGCCGAGGACCGGGATCAGGACGGAGAGGGCGTGCGGGCCGACGTCCCACAGTCCGCCCTTGGCCTTGCGCCAGGGCGAGTCGGCGTAGGCGCTGGGTGTTCCGTCGGGCGGGAAGACGGCGCCGAGCCAGTGGGCCGCGGCCGTGAACCAGCCGGAGCGTGCGGCCTGTTCCTCGACCCAGCTCGCGGTGGGCTCGGCGAAGCGCAGGGTGAGGAAGACGACGGAGGCGACCCGGTGGCGCGCGGCGGCTTCGGCGACGGCACGCGCGTCTTCCACGGTGGTGGCGACGGGCTTGTCGAGGAGCAGGTGGCATCCCGCGGCGGCGGCGCGGACGGCCATGGCGGCTTGTACGTCGGGCGGCAGGGCGAAGGCCACGGCGTCACACTCGGCGAACAGCGCGTCGGGGTCTTCGTACACCTTCACGCCGTACTCGTGCGCCAGCTCGGCCGCGGCTTCGGGCCGGCGGCCCCACACCCCGACGAAGTCGGAGCCGGCGTGCGCGGCGAGGGCGGGGGCGTGGGTGCGGTGCGCCCAGGGCCCGGTGCCCAGCAGCCCGACCTTGGGGCGGCGGCCTGCTGGGGCCTGATCGGTGGCTCCGGCGGCGACGCGTTCGGCGGCGCTCTCGACGGGGCCCTCGGTGGAGTTCAAATCAGACGAAATGCTCACGCGGTCAGTCTGCCCCACCCGGACGGGCGCGCCGTCACCAACCCGCACAACCCGGCCGACCTGCGGTGCAAACCTCGGTAACACGGGGTTCACACATGGGCAACGGAAGGGAAATCGCGGGCGGGCACGCTGCGGTCATCACCGCAGCGATGAAGCAGCGACCAGCAGCACCCGCAGAGTCTGAGGATGGGGCCCGTGAGCTACAAGGCTGAGTACATCTGGATCGACGGCACCGAGCCGACGGCGAAGCTTCGCTCCAAGACGAAGATCCTCGGGGACGGCGACGCGCTGCCGATCTGGGGCTTCGACGGATCGAGCACGAACCAGGCCGAGGGCCACGCGTCCGACCGCGTACTGAACCCGGTCTTCTCCTGCCCGGACCCGATCCGCGGCGGTGACAACGTCCTCGTCCTGTGCGAGGTCCTGAACATCGACATGACCCCGCACGAGTCGAACACCCGCGCGCTGCTGCGTCCGATCGCCGAGAAGTTCGCCGGCCAGGAGCCGATCTTCGGCATCGAGCAGGAGTACACCTTCTTCGACGGCACCCGTCCGCTCGGCTTCCCGGTGAACGGTTTCCCGGCCGCGCAGGGCGGCTACTACTGCGGTGTCGGCTCGGACGAGATCTTCGGTCGTGACATCGTCGAGAAGCACCTGGACCACTGCCTCGCGGCGGGCCTGAGCATCTCCGGCATCAACGCCGAGGTCATGCCCGGCCAGTGGGAGTTCCAGGTCGGCCCCGTCGGTCCGCTGGAGGTCTCGGACCAGCTGTGGATCGCGCGCTGGCTGCTCTACCGCACCGCCGAGGACTTCAACGTCTCCGCAACGCTGAACCCCAAGCCCGTGAAGGGCGACTGGAACGGCGCCGGCGCGCACACCAACTTCTCCACGAAGGCGATGCGCGAGGACTACCGCGCCATCATCACCGCGTGCGAGTCGCTGGGCGAGGGCTCGAAGCCGCTCGACCACGTGAAGAACTACGGCGCCGGCATCGACGAGCGCCTGACGGGCCTGCACGAGACCGCCCCGTGGAACGAGTTCAGCTACGGCGTCTCCGACCGCGGCGCCTCGGTCCGCATCCCGTGGCAGGTGGAGAAGGACGGCAAGGGCTACATCGAGGACCGCCGCCCGAACGCGAACGTGGACCCGTACGTGGTGACCCGCCTGATCACGGACACCTGCTGCACGGGCCTGGAGAAGGACGGCCTGGTCTAGGCCCCGCAAGAGACGGGCCGCCCCGCCGCCCGAGGGCACGTTGGTGCCGTCGGGCGGCGGGGCGGTGTTGCGCAGGGCGTTCACGGCGGCGCCCACGGCTCAGGTCACACCGCGTGCCCCAGAAAGACGGACCAGGCCTCCGGCGACAGCGCCGACCGGGGCCGTCCGGAACTTTGAAGTCCCGGACGTGGACCGCACCGGGGCACGCGGCCACCTCGACGCAGTTGCCGCCCTCGCCGCCGCAATAGCTGCTCTTGACGCCCCTTGGGAGGGAGCCGGGTGAACGAGCCCTCCATGGCTGGGTGTTTGTCGCAGCCCATCGGCATCACCTGGAGATGGACCGTACGGCGGCTCCCGGCGGCCAGGATGTGACGCAGTTGCCCACGATGCGCTGCGGTGCCGCCCATGCGGCGGTGCAACACGGCCTCCTCCGGGACGAAGCTGAAGGTCGGGACCGGCCCACGATCCAGGATCACCTAGCGGGACAGTCGGTCCGAGACACGCCTCTCGATGGTCTCCTCGTCCAGCAGCGGACGGCAGTAACGGAGGACGGCCCGGGCGTAGGCCTCGGTCTGGAGCAGGCCGGGCAGGGCGCCTGAACCTCGTGGTGATGGAGGGCCTGGGAGTCCGCCTCGGCGTCGGCGAATCGGCGGAACCAATCGGGGTGCCGGGTCCTGGCCTTCTTCAGGGCCTCGCGGACGTCCTCGACGGAGGCGAGCAGCAGCCCCCTGGCCTCCAGCACCGCATCGGCCCGCTGCTGGAAGTCCGGCTGCGGGAGCCGCACGCCCCGCTCGATGGCCCCGATCAGGTCCTCACTCACGTGCATCCGCTGCGCGAGCTCCTTCTGGGTGATCCCCATCAGCTCGCGCAGCGTCTTGATCTGTTTGCCCAGGGCCCGGAAGAGGTGGGCCGTCCCGTCCGCCTCCACCGGGGGCGCGGGGCGTTCTTCGCGTGGTGACAGGTCGTTCATCAGCTGAAGAGGCCTGAGCAGCAGGAAGCCCCTGCCAGGCTTTGCCCGGCAGGGGCTTCCGTTTCTAGCGGAGCAGGTCCCAGTCGATGTCCGGCTCCTCGACGACCTCCACGATGGATGGCCGGTCGAGGCGCTGTCCGTTCACATGACCCTTGACCCAGTCGATGCACTCGGGGCGATCCCCCGAGCCTTTCCGGCAGAACTCCTCAACGGCCTCCCGAATGCGCGAGGTCGGCAGAGTGCTGGCTTGGTCGTGGAACAGTGGATAGCCGGGATCCGATACGACGTTCGGGTTGAAGTCGATTGGTTCGGGATTGTTGGACACCCAAACCGAATCGTAAACCCCTCCGCTCCTGTGGAACTGGTCATCGGCGAACCATACGAGAGCCCCGTAGCCATGACGCGGATTGATTGCCACGCGCAGGTTGCATCCCGGTACCGGCTCGGCGTCGCTGTATCTGCGCCCAGAGAGGCAGAACCATGCATCTTCACCGGGGAAATAGGGCTCCCCGGTTTCCTCTCCACGCAGGCTCTCCACTACCTCGGCGACGAGTCGCGATGTTTGGTCCGGCCCTTCGCTGTAATGCCACTCACCCTTGAAGAACAGGCTAAGAATCATGGCCTTCGCTTTCACTGATCATTCAGGCCGTCCCAGGCCCTTGAGTGGCGCCTTCTGCATGATACCCGCCGCATTCCGGTACCAGACGTTCATGGTCGACCCTACGGGGAGGACTGCCTGAACCGCCATGGAGCATGAGTACTTACCCGTGCAGGGGCCGCCGGCGTGGTTGATCACGATATCGATCGACGTGATCCCAGCCTTCCTCATGCGCCACGCAAGCTTCGTCTCCACGTGAGTGATCGAGGGGTGCTCCGCACCCTTGGGGGGGTTCAGGATGTGCGGCGAATCCACGAGGAATTCGTTGATGTCGTCGGAGAAGGAGGCGTGGCCACTCTTGAACGGGTCTCCGACCTTGGTGGCCGCTCCCGTGTCGCCGATCTTGACGATCTGACCGACTGTGGGGTCGGTGTCCTTCGTGCGCTTCGGAAGTCCATTGGCAACGGAACCGACATCGCAGTTGTGGGTGAGGAGCGGCGTCGCGCCCGCCACCACGTAGTAGGTGTGAAAGTCGTCCACTGTGAGGTTGTGGACGCGCTGCTGCTGGGTGTGGCGCCGGATCGCGGTGATCTGGACCTTGGTGCCAGCCGAAGTCTGCAGCCACTGGCCGGGCTGGAGTTCGGTGGCGTTGACCCACTTCTTCTGCTCAGGCAGCCAGAAGGGGTGCTCATCCGTGGCGGTGACGGAATCCGTCTTGCCCTCCGCCGTCGTGATCGTGATCTCGACCAGGTTCTTGTCGCCCTCGCCGGTGATGGCAGCGGTGACTTCCCTGGCCTCGGTGCGACCGGTGGACGGATCGGTCGCGAGGACCTTGTCGCCGCCCTTCAGCTCCTCGATCGGCTTGCTCGTGCTGTCCGCGAGCAGGACTTCAGTGCCGGGGACGAAGCTGTTCTTGCATGCCGGACCCGACGCAGTCCTGCGGCTACCGGAGGTGGCGGGCTTGCCGCCGGAGCCCTTGCCCGACCACAGCTTCTTCGAACTGCCGGACGACGACCAGCCGGACTTGCCGCCGCCCGCCTTGCCGGCGCCCGCTCTCGGGCCCGACCGGGAGGTCCAGCCGCTCACCTTGCGGACCGGTGAGGCCTTGCTGATCCTGCTCGTGTACTTGGTGGCGTACTTGACGGCCTTTGCGCCCAGGCGCGTACCAGCGATAGCCGCGCCCGCGACCGGGATCATCGAGGCGAAGGACATCGCCGCGTTCTTCCAGTCGCCCTGGGCGGCGTACCAGACACCGTTGACCAGGTCTGCGGCCTCACCGATGACCGGGATCATGCCGGCCACGTCGAGCGCGGTGTGACCGTACTTGTTGACGGCACTGCCGACCTTCTTGGCGGCCTTCTTGATCGCCCCCCAGAACAGGCCGTCCGGGTCCGAGAAGGTCGTCGGGCTGTTGTTCGCGTACAGGTAGCCCTGGAGCTGCTGCGGATCGCTCGGATCCATGACCGGGTCGACCGAGAGGAACGTGCCCGTGCGTGGATCGTATTCGCGTGCCCCGAGGTGGGTCAGGCCGGTGGCCTTGTCCTCGGTACCGCCGACGAAACCGCGCTCGCCCGGCCAGGACGCCGGCTCCGCGCCGCGATCCTCACCGAACGGTTTGGTGGCCTGACGCTGGACCTGGAGGGTCGCGGCGTCGATCGCGGTGGTACCGGTGCCGTGGTGGTCTGCCCCGACGTAGGACAGCGTGCCGTTGGAGGAGCGGACGACGGTCGCGCCGCCCGGAGTCTCGTAGTAGCGGGAACCGGTGACCGTGTTGGTCGCGGTGTTCAGGGTGAGTTCGGTGTTCCCGACGTAGAGAGTGGTTTTGCCCGGGTCCTTGCGGGCCAGGCGGTTGCCGTCCGCGTCATAGACGTACGTGGACGTACCCGTGCTCGTCATCGCCGAGGCGAGGTTGCCGTCCGGGGTCCACGTGAACGTCTGGGTGTTCCCCGCGACGTCTGGACGCGTCAGCGTGTTGCCGGTCGCGTCATAGGTGGAGTTGGTGGTGACAGCCGCACCGGTGCCGGTCTGCCTCTTCGTGGAGGTCGGGGCGTGCGGGCGCGGCTGGCCCGGCGCCGGGAAGGTGTTGCTGGTCGTCGTGGACTTGGCGGCGTCGCCGGCCGGGTCGTGGTCGGTGACCGACGTCCGGTTGCCGGTGACGTCGTAGGTGAACGACTGGTGGTACGGAGCCGGGCCGCCGACCTTGCCGGGCTGCGGCGCGGTGTTGGTGCAGCCGCCGATGCCGGGGACGGACGGGCCGGGCTGGGTCGTGGTGGTACCGGTGTCGGTCCACGCACGGGTCATCCGGCGCAGGTGGTCGTACGTGAAGCACTGCGTGTCACGCACGCCGCCCTGCTGACTGGAGACAGAGGTGATGTCACCGGCCGGGGTGTACGTGTAGTCGGTGACGTCGACCGAGCCGGCCGCGTCCTCCTTGTCGAGCGTGGTGCGCAGCAGACGGCCCGTGGCTGGGTCGTTGGTGTTGGTGAGGACGACCTGCTTGGGGACGGCACCCAGCGTGGTCCGCTGAACCTGGCCGAGCTCGTCGTAGTCGGTGAAGTTGGCGTATGTGGTGGTGCTGGTTCCGATTGAGACCGGCAGACCGTTCACATTGCGGCCGATGTACAGCCGCTCCTTGGGCAGTCCGCCCGCGGCCGGCAGGTCGGTGAAGTCCGCCTCGCCGGTGATCGGGTCGTAGTACGCCGACATGGTGTATGACGCGCTCAGCGCGCCCTCGCCCGCAGGTACGGTCAGCTTGGTGCCGAGGGGGCGGTAGGCGTCGTCGTAACCGGTGATTTCCTGTCGCCACGGCTTGCCGTCGACCCAACTGGTCGAGGCGGTCTGCAGGCCCGGGAGCAGGCTGTCGTAGTCGTAAGTGGCGATCTTGGTGCCGTCGACGGCCCCGAGGTTGCGGGAGGTCGGGCGGCCCAGGATGTCGTAGTTGGTGAAAGTAGTGGTGCCACGTGCGTCGGTCTCGGAGACCGGACGGTCGGCAGCGTCGTAGGTGGTGGTCGTCGCGCCCTTGTCCGGGTCTTCGGACCGGGTCTGGCGACCGTGCAGGTCGTAGCTCTGCTTCCAGGCGTTGCCGGCCGGGTCGGTGACCTGTGTCAGCTGGCCCTCGGTGTCATACGCGTACCGCGTCGCGTCGTACTCACCCGTGGGAGTGCCGGACTTGTATTGGCGCTTCTCCACCACGCGGCCGCGCGCGTCGGTGTGGGTGCTGGTGGCGATAGCGCCCTTGGGCGGGGTGGAGTCGGTGCGGTCCACGCCCGGGTACGTGGTGGTGCCGCGCCACTGCTCGATGGCCTTCGAGGCGAAGATCTCCGTCACGGGCCGGCCGAGACCGTCGTAAAGGACGGTGGTCTGACTCGGAACGGTGTTGTCGTTGGCGATGAAACGGGTCTTGGCCGGGTCGGAGGCGTTGTTGAAGTAGGGAGCGTTGCCCTTGGACGGCCGACCGAGGCTGTCGTAAAAGGTGTCGGTGATGACACGGCCCGTGCCGCCGTTGGCGGTGATGTCCTGCGTCTGGACGCTCTGGCCGAAAGCGTCAAGGATGTCGATGCTGACGTCGTAGGACTCGTCCGAGCGCAGGGTCTTGGTGGCGACCGAGCTGGTGCCGGTGTTCGTCAGGTCGTATTCGACGACCTGATTTGCGGCGTCGCTGCGTGCACGGCCAGGGTTCCACACAGAGGTGATACGGCCCAGCGCGTCAATCGCCTGCTCGCTGGTACGACCGTTCTGGTCCTCCACCTTGACCGGCACTTCCCGCAGGGGATGGTAGGTCGCGGTGGTCGACCAGCCCTTGGCGTTGGTGACCTTGACGGTGGTCGGCGGCGTCAGTGTCGCCGGGGTGTACTCCGTCGTCGTCTTCGCGCCCGCCGCGTCCGTTGCGCTCGTCACGCGGCCGTAGGCGTCGTACGTGACCGTTGAGTTCAGCGAGAACTTCGGCTGGCCGCCCTCGAAGCGGTCCAGTTCCTCCGTGCTCGTGACCTGGCCCGCTCCCGTCAGGGTGCCGTGGGGCTGGGCGTCGTAGTACGTGCGGCTGCGGCCCAGGGTGTTGGACTCCGACGCCGTGGTGGCGCAGTCGCCCTGGACCTGGACGGTCTCCGATACCCGGTCGATCATCCACGCGGCCGTGTTGCGGGCGTAGGACGTGGTGGTGCAGACGTCCGGCAGGCCGTCGGCGCGGTCCAGGACCGACACCGGCATGCCGTACGTGTTGTCGAACACCGCCGTCTTCGACGTGCTCTGCCAGGTCTTGTCGGCGCGCAGCGCCTTGTCCTTGGCGGAGCCGTCGCGCAGCATCTGCGCGGTCAGCGCGGGCAGCTTCGTGCCGCGGCTGTGGGTCGCCGTGACCGGCGAGAGCCAGGGCTCGGACTGCGATACGGAGACCAGTTCGCCGCCGTCGGAGGCGAAGGTCTGGGTCTCGCGGACGCTGCCGGCCAGCGGGTTGCTGTCCTTGATGGTGTTGCCGGCGATGCCCGTGAAGGTGGCGGAGCGCTTGCTGCCGTCGGCCTTGGTGTCGCCGTCCATGCCGCGCAGGTAGAACGCCGCCGACTTCGAGACCACGTCCGGGGCCGTGCCCGCGCGGGTGACGACCTGCTCGTAGCCGCGGAACTGGTTCCAGGTCCGCTGCTTGTCCTCGGTGGTCTCCTCGTCGTCGCGGTGCCAGGCGGCGCCGCCGACGTACTCGTAGCGGGTCTCCTGCGGACGGGAGCCGCCGAACGGGTCGATCTCGGTGACCCGGTTGACCACGTACTTGTGGAACCAGTCCAGCGTCGGGTCGTTCGGGCTCTTCGGGTCCGGGTTCCAGTACACCGGGTAGCAGCGGGTGGTGTTGCCGTCCTGGGAGGTCGGCAGGCCCGTGCCGGGGGTGCAGTCGGGGTCGGCGTAGCCGACGTCCGTGACCTGGCCGGTCTCGGCGGTGACGGAGACGATGCGGCGCCGGTTCATGGCGGGCTTGTTGTCACCGCTGGAGTCGACGCGGTTGTTCATCAGCCGGCCGGTGAAGGTGATCGCCGGGGTGGTGAGCTTCGTCGCGCCGTCGTGGCCCGAGCGCTGGATCGACGCCAGCCACAGGGCGGGCGCGGTCTGGTCCTGCGGATTCGGGAACTCGTGGGTGAACGCGTACGAGTCGACGTCGTCGTAGCCGCTGCCGGCGCCGTTGAGCACCTGGGTGGTGATCTTCGTCAGGCGCTTGGTGGTCCAGAACGTCGCCGAGTAGTTCTCGCAGGTGCCGCTCGAGGCGCAGTTCTGGTCGAACGGGACGTCCGGCCACTTCGCCGCGTTGGCCTTGGTCAGCTTGGCCGGGGCGCAGTCGAAGTTCGCGTCGGGCAGGCAGCGCTCGGCGGTGGTGAAGAGGACCTGCGCGGTCGGCTTGACCGTGTCCGCGTCCGTCAGCTTCGAGCCGTACGTGGTCTTGGCCAGGTTGCCGCCACGGGTGTACGAGGTGAGGGTGCCCGTCGGGGTGGCCTCGGAGACGCCGCGCTTGTAGTAGTTGGTCGCGGTGTCGTACCAGTGGGTGATCATGCCGCCGCGCGGGTCCACGACGAAGTCGAGGTTCCAGCGGTAGGCCTGCATGCACCAGGAGGCGTCGAAGGTCGGCTTGTTGCACTCCTCGCCGGCGTTGTTGCCGTACACGGGGGTGGTCCAGGCCGATTTGGTGGCCGGGGCGGTCGAGCTGCCCGGCTTGCGGCCGACGCCGAAGTAGTACTGGGTGCCGTCGGCCGTGGTGACCTTCCAGTACTCGCCGTTGTTGTCGCCGTTGGTGGCGCCGGTGAGCTTCTCGACCTTGGAGGCGTCGTCGTTCTCCAGCCGCCAGGTGCCGGAGGTGTCGTCGCGGACCAGCGTGGAGGACTTGCCGTTCAGCGAGATGGTGGCGTTGTGGCCCGCGAGGCACTGCTCGCCGGAGTCCTTCTGGCCGTCCTTGGAGCAGGGCTTGAAGGTGCGCTCGACGAAGCCGGGGGTGTAGTCCCAGCCCTCGCCGATCCACGACGCCTGGTTGTTCGTCGCCGCGGTACGGCCGTCGACCGACTGCGAGCTGTACGAGAGGCTGATGCTGGGCTTGGTGCCGCCCAGGCCGTCCGGGACGTCGATCGGGTACGTCCACGAGAAGCCGCCGGTGCTGCCGCCCTGGCTCCAGGAGCCGGAGGGGGCGAGGCTGGTGGCGCCGTAGGTGCCGGCGCTGCCGCCCGGCGCGGCGGAGGCGGCCAGTACGGTCGCTCCGCCCGCGGCGGCGTTGAGGCGGGTGGCGTCCGCGGCCGGGCCGTCGGCCTTGAGGGAGACCTCGGCGCTCAGCAGGCCGGGACGGTCATCGTCCTTGACGGTGGCCACCGGGGTCTGCTTCTGGCACTCGGGGCGGTCGGGCGTGATGAGCGCGCACTCGGGCAGCTCGACGAGCCGGGCGCGGGAGAGCCAGTCACCGCCGAAGGCGCCGGCGATGTGCGAGACGTCGACCGAGACCTTGACCGGGGCGCCCTTCTCGGTGCCCTCGGCGGACTTGACCGCGAGCAGCAGGCCCTGGACTCCGGCTTTCTCGGCGGCCTTCTTGTCGGCCAGGGTGACCGCGGCCTTGCCGGTGCGCGGGCCTGCGTTGCCGGAGCGCGCGCGGTCGGCGGCCTCGACCCACACGGGTGCCGAGCCGGCGCGGCTGGGCTCGGCCACCGGTGCGGCGGGAGCGGCCGACCGGGCACCGGTCAGGAAGCGGGCGCCCAGCGGCGGCGCGGGCGGTGCCGCGTTCAGGTCCACCTTGGCCTGACCAGCCGCCGGCCAGACCACGTCGCGGGGCTTGAAGGTCCCGGTGCCGTCGCCGCGCTCCTTGGAGGCGGCCGCCGCGGCAGCCGACTTGGCGGCGTTCTTTCCGGTGACCGAGTCGGTCTTCTTCAGCTTCTCCGGCGCCCAGCGCCGGGTGTCCTTGGGCTTCCAATCGGCTGCCTGAGCCGGGCCGGAGCCCAGGATCAGTGCGAGCGCGACGCCTATGCCCACGGTGGTGCGGCGCGCGAGGACGGTACGTCTCCCCCACGCGCGCAATTCAGACGGTGCCAACACGGCACGCCCCCCAATGAATTGTCGACATGAAGATCTTTATGATCTTTGTGGGCGCATTTTAGGACAGCTTTAGGTCACCGTATGATCCGCCATGGCGCAGAGTGATCGCTCTCACTTTCGATCGTGCAGCGCCACAAGTCACCGAGCCACAGCACCAATTGGGGGTCCACATGGGGGGCACAGAGAGAACGCGGGGCAGGGGCCGTCCGGCCGCGCTCGCGGGTCTCGTCAGCCTTGCCTTGTCCGTAGGCATGGTCGGCGCGCTGCCCGCGTACGCCGCACCGAGCCCGAGCGCGTCCGGCAGCTCGAACGCGTCCGGCAGCAAGGCAACGCAGGGCAGCAAGGCCGCGCCGAGCGCTTCGGGCACGCCGAACGCCGGCCGGTCGACGCCGCAGACGCCGACGACACCGCCTCAGCGGCCGCTCACCGAGAAGGAGAAGGCCGAGGACGCCGCGCTCGCCGAGGCCAAGCGCACCGGCAAGCCGGTGCCCGTCGCGGCCGCGACGACCGAGACCGACACCGTCGTCGCCAATCCGGACGGGACCCTCGGGCTCACCCGCAGCGTGGCCCCGGTGCGCACCAGGAAGGGCGGCGCCTGGACCGATCTGGACGCCACGCTCACCGTGTCGTCCGACGGGCAGCTGCGCCCCAAGGCCACCACGAGCGGTCTGACGCTGTCCGGCGGCGGCAACGCGCCGCTGGCCACGCTCGACCAGGACGGCAAGAAGCTCGAGCTGACCTGGCCGGAGTCGCTGCCGAAGCCGGTGCTCGACGGCGCCGGCGCCACGTACCCGGAGGTCGCTCCGGGCACCGACCTGAAGGTCACCGCCGACGCATCCGGCGGCATCTCGCAGATCCTGGTGGTGAAGTCGGCCGAGGCGGCCCGGCACCCCAAGCTCGCGAAGCTCACCATGGGGCTCAAGGGCGACGGCGTGAACGTCAGCGCCGACGGCGGCGGCAACCTCAAGGCCGCCGACGCCTCCGGCCGTACGGTCTTCCACGCCCCGGTCCCCACCATGTGGGACTCCGGCGCCGAGGCGGCCGTCCCGGCCTCGCCCGCGGCCGGCACCCCCAAGTTCTCCCGGCTGGCCCGCTCCACCACGCCGCAGCAGGCCGACGCGGACGCGGCCGCCAAGGCCAAGCCGGCCTCCGACAGCGACGGTCCCGGCGCGCACGCCAAGGTCTCCGAGCTGCGGACCGAACTCGGCCAGGGCTCCGTGGCCCTGACCCCGAATCAGTCGTTCTTGAAGGACCCGTCCACGGCGTACCCCGTCTACATCGACCCCGCCTGGCAGCCGACCAGCCGCGGTACCCAGCACTGGGCGTGGGTCCAGGAGGCGTACCCCGACACCGTCAACTACGACGACTACGGCGACCAGTACGACCCGGGCGTCGGCTACCAGCGCTGGCAGTCCCGCACCGGCATCGAGCGCTACTACGTCCAGCTCGACACCGGCGACCTGGGCGACAAGAGCATCAAGAAGGCCTCCTTCAACGCCACTCAGTCCTACGCGGCGGACGCCACCTGCTCCAACAGCTACAACGTGGACCTGCACTCCACGGAGCCGCTGCTGTCGAACATCACCTGGCGCACCCAGCCCCGCGACTGGGAGGTCCTGCGGACGACCTCGATGAACAGCGCCGGCGGCCCCGGCTGCTCCGGCTCCACCACCCGCGGCGAGTGGGACGTGCGCGACCACCTGGCGGGCAACGCCTGGCGCGGCAACGTCACCTACGCGCTCTTCGCCTCGAACGAGTCGAAGACCAGTGGCAACAACTCCTTCAAGCGCTTCACGCGCGACAAGAGCAAGCTGCCGTTCTTCTACATCGAGTACAACCGGGCCCCGTACACCCCGTGGGACCTGGTGACGACCCCCGCCCCGCAGAACCCGTCCGGCCCCGGCCACTGCGGCTGGATCGGCGCGACCGGCTACCCGGGCATGGGCATCGGCGCCTGGATCGGCGACCCGGAGAACCAGCCCAACGACGCGCACTTCTACGTCCACGACGCCAACGGTGACGCCCTCGTCTACGACAGCGGCTGGACCGGCCTGGCGAACGGCACCCACTGGCTGTGGGCGTGGCCGGGCAACCTCTCCGACGGCCACACCTACTACTGGAAGGTCCAGGGCGGCGACGGCGACATGACCTCCCCCTGGGCCACGTCGAACTGCAAGTTCAGCATCGACACCCAGCCGCCGTCCGTCCCGGTCGTCACCTCGAACGAGTACCCGCCGTCGGGCACGCTGCCCGGCTCCACCAAGTCGATCGGCCAGCAGGGCGGCTTCAACCTGAAGTCGACCGACGCCCACAGCGGCGTCGTCTCCTACGAGTGGGCGTTCAACTCGACCATCCCGGTCGGCGGTGCCAACACCGTCAGCGCCGCCGCGGACGGCAGCGCCTCGATCGACCTGACGCCCACCACCTGGGGCACGAACATCCTGCGCGTGCAGGCCGTCGACAAGGCGGGCAACCGCTCCCAGGTGCAGACGTACACCTTCTACGCCCCGGACAACCCGAACGCCAAGACCACGCTCGGTGACATCACCGGCGACGAGCGCGTCGACTTCATCGCCCCCACCGCCACCGGCGACCTGGTGGTCTATCCGACCTCCGTGGACCCGTCCGCCGGCGGGGTCATCGCCTCCAACGTGGCCAACAGCCCGGGCGGCAAGGGCTGGGGCGACGGCACCCTGACCAGCCACCGCGGCGGCAACGGCATCCGCATCGACGACCTGTGGGCCTGGCGGGACGGGCAGCTCAAGCTGTACCGCAACTCCCTCACCCAGGGCGGCCTCGCGGCCAACGGAGGCCTGTACTACAACGCCGCCAAGGCGCTGACGGTCAAGCGCCCGCCGTTGTTCACCTGCACCGTCGTGACGACCGGCGAGGCCTGCGGCAGCGAGTACGCCACCAACTGGAGCCGGGTCAAGCAGATCCTGGCGGTCGGCGACGCCCGGCCCGAGGACGGCGTCACCCCGTTCAACGACCTGCTGACCATCGAGACCGACGGCACCGGCAGCCGCCTGCTGCTCTTCCAGGGCACCGGGGCCACCGGCACGCTGGCCGACCCGATCGTCCTCGTGCTGAGCAACTCCGGGTGGGACAACCTCACCCTGATCGCCCCGGGCGACGCCACCGGTGACGGCCTGCCGGACCTGTGGGCCCGGGACAACACCACCGGTGCGATCTACCAGTACGCCAACGAACGCGGCAACCCCGGCGCTCTCGGCGACCACACCAAGCGCACCCAGATCGGCACCGGCGTCACCGCCGCCGGCTACCCGGTCGTCGGCTCCTCCGGCGACACGAGCGGCGACGGCGTCCCGGACCTGTGGGCCCTGACCGCCAACCAGAGCCTGCTGACCTGGAACGGCGTCACCACCGGCAGCAAGGTCACCACCTTCACCACCCGCAACGTCATGGGCGACGCCCGCATCTCCACCGCCCACTGGAAGCTCGACGAGACCACCGGCACCACCGCCGCCGATGTGCGCGGCGGCAGCCCGCTCACCCTCAGCGCGACCGGCGCCACCTGGGCCGACGACACCGTCGCCGGCACACCCGGCAAGGTTCTGGACCTCAACGGCACCGCCGGCACGGCCCTCGGAGCGGGACCGGCCATCGACACCACGCGCAGCTTCACCGTGTCGACGTGGACCAAGGCCGACGCGTTCGGCGGAGTGGCCCTCAGCCAGGCAGGCAGCCGGTCGAGCGGGTTCATCCTGTGGCCGGACAAGAACGACGGCGGCACCTGGCGCTTCGCGATGTCCCAGAAGGACGACGACAACTGGAGTTACGACCAGACCATCACCATGAACGAAGCGGCCAAGGTGCAGCTCGGCACCTGGACCCAGCTGACCGCCACCTATGACGCCACGACCGGCTTCATCGGCCTCTACGTCAACGGCACCCTCGCCGGCACCGGCCACCACGCCAAGGCCAACGCCTGGAATGCCACCGGCGCGCTGACCGTGGGCAACTACCGCTACCAGGGTGCTCCGAACAGCTACTTCGACGGCCGGGTCAGCAACCTCGCGTTCTACCCGTACTCCAAGGTCCCCACCGCGGCCGGCACCAAGCTGGTTTCCGCGCTCAACAGCGCCAAGTGCGCCGACAACGACAACGGCGGCAACCAGGACGGCAACCGCATCCACCTCTGGGACTGCCACGACGCCAACGGCGGCGTGGCCCAGAAGTTCGACGTGACCGCGGCCGGCGAACTCCGGATCGCCGGTAAGTGCGTCGACATCCAGGGCGGCGGCATGGTCAACGGCACCAAGGCCATCCTGTTCACCTGCGCGCCCGGCGCGTGGAACCAGCAGTGGCTGCCGACCGCCACCAGCGGGTTCTACAACCCCACCAGCGGCCGGTGCCTGGACGTTCCGGGCGGGCGCATCGACAACGGCAACCAGCTCCAGATCCACGACTGCAACGCCACCACCGCGCAGCGCTGGCTGTCCAGCATCGCCTGATCCCTGATCCCTGATCCCTCGTACGGGACGGGTCACCGACGCCCGCCGAGCCCCTGTGGCCCGGCGGGCGTCGTGCGTCATGCGTCTTGCACGCATGACGTTTTGTCGCGTTTGTGATGTCCGGACGAAGATTTGATGGAGGAATATGAGATTCCGATCCAGTGGGTGAGACGCTGCCTGCTCTGGGGCGGGCACTTCTGCTTCAATGAGCCCATGGCCAGCCACTCGCACACCTCGTCAGGTCGCAGCGACCTCGAGCCTTTCTGGCCGTCCCGTCAGGATCACGATTACGACCGGGAGTGTTGCCGCGCGAAGAACGCGCCGGCCCTCTAAAGCCCCGGGATCACCTGTCCGACCTTCCCCGAGGCCTTCGGTCTGCGCGGTATCGACATCGACGACGTACGCACGTCTCCTGCCGACCTCTCCGCGTGAAAGAGCTGACCACTCATGGCGAACACCCGCTCCCTCTCCTCCGCCGCCACCGCTGCGACCTCTCCCCTGACCTATCCCCCCAGTCCGCGCCACCGGCTCCGTTCCGTCGACCGGGACGAAGTGGCCCGAGTGGTGGACCTCCTGCCGCCGGGTGCCACCTGGCTGCCCGCGCCCCAGCACACCCTGCCGACGCTGCCGGGTCAGCCGCCGATGATCGGCTACCTGGTGCTCGTCCCGGCCGACCACCAGCCCCCGGTCGCCTTCGCCCCGCAGGCGGTGGCCGCCGCCGTCCCCTCGACCCCCGCCGCCCCGGCCGGTCCGGGTGACGGCCGGGTCCGGATCGACTCGGCGCAGCGCACCGCCGAGGTCGACGGCCAGGTGCTCGACCTGACGTACCTGGAGTTCGAGCTGCTGGCCCACCTGGTGGCGCACCCGCACCGGGTGCACAGCCGGGACCAGCTGGTCACCACCGTCTGGGGCTACGGGCACGTCGGCGACGGCCGGACCGTTGACGTCCACATCGCCCGGCTGCGCCGCAAGCTGGGCGCCTCCCACCGCGCCACGATCCAGACGGTGCGCCGGGTCGGCTACAAGTATGCCCCCTGAGTCACCGGTCGACCTGACGACCTGACGAAGGTGGGCCCGTACTCCCCAGGGGAGTACGGGCCCACCGTCGGTCGGCGAACGAGCCGTCGCGCGGCTCCTGCGCGACTCCTACGCGGCCTCGGCCCTGCGGCTCGCGACGAAGCCCAGCAGGACGTCGACCGCGAGGAAGACGACCAGGCTGATCCCGAGCAGCGGGACGAACCAGCCGATGAGCGCGGTGACCGCGGCCACCGGCAGCAGCACCGTCACCGGGAGCTTGCGCCAGGCGCCGCGCGAGGGCGCGCGGCCGGCGGACAGCGTGCGGTCCTTCGTCGGCCGGCGGAGCCACCACATGCGGTAGCCCCAGAAGATGAGGAACATGACGGCGACGGCGAGCGCGGCGAGCGCGATCTGGTTGACGAGCCCGAAGGTCGTGCCCATGTGCAGGTCGATGCCGAAGCGGGTCATCTGGGCGAGGACGGGGTAGTCGGCGAAGCGCAGTTCGTCCATGACGCGGGCGTCGGCGGGGTCGACGGCGACCGAGTCCAGGTGCACCGGCACCAGCTTGTCCTGCTCCTTGATGACGTAGCCCTTGCCCTTGGCGGGCAGGGTCACGCGGAGCGCCTCGGTGACGCCGACGGCCCGGGCGGCGTCCACGGCCTTGTCTATGCCGACGTCGGTGGTGTGTGCGGGCGGCGGGGCCATCTGCGTGCCGTCGGGCATGGTGTGCCCGGCGTGCTCGTCGGAGCCGGTGTCCGCCCCGGCGCTGAGCTGCGCGGAGACGGCGGGGGTGGCCCCGCCGAGGCTGTCCTGGAGCTCCCCGATGTTCTCACCGGCGTACTTCGACCAGGTCAGGCCGGTGGCGGAGAGGACGACGAGTCCGGCGACGGCCCACAGGCCGACAGCCCCGTGCCAGGACAGGGTGCGGCGGTGGCCGGTGGCCCCCCGGTCGGGGAGGACGAGCTGCGCCTTGCGCTTGCGGCGGCGGCCGATCCACAGGGCGAGGCCGCCGAGGGCGACCACCCACATCCAGCTCGCGGCGAGCTCGCTGTAGTTCCGGCCGAACTCACCGAGCTGGAGGCTGGAGTGGAACTCGCTGAGCCAGGCCCGCAGGGGCAGCGCGTCGCCGACGGTGGCGAGTTGTCCGCGCACCTCGGCCGTATACGGGTCGACGAAGACGGTGAGGGTCTCACCCTCGGGGAGGCCCGGGCTCTCCATGATCACCCGGGTGGTGGCCTCGGTGTCGGGGGCGGGCCAGACGGACACGACCGCACCCTCGGGGGCGGCGTCCATGGCCGCGTCGACCTGGGCGCTGAGCGGCAGGGCGCTCTCGCCGACGCGGGCGACGGTCAGTTCGTCGGAGTAGATGATGCTCTCGGCCTGCCAGGAGACGGCGTAGAGCAGCCCGGTGGCGGCGGCGAGGAAGATCAGCGGGGCGACGAGCAGGCCCGCGTAGAAGTGCATGCGCAGGAGCAGCGGGCGTACGGCGGCCCAGCCGCTGCCGCGGTTCTTGGTCGTGGCGGCCGGTTCGGCGTCCGGGGTGCGGACGTCTTGAGCCTCGTCAAGAGACATGGGGATCCTAGGTGTTGGCGAAGACATGGGGAGTCGGGCCCCAGGTCTCGCCGCTTCGCCAGGTCAGGCGTGGGCGGGCCGGCCGGGGGCCGTGAAACGTGGGAGCGGGAGGCGTCCGGGCGGCCCGCGGCGCACCACGGCATACGCGTGTACGGCTCCGCGCAGGCGGCGCGGCCGTTCGTACGGGGCGGGCAGGACGGGCCGAGCCGGTAGGGCGGCCACCTGTGCCCGGACCAGGGCGAGCGCGCGGGCGAGCGGCCGGGCCGCGTGGAGGGCGGCGGTGGCCAGGACCCTGGCCAGCCGGAAGACGGCGGCCTCGCCGCGTGCGAGCCAGGCGGCGCAGAGCAGCGCGGCGAGCACGTGGGCGGCGATCATTCCGGCGCCGCCGTGACCGGCCATGTCGGCCAGGTCGGCCATACCTGTGGCGCCCGCCATCCCGGTGGTGCCCGCCATGTGCGCCATGTCGGCCGAGCCGGGGGCTTCGGCGGCCATCGCGCCGGCGTCCGCGGCCGGCACGGGGTGGTGGCCGTGCATCGGGGCGGGTGCGGCGAACGGCTTCGCCGCCGCGCTCCCCGAGAAGACCAGGTGGAGCACGCCCTGCACGGAGAGCACCGCGGCGGTGATGCCCACGGGGCCCCGCCGCCGCCCGGCGGCGAGCCAGGCGAACCCGCCGGTCACCCCGAAAGCACCCATAAGGGCGAAGAAGGGAATATCAGTTCCGGACATGAGCGAATGCCCCATCGCGCCCAGGGCGACGCACATCGCCGCGAAGATTGCGGCTCGCGTGGCGCGCATCGGCGCGAATGATTCGAACATGGCCGGGACATGTTCGCACGGGGTGCCTCGGTTCCCGCCAGGGGCTTATCCGATCATGAGTAGATGAATCCAATTCCGTGGGGAGCGGTGTACGCCGGTGGGGTGCAGCTGGGGGCCTACGCCCTGGAGCGCACCGGGGAGGCCGAGCGGGAGCGACTGCTCCGGGACTGCTCGACGAATGTCGACAACCTCGCCGCCGGACGCTGGGAGACGCTGCTGAGCAGCGCTCTCGTCGTCGAGGAGCCCATGCCCCTGCCCTACGCGCTGCTGCTCGTCGCGGTCCTCGGCTACGCGGAGTACGCGTACGGGGCGTGGTGGACGGCCGCGGTGTTCCTGTTCGGGCACGCCGCGGCGACGCTCCTCGTGTACGGCGCCCTGCGCGGCACGGCCGATCGGCGGACCCGGCGCGCGGTGGACGTGGGGACGAGCTACGGGTTCAACACCGTGCTCGGCGCGCTGACCTCGGCCTTGCCGCGTGGGGCGGTCCGTACGGCCGCGCGGGTGGGGTTGCTGGCCCTCGCGGCGGCGCCGGTGGTCCGGCGCGGGCGGACCTTCACGGACGCCGGGCACCTGGCCGCGCTCGGGGTGGGCATCGGGGTCTCGCTGGCCCTCGATTGCCTTTCCGGGGCGAAACATCAGAAAATTACATGAACCACACCACGCAGGAGCTGCCACGATGACCGCCACCCCGTCCACCACCGTCGCCAACCTCCGCGACCTCGGCGGCACCCCGCTCTCCGGCGGCCGCACCGTCCGCACCGGCCTGCTCCTGCGTTCCGGCCAGCTCGACCGGCTCGACCTCGACGCCGACCCGGTGGTGGCCGCGCTGGGCCTGCGTACCGTCATCGACTTCCGCACCGACGCCGAGCGCGCCGACCACCCCGACCGGATACCCGCCGGGGCCCGGGTCCTGATCGGCGACGTCCTCGCCGACAAGCTGAACTCCGCCAGGATGCCCGCCGCGGTGCAGCTCAAGGACCTGCTGTCCGACCCGGCCGTGGCCGAGGAGCACCTGGGCGGCGGGCGGGCGCAGGCGCTGTTCGCCGACACCTACCGGTCCTTCGTGAACTCCGGCTCCGCACAGGCCGCGTACCGGATGCTGCTGACCGAGGCCGCCGACGCCGACTCGGGTCCGCTGCTGTTCCACTGCACGGCCGGCAAGGACCGGACCGGCTGGGGCGCGACGATCGTCCTGGCGCTGCTGGGCGCGGACGACGAGACCCTGATGGCCGAGTACCTGTCCGTCAATCCGGCGGTCAAGCAGGCCTTCGCCCCGATGATCGAGGGCTTCACGGCGGCCGGCGGCGACCCGGACATCGCGCTCGCGCTGATCGGCGTCTTCCCCTCCTACCTGCGGGCGGCACTGGACGAGGTCGAGACGCGGTACGGCTCGATGGAGAAGTACGTGCGTGAGGGGCTGGGCGTCGCCGACGAGACGGTCGAGGCGCTGCGCGCCCGTCTGGTCGTCTGACCCCGCACCCCGCACCCCGCAGCCCGGTGCGGCCCCCGGCCAGGGGGGCCCGAATCGGTGACCATCCGACGATTCGCTCGTTCTGCTGAACGTGACTGCGCCGGATACCGCCACCCGCTCCATGCCTCCCGTGTCTCCCGTGCCGCCGGACGTCGAGCAGGCCGAGGCCGCCATCGTCGAGCACTACCCCCGGCTGGTGCGGCTCGCCTATCTGGTGCTGCCGCCCTCCCTCGGCCGCAACCGGCGGGTGCTCACCGCCCACTCGCTGGTCCAGCGGGCGCTGCCGCGCGGACGGCGGGACGCGGCGGCGGCCGCGGCCGCCGTGCAGGGCGGGGTTCCGGGGCAGCGGGGCGGGCCGGACGACTCCGGGTACGCGTACGTCCGGCTGCGCGTGCTGCGCGCCGCGCTGGAGGCGGGGATTCCGCTGACGTTCCGGGCGCTGCCGAGGCGGGCGCAGCTCCCGCCGCTGCTCCCTCAGGTGTGGGGGCTGCGGCTGTTCCCCCGCTCGGGCGGGGCCGAGGAGCTGGCCCTCGACCAGTGGTTGGCCACCCTCGGCGGGCCGGGCCGGGCCGCCTGTGTGCTGCGGGCGCTGGAGCGGCTTTCGGAGCCGGAGGTGCTCCGGGTGCTCGACGAGGCCGGGGTTCCGGATCCGGCCGCCGCGGCCCGGGAGTCCGGGGATCCGGCGAACGACGCGCTGTTCGCCTCCCCCGAGTTCGACCCGTGCGTGCTCCAGGCCCGGCCCACCGATCTGCTGCGGCGGCGCCGTCTCGGGCGGGCCGCGCTGGCCGCCGGGGCGGCGCTCGCCGTGTGCGGGGCGCTGCTCGCGCTGCCGGGTGGCGGCTGGGGTTCGGACGGGGCCGCCGCCCCGCTGTACGCGCGCAACGCGGTGGCCGAGCAGGCCCTGGATCCCGGGAAGCTGGTCCGGGCCGCGCCCACCCTCTGGCGCACGTCCTCCCGTACGGACTTCTCCACCTGGCCCGCCCGCGGCGACCGGGCCGGCGACACGGAGTTGCTGCGCCGGGCGCTCGCCGTGTGGGCCCGGCCCGGTCCGTCGGTGGTCACCTCGGCCACGCCGGGCACGCCCGCCGGGCCGCCGATGGGACCGGCGCAGCTGCTCTTCGCGGGGGCCGTGGACCAGGCCGTCGTGGTCCTGTTGTACGACGGGCTGCGGGTGGTCCGCTACGCCGAACCGCGGACCGGGACCGCGGGCGCCGCCCTCGACTTCGCCCGGACCGACGGCGCCTCGGCGGACACCGCGACCGCGCTGGTGCTCAGCCGGGTCGACGGCAACGTCCGCTACCTCACCGCGCCCTGGGTGACCGGCGCCGCCCTGCGGGACCTGCTCAAGCCCACCGCCCCGGTGGTGACGCTGAAGCCGACCCCGGACGGGGTGACCCCGCCGGTGGCGGGCCCGGCGCCGGCGGGCTCCTGTACGAGCTGGAACGCGCTGGCCCTGACGGGCGACGGCGCCACCCGGCTGATCACCGACCTCGGTGAACTGACGCCGGCCCGGCTGACGTCGGGCGCGCCGGGTGCCGAGCGTGATGTGACGGAGGCGGCGGAGCTCGGCGACTGGTCGAGGATCGCGTGCCTGCTGCCGGCGGTCCGCTCGCACGGGGTCCGCACGGTCAACGCGTGGACGTACGCGAAGCAACCCCTGCCGGAGGGCGACGGGACGGCGGCCTGGCTCTGCACGCGGGCCGAGACCTGGCAGGGTGCGGCGGACCGGGTGCAGGCGCAGTTCCTGGCCCCGGGTGCCGCGACGGCGGCGCAGGCGGCCCGGTCGGAGGGGTCGGCGGCGTGCGGTCCGCGGGAGCCGCGGGTGCTGGCGGGCGTGCTGTGGAAGTCGCGGGCGGGCCAGTGGTACGTACTGGCGGCGGGCAGCGCGCAGTTCGCCTCGCTGTCGGTGTCGGGCGGCGGGGTGAGCGGGTCGGCGAACGGCAACCGGCTGGCGGTGAAGGCGCCCGCGGGTGCGCAGGTGGACCTGGAGGGGAAGTTGACGGACGGGACGAAGGCGGGCGTGCTGCGCTAGGGGGTGTCTTGTCGATCAGGGTGGATCAGAGAGCACCGCGAGCCCGCCATGATCGACAAGACACCCCCTAGGGAACGAGCGCCTCTCACGGGTGGGTGAAGCTTCAACAGTCAGAAACTGTCGGGTAGTTGGCGGGATCCGGACATGACGGTCGCGGGCGACACATGGCATGATCGGATTCCGGTTACCAAGCGGTAACCCCCAACACCCCTCCCCCACCGAAGGTCTCCCCACGTGCGCACGCTCGCCCGACGCCTCCTCATACCCGGCTTGACCGCTCTCGCCCTCACCGCCACCGGCTGCGGCTCGACCTCCCACACCGGCGCCGCCGAACCGGCCGCCCCCGCCGCCGTCACCCCTTCGTCCGACGGCACCTCGCAGCAGCTCGACGTGGCCGCGGCCCCGCAGGGGACGTCCACCCCCGCGGCGGTGGCCCGGGCCGACGGGAAGGGCAGGACCGAGAAGTCCGCCCTGAAGGTCGCCTCCTACGACCGGGCCACCGGCCGGGCCGTCATCGCCAAGGGCGCGCAGACGCCGGGCCGTTCGCCCGCGCCCGGCAAGTCGCCCGAGACCGGGAAGTCCCCGGAGACCGGCAAGTCCCCGGAGGCCGGGAAGTCCCCCGACGCCGGAAAGTCCCCCGAGGCCGACAAGCCCGTCGCGGTCGGCGACGTCATCGCCAGCGCACCGGCCCCCGGCGCCCCCGCGGGTCTGCTCGCCAAGGTCACCGAGGTCGTCGGCAAGACCGACCAGGGCACCGAGGTCAAGACGGCCGCCACCACGCTGGCCGCCGTCCTGGGCGACGACAAGGCCGACGGCAAGGTCCCCGTGGACCCGGCGGCGGTCACCGTCGAACCCCTGACGAAGGGCGTCACCTTCTCCTGGGCCAAGGGTCCGGGCCTGACCTTCGGCCCCGAGGGCGCGAAGCTGCCGCTCGGCAACCTGCGGCTCGACGTCAACGCCGCCGTGGACACCGCCCCGGACGCGCCCGCCTCGGCCGGCGCCTCGGTGTCCGGGTTCGTCCAGCTCGCCCCGCAGGTCGAGTTCGCGTACGACGGCAGCACCGGTGGGGCCCCCGGCCCGCGCGGCGCCTTCCTCGGCATGAGCGGCGACTGGTCCTCGCAGTGGAAGCTCCAGGGCCGCGCCGCCGCGAGCACCGGAGCGCCCAAGCGGATCCCGTTCGCCAAGCTCCACAGCTCGCCCGTCATCCAGGTCGGCCCGGTGCCGGTCGTCGTCAACCTCGACCTGACCTGCTACATCCAGGTGGAGGCCGACGGCCGCGTGACCGTCGAGGTCCAGCAGGACGTCAAGGGCGACTTCAAGGTCGGCGGCAGCTACGCCTCGGGCAAGGGGTGGACCCCGGTGAGCGCCTCGAACGTGAAGAGCACGCCGGTCAAGGCGAGCGTCACCGCCACCGGAAAGGTCAAGGGCGCGATCGGCGCCGAGGCCTCCGTCGGGCTCTACGGGGCCGTCGGCGTCACCGCGGACTTCGCCCCGTACGTGCGCGGTGAGGGCGACATCAAGGCGGCCGCGTCCAGCGACGGCAAGACCTCCCTGGAGGGCGCCTGGGCGCTGTACGGCGGCTTCGACCTGAGCGGGAACCTCCAGCTCCAGCTGTCGCTGTTCGGTACGCCCGTCTTCGAGCGCAAGATCCCGCTGGGCACCCTCAACCGCGAGTGGGCGCTCTCGACCGGCCACATCAAGCGGTAGCCGACAGCCGATATCCGACGGCCGACGGAACACCGGCACGGACACGGACACTGCCCGGGTGCGCGAGCGCCCGGGCAGCGTCATGTCGGAGAAGTCCGCGCAAGGGGCTTCTCCTCCCCCCTACCCATCAGTACATTGACGCCATGTCTAATACGCCGCTCGCGCCCGCCCCCGTGGCGTCGGAACACGTGGACCTGAGGCCCCGGAACGTGTCCTTCGGCTGGGAGGACACCCCGCTCCACTGGCTGCCCGGCGACCCCTTCGCCGGACACATGATCAATGTGCTGCACCTCCTGCTCCCCGCGGGAGAGCGCTGGTTCGTGCACGTCTACAAGCAGGTGCTCCCGTACATCGAGGACGAGCGACTGCGGGCGGACGTCGTCGGCTTCATCGGCCAGGAGGCCATGCACGCCACCGCCCACGACGACGTGCTCCCCCACCTGAAGCGACTGGGACTCGACCCGACCCCCTACACCGCGCAGGTGGACTGGCTGTTCGAGAAGCTCCTCGGCGACCGGACCCTGCCGCCGGGCCGGGCCCGCCACTGGTGGCTGATGGAACGTGTCGCGATGATCGCGGCGATCGAGCACTACACGGCGTTCCTGGGCGACTGGGTGCTGAACGCCGACGCGTTGGACCTGCGGGGCGCCGACCCCACCATGCTGGACCTGCTGCGCTGGCACGGGGCGGAGGAGGTCGAGCACCGCTCGGTGGCCTTCGACCTCTTCATGCACGTCGACGGCACCTACCGACGCCGGGCCCGCACCTGGGCGACCGCCTTCTCGGCCCTGGTGTTCCTGTGGCAGCGCGGGGTGCGCTTCTTCATGGAGAACGACCCGCACCTGGTGGACGGCAAGGCCTCCTTCGGGAAGTTCTTCGTGGCCGGGCAGCAGGGGGTGCTCCCGTCGACGGGAGCGATGCTGAAGTCCATCCCGAAGTACCTCTCCCGCACCTACCACCCCTCCCAGGAGGGCTCCACGGCCCAGGCGGTGGCCTATCTCGCCGCCTCCCCCGGCGCGAACGGCGGGGTGCGGGCATGAGGCGCGCCCTCACCGTCACGGCCGCCCTGGGCGCGGCCTGGATGACCCGGCGCGCCCTGCGGCGCCGCATCGACCGGTCCCCGCTCTGGCCGCTGCCGGCCCTGGAGACCCCGGTCTCCGGCCACTCCCCGCGCCGGGCCCTGCGTGCGCTGATCGTCTCCCGTACGGAGCCCGCGCACGGCGTGCTGCGGCTGACCCTGGAGTCACCGGAACTCCCGGCGTGGACCCCGGGCGCGCACGTGGACGTCACCCTGCCCTCGGGCCTGGTCCGCCAGTACTCGCTGTGCGGCGACCCGGCGGACGCCGGCCGGTACACGATCGCGATCCGGCTGATCGAGGACGGCCGGGGCGGCTCCCGCGAGGCGCACGCGCAACTGGTCGAGGGCGCCGAGCTGGAGCTGCGCCCGCCGCGCAACCGCTTCGAGCTGGTCCCGGCGGCCTCGTACGTCTTCGTCGCGGGCGGCATCGGCATCACCCCGATCCTCCCGATGCTGCGGGCCGCCACGGCGGCGGGCGCCGACTGGACCCTCCTCTACGGGGGCCGCACGCGCGCCTCGATGCCCTTCCTGGCCGATCTCGCGCCCTACGGCGACCGGGTGTCGGTCCTCGCGCAGGACGAGACGGGCCTGCCCGACCTGGCCGCGGTGTCCGCGGCCGGACCGGGCACGGCGGTCTACTGCTGCGGTCCGGAGCCGCTGATGCGGGCCGTCACGGCGGCGGCCGCGGATCCGGCGGCGGTGCACCTGGAGCGGTTCGCCCCGGAGGGCGAGGCCGGTCCGGGGCGGGCCTTCACGGTCGAACTGCGCCGCTCGGGCCGGGTCGTCGAGGTGGCGGCGGACGAGAGCACGCTGGCCGCGGTGCGCCGGGAGCTGCCGGACACCCCGTACTCCTGCGAGCAGGGTTTCTGCGGGACCTGCCAACACCGGGTGCTGGCGGGCGGGGTGGACCACCGCGACGAGCTGCTCACGGACCAGGAGCGCGAGGACTCGATGCTGCTGTGCGTCTCGCGCGCGAAGGGGGACCGACTGGTCCTGGACCTGTGAACGCTCCCCAGTAGGGTGTCCGCATGACAACCGGGGTGCGACGCAGGATGGGTGTCGAGGAGCGGCGGCAGCAGCTGATCGGGGTTGCCCTGGAGCTGTTCAGCAACCGCTCGCCCGACGATGTGTCGATCGACGAGATCGCGGCGGCGGCCGGGATATCCCGGCCGCTCGTCTACCACTACTTTCCGGGCAAGCTGAGCCTGTACGAGGCCGCGCTGCGGCGGGCCGCCGACGAGCTGGCGCTGCGGTTCGTGGAGCCCAGGGAGGGGCCGCTCGGGGCGCGCCTGCTGCGGGTGATGGGGCGGTTCTTCGATTTCGTCGACGACCACGGGCCGGGCTTCTCGGCGCTGATGCGGGGCGGTCCGGCCGTCGGCAGCAGCCGGACGAACGCGATGATCGACGAGGTCCGGCAGGCGGCGTACGAGCAGATCCTCACGCACCTGGGCATCGCGCCGGACCGTACGCCCGCGCGCATGGAGCTCGTGGTGCGGTCCTGGGTGTCGCTCGCCGAGTCCACCGCGCTGATCTGGCTGGACGGGCGTCGGATCCCGCGGAGCGAACTGGAATTGCAGCTGGTGCACGACTTCGCCGCGCTGGCCGCCGTGAGCGCCGCGTACGACGCGGAGATGGCGGGGATCCTCGTACGGATCCTGGCCGACGAACCCGCCGACGGGCCCTTCGGGGAGCTGGTCGGGCGGCTCGGCGGGCTGGTGCCGGGCGGGGCCTCGTAGGAAACCCCCCAGGGACGGGACGGGTGCGGGACAGGTCCGGGACGGGTCCCGGCCCCGGTGGCCGATTCCCTTCGAATCCGGGGTGTGGCGGCCGCCCATGATCATCGATAATGCCCGCGTGATCATTGACGACGAGATCCTGTTCCGGCCGGCCGTGGAGAAGGACGCCGGCACGCTGGTGCAGCTGTACGACCAGGCTGCCCGGTGGATGCGCAAGCACGGGATCGATCAGTGGAAGCCCGGCGACAAGGACGCCGAGCACTTCCGGTCGAAGATGCGCGAGGGCGAGGTGTGGCTCGCCGGTGACGCCGACGGGCACGTGTGCGGGGCCTACGAGTTGTGGTGGTCCGACGAGGAGGCCTGGGGAGTCCAGCCGCCCGTGGCCGGCTACGTGCACCGGCTGATGGTGGCCCGCGAGGTGGCCCCCGCGGGGGCCGGGCGGCGGCTGCTCGAACACGCCGAGCGCCGGACCGCCCGGACCGGTCGGGAACGGGCGCGGCTGGACTGCGTCTCCACCAACCCCCGGCTGCTCGCGTACTACCGAGGTGCGGGCTACCGGGTGGTCGGGGAGCTCCCTGACAAGCAGGGGAAGGACGGCAGGACCTACGGGGTGATCCTGCTGGAGAAGCGGCTGGACCGGCTCACCGCCGTGTGAAGACCGCGACGGTGCGGGCGGGGACGGTGAACTCTCCTGTCTTCGCGTCGTACGTGGACCCCTTGACGGCGGCGTCGGAGCCGGCGGCCTGGACCGGGTGCAGCCGGTAGGTGGCGCCGGCGAGGGCGGGCACGCGCTGCGCCGCTCCGGTGGGGGCCGCGTTGAAGACGACCACCAGGTCGCCCAGGGTCATGGTGATCACGCCCGGGGTCTCGTCCTTGCCCGAGAGGGGGAACGCCAGCCGGGACTGGACGGCCTCGGTCGTGGTGAGGGCGAAGTCCGGCTCGGTGGTGCGGATGCGCAGCAGGTCGCGGTAGGCGGCCGAGGTCGCGCCGATGTCCGTGCAGCTGGGCGCCGGTCCCGTGAGCAGCGGCTTCGCGTAGAGCCACTTCGAGGCGTTGTCGGCGGCCGGGGGCAGGCCGCGGCCGAAGCCGTTGCCGTCCCGGCAGTCCCAGTGGATGGCGTTGAACCAGTCGCCGCTGTCGTAGGAGTTGCGGTCCAGGGACTTGGAGCGGAGCAGGTCGGTGCCCGCCTGGGAGAGGGCCGGGCCCTGCGAGAGGGCGGCCGTCGCCATGGCCAGGACCTGCATGCGGGCCTGGTCGCGGGGGGCGGTGCCGGTCGGGAGTTTGTAGGTCAGGGCGTCGGCGAGGGATTCGTTGTCGTGGGCGTCGGCGTAGGCGAGGGCATCGCCCGGGGCGGCCGCGTAGCCGGCCGGGGCGCCGTTGTAGTCCACCTCGGCGCCCTTGACGCGGCGGCCGGTGGTGTCGGTGAAGGCGTACGAGGCGAGGTTGCCGGAGAGCCCGACCTTGATCAGGTCCTGGGCGTGCAGGAGACGGGCCTTCTGCTGCTCGGCGGTGCCGTTGGCGGGCGAGGCGTTCGGGGCGGTGAACAGGCCGGACGCGAAGCCCTGGACGCGCGGGTCCTCGTCGAAGGGGCCGCCGCCGCGGACGGCGTCACGGGCCCGGTCGGAGAAGGTGGCGATGCCGGTGCCGGCCATGTTCTTCTGCGTGGCCTGCACGAAGCGGGAGTCGTCGGCGATCTCGCCGAAGTTCCAGCCCTCTCCGTAGAGCACGATCTTCTTGCCGTCGACTCCGTCCTTGGCGACGGTCAGGGCGTCGAGGGCCGAGCGGACGGCCAGGATGTTGGCCTTCGGGTGGTGGCCCATCAGGTCGAAGCGGAAGCCGTCGACCTTGTACTCCTTCGCCCAGGTGACGATCGAGTCGACGACCAGGCGCCCCATCATGGCGTTCTCGGGGGCCGTGTTGGCGCAGCAGGTGGAGGTGGCGACGGAGCCGTCCGCCAGCAGGCGCTGGTAGTAGCCGGGGACGATGCGGTCCAGGACGGACTTGTCCGACTGACCCGCCGCGACGGTGTGGTTGTAGACGACGTCCATCACCGTGCGCAGCCCGGACCCGTTCAGGGACTGGACCATCCTGCGGAACTCGACGGTGCGGGCCGTGCCGTTCGGGTCGCTCGCGTAGCTGCCTTCGGGGACGGTGTAGTGCAGCGGGTCGTAGCCCCAGTTGTACGCGTCCTTCGCGGCCGCGGCGGCCACACAGGCCTGCTGTTCCTGCGAGTCCGGGGCGTACACCCACAGGTCGCAGGCGGGCTCGGTGCGGTCGGCGGCCTTCTCCGGGATGGTGCCGATGTCGAAGGCCGGTAGGAGGTGGACGTAGGAGGTTCCGGCGGTGGCCAGGTCGCGCAGGTGCCGCATGCCCGCCGAGGCGGTGTCGGTGAAGGCCAGGTACTGGCCGGGGTGGGTGGTGGTGCGGTCCGCGACGGAGAAGTCGCGGATGTGCAGCTCCTGGATCTGCGCGGAGGTGAAGGGGACGGGCGCGGGCTTGCGCAGGGTCTTCCAGCCGGGCGGGGCCAGCTTGGGGTCGGCCAGGTCGACGACGAGGCTGTGGACGGAATCCGCGGTGAGGGCGGTGGAGTAGGGGTCGGTGACGAGGTTGCGGACCACCTGGCGGGTGCTCGGGGCCCAGACGGTGACGTCGAAGCGGTAGGGCTTGCCGGTCCAGGAGCGTTCGCCGCGCACCGACCAGACGCCGGTGGCGTCGTCGCGGCGCATGGCGACCGTGCGGCCGTCGAGTTCGAGGGAGACCTGCTGGGCGGTGGGGGCCCAGACGGAGAGGGTGGGGCGGCCGTCCTTGAAGACGGGGCCGAGGGAGGCGGTGGTCGCGTACAGGTCGTCGAGGACGCCCGCGAGTTGGACGCCGGTGGCGGCGAGGACGGCGCCGTTCGCGGCGCGGGCGCTCGCGACGAGCTGGCCGCGCAGGGCCTCGCGGACCCGGTCGCGGTCGCGCGGGTCGACGGTGTGGGCGCCGTACGCGGCCAGGTGCGGGAACTTCTGCTTCTGGGCGGCGGTCAGCTCGGTCCGCGCCCCCAGCCGCAGCCACTGGGCGCGGCCGGTCAGGGTGCCGTTCTCGGCCTTGACGGCGCCTTCGCGGGAGGCGAGGAGCTGTACGGAGGCGGCGGTGGCGGGGGCGTTCCAGGCGAGGGTGTCACGGTCGATCCAGACGGCCTGGGACTTGGTGAGGTCCAGGGCGGCGGCGGATCCGGCGGGCTGCGGGAGGAGGTACTTCTCCTGGCCGCCCAGCATCCACACCTCGTGGCCGGTGGCCTTCAGGTCCAGGGACTGATCGGTGGGGAGGTCCTTCTCGTCGCCCTTGTGGAGGATGTAGCTGAGGCTGGTGGCGCCGGCCGCGAGGGGGACCTCGTAGACCGCGCCGTAGGAGTCGGTGCGGGTGGGCAGGATCGGCTTGGACCAGTCGGTGGGGTTCGCGGCCCCGGTCCACACGTGCAGGCCCCAGCCGTCGTACGCGCCGTCGGGGCGCTGGTGGTGCAGGACGGCCTTGGCCTGGTCCTGCGGCGGGTAGGCGGGGCGGTCGGTGCGGGCGGGCTCCTTGCCCTGCTCCAGCCAGATCTCGCCGGTCTTCGTCACGTCGATGGTGCGGTCGGCGGCGACGTCCTTGTTGCCGTCCTTGTCGATGACGAGGTAGCCGACGGAGGAGGCACCGGGCTTGAGCTTGACGTACGCGAAGGCGCCGTAGGCGTCGCGGCCGGTGAAGTCGTGACCGGCCGGCCACGGAGTGGCCTCGCCGTCGGCGAGGTCGCCCCAGGCGTACAGCCGCCAGTTCGTGTAGTCGCCGTCGGGGCGGTTGTAGTGGACGACCGCGTGGTCGCGCTGGGTGGCGGTGGGGATCTCGGTGGGCGGGGCCTGGCCGGTGACGGACTCGGCGAGGGCGCTCGCGGTGCGGCCGGCGGAGTCGACGACGACGGCCTTGTAGCGCAGGGCGGTGCCGGCCGGGGTCGTGGCGTCGAGGTGCTGGGTGACCTTGTAGGGGGCGTGGTCGGCGGTACCGAGGACCTGCCACGTGTCGGTACCGGTCTGGGCGGCGAAGACGACGCGGTTCAGGCCGCCGCCGGCGGCGTCGGCGGAGAGCTCGACGGTGCCGGTGGCGCCGGGGGCGGGGGCCTTGAGGGTCAAGGTGGGCTTGACGGTCGGCTTGGCGGCGGGCGTCACGGCCTGGAGGACGACGGAGCCGAGGGCGGGGACCGGGACGGTGAGCTTGCCGGCCGCAGAGGCGCGGATCAGCGCGGTGCCGCCGTACAGGGTGCGGTACTGGGCGCCGGCCGGGGCGTCGATCTCGACGGTGCGGGAGTCGGCGCCGTTGTTGGCGGCGACGAGGTACTCGGTGCGGGTCTTGGTGTCGGTGCGGGCGAAGGCGTAGACCGAGCCGTCGGAGAAACGTTCACTCTGAACGCCGTCCCGCAGGGCCGGGTGCGCCTTCGTCAGCTTCGAGAGAGCACTGATCTGCTGATAGAGCGGGTGTCCCGGATCGTAAGCATCGCTCGCATGTGTGCGCACCGTTCCGAGCTGGTCGTCGTCCAGGTAGTCGGCGACCTGCGTGGCGAACAGCGGCTGCCGGGCGTCCTTGTCGCCGCCGGCGCCCGTGAAGCCCTGCTCGTCACCGGAGTAGATCACCGGATTGCCCCGGGCGAAGAACATCAGCTCGTTCGCCAGCCGGTAGCGCTCCAACAGCTCCTGCTCCCCGGCCGCCGGGCGGTCCTGCTTCAGGAAGGTGGCGAAGCGGCCCATGTCGTGGTTGCCGAGGAAGGTCACCTGCTCGTAGGCGTTGGCCTTGCCGGAGGTGTACCGGTAGTCGTCGCCGAGGACGGAGGCCAGTCGGCCGGCCGGCGCGCCCTGGGAGGCGTACGCGCGGATCGCGTCCTGGAGCGGGAAGTCGAGGGTGGCGTCGAGCTTCCCGCGCGTCACGTACGGGGAGGTGACGGCGGTGTCGGCGGAGTAGACCTCGCCGAACATGAAGAAGTCGTCGCGGCCGCGCTTCGCCGCGTAGGTGTCGAGAGCGGTCGCCCACTGCGTCCAGAACTCGGTGTTGACGTGCTTGACCGTATCGATCCGGAAGCCGTCGATCCGGAAGTCCCGCACCCACTTCTCGTAGATCTTCTCCATCCCGCTGACGACCTCGGGACGCTCGGTCCACAGGTCGTCGAGACCGAAGAAGTCACCCTGGTCGGAGGACTCACCGGCGAAGGTGGAGTCACCGCGGTTGTGGTACATCGTCGGGTCGTTGAGCCAGCCCGGCACCTTGAGGTTCTTCTTCGCGTCCGGCACGAAGGGGGTCCTCGGGAAGGACTCCCCGTCCACCTTCGGGAACTTCGCCTTCCCGTCGGAGTAGTCCTTGTCGTCGAACGGCACCCCGTCCTTGGTCAGATAGGGGAACGCCCCCTTCGACAGGTACGAGTACGACGCCTCCCGGTAGTCCACGACATCGGCGGTGTGGTTGGTGATGACGTCGAAGAAGACCTTCATCCCCTTCCCGTGCGCCTTGTCGATCAGTCGCTCCAGGTCGGCGTTGGTCCCGAAGTGCGGGTCGACCTGAGTGAAGTCGGTGATCCAGTAGCCGTGGTAGCCGGCGGAGACATCGGCCCCCTTGCCCTGCACCGGCTGGTTCTTGAAGATCGGCGCCAGCCAGATGGCCGTGGTGCCGAGCCCCTTGACGTAGTCGAGGCGGTCGGTGAGTCCCTTGAGGTCACCGCCCTGGTAGAAGCCCTTGTCCGTGGGGTCCAGGCCGGTCTCCAGGCGCGACCCGGTCAGGCCGCCCCGGTCGTTGCGGGGGTCGCCGTTCGCGAACCGGTCCGGGAGCACGAAGTAGAACTGCTCCCGGGTCAGGTCGTGCCGGGCCGGTTCGGCGGCCAGTTTCGCGTCCGAGGGTGGCGCGGGCGGCCTGGCCGGTGCGGCCGAGGCGGGGAGGGCGGGCAGGAAGGTCACGGCCAGGGCGGCGGCGAGCACTCCTGCGGCAGGGCGTATCAAGGCAGGTCTCCTTGTGTACGTGTCGCATGGATGAGGGCCGCCCGGCGTGGCAGGGAGGATGGTGCCGGACGGCCCTGGTCGGTGGAGCGGCGGCTCAGCTGCGCCAGGTGTCGGTCAGCGTGACCTTGCCGCTCGCGGGGACGGTGGCGGTGCGGTCGGCGCCGCTCTCCCAGGTGACGTTCCCGGCGGCGTCCTTGCGCAGGTACTTGTACGAGAACGCGGTCCCGGCCGGGAGCGTCACGTCGAGCTTCCAGACGGGGTACGCGGCCGGGTCGAGCTTCAGCGCGCCGCCGGTGTTCCAGCTGCCGAGCTCGGCGCGGTCACCGGTGACGTAGATGTTCTGTCCGGGCACGGTGCTCGCGGTGACCCCGAAGGAGGCCCCGGCGGGGCCCGCCGGGGTGGCGGAGCAGGTACGGGCCCCGGCGTGCAGGGCCAACGCGGTCCCGGCGGCGACCGTGGCGGTGAACTGCCCGCCCGAGCCGACGGTGACGGTCCGCCCGCTCTGCACGTCGCAGTAGTCGCCGGCCGGCAGCGAGGTCTGGAAGGTCCGGGTCAGGGCGGAACCCTCGTGGTTGATCGCCACGTACGCCTTGGTGCCGCGCCCGAAGGCGATCTGGTCGCCGCCGTTGTCCCACCAGTTCGTGACGCCCTGACCGCGGGCCGCGTTGCGGAAGCCGACCATGGAGGAGATCTCCCGCCAGGCGTGCTGGCACTTCCAGCCGTCGGAGTAACAGGCGTTCACCGTGCCCCCGTTAGGCGGACCGGCGTCCTTGTCGCTCCACTCGTAGCCGGAGTGCACGTCCGGGGACCCGTAGGGCCAGGCCAGCGCGAACACACTGGCCAGCGTGTAGGCGGATCCGTCCTTGTAGGTGAGGGTGTCGCCGCCGCGCTCGGTGTCGTGGTTGTCGACGAAGACCCCGGCCTGCCCGCTGGGCATGTAGCCCCAGGCCTCACCGAAGTTCTTCAGGTAGGCGAGGTTCTCGCTCTGGAAGACCCGCTTGAGGTCCCGGGCGTACCGGAACTCCTGCACGTCGCCGTTCCCGAGGTACTCGCTCGGCGAGACGGCTTCCCCGGCCCCGTATATCGCTTCCTGCTTCCAGTACACGCCCGGCTTGGTCAGCCGGGACTTGATGTTGGCGAGGTCGGCGGCGGGCATGTGCTTGGCGGCGTCGATCCGCAGGCCGTCCACGCCGAGCGACAGCAGGTCGTTGAGGTATCCGGCGATGCGCCCGCGCACGTAGTCCTCACCGGTGTCCAGGTCGGCGAGCTGGACGAGCTCGCAGTTCTGGACGTTGCCCCGGTCCTGGTAGTTCGATATCGAGGCCCGACAGTCGTCCATGTCGGCACCCGAATAGAGCCCCGGGTAGCCGTACTTCGTGTACGAAGTTCCCCCGGTCCCGGTGAAGGTGGCCCCGGCGTCCGCCGGACCGGCCATGTGGTTGATGACGGAGTCGACGACGACCTTCACCCCGGAGGCATGGCAGGTGTCGACCATGGTCTTGAAGGCGGCCCGGTCACCGAGCCGCCCGGCGATCTTGTAGCTGACGGGCTGGTACGAGGTCCACCACTGCCCGCCCTGCACGTGCTCCTGCGGCGGCGACACCTGCACGTACCCGTACCCGGCGGGTCCCAGCGAATCGGTGCAGGCCTTGGCGACGGAGTCGAAGCGCCACTCGAACAGGACGGCGGTGACGTCCTTCTCGCCGGGAGGCACGGCGGCGGCCGGCGGCCCGACGGCGGTGAGGGTGGCGGCGGCAAGCGCACCCGCGACGACGGCGCGGACTGCCTGTGGGGTTCTGCCGTTCCTTGCGGTGCGGGGCATGTGGGGCCTCCTGGCGGAGAGGTGGGGATTGCAGGCGACCGTATGGGCCCACCCACAGCCCTGCAATACCTTGCGCAAGAAATTGCAGAATTGTTTCTCGCGTGTGTCCTAAGGGACTTGACCGGGGGCGGGGCGGGGGCGGGGGCGGGGGCTCCGGAGAGCGGGAGCTGCCGGGGCGGCATCGGACGGGCGAGGCGGGAGTGGGGACGGCGGGGGCCACTCGACCGGCATCAGGCAGGCGAGGCGGGTGCTTCGGAGAGCGGGAGTCGCTGGGGCGGCATCAGGCAGGTGCGACGGGGTGAGGGCGGCGGGGTCCACTCCATCCGAATCAGGGATGTGTATGGGGGTTTCCCGTCAGTCCCATCGTCCCTCCGGGTCGGGCCGGTCCCTCAAGGGCGCTCGTTCCTCGCGTCGCTTCGCGATGTCGCTGCGCTCCACCCTTGACCGACCGTCCCGCCCCGGAGAAACGAAAGACTGCCGAGAAGCCCCCAAAAGAACGAGCCGGTCCAAGGTACGAAGGACGGGGACATCACAGCCCCTCAGGGGGATCCCCGTGGGCACGGTCCCGAGGCGGGGTCATGAGAGACGCGCGGCGGGGGCGATGGGGGCGCGCCAAATCGCTACGCGCTTCTGACGTCTCAGCGTCCGACCACCGTCCTGGGCTGGACATAAGCCGCCCACGACCATGCCCCGACCCTCGACCTGCGTCCGACGACCGCCTGGGGCCGGGCATAAGCCGCCCACGACATCGGGCCCGACGCCCGACCTGCGTCCGACGACCGGCCGTGGCCGGGCACAGGCCGCCTCGGATCGCCACGCGGCTCCCCATGACCGCGACCACCGGCCGTCAAGACGCACTGAGAGGGATGTGCGGCCGGCAGCTCGGCTGATCCGTCGTGGATCCAGGTCAGCGCGAGGACGACACCACAAACCAACGACCAAACAAGGGCAATTGGGGCAAACTGTCGGCCTTTTCGGCCGCCCACCTCCACTGACCCCCATCCACCACGACATAGCCGCGCTCCCCCGCCTTTTCGCCCCCGACGGCCTTCGGACGCCTCCCAGGAGAAGCGCCCATGGGTCGTGGGCGGCTTATGACCGGCCACAGACGGTCGTCGGACGCGGTGAGCGCGGAATGCCTGAGGTCGTGGGCGGCCTATGTCCAGCCCCAGACAGTCGTCGGACGCTGAGACGTCAGAAGCGCGTAGCGATGTGGCGCACCCCAACGCCCCCGACACGCATCTCTCATGGGGCCGCCTCGGGACTGTGCTCACCAGGGCCGCCCTCGCGGCCTGCGATGTCCCCGTCCCTGAAAGCTTGGACCGGCTCGTTCTTTTGGGGGCTTCTCGGCAGTCTTTCGTTTCTCCGGGGCGGGACGGTCGGTCAAGGGTGGCCGCAGGCCATCACGCAGTGACGCGACGAAGGAGCGCCCTTGAGGGACCGGCCCGACCCGGAGGGACGATGGGACTGACGGGAAACCCCCATACACATCCCTGATTCGGATGGAGTGGGCCCCGCCTCCCTGACGCCCCCGCCCCACCCTCCCTACGCCGCCCGAGCGGCCCCGCTCCCCGAAGCCCCTTCCCCGCCTTGCGACTTCCGTCCGCCCCTCCGCCCCCGCCCCACAGTCGGGCGTCGAAGGATCGTGTGGGAGGGGGTAGGGTGGCGCCCGTCAATTGAACTTGTTCAAATGGGGGCGGCGTGGACGGACTCGGCAGCGGCATGCCATCGCGGATACGGCTCGGCGTCATGCGGTGGTTGGCGTTCGGCGCCTTGGCGGTGGGGCTGACGGTGGGATTCGTACTCGCCGAACCCGCCAGCCTGAGTCCGGACTACACCGACATCTCCGTCCCGTTGGGCGTCCTGCTCATCGCCATGATCGGGGCGATGGTGAGCTTCGTGGTCGCGCTGAGCCTCCGGAAGCCCGAGGCGGCCTGGTGGGCGGCCACTTCGGCGATGGTCGCCCCGGCGCTCCTCATGATGATCGCCTCGGCGGGGATGGGCACCTGGTTCCCCTGGTGTGCCGTCGCCCTCTGCGCGCCGTTCATCGCCCTGGCCGTGTGCCTCCGACACGAGCAGCCGGAGCCGGAAGACACGGACGCGGGCCCCGCACGTGGGGCCCGCCGGGCCTCGGTCGTCCTGGCCGCCGTCGCGCTGGTGGTCTCGACGTTCTCCGGGGCGGGCATGGAGGACGTCGACTACTCCGGTACCTGGACCAACCACGAGCACGGTGTCACCCTCACCCTGAGCAGCTCATCCGGCGGGCCGTCGAGCTACACCCTGACGTCGGGGACGTGTTCGGAGGCAGCCGATTGGACTCTCGACTACCCTCAGATGTCGACCTCGGTCCAGGTCTGGCTGCTCCGGGACAGCGGGACCACGCGCTGCATACCCGGCCCCGACAGCATCCGGCTGTACGTCGTCGGCGGCACCGTGGCCAGGCCCGTCCTCAGCACGAACGGCCCGAGCGGCGTCTCCTGGCACCTCACCCGGGAGTGACGGGCGCCCTGACCGATGCCCACCCACCACGTGAGGTTCACCCCGTCAATTTCCCTCCCCTGCCCGACCGTCCCCCGCGGCCGCCATACTGGAGGGAGTCGGCAGGAAAAGGGATGAGGGCGGATGAGCGAGCGCGACGAGGCCGTGCCCTGTGCCGACCCGGGCGACGAAGAACCTCCGGTGGACGCGGAGGCCGAAAGGCTCGGGCAGCGGGTGGAGTTCCTGTTCGTCCACGTGCAGCCCCTCGGTCGGCGTTTCACCCTTCAGGAGGTGGTCGACGGGGTGCGCGCCGGGGCGCGTCCCGGCGATCCGAAGATCTCGGTCGGCAGGCTGTGGACCCTGCTCAAGGGCAGGGTCGGCAACCCCACGGTCGGCACGCTGCGCGCGCTGGGCGAGTTCTTCGGGGTGCCGATGGCCTACTTCGTCGACGACGAGGTGGCCGATCGGGTCTCCGCGCAGCTCGCCCTGATCGCGGCCATGCGGGCCAATGACGTCCGGTCGGTGGCGCTGCGGGCCGCGGCGGTGGCGACGATGTCGTCCCACGGCGTGGACACCGTACGGTCCCTGGTCGAGCGGAGCGCTCTGCTCGAAGCCGGCCAGGGGACCGCGCGGGAAACCGGGCAGGGGACCTAGCCGAAGACCCTCGGGCGGTCGACCCGCGCGCCTGAGCCTCGTCCGAACACCTGTCTCCTAGTATCGCGTCGGGGATACAGGGGATGCGGCTGGGGGGCTGGGTACCGAAGTGGAACAACGCAAGTGGCGTGCGTTCAAGGCGCACTGTGCCGATCTCATCGGGCCGTTACAGGTGCCGCGCCCGTTCACGATCACGAATCTGTCCGCGCTGGTGGCCAAGCGCCGCGGGCGACCGTTACGGCTGCTGCCGCTGCCCGGCGGTGACAGCGGGGAATCGGGCGTCTGCGGGATGTGGATCGCCTTCGCCGATACCGACCACGTGTACTACTCCGAGGTCACCAGCCCGGTTCATCAGACGCACATCATCCTGCACGAACTGGCGCACATGCTGCTGGACCACCAGCAGACCGGTGCGCCGCAGGAGGCGGGTCTGGAGCGTCTCTTCCCCGATCTGGATCCGGCGATGGCGGCCCGGCTGCTCGCCCGGGGCCGCAGCGGGGCCAGTGGTGAGCAGGAGCAGGAGGCGGAGCTGATGGCCTCGCTGATGTGGCAGCACTTCGACGTGGTCCCGGCCGCGCTGCCGTGCGCCTCACCCACGTCGTCGAATGCGCTGCACCGGGTCATGAGCACGTTCACCGCCGCGTACGGATGGGGCGGTTCGCGTGCGTCCCTTTGATCTTGTGGTGTTGCCGCTGGTCTGGGTGCTCACCGCATGGAGCCTGTTGGGGTTACGGCGGGCGGCCGGCCGTGACCGGGGGATGTGGGCCCTGTGGGCCATGTGGGCGCTGTGGGCCGTCGCCTTCACCGTGGGGGTTCCGGCGGTCCGGCGGGTGATCGACGCGGTGCTCGGCGTCGCGAGTGTCACCAATCTTCTGGTGCATCTGCCGGCGCTGGCCGCGACGTCGGCGATGGTGGAGTTCGTCCGTGAGCTGACCGGGCACTCCCGAGGGCGCCTGTCACGGGTGAACCTCATCGGGCTGGCGGTCGCGATGGTCCTTCTGACCTCGGTGTTCGCCGTGATGCCCCGTCCGCCTGGTGATGTCGACCTGCTGACCTACAGCCAGAACTCACCGGCGGGGTTCCTCTACTGGATGATCGTGACCGGGGTCGTCGCCATCGGCCTGGCGGCCTGTGCCGTGCTCTGCTGGATCCACGGTAGTCATGCTCATCCGGGTCCGGTGCGTACGTCGTTGTGGCTGATGCGGCTCTCGATGATCCTCGGAACCGTCTACCTGGCTCATCGGCTGGCCTATCTGACGGCCCGGTACCTGCGGCTGCAGTGGTTCGATTCGGCGGCGGTCAGGGCGATCACCCAAGCCCTTCTGGTGCTCACGTTGCTTCTTCTGGCCCTGTCCGTGCTGTGGCCCGCCCTGGCCGGCCACCGTCAGCGCAGGATCGCCGCGCGGCAGGGCCGGCGGATCGCGCCGCTGTGGCGGCTGCTGCAGACCGCGACGCCGGAGGTGGTACTTCCGCTGCCCGACGAGTTGCATCGCGGAAACCCCCGGCTGCGGCTCTACCGGTACGTGATCGAGGTCCGGGACAGCGTTCTCGCGCTGGAAGGGCATGTGGATGCGGCGCATGTGGCGGCCGCGGAGGCGGAGTTGCGGGCGGCCGGGTTCGACGGCGACCGGTTGGCGCCCGCCGTGGAGGCGGCGGTCCTGCGGTACGCCATCGCCGCCGAACTCGGTCTGCGTGAGAAGGTGTTCGACCGACGTGCGGTGGCCGGTGACGGGCGCGACCTGGATTCCGAGATCCGGTGGATCACTCAGGTCGCGGCCGTCATCGACATCCCGGCGGTGGTCCTGACGGCCGAGCGGTTGTACGCCATGGCCGGCGTTCCGGTGCCGAACCCGCCGGGTCAGGGCTGAGTCCGGTCGACCTACTCGGGTTGTCGCCTACCTGGGCTCGCCCCAGGCGATGTAGGTGGGGCTGCCGTCGTCGTTGCGGAGGTGGAAGGTGGCCTGCGACGGGCGCCAGATGCCGATGTTCGCCGCGGGACCGCCGTTACCGCCGTCCCAGTTCCCCGCCACGGGAATGTCGTTGCCGCCGCCCCAGTCCAGGACGACCAGGCTGCCGTCGTCCATCCGCAGGTGGAACTGGCCCGTCGACGGACGGAAGATGCCGACGTTGTCGGGGCCGACACCGTCCCAGTTCCCGGACACCGCACGGTCGCCCGCCTGACCCCAGTCGACATACGTCGCCGAACCGTCGTCGTTGCGCAGGTGGAACGTGCCGTCGCGCCAGATACCGACGTTCGCCGCCGCACCACCGTCCCAGTTACCCGCGACCGGCTGATCCGTACCGCCACCCCAGTCGATGAGCGTCAGGCTGCCGTCGTCCATCCGCAGATGGAACTGACCCGTCGACGGACGGAAGATCCCCACATTGTCCGGACCACTGCCGTCCCAGTTCGCCGAGACCGGCAGGTCACTGCCACCACCCCAGTCCACAAACGTGGTCGAACCGTCGTCGTTGCGCAGGTGGAACATGCCGTTGCGCCAGATCCCCACATTCGACGCCGGACCGTTGTCCCAGTTCCCCGACACCGGCAGATCGCCGTTCCAGAGGGCGCTGACGAGGCGCTGGCCGTCGGAGGCCTGCTTGCCGTACCGGTCGGGGTGGGCGGATATCTGGACCGCCTGGCAGACCTCGCCGATCGGTCGGGTCTGCCAGTTGCTCACCTTGAGCATCGCGTTGAGGAAGGCGTTGGTCGCCCAGGCCGGGTCCATGCGCTGGTTGAAGGAGCCCCAGCTCGCCCGCTGCTGGAAGAGGCCGACGCTGTCGTGGTCCTCCATGTTGGGGTTGTTGTGCAGGGTGGTCTCGACGATGGCGGTGGTGACGGCGAGGACGGCGGCCCGCTCGGGAAGGCCACGGGCCCGGACGGCGTCGGTGATCGCGCGGGCGCAGGAGACCCGGTAGGAGGTCAGGTATCCGCGCAGGGTGCCGTTGAGCTGGTAGTTCAGGTCGGCGGCGATGGCGCGGTCGGAGTCGGTCTGCGTGCCGCAGGAGTAGTTCGGGATGGCCGATACGGTCCTGGGGTCGGAGAGGTCGGCGCCGACCGCGTGGGCGGTGGAGGCCGAGGCGAGCAGGCCGGCGGTCAGCGCGGCGGACGTGGTGAGGGCTGCTAAGGGCCGGCGTGCGATTCGGTTCATGGTGAGGTGTCCTGGTCCCGTTCGGTCATGAGCTGCTGATGGCTGGGCGTGCCGGTGGGCCCCGGGGGCGCGGTGGGTCGCGCCCCCGGGGAGGAGCTCAGGGCTTATCGGGGCTCGCCCCAGGCGATGTAGGTGGGGCTGCCGTCGTCGTTGCGGAGGTGGAAGGTGGCCTGCGACGGGCGCCAGATGCCGATATTCGCCGCGGGACCGCCGTTACCGCCGTCCCAGTTCCCCGCCACGGGAATGTCGTTGCCGCCGCCCCAGTCCAGGACGACCAGGCTGCCGTCGTCCATCCGCAGGTGGAACTGGCCCGTCGACGGACGGAAGATGCCGACGTTGTCGGGGCCGACACCGTCCCAGTTCCCGGACACCGCACGGTCGCCCGCCTGACCCCAGTCGACATACGTCGCCGAACCGTCGTCGTTGCGCAGGTGGAACGTGCCGTTGCGCCAGATACCGACGTTCGCCGCCGCACCACCGTCCCAGTTGCCCGCGACCGGCTGATCCGTACCGCCACCCCAGTCGATGAGCGTCAGGCTGCCGTCGTCCATCCGCAGGTGGAACTGACCCGTCGACGGACGGAAGATCCCCACATTGTCCGGACCACTGCCGTCCCAGTTCGCCGAGACCGGCAGGTCACTGCCACCACCCCAGTCCACAAACGTGGTCGAACCGTCGTCGTTGCGCAGGTGGAACATGCCGTTGCGCCAAATCCCCACATTCGACGCCGGACCGTTGTCCCAGTTCCCCGACACCGGCAGATCGCCGGGGTTGTCGTCGACGATGCTGTTGTTGCGGACCGGCCGGAAGGTGCCGTGGCCGGAGTAGTACGGGTAGGGGATCTCGCGGTAGTGCATCCCGCTGCCCGTGAACTCGTAGCCCATGTAAGAGGTGCGCGCGGAGTTGGCCCAGCCGCCGAACACGACGATGTGGCCGTTGGCGCCGGCCGCGTCGTTGAGCAGGGCGTCGCCCGCCTTCAGGTCGCCCTTGCCGATCCACGAGGCGACACCGGAGGGGACGAAGCTGGTGGTGTCCAGGCCGGGCTTGGAGAGCTTCCAGGCCATCGAGGCGAAGCCGGAACAGTCGGTCCGGTAGCCCTCGTAGGTGTTGTCCCAGCTGTACTTGAGCCCGATCCCGACCCAGGACGCGGCGCGCCTGATCACCTCGCTGCGGGTGATGGAAGGGCCGGCCGCGGCCTGGGACGGGGCGACGGACGCGCCCTGGCCGGCGCCGCCCTTGTCGATGGCCGCGAGGTCGGCGGCGGCGGGCGGTGCCGGGGCCGGTTCGGCCGCGTGCACCGGTGCGGCGGCCAGAAGGCTGACGATCAGCCCTGCGGCGGCCATTCCGGCCGCGCCCCCTCGACCCAGGACGTGCGTGTTCGACATGAAGGATCCCCCCTGCTGACGAGTGCATGACACATAAGCCATCCGACCCGGCACGAGAGGCCGTCACGCACGAGCGTGCGCGTCTATGGTGACGATGACGGCGACATCAACAGGCCCCCCTGTTTGCCGTCTTGACCCCGGGTCAGACGAGAAGAGCATCACGGCCCGACCCACCCGGAGTCAACTTTTATTGAAAATGGCGCGGACCCCGGAGCGTCGAGCCTGGCTCGATACGGCGGACACCGCACCCCGCTATAGGCGTATATACGGCCATGTCAGCGGCGGCCGATGTCGCGTTCAAGCAGTCGAACATGACGCGAATCCCACCCAAGATTTTCTGTTCATAGAAACAAAAAAGCGGGGGTGGGCCCTGGCCCACCCCCGCCCCGAAAGCGCTACGGCACCTGCGCCGTCGAGCCCCGCACCACCAGTTCCGGTTGGAAGACGTACTCCGTGCGCTGGACCGGGGTGCCCGACACCGCCTCCAGCAGGGCCCCTACCGCCGCCGTCGCCATCGCGCGTACCGGCTGGCGGACCGTGGTCAGCGGCGGGTCCGTGAAGGCGATCAGCGGGGAGTCGTCGAAGCCGACCACCGACACGTCCTGCGGCACCCGCAGCCCGCGCTCGCGCGCCGCCCGGATGACGCCGAGCGCCATCGGGTCGCTGCCGCACACGATGCCCGTGCAGCCGCGGTCCAGCAGGGCCATGCCCGCCGCGTGTCCGCCCTCCACCGTGAAGAGCGTGCGCTGGATCAGCCCGTCCGCCTCCGCCGTCGGCAGGGCGGTGAGGAAGCCCTGCTCCTTGCGGGCCGACGGCACGTACCGCGTCGGTCCGATCGCGAGGCCGATCCTGTGGTGCCCCAGGTCCTGGAGGTGCCGTACGGCGATGTCCGCCGCCGCCCGGTCGTCCGGGGAGATGAACGGGGCGTTCACCTGCTCGTTGAAGCCGTTGATCAGAACGAACGGCACCCCGCGCGCCGCCAGTCGCTGGTAGCGCGCGGGGTCCGCGTGGGCGTCGGCGTGCAGGCCCGACAGGAAGACGATCCCGGTGACCCCGCGTTCCTCGAGCTGTTCCACGAGTTCGTCCTCGGTGGCCCCGCCCGGGGTCTGCGTGCACAGGACCGGTGTGTAGCCGTGCCCGGCCAGCGCCTGCTCTATCACCTGCGCGAACGCAGGGAAGATCGGGTTGGTGAGCTCCGGGATCAGCAGCCCGACCAGCCCGTTGCTGCGTCGTTTGAGCCGTACGGGTCGCTCGTAGCCCAGCAGGTCGAGCGCGGCCAGCACCTTGTGCCGGGTGCCGGCCGCCACGCCCGGTTTGCCGTTGAGCACACGGCTGACGGTCGCCTCGCTGACCGCGGCCTGCGCGGCGATGTCCGTCAGCCTCAGAGGGGAAGTCACCCCTGCCACCACACCGTGGTGTCCGCCGGGAGGACGTCGGGGTCGGCGAGGTCGCCGCTCGCCAGCAGCACGGTGCCCGGCGCGGGCAGCCGTACCGGCTCGTCCGTGGTGTTCACGGTGCAGACGAAGTCTCCGCGCCGGAAGGCCAGCACGCCGGCCGGGCTGGGCAGCCACTCGACGCCGTCGCCCGCGCCCAGCGCCGGGTGCGCGCGCCGTACCCGCAGCGCGGAGCGGTACAGCTCCAGCGTGGACTCCGGGTCGCCGGTCTGCGCCTCCACGCTGAGCCCGGCCCATTCGGCGGGCTGCGGAAGCCAGCTGCCGCCGGTCCCGAAGCCGTACGGGGCCTGGTCGCCGCTCCACGGGATCGGTACGCGGCAGCCGTCGCGGAGCCCGTCCTGACCGTTCGCCTTGAAGAAGGAGGGGTCCTGGCGCACCTCGTCCGGGAGGTCCACGACCTCCGGGAGGCCGAGCTCCTCGCCCTGGTAGACGTACGCCGACCCGGGCAGGGCCAGCATCAGCAGGGCGGCGGCACGCGCCTTCTCCAGGGTGCCGAAGCGGGTGCGGTGGCGGACCACGTCGTGGTTGGACAGCACCCAGGTGGTGGGGGCGCCGACGGGCCGCATCGAGTCGAGGGACTCGTCGATGGTGGCGCGCAGGGCCTCGGCGTCCCAGCCGGTGTTCAGGTAGTGGAAGTTGAAGGCCTGGTGCAGCTCGTCGGGGCGCAGGTACATGGCGGTGCGGTCGGCGCTGGGGGTCCAGGCCTCGGCGACGCCGATGCGGTCGCCCGCGTACTCGTCGAGGACCAGGCGCCAGGAGCGGTAGATCTCGTGGACGCCGTCCTGGTCGAAGAAGGGCAGGACCTGGTTGCCGAGCAGCTTGAGCTGTTCGTCGCGGCCGAGGTCGGGCAGGCCGGGGGCCTTGACCAGGCCGTGGGCGACGTCGATGCGGAAGCCGTCGGCGCCGAGGTCGAGCCAGAACCGCAGGATGGAGCGGAACTCGTCCTGGACGGCGGGGTGCTCCCAGTTGAAGTCGGGCTGCTCGGGGGCGAAGAGGTGCAGGTACCACTCGCCGTCCGCGACGCGGGTCCAGGCCGGGCCGCCGAAGATCGACTCCCAGTCGTTGGGCGGCAGCTCCCCGGATTCCCCCTGTCCCGGGCGGAAGTGGAAGCGCTCGCGCAGCGGGGTGCCGGGGCCTTCCCGGAGCGCCTGCTTGAACCATTCGTGCTGGTCGGAGCAGTGGTTCGGGACGAGGTCCACGATGATGCGCAGGCCCAGTTCGTGGGCTTCGCGGATCACGGCGTCGGCGTCGTGCAGGGTGCCGAACATGGGGTCGATGGCCCGGTAGTCGGCGACGTCGTAGCCGGCGTCGGCCTGCGGGGAGGCGTAGAAGGGGCTGAGCCAGACGGCGTCGACGCCCAGCTCCTTCAGGTAGGGCAGGCGGCTGCGGATGCCTTCGAGGTCCCCCATGCCGTCCCCGTTGGAGTCGGCGAAGCTGCGCGGATAGACCTGGTAGATCACCGCTTCTCTCCACCAGCCGGGCTGGGTGCCGGTGGAGGTGGGGAGCGCGTCGGCGAGGTGCTGGGTCATGGTGTCCTTGAAGAGATCGGGCCGGGGGTGAGAGGGGGCAGGCTCGGGTGGTCAGCCCTTGGTTGCGCCTGCCGTCATCCCGGCGACGAGGTGACGCTGGGCGAAGACGAAGAAGATCGCGGCGGGGATGGCGATGAGGACCGAAGCGGCGCTCATGGCTCCCCAGTTGGAGGTGTACTGCGTGACGAAGGTCTGCAGTCCGCCGGCCAGGGTGAGGTTCTCCTCGCCGACCATGAAGGCGGAGGCGTACGCGACCTCGCCCCAGGCGGTGATGAAGGCGTAGAAGCCGGTGACGGCGAGGCCGGGCTTGGCGAGCGGCAGGATGAGGCGCCAGAAGGTGCCGAAGGGGTTGAGCCCGTCGACGCGGCCGGATTCGTCGATCTCCACCGGGATGGTGTCGAAGAAGCCCTTCATCATCCAGGCGCAGAACGGCACGGCGATGGTGAGGTACGTGATGATCAGACCGAGCGGCTGGTTGAGCAGGCCGAGGTCGCCCATCAGGTTGTAGAGCGGCACGATGAGGATCGCCATGGGGAACATCTGCGTGATGAGCAGGGTCCACATGAGCGGCTTCATGCCGGGGAACTTGAAGCGGCTGACCGCGTATCCGGTGGTGGCGGCGATGAAGACACCGAGGACGGTGGTGATGCCGGCGACCAGGACGGAGTTCGCGAACCAGCTGAGGAAGTGGCTCTGCTCCAGCAGGTACGTGTAGTTGCTGAGCGTCGGTTCCTTGACGAAGTCGGTGGTGACCGCGTGCTTGGCCGGCTTGAGCGAGGTCAACACGATCCACAGCACCGGGAAGACCGCGATCACGGACGCCACGACGAGGGTGGCGTGCAGCGCGACGGAGGCGAGCGGGGAACGGCTGCCCCGGGGGCGAGCGGTGTTCGCAGTGGACATGGTCACCACACCTCTCCCTGCTTGCGCAGCGAGCGCCGGTAGACCAGCGCGAAGATCATGAGCAGGGCGAGGATCAGGACGCCCCACGTGGCCGAGCCGGCGAAGTCGCGCGGGCTCGACACGAACGCCTCGCGGAAGGCCTGGGTCACCAGGATCTCGGTGGAGTCGCCGGGTCCGCCGCGGGTGAGCAGGAAGATCACCGGGAACATGTTGAAGGTCCAGATGGTGGAGAGCAGGATCACCGTCATGCTCACCGTGCGCAGCCCGGGCAGGGTGATGTGCCGGAAGCGCTGCCAGGCGGTGGCGCCGTCCATCTCGGCGGCCTCGTAGAGCTCGCCGGGGATCGACTGCAGGCCGCCGAGCAGGGCGACCATCATGAAGGGGACGCCGAGCCAGACGTTGACGGCGACGACCGAGAACTTGGCCCAGGTCGGGTCGTCGAGCCACGGGATCGCGGCGATGCCGCCACCGTCGAGGAGCTTGTTGAGGATGCCGTTGTCGCGGTTGAAGAGGAACCGCCAGGCGAAGACGGAGACGAAGCCGGGGACGGCCCAGGGCAGGATGAGCGCCATCCGGTAGGCGGCGCGGCCCCGGAACTCCCGGTTGAGCATGTTGGCCAGGATCAGACCGAGCGTGAAGGTGATGGACACGCAGGCGACGGTCCACACCACCGTCCACACCAGCCGCTGCAGGAACACCGGGTCGCTGAGCACGTCCACGTAGTTGTCGAGTCCGACGAACTGGTACGTGGCCTCGATGTGCCGGGCGCCGATGGTGCGCGAGACGTTGCGCTCGGTGGCGTCGGTCAGCGACAGGTAGACGCCCCGGACCAGCGGCCAGCCGATGATCACGCCGAGGACGAGCACCACCGGGGCGACCATGGCCCAGGCGTACCAGTGCGTGCCGACGGCGCGCCGGAGACCGGACGCGCCTTTCCCACCGCGGTTCTCACCGCGGTTACCGCTGTCGCTGTCAGTCCTGCGGCTCCGGCCGCGGGCGGCGACGTCGTTCTCGACGTCGTCGCCCGCGGCCTTCGCCACCGACTGGCTGGTGTGAGCAGCCATGGTTTCGTTACTTCCAGCCCTTGAGGATCTTGCGGAACTCGACGCCGGCCGCCTTGGCCGCGTCCTCCGGGCTCGACGCCCCGGTGATCGCCTTGGTGTATTCGACCTTCAGCGGCTCGAAGAGGGAGCCGTTCTCCGGGATCCAGGCGCGCTCGACGGCCTTGTCCACGGCCGGCTTGAAGAACTGGACCATCTCGTTGCCCTTGACGTCCGGCTGCTCGTAGGCGGCGGTCCGGGTCGGCAGCAGGCTGAGGTCCTTGGTCGACTGCACCTGGACCTCCTGCGAGGTCATGTACTCGACGAAGGCGTGCGCGGCGGCGGTGTTCTTGGAACCGGCGTACACCGCGAGGTCGTGGCCGCCCTGCGGGGCACCGGCCTTGGCCGAGCCGGCCGGGACCGTGGCGACGCCGAGGTTGGCCTTGTCCTTGAACTGGTCGCCGGCATAGGTGTCGGCGACGGCCCACGGGCCGTTGATCATCATGGCGGCCTCGCCGGTCTTGAAGGCCGTCTGCATGTTGGCGTAGCCGTCGGTGGCGTTGGTGATCGCCGCACCGGAGCTGACCAGGTCACGAGCGGTCTTGAAGGCCTTGACGCCCGCCTCGTTGTCGACGGTGACCGTCTTGTTCTTCGCGTCGACCAGGTCGCCGCCCTCGCCGTAGATGAGGGGGAGGAACCAGTAGGAGTCGTCGCCGCGCAGGTAGAGGCCGGCCTTGCCGCTCTTCGCCTTGATGGCGGCGGCGGCGGTCTTCACCTCTTCCAGCGTCTTGGGGGGCTGGACGCCGGCGTCGGCGAGCATCTTCTTGTTGTAGAAGAGGCCGAGGCTGTCGATGACCTGCGGGACGGCGTAGGTCTTGCCCTCGAACTTGCCGCTGGCCGCGGCCTGCGGGAGGAACTCGGCGTCGATCTTCTTCGCCGTCTCGGCCGGAACCTCGTCGAGGTAGCCGAGCGAGGCGAAGTCCGCGACCCAGCCGACGTCGGCGCGGATGACGTCAGGCGCGTCGGAGCCGCTGCTGAAGGCGTTCTTGACCTTGTTCTGCGCGTCGCCGTACGGGACGTTGACGTACTTGACGGTCACCTTCGGGTGCTTCGCCGTGAACGCTTCGGCGAGCTTCTGGAAGCTGGCCTTCTCGGCGTCGTTCGAGGTGTCCCACCACGTGACCGTGCCGGAAAGCTCGCCGCCCGCCTTGGTGCCGTCGGCTGCGCCCTTGTCGTCCCCACCGCAAGCCGTCGCCGCGAGCGCCAGGGTCGCGACCAGCGCGGTGGCCGCTATGCCACGCCGCATATGAACTCCTTCGATGATCCCGGCCGCGCCCTCGCGGTCCCGAGTTGCCAGGAACGTAACAAGACTGAAAGAGGACCGAAAGACCTTGCGCAAACTTTCTGCAAGCGGAGGCGATCGTTACATCCGTGTGTCCGGACGGTTGCCGCAGCTTGCTGTTAGTTCGAGTCACCTTCGACTGCCCGGGCCCGCAACCAGGGGGCATGTACCCGCGTTGACCCCGATATGACCCACGACTCGACGGCCGTCCAGCTTGCAAGATCTTCCAGCAACGCGACCGCGAGCGGTGGCTGGTGGCGTGATGCCGTCATCTATCAGGTGTACGTGCGCTCCTTCGCCGACAGCGACGGAGACGGCATCGGCGACCTCCGGGGGGTCCGCTCCCGCCTCCCCCACCTCGCCCGCCTCGGGGTCGACGCCGTGTGGCTCACCCCCTTCTACGTCTCCCCGCAGGCGGACGGCGGCTACGACGTCGCCGACTACCGGGCCGTCGACCCCCTCTTCGGCGACCTCTCCGACGCCGACGAGCTGGTCCGGGCCGCGCACGCGCTGGGGCTGCGGGTCATCGTGGACGTGGTCCCGAACCACACCTCCGAGCAGCACCCGTGGTTCCGGGCCGCCCTCGCCGGCGATCCGGGGGCCCGCGCGCGCTACCACTTCCGCCCGGGGCGGGGCGCTCGCGGGGAGCTCCCGCCCAACGACTGGGAGTCGATCTTCGGCGGCCCGGCCTGGACCCGGGTGCCGGACGGCGACTGGTACCTGCACCTCTTCGCCCCCGAGCAGCCGGACCTCGACTGGGACCACCCCGAGGTCGCCGCCGAATTCGCCTCCGTCCTGCGCTTCTGGCTCGACCTCGGCATCGACGGCTTCCGCGTCGACGTCGCCCACGGCATGGTCAAGGCCCCCGGCCTGCCGGACATCGGCTGCGGCGCCCAGGCCACCCTCATCGGCATCGAGCCGCTCCCCTTCTTCGACCAGGACGGGGTCCACGAGATCCACCGCTCCTGGCGCCGCCTCCTCGACTCCTACGCGGGCGGGCGCATCGGGGTCGCCGAGGCCTGGGCGCCCACCTCGGAGCGCCTCGCCCTGTACGTACGCCCCGACGAACTGCACCAGGCCTTCAACTTCCGCTTCCTGAACTGTCCGTGGGACCCCGCCGCGATGCGCACCGTCATCGACGAGTCCCTGGCCGCCACCACCGCCGTCGGCGCCCCCACCACCTGGGTGCTGTCCAACCACGACGTCGTACGCCATGTGACCCGGTACGGCGGCGAGGCCCGCGGCCTGGCCCGGGCCCGGGCCGCCGCGCTGCTGATGCTGGCCCTGCCCGGGTCGGCGTACGTCTACCAGGGCGAGGAGCTCGGCCTCCCGGAGGTCGTGGACCTCCCGGACGATGTGCGCCAGGACCCCGCCTTCGCGCGCACCGCCGGGCAGGACGGGCTGCGCGACGGATGCCGGGTGCCGCTCCCCTGGTCCGGCGCGGAGCCCCCGTACGGCTTCGGGCCGGCCGGCAGCTGGCTCCCGCAGCCCGCCGGCTGGGGCGACCTCAGCGTCGCCGCGCAGACCGGCGACCCGCACTCCACGCTGGAGCTCTACCGGGCCGCGCTGGAACTGCGCCGGGCGATGCCGGGCCTGGGCGCACCGGAGGCGGGAACCGGCCGGGGAGCCGGCGCCGCGACTCCGACCGAGGTCGAGCCCGAGGAGTCGTACCCGTGCGGGATGCGTTGGCAGCCCGCCCCCGAGGGCGTGCTCCTCTTCACCCGCCCCGGTTTCGCCTGCACCCTCAACACGCGGTCCGTCCCGGTCGAGCTTCCCGCGCCCGGTCGACCCGTACTCTCCAGCGCCCCGGTGGAGACGGACGGCCGTACCGTCCGGCTTCCACCGGATTCGTGCACGTGGTGGTCATGGTGAACGTCCGACCGGTACAGTCCAATCCCGTGACCGCACGGCTAGCCGACATCGCAGCCCAGGCGGGGGTCAGCGAAGCCACAGTCAGCCGCGTGCTCAACGGCAAGCCCGGTGTGGCCGCAGGCACCCGCGAATCCGTGCTGGCCGCCCTCGACGTCCTCGGCTACGAGCGGCCCGTGAAGCTGCGCCAGCGCAGTGCGGGGCTCGTCGGCCTGATAACTCCTGAACTGGACAACCCGATCTTCCCGGCGCTCGCCCAGGTCATCGGCCAGGCCCTGACCCGGCAGGGGTACACGCCGGTGCTGGCCACGCAGACGCCCGGCGGGTCCACCGAGGACGAGTTGACCGAGATGCTGGTCGACCGCGGGGTCTCCGGGATCATCTTCGTCTCCGGTCTGCACGCCGACACCACCGCCGACATGGGCCGCTACGACCAACTCCGCGGGCAGGGCGTTCCGTACGTCCTCATCAACGGGTTCTCCGAGAAGGTCCAGGCCCCCTTCGTCTCCCCCGACGACCGGGCCGCGATGCAGCTCGCCGTCACCCACCTCACCGCGCTCGGGCACACCCGTATCGGGCTCGCGGTCGGACCGAAGCGTTTCGTGCCGGTCCTGCGCAAGATCGAGGGCTTCCGGCTCGGGATGAAGGAGCGGCTCGGCCTCGGCGAGGCCGAGATCGAGGAGCTGATCCAGCACTCCCTCTACTCGTTGGAGGGCGGTCAGGCCGCCGCGGCCGCGCTGATCTCGCGGGGCTGCACGGCGGTGGTGTGCGCGAGCGACATGATGGCGCTGGGCGCGATCCGGGCGGCCCGGCAGCAGGGGCTGAAGGTGCCGCAGGACGTGTCGGTGGTCGGCTTCGACGACTCGCCGCTCATAGCGTTCACCGATCCGCCGCTGACCACCATCCGCCAGCCCGTGCAGGCGATGGGTCAGGCCGCGGTCCGGACCCTGCTGGAGGAGATCGGCGGCACGCCGGCCCCGCACAGCGAGTTCGTGTTCCTGCCCGAACTGGTGGTGCGCGGCTCCACGGCCTCGGGCCCGGGCCAGCGCCGCCGGGAGCAGTAGGAGGCCGGCGCCGCTGACGGAGTCGGCCCGCGGCAGCGGCAGCGGCACGTGTCCCTGCGGGAGGGGAGCGATCCCGGTCCCGATACTGGGCAGATGCCCATGCCCGGCCACATTCGCGACAGGATCCTGCCCGACCACAAGCGACGCTCCCTGGCGGACCTCCAGGAGGATCTCGATCTGTCGTCGGGGGACAGCCGGGCGAAGCAGTCGGCCTTCTGGACCATGCTCACGCTGTCCTCCGTGATCGCCGCCTGCGGGATCCTGACGGACTCCACCGCCACCGTCATCGGGGCGATGATCATCGCCCCGCTCTCGACGCCGATCATGGGGATCGCCCTCGGGGCCGTGCAGCGCCGCCGCTCCACGGCCCTCGCCTTCGTGGCGCTCGGCGGCCTGCTGGTGCTCCTGATCGGCGCGCTCGCCTCCCTGGTGGTGCCCACCTCGTACGATCTGCTGTCGGACAGTCAGATCGCCGGCCGGACCTCCCCCGGCCTCCTCGACCTGGTCGCCGCTCTGGCCACGGGCTTCGCCGGCGCCGTGGCACTGTCCCGCAAGGACGTCGCCGCGGTCATGCCGGGGGTCGCGATCGCGATCTCCTTGGTACCGCCGCTCGTGGTGACGGGCGTGTGCGCCGGCCAGACGTCGTGGTGGCTCGCGCTGGGCGCGCTGGTGCTGTTCGTGTCCAACCTCCTCGCCATGGTCTTCGCGGGCATGGTGGTCTTCGCCGTGCTCGGCTACACCCGGGCCGCCGGACGCCCCGAGCGGGCCGGGGCCCCACGCCGCGCGTACGTCATGCTCGGGCTGCTGTTCACCGCCGTCATGCTCCCGCTCGGCGCCAACACGGCGACCACGGTCCTGCTGAACGCGTGGACCGCGCGGACCTGGACCGCGGCGGAGAGCTGGCTCTCGAAGACCCCGGGCGCGGCGGTCACCGGCGTCGACGCGCAGTCCAGGACCTTCTACATCCATGTGCGCAGTCCCGGCGGCCTCCCGCCGATCGACGACCTGCTCCACGACCTCGAAGGGCAGCTCCCCGACGGCGTCCCCGTCGTGGTCGATGCCACCCGCGGGCAGCAGATCACCGCCGGGAAAGTGGGGGGCTGAAGCGGCCGTGTAGTACCCAGGTCTGAGCGGCTGCGTGGAAGACCGTACCGAGGGATGATCGGAGGCGGTAACGCATCTGGCAGACTCTCTCCCCATGGGTGAATCGAGCGTGAAGACACTGGAAACCCGGACGGACGTCTCATCACCCACCGTGGTCGAGACCGAGACCCGCCCGGGGTCCGAACGCACCCTTCTTTCCCGGTTGCGAGCCCCGCGCCGGCCTCGGATCTGGTTCGAGATCCTGCTCATCGCGATCAGCTACTGGACGTACTCGCTGATCCGCAACGCGGTGCCCGAGCAGAAGGCGGCGGCCCTCGCCAACGCCGACTGGATCTGGAGCGTCGAGCGGACCCTCGGCATCGCCGTGGAGCAGTCGGTCAACCACACGATCAACTCCGTGACGTGGCTGATCGTGGGCATGAACTACTACTACGCCACGCTCCACTTCGTCGTGACGATCGGCGTGCTGGTCTGGATCTACCGTTTCCATCCGGGGCGGTACGCCGCCACGCGCATGGTTCTCTTCGCCACCACCGGCGTGGCCCTGGTCGGCTACTACTGCTACCCGCTCGCGCCGCCGCGGCTGATGAACGGGCAGAACTTCATCGACACCGTGCTGGTCCACCACACCTGGGGCTCGATGGCCTCGGGCAACCTCAAGCAGATGTCGAACCAGTACGCCGCGATGCCGTCCATGCACATAGGGTGGTCGCTCTGGTGCGGCCTGACGATCTTCGCGGTCGCCTCCGCCCCTTGGGCCCGGATCCTGGGCCTGCTCTACCCGACCGCGACGCTCATCGTCATCGTGGCCACCGCCAACCACTTCTGGCTCGACGCCGTCGGCGGCATGATCTGCCTGGCCTTCGGCTACACGGTCTCGCGGTCCTGGTACGGCTCCTTCGCCCACCACCTGCCCCGCCACCCCGAGCACACGGGCCCGCACCCCGCGTCGGACCTGCTGAACCGCGTCCTCGCCCGCCGCTAGGCCGTGCCCGAGCCGCCGGCTACTGCTGTCCGAGGGCCATCCACTTCCCGGGCGTGCTGAGCGGCTCGAAGCCGGCCCGCGCGTAGACGGCGTGCGCGTCGGCGGTCGCGAGCAGCACCCGGCGCAGCCCGTACGGCTCCAGGTGCGCGCACACCGCGTCGACGAGGGCCCCGCCGAGCCCCTTGCCGCGGGCCCCCGGGTCGACGTAGACATCGCAGAGCCAGGCGAAGGTGGCCCGGTCGGTGACGACGCGGGCGTACGCGAGCTGGGCTCCGGAGGCCTGGTCGTAGAGGCCGAAGTTCACGGAGCCCGCGATGGCGTCCTCCTGCTTCTGCCGACTGCGCCCGAGCGCCCAGTAGGCGTCCTCGGACAGCCACCGGTGGACGAGCCCGACGTCGAGTCGGGCGGCGTCGGTGGAGATCTCGTACCCGCCGGGAAGGTCATCGCTCATCCCGGCATTCAACCAGCGGCGGCTCGTTCCGTGCCGGCGCATATCAGCTGCCGGTCGGACCCGGTTGCCGCGCGATTCGAGTGACGGGGAAATGACGGCATTGGATCTGGTCCGCATAGAAGCCGGACTGCACGACTGGGCCGCGATCGAGTGCGGCTGCTCATGGGGGCCGAACCGGTATTCGGCGGAGCACATTCCGCTGGAGCTCATCAGGCTGCTGGAAGGCGACCCGGAAGAACTGGGCACCGATTGGGTGGAGAACCACGCCCGTATCCAGTCGAACCTGATGGATCCGGCCGTCGCCACCGCCTCCCTGGCTTTGGCCGCCCTCGCGGGGCGCCCGCCCGTCGGAGTCCGCCAGGACCTCCTGTACATCCTGGGCGTCCTGTCGGCCGGTGAGCAGGAAGACATCGCCGGAGCCTGTCTGGACGTCGCCCGGCAGGGCGTCTGGCTCTACTACGAGGAGCTGGCGGCGTTCGAGACGGTGGGTGCCTCGGCGGAGGCGTACGAGCTGCTGGCCGGCATGGACGAGCAGGCCGAACGCCTGGCGGCCTACCACCGCGTCTACCGCGACAGGCTGCCGCACGACCTGCGATGACCGGCACCGACGCCGCGCGGGAAGTCCGGGGCTCTCAGCACGTCCGCTCGTATTCGACCTGGGTGAGGGGCTTCCCGTCGCCGAAGTCGAAGGGGCGTACGGTGCCGCTCTCGGTGAAGCCGCACTTGGTGTAGAAGCGGCGGGAACGCGGGGTGTCGCGCAGGGTCCACAGGTGGGTGCGCGCGAACCCGTCGTCGCGCAGGTGGCGCAGGGTCTCGGTCATCAGCACGGCCGCGATTCCGCTGCCCCAGCCGTCGGGGTGGGTGTAGAAGGAGAGGATCTCGGCGAGGCCGGGCCGGGTCTCGGATGCCCGGAAGGTGGTCAGCGCGAGCGGGCGCCCCTCGTGTTCGGCCAGCAGGATCGGGGTGTCCACCTGCCCGACCCTCTCGTGCCACCGCGTCCGCCTGCTCCGGACACCGTCCGCGGCGAACTCGGGATCGAAGAAGGGCGCGTACGCCGCCTCCCAGGCCGCGGCGTGGATCTCGCCGAGGACGTCCCCGTCGTACGGGCCGGCGCGCCGAACTGTGAACATCCGAGCACCCTATCCGCGGTCCGCGGGCGGCGCGCCGGTTCCGCCGGTTCCGCCGTGGAACCGGGAGCCGGGGATGAAGCGGAACCTGTCCTCCGCGTCGATGTCGTCGTCGTGGTCGTCGTTGTGGTCGTCGTCGCTGAAGTAGAACGAGGTCGTCGTGCCGGCCACCACGTCGAGGAGGAACTGGCTGCACGAGGCCTCATGGGCCTCCCAGAAGGGGCCGCGGCCCTCGTGGAGGATGACCGTCCACTCCTCCGGCTCGACCCCGGGCCGGACCACCCAGTACAGGACGTGTCCCGAACCCTCCGCGTACCCCCAGGGCACCAGTCGGATGTCGCCGTCCAGGATTTCCGCCGGCTTGGCCTCGCCCGCCTCCCAGAAACGGGCGAGGATCTCCTCGCGCTCCGCGGTCTGGGCGAGGAGGTCGTACATCGTCTCCGGGCAGTCCGGTTCCAGCAGCCAGATCGTTCCGGCGAAGACCCCGCCCCCGTAGGTGTCGACGAGCCGCTTGTAGTCGGCCGGCAGGGCGGTGCCCAGCGCGTCCTCCACGACGGCCCACTCCACGCCGCGGACTTCGCCGGGCGGCGGCGCCGGACACAGGCGCTTCAGCGGTTCGGTGGGGCGCAGGCTCCGGGCGATCCGTACATCGACCGGCAGGGCACTGAACCGGGCCGGCGTCCTGGTGGGGTCGAGCACCACGGCGCGCATCCGGTCGCCGACCTCGGCGCGCGGCACATCCGCCCACCAGGAGGGGTGCTTGACCTGGTCGATGAAACCGTCGTGCCCGTCCGCGTCCACGGCGCACCCCACCGGGGCCACGGCCGTGACGACCACATCGCACTCTTGGTTATCAACAAGCATGCCCCCACCTTGCCCCATGCCGACAAGGGGGCGTGCGGGTGGTCAGCGCAGCCATCTCCGGAGGAATCCCGGCCCGGCCGATGGGGCGGACACCGGTACGAGCTCCTTCGACAGCGGCGCCGGTACGGAGCCGGCCGCGCCCGGAGCGATCCGTTCCAGGGCCTCGGTGAGGGTACGGACGTAGGCCGCGTCCACCAGGATCCGCTCCCGCTCGTACGGGTGGCTGAGGCGTTCCTCCTGCGCCAGGATCCGGACCAGCCGGGGCACGGCGGTGGCGGCCGGGGCGCCGATCTCCCCGAGCCGGTGGACGGCCTCCCGCACCGGCATGGCCGGACGCCCGGCCCAGTCCGGGTCGACCTCGGCCAGCAGGACCGGTACGGCGGGCTCCGCGTCTCCGGTGATCCGCCAGTACGCGTGCGCGGCGGCGACCCGGGTCCACGCGCCGGGCGACTGCATCAGAGCGCGCACGGTGTCCGCGTGGGCGGCGGCCAGTGGGCCGAGATCGGCGAGGAAGGGCAGACCGTGGGCGGCCGTGCCGGACCGTACGGCCACGCCGCACACGTCGAGGGCGAGCGTCGGATCGCCGGTGACCCGCCAATGCGCCCAGGCGGCCCGCCGCGGGTGGTGACGACCGGAGTGCGGGTCACGGCCGGTGGCGAACGCGGCCAGCCGGTCGGCGGCGGCGACGGCCGGGGCGCCGATCCCGCCGAGGACGCGCAGGGCGTCGTAGGCGTAGGGGGTGTCCAGGTGCCGGACCACCTCGGGCACGGCGGGTGCGGCGTCCGGCCCCCAGCCGGCGAGGAGTTCGAGCACGGCGGTACTCGCGTGGTAGTCCACCGGCTCGCGCCGCAGATCGGGCAGGACCACGGGGAGCAGTTCCGAGGCGGGCAGCGCGGCCAGGATGCGGGGGCGGCGGAACCCGTACGGGAGCGGTCCGCCCTGCGCGAGGCTCCGCAGGCCGGACAGCGCCCGGAGGTCACCCATCCCGGCGAGGGTGAGCGTGAGCGTCTCCATCTGGTGGCCGGAGCCGCGGGCGAAGACGCCGAACATCCTCTTGAGGGAGGCGGCGATCTGATCGGCATACGCGGAAACGGCAGGACCGGCCTGAAGCAGCGCGTGATCGGCGTCCCAGGTGCTGTGCATGTCGTCGCAGACGGCCTTGACGACGAGCTCCCAGCACCACGGCTCGGGCCGCCGGTAACGGAGGACGGCCTCGGTGGCGGCGTCGAGTCTTCTCACGCGGCGGCGAAGGCCACGAAGCCGGTCCAGGCGCGGGGGGTGAGCGTGAGCCGGGCGTCCTCGGGACGCTTGGAGTCCCGGACGAGGACGGTGCCGGGGGTGTGGGCGACCTCGACGCAGTTGGGTCCGTCGTTGGTGCTGTAGCTGCTCTTGGTCCAGGCGACCTCGATGCAGTCGGGTCCGTCATTGGTGCTGTAGCTGCTCTTCACCCACGTCAGTGTGGAGAGGCTCTCGCCCGACGGCTTGATGCTCATGTCTCTCCCAATACCTTCTCGATGAACGTCATCGACGCGCGAGGCGTCAGAGCCTGCGCTCGGATCATGCCATAGCGCATGTCCAGGATCTGGACCTCTTTCGGTTCAGTGATCAAGCGGCTGACCAGCTGAACTTCATTGTGGCCGACGGTCGTTCCATCTTTGAGGCGCATGATTTTGAGGGATCCGGCGAGCCCGGCATGCTCCTCCACGGCGGTAGGCATCACCTGGATCTCCACGTTCCGCAGGCTACCCACCTCCAACAAATGCTCCAGTTGGCGGCGCAACACCATCCTGCCCCCGATGGGCCTTCGAAGGACAGCCTCTTCCTGCACGACGGTCAGCAACGGGGCCGGATGTCGCCGGAGGACTTCATGGCGCGCCACCCGCGCCGTAACCAGACGCTCGGTCGCATCCTCCGAGTAGGCCGGCCGCCTCACCCCATAGAGCGCGCGGGTGTATTCCTCGGTCTGGAGCAACCCTGACACCACACTGTTTTCGTATGATCCGATTTCCACTGCCTGGGCTTCCAACTTGGCCAGATCGCGAACCGTCTTGGGATAGCGGGCCCTTTCGATGTCCGCTTTCATGCCGGCGATTTTCCCACCCGCCCCAAGGACCTCGTCCGCCTTGTCCAAGAACTCCGGACGCGGAATGCGGGCGCCGCGCTCGATCTTGTAGATCAGGTTCGCTCCGTACCCCATCCGTTCACCGAACTTCGCCCGGTCGAGTCCGGCGGCCTCCCGCCACATTTTCAGCTGGCGTCCCACCGTGGCGATGACCGCCCCGGATTCGTCCTCAGGGTCGAGTTCCCAGCTCGACTCGTCCGTGCCGTCCGTGCTCACTTCCACCTCCGCGGGACCGGGAGGACACGGCGGGACGACTTTGGACAGCCGTCGTACACAGCGCCCTCAACTCTGTTCAGGTTACGCACGGATGGCCACGCTGAGTCACGTGAATCAGGAAATCTGCCTCGTCGCCACGCTCCCTTCCACCCCGCGCGGCGCACGCGCCGCCCGCGCGCTCACGGTCGCCCAACTTGCGGAACACAGGCTTCCGTTCGAGGACGCGGCGCAGGTCGTCGCCGAGCTCGCCGCGAATGCCGTCACGCACGGGAAGGTACGGGGGCGGGACTTCCGGCTGGCGTTGCGCATCGCACCCGGCCCTACGCTCCGTATCGAAGTGTCGGACACCCGGCGGGAGTTCGGACCGCCGGCGGCGGCCGAGGTACCGGCATCCGGGGCGGAGTCGGGACGGGGGCTGACTCTGGTGTCCGCGCTCGCCACGCGATGGGGGACGGATCACGGGCCCGCACCCCTGAAAACCGTATGGGCCGAAATGGATTTGGCGAGTCCGATTTCACCGGATCGAGGTTTCCACGACCCGGTGGGGCGATCTCCGGTTCCGCACGACGCCTAAAGACAGATAACCGGGAGGAATAACCTCTCCCTACCTCCCCCTCCCTCCTCACTCGGTCGGGTGAATCACCCCAACCCAGCTGGCGCATATGCGAATTCGCCGGGCACTCTGGCTCCCGACAACCCCATAAACGCGTACGGCCCTCGCACGGGACTGGCATCCCGCCGAGGGCCTGACCAAAAGAAGGACCCTACCCTTCCCATGGCTGACCAGCAGCTTAGCGCGCCCTCGCGCGCCTCGTCGGGCATCCGACACATCAACCACGACCATCGCCGCGGCTACGTCAAGATCGGCAACCACCTGGCCCAGCACCGCGAGCTGAGCATGACGGCGATCGGCCTGGCCACGCACATCCAGTCCCTCCCGACAGGCAGCAAGGTCACCATCAAGGCCCTGGCCGAGCGCTTCCCGGAGGGCGAGGTCCGGATCGCCGCCGCCCTGCGCGAGCTGGAGACGCACGGCTACCTGGCGCGCCTCAAGGAGCGGCTCCCGTCCGGGCATGTCGTGACCTGCACGGTCTCGTACAACAACCCGCCGGCGCGGTCGACCGAGACCCACCGTGAGCGGCGTGAGCCCGCCTCGGCTACCCGGCCCGACCCGGAGCCTGCCCCCGCCCCCGCACCCGTGCCGGAGGAGGCCCCGGAGGCGGAAGTGCCGGAGGTCGAGATCCAGGCCCGGGAGCTGTTGGCCCGGCTGCGGCTGCGCGATCAACGGCTGGTGCTGTCCGAGCGCGACACGGTGCGGCTGGCTCCGGCCGCGGCGCGCTGGCTGGAGCGCGGGCTCGTACCGGGCGCCGTCGTCGCCGCCCTGACGCGTGCGCTGCCGTCGGCCACGATCCACTCCCCGGCGGCCCTGCTCGGCCACCGCCTGCGGGAACAGCTTCCGCCCCGGATCCCGGACGCCTGGGCGGCGTACCCCGTGGTCCCCGACCGGGTGGTCCATCCGCTCCGCTCGTGCGAGGACTGCGACCGTGCCTTCCGCTCCCCCCTCCCGGGCCGCTGCACCTCCTGTGCGGCGGCGGCCCCGGCGGCCTGAAGCCCGAGGCCACGCCCCCGGGGACAATGGCCGGATGATCGAACTGGGTGGGGACCTGCTACCGGATGACCGTGTGACCGACGAGATCGTCGAGGCCTGGCTCGGCGGGCTACGGAGGAATCCCGCACTGCCGGCTTCGGTGTTCGTCCGGCTGCTGGCCGTCGACGACGGGAGCGGTCACGCCCGTTGGCTCAGCTGGTGCACCCTGGATCGGGAGATGACGGCCACCGCGCTCGCCTCCCCCGTGATCAAGCACCGGCTTGCGGTGATCGAGAACAGCACGGCCGACGTGGACGCACTCGTGGCGCTCACCCGGGATCCGTCGCCCCGGGTCCGGTTCGTGTTCGCGGCCATCGGCTGCGACTTCCGTCAACTGCCCGCCGAGGTACCGGAGATCTTGGCCCGTGACAGTGAGGCGCGGGTGCGGGTGATGGCCACCCAGTGGGGCCTTCCCCCGCACGTACGCGCGCGCCTCGTCGAGGACGAGGACGCCCGGGTACGCGAAGCGGCCCTCACCCGGGAGCTGTGGCCGCACCTCTCGGTGTCCGTGCGGGAGGCCCTGCTCGCCGATCCCGAGCCCACGGTCCGGGAGGCCGCCGCCGCGATCCTGTCCGACCCGGTGGAAGACCTCCCGGAGCCGTCGCTGCCCACGCCCGAGGAGCGCGTGGGCAGCGACGACCCGACCGTGCGCCGTGCCGCGGCCCAGGATCCGGACGTCCCGACCACGCTGGCACTGCGGCTCGCCGAGGACCCGGACCCCGCGGTCGTCCTCGCGCTGTCGATGCGCGAGGACCTCACCGAGGAGCTGCGCTCTGCCATCGCGTACGTGGTGCCGCACGGCTATCACGTACCGCCCCGTTGGGTCGTGGAGCGCGGTCATGAACCGGCCGTCGCGCGTCGGGCCGCCGCCTCCGGGCATGTCCTGCTGCGGCGGAGCATCGCCATGCGGCGGGACCTGCCGGCCGATGTGGTGGACCTGCTGGCACGGGACGAGGACTTCTTCGTCAAGCTCACCCTGTGCGAGTACGGCGACCAGGCCCCGCACGAGCTCGTCGTGGAGATGTACGCGTACTGGCACGGTCTGAAGTGGGACTCCCTGCGCTTCCACCGGAACTTCGCGCGGCCCGGCCTCGCCCGCTACGCCGACCACCCCAATCCACGGCTGCGCCACGCGGCCCTCCACGATCCCGACGGGGGTCCGGACCTCGTGATGAAGCTGATCGACGACCCGGACGTCGGTCGCTGGGCGCTACGGGACCCGCGGCTGCCGGCCGGAGAGCTGCTGCGCAGGCTCACCCTCCCCGGCTCCGCCGGGTGCGCGGCGGCGAATCCGGCCCTGCCTCCTGCGACGATGCACCGGCTGCTCGACCTGGCCGGCGTGGGCCCGGCGCCCGGGCGGTAGGCGCCATCCGATGGCGACGCGTTCGGGCTCCGACTTCAGGTTCTGTCGTGGGATCCGAAGAAGCGCTGAAGCCAACTCGTGGCGCTGGACCCCACAGCGGTGGCGGAACCTTCGGCGGACTCGTACGGGCAGGACGGCGCGTGAGCGCCCGTCTGCGGTTGCGTGGCGCCGCGGACCAGGGTGCAGCGGTCGTGGGGGTCACCGGGGAAGGAGTCCCATCCCCGGTACGGCTTGGGGGACAAGGTGTTGTCGACACCGTGGACCAACGGCGCCCCGGTGTCCGCGAAGGCCCAGCGGGTCGCGTACACCGCTCCCTTGTGCAGCCACTGTTCACGGGTGACCGGTCGGCTGAGCACGGCCTCGAACCAGACCGCGCACCGCTCCGCGAGCTCTTCGATCGTCCCCGTCGCCTCGAAGAAGCCCGATGCGGGCCTCTCATCGAGACTGAACAGATCGTCGCAGACCCAGCCGGCCTGCACGTGCGTACCGTAGTAGTGCACCGCCCACCGGCCGAGGCTGCGGTCGTCGCCGATGCTGACATAGAGCAGCAGTGACGATTCGTCCTCGGGGCGGGCGACGTCGTGGTAGGTCCAAGGCGCGGTCCAAGAGGCGGCGTGGGCCCGAAGGGCTTCGAGGAACGCGAGCTCGTCCGCGGTGAGGTCCCCTGGTTCGCTGCCGTCCCGCTGCAGTTCCTCGTCCCAGAACCAGGGGTTGTCGTCCATGAGGTGATCCTAGGACGTGGCCGGAAACCGAGTTCGGCCTTTCCCCTGCCACAACTGGGGTCGGCGAGCGAGGACTGCGCGCCCGATCATTGACAGCAAGTGCATGCTCACCGCTTGTAGAGTTACTGTCATGCAATTGGATCTGAACCTGCTCACCGCCCTGGACGCCCTGCTGGAAGAGGGCAGCGTCTCCGGCGCGGCAGCGCGCCTCCACGTCACCTCACCGGCGATGAGCCGCTCCCTGGGCCGGATCCGCAAGGCCACCGGTGATCAGATCCTGGTCCGCACCGGCCGCAGCATGGTCCCCACCACCCGCGCGCTTGCCATGCGCGCCGAGGTCCATGCCCTCGTGCAGCAGGCCCACCACCTCCTGTCCGCGCAGCAGGAACTCGACCTGGCGGCTCTGGAGCGGGTGTTCACCGTGCGCTGGCACGACGCCCTGACCGCCGCTTGCGGCACCACCCTGATCGGCGCCGTCCACCGCCAGGCGCCCGGCGTCCGGCTGCGCCTGTCCGCAGAGTCCGGGACGGACGACGCCGAACTGCGCCGGGGTGAGGTCGACCTCGAATCGAGTGCCGGTGCTCCGACACTCCCCGACATCCGCCACCGCCTCGTCGGCAGGGACCGGCTGATCGTCGCCGTCCGACCGGGCCACCCGCTCACCGAAGGCCCACTGAGCCTCGAACGCTACGCGGCCGCCGAACACGTCACCGTCTCGCGGCGCGGAAGCCTGAGCGATCCGATCGACGACGCCCTGACGGCACACGGCCTCGAACGACGCGTCGTCGCCGCCGGGCCCACCGCCGCCTTCGCCCTGCAACTCGCCCTCGACACCGACCTGGTCGTCACCCTCCCCGACGCCGTCACCCGTACCGCCCGCGACCGGCTCGGCCTGGTCTCGCTGTCGCCACCGCTCCCGCTGCCCGACGTACCCCTGTACCTGCTGTGGCACCAGCGCTACGACGACGACCGCGCCCACACCTGGCTGCGCGACCTGGCCACCGAAACCGTCCGGGCACTCTTCACACCACCGACGACGCCGTAGGCCGCTCACCGCCCCCGGTCGTGGGGAGGTGCCTCCGGTCGTACGGTGGAAGCAGGCGCCGTGCCCCCGCAGCAGCCTGTGGGTCGCGCACGTCGCCTGCGCAGGCCGCTCGAGACGCCCCGTGGCCGCCCTCGGGGCGGCCGCCCCGAGAGCCGGGTGTCGTGGGCGGCTCCCCACCGACCCCCGACGAGGGGAAGACTCTGATGCGTACCAAGAACAGCCGGATCCGTCGCGCGTGCGCGGTCGCCTGCACCGTCCCGCTGCTCGCGCTGGGCGGCGCCGCCACCGCGCTCGCCGTCCCGGCGGCGTCGGCCTCCGTCACCCGTAGCGTGCAGCAGTCCTCGCCGGACGAGATCCTCGCGCTGATCAACGCCGAACGGGAAAAGGCGGGTTGTGAGCCGCTGACGGTGGACCCGCGGCTCGCGGCGGCCGCCCAGGCCCACGCCGACGACATGGCGGCGAACGGGTTGACCGCGCACACCGGCTCGGACGGGTCCAGCGACCTGGCCCGCATGGAGAAGGCCGGCTACTCGCCCGCAGGCCCGTCCTCGGAGAACGTCTCCGGACCGGGTCACCAATCCTCCAAGTCCCACGTCGACGGCTGGATGGCCAGCACCAGGGGCCACCGGGCCGCCATCTTGAACTGCACGTACAAGCAGACCGGGATCGGCACGAACGGCGAGTACGCCGTCGAGCTCTTCGCCGTCCAGTCGAGGTAGCCGCACGGCCGTCGCAGGCCGATCCAGCACCGAACCGATTCGGAGAGCAGGTACGTCCCCATGCACATGTCGACCCGTATCGCCGGCGTCCTGACCGGCCTGGCCCTCGCCCTCGGTGGCGCCGCCTTCGCGGCCCCCGCCGCCCACGCGGACGTCACGGCCTGCATCAACCAGGTGGAGCGCGAGTTGCAGGGTGGTGAGGCGCCGGACTCCGTCCGCATGGCGTGCTACGTCGGTCTGACCGGCGACCACGAGAAGTGCGTGTCCGGCCTGACGGCGGGAGGCGTCACCAACGGGACCGCGGTGAGCGCCTGCCGGGTGGCCCCCGAGTAGGAATCGGCCCGCCCGACCTCCCGTCCGACCGCCCGTAGCCACTCCCCGTACCCACCTCCCGTATTCCGAGAGCAGGTGTGTGCCGTGTTCCCCGTCGTGTCCCCCGTGCGCACGTCGACCCGTCTCGCCGGTGTGCTCGCCGGCCTGTTCCTCTCCCTTTCCGGTGCGGCCCTCGTCGCGCCCGCCGCCCACGCCGACATCCCCGCCTGTACGAACATGGCCGCGCAGGCGGGCGCCGAGGTCACCGACGCCGTCTCGGCGTCCTGTCGGCTCGGCGTGTCCGGTGACCTCCAAGGGTGCGCGAGCGGCCTGACCGCGGCCGGAGTGCCGGGTGGCGCCGCGAACGGCGCCTGCCGGGCGGCGGCTCTGGAGCCGCGGTAGAGCGATCGCATGATCCCGCGCCCGTCCCCCTCCGTACGTCGCCGTCGGCCCACGACGCAGGCGACCCGAGGGAGACGGGCGCAGCCACGCGCGAAACAGTGACATGCGTCACGGCGCCCATATCGGGGCCGGGCTTTCTTGACGGAGCGTTAACCCGCCGACATTTCGATATTTGTCCCTTTTGGAATCGACATTCCCCTCTCCGCCGGAAACGGAATATGTGCCACCGAGGGGTGTGTCGCCGACCGGCCAGGTCACAGCCGTTTCTGATCATTCATCAGACGGTTGCGGGAGTGACCAAATCGTGATGATGCACGATCACTGCCCTCTTTCAAGCGGCGTGCCGACCGCCGCGAGCTCGTGATCAGCGGAAACTTGCCAGGCCATTCACAGGTTTCTAAGAATGGCGGCCTCTTCGGTGCCCCGCGATTCCGGCGCCGAAAGCTTCGCGATCACTGAATGAGGTCAGGCATGCAGAAGCATCGGAAGAAGACGTCCTACAAGAAAATAGCCATCGGTGTCGGCGCGCTCGCCCTCGTGGGTGTTCCCACCGCCGCCATGGCCTGCTTCGACGGTCAGGACGACGGCCGGACCCGGACCGTGAGCCACCAGCAGCAGCGGCCGTGGCAGTGGCAGCAGACGCCGTCGGCCACGCCGACCACCCTGGCACCCGTGGACGCGCCGCTCCCGAGCGAGACGCCGAGCAGCAGCCCCTCCGAGGCCTCCCCCAGCAGCCCCGCCGCGCCCACGCAGCCCGTCGTCGAGACCACCCCGCCCGCGCAGCCGAAGCCCGCGAAGCCGCCGGTCGAGACGAAGAAGCCGCAGGCGCCCCAGCCGTCGAAGACCGCCGCCCCGCCGGCCACCGGCTCCGTCGCGCAGGTCCTCGCGCTCGTCAACCAGGAGCGCGCCGCCGCCGGATGCTCGGCCGTCTCCCTGAACGCGAAGCTCACGAAGGCCGCGCAGGACCACAGCGCCGACATGGCCTCCCACAGCAACATGTCCCACACCGGCTCCGACGGCTCGGACCCGGGCGCGCGGATCACCCGCGCCGGGTACACGTGGAGCACGTACGGCGAGAACGTCGCCTACGGCTACAGCACTCCCGAGAAGGTCATGGAGGGCTGGATGAACAGCCAGGGCCACCGGGAGAACATCCTGAACTGCTCCTTCAAGGAGATCGGTATCGGCCTGGCGCAGCCCGGCAACTACTGGACGCAGGACTTCGGCACGGCCCGCTGACACCGGCGCCGGCCCGACACGGCGGACCGCGGACCCACACAGGGTCCGCGGTCCGTCTCGTCCGTCTCGTCCGTCTCGTCCGTCGCGGTCAGAGCCTGAACAGCACTCCGCGCCAGGCCCAGCCCGCCCTGAGGACCGTGTTCTGCAGGGGGTTCTTCACCAGCCCCGTGTCGAAGCGGAACGTCTCAACCTTGCGGCGGCGGCCGTCGGCGCCCCGCTGGAACTCCCACTGCTTGTAGACCGCCTTCGCCGGCCCCCGGCCGTACTGCCGGCCGGAATGCTCCAACGCGGGCTCCCACCGCTCTTCGAGCACGCGCACCTCGTGCTTCGCGGGAACCAGCCGCATGCTGGTCTTGAGGGTCAGACGCATCTCGCTGACGCTGCACTCCACGACCAGGTCGGCACGCTCTCCCGCGGCGCCCTCCCGGACGGCGAACAGCGCATCCGGACCGCCCAGCGCGAGCAACGCCTCCCGAAGCTCCTCGGCGGCCCCCGGAGTCATACCCCGGGCCGGGTACCTGGTGCCCGTGCGGTTGTCCCAGAAACGGCTCATGTTCCCCTCACCTTGTGTCCGGGCGTACCGCGGGTAGGCCCGCCCGGCAGCCTGCTCGTCAAAACCTGTACACCACCCCGCGCCAGGTCCAGCCCGCCTCGAGAACCAGGTTCCGCAGTGGATCCTTCATGTCCCGCGAGTCGAAGCGGAACGTCTCGACCTTGCGCCGCCGGCCGTCAGGCCCCTTCTCAAAGGTCCACTCACGGGAAACCCTGGGCGCCGGCCCACTTCCGGATTCACGCGACACCGCCAACTTGGGCGGATCCCCGACCCACGTCACCTGTACCTGCTCGTCGAGGGTGCGGACCTCGCGCTGCAGGGGGATGAAGCGCATCCGGATCTTGAGTCTCAGCTCCACCTGCCTACGGGAGGCGCCGGAGCCCGAGGCGGGCTTCATCACTCGCCACTCCGCCACCAGGTCGGCCTTCTCCTTCGGGAAGGCATGGCGGATACGGAACGGCACGTCCTGGCCGTTGATGGCGAGCAGCGCTTCCCGGAGCTCCGTCGTCGGCAGCGGGGCGATCCCGCTGTCGGGGTACCTGGTGCCGGTGATCCTGTCCCGGAGGCGCCCCACCGTCAGTCCTCCGCCCCGTCGTCCGTCGGACGTACCGAGCGGACGAAGTCCTGGAACTCTTCGAGGACTTCGTCGTGCTGGGCCGTGGTGGCGGTCAGGGCCAGGCGGATCATCGCCCGCTTGTGGGGGTCCTCGGTGTCCGTGAGGAACAGGTACACCTGGGACTGGACCAGCTCGTGGCGGGCGTCGTCGGCCACGGCCGAGAAGCTCAGCCGCTGGGTCAGGGCGGGCGCGTCCTCGGAACCGACCTCGCGGCGGTGGACCACCTCCACCGACTCGGCGAACGTGCGCAGCTGCTCCACCGACGCGTCGGCGATCTCGGCCAGGGTCACCCCGTCCTTCGGGAACCCGCCGTCGACGGTGATGTTGGCGGTGAACCCGGCGTCCGGCCTCGGATGTACCGCGGCGAAGGCCACCCCCGGGTCGAACGCCTCCGGGCGGGCCGGGAGCCAGCCCTCGGGCAGCCGGAACTCGATCGGCACCGGCAGTGTCGTGGGCATCGGGGGCCCTCCTTCCATGGAGTCGGACATCAGTCGAGCAACCAATCCTTGAAGTCGCCCGCGGCGTCGCCGACCGCGTGCGCCGTATCGCCCACCGCGTCGGCCACGTCACCGGCGGTCTTGGCCACCTTCTCAGGATCGACGGTGATCTCCAGGCCTATGGAGCCGCCGAGGAGGGGCGAGGCACCGAACTCGCCGCCGAGCTTGTACACCCCGGTCTCCTTGTCCTTCTTGTAGCCCCACCAGGCTTCGGCACCGGGACCCGCCCAGCCTTCGGCCGTGAGGCCGACGCCGATGCCGCCGGACTCGACGCCTCCGTTGAGGCTGCCCTTGGCTCCGGCGAACCCCTTCAGGCCGACCGTCACTTCTTCCTTGGTGAACTTGGCGCTGCCCGCGATCTCTCCACCGACGAATCCCTCGGCCCGCCCGTAGGCGCTGTTGTAGTCACCTCCGACGCGGCCTTCGGCCAGTGCCCGGACGCCCGCGGACGCCTCGCCCTTGGCGACGAAACCCTTGTCGGTGATGCCCCAGTTCGCGGTGGCCCGGGCTCCGCCGTAGATGTCGGCGATCCCGGAAAGCTGCATCGGCCCGAGGCTCCCCTCCCCCTTCGAGGTGCCGTGGAAGAAGTCGACGTAGGCCTTGATCGAGGCCTCCTTGCCGTACTGGCCCGGGCCGGTGGTGCTCACGCCGGTATCGAATCCGTCGGTCTTCGTCCTGACCGTGCTCTCGTCGAGCTTCTTGGCCTTGGCCAGGTCGCCCTCGGCGTAGTTGTTGAAGCCGGTGAGGGTCTCGTCGGCCCCGGTGCCCTGGCCCAGCGCATCCTTGTTGCTGTCGTACACGGCCGCCACGAGGGCGTCCTTGATGTGCTGGTCCGCTTCGGAGGCGGCCTTCACCCGGTCGTCGATGTGCTTCTGCCACTTCTCGACCGCGGTGCGGATGGCCTCCTGGCCGTCGGGGTCGTGGTGGTAGGCGCTGCGCTCGGCAGGTGTCAGCTTGGCGTAGTCGAAGGCGACGCGTCCTTGCTCCGACACGGTCATGCCGGCGGCGATCGCGTCGTCGCGGGCACTCTCCAGCTTCTGCTTGAGGTCGACGAGCTGTTCGTGGGCGCCCCGCAGCAGGCTCGCGACCGCCTTGGCCTGGTTCTGCGCGGCGGAGTACTCGTAGCGGGTCGCCGTGAACTTCGTCCGCGCCGCCTGGGCGCTGACGCCGACCCAGTTGTCCCCCATGGTGATCTTCTGGACTGTGTCCCCGTAGCGGGTCTCGACCTTCTTCAGCTCGCCCGCCATCGAGTCCCACTTGGCGGCGGCCGTCGTCAGCAGGCCCAGGTCCGTGGTCATGACTTCGTAGTAGGTCAGCACGAGAACCCCTACACCCGGTTCAGCAGCGAACCCGACGCGAACTGGTTGCCCAGGCCGACGTCGGTGCCTCGGATGGAGCCCGAGGCTTCGCGCAGTGCGGCCTTCTCCCGGGACAACCTGCCCATCAAGGACTTCACCTGCTGGTCCCAGGTGTCCGCCACCTTCTTCAGGCCGGCGGCCGTCTCCCAGCCTTCGAAGCCCTTCTGCGCGGTGCCGGTGGCGTCGTCCGCGTGCTCCGCGGCGGTCTTGGTGGCGTGCTCCAACTCGTTCTCGATGGTGTTCGCCGCCGCACTCTTCTCCGCGGGCGACGAGGCGAAGTCCTTGGCGCCGTTCGGAAGGAACAGCCCCGACGACGGCGGGGTGACGCCCGGAGCGTACGGAACCACCGACGGCGGCGCGGTGACCCCCGGAGCGTAAGGACCCAGCGGCGGCCCGCTGTTCAACCGCATGCCCACCTGGCCGAGATCATCTGACATGGTCACGCCTCCCCGTAGTTGAGGGTGATCATATGCAAACTGCAAAAGTGTCGACCAGGGTTGGGGAGGTCGGACGGGAGCGGCTACGCCCCGTAGAACAGCTCGTCCACCACCGCCCGGGCACGGCGGGTGATCCGGCGGTAGTCGTCCAGCATTTCCCCGGCCGTGCCTTCGGCGTATCCGAGGTAACGGCCCACGGCTCCCAGCTCCCGGGCCTCGGCCGGGAAGGTGTCCCCGGCCCGTCCGCGCACCAGCATCACGGCGTTGCGGACCCGGGTCGCCAGGACCCAGGCCTCGTCCAGGATCTGCGCCTCCTCGGTCGGGATCAGCCCGGCGGCGTGGGCGGCCGCCAGAGCCTCGCGGGTACGGGTGGTGCGCAGCCCCGGTTCGACCCAGGCGTGCCGCATCTGGATCAGCTGGACGGTCCACTCGACGTCGCTGAGGCCGCCGCGGCCGAGCTTGGTGTGCAGGGTCGGGTCGGCGCCGCGCGGCATCCGCTCCGACTCCATGCGGGCCTTGAGCCGGCGGATCTCGCGCACGGCGTCCTCGCCGAGGCCCTCCATCGGGTAGCGCAGCGGATCGATCAGCTCGATGAACCGGGCGCCGATGTCGGCGTCGCCCGCCACCGGTTCGGCGCGCAGCAGGGCCTGGCTCTCCCAGGTCAGGGACCAGCGCCGGTAGTACGCGGCGTAGGAGGCGAGCGTGCGCACCAGCGGGCCGGAGCGGCCTTCGGGGCGCAGGTCGGCGTCGATGAGCAGCGGCGGGTCGGTGGTGGGCAGTTGGAGCAGCCTGCGCATCTCGGCGATGACGGTCTGGGCGGCCTTCGCGGCCTCCTGCTCGTCGACGCCCTCGCGGGGTTCGTGGACGAACAGCACGTCGGCGTCGGAGCCGTAGCCGAGTTCGTGGCCGCCGAAACGGCCGACGCCGATGACGGCGAAGCGGGTGGGCAGGGTGTCGCCGTAGTGGCTGTGGACGGCGGCGCGCAGGGCCCCGGCGACGGTGGCGGCGGTGAGGTCGGAGACGGCCCCGCCGACCCGGTCGACGAGCGCTCCGTGGTCCTCCTCGGCAGGGTTGTCCTCCGTACCGTAGGAGCCGATGATGTCGGCCGCTGTGGTGCGGAAGAGCTCGCGGCGGCGCACGCCACGGGCGGCGGCGACAGCGGCCTCGGGGGTGTCGGCGCGCCCGACGGCGGCCAGGACCTCCTGCTCCAGGGCCTCGTGCGTACGGGGCTGCAGACCTTCGGGATCGCCGAGCAGGGCCACGGCCTCGGGGGCGCGCATCAGCAGGTCGGGGGCGAGGCGCCCGGCGGACAGGACGCGGGCGAGGTTCTCGGCGGCGGCGCCCTCGTCGCGCAGCAGGCGCAGGTACCAGGGGGTCTTGCCGAGGGCGTCGGAGACTTTGCGGAAGTTCAGCAGGCCGGCGTCCGGGTCGGCGGAGTCGGCGAACCAGCCGAGCATGACCGGGAGCAGGGTGCGCTGGATGGCGGCCTTGCGGGTGACGCCGGAGGCGAGGGCTTCGAGGTGGCGCAGGGCCGAGGCCGGGTCGGCGTAGCCGAGGGCCTCCAGGCGCTGGCCGGCGGCGCGGGGGGAGAGCCGGGTCTCGCCGGGGGTGAGCTGGGCGACGGCGTCGAGCAGCGGCCGGTAGAAGAGCTTCTCGTGCAGGCGGCGGACCACGGAGGCGTGCCGGCGCCAGGCCTTGTTGAGTTCGGCGACGGGTTCGGTGCGCAGGCCCATGGAGCGGCCGAGGCGCCGCAGGTCGTTCTCGTCCTCGGGGACGAGGTGGGTGCGGCGCAGCCGGTAGAGCTGGATGCGGTGCTCCATGGCGCGCAGGAAGCGGTACGCGTCGTGCAGTTGGGCGGCGTCGGCGCGGCCGACGTAGCCGCCGGCGGCGAGGGCGTGGAGGGCGTCGAGGGTGGTGCCGGAGTGCAGGGTGGCGTCGCTGCGGCCGTGGACGAGTTGGAGGAGCTGGACGGCGAACTCGACGTCGCGCAGGCCGCCGGGGCCGAGTTTGAGCTCGCGGTCGACCTGGGCGGCGGGGATGTTGTCGACGACGCGGCGGCGCATCTTCTGGACGTCGGGGACGAAGTTCTCGCGTTCGGCGGCCTGCCAGACCAGCGGGCTTATGGCCGCGATGTACTCGGCTCCCAGGGCCTCGTCGCCGGCCACGGCGCGGGCCTTGAGGAGGGCCTGGAACTCCCAGGTCTTGGCCCACCGCTGGTAGTAGGCCAGGTGGGAGGCGAGGGTGCGGACGAGGGGGCCGTTGCGGCCCTCGGGGCGGAGGTTGGCGTCGACGGGCCAGATGGTGCCCTCGACGGTGGTCTCCGAGCAGATCCGCATGAGGTGGGAGGCGAGGCGGGTGGCGGCCTGGAGGGCCTTGGCCTCGTCGGCGCCGGGGGCCGCGTCGCCGACGAAGATGACGTCGACGTCGGAGACGTAGTTCAGCTCGTTTCCGCCGCACTTGCCCATCGCGATCACGGCGAGCCGGCACAGGGCGGCATCCTCGGGGGCGGCCGCGGAGGCGATCCGCAGGGCCGCGCGGAGGGTGGCGGTGGCCAGGTCGGCGAGCTCGGCGGCGGTCTGGGCGACGTCGATGGTGCCGCAGACGTCGCGGGCGGCGATGGAGATCAGGCAGCGGCGGTAGGCGACGCGCAGGCCGACGGGGTCGTGGGCGTCGGCGAGGCCCTGCTCGAACTCGGCGAGTCCGGGGTGCAGGTCGGCCGCCTCGTAGGTGATGAGGCTGAGCCAGTCGCGGGGGTGGCGGGCGAGGTGGTCGCCGAGGGCCTCGGAGGCGCCCAGCACACCGAGGAGGCGGTCGCGCAGCGGCTTGGCGCTGACGAGGGTGTCGAGGAGCCCGGGCAGCTCGCCGTCCGGCTGGGCCTCGGCGAGCCGGACCAGTCCGAGGAGGGCGAGGTCGGGGTCGGCGGTCGCGCCGAGGGCGTCGAGCAGCACGGGATCGGTGCGTACGGCCGCGAGCGCGTCGGCGTCGAGCAGCCGGGCGGCGGCGGAGGGGTCGGTGAAACCGCTGCGGAGCAGTCGGATGAAGGTGCTGCTCCTGCGTCCCGGGACCGTCATCCCGCCGCCTCCCGCGGTTGTCGCTGCCACTGCTTGCCAGTCTCTCCTGAGCCTAGGCCCTGGGACCTGTCGGTGGAGTTCCGGCCCGGCCGGGACGCAGATTTAGGCGTGTCAGGATCAAATGTTCGATCTGAGGCGCATACGATGCCAGGATCTGTCTGATCATCGGTTTAGTGAACGTGTCATGGGGGTACTCCCCGTCGGCCGGTCGGGAGGAGCCTCGTGTCCGACTCCTGGCAGGGCCCCGGGGCCCGGGACCCACAAGGTCTGTCGACCGGATCCGGGTGGGGGCAGCAGGCCCGGCCGTCGGAGCAAGGACAACAGCCGGACCGGGCGCCGCGGCAGGGTCGGCAGCAGCCCTACCCGGCGCGGGACGCGCGGCAACAGCCTTACCAGGGACACCCGCAGGAGCGGCACGCCTACGCGCACCCGCCCCGGCAGCACGTGCACCCGCACCCGCACCCGCCCGAGCAGGCCCACCAGGCCGAGCCGCGGGCCGAGTCGGCCGAGCGCGCCGAAGCTCCCGAAGCTCCCGAAGCCGAGGCCGCCGCTCCCGAGGTCGCCGCTCCCGAGGTCGACGCCGAGACGTCCGGCAGCCGTCGGCAGGCGCGCCGCCGGGCCCGCGGCAAGGACGGCGTCCGGGACGGGGCCCGGGACGGGGCCCGTCGCCGTCGCCGTCGCCGGGGCGGCCTCCTCAAGGTCGTCGCCTTCTGCGTGGTCACCGCGGTCGGCAGCCTGATCCTCCTCCGGGGCAACGAGCTCCTCGACCGCCTCGGCACCCCCACCGCCCCCGACAAGGCGGCCGAAACCCCCGCCCCGGAACCGCCCGACCCGGGCCGGGTGCTCCAGGTCATCGCGCACCCCGACGACGACCTGTACTTCATGAACCCGGACCTGCGGTACTCCATATCCGCCGGAAGCCCGGTCACCTCGGTCTACCTGACCTCCGGCGAGGCCGACGGCATCAACGCCGGCTCCGCCAAGGCGGCCACCACCAAGCCCGACAAGCCCGCCTACGCCGAGGCCCGCCAGAACGGCATACGCGCCGCCTACGCCAAGATGGCCACCGGCGACCGCGGCAGCCCCTGGACCCGCACCGTCGTCCCGACCAAGGGCGGCGGCCACGCCGAGGTCGACGTCCTCATGGCCAAGCCCCAGGTCAACCTGGTCTGGTTGCAGCTCCGCGAGGCCGGCACCGTCTACGAGACCGCCCCCAACAGCCTGCACGGCCTGTGGGACGGCAAGATCCCCCGCCTGGACTCCATGCTCGCGTCCGGCACCCCGGTCAAGCAGCCGTTCTCGTACTCCAAGGACCAGGTCGTCCAGACCCTCGTCGGCATCCTGGAGCAGTACCGGCCGACCACCGTCCGCTCCCAGGACCCGACCCCCGGCCGGTATCCCGACACCAAGCGGTACACCGACCACCAGGACCACTTCTACGGCGCCCGGTTCGTGCAGCTGGCCACCGCCGCCTACGCCAAGGACGTCACCGACCGCCCGCACTTCGCGGTGCAGAACTACGCGGGCTACATCAACGGCTCGCTGCCCAGCGCCCTGGACCCGGACGAGGCCAAGGAGAAGCTGGACATCCTGGGCACCTACGCCTGGCTCGACCGGCAGAACCACTGCAACAGCCCCGCCGGCTGCGGCGACCTCAAGATCTCCGACCAGCCGGGCGGCAACCGGTGGTCGGACTCCATCAACTACGCCCGCGGCACCAGCACCAACTGGCTGACCTCCGACGCGCAGCAGGGACTGTGGGCCTTCAAGGTGCTCGACGGCCAGGTGGCCGTCTGGCACCGGGCCGGTCCCGCCGGCCGCTGGAAGGGCCCGGACCTGCTCCCCGGCACCGGCATGGACCCGGGCGTGAGCACCGTGACCCTGGCGGACGGCCGGACGGCCGTCTTCGGCACCCGCACCTCCTTCGGCGCGAAGCCCACCGACTACCGGCGCGAGGTCGTCCACGCCGTCCAGAAGCAGCCGGGGGCCGAGCAGTTCACCGAGTGGCAGTCGCTCGGCACCCCCGAGACCGCGGACGAGAACTGGACCTCCGACATCAGCGCCCCGGCCGTATCCGTCGACGGCACCGGGCAGTTGGCGGCGTACGTCCGCGACGGCGCGGCCGGCCTGCGCGGGCGGGTGCAACAGCCGGACGGCAGCTGGGGGCCCTGGGAGAAGTACGGCGGCACCGACCTGCACGGCTCCCCGGCCACCGCCACCGACGGCGCCGGGCGGCGCATGGTCTTCGCCGCCACCTCCAAGTCGGTGGTGGGTTGGACGCAGCCGACACCGGGCGCCCCGCTGGGCCAGGTCACGGCCACCGGGCTGCCGGACACCACGCTCCCACTGACCGCGGACGGGCGCGAGGGCGGCGTACGACTGTGGTTCCGCAAGCCCGGCTCGGGCAATGTCCGCACCGCCCTGATCACGGGTGAGGGCGGGCTGAAGGTGAGCCAGATGACCGACCTCGGCGGCCTCCAGGGCTTCGGCTCGGTGACCGCGAGCGGGCATCTCCTGGCAGGGCGCACGGCGGGCGGGCAACTGGGCTCGGAGGCCGGGTCGGGTCGGCCGTGGGAACGGTCCCCGCTGCTGTTCGTCGGCGCGCCCTCCTCCACGATGACCGGCAAGGGCCTGGTCAGTCTGGCGGTGGTGGGGCTCGACGCACGGCTGTACGTGACCTCCTCGGCCGACGTGCCGAACGCGCACCTGGCGCCGTGGCAGCCGGTGGGCCCGCGCAACGCGCCCCCGTCGCTCCCGTCACCCGTGTCGCCGACATCGCCCGCGTCGGGTCCGGCTCCCGCAGCACCGTAGGCGGACGGACAAAGTCCACATCTGGTACCGGAAAAGCACCGGTCATCTGCGGATTCGGTGAACCAAGTCCGTCGATTTCCCCTCTCTCTGACTGTTCCACACCTTCTTCCGTCAGAGCGAGACCGAACCGAGGCGTGACCGATGCCCGTGACCCGTCGCCGCTTCGCGGCCCTGCTCACCGTGCTGACAGCCGGCGCCACCGGTGTGCTCTCCGTGGCCGGCCAACAGACCACCGCCGAAGCCACCCAGGAGAAGAACCCGGCCGCGGTCCGGCCCGCGAGCGTCACCTCCGGTTCGGTCGTCCAGATCGTCGCCCACCCCGACGACGACCTGTTCTTCATGAACCCGGACCTCAGCCGGTCCCTGCTGTCCGGCACCCAGGTCACCACCGCCTACCTCACCTCCGGCGAGTCCGACGGCCGCAACGAGGCCCACGGCGGCGCCGCCGACGACCCCGAACAGCCCGCCGACCGCGCCCACTACGCGGAGGCCCGGCAGAACGGCATCCGCTCCGCGTACGCGCAGATGGCCACCGGGGACCGCACGAGCGCGTGGAAGCGTACGGTCCTGGCCACCGCCGGCGGCGGCCGGGCCGAGGTCGACGTCCTCATAGCCAAGCCGCAGGTCAACCTGGTGTGGTTGATGCTGCGCGAGGCCCGCAGCACCGGCGGGGACACCCCCGAGAGCCTGCGCGGCCTGTGGAACGGACGGATACCCGCGCTGGAGGCCCAGCTCACCTCCGGCACCCCGGTCAAGCAGCCGTTCACGTACACGAAGGACCAGCTCGTCCAGTCGATAGCCGGGGTCCTGGAGCAGTACCGGCCGACGACGATACGGATGCAGGACCCGACGCCGAACCGGTACGGCGAGAACGGGACCGGCCGGTACACCGACCACCAGGACCACATGTACGGCGCCCGCTTCGTGCAGGCCGCCACCGCCGCCTACGCCGCCCAGGTCCACAGGCGCCCGCACTTCACGGTCCAGAGCTACCTCGGCTACCACAACAGCACCCTCCCGCACGCGCTGGACCCGCAGACCGCCGAGACCAAGACCGGCTTCCTGAGGACCTACGCCTGGCAGGACCGCCAGGACTACTGCGGCAGCCCGTCGGGCTGCGGCGACCGCAAGGTCGCGGGCAACCCGACCGGGCGCAACTGGGCCCAGTCGCTGCGCTACACCCGCGCCGAGACCACCTCCTGGCTGACGGAGGGAACACCCGGCCGGCTGTGGGCCTTCGCCACACTGGACGGCCAGGGGGCGTACTGGACGCGCAACGCCGGCGGCGACTGGGCGGGCCCGATGTTCCTCCCGGGCACGGGCATCGACCCGGGCGCCACCGCCACCCGCCTCCCCGGCGGCCGCGTCGCCGTCCTCGCCACCCGCACCACCTTCGGCTCCGCGCCCGCGGACTACCGGCGCGAGGTCGTGTACGCCGTCCAGTCCGCGCCCGACGGCCCGTTCGGCCCGTGGCAGTCGCTCGGCACCCCGGAGCGCACCGACGACGAGGGCACCTCGGCGATCAGCGCCCCGGCGGTGGCCGTGGACGCGCGGGGCGGCCTGACCGTCTACCTCCGCGACTCGCGCCGCACCCTGCGCGCGACCACCCAGCAGCCGGACGGCGGATTCTCCCCGTGGGAGCGGCTCGGCGGCGAGGACCTGCAGAGCGACCCGGTGACAGCACTCGACGCGGCGGGGCGGCGGCACGTGTACGCGACCACCACCACCTCCGTCCTGGCCTGGACCCAGCGCACCCCGGACACCCCTCTGCTCGGCCCCGCCCCGACGGGCCTGCCCGCCACCACGGTCCCCCTCACGGCGGCCCCGGACGGTGCGGGCGTGCGCCTGTTCTTCCGCCGCCCGGACTCGGGGGTCGTGCGTACCGCCCTGGTCACGGCGGGTCCCTCGGTCCGGCCCCAGGTCTCCAGCGTCACGGAGGCGGGCGGCCGCGCCGGCTACGGCGCGGTCTGCGCCGCGGGCCGCCTCGTGGTGGGGCGCGCGGACAGCGGCACGGTCAGCACCACGGGCCTCGGCGGCCCGCCGGCGTGGGAGCAGTCCCGCATGCTCTTCGCGGGGGCCCCGTCGGCCGTGCTGGAACCCTCGGGCAGCGTCACGACGGCGGTGCTGGGCCTGGACGGCGAACTCCACACGACGACGACCCCGGCCACCCCCAAGCGTCCCACCTGGCACCGGGCGGTGCACTGACGGCGGGCGCGCACGGTGTCAGCCGGCCATCCACGGGACACGGCAGGCGTGCGGGCCCGCCCCCTCCGGACACAGGGTCGCGATCACCGTCGTGCGGATCGCCCGCCAGGTCCGCAGGGAACACCTCAACCGGACGCGCAACTCGACCGGTTCCCGTGCGCCACCGCCCAGGCCGGGGTGTTCGATGTCCCACTGCTCGGCGAGGAAGTCGTACATCTCGGCGGTCGGCATCCCGCTCCCGGGAAGGGTCCGTAGGACGCTCTCACCGGTGATCCGGGCGCTCCGCGCGCCCACCGCGTCGGCGACGAGCCCCTTGACCCACGCCAGCCCCTGCTCGTCCGCGTACAGGCCGAACCTCACCACGCGCGTTCTCATCGCATCGCACCTCCGCAATCGTCGTGACCGTCGTCGCCGCCGCCGGGGGCGAGGACGGTGGTGAACCAGGAGTGCACGGGGGCGAGCGCCGGTGCCGCGGGCCACCCGTTGACCGTGCCCAGGAGCCGCCAGTATCGCTCGACGTGGGGATCGGCGGTCGTCCGCAGGCGGGCGAGGAGCCAACGGCGCAGACCGCCCTCGCCTTCGTCGGCGCGCTCGTACGCGTGGGCGTAGAGGCTGCCGAGTGAGCCGGAGAGCAACGCTCCCCCGACCGAGTCCGGCAGGAGGCCGACGGACACGGCCTCGTCGATCCGCTCCCGCATCGCCCGGTCGAGCGCGCCCTGCACGGCGACGACGTCCCGCCGGTCGGGCTCCACCGCCTGCTCCTCGGCGGTGCGGCGGATCGCGGCCCGGAACTCCTCGTCCTGGCAGAGCCCGGCGAGTTCCACCCAGGCCTCGACCTGTTCGGGCGTGGGGTCGTCAGGTAGCTCGGGCACGACGGATCGCATCAGGCTCGCGAACTCGGTCCCGGTGTGAGGCTCTTCGAAGACCTCGTCGATGAAGTCACTGATCAGTCGCCGCTGTTCGGCGCGGGAGAGCGTGGCGAGTCGGTGCATGAGGTCCATCTCCAGGGGGGTGGGGCCGCGTCCGGCGACCGCGCGGAGCACGGCCCGGCGCAGGCGGAGGGTGCGGATCTGTACGTCCAGGGCGTCGGCGTGCGCCGCCGCGACCTCCGGTACGGACGCTTCCCGGTCGAGCACCTTGCGTACGGTCTCCAGACCGATCCCGAGATCGCGCAGCGTGCGGGCCAGGTCGAGGCGGGCGAGCGCGTCCGGCCCGTAGAGCCGGTATCCCGCCGGGCTCCGCTCCGTGGGCGGGACGATGCCCTTGTCCGAGTAGAACCGGACGGTCTTCACGGTCAGACCGGTCCGCCGGGCCAACTCCCCGATCGAATACAGAGTCGCGCTGTCCATGGCCCCCAGCCTGCTGTCTCCCCCCACGGGAGACTCAACCCAGCGGCCTGGCCGTCCCCCGGGGGTCGTCGGCCGCGACCATGTCGACGAACCGCCGGACCTGCTCCTCGGCGGGCACGTCCCGCGCCACCGCAACCTCGTGGACGAAGGTGCTCCCGTTCGCGTACGGCGCCTCAAGGGGGCTGAAGTGCACCCTGACCTGTGCGGACCCCTGACTCCGCAGCGGATGGACGGTGTTCACGCCCCAGCCCCAGCGCTGGAAGCAGCCGGACGCGGAGAGCTCCAGTCTCATCAGCCGGGCGACGCTGTCCACGGGCTCCTCCCAGCTGAGATCCGCCACGGCCCGCGCCAGTTCGGCGTCGTACGCGGCCGCGTCGAAGTGGACGTCGGTGGGAACGGGGAGCCGGACGTCCTCCGTGTTCTCCCAACCCGTCCACTCCACCCGGTCGGCCCGCCGCCGGATCGTGACGAAGGTGCCCCCGCAGCAGTCGGTGACGCAGTCGTTGTTCGTCAACTCGACCCTGCGCGGCTCGCCGGAGGCGGCCAACGGCCACTCCTCGGCCGGACCGAACCACCTCCCGCGCCAACAGCTCGACACCCCTCCGGGATGCATCTCCTCCAACACGTCCCGCCCGTCGATCAGCAGCCGCAACTCCCCCCACTGGCTGAGGGCGAGGTCGGGGGGCGGCACGACGAACCCGAGTCGAAGGACACTGACCGCCGGAAGGGACTCCATCCCCCCATCGTCGCCGACACCCCGAATCCGAAGAACCGAATATCCCCGGACCCCGCCCCGAACCGTGGAATCCCGCGTCTGGCAGGGTCGGTCCCATGGATTGCATCTTCTGCGGGCTCATCCGTGAAGGCACGGCGGGGTGGGTGGCTCGTGGTCCGGTGGCCTGTGCCTTCACTCCCCTGAATCCGCTGACGCCGGGCCACACCCTGGTGGTCCCGACGCTCCACTACGCGGACATCTTCGAGACCCCGCCCGAGGTCCTTTACGGGGTGACGGCACTGGTCCAGCGGGTGGCCGCGGCCACCCGGACGGCCTTGAACGCCTCGGGCGTGAACATCCTCAGCGCCGGCGGCCCGGGATCGGAGCAGTCCGTCCTCCATCTGCATTTCCACGTCGTTCCGCGGTGGGTGGGCGACGGGATCTCGACCTGGCCGTCCGGACGCTCCGCACACCACGTCACGGGCGATCCGGGAGCCCGGCTCGCCGATGCCCTGGCTTCTGGTGCTGCTTGACCCGGGCCACTCACGGCAGCTGCAGAATCCCTCCCCGGGGTTTCAACTCAGCTGGTCGCGCACGAGATCAAGGAATGCCTGTCGGCTCGGACGGATGTGTGCCCAGACCTTCTCGTCCTGTGGCTCTCCCGGGTCTTCGGGACCCTTCCTGATCACCTCCTGCACTGCCCACGCGAGGTCATGTGCCGCTTCGCCGACCTCAGACGTGCACAGCACGTGGATCGTCTTCTGCATCACCCACACCCTGTCGAGGACCTGCCCTGCCCGGGCCTGCCACTGCTCGTCAGCCAGGTTGTGGTGATGCCGATCCACCGCGACTCGTTCAGCTTCCTGCACCGCAGACAGAAATTCGACGAGGTGAGTGAGACGCTCGTTGCGGCGCGCCTCGGCAAGTTCACGAACACTGCGGCGCGCCTCGCCGCGTTCCACGGCGCGTCCTGCCGAGCGCTGGGCCAGCATCGACATGCACCCGCCGAGCAGGACGCCGATGAGCGGCGCAAGCGTTGTCCACACAACGTCCGATTATGACACCGATGGCATGAGCATGGCGCAGGGTTCGGCATCGCGGGCCGGACCGGGACACGCAGACGACCACGTCGGGCCGGCGGCTGAGTGCCGCCGGCCCTGAGTGTGGTTCCGACCCCGGAAGGCCGTCTGAACTGTCCTTACAACACGGGGAGGTTCTTGCGGAGTTCGAAGGCGGTGACCTCCGAGCGGTATTCCTCCCACTCCTGCTTCTTGTTGCGGAGGAAGAAGTCGAAGACGTGCTCGCCGAGGGTCTCGGCGACCAGTTCGCTGCGTTCCATCAGGGAGATGGCCTCGCCGAGGTTCTGCGGGAGGGGTTCGATGCCCATCGCGCGGCGTTCGGCGTCGGAGAGGGCCCAGACGTCGTCGTCGGCGCCCGCCGGGAGTTCGTAGCCCTCCTCGATGCCCTTCAGGCCGGCCGCGAGGAGGACGGCGTACGTGAGGTACGGGTTGGCACCCGAGTCGATCGAGCGGACCTCGACGCGCGAGGAGCCCGTCTTGCCCGGCTTGTACATCGGGACGCGGATCAGGGCCGAGCGGTTGTTGTGGCCCCAGCAGATGTACGACGGGGCCTCGCCGCCCGCGCCGGCGCTGCGGGACGAGCCGCCCCAGATGCGCTTGTAGGAGTTGACCCACTGGTTGGTGACCGCCGCCGTCTCCGCCGCGTGGCGCAGCAGGCCCGCGATGAAGGAGCGGCCGACCTTGGAGAGCTGGTACTCGGCGCCCGACTCGTAGAAGGCGTTGCGGTCGCCCTCGAAGAGGGAGAGGTGGGTGTGCATGCCCGAGCCGGGGTACTCCGAGAACGGCTTCGGCATGAAGGTGGCCTGGACGCCCTGCTCCAGCGCGACCTGCTTCATGACGAGGCGGAAGGTCATGATGTTGTCGGCCGTGGAGAGCGCGTCGGCGTAGCGGAGGTCGATCTCCTGCTGGCCGGGGGCGCCCTCGTGGTGGCTGAACTCCACCGAGATGCCCATCGATTCGAGCATGGTGATCGCCTGGCGGCGGAAGTCCATGCCCACGTTCTGCGGGGTGTGGTCGAAGTAGCCGGAGTTGTCGGCCGGCACCGGGCGGGTGCCGTCCAGCGGCTTGTCCTTCAGCAGGAAGAACTCGATCTCCGGGTGGGTGTAGAAGGTGAAACCCAGGTCGGAGGTCTTGGCCAGGATGCGCTTGAGGACGTAGCGCGGGTCCGCGAAGGACGGCGAGCCGTCCGGCATCAGGATGTCGCAGAACATCCGGGCGGTCCCGGGGGCCTCCGCGCGCCACGGCAGTATCTGGAACGTGCTCGGGTCCGGCTTGGCGATCATGTCGGACTCGTAGACCCGGGCGAAGCCCTCGATCGCGGAGCCGTCGAACCCGATGCCCTCGTCGAAGGCCTGCTCCAGCTCCGCCGGCGCGACCGCGACGGACTTGAGGAAGCCCAGTACGTCGGTGAACCACAGGCGCACGAAGCGGATGTCGCGCTCCTCAAGCGTCCGGAGGACGAATTCCTGCTGCTTGTCCATGCCTTCATCCTCGCAGTTCAGACGGCCTGTGCACCACCGCCTCGACAGTCGGGGCACAGTCGGGCGCGCCCAGTATCGCCAGTCGTGGTTTCCGCCACATTACGCACCCGGGAAAGGTCGCGGCACCCCCGCACTGACCTGGGGCCGGTCATGAGCATTACCATCTGCGCCCATGGGGGGCCGGCAGCACACGCAGCCGGGGCGTCGGGGACGTCCCGGGCTTCGGCGTGCCGTCCTGCTGATCGTCTTCGGGGTGCTGTCCGGCGTGCTGCTGCTGTGTGCGCGCTCGGGCGAGTCGCACGCCCCGGATCCGGGTGCGCAGGTACGCGCGGGGGCGCCGGCGCACGCCGTCTGCGTGTCTCCGTACGACCTGCCCGGCTGCTCGCCGCTCACGCGCGTCACTCCGGGTGTGCTGCCGGTGCCGCCGCCCGCCGTGACGGGTTCCATGGGTGCGCCGGCGCCCGCCGCGATCGTCTCCGGGGCGTCGCGGATCCCGCTGTACGGGGCTCCGCCGCGCGCCCCTGACCTGTATGCCCTCCAGGTGCTGCGGACCTGATCGGTCCGGTTCGGTTTCGTGTTCATCCACCCCCCTCAGCAGAAGGAACCAGGGCACATGGCCAGCAAGTCCGGCAGGACCAACCAGCACACCGACCCGAACTCACGTCAGGCGCGCATAGCCGAGATGCGTCGCGCCGAGCAGATCCGGGAGCGGCGCAACAAGGCGATCGCGATCACGGCCGCGTCGGCCGTCGTCGTCGGCCTCGTCGGCTTCGGCGCCTGGGTGCTGATCGACCAGAAGCAGGCCGAGCAGCGCAAGGAGGCGGCCGCGGCGAAGATCCGCGAGGAGGCCGAGGAGATCCGCAAGCAGCCGGTCGAGGGCGAGCAGCTCTGGGACGTGAAGAAGCTCGGCCGCAATCACGTCGAGACGCCGGTGAAGTACGAGATGAACCCGCCGGTCGGTGGTGACCACCACCCCCGCTGGATGAACTGCAACGGTGACGTCTACAAGAGCCCGGTGCCGGAGGTGAACGCCGTGCACTCGCTGGAGCACGGCGCGGTCTGGGTGACGTACAACGAGAAGGCCCCGAAGGCCGACGTCGACAAGCTGGCCGCGACCGTCGGCAAGATGCCGTACACGCTGATGAGCCCGGTCAAGGAGCAGACCGGCGCGATCACGCTCAGCGCGTGGGGCAAGCAGCTGACCGTGGACAGCGCGGACGACCCGCGGGTGTCGAAGTTCTTCACGAAGTACGTGCAGGGCGAGCAGACCCCGGAGCCGGGCGCGGCCTGCACGAGCGGGCTGGCCGGCAAGTGAGCCGCCCGGCCGGCGCCGACCGCCCCGTCCCCCGTACGTACTGGGTCGCGGGCACGGCCGTCCTGCTGGCCCTGCTGTTCGCTGCGGCCGCCACGGTGGCCGCCGCGAACGGCGGCGGTTCCGCCGATTCCGGTGCGGCGGCCGGTACGGCGGCGCCCCGCACCCCGGGGCTGCGGTCCGCGGACGCGGGCTTCGCCCGGGACATGGCGGTGCACCACCAGCAGGCGGTGGAGATGTCCTTCATCGTCCGCGACCGCACCCAGGACGAGCCGGTACGCACCCTCGCCTACGACATCGCCAACACCCAGGCCAACCAGCGGGGCATGCTGCTCGGCTGGCTGGACCTGTGGGGGTTGCCGAAGGTGGTGGCCGACGAGCCGCCGATGTCCTGGATGGGCGCCGCGGGCGGCCACGGCGGCCACGCGGGGCACGACGCCGCGAAGCCCGGTGCGCTGATGCCGGGCATGGCCACCAAGGAGGAGCTGGACCAGCTGGGCGCCGCCTCCGGTCGGGACGCGGAGGTGCTCTTCCTCCAGCTGATGACCGACCACCACAAGGGTGGCGTCGCGATGGCCGAGGGGTGTGCGCAGCAGTGCGAGACCCCGGTCGAGCGGGCGCTGGCGCAGGGCATGGTCGACGCGCAGCGCTCGGAGCTCACCCTGATGGAGGACCTGCTGCGGCAGCGCGGAGCCGCGCCGCGCGGGTGACGGGACACGCCCGTACCGTGGTGAGAGGCGCCCTCTCACCCGTACGGGCGTGTGCTCCGCCGGTGGGGACGCCGCACCGGACGCGTCCGCGCCCGGTGTCGGACGGCGTGCTCAGGAGGTTCAGCGATGACCACCGCCGCAGACATCATGCACCCCGGGGCCCAGTGGATTCCCGCCACCGAGACCCTCGACCGGGCCGCCCAGCTGATGGCCCGGCTCAATGTGGGCGCCCTGCCCATCAGTGACGCCGAGGAGCGGCTGTGCGGCATCATCACCGACCGCGACATCGTCGTGAACTGTGTGGCCAAGGGCCACGACCCGGCCAGGGTCACCTGCGGTGACATGGCTCAGGGCACCCCGCGCTGGATCGACGCGGGCGCGGACGTCGGCGATGTGCTGGACGAGATGCAGAGCCACCAGATCCGCCGGCTGCCGGTGATCCGGAACAAGAAGCTGGTGGGCATGATCAGCGAGGCCGACCTCGCCCAGCACCTCACCGACGACCAGATGGCCACCTTCGTGGAGAAGGTCTACGCGCGGGTCTGACCCTGCCCGGCCGTTTCCAGGACCGTCCGCGCCACCTGGCCCGGGCGGTCCAGCATGACCAGGTGTCCGGCCGGTTCGGCGACCTCGAAGCGGGCGCCGAGCAGGTCGGCGAGGTCCGCCTGCCGGGACAGCCAGCGCAGGGCCGAGGGCCCGGCCGAGCCGTCGTGGCCGGCGAGGACGGTGGTGGGGGCGGTCAGCGGGTGCGTCCCGCGCAGGGCCGCCAGCTCGGCGGCCATGTCCAGGTAGCGGGAGTTCTCCAGGAGGCCGCCGCGCCAGACCCGGCCGGTGCGGTAGCAGCGGCGTACGAGGTCCCGCGGGGCCGGGTCGGAGCCACCGGTGCGGGAGGCCCGTACGGTGGCGCGCCGGGCCGTGGGGCCCAGCGCGGCCGGTAGTCCGGCGGCGGTCACGGCCCGGCCGAGGGCGCGGGCGGCCCCGGTGCGCAGTGCGGCGGGCAGGAGCGTACGCGGGGATTCCTCGACGCTGCCGTCGAGGAGGACCAGTGCGGCGGTGCGCTCGGGGTACAGGCGGGCGAAGGCCTCGGCGTGGAACCCGGCGAGGGAGTGCCCGACGACGGTGACGGAGCCGGCGGCGCGGGCGTCGAGCCCCAGCGCGTCCAGCAGGCCGGCGATCCGGTGGGCCTCCCCGGCGGTGGTGGGCGGCTCGGTGGCGGGGCCGCTGAGACCGTGTCCGGGGCGGTCGAAGCGGACGACGGTGCGGCCTGCGGCGACGAGCGGTGCGACGACCGGGTCCCAGTCGAACCAGGCCATGGCGAGCCCGGCGCTCAGGACGCACACGGGGCCGCTGCCTTCGACGACGACGTGCAGCGCGACCCCGCGGGCCCCGTCACCCGCCTCGACGGCATCGCCGGCATCGGCGGGGACGGGGACGCGGACGAACCGGCCGGTGACACTCACGTACGGCCTTCCTTGTGGACGGAATAGGCGAGCAGGCCCAGCCAGAGGGCGACGAGGAGCACCTGGAGCCGCTGACCGGCGCCGAGGGCCCAGGTCCCGCGCCCGGCGGTGAACAGGGCTATCGCGGACAGCGTCCAGACGGTGGCGAGCAGTTCGAGGGCGACGAGGGCGGGGCCGTAGCGGGCGAGCGGGGCGAACCAGCCGTAGCGGCGGGCGGCGACCGTGAGGGCCACCAGGCCGACGAGGGCCCCGGTCATGGCGAGACTGCTGCTGACGGCGTGGGCCTGGTGGGTGGCGGGGACCAGTCCGGCGGTCTCCCGGGCGGCGCATTCGGGGTCCACGGTGGGGGTGCAGCTCAGCGGCAGCCAGGCGTCGGCGGCGGTGGCCGCGCCGAAGAGGGCGACCCCGGCCCAGCCGATGACCGCCCAGGAGCGGCGGGACTCCGCGTACTTCAGCAGCCGGATCAGGGCCAGGAGCCCTCCGGAGAAGGCGAGCAGCCCGGCGGTGAAGTCGGTGGCCCGGAAGAGGCCGCCGAGCGGCTGGTCCTGGGCGGCGAGCTCGCTGACGTACGTCTCGATGGGGTTGAGACCCGTGGAGAGGACGACTTCGAGCACCCACGCGGTGTAGGCCGCCGCGGCGAGACCGATCAACGTGGCGACCGGCCAGGCGGTCCGCGGCGACAGTCCGTGTGTGGACATAGTGTGACTAATCCTAAGCAGACTCGGGGTCGGTGCTCCGATCGGATACCCACCCCCGGTAGGGTTCCGGTCATGACGCGCAGTGCTCAGCGAGCCGCCCCGGGAGCCCGGTTGCTGCTGCTCGCCGCGCTGTTGCTGGGCATCGTCACCATGCACACCCTGGGCCATCCGACTGAGTCCCACGCCGTGCAAGACGTGTCCCCGGCCCACTCCGTTGCCTCGGCGACGCTGCCGGCCCCGGCCGCGCACGGTGGCACGCGCCACACCGCCGCCGCCACGTCCGACACCGCCGCCATCACGGCCCTCGGCACAGCCGTCGGCACCGCCACGGCCGCCGGCGTGCCCTCCCCCGCGGTCCCCGCGTGGGGGTACGAGATGCCCGCGACCGAGATGGACCCCATGTCGGTCTGCCTCGCCGTGCTCGCGGGGCTCGTCGTGCTGCTCATCGGCACCGGCCGGACCGGATCCCGACGCGCCGCGCCGCTCGGGGGCGCGGCTCGCATACCGGGCCGGTCCGGCGGAGGTCCGGACCCGCCCTCGCCCCGCGAGCTCCTCACTCGGCTGGCGGTCCTGCGGGTATAGGCCGGTGCCGCCGCCCCCGCATGCCCGTGCATGCCCGGGGCGGCGCCCCTCCGTGCCCATGTACCCGTACCACCACACCCATGAGGTGCTCCCATGCGCTCTCTTCCCACCCGTCGCGCCGTGCTCGGAGCGTCCGCGGCCGTCCTCGGCTCCGGGCTGCTCGCCGCCTGCTCCGCATCGACCGGGCCCTCCGGCGGATCCGGGGCCGGCGGCCACGGCTCGATGAACCACGGCGGCTCCGCCGACGTGCCCGAGGGGTACGTCGACCCGGCCGGACCCGAGGTGCGGGCCGCCGAGGCCGCCCGCAAGGCCACCGGCCCCCTCACCGAGGTCAAGGTGACCGCCACCGCCACCCCGCTCGACCTCGGCGCCGGCATCACCGTCCGCTCCTGGGCGTACGCGGACAAGCTGCCGGGCCAGGAGGTCCGGGCCACCGCGGGCGGCACGCTCGCCCTCACCCTGGCCAACAACCTGCCCGAGGCCACCTCCATGCACTGGCACGGCCTCGCCCTGCGCAACGACATGGACGGGGTCCCGGGACTGACCCAGCGGGACATCGCCCCGGGCGGTTCCTTCCCGTACAGGTTCGCCGTCCCGACCCCGGGCACCTACTGGTTCCACCCGCACACCGGGGTCCAGCAGGACCGCGGCCTGTACGGCGCGCTCATCATCGAGGACCCCAAGGAACCCCTCTCCTACGACAAGGAGTGGGTGGTGGTCCTGGACGACTGGATCGACGGGGTGGACGGCGCCACCCCCGACGCCGTCCTCGCCGAGCTCCGCAAGGGCATGAACGGCAGCGGCGGGGCCCACGCGGCCCACGGCCAGAGCGCCTCCCCCTCCACCTCTCCCTCCCCGTCCTCCGGTGGCCCGAAGAAGCGCTCGTACGTCGCCATGGGCGGCCACAGCGACTACCTCGGCGGGGACGCGGGCGACGTCGTCTACGCGCACTACCTGATCAACGGGCGGGTGGCGGACGACCCTTCGGTCCTCACCGCGAAGCCCGGTGACCGGATCCGGCTGCGCATCATCAACGCGGGTGGGGACACCGCCTTCCGTATCGCCCTCGGCGACCACGAACTGACGGTCACCCACACCGACGGCTACCCGGTGGAGCAGACGAGGACGGGCTCGCTGCTGCTGGGCATGGGCGAGCGGTACGACGTCCTGGTCACCGCCAAGGACGGGGTGTTCCCGCTCACCGCGCTGGCCGAGGGCAAGGAGGGCTCGGCGCTCGCGGTGTTGCGTACCGGATCGGGGACGGCGCCCACGGCCGCGACCCGCCCGGCCGAACTGGACGCGCCACCGCTGATGGCGGACGCGCTGAAGGCCGCCGAACCGGTCGCGCTGGCCCCGCGCGACCCGGACCGTACGGTGCAGATCCGACTCACCGGCAACATGACCTCGTACAACTGGGCCTTCGACGGCAAGCCGTACACCCCCGACCAGCGGCATCCGGTGAAGGCGGGCGAACGGGTCCGGCTGGTGTTCGCCAACGCCACGCCCATGTGGCACCCGCTGCACCTGCACGGGCACACCTTCGCGCTGGGCGAGCAGGGGGGTGGGGCGCGCAAGGACACCGCGATCCTCCTGCCGGGTCGCAGGCTGACGGTGGACTTCGACGCGGACAACCCCGGGTTGTGGATGACGCACTGCCACAACGTCTACCACTCGGAGTCCGGGATGATGACGGTGCTCGGCTACCAGGTGTAGGGCACGGCCGCCCGCCCGGACCTGACACGGGGCCGGGCGGGCGGTAATCGAGGTGGGCCCCGGGCGCGGGCATGGCACTCTTGCGGAGATCACGACTGCCGCGACAAGAGGACGATCCCGCCGGTATGAGCACCCCGCCGAACCCGCCCAGCACTCCCGTCGGTCCGCCGACCGAGCCGGCGGGCACCCCGACACCCGAAACACCGGAGATATCCGAGGCGCCCGGGGCGGATTCCGCATCGGCGCCCACGCAGCCGCTCTCGCTGGAGAAGACCCCGGCCGCCCCGGCGACCCCCGAGGCCCCCGCGGCCCCCGAGGCCCCCGAGGCCCCCGCGACTCCGGCATCGCCCCCGGCGCCCGAGGCCCCCGCGGCAGCCCCGGCCCCCGAGGCCCCGGCGACCACCCCGCAGCCGGCTCCCGCCCCGTCGGCCTTCGCCCCGCCCCCGTCGGCCTTCGCCCCGCCCTCGCCGGCCTTCGCCCATCCCACGCCGCCCGCGGCCGCCGGCTTCGGTGAAGGATTCGGCGCACCCGGCTTCCCCGGCGCTCCCGCCGCACCCGACAACCAGTGGGGCGCGCCCACCCCCGGCTACCCCGGAGGCACGTACCCCGGATACCCGCAGGCCGCCCCGACCGGCAACGGCCTGGCCGTCGCCGCGGTCATCACCGGCGGACTGGGCATCATCCTCGGCATCATCCCGTTCTTCTTCTGGGCCGGCACCCTGCTCGCCGCCGTCGGTCTGGGCCTCGGCATCGGGGGTGTCGTCCGCGCCAACAAGGGCGCCCCGAACAAGTCGATGGCAGTCGTCGGCGTCGTTCTCTCCGTCCTCGGTCTGCTCGCCTCGGCCGGCGGCCTCTTCCTCACCGTCCTGGTCGTCGACAAGGCCGACAGCCGCATCGACCGGCAGGTCGAGGAGGACCGCAGGGCGAGCGAGCGCCTCCCCGGCGGTGCCCCGTCCAGGTCCGCGGCGCCCACCCAGGTCCCCGGCCTGACCAGCGCGCTGCCGTTCGGCGAGAAGTTCACCTACCCGAACGGCATCACGGTGAGCCTTTCCGTTCCGACGACGTACAAGCCGAAGGGCGCGTACGCCCGCGAGCGGGTCAAGAACGCGGTCGAGCTCACGGTCACCATCACCAACAACTCCAACGTGCCGTTCGATGTGCTCCTCGCCAGTCCCAACGTCCGCGACGACCAGGGCATGCCCGCCGAGAGCGTCTACGACGGCAACATGCCGAAGTCGATCAGGGGCTCCCTCCTGCCGGGCGAAACCGCCAGCGGGGTCGAGGCCTTCGAGGTCCCCGAGGGCACCAAGAGCATCACCGCGGACGTCCGGCCCGGGATGCTGCGCGAGAGCGTGAAGTACGCGGGCCCGATCGGCTGACGGGACGTCACCACGCGGGAAACAGGCGGGGCCCAGGACATCGCGTCAGAAAGACGATTACACTGGGCCCGTGCCTCAACTTCGACTCGCTCTGAATCAGATCGACTCGCACGTCGGCGACATCGACGCCAACGCCGACTCGGTCGTCCACTGGACCCGGCACTCCGCCGAGCAGGGCGCCCACCTGGTGGCCTTTCCGGAGATGATGCTGACCGGGTACCCCGTCGAGGACCTCGCCCTGCGCGGCTCCTTCGTGGAGGCCTCCCGTACCGCGCTGCGCGAGCTCGCGGAGCGGCTGGCGGCCGAGGGCCTCGGCGAGCTGCCGGTCGTCGTCGGCTACCTCGACCGCACCGAGCGGGCGGTACCCCGCCTGGGCCGCCCGGCCGGGTCCCCGGAGAACGCGGCCGCCGTGCTGCACCGCGGGCAGGTCGTCCTGCGCTTCGCCAAGCACCACCTCCCCAACTACGGCGTGTTCGACGAGTTCCGGTACTTCGTGCCGGGCGACACGCAGCCCGTGATCCGGGTGGGCGGCGTCGACGTGGCTCTGGCCATCTGCGAGGACCTGTGGCAGGAGGGCGGCCGGGTCCCGGCCACCCGCTCCGCCGGGGCCGGACTGCTGATCTCCGTGAACGCGTCCCCGTACGAGCGCAACAAGGACGACCTGCGCCTCGAACTGGTCCGGAAGCGGGCCCAGGAAGCCGGCTGCACCCTCGCCTACCTGGCGATGATCGGCGGCCAGGACGAGCTGGTCTTCGACGGCGACTCGATCGTCGTCGACGCCGACGGGCAGGTCATCGCCCGCGCCCCGCAGTTCTCCGAGGGCTGCGTCCTGGTCGACCTCGACCTGCCGGCCGCCCGCGCCGACGCACCCGAGGGCGTGGTGGACGACGGACTGCGCATCGAGCGCGTCATCCTCTCCGAGGAGCCCGTGGAGCCGTACGAGCCGGTGGTCACCGGCGGCTACGCCGAGCGCCTCGACGACGACGAGGAGGTCTACGACGCGCTGGTCGTGGGACTGCGCGCCTACGTCAGGAAGAACGGATTCCGCTCCGTCCTGATCGGGCTCTCCGGCGGCATCGACTCCGCGCTCGTCGCCGCCATCGCCTGCGACGCGATCGGCGCGCAGAACGTGTACGGCGTCTCGATGCCCTCGAAGTACTCCTCGGACCACTCCCGGAGCGACGCGGCCGACCTGGCCGAGCGCACCGGGCTGAACTTCCGGACCGTCTCCATCGAGCCGATGTTCGACGCCTACATGGGCTCGCTGGGCCTGACCGGCCTGGCCGAGGAGAACCTCCAGTCCCGACTGCGCGGCACCCTGCTGATGGCCCTGTCCAACCAGGAGGGCCACATCGTGCTGGCCCCGGGCAACAAGTCGGAGCTGGCCGTCGGTTACTCCACCCTGTACGGCGACTCGGTGGGCGCGTACGGCCCGATCAAGGACGTCTACAAGTCGGACGTCTTCCGGCTCGCGGAGTACCGCAACCGGGCCGCCGCCGAGCGGGGCGAGACCCCGCCGATCCCGGAGAACTCGATCGTGAAGCCGCCGAGCGCCGAGCTGCGCCCGGGTCAGGTGGACACCGACTCGCTGCCCGACTATCCGGTGCTCGACGCGGTCCTGGCCATGTACGTGGACCGCGACCAGGGCCTGGACGCGATCGTGGCGGCCGGCTTCGACGCGGAGCTGGTGGCCAGGACCCTGCGGATGGTGGACACGGCGGAGTACAAGCGGCGCCAGTACCCGCCGGGCACGAAGATCTCCGCGAAGGGCTTCGGCAAGGACCGGCGGCTGCCGATCACGAACGGCTGGCGCGAGCAGGCGTAGCGGATCCGGGACCACCGACACGGCGAGGCCCCGGTCGCTTCCCTCGGGGAGCGACCGGGGCCCACCCGTATCCGGGTGATCCTTTACCCGTCAGGGCTTCACGGTGACCCGGGCGGCGACGGGAAGGTGGTCGCTGCCGGTGCGGGGCAGGGTCCAGGAGGCCTCCGGCTTGATCCCGCGGACCATGATCTGGTCGATCCGGGCCATCGGGAACTGCGCCGGCCAGCTGAAGCCGAAGCCGTCGCCCGCCGCGCCCTGGGTCGAGCGCATCTGCGAGGTGACCTCGGACAGGGCGCGGTCGTTCATGGTTCCGTTGAGGTCGCCGAGCAGGATGACCTTCTTCAGCGGTTCGGCGGCGAGCGCGGCGCCCAACGCGTCGGCGCTGTCGTCGCGCTGGTTGGCGGTGAAACCGGCGTTGAGCTTGACCCGGACGGAGGGCAGGTGGGCGACGAAGGCGGCGACCGGCCCCTGCGGGGTGGTGACCGTGGCGCGCATGGCCCGGGTCCAGCCCATCCGGATGTCGACGGGCGCGCTCGCGGTGAGCGGGTACTTGCTCCACAGGCCGACGGTGCCCTCGACGGAGTGGTACTTGTACGTGGCCGCGAGGGCCTTCTCGTAGACGGGGACGGCGCTGCCCTTGAGCTCGGTCAGGGCCAGGACGTCGGCCCCGGACCGGGCCACCGACTCGGCGGTGCCGTGCGGGTCGGGGTTGTCGGCGTCGACGTTGTGGGTGGCCACGACCAGGTTGCCGCCGGAGCCGGACTTGTCGGTGACCAGGCCGCCGAAGAGGTTCGCCCAGACCGCGGCCGTCAGCAGTATCGCGAGGAGCGCGGTCGCGGACTTCCGGTAGACGGCCCCGACGATCAGGAGCGGGACGGCCAGGCCCAGCCAGGGCAGGAAGGTCTCCGTGAGGCTGCCGAGATTGCCCACGTGGTTGGGCAGGTCCGCGTGGAAGATCATGATGAGCGAGAGCAGCGCGGCGATCCCGGCGAGGACCCAGCCGCGCCGCCAGATCCCCGGGTCCTTGCGCAGTACGGTCAGCCGGCGCCGAAGGCGGGTTCCGGAGGGCTCGGGCTCCGAGCCACCGTTCCCCGACTCCGTCATGTACGCCTGTGCCATACCACTGCCCTCACTGCCGTGCTCGCGCTCCGTCCCCGCCCCTTGACCCTAGGCGATGAAGCGGAGCCTTCCGTGCCGTACGTCACGACCTTCGGTCACGGTCGTGTGTCCGGGAGGACGAACGGCCGTACGCAGGGGGTTCCGCTTGTCACGAAACGCGCACATTGGATCCCGTGGTCAGGCTCGCAGCACGGACCACTTCCGCCTTTGCCCGCGCGGATGCCACCATGGGGGGTGAGTCCGGGGACGTCGTAAGGGCGCCTCGAGATGACACAAGGAGCAGTTGCAATGACGCATGCCGTTTCGCCTGCCCGCGAACCCGCAGCCGCCGCCTCCCCCACCCTGTACGGAGGCACGGGCACCCGGCGCATCACCGTCCGCGACCTGACCCTCGCCAAGGAACGCGGCGAGAAGTGGCCGATGCTCACGGCCTACGACGCGATGACCGCGTCCGTCTTCGACGAGGCCGGTATCCCGGTCATCCTCGTCGGTGACTCCATGGGCAATTGCCACCTCGGCTACGACTCCACCGTCCCGGTGACGATGGACCAGATGACCATGCTGTCGGCGGCCGTCGTACGCGGCACGAGCCGTGCGCTGGTCATCGGCGACATGCCGTTCGGCTCGTACCAGGAAGGCGCCGTGCAGGCGCTGCGCAGCGCCACCCGTCTCGTCAAGGAGGCCGGGGTCGGAGCGGTGAAGCTGGAGGGCGGCGAGCGCTCGCTGGCCCAGACCGAGCTGATCGTGCAGTCCGGCATCCCCGTCATGTCCCATCTGGGCCTGACCCCGCAGTCCGTCAACGCCATGGGCTACCGGGTCCAGGGCCGCGGTGACGAGGCCGCGCACCAGCTGCTGCGCGACGCGAAGGCGGCACAGGACGCCGGCGCGTTCGCGGTGGTGCTGGAGCTCGTCCCGGCCGAGCTGGCCGCCGAGGTCACCCGGTCCCTGCACATCCCGACGGTCGGCATCGGCGCGGGCGCGGAGTGCGACGCGCAGGTGCTGGTGTGGACCGACATGATGGGCCTGACCGGCGGGAAGATGCCGAAGTTCGTCAAGCAGTACGCGCAGCTGCGCGAGACCATGACCGGCGCGGCGAGGGCCTTCGCCGAGGACGTGGTCGGCGGAACGTTCCCGCAGGCGGAGCACGCCTTCCACTGATGAGGTGAGCGACGGACCGGCAGCCCGCCGACCACGTGTCGGCGGGCTGTCGTATGTCTGTCGTACGTTTGTCGGTCGGCTGTCGGTGCTTTGTCAGTGGCGGCTGGTCCCATGAGGGCATGACGCGAAACGACAACAAGCCCAACGCCGTGGAGGTACGGGGGCTGGTCAAGCACTACGGCGAGACCAAGGCCCTCGACGGTGTCGACCTGGACGTACGGGAGGGCACGGTCCTCGGGGTCCTCGGCCCCAACGGCGCAGGCAAGACCACCCTCGTCCGCTGCCTCTCCACCCTGATCATCCCGGACTCCGGGACGGCGACCGTCGCCGGCTTCGACGTGGTCCGCCAGCCCCGGCAGCTGCGCCGCACCATCGGCCTCACCGGCCAGTACGCCTCGGTCGACGAGAAGCTCTCCGGCTGGGAGAACCTCTACATGATCGGGCGGCTGCTCGACCTCTCCCGCAAGGACTCCCGCCGCCGCGCGGACGAGATGCTGGAGCGGTTCTCCCTGACCGAGGCGGCCAAGAAGGCCGTCATGACCTACTCCGGCGGTATGCGCCGCCGGCTCGACCTCGCCGCCTCCCTGATCGGCAACCCGGCCGTGCTGTACCTGGACGAGCCGACCACCGGTCTCGACCCCCGCACCCGCAACGAGGTGTGGGACGAGGTCCAGCGCCTGGTCGCCGAGGGCGCCACCGTGCTGCTCACCACCCAGTACATGGAGGAGGCCGAGCAGCTCGCGAGCGAGCTGACGGTCATCGACCGCGGCAAGGTCATCGCCAACGGCAAGGTCGACGAGCTGAAGGCGCGCGTCGGCGGCCGCACCCTGAAGATCCGCCCCGTGGCCGAGTCGGACCTGCCGGGCATGGCCCGCGCGCTGGCCGAGGCCGGACTGGACGGCGTCGCCGGCAGCCAGGCCGTACCGGACGAGGGCGTGCTGCTGATCCCGATCCTGAGCGACGAGCAGCTGACGGCCGTCGTCGGCCTGCTGGCCGCCCGCGGGTACGCGATCGCCGACCTCGGCACCTACCTGCCCAGCCTCGACGAGGTGTTCCTGGCCATCACCGGACAGAAGCCCCTCTCCGTCGAGGCGACGACACCTGCGGGCGTTCCCACCGACAAGACCGAGGAGGTCGCGGCATGAGCACCGTAACCACGACGAAGCCCGCCCCCACCGCGCCCGGTCGCGCCTCGGTGGCCGCCCCGCACGGCGAGGGCCGGATCGGCCTGCGGGGCAACCTGCGGCACATCGGCGCCCTGGTGCGCCGCAACGCCCTGCAGATCAAGCAGGATCCCGAGTCGATGTTCGACGTCGTGTTCATGCCGATCATCTTCACGCTGCTGTTCGTGTTCGTCTTCGGCGGCGCGATCTCCGGCAAGGGGAACCAGGCGGACTACGTCAACTACGTGGTCCCGGGCCTCATGGCCATGATGGGCATGAACATCGCCATGGGTGTCGGCACCGGGGTCAACGACGACTTCAAGAAGGGCGTGATGGACCGGTTCCGGTCCATGCCCATCGCCCGGTCGTCGGTGCTCATCGCCAAGATCGTCGTCGAGCTCGGCCGGATGATGGTGGCCATCGCCATCCTGCTCGCCGTGGGCTTCCTGCTGGGCCTGTCGATCAAGGGGCCGGTGATGGGCCTGTTCCTCGCCATCGCTCTGTCGGCCGTCTTCGGCGCCTCACTGATGTGGATCTTCGTCCTGCTCGGCCTCACCCTGTCGACCCCGCAGGCCGTCCAGGGCATGGCGATGATGGTCCTGATGCCGCTGCAGTTCGGCAGCTCGATCTTCGCTCCGCCGACCACGATGCCGGGCTGGCTGCAGTCCTTCACGGACTACAACCCGCTGTCGAACCTGGCGGACGCGGCCCGCGCCCTGATCAACGGCGCTCCGGTCGGCGACTCGGTGTGGATGACGCTGATCTGGTCGCTGGCCATCACCGCGGTCACCATGCCGCTCGCGGTACGGAAGTTCCGCCAGAAGACCTGACCCGCGGACCGATCCGTTCGGATCGCGTCCCGGACGGACACCGGCCGGGGGCCGGGTCAGATGAGGGCGGTGGCCTCCTCCAGGGAGAGGCCACCGCCTTCGGCGTACGCCTTCTCGTAGACGGCGTCGCCCAGCGCCGCCCGGGCCAACTCCTGGGCGCGGGCGTGGTCCTCGCGCTCCGTCGTGACCGGGAAGTGCGCGGGCGGCAACTGCGCCCGGTAGGCGCCCAGCAGCCGGGCGGCGTCGTAGTCCCGGCGCGGGCCGCCGAGCGAGACCAGCGAGAGGGCCGCCGTCAGCAGGTGGACCGCGGGCATCTGCGGGGCCACCATCCGCGCCATCGGGTCCAGGGCGGTGTCCATGGCCTGGCGCAACCGGTCAAGAGCCTCCTCGTACAGCCCCTGCCGGTTGTCGAGCCAGGCCATCGTGCCGAGCAGGAAGCCGTCGAAGATGGCGAACGCGCCGAAGGCGAACTCGTCCCGCAGGAGCTGCAGCTGGGTGCGCGCCTCGGCGATCCGTCCCGTGCGGCCGAGGATGCCCGCGAGGAACATCCGGGCGGCGGGCATGGCCTCGTTGCCGTACCGCTGCACCGTCGCGGTGATCTCCGTGAGGATCCGCTCGGCCTCCTCCATCCGGCCGGCCTCGGTCAGCGTCCCGGCCATCCGTACGCGCAGTACCGTCACCTGGGCCATGGCCCCGAGGCGTTCGGCGTAGGCGATGGCCTCCAGGTAGTCGCGGGCGGCCAGGGCGTACTCACCGCGCTTCTCCCGGGCCTCGGCGCGGGCCGACAGGGCTTCGGCGCAGCCCCAGGCGTCGCCGAGTTCGCGGAACAGGGCCAGGCTCTCGTCGGCGTCGCGCGAGGCGTCCCCGGCCCAGTCGGCCCGGTTCGCGAGGATGTTGGCGCGCAGCTGGAGCGCGGAGGCCAGCTCCCAGCGGTAGCCGAGCTCGCGGGTGGTCTCGACGGTCGCGTCGATGACCCGCTGGAGCAGTCCCGGGTCGCCGGCGATCATGACGGCGTAGATCCACAGGGAGGCGGGGGTCCGGCAGGTCTGCGGCAGTCCGGGCCGGTAGGTGGCGAGGACCCCGTCGATCAGGGCGCGGACCGAGGGGGTGTTCCAGGTCTCGTTGGTCTGGTCGCGGGAGGCCAGCAGGACCAGGTTGAGGGCGCGCCAGCCCTCGGTCCGCGTTTCGCCGGAGTAGGGCGGCGGCGTGTCGACGAGCCGTTCGTAGACGGGCTCGGCGGCGACGAAGGGCGGCTCGAAGGGGTTGGGGCCGAGGGCGGCGGTGGCCTCGGCCCAGTGCCGGGACTCCGAGCGCAGGTCGTGCATGTGCCAGTACCAGCCGAGCGAGTGGACCAGGCACAGGGCTTCGTCGGCGTCGCGTACGGCGACGGCCCGACGCAGGGCAGTACGCAGGTTCTCGTACTCGGTGGCGAGGCGGTCGGCGGCCGCCCGCTGGCCGTGGCCGCGCAGCAGCGGCTCGGTGGTGCGGGCGAGTTCCCGGTAGTGGACGAGGTGGCGGTGCTCGGCGGACTCGCGGTCGCCGGCGGCCTCGGCGAGGCGTTCGGCGGCGTACTCTCCGACCGTCTCCAGCAGGCGGTAGCGCATGCCGCGGCCGTCGGATCCGGGGGTGGCCACGACGAGGGACTTGTCGACGAGGGAGCCGAGGACGTCGGCGGCGTCGTAGGGGTCGGGGTCGGACGGGTCGGCGCAGACGGCCTCGGCGGCGGCCAGGTCACAGCCGCCGGCGAACACGGACAGCCGGCGCAGGACGGTGCGTTCGGCCTCGTCGAGCAACTCCCAGGACCAGTCGACGACGGCGCGCAGGGTCTGCTGGCGGGGCAGGACGGTACGGGCCCCACCGGTCAGGAGCCGGAAGCGGTCGTCGAGACGGTCGGCGATCTGGCGCGGCGTGAGCAGCCGCAACCGGGCGGCGGCCAGCTCGATCGCGAGCGGCAGCCCGTCGAGGCGGCGGCAGATCTCGGCGGCCGCGGTCGGGTCCTCCTCAAGGGTGAACCCGGCGCGGGCGGCGGCCCCGCGGTCGGCGAGCAGCCGGAGCGCGATCGGGTCGGGCAGCGGTTCCACCGGGCGCAGGGACTCCCCCGGGACACCGAGGGGTTCGCGGCTGGTGGCCAGGATCCGGACGTCGGGGCAGTGCGTGAGGAGGCGTTCGGCGAGGGCTGCGGCGGCTCCGATGACGTGCTCGCAGTTGTCGAGCAGCAGCAGGAGCCGACGGCGTGCGCAGTGCTCGGCGAGCCGGTCGAGGGGGTCGTCCCCGGCGCGTTCGGTGAGGGCGCGCAGTTCCTCGGCGGCGGCGCCGCGCAGCTTGGTCTCGCGGGCCCCGAGCGCGGCGAGGGCGGCTTCGGCGACGGCCTCCGGATCGCCGGGTCCGTCGAGGGGAGCGAGTTCGACCAGCCAGACCCCGTCGGGCCAGGCGCCCTCGTCCTGGGCTTCGGCGGCCTCCTGGGACAGCCGCGTCTTACCGGCGCCGCCGGGCCCGAGGAGCGTGACGAGGCGAGCCCGGGCGAGGTCGTCCCCGATGACACGGATGTCGTCCTCACGGCCGACGAAGGTGGTCAGGCGCGCCCGCAGGTTTCCCGCGGACGCGGGGGCGGGGGCGGACGCGGGGGTGGGGGCGGCCGGGGGCGCGCCGGCGACGGACGCGGCAGCTGCCGCGACGGCCGTGGCGGCAGCGGTCGGCGGCCGCGCGTCCGAGGTCAGCAGTTCGGTGTGCAGGGCCCGCAGCTCCGGACCCGGGTCGGTGCCCAGCCGGTCGGACAGCTCCCGGCGCAGGCTGTCGTACTCGGCCAGCGCCTCCGCCGGGCGGCCCGCGTCGCGCAGGGCCCGGATGCGCAGGGTGTGCAACGGCTCGTCCAAGGGGTGCTGCGCGCACAGCGCGGTCAGCTCCGGCAAGGAACGTTCCGCCTCGCCCAGGGCCAAGGCCGCCGCGAGCCGCCCCCGGCGCGCGTCCATCCGTACCTCCTCCCAGCGCGCGGCCTCCGCGGCCGGGTCCGGCAGGTCGGCGAGGGCCGGCCCGCGCCACAGGGCGAGGGCCTCCTCGTACAGGGCCGCCGCCCGGCCCGGGTCCGGCGCGGCGTTCCCGGCCCGGGCCAGCCGCTCGAAGCGGTAGAGGTCGATGTCCTCCCGCTCGGCGGCCAGCTGGTAGCCGCCCTCCGCGGAACGCACGGCCGCGTGACCGAGGGCCCGCCGCAGCCGGGCGACCAGCGCCTGCAGAGCCGCCACCGCGTCGGCGGGCGGGTCGCCGTCCCACACCTCGGCGACGAGCAGCCGGGCGGGCACCACCCGCCCCGGCCGCAGCGCGAGCGCGGTCAGGAGCGCCCTGAGGCGTGCTCCGCCGACGGCCACGGGGGTCCCGTCGTCGTGGATGGCCTGGGCGGTTCCGAGGATTGCGTAACGCACCGACCCATTGTCCCCGCACCCGGCCCGGGACCCGCACCGTTTTCCGTCGGGCCCGCGGGATAGGTTGCCCGCATGGGTCATCAGGGCAGCCGCGGTGAGCGGCGGATCAGTTCGGTATTCCTCGGCATCGTCGCGATCATGGCCGTCACGGGCTGGGCCGTGTGGACGGGGTACGCCGCCAGCCCGGGGCTGGCCGTGTTCCTCTTCGTGACGTCGGCGTGGATCGTCTCCCTGTGCCTGCACGAGTACGCGCACGCCCGCACCGCGCTGCACGGCGGCGACCTCACGGTGGGCGCGAAGGGCTACCTGACGCTGAATCCGTTGAAGTACACGCACACGCTGCTCAGCATCGTGCTGCCGGTGATCTTCGTGATCCTGGGCGGCATCGGCCTCCCCGGCGGCGCGGTGTTCATCGAGCGGAGCAGCATCCGGGGCCGCTGGAAGCACAGCCTGATCTCGGCGGCGGGCCCGCTGACCAACGTGGCCTTCGCCGTGGTGTGCACGGCCCCGTTCTGGCTGGGCGCCCTCGACGGGGTGCCCCTGGCCTTCCGCTACGCGCTCGCCTTCCTCGCGATGCTGCAGGTCACGGCGGCGATCCTGAACTCCCTGCCGGTACCGGGCCTGGACGGATACGGGGTGATCGAGCCCTGGCTGTCGCACCGGGTGCGCCGCGAGGTGGAACCGCTGGCGCCGTTCGGCCTGCTGGCCGTGTTCGCGCTGCTGTGGATCCCGGGGGTCAACGCCTTCTTCTTCGGCGCGGTGGACGGCCTGATGTCCGCGCTCGGCGTCTCGGACCTGGAGACGTACTGCGGCCGCGACCTCTACACCTTCTGGCGGGAGAGCGACGGCTTCTGCGCCGTCCCGCAGGACTGACGGGCGGGTGCCGGCTACGACCTGCTCGCCCCGGGCCGGGCGCAGGGTACGGACTTCCCGACCCTGTGGGCGCGCTCCCGGGCGGACGGCACGATCCGCGCCTTCTCCGTCAAGGGCACCGCGGAGGCACCGGACTTCTCCGCCGTCACGGACCCGGCCGCGCACCCGCGTGTCGGCTCCGACGGCGACCTCACGGGTGACGGGCTGCCCGACCTGTGGTCCGCGGACGCGACCGGCAAGGTCAGCGTCTTCCCGGGTACGGGCACGCCCACCCCGCACCCCACGGTCACCGGCGTCGGACCGGCCGTCCGGCCCACCGGACGCCCCCGAGGGCGCCCGATCTGTTCCTAGCCGACCTGGCGCGCGGCGGAGGCCTTCTCGGCCTTCGCCTTGCGCAGGTAGTACCAGGCCATGTTGGACGTGAGGCCGGCCAGCAGCACCCAGACGATCCCGAGGAAGCTGCCCTCGACGAAGGCGACGACGGCCGCGACCACCGCACAGACGCAGACGACAAGGGCGAAGACGGCAAGGCGGGGCATGGGCGGAGCTCCTCGAAAAACACTGAACGGGGCCGAGCCCCTCCAGTGTCCCCCATGCCCCGCAGTGCTGCCGTAAGGGGCATCGGCGATCGGATCGGGTTGGTTTTCGGCTTTACCTGACCTTCTGTACCCCATGGCGTTACGGTTCGGCGGATACGCGCCGTATTGGGCGCGTCACGGAACGAACAGCCCGGCCCGCTCGGCCCGCGACGGACGACACCGGGCGAGTGGGGGGAGCACGTATGCAGGAGATCTCCAAGGGCGCGAACGTCAGCCTGAACGCCCTCAGCGAGGACGCCGGGGCGGTCGTCGTGAGCCTGGGCTGGACCAGCGCCACCGGAGAGGGCGATGCCGACGTCTCCGTCCTGCTCCTGGACGAGAACGGCAAGATCCGCAGCGAGAACGACTTCTACTTCTACAACCACCCCGCCGCCGCGGACGGAAGCGTCCAGCTCCTGGGCAAGACGCCGACCTCGAACGGCGACGAGGACCGCATCAGCGTGGACCTCACCGCCGTTCCCGAGGACGTGGCACGGATCGTGGTGGCGGCCAGCCAGTACGGCGGGGCGCGCTTCGGGGATCTCGACGATCTGCGGATGACGGTCGCGGACCGGTCGGGGGAGCCGCTCGTCGGGTACTCCATCGAGGACGCGGGTGTGGAGACGGCCTTCATCTTCGGTGAGCTGTACCGGCGCGGCGAGGAGTGGAAGTTCCGGGCCGTGGGCCAGGGGTACGAGACCGGCCTCGCCGGGCTGGCCACGGACTTCGGCATCGAGGTACTGGAGGACAGCGAGCCGGCGACGGAACCGGCGGCGGCGCCGGAAGCCGCGAGCGCCACCACCGTGCCCGCGCCGCCGGAGGTGGGCGACGCGACGGCCGCGCCCGAGGCCACGACCGCGGCCACCACCGTGGCCACGGCTCCGGCGAGCGCCACCGTGCCCGCCCAGACCCGCGGCCGCGCACCCCGCACGACGAAGAAGAAGGTCACCCTGCCCAAGGTGGCCAAGAAGTCCCTCGCCGAGAACGACTCCTGGCGCACGGCGCGGCTGTTCCCCGTGCCGTCCCTCAAGAGCGACAAGGAGCGCGAGGTCCGGGCGACCTCCGTCCTGCTGTCCGTCATGGCGGAGGTGCCCGAGCTGGGCCGCCGCCTCACCGCCGGATTCGGGGCACCGGCCGGTCGTATGCAGACCTTCACCGAGGTCCCCCTCCCCCACGGCGACACCCCGAGGCGGCCCGACGGCGTGATCCGGGTGGAACGCGCGGGCAAGCTGTGGACGGCCCTCGTCGAGACGAAGACGCACGGCAACCCGCTCAAGGACGAGCAGGTCCAGCAGTACATGGACATCGCCGCACGCCGCGGCTACGAGGCGGTGATCACGCTCTCCAACGACGTGGCCCTGGACGGCTCACCCGTGGTCGACGTCAAGATCGACGGGCGGCGCAAGCACAAGGTCAGCCTCTGGCACCTGTCCTGGGCCGAGGTGGCCCATCAGGCCCAGATGCTGATCCGCCACGAGGGGGTCGGCAACGCCGCCCACGCCTGGCTCCTCCAGGAACTCCTGGAATACCTCCAGCACGAGAACTCGGGCTGCCACGGATTCCAGAACATGGGCCCCGCCTGGGTGCCCGTGCGCAAGGGCATCGAGGACGAGACCATCAGCCCCGACGACGAGCGCGCCGTCGACGTCGTCGAGAGCTGGGAGCGGCTGATCCGCCAGGTCTGCCTGCGCCTGGGCGGCGAGTTGGGGCAGAAGGCCCTGCCGGTGCAGCGGACCCGGCGCGACAGCGATCCGCGGGCCCGTCGGGTCGCGGCGGCCGGGGCGCTCTGCGCCGACGGAAGGCTGTCGGCCGAACTGCGCATCGACGGGACGAGTTCCGTCATCGCCGTCACCGCCGACCTGCGGACCGGCAAGGTGCGGACCTCCGTGGACATCCCCGCCCCTGAGGGTTCGTACCCGCTGGCCATGGTGAAGCGGCTGCTGAGGGCGCTGGCCGAAGCGCCGGCGGATCTGCACGTCCAGAGCCTGGTGGAGGGCGGGAACGGGCCGCGCGGCACCTTGGAACGGCTGCGCCCGGAGCCCGGCGATCTGCTGCCCAAGGACGGGTCCGCGCCGACCGGGTTCCGGTTGTCGCTGATCAAGGGGATGGGCAGCACCCGGGGCAACACGGAGTCCGGTTTCATCCGCGGCGTCGACGCCGCGGTCGACCGCTTCTACCACGGTGTGGTGGCCCACCTGGGGGCCGTCGAGGCGCGAAGCGGCCGTCGGGGCTGATGCGCGTTCCCGGCGGTCCGGTCCCGGCCCGGAAGGGGCGGGACCGGACGGACCGGATCAGACGTCCGTGATGCGCAGGCCCGCGTGGGCCTTGTAGCGGCGGTTGGTGGAGATGAGGTTGGCCACCAGGGATTCGACCTGGTGGGCGTTGCGCAGGCGGCCGGCGAAGACGCCGCGCATGCCGGGGATGCGGGCGGCCAGGGCCTGGACGATGTCCGTGTCGGCGCGGACCTCGCCGAGGACCATCACGTCGGTGTCGATCTCGTCGATCGACTCGTCCTGGAGCAGGACGGCCGAGAGGTGGTGGAAGGCGGCGGTGACGCGGGAGTCCGGCAGCAGGGCGGCGGCCTGCTGGGCGGCACTGCCCTCCTCGACCTGGAGGGCGTACGCGCCCTGCTTGTCGAAGCCGAGCGGGTTGACGCAGTCCACCACGAGCTTGCCCGCGAGGTCCTCGCGCAGCGCTTCGAGGGTCTTGGCGTGGCCCTCCCACGGCACCGCGATGATCACGATGTCGCTGCGGCGCGCGCACTCGGCGTTGTCGGCGCCCTCGACGCCCAGGCCCAGCTCCTCGGCCGCGGTCCGCGCGCGGTCGGCGGCACGGGAGCCGATGATCACCTTCTGGCCGGCCCTGGCGAGCCGGTAGGCCAGGCCCCGGCCCTGGTCACCGGTGCCGCCGAGGACGCCGACGACGAGGCCGGACACGTCCGGCAGCTCCCACGGGTCCTTGACCGGCGGCTTCTGCGTGTTGTCTGAGGAAGTCATGGGGGCGAGGGTACTGCCGGGTAGCCCACAGTCGAAGGGTGACGAAGGGGAAGGAACCCCTCCCCATGTCCCCCGCATGGTGCAGGATGCCGATATGGACGCCGTGAGGGTCGCGCTGCTGCGCGAGGTGCTCGCCGGTACGCAGTGGCCTGGCGCCGCGCGCCGCTTCGCCGGATCGCTGCGCCGGTCCGTCGAACCGGCCGCCGGCCGGCTGCTGCTGGTGGGGACCGAGGGCTACGAGCCCTGGCATCTGGCGGCGCACCTGGTGGACGAGTCCGCCTGGTCGGGTCTGCCGGAGCTGGCGCCCACGCTCGTACGCCACCACGTGCGGCCCGGGGAGCCTCCGCACCTCTCGGTGGGGCTGAGCCGGCTGGCGGCGGCCCGGCGTGGGCACACACTGCTGGTGGTGGCGCCCGGGGCCCCGGGCGAGGGTCTGCTGGAGCGCGTCCACGACGCGCGGCGCGCGGGGGCGACCGTACTGTCCCTGGACGGTGGTGACCCGGACCTGGGCACGCTCGCCCACGACGCCCTGTCGGTCCCGGAACCCGACGGCGAGATGGATCTGGACACCGTGCAGCACCTGGTCAGCGCGGCGGCCGGGGAGAACGGCATCCCGGCGCAGCGCGGACCGCGCCGATTCCGGGACCGGCTGGCGCGGCTGGCCGACCACCTGACCGCGCCGCCGCCCAGCCGCTGGTAGGGCCTACGCCCCGCCCGTTCCGGTGGTGCCCTCTTCGTCCTCGCGGGTCTTGTCGTTCCACTTGGGGTCGTTCTGCCATTCGAGGTTGCGTTCCTGCGCCGTCTCCATGGCGTGGTTCGCCTCCTCGGGGGTCGCGTACGGCCCGAACCGGTCCTTGGCCGGACAGTCGGGACCTTCCTCGACCTTCTTGTGGACCAGGCAGTAGTACCACTCGCCGGGTTTGCCCACCTGACGCTTCTTGAACAGGGCCATCGTCGTCGGGCTCCTCTCGTACCGCTCTATCCCGCCATGCTGCCCCATCCCCGCTGGATACACTCGCTCGCATGTCTGGCCAGTCGCTGCTCGTACCAGGCGAGCTCTCTCCCGTCCGTTCCGTTCCCGGAAACATCCGCCGGCCCGAGTACGTCGGCAAGCCCGCGCCCACTCCGTACACCGGACCGGAGGTGCAGACGGCCGAGACCATCGAGGCCATGCGCGTCGCCGGTCGGATCGCCGCCCAGGCGATGGAGGAGGCCGCGAAGCTGATCGCGCCGGGGGTGACCACCGACGAGCTCGACCGGGTCGCCCACGCGTACATGTGCGACCACGGCGCCTACCCCTCGACGCTCGGTTACCGGGGCTTCCCCAAGTCGCTGTGTTCCTCCGTGAACGAGGTCATCTGCCACGGCATCCCCGATTCCACCGTCCTGCGCGACGGCGACATCGTGAACCTCGACGTGACCGCGTACATCGGCGGCGTGCACGGCGACAACAACGCGACCTACCTGTGCGGGGAGGTGGACGAGGAGTCGCGACTGCTGGTGGAGCGCACCCGGGAGGCGCTGAACCGGGCCATCAAGGCCGTCAAGCCGGGCCGCCAGATCAACATCATCGGCCGGGTCATCGAGTCGTACGCGAAGCGCTTCGGCTACGGCGTGGTCCGGGACTTCACCGGCCACGGCATCAACTCGTCCTTCCACTCCGGTCTGATCGTCCCGCACTACGACAGCCCGCACGCCACCACCGTCATCGAGCCCGGCATGACCTTCACCATCGAACCGATGCTGACGCTGGGCACCCACGAGTACGACATGTGGGAGGACGGCTGGACGGTCGTCACCAAGGACCGCAAGCGCACGGCGCAGTTCGAGCACACGCTGGTGGTGACGGACTCGGGCGCGGAGATCCTCACCCTCCCGTAGGCCGTCCCCTTCGCCGGTACGCGGCCGGGCCCGGTGCACCTGTGCACCGGGCCCGGCCCTGTTTCCGTGGTTCCGTGGTTTCCGCGGGCTTCCCCGGAGGGGCTACGCGCTGAGCGGGAACTGCTCGCCCAGTTCGCGGAAGACCGCGCCGTTGAAGTCGAAGGCACGCTTGCACTCGTCGATGATGCGCTGCTTCTCCAGGTCGTCCGCGGCGATGGCGTCCAGCAGCTCGCGGTAGCTCCGCTTGAAGGCGGCCGGGTTGGAGATGTCCGAGAAGACGTAGAAGCGGACGCCGTCGCCCTTGCGCTCGAAGCCCCACGTGCGCTCGGCCTTGTCGCGGATGATCTGGCCGCCGGACAGGTCGCCGAGGTAGCGGGTGTAGTGGTGGGCGACGTACCCGCCCGGCCACTCGGCGGCGCACCGGGCCACCCGGTCGGCGTACGCGCGCGTCGCGGGCAGGGCCGTCACGCTCTCGCGCCAATCCGGACCCAGCAGGTGGGTGAGGTCGCGCTCGATCTCGGCGACGCGCATGAGCTCGGGCCGGATGAACGGGCCGGCCACCGGATCGTCCTTGAGGGATTCGGCCGCGTCCTCCAGGGCCCGGTACACGAACCACAGCTGCTCGGTGTAGCGCGTGTAGGCGTCCACTCCGAGTCGTCCACCCAGCAGGTCGCTCATGAAGGTCGACGTCTCGGCCTCGGTGTGCTGCTCGTGCGAGGCGACGCGGATGACCGTAGAGAAGGCGTCCAAGGCGGACCTCCAGGAAGAGGAAACAGGCGTGACGGCAATGCCGCCACGCCCGATCCTCCTACTTAGGCATGCCTAAGTCAATGAGTTCCCGACGTCTTGTCGGTAAAAATCCGGGGCCTCGCGCCTCGTGTCAGCCGGCGGTCGACGCCCAGAGCACGAGGATGCCGACGAGGAGCGCGTGGGGATAGAGGAAGGCCAGGAGGCAGCCGGTGCCGCCCAGCGCGAGGCGTCGCCTGCGCTGCGCGTCGGTCCGGGGCGGGATCCAGGTGAAGGCGACCATCGCCAGTGGGACGGCGTAGAGGAAGACGAATCCCGGCGGGAGCCGGGCAGGTAGGAGGTCGCCCGGCCGCACCACACGGCCGCCGGGGCCGGCACGGTGAAGAGCACCGCCACCGGCAGCCACCGCTGTCGCTCGTCGGGCCGGCCGCTCACGGGGTTCTTCGTCATGACGCCATTGCACCGCGGCGACCTGGGCCCGGATCAGCGCCCGCGTACTCATTCCCCCTAGGGGGTGTCCCGGGTCGGGGCGAAGCGGACGCGGCCGCCGATCTCCACGGTGCCGTCCGGGCCGGGGGCGGTGAGGATCTGGGAGCCGGCGCCCTGGGTGATGTTCAGGGCGCGGTTCAGCTGGGCCGTCAGCAGGATCGCCGCCGAGCCGGTGGCCTCGTCCTCGGCGATGACCCCGTCGGGGCGGCGCGGAAAGCCCCGGGCGCGCACGCGGCCCGCGGCCTCGTCCTCCCAGGCCCAGGCGTACAACCAGCCCTCGCCGGGCGGCGGGGTGGGCAGCGCCTCGACCTCGGCGACGGATCCGTACTGCTCGGTGCGCTTGCCCTCGACCCACTCGGGCCGGGCCGTGATCCAGGTGAACTCCCCGTCGTCACGCGACCATACGGATCCGACGGGCGGCTGGAGCTCCTCGATGTCCAGCAACCACGCGACCCCGACCAGCGGGTGTCCCGCGAAGGACATCCGTGTGCCGGGGGTGCGGATGTCGACGACCCCGCGCTCGGGGTCGTCGACGAACACCGTCTCGCTGTAGCCGAGTTCGGCGGCCAGGGCCTGCCGCGACGCATCGTCGGGGCAGGTCCGGCCGTCGCGTACGACACCGAGCAGGTTGCCGAAGCGGCCGTCACCCGCGCAGAAGACCTTCAACACGTCGAGATCGTTCACGCGGGAATTCAAGCACGGCTCAGACCTGGGTCGTACGGCGCCTGCGCGCGAGGTACACGGCGCCCGCGCCGGCCACGATCACCACGCCGGAGGTGGTGAGCAGGGCCCCGGCCGGGATCTCGGCGCCGGTGTCGGCGAGGTTGCCGCCGACGGAGGAGGAGCCGCCGCCGACGGTGCCTCCCGTACCGCCGGTGCCGCCGATGGTGCTGCCGGTCGTACCGCCCGTGGTGCCGCCGTTCGACCCACCCGTCGTGCCACCCGTCGTGCCACCTGTCGTGCCACCCGTCGACCCGCCCGTCGTGGGCGGGAGGACGACGTCCTTGTCCACCGCCACGGCGAAGCTGAGCGGGTCCATCGGGTCGCCCGCCTTGTACATGGAGCCCATGGTGTCGCTGGCGAAGGCGGCCGCGCCCTCGGCGGTGAAGGCCGCCGGGACCGCGTTCAGGGCCAGGAGGCCGTTCTTGGTCTTGTAGTCGGTCTTCGACAGGTCGAGCGTGGCGAAGCGGAGGCCGGTCTTGGCGCCGGAGCCGTTCGTGACGTCCACGTAGAGGGTGCCGGTCTTGCCGGTCGCCTCGACGCGCGGGTTGCCGAAGGTCATGTCGATGCCGTGGGCCGCGTACTGGAAGCGGAGGCTGCCCTGGAAGGAGGCGTTCAGCTTCTGCTTCTTGACGTCCAGGTCGCCCTTGCCGAAGGCGAAGTCGAAGGTGTCGCCGTTCTTGGCGGCACCGCCGGCCGGGGTGATCGAGCCCGCGCTCAGCACGTACTTGCGGAAGGACTCCTTCACGCCCCACGTCAGCTTGCCGCTGAGCACCTTCTGCGTGTCGTCGGCCGGAGGAGTCGGGTTCTTGGTGGTGGTGGACGGGGTCGGCTCGGGGGCCGGGGTCTCGAACTCCAGCTTGGCGTTGAGCGGGTCGCCCGGCTTGTCCTTGTAGCCCGCCGAACCGAGCGCGTCCGCGGCCTCCTGGGTGAGCGTGGTCGCCAGGTTGGTCATCGACCGGCCGGTGAAGGCCACGGTGGCCATGGGCACGTCCTGGGTGGTCGTGCCGCCCTTGGTGACGTCCGCGGTGAGCTTCTTGGTCCCGGTGTCGATACGGATGTCCGAGAGCTTGACCTCGAAGCCGTGGCCGGTCGGCGGGGCGGGCGAGGAGAAGGTGACGCTGCCCCTGAAGGCCGCCTTCACCACGTGCCCGTTGGCCGGCTCGTACGCACCGGTCGGCTCGACGAAGCGCAGGGTGCCGTCCTCGTTCTGCTTGGCCCCGTCCGCGACGGTGATGGTGCCCTTGGCCATGCCGGTCACATAGGCGCGGTAGCTCGCGAGCACGCCCCAGTCGAGGGTGCCGCCGGTGATCTTCATCGGTTCGGTGGGCGGGCCGCCCGCGGCGGTGGCGGGCAGGGCGAAGGCGGTGGCGCCGAGCGCCGCGGCGGTCAGGACCGCGGCCGCGAGGGAGATCGGGCGTCGGATGGACGACATGGCTGGGCACTCCTGGAGGAACAGGGGGAAGGGGAGAGGAGGAGGAGGTTTCCTACCGGGGCGTGTCGGTCGGCGTCGGCGAGGCGGCCGCCGTACGACGCTTGCGCACCACCAGGAAGGTGCCACCGCCGGCCAGGAGCAGGACGGCCACGGCGAGGGCGACGAAGAGCCCGGTGTTCGAGGACTCCGTGGCCTTCGCGGCGACGGCGGGAGCGGGCTCGGCGGACGGCGACGCGGACGCGGGGGCGGGCGAGGCCGTCGAGCCCAGGTCGGGCAGGGCGGGCAGTTGGGCGGTGGCGTCCAGGGCGACGGCGAGCGAGACGGGGTCCATCTCGGTGCCGGCCTTGTACATGGAGTTGAAGGCTTGGGAGCCGCCCTCGGTGAGGATGGCCGGGACTTCGGTCAGGGTCGCCAGCTTGCCCTCGGTCTTCAGGGCCTTGGCGTCGAACTCCACGAGCGGGACGGCGTTCTTCGTCTGACCGCCGGTGGTGACGTCCGCGGACAGGACGCCCTTGCCGTTCTCCACCTTCACGCTCATCTTGCCGAGGGTGAGGTCCAGGTGGGCGCCGGTGAACCGGACCGTACCGGCGAAGGCCGCGTCAAGCGTGCCCTTCGCGCCGTCGAACGAGCCCTTGCCCTGCGGGAAGCGGAAGAGTGCGCCGCCGTCCTGGGCGCCCTCGGCGAGGGTCCACCTGCCCTGGCCGACCGAACCGGTGACGTACTCACGGAAGGTGCGGCGCACCCCCCAGTCGACGGCGGCGTCGGCGAAGGCTCCCGGCGCCTGCGAGGTCTGCGCGGTGGCGCTCGGCTGCGCGGTCGTGGCCGACGGCGCGGGCTCGGCGGCCGGGGTGGTCTTGACGTCGGCGGAGAGCGAGACGGGGTCGAGCTGGGTGCCGGCGCCGTAGTAGCCGGCGAAGGCCTTGGCACCTTCCGCGGTGAGGGTGGCCGGGAGGTTCGTGAGGGACAGCGGGCTCGCGCCGCCCTTCATGTTGATGCCGCCGACGCCGAGCGAGGCGAAGGCGACCTGCGACTGGTCGGTGACCGCGCCGCTGTCCTTGGCCTTGCTGGAGACGTCGACGTACAGGGTGCCCTTGCCGCCGGAGATCTTGACGGTCGGGCGACTGATCGTCATGTCCAGTTCGTAGACACCGTCGGGCTTCTGGTGGCCCTGGAAGGTCACCCCGCCCGAGTAGGAGGCCTCGAAGGCGCCGGAGTCGGGGTCGTAGGATCCGGCCGCGGAATGGAAGCGGAAGAGACTGCCACCCACGGTGGCCGCGCCACTCTTCAGCTTGAAACCACCTTTTGCCACCGGACCCGTGACATAACTCTGGAAAGACGATTTGATGCCCCAGTCGAGTCGACCCCCCTGTACGGTGCCGGCCTGAGCGGCGGTCGCCGGGAGCAGCGCACCCAGCAGGGCCGCCAACAGGGCGACGGCGAACGTACGGACGGGTCTCGTGGGCATGAATGCCCCCTCCTAAGGTCTAGCGAGCAAGGTTAGGCTAACCTAAGCTAAGCACGGCCGGATGAACACCCCCCGGTCTCCAGAACCTCAGTCGGACGATCAGGACGGTGCCTTCGTGCCTACGCCCGCCGCGTCAACCCGCTTTCCCCGTCTCGCAGTTGCCGTGGCAGCACTGGCACTCGCGCTGACGGCTTGCGGAGGTACGGCCACCAACCCGGGCTCATCCGCCCCGAGCGCAGCCGCGGTCCCGGACCGACTGGAACCGCTCCCGACGCCACAGCCCGCCCTGCCGGTCACCGTGCCCTCGGTCGACGGCACCCAGGTCACGATCACGTCCGCGGACCGGGTCGTCCCCCTCAGCGGCAGCCTCAACGAGATCGTCCACACGCTGGGCCTCGGCAAGCAGGTCGTCGCCCGGGACATCACGGCCACCTTCGAACAGGCCGCCCAGCTGCCGGTGGTGACACGTGGACACGACGTCTCCGCGGAGAGCGTCCTGTCCCTGCGCCCCACCCTCGTCATCGCGGAGACCACCAGCGGCCCGGGAGAAGCGATCCAGCAGATCCGCGACGCCGGCGTACCCCTCCTGGTCATCGCCCCCGCCAAGGGACTGGACGACGTCCCGAAGCGGATCGACGCCGTGGCCGCCGCCCTCGGCGTCAAGGAGGCCGGCACGCAGCTGAACCAGCGCACCGCGGACCGGATCGCCGCCGCCCGCCGAAACGTTCCCGCCGCCACGGCCGAGCAGCCCCGGGTGGCCTTCCTCTACCTCCGCGGCACCGCCTCCGTCTACCTGTTGGGCGGCTCGGACTCCGGAGCGGCCTCGCTCCTCGAAGCGGCCGGCGCGGTCGACACCGGCAAGGAGTCCGGCCTCGGCAAGGACTTCACACCGATCACCAGCGAGGCCTTGGCGGCCGCCGCCCCCGACGCGATCCTGGTCATGTCCAAGGGCCTCGAATCGGTCGGCGGCATCGACGGCCTGGTCAAGATCCCGGGCGTCGCCCAGACCCCGGCCGGCATGGACCGCCGCGTGGTCACGATCGACGACGGCGTCCTCCTCAACTACGGCCCCCGCACCGACCAGGTCCTCTCCTCCCTGGTCACCCAGCTCTACGGGAAGGGCGCCTGAGGTGGCCCTCCACGACCAGGACCTGCCCGGCACCGACGGAGCCGGAGGCGTGTCGACGGAACCCGCAGGGACCGCGGACAGAACCGGAAATGGCCCGGCGCAGTCCCCGCACGGTTCCGACGGGGCCGGGAGCGTGTCGACGGAACCCGCAGGGACCGCGGACAGAACCGGAAATGGCCCGGCGCAGCCCCCGCACTCCCCGCACGGTTCCGACGGGGCCGGGGGCGTGTCGGGGCGATCCCCGCAGGGCGCCGAACGCACTGCCGCCCGACGTTCCGACCCCGCGTCACGTTCGGCGCCCGAGGAGACGCCCCGGCGCGCACCCGGCCCCGGCGGAACCGCCCCCGCCACAAAGCCCCGCAACGGCACCGGCACCGGCACCCGCCGCCCCGCCCTGCTCACCGCCGCCCTCGTCGCCGTCCTCGCCCTCCTCGCCCTCGTCTCCGCGGGAACCGGCGCCTACGACATCCCCCTCGGCGATGTCCTCGCCTCCGTCCAGCACCACCTCGGTCTCGGCGGCGCCCCCCTCGACCGGGTCGGCGAGAGCGTGCTGTGGAACGTCCGCCTCCCCCGCGTCGTGCTCGCCCTGCTCGTCGGCGCCGGCCTGGGCTGCGCGGGCGCGCTCATGCAGGGCGTCTTCGGCAACCCCCTCGCCGAGCCCGGCGTCATCGGCATCTCGGCCGGCGCCGCCGTCGGCGCGGTCGCAGCCATCGGCCTCGGCCTCAGCTTCTTCGGCAACTGGACCATCACCGTCTGCGCGTTCGTCGCGGGCCTGATCACCGTCAGCTCGGTCTACCTCCTCTCCCGCAACGGCGGACGGACGGAGGTCGTCACCCTCATCCTCACCGGCATCGCCGTCAACGCCTTCGCCGGCGCCCTCATCGGCCTGTTCGTCTTCTTCGCGGACAGCGGACAGGTCAACCAGATCACCTTCTGGCAGCTCGGCTCCCTCGCCCAGGCCACCTGGCCCAAGGTCCTCGCCGTCCTGCCGTGCGCCGTCGCCGGCCTGCTGATCGCCCCCCTCTACTCCCGCCGGCTCGACCTGCTCTCCCTCGGCGAACGCCCGGCCCGCCACCTCGGCATCGACGTCGAGCGGCTGCGCCTCTCCCTCATCCTGGTCGTCGCGCTGCTCACCGCCGCCGCCGTCGCCGTGGCCGGTGTCATCACCTTCATCGGCCTGCTCGTCCCGCACCTGCTGCGCATGGCCAACGGCCCCGGTCACCGCTTCCTGGTCCCCGGCAGCGCCTTGGCCGGCGCCGTCGTCCTGGTCGCGGGCGACCTGGCCGCCCGGACCATCGCCCAGCCCGCCGAGCTGCCGCTCGGTGTACTGACCGCCCTGCTCGGCAGCCCCTTCTTCTTCTGGCTGCTGCGCCGCACCCGCCGCAAGCAAGGAGGTTGGGCGTGACCAGCAAGCCACCGAGCAACCCGACGGGCAACCCGCCGAGCAGCCCGACAGGCAGAACCACCGACAGCCCGACCGGCAGCCCGACCGGCAGAACCACCGACAGCCCGACCGGCAGCCCGACCGGCAGGACACCCGGCAGGACACCCCGCACGCTGACCGGGCTGCTCGCCCGTGGTCGCCGGACCGTCCCGCCCCGCCCCGCCCCGGGCGACGCCGTCGCCGAGGCCGTGGACCTGCACCTGCGGCTCGGGCAGCGCGAGGTCCTGGCCGGGATCGACCTGACCGCCCGGGCCGGCGAGGTGCTGGCCCTGGTCGGCCCCAACGGCGCGGGCAAGTCCACGCTGCTGGGCGCTCTCGCCGCCGATCTGCCCGCCGCCTCCGGGGTGATCCGGATCGACGGCCGCCCGGTGGCCGACTGGAGCGCCCCGGAGCTCGCGTTGCGTCGCTCCGTACTCCCCCAGTCGGCCGCACTGTCCTTCCCCTTCCCGGTGGAGGACGTCGTACGGATGGGTCGCGCGCCCTGGGCCGGCACCCCCCTCGCCGAGGCCGACGAGGAGGCGGTGGCCGTCGCCATGGCCGCCACCGAGGTCACGGACTTCGCCGCGCGCCCCTTCTCCGCTCTCTCCGGCGGCGAGCGGGCCCGGGTCGCGCTGGCCCGCGTACTGGCCCAGCGGGCCCCGCTGCTGCTGCTCGACGAACCGACCGCCGCCCTCGACCTGCGCCACCAGGAGCTCGTGCTGCGCATCTGCCGGGAGCGGGCCGCGGCCGGGGACGCGGTCGTCGTCGTCCTGCACGACCTGGGGCTCGCCGCCGCCTACGCGGACCGGGCCGCCGTCCTGCACGACGGGCGGATCGCCGCTGACGGCCCGCCGGCCGAGGTGTTCGAGGGCGAGCTGTTGAGCCGGGTCTACCGGCAGCCGGTGGAGGTGCTCCCGCACCCCCGCACCGGGGCCCCGCTGGTCGTCCCCGTCCGGGCTTGACCGTCGCTTGACCGTGCCATGGGGCTGTCGTGGAGGGCCCGTGACAGGGCCGTGTCCGTGGCCGAAAGCAGTGAGCTGAATCACGGTACGAGGGGGTATGGGTGAGGTAAGCCTCGGTTAAGTTAGGTCCGCCTCATCGGCCTCTCCCTCCTCGGGACGGCCCCTTCGTCCGACGCCAGGAGCCCTCATATGCGCCCCGCTCGCCTCACCGTCATCGCCGCCGCCTCCGTGGCGGCCGCACTGACCGCCGTCACCGGCTGCTCCCAGAAGAGCGACGCGGGCGGCAGCGACGCGATCAAGGTGGCGGCGTCCGACAGCGCCTGCGAGGTGTCGAAGACGGAGTTCCCGTCCGGCAAGGTGCAGATCGACGTCGAGAACAAGGGCTCCAAGGTCACCGAGGTCTACGTCCTCTTCCCGGACGCCCGCATCGTGACCGAGCGCGAGAACATCGGCCCCGGCACCAAGGCCTCCATCACCGCCGAGATCAAGGCGGGCGACTACGAGATCGTCTGCAAGCCCGGCATGAAGGGCGACGGCATCAAGCAGAAGGTCAAGGCCACCGGCAAGGGCGGCGCCGAGGAGAAGCGCAGCCCCGAGGCGGACGCCGCGGTCGCCGCCTACCGCGCGTACGTGGTGCAGCAGGCCGAGGAGACCCTCCCCAAGGCGACGGCCTTCGCGGCCGCGGTCAAGGCCGGCGACGTCGAGGGCGCGAAGAAGCTCTACGCCGGCTCGCGCATCGGCTGGGAGCGCACCGAGCCGGTCGCCGAGTCCTTCGGCGACATCGACCCGAAGGTCGACGTCCGCGAGGACGGCCTGGAGGCCGGCCAGGACCTGGAGAAGGACTGGACGGGCTGGCACCGCCTGGAGAAGGCCCTGTGGGTCGACAACAAGATCGGCGACCGCGAGAAGCAGCTCGCCGACACCCTGATCGCGGACCTCACCGACTGGCAGAAGAAGGTCGGCCAGGCGGAGATCACCCCGACCTCGATCGCCAACGGTGCCAAGGAGCTCCTCGACGAGGTCGCCACCGGCAAGGTCACCGGTGAGGAGGAGCGCTACTCGCACACCGACCTGGTCGACTTCAAGGCCAACGTCGAGGGCGCGCAGAAGGCGTACGAGCTCCTCAAGCCGATCGCCGCGAAGAACGACCCGGAGCTGGTCAAGCAGCTCGACACCCAGTTCGCGGCCCTGAACACCCTGCTGGACAAGTACCGCGCCGACCAGACCACCTACGAGTTCACCTCGTACGACAAGGTCGGCGAGCCGGAGCGCAAGGAGCTCTCGGACGGCGTGAACGCGCTCGCCGAGCCGCTCTCCAAGCTCGCCGCAGCGGTCACCAAGTAACCGGCGGAGACGGAAGCAGGCGGGAGAGACGATGACCGAGTCGGACTCGGCTGCTCAGCAGCCCGAGCAGTCTCAGCAGAACGGCGACGGTACGGCGGCGACCTCCGCCGCGGCGCCTTCGCGGCGTGCGGTGCTGGGCTGGGGCGGGGCCGGGTTCGCGCTCGGCGCCGCCGCCGCCGGCGGTGCGATGACGGCCTTCGGCGGCGGCCCGGACATGGTGTCGGCGGCGGCCGCCGGGGCCTCCGTGCCCTTCCACGGCGAGCACCAGGCCGGTATCGCGAGCGCCGTGCAGGACCGCCTGCACTTCGCGGCCTTCGACGTGAAGACGAAGGACCGCGAGGAACTGATCAAGCTCCTCAAGGAGTGGACGGTGGCGGCCCGGCTGATGACGGCCGGACTGCCGGTCGGTGAGGGCGGTTTCGGCGGCCTCCCGGAGGCCCCGCCGGACGACACCGGCGAGGCGCTGGGCCTGAAGGCCTCCCGGCTCACCCTGACCATCGGCTTCGGGCCGGGCCTGTTCGCCAAGGACCGGTTCGGGCTGGAGGGCAAGCGTCCCGAGGCGCTGGTGGATCTGGAGCTGTTCCCCGGCGACAACCTGGACCCGGCGCGCTCCGGCGGCGACCTCTGCGTCCAGGCCTGCGCCGACGACCCGCAGGTCGCCGTGCACGCGATCCGCCAGCTGGCCCGCATCGGCTTCGGCCGCACCGCGATGCGCTGGTCGCAGCTCGGCTTCGGCAAGACCTCGTCGACCACCCCCGACGAGCAGACCCCGCGCAACATGATGGGCTTCAAGGACGGCACCCGGAACATCTCCGGCACCGACAAGGCCGCCCTGGACAAGCACGTGTGGGTCGGCGCGGGCGACGGCAGCGACTGGCTGACCGGCGGCTCGTACCTGGTGGCGCGCCGGATCCGGATGAACATCGAGACCTGGGACCGCACCCCGCTCCAGGAGCAGGAGGACATCTTCGGCCGCGACAAGGGCGAGGGTGCCCCGGTCGGCAAGTCCAAGGAACGCGACGAGCCGTTCCTGAAGGCGATGAAGCCGGAGGCGCACGTGCGCCTCGCGCACCCGGACACCAACAACGGTGCGACGATCCTGCGCCGCGGCTACTCCTTCACGGACGGCACGGACGGCTTGGGCCGCCTGGACGCGGGCCTGTTCTTCCTCGCCTACCAGCGCGACATACGCAAGGGCTTCATCCCGATCCAGCGCAACCTGGCCAAGTCCGACGTCCTCAACGAATACATCCAGCACGTGGGTTCGGCCGTCTTCGCCGTCCCGCCGGGCGTCCGTGACAAGGACGACTGGTGGGGCCGGACGCTGTTCGCGTAGTCCCCGCCGGAGAGGAACCACCGCCGTGTTCGGCAACTATCTGATCGGCCTGCGCGAGGGGCTGGAGGCCAGTCTGGTCGTCTGCATCCTCGTCGCCTACCTGGTGAAGACCGACCGCCGGGACGCCCTGCGTCCCGTGTGGCTGGGCATCGCGATCGCCTGCGGGATCTCCCTCGCCTTCGGCGCGATGCTCGAATTCGGCACCCAGGAGCTGACCTTCGAGGCGCAGGAGCTGCTCGGCGGCACCCTGTCGATCATCTCGGTGGGTCTGGTGACGTGGATGGTCTTCTGGATGAAGCGCACCGCGCGGCATCTGAAGGCCGATCTGCACGGCAAGCTCGACACGGCGCTGGCGATGGGCACCGGGGCGCTGGTCGCCACCGCGTTCCTGGCCGTCGGCCGGGAGGGCCTGGAGACGGCGCTGTTCGTGTGGGCGTCGGTACGGGCCAGCGGCGAGGGTTCCTCGGCGCCGCTGATCGGGGTGCTGCTGGGCATCGCCACGGCGATCGCGCTGGGCTACCTCTTCTACCGGGGCACCCTGAAGATCAATCTGGCGAAGTTCTTCCGGTGGACCGGCGCCATGCTGGTGATCGTGGCCGCGGGCGTGCTCGCGTACGGGGTCCACGACCTCCAGGAGGCCCGCTTCCTGGGCGGCCTGGGCGACAAGGCCTTCGACGTCAGCGAGACGATCCCGCCGGACAGCTGGTACGGGACCCTGCTCAAGGGCGTCTTCAACTTCCAGCCCGATCCCACGGTCCTCCAGCTCACGGTGTGGCTGCTGTACCTGGTCCCCGTGCTGACGCTGTTCCTCCTCGACCGCAGCCGGCCGGCCGCGCCGAAGCTGCGGCCCGCGGACTCGGCCTCGGCCTCGGGCTCGGACTCGGGCTCGACGCCCGCCAACTGAGCGGACGTCTCCGGGAGAGCGCAGCCGACAGGCTGTGGTGCGGGGCCTTCGGGCCCGTCACCACAGCCTGTCGGTGTTTCCGGGGTGGAGCGGGACGCGGACGCCCGTGAAGGCGGCGCGGTCCCGGTCCGGGTCCTCGGAGAAGAAGGCCGCGAGCACCACCTTGTCGAAGCCGGGGTCGTCGGTGGCCAGGGGATCCTCGGGGGTCCCGCCCACCAGGACCGTGCCGGGCAGCACTTCGAAGCCGGCCGCCTCGTAGAAGGCCGCCAGGGGCCGGTCGCAGCTGAACAGCGCCAGGTCCACGGCCGGGTCCGCCGCCAGTTCGGCGCGAGCCCGCGCCACCAGCCGGCCGCCGAGACCGCGGCCGCGCAGCTCCGGCAGGGCGACCACGGAGCTGAGTCCGGCGGCCCGGTACGTGCGGTCCGCGAGCGAAATCGGCTTGTACAGCAGCGACAGCGCGGCGGTCACCGTGCCGACCGCGTCGACGAGCAGCATCGTCCTCGGGTGGAGCGCCGGGTCGTGACCGGGCGTGGAGCCGGGCCACGCCCTCTCCTCCAGCGCGGCGACCTCCCGTGCGAGGTCCGCGGGCAGGTCCGCCTCCGCGAACCGGAGCACCCTCATCGAGGGTCGCTCACGGAATCCGTACTCCCGTGCCGCTGACCCGGACGCGCGGGTCGCCCTCGCGCAGTTCCACGGTGAGCACGCCGGGGCGGCCCATGTCCGTTCCCTGGTGGAGGGTGAGTACGGCGTCCGCCGGGACCAGGCCGCGCTCGCGGGCGTACGCGCCGAAGGCGGCCGCGGCGGCTCCCGTGGCGGGGTCCTCGACCACCCCGCCGATCGGGAAGGGGTCGCGTACGTGGAACTCCGCCGGGCCGGCCCGGTGCACCAGCTGGACCGTGGTGAGGTCCAGGCGCCGCATCAGGGCCTCCAGCCGGGCGAAGTCGTAGGCCAGGTCCGCGAGCCGGCCCCGGGTGCGGGCGCCGATCACCAGGTGCCGCGCCCCGGCGTAGGCGATCGCGGGCGGGATTGCCGGGTCCAGGTCGGCCTCGGGCCAGTCCAGCGCGGCCAGGGCTTCCGTGAGGTCCTCGGCGCCGATCTCCTCGGTGTGCGGCTCGACGCTGGTGAGCGTGGCCCGCAGCCGCTCGCCCTCGGCGGTGACGGACACCGGTACGGTCCCCGCCCGGGTGGCGAGGAGGAGCTCCCCCGGCCCGATCCGCTCCCCGAGCGCCACGGCCGTGGCCACGGTCGCGTGCCCGCAGAAGGGGACCTCCGCCTTCGGGCTGAAGTAGCGCACGGTGAAGGACCGGCCCTCCTCACCGCCGAACCCCTCGGGCGGGGCGGTCAGGAAGGCCGACTCGCTGTAGCCCAGCTCGGCGGCGATCTCCAGCATGGCGCGGTCGTCCAGACCGGTGGCGTCGAGCACGACCCCGGCCGGGTTGCCGCCGTCCGGGTCATGGGAGAAGGCGGTGTAGCGCAGTACCTCGGTATCGGTCATCCGGTCATGATCGACCGCGTCCCCACGGCCTGGCAACGCCATTCCCGCAGCGGATCCGGCGCGGCTCGGGCGTCGATCCGCACGGCACGGCGGTGGCTCAGCCGCGGCCGATGTACGGCATCGAGGTCGCCATCACCGTCGCGAACTGCACGTTCGCCTCCAGCGGGAGTTCCGCCATGTGCAGCACCGTGCGAGCCACGTCGGCGGCGTCCATCACCGGCTCGACGGCCAGCTGCCCGTCGGCCTGGAGGATGCCGGTCTGCATCCGCTCGGTCATCTCGGTCGCCGCGTTGCCGATGTCGATCTGGCCGCAGGCGATCCGGTACGGCCGCCCGTCCAGCGACAGGGACTTGGTCAGGCCGGTCATCGCGTGCTTGGTCGCGGTGTAGGCGATGGAGTGGGGGCGCGGCACGTGCGCCGAGATGGAGCCGTTGTTGATGATGCGGCCGCCCTGCGGGTCCTGCGCCTTCATCTGCCGGAAGGCGGCCTGCGCGCACAGGAAGGAGCCGGTGAGGTTGACGTCGACGACCGAGCGCCAGGCCTCGTAGGTGAGGTCCTCCAGCGGGACCCCGCCCGGTCCGAAGGTGCCGGCGTTGTTGAAGAGCAGGTCGAGGCGCCCGTAGCGGGCGCGCACCGACTCGAACAGCCGATTCACGTCGTTCGGGTCGCTGACGTCGGCCGGCACGCACAGCACGTCGGCGTCGGGCCCGGCCGCGGCGGCGGTCTCCTCCAACGGTTCGGCCCGGCGGCCGGCCACGGCCACGGACCAGCCCGCGGCGGCCAGGGTCAGGGCCACGGAGCGGCCGATCCCGGAGCCGGCGCCGGTCACCACGGCGATCTTCTTCGTAGGTTCGTCCATGGGGCCGCAGGGTACGTCACAGCACGCTCCGGTCCCGGGACGTTCCGATTGCTGAGAACATGGGTCGGTCAGGGGTGCATAAAAGCAGATGAGAAGACTGGAGTTCCGCATGTCGGAGAGAGGCCCCGCGACGGCACCCTCGCACGAATCGTCGCCCGAATCGCCCTCCGCCACCGCCGCCACCGCGTCCCTGACGCGCGCACGCCGCACGAGCCTGCTCGTCACCTTCATACTCGGCGGGCTCACCGCCCTCCCCCCGCTGTCCATGGACATGTACCTGCCGGCCCTGCCGCAGGTCACCGACGCCCTGCACAGCCCCGCCGCGACGATCCAGCTGACCCTCACCGCCTGCCTCGCCGGCATGGCCCTCGGCCAGCTCGTCATCGGCCCGATGAGCGACAAGTGGGGCCGCCGCCGGCCGCTGCTCGTCGGCATGGTCGTCTACGTCCTGGCCACCGCGATCTGCGCCCTCGCCCCGACCGCCGAGCTGCTGATCGCCTTCCGGCTGCTCCAAGGGCTGGCCGGGGCCGCCGGAGTCGTCATCGCGCGCGCCGTCGTGCGCGACCTTTACGACGGCGACGAGATGGCCCGCTTCTTCTCCACGCTGATGCTCATATCCGGGGCCGCCCCGATCGTCGCGCCACTCATCGGCGGCCAGGTGCTGCGCTTCGCCGACTGGCGGGGCGTCTTCGTCGTCCTGACCGGCGTCGGCACGATCCTCACCCTGATGGTCTGGCGCGGCCTCGGCGAGACCCTGCCGCCCGAGCGGCGACACACCGGCGGCGTCGGCTCCGCACTGCGGACCATGCGCGGGCTGCTCGGCGACCGGGTCTTCACCGGCTACACCCTGACCGGCGGCTTCGCCTTCGCCGTCCTCTTCTCCTACATCTCCGCCTCCCCCTTCGTGGTGCAGGAGATCTACGGCGCCTCGCCCCAGACCTTCTCCCTGCTCTTCGGCCTGAACTCCGTCGGCCTGATCCTCGTCGGGCAGATCAACGGCAAGCTGCTGGTCGGCCGGGTGCGCCTGGACAAGGTGCTCGCCATCGGCCTCGCGGTCGTCCTGGTCTCCGCGGTGTCCCTGCTGCTGATGGCGACGGGCGTCTTCGGCGAGGTCGGGCTGACCCCCATCGCCACCGCGCTGTTCGTCCTCATGTCGGCGATGGGCATCGTGCTGCCGAACACCAACGCGCAGGCGCTGATGCGGACCCCGCACGCGGCCGGATCGGCCTCCGCGCTGCTCGGCACCACCTCCTTCCTGGTCGGCGCGATCGCCTCCCCGCTGGTGGGCATCGCGGGCGAGGACACCGCGGTCCCGATGGCCCTGGTGCAGCTGGTGTGCGCGCTGCTCTCGGTGAGCTGCTTCCTGGCCCTGTGCCGGCCCTGGCAGCAGCGGGACCCCCAGCCCGCGCCCGCCCCGGCGAAGGACTGAGCCGAGGGGCCGGGGCCGGGCCCTCCCTGACGGCCCCGGCCCCGGCCCGCCGTAAACTCAGCAGGTGAACGCCTCCACCCCCACCTCCGCCGAAACCCTCCGCCGCACGCTCGGCGGACTGCTCGACGGGCTCCCCCCGAAGCAGGCCACGGCCGCCGTCGAGCGGCTCATCGCCAACTACCGGGGACAGACCCCGACCGACGCGCCCGTACTGCGCGACCGCTCCGACGTGGCGGCGTACGCGGCGTACCGGATGCCCGCCACCTTCGAGGCCGTCCGGAGCGCCCTCGACGGGCTGGCCGAGGCCGCGCCCGACTGGGCGCCGGGCTCCCACGTGGACGTGGGCGGCGGCACGGGCGCCGCGACCTGGGCGGTGGACGCCACCTGGGGCGGCCCGCGGCAGACCACGGTGCTGGACTGGGCGGAACCGGCCCTGGCCCTCGGCCGGGAACTGGCGGCGGCGTCCACCTCGGAGGCGCTCCGCGCCGCGGCCTGGCGCCGGGCGGTCATCGGCTCCGGGCTGACCCTGCCCGAGGCGGACCTGGTGACGGTGTCCTACGTACTCGGCGAACTGACCGCACCGGCGCGCGCGGCCGTCGTCGCCGAGGCGGCGCGGGCCGGCCAGGCCGTGGTGCTGATCGAGCCGGGCACGCCGGAGGGCTACCTGCGCATCCGCGAGGCCCGTGACCAGCTGATCGAGGCCGGGCTGCGGATCGCCGCCCCGTGCCCGCACGACGGGACCTGTCCGATCGAGGTCGGCCAGGACTGGTGCCACTTCTCGGCTCGGGTGAGCCGGTCCTCCCTGCACCGCCAGATCAAGGGCGGCTCGCTCCCCTACGAGGACGAGAAGTTCAGCTACGTCGCCGCCACCCGCTTCCCGACGGAGCCGGCCGCCTCCCGGATCACGCGGAGACCGCAGATCCGGAAGGGGCTCGTCCTGCTGGAACTGTGCGGCCCCGAGGGGAGTGGCCTGACCCGGGTCAACGTGACCAAGCGCCAGGGCGACCTCTACAAGGCCGCCCGGGACGCCGACTGGGGCCAGGCCTGGCCCCCGGCACCGCAGCCGTAGCCGTAGCCGCAACCACGGCCGTGGCCGGTCCTACGGGCGCAGCTCCTGGGTGCAGCACTTCACGCTGCCGCCGCCCTTGAGCAGCTCGCCCAGATCCATCGGGACCGGCTCGAACCCCCGGTCCCGCAGCGGCTCCAGCAGGCCGGTCGCCGCCTGCGGGAGCAGGACGTGCAGGCCGTCGGAGACCGCGTTCAGGCCGAGGGCGGCCGCGTCGCGGCCGTCGGCGATCAGGGCGTCCGGGAACAGCCGCCTGAGCACTCCCCGACTGCCGGGCGAGAAGGCCTCCGGGTAGTACATGATCTCGTCGCCGTCGAGGACGCTGAGCGCCGTGTCCAGGTGGTAGTAGCGCGGGTCCACCAGGTCGAGGCCGATGACCGGGCGGCCGAAGAACTCCTGGGCCTCGTCGTGCGAGAGCGGACTGGAGCGGAAGCCCCGGCCGGCCAGGATGTAGTGCTCGGTGACCGCGAAGTCCCCCTCCCCCTCGTTGACGTGGGAGGGTTCGTGGATGTCCGTGTAGCCGTTGCCGCGGAACCAGTCGAGGTGCCGCTCGGCCTCGGCGGTCCGTTCCGGGTAGGCGAACCGGGCCCCGAGGACCCGGCCGTCGACGACGAGGGCCCCGTTCGCCGCGAAGACCATGTCGGGCAGGGCGGGGTCGGGTTCGAGGGTTTCGACGATGTGGCCGAGGGAGCGGTAACGGTCCCTCAGGTCTTCCCACTGGGCCAGTGCGAGGGGCAGGTCCACCGGTTTCGTGGGATCCATCCACGGATTGATGGAGTACGTGACCTTGAAGTGTGCGGGTGGGCACATCAGGTAGCGCCGGGGTGTGGCGTCTCTGCGCAAAGAAGGCTCCTCACGACTTTCACGACTCGGGACGAGTGCTGGAGAGAATCGTCTCTCCTCCACCTGGACAGCACAGTGAACTGATTGGGTGGTTTACGCAAACCTGGAAAAAGACGAGACGTCTCGCTTTGGTAATTTCGGGCCATGCCCAAGACCCCTGACGCCACCCGCCGCAGCGACCGCTCCCGGCGCGCCATCCTCGACGCCGCGCTCGCCCTCGTCGGAGAGGTCGGCTACAACAAGCTGACCATCGAGGCCATCGCCGCCCGCGCGGGCGTCGGCAAGCAGACCATCTACCGCTGGTGGCCCTCGAAGGCCGCCGTCCTCCTCGACGCCTCGCTCGCCCTCGCCGGGGACGCGGAGACGGAGGCCGGGTGGACCGGCTTCCCCGACACCGGGGATCTCGCGGCCGACCTGAAGCAGGTACTGCGGGCGACGGTCGACGAGTTCAACGACGAGAAGTACGAAGCCCCCGCACGCGCCCTGACGGCGGCCGGCGCCACCGACCCCGAGCTCGGCGCCCGCTTCACCGAGCAGCTGCTCGAACCCCAGCTCGCCCTGTACGAGGCCCGGCTGCGCACCGCCGTGGAGGCCGGCCGGCTCTCGCCGGACACGGACCTGCGGCTGATGGTGGAGATGCTCGTGGGTCCGCTCACCTACCGCTGGCTGATGCGCACCGCGCCCCTGACGCACGCCTACACCGACGCGCTCGTGGACCGGGTACTGGGCGGGGTGGCCAACGTCACCGCCCGATAGCGGGCAGGGAATCGAAGACCGGCCGAGAAGATATGGCCGAATTCTATGGTTATGTAGGGGTATCCGGTCGCGTATCTCCAACCCCCCGCTCGTCAAGAGCGGTCACCCGGGGCTCAGGATGGTGGGACGATGGGTTGGTCCGCCGGGGATACGGTGAGGTGAGGGGATAGATGGGGTCTGAGTCCGGCCGCGTCAAACGCGGCGAGCAGAGCAGGATTTCCCAGTGGCTGCGCCGGCGGCAGAAACCCACCGCCGAGGATCCCGGAGCGGAGCGCGAGGCGCTCCTCCTGGCCGTCGCCGCCGCGGGCCTGCCGCTCGCCCCCGCCGCCCATCCCGCCGGTTACCGATGTTCGTGCGACCGGATCGGCTGTCCGACGCCCGCACGGCACCCCGTCTCCTTCGCCTGGCAGACCCAGTCGACCACCGACCGCGCCCAGGTCGAACGCTGGGCGCGCAACCAGCCCCAGGCCAACTTCATCACCGCGACCGGCATGGTCCACGACGTCCTCGACGTCCCGCTGGAGGCCGGCACCGCCGCCCTGGCCCGACTGCTGGAGGCCGGGATCGAGGTCGGCCCCGTCGCCGAATCGGGCGGCACCGGCGAACAGGCCCGGATGCTCTTCTTCACCGCCACCCGCGGCACCCCCGAGGACGAGGACGAGTGGTGGCCGTGCGAACTGGACTGCCACCCCGAGACGATGGACGAGCACCCGGGCCTGCGCTGGCACTGCCGCGGCAGCTACGTCCTGGTTCCGCCGGCGGCCCTGCCCGGTGACCAGGCGGTGACCTGGATCCGCGGCATGGAGCACACCCTCCCGGACCCGCTCACCCTCCTGGAAACCCTGACGGACGCCTGCGCCGCCTACGCGGGTACCGCGAACCTGACCCCGGCCGCGGTCGCCTGGCCCCTGGGCCACTAGGCCGTCTCTTTCGGATCTTGCCGGGCCCGGCCCGCCCGGCACGGCACCTCGCCGCGTTGTCGGGGCACTCCAGTACGTCCAGTACACGAGCGCCCCTCCGCCTTGCGATGCACCGCACCGGACGACCCGGGCTCGACCGACAAGATCCGAAAGAGACGGCCTAGCCCGGACTCCGCCCGCACTCGGGGCTCCGCCCCGCACCTGGCACCTCAAACGCCGGCGGGGCTGGAATCGCGCGGGGGGTGCGGGGGCGGAGCCCCCGGTACGGCGCGTCAGTGGTGGATCTGGGTCACGACCACGTCGAGGGACCAGGCCTTCGCCGGCTTCGTGGGGGCCTCGGCCTCGACCGTGTACCCCAGGTCCCGCAGGGCCGTGACCAGCTCGGCGGGTGAAGCCGGCGCGGCCCCCGCCGTCAGCAGGTCCCGTACCAGCCGACCCTTCGTCGCCTTGTTGAAGTGGCTCACCACGGACCGCTTCTCCACCCCGTCCACCAGCTGCGAGTGCAGCACCCGGACGGTCGCGGTCCGCCCCGCCACCTCGCCCTTCGGCTTCCACGCGGCCCCGTACGCCGCCGACCGCAGGTCCAGCACCAGCCCGTCCCCGGCCGCCTCCGGCATGACCTCCGCCATCGGCCCCCGCCAGTACGCCCCCAGCGCGCCCAGCGCGGGCAGCTTCACACCCATCGAGCAGCGGTACGACGGGATCCGGTCGGTGATCCGCACCGCGCCCCACAGCCCCGAGAACACCAGCAGCGCGTCCTCGGCCGACGCCCGCGCCGCGGCCGGCAGATCGGCCAGGCCGAGCGCGTCGTAGAGCACGCCCGTGTAGATCTCGCCCGCCGGCCGGGCCCCCGCCGTACGCAGCTCCGCGTTCTTGGCGACCTCGCCGCGCAGGCCCTCGCTCAGGCCCAGCACCTCGCGCGCCTTCAGCTCGTCCGCCGCGCACAGCTCGACCAGCTCCTCCAGCACCGCCGCACGGGCCGGAGCGAGACCGGGCAGGGACAGCGCCTCCGGCTTCAGGGGTGCGCCGGAGCCGCCGGCGGCCTTTCCTTCGGACGGCGGCAGCAGCACGAGCACGGTGGTTCTCCTTCGGTACGACGTCGCGGGGGGTGCGGCCCCCGAGCCAGGGTAGACGTCCGCCGCCCCCGCTCGCCGCGCCGTCCGGGCCCCCCGCCCCTACGCTCGACGCATGCCACGCCGTCAGATGCACATGACCGGCGCAGACGGGGCTGCTCTGCGGGCCGCGCTGCGTGAACTGCGGACGAAGCTGGAGGTGCCCGAGGCGTTCCCGGCCGCGGTCCTCGCCGAGGCCGAGCAGGCGGCGGCGCACCCCCGGCTCCCGGAGCTGGACTGTACGGACATCCCCTTCTTCACGATCGACCCGCCGGACTCGGTCGACCTCGACCAGGCCATGCACCTGGCGAAGCGCCCCGGCGGCGGTTACCGGGTCCGGTACGCCATCGCCGACGTCGCCGCCTTCGTCACCCCGGGCGGCGCGCTCGACGCCGAGGCCCACCGCCGCGTGACCACCCTGTACTTCCCCGACGGGAAGGTCCCGCTGCACCCGGCCGTCCTCTCGGAGGGCGCTGCCAGCCTGCTGCCCGATCAGCTCCGCCCGGCTCTGGTGTGGTCCTTCGACCTGGACCCCGACGGCCGGGTCGAGACCGTCGACGTCCGCCGTGCGCTGATCCGCAGCCGGGCCAGGCTCGACTACGACGGCGTCCAGAAGGCCATCGACACCGGTACGGCGGAGGAGCCGCTCGCCCTCCTGAAGGACATCGGCCGGCTCCGCGAGGCCCTGGAACAGGCACGCGGCGGCATCTCCCTCAACGTGCCCGAGCAGGAGATCGTCGAGCGCGACGGCACCTACTCCCTCGCCTACCGCGCCCCGCTGCCCGCCGACGGCTGGAACGCGCAGATCTCCCTGATGACCGGCATGGCCGCGGCCGATCTGATGCTGGCCACCGGCACGGGCATCCTGCGTACCCTGCCCAGCGCCCCTGACGGCGCGGTCGGCAAGCTCCGGCGGACGGCGAAGGCCCTCCGGATCGACTGGCCGCACCACGTGCCGTACGCCGAACTCGTGCGCTCCCTCGACCCGCACCGCCCCGACCACGCCGCCTTCCTCCAGGAGTGCACCGCCCTGCTGCGCGGCGCGGGCTACACGGTCTTCACCGGCGGCGAGAGCCCCGATCCGGCGATCCATTCCGCGGTGGCGGCCCCGTACACGCACTGCACCGCTCCGCTGCGCCGGCTCGTCGACCGCTACACCGGGGAGTTGTGCCTGGCGGCGGTGGCCGGGACGGAACCGCCGCCGTGGGTGTTGGAGGCCCTTCCCGCGCTCCCGGACGAGATGGCGGAAGGCGGCCGGCTGGCGAACACGGTCGAACGGGAGTCCGTGGACCTGGTCGAGGCGGCCGTGCTCAAGGACCGCGTCGGGGAGACCTTCGAAGCCACCGTCATCGACGTCAAGGACGGGGAGCCCCTGGTGGGCACGGTCCACCTGGAGGACCCGGCGGTGGTCGGCCGCATCCGGTCCACCACGCTCGACCTGCCCTTGGGCGACCGGATCCGGGTCCGGTTGACGGAGGCCGACCCGGGCACCTCGAAGATCCTCTTCGCGCCCGTCTGACGCGGCCTAGGCTCCGGCGGGCTGCCGACGCAGGGCGGTGACCAGCGCGCGCGGGTCGTCGGCGTGGAAGCGGACGGTCCGGGCCTCGCCCGTGGCGCCGAGCGGCCGGGTGAAGCGCAGCGGCCGGTTCAGTTCCAGGGTGACGGTGGTCTGGCTGCCGACGATCAGGTCGAGCACCCCGTCCTCGGACAGCGTGACCAGTCGGCCCTCGGGGTAACGCCGGTCCACCCGTACGGAGGCCACCGCGTCCGACGGGACGGCCAGGTCGAACAGGGCCCCGTAGCGGATCCTCAGCGACCCGTCGGGGCGGACCACGTGCGGCCGGGTCACACACGCGGCGTGCAGCGCGAGGACGAGCAGGATGCCGTACACGTCCAGCACCAGCATCACCCGGTGGACCGTCGGCCAGGGGATGAGCAGGGCCAGGCCGATGGTCTCGATCACCGACACGAAGAGCATCCCGTACATCATGGCCGTCTGCGGTCCGGTGTACGCGGCGGCGAGGTCCCCGGGGCGCACCCCGTGCTTGCCGCGGACGGCCCACCGGCCCAGCGAGGCGGCGGCGCGCAGTTCGTGCAGCACCAGCCGCCGCACCTGCGTCGGGACCACGGCCCGGACCGCGGCGCGGCGTGCGGCCCGGCGGTCCGCGCCGCGGGCCCGCTCGACGGCGTAGAGGCCGTACAGCACCCAGGCTTCCAGCAGCAGTACGCCGACGAGGAGTACCTCGGTGACGGCGAGCGCCCATCCGGGCAGGCGCACCCCGGCCGCCAGACACACCACGAGCCCCAGCTCCGCCGGGACGACGGCGGTGACGGCGATCCGTGCCGCCCGTATGCGGGTCATCCCCGCCCCCTCTCCATGAACGCCTCCATGACGAGGCGGACGACTTCGGCCTGCGCGGGCGCGTACTCGGCGAGCAGCGCCTCCTTGAACCCGGTCACGACCACCCCGTCGGTGGGGATCGCGGCGAACACCTCGTCGGGGACGGCCGCCACCAGCTCCGCCGCCAGGGGCGGGATCCGCGGGTCGTCCACGGGCGCGTCGGCGAGCTCGTCGAGGCGCACGTACAGCGCGAGCACGGCGGGATCGGCGGCCAGCGGGCCCATCGCGGCGTAGATCTCCTGGCCGCCCGCGCCCGTCGCGTCGAGCAGGGTCAGGTGTTCGCGGTCCTTGGCGGCGGCCGGCGAGTCGGTCTGCGGCGCCTTCGCCAACAGCGCGGCGAGCCCGGGCGAGAGCGGCTCGGCCTCCCCCGGCCCGGCGGCGAGCAGCACGGCGAGCCGGCGTCGCCGCTCCTGGATCTCGGCCTCCTGCCGGGCGAGGTCGGCGTCGAGTTCCGTGAGGACCTCGGCCAGTTCGCGCCCGGCGTCGTCGGCGAGGACGTCCCGCACCTCGTCGAGGCCGAGCCCGAGCTCGGTGAGCCGGCGTACGCGGGCCAACAGGACGGCGTCACGGAGGCTGTAGGCCCGGTAGCCGTTGGGGCGCCGCTCCGGTTCCGGGAGGAGCCCGACATGGTGGTAGTGCCGGATCGCCCGGGTGGTGACCCCGACGACCGCGGCGATCTCTCCGATCCGCATGCCCCCAGTAGAAACCCTGCCGCTGCGTCAAGGTCAAGCAAGGTCGGGCGCGGTCGTCGCCGCGGGTAACATGGTCGCCACGGCAGACGAGTCGGCCGGGCGGCCGCGTCGGGGTCTCAGGATCCCGCCGAGGAACGTCCGGGCTCCACAGGGCAGGGTGGTGGCTAACGGCCACCCGGGGTGACCCGCGGGACAGTGCCACAGAAAACAGACCGCCAGGGGCTTCGGCCCTCGGTAAGGGTGAAACGGTGGTGTAAGAGACCACCAGCGCCTGAGGTGACTCAGGCGGCTAGGTAAACCCCACCCGGAGCAAGGTCAAGAGGATCCGTCCCCGGACGGGTCTGCGCGAACGATCGAGGGCTGCTCGCCCGAGTTCGCGGGTAGACCGCACGAGGCCGGTGGCAACACCGGTCCTAGATGGATGGCCGTCTCCCCGGCGACCGCGAGGTCACCGGGCGACAGAACCCGGCGTACAGGCCGGCTCGTCTGCCGCTTCCACTCCCGTTCGGGGCAAGCGGTTCTCCCGCCGGGCTCCGCCCGGACCCGCGCCTCAAACGCCGGCGGGGCTGGGTGGTGTGGGGCGGTGCCCCGGCGGAGTGTCTCCTCGGCTCGCGCGGTACCGCATGTCTCTGCCATAGCCGGTGGTGCGCGCTCGTCCTGCGGGGACACTCCACCGTGCCCCCGCCCCACGGCAGAACTTCGACAGTGGCCCCGAAGCCGCCCCGACGCGTGGGGAGCGGGGACGGGCAGGGGTGTCCCCGCAGGACGAGCGCGCAACCACCGCACACAGCCGAGACATGCCCGCATCGCGCGAGCCGAGGAGACACCCCTGCCCGGCCCCGCGCACCACCCCGCACCGTCATCGGACCCCGCCGCCCCGCCCGAGGGAACGGCGCGAGCCGAGGAGACACCCCTGCCCGGCCCCGCGCACCACCCCGCACCGCGCCCGAACCCCGGCCCCCAGACCGACCCGGACCCCGCCCGGCCCCCCGCCAGGGGCACCGCCAGGGCTACCGCAGGTGGGACGTGTCGTTCAGGAGGCGGACCGAGGCGTTGCCGTCCGCGTAGTAGGCCACCGCCGACAGGGAGGCCGCCGAGAGTTCCATGCGGAACAGGGCTTCCGGCGGGGCGCCCAGGGCCAGGCGGACCAGGATCTTGACCGGGGTCACGTGGGTGACCAGCAGGACCGTGCGGCCCGCGTGCGCGGACAGCAGGCGGTCGCGGGTCGCCGAGATCCGGCGGGTGGCGGACAGGAAGCTCTCGCCGCCGCCCGTCGGGGCCGCCTTCGGGGAGTCCAGCCACGCCTGGAGGTCGTCCGGGAAGCGCTGCTGCACCTCGGCGAAGGTCAGACCCTCCCACGCCCCGAAGTCCACCTCGCGCAGGCCCTCTTCGACCGTCACCGTGAGGCCGAGACGGTCCGCGACCGCCTGCGCGGTCTCCCGGCAGCGGCGCAGCGGGGAGCTGATGATCGTTTGGACGGTGCCGCGGGCGGCCAGCGCCTCGGCGACCGCGGCGGCCTGCCGCAGGCCCGCCGGGGACAGTTCGGGGTCGCTGCCGCCGCTGCCGGAGAAGCGCTTCTGCGGGGTGAGGGCGGTCTCGCCGTGCCGCAGCAGCACGAAGGTGGCCGGCGCCCCCATGTCCGGGCCCCAGCCGTGGCTGCCGGCGACGGCCGGCGCATCGGCGTCGAGGCAGGGCTCGATCGCCTCCGTCAGGGCCTCGGCGTCGGCGAACAGCGTGTCCGCGAGCTCCTGGGCCGCCGTGGCCTTGGCCGCGGAGGCGGAGGCGGTGACCAGGGCCGCGCGCACGGCCGCGGCCCCCTTCGCCGCGTCCCCGGGCGGACCCACCGGAGCCGGCGGGGTGGCCAGGGCGCGCGCCGCACCGTGGTCGAGGGCGGCCGTGGACGCCGACGGCTCCCACTGCTTGCCGCGCTTGCCCGCGTCCATCGCCTCGTTCGCGAGCCGGTCCGCGTGCTTGTTCTGCTCGCGCGGGATCCACTCGTACGTCACCTGGGCGCGCGGCAGGATCCGCGCGGCCTCGGCGGCGAGCGGCTTCATGTCCGGGTGCTTGATCTTCCAGCGGCCCGACATCTGCTCGACGACCAGCTTCGAGTCCATCCGGACCAGGATCTGCGCGTCGGAGGCGAGCTCACGGGCCGCCGCGAGCCCGGCGATCAGACCCTTGTACTCGGCCACGTTGTTCGTCGCGACACCGATGTACTCCGCGCGCTCGGCCAGCGTCTCGCCCGTCGCCGGGTCGAGCACCACCGCGCCGTAGCCGGCCGGCCCCGGGTTGCCCCGGGACCCGCCGTCCGCCTCCACGACAAAGCGCGGCATCAGATGCCCGAGTCGGCCGTACGGACCAGGATGCGGCCGCAGTTCTCGTGACGGACGACCTGGTCGCGGGCCGCGGCCTTGATCTCGTTGACCTCGGCCATGTCGAGCTCCAGTCGGCAGCCCTCGCAGCGGCGCTGGTAGAGGCGCGCGGCGCCGACCCCGCCCTGCTTGACGCGGATCTTCTCGTACAGCGCCATCAGGTCGGTCGGCATGGACGCGACGATGACCTCGCGGTCCTTGGTGACCTTCGCGACCTCGGTGTCGATCTCGGTGGTCGCCGCGTCACGGCGCGCGGTGGCGTCGGCGGCCTTGGCCTCCAGGGCCGTGACGCGCTCGGTCAGTTCGGTGACGCGCTCCTGCGCACCCTCCAGACGCTCCATGACCTCCAGGACCACGTCCTCCAGGTCACCCTGGCGCTTGGCGAGGGAGACGACCTCGCTCTGCAGGTTCGCCAGGTCCCGGGCCGAGATGCCCACGCCCGAGTCGAGCCGCTGCTGGTCACGGACGGCGCGCTGGCGCACCTGGTCCACGTCCTGCTCCGCCTTGGTCTGCTCGCGCGCGGTGTCGCTCGCCTGGGTCTGGGCGGCGACGAGCAGGTCGCGCTGCTGCGCCAGGTCCTTGGTGAGCGAGTCGAGCTCGGCGTGCTCGGGCAGCGACTTGCGCTTGTGGGCGAGCTGAGACAGCCGGACGTCCAGGGCCTGGACGTCGAGAAGTCGGATCTGGTCGGCGGGCTCGGCGTTCAGTTGGGGGCTCCAGAGATAGAAGGGGGTGTGACGGACGGCGCGTGGGCCGTCCAAGGGTCGGTGACCGTGTGCGAGACGTGGGTCCGCAGACCCCAGCCGTGGCGCTCGGAGACGGCGTCGAGCTGCGCGGCCGCCTGCTCGCACCAGGGCCACTCGGTGGCCCAGTGCGCGGCGTCGACGAGGGCGAGCGGGCGGCTCGTCTCGCGGGCCTCGGACACCGGGTGGTGACGCAGGTCGGCGGTCAGGAAGACGTCCACACCGGCGGCGCGGACCTGCTCGAAGAGGCTGTCGCCGGAGCCGCCGCTGACGGCGATGCGGCGGACCGGCATGTCCGGGTCGCCGGCCACGCGGATGCCTTGGGCGGTCGGCGGCAGCCAGGCCGCGGCGCGGGCCGCGAACTCGCGCAGGGTCTCGGGGTGGTCCAGTTCGCAGATCCGGCCGAGGCCGCGGCGGCCTTCCGGATCGGTCGGGTCGGGCACGAGCGGGCCGGTGATCCGCAGGTCGAGGGCGCCGGCGAGGGCGTCGGAGACTCCCGGGTCGGCGGTGTCGGCGTTGGTGTGCGCGACGTGCAGCGCGATGTCGTTCTTGATCAGCGTGTGCACGACGCGGCCCTTGAAGGTGCCGGCCTCGACGGTGGTGGTGCCGCGCAGGTAGAGGGGGTGGTGGGTGATGATCAGATCGGCACCCAGCTTCACCGCCTCGTCGGCGATCTCCTGAACGGGGTCCACGGCGAACAGGACCCGGGTGACCTCGGCGTCCGGGTCGCCGCAGACGGTTCCGACGGCATCCCACTGCTCGGCCCGCGAGGGGGGCCAGAGAGCGTCCAGCGCGGCGATGACTTCAGAGAGACGGGGCACGGGCCAAGGCTACCGTCCGGGGCGACCGTCCCGGTCAGGACAGCCCTGCCGGACGAGGCCCCCACCCCACGGGCGGGACATACCGGAACATTTCTGTCCGCCGTCCCGCCCCGTGCCTGCCGCGGCCCTCGTCCCGGACCGGCCGCGGGCCCCCGCCCCGATACCGACGAGCACAAACGCCCCGTCCGCCACGCACGAATCGCCGCCCGGACACCCGTATGTGTGAAGCGGTGTTGGTGGTGTTGTTCGCCGTGATGCCCGAAAACTAGCTTCCCCCCCGGAGGTGACCACGGATGACTGTCTGTGCCATCGAAATGACGACCACGACCGCGTTCACCATCGCCGCGGACGGGTCGTACGCCGCCCGGCTGGCCGGGGAGGGCGACGCCCTCTACGCGGAGCGCTGGACCCTCGCCGGGCCCGAGGCGTACGCGGTACCGCTGCCGCTCGCGCAGCCCGAGGAGGCGGACAGCGAGGTGCTGCCGCTGGCCGACGGGCGGGTGCTGATCCACCGGCGGGTGGCGGAGCGGCACGCCTTCGCACTGCTGTACCCGACGGGAGCCGAGACCGGGCCGAGCACCGGCGAGCTCCAGCTGGGCGGGGTGGAGGTGCGCGAGGGCGTACGGGTGCGCCTGCTCCCGCCGTGCCCGGCCGGTACCGGTGCCTTCGCCCTGGCCGCGGAGGACACCGTGACCACGGTCTGGCAGGTGACCGGCGACCCGTCGGGGCCGCGGCCCGTCGCCCGGATCCCGGGACGGTGCTCGGGCGGGGTCTGGCTGGACCGGGCGGGCCGGCTGCTGGCCCTGGACCGCGAACTGGAGGGCATCACCAAGGCCGTCGCCGTGGACCTGGCGAGCGCCGGGGTGTCCCCGCTGCTGCAGATCACCGAGGACAGCGACGACCGGCTGCTGCTGGCCGACCCGGACAGCGGGCTGCTGCTGATCCGCTCCGACGCCCCGGGCACCGCACGCCTGGGCTGGGGCGTGCTCGGCAGCTCCCTGCCCGTCCGCTTCCCGGAGTGCCTGGCCCGAACGGGTGAGGCCCGGCCGTTCGCGGTCCAGCCCGGCCAGTCCCTGATGCCGGAGACCTGCGGGGTGGCGCTGCGGCTGCCCGAGGGCGACATCGGGCTGTGGCGGCCCGCCGACCGGCAGGTCTTCCGGCTCGCCGCCCCGACGGGCTGGCTCGGCGGGAGCGGCCTGTGGAGCGCGCAGGGCCGCCTGCACCTCCCGTACGCGACCCCCGAGGTGTCCTGCGGGATGGTCGGCCTGGAGCTGCCGGCCTCGCCTCCCCCGCCGGTCGTCCTGGAGTCGCCCACGCCGACCGCCCCCCGCCCGGTCCCGCTCCAGCAGGCACCGCTGGCGGGGCGCTAGGGGCAGGGGGCAAGGGGCGGTCGCCGCCGGTGGGCTCAGGCGTGCTTGAGGCCCAGGACCTCCGTCGCGGCGAAGGTCTCGTTCGCCGGGCGGGACGCGTAGTGCGGGGTCAGGAGTTCGTCGAGCTCCTCGTAGGAGAAGGACTCCTTGGCCGTGTCGAACTTGGCGGCCACCCTCGGGCGCTCCATGACGGCCACGATGCCGCCGTGCACGACGAACAGTTGACCGTTGGCCTTGGCGGAGGCGGGCGAGGCCAGGTAGCCGACGAGCGGTGAGACGTGCTCGGGGGCGAGGGCGTCCAGCTTGCCCTCGTCCGGGACTGCGAAGCCGGCGAAGACGTCCTCGGTCATCCGGGTACGGGCCCGCGGGCAGATGGCGTTGGCCGTCACCCCGTACTTGGCGAGCGCCAGGGCGGTGGAGGTGGTCAGGCCCACGATGCCGCCCTTGGCCGCCGCGTAGTTCGGCTGACCGGCCGAGCCGCCGAGGAAGGCCTCGGAGGAGGTGTTGACGATCCGGCCGTAGACCGGGCCGCCGGCCGCCTTCGACCGCTCGCGCCAGTGCACGGAGGCGAAATGGGTGGTGTTGAAGTGGCCCTTGAGGTGGACCCGGATCACCGAGTCCCACTCCTCCTCCGACATCGAGAAGACCATCCGGTCGCGCAGGATGCCCGCGTTGTTGACCAGGATGTCCAGCTTCCCGAAACGGGACACCGCCAACTCGATCAGCTCCCGGGCCTGCTCGAAGTCGGCCACGTCGCCCAGGTGCGCCACCGCCCGACCGCCCGCGGCGCGGATCTCCGCGGCGACCTCCTCCGCCGGGGCGGCCGAGGCCTCCCCTGAGCCGTCCCGGCCGCTCTGGCCGAAGTCGTTGACGACCACGCTCGCGCCGAGCCGGGCGAGCTCGATCGCCTCGGCCCGGCCGAGCCCGCGGCCCGCGCCCGTCACGATGGCGGAGAGCCCCTCAAGTGGGAGTGACATCCGTAGCGTTCCTCTCGCAGGTCTCGGAGCTGGTCAGAGTTCGATGCAGGTGCGCAGGGCCACGCCCGTACGCATCTGGTCGAGCGCGTCGTTGATCTCGGCGAGCTGCACCCGGTGTGTGATCAGGCTCGCCAGGTCCACCCGGCCGGCCCGCCACAGGGCGATGGTGCGCTCGTAGGAGCGGAGCACGTCCCCGCCGCCGTACATCGACGGCAGGATCTTCTTCTCGTCGAAGAAGAGCGAGAACATGTCGATCTGGTAGTTGTCGTCCATCGCGCCGGCGCCGACGATCACCACGCTGCCGCCGCGGCGGGTCATCTTGTAGGCGGTCTGCGCGGTGGTGGACTTGCCGACGACCTCGAAGACGTAGTCGAAGCCCTCGCCGCCGGTGATCCGGTTCTTGGCGTCGTCGAAGGCCTCGGGACCCACGGCCTCGGTGGCTCCGAACCGCAGGGCCGCCTCGCGCCGCGACTCCACCGGGTCGACGGCGATGATCTGGGCCGCACCCTGGACCTTGGCGCCCTGGATGACGGAGATGCCGACGCCGCCACACCCGATGACGGCGACCGAGGATCCGGCCTCCACCTTGGCGGTGTTGATGGCCGCACCGAGGCCGGTGGTGACCCCGCAGCCGATCAGCGCGGCGATGTCGAAGGGCACGTCGTCGGGGATCGGGACGGCGCACGAGGCGTCGACCACGAGCTCCTCGGCGAAGGTGCCGGTCGCGGCGAAGCCGAAGATGTCACCGCCCGCGCGACGGAAGTTGGGGGTGCCCGCGTTGACCAGGCTCGCCAGGCACAGGTGACCCTGGCCGCGCTTGCAGGACGGACAGTGGCCGCACGGCGGCAGCCAGCAGACGAGGACCCGGTCGCCCTGCTTGAGGGTGGTGACCCCGTCACCGACGTCGGAGATCACCCCGGAGCCCTCGTGGCCGGGGATGAAGGGGGCGGGCTGCGGCAGGACGCCGCTCATCGCGGAGAGGTCCGAGTGGCACAGGCCGGTGGCCTTGATCCGGATCTTCACCTTGCCCGGGCCGAGGCCCACGGCCTCCATGTCGTCGACGACTTCGAGCTTGTCCTGGCCGATCTCGCTCTGCAGTGCTGCGCGCACGGTGCGGCTCCTTGGGTCTCGTACTCGTACGGTCTGGTTCTCGTACTCGCGGTTGCGCGTGCTCGTGGCTACGCGCGCTCGTGGCTACGCGTGCTCGACGACGGTGTCGGCGAGGACCGGCGCGTCGTCCCGCTCGACGGCGGTCACCGACACCAGGACCCGGCCGGGCTCCTGCCACATCCGGATGCGCAGCGTCTCGCCCGGGAAGACGATCCCGGCGAAGCGCGTGCGGTAGGCGCGGACCCGGGAGACGTCCCCGCCCAGGGCCGTGTCGACGACGGCCTTGAGGGTCATCCCGTACGAGCACAGGCCGTGCAGGATCGGCTGGTCGAAGCCGGCCGTCTTGGCGAACTCGGGGTCGGCGTGCAGCGGGTTCCAGTCGCCGGAGAGGCGGTAGAGGAGCGCCTGGTCCTCACGGATGCGCCGCTCCTCGACGCGGTCCGGGGCGCGCTCGGGCAGTTCCTCCCGTACGGAGGGACCGCGCTCGCCGCCGAACCCGCCCTCACCCCGGACGAAGATCTGCGCATCGCTCGTCCACAGGGGCCCGTCGGCGTCGGCGACCTCGGTGCGCAGGACGACGACGGCGGCCTTGCCCTTGTCGTAGAGGGCCGCGACCCGGGCGGTCGAGGTGGCCCGGCCCTTGACCGGGATGGGCCGGTGCAGCTCGATGGACTGGCCGCCGTGCAGCACGTGGGCGAGGTTGATGTCGATCCCGGGGGCGGCGAGGCCGCCCATCATCGCCATCCCGGCGCCGGCGACCGTCGCGAAGCTGGGCAGGACGTGGAGCTTGGATTCGAGGGTGTAGCGCAGCTCGTCCGGGTCGGTGGCCGGCCGGCCCGCGCCGAGGCCGAGGTGGTAGAGCTGGATGTCCTTGTGGTCCCAGCCGATGTCCCCCAGGCGGGGGTCGGCGGCGAGGGCCTTGGCGGCATCGATCGGCATGGGGATGCTGCTCCCTGTCGTTGGAGAACCGGGGCCGTGGAAGAGCCGGGGCGAAGCTGTGGAAGAGCCGTGGAAGACCTCGGTGCGGCCGTCCGCACCGTCGGCCGCACCGAGGTCGCATGCGGGGGCCGGTTCTAGAACGCGTTCTAGGCCCGGCCGGTGAGGGAATGTATAACGCACACCCCCACACTTGGGAAGACTCTTGACTTGACGTCAGATTCACTGCGTGCGGGGCGTGTTGCGTGCCCACCGGGGGGCGGGGCAATACCCTGCCCGCGTGGAAGAAATGCCTGTTGACCACCGTGAGGTCCGCGCCCTGCGCGTCCTGCTGGAGCCACCGAATCCGGCCCTGGCGCTCCAGCTCGGCCTCCAGCCGGACATCGAGGTGGTCCGGGATCCCATGGCCCGGCCCGCGGTGGCCCTGGTGGAGGAGCTCGCGGCCGTCACCGCTCTGCTGGCCGACGATCCGGAGTGCCGGGTGCTGGTCCTGACGGGCTCGGCGCACCCCGGCCTCGCGGAGGCCGCCCTCGCCGCCGGCGCGGTGGGGCTGGTGCTGCGGGACGGCCCGATCGGGGACCTGGCAGACTGCGTCCGGCGCGCCTCGACGGGCGAGACGGTGGTGGACCCGGCCCTGGGATGAACTCGATCGGATTCCTGCGAATCCTTTCGCGGTGCCCACGCCTCTTATGCATGTGCCGACGCCGAGATCGGCACCTGACCTGGAGGTTGTCGTGATCACTCTTGTCGCCGTGGGCGCCGTCGTCCTGCTCCTGCTCTGCACCTGCACCGTCCTCGTGGCGCGCCGACGGAGCCGCTCCCGTGGCTGAGTCGACCTGGCCCGCCGAGCCGCTGATCGTCGCCGCGCAGCGCGGGGACCTCGACGCGGTCACCGCGCTGGTCTCCGGATCGCACCCGAACGTGCGGAAGTTCGCGTACTCGCTGTGCGCCTCCCCCGAGGACGCCGAGGACGCGGCCCAGGAGGCGCTGATCATCCTCTACCGGCGGATCGGCATGCTGCGCGCGTCCGGCGCCCTGGCCTCGTGGATGTTCCGCATCGTCCGCAACGAGTGCCTGCGCCGGGCCCGGCTGCTGCCCCGCGAGCGCACTGTGCTGCCGGACACGAGCGAAGCGGTGATGTCGGCCGAGGACGAGGTGTTGGAACGCCTGGAGGCCGCCCGGGTGGCGCGGGCGATCGCCGCCCTCCCCGCCGACCAGCGGCGGGTGCTGATCATGCGGGACATCCAGGGCTACAGCGGCCGCATGGCCGCGAACGCGCTCGGGCTCAGCCCCGCCGCGATGAAATCACGGCTGCATCGGGCCCGCGCGGCCCTTCGACACACCCTTTACCCGACTCCTGGAGGCGACGATGCCGATCACTGACGGCCCCGACTTCGCGAGCTCCACCCTGCCCCGACACCTGGTCCGCGGCGCGATCGGCCTCGGCGCCCTGGCCGGCTCCGTCGCCCTTCTCCCGCTCTACGGCCCGATCACCCTGGCCCTCGCCCCGGTCGGTCTGCTGGCGCTGCGCGGCTGCCCGATGTGCTGGGCGATCGGGCTGGCCCAGACGCTTTCCCGGGGCCGCCTGCAACGGGAGTGCACGGACGACCGCTGCGAACTGAAGGTGGCGGCCCGCTGATCCGGGCCTGCGGGCAGGGGCGCGAGCGTCCCGTCCCGGCCACCGATTTTGACGGAATCCGCCGCAGCGCGCGTGCGCGCAGCGGAGCAGGATGAGGCTCCCTCAACCTAGTTCCGGGGAGACGGAATCATGCGCTCATCCGCCCTGTCCACCGCCGCCGCGCTCGTGGTCGCGACCCTCGCCGCGGGAGCTGTCCCGGCCACCGCCGACACGTCGGCCGGGCCGCTCCTGGTGGTCCCCCTGGACGCCGGCAACGGCCTCCACCACAGCACCGGATCGGTGGCCTACGAGCGCGTCGACGGCGCGGCGAACGCGGTCAGGATCGTCTCGGTGCACGTCACCGGCGGCGATCGCGACTGCGCCTGGCTGGACTGGAACGACCCGCACAGCCCCACCGGCTGGAGCAGCCTGACCAGCGAACCCTCCTGCGGCGGCACCGGCTTGGGCGAGTACCCGGACAGGATCGTCAAGGCGCCGGTCGGCCACCCGCTCAAGGTGCGCCTGGCCGCCTACCACTCCGACTCGGCCGAGGTGAAGCACAAGGACATCGAGAAGCTCTGACCGGGCGAGGGGCGGGCCGGGGCCGAGCCGGGGCCGGGGCCGGGGCGGCAGGATCCGGAAGAGACGGCCTAGCAGCCGTCGCCGGCCTGCTCGTGGCCGAAGGCGGCGAGGAGTTCGCTCTCGCCCGGGGCGGTGAACAGCCGCTTGGGCAGCACCACGAGACACGTCCGGCGGCGCGAGCGGCCCACGAACACGTGCAGCCGGGGCGTCTCGTGGTAGTAGCGCATCTCGTCCCAGACGATCAGCTGCGACTCCTCGCCCCGGAACACCTCGATGCCCGTGCCGTCCACCACGACCCGCTTCTCCTCGGCGGCCCTGCCGCTGCGGAAGCCCCGGGCCACCGCCCACCGCGGCAGCACCAGCAGCGCGAAGAGGCCGTACGCCGCCGCGATCCCGAGGGGGACGGGGTGCAGGGTGAGACCGTCCGAGGACAGCGACACGCCCGCCGAAGCGAGCAGGACCGTACCGAGGGAGCCCACGATCCGGCCCCGCCGGAACAACCCCGCCGCCTTGGCGGCCTCGTCGTACTCGTCCCTGGTCACGGTGCCGGTGGCACGGAAGGACGTCTCACGTATCTCGCTCACGGGGGCGGAGCCTAGCGCCTGTCTTTCGGATCATGCCGGGCCCGCCTGATCCGAAAGACAGGCCCTAGGGGGTGTCTTGTCGATCGGGGCGGAACAGGGAGCGGTGGTCGGTGCCGTGTATCGCAAGGCGGACGAGGGAGGCGACGCGGAGCGTCGCCGACCGAGGACAACGCGGCGAGGCGCGGTGCCGGGCGCCGCGAGCCCGCCCTGATCGGCAAGACACCCCCTAGCGCTCCGCCCCCACGGCCGAAAGCGCCTTTCAGCCCCGCCGCAGCATCGTCACCACCGCCGCGCCGCCCAGCCCGATGTTGTGCGCCAGCCCCACCCGCGCCCCCGCGACCTGCCGCGGCCCGGCCTCGCCCCGTAGCTGCCAGACCAGCTCCGCCGCCTGCGCCAGCCCGGTCGCCCCCAGCGGATGGCCCTTGGAGATCAGCCCGCCGGAGGGGTTCACCACCCACCGCCCGCCGTAGGTGGTCGCGCCCGACTCCACCAGTTTCCCGGCCGAGCCGTCCCCGCACATGCCGAGCGCCTCGTAGGTCAGCAGCTCGTTGATCGAGAAGCAGTCGTGCAGCTCCACCACGTCCACGTCCTCGATGCCGAGCCCCGAGGCCTCGTACGCCTGCCGGGCCGCGGCCGCCGTCATCGGCTTGCCGACCACGTCGATGCAGGAGCCCGAGGCGAAGGAAGCCTCCGTGTCCGTCGTCATCGCCTGGCCGACGATCTCCACGGCCTTGTCGTGCAGCCCGTGGCGCACCACGAACCGCTCGGAGACCACCAGCGCCGCCGCCGCGCCGTCCGAGGTCGGCGAGCACTGGAGCTTCGTCAGCGGCGCGTGGATCTCCTTCGCCGCCAGGATCTCCTCGACCGAGTACACGTCCTGGAACTGCGCGTTCGGGTTGTTCGCCGAGTGCCGGTGGTTCTTCGCGCCGACCGCCGCGAGCTGCGCGGCCGTGGTCCCGTACCGCTCCATGTGCTCGCGCGCCGCGTTGCCGAAGATCTGCGCCGTGGGCGGGGACATCTCGAAGCCGTGGCCCGCGGCCATGATCCCGTAGTGCCGGGCCACCGGCGAGGTCGTGAAGTCCCCGCCGTCCGCTCCCCCGCCCAGCGCACCGCGCTTCATCTTCTCGAAGCCCAGCGCCAGCACGCAGTCGCTGATGCCGCCCTGCACGAACTGCCGCGCCATCATCAGGGCCGTCGAGCCCGTCGCGCAGTTGTTGTTGACGTTGTAGACCGGCACCCCGGAGAGCCCCAGCTCGTACGCCGCCCGCTGGCCGGCGGTGGAGGCCTGGAAGCAGTAGCCCACCGGGACCTGTTCGACCAGCCCGTAGTCCACGCCCGCGTCCGCGAGCGCCGCCGATCCGGCCTCCCGCACCATGTCCCAGTACTGCCAGTCCCGCGACTCCGGCTTCTCGAACTTCGTCATGCCGACGCCCACGATGTACGACTTCATGCCCGACAACTCCTAGTCCCTGGGTAGGCCGAGGATCCGCTCGGCGACGACGTTGAGCTGGACCTGCGTGGTGCCCCCGGCGATGGTCAGGCAGCGGGACATGAGCATCCCGTGCACCGCCCGCTCGCCCGCCCCCTCCCGCACCGCGCCCGCCGGTCCCAGCAGTTCGAGCGCGAGCTCGGCGGTCCGCTGCTGGTGCGGGGTCTGGACGAGCTTGCGTACGGAGGCACCCGCGCCCGGCTCCAGCCCCGACACCTGCTGGAGCGTGGTGCGCAGCCCGATGCAGGCCAGGGCGTGCGCCTCGGCGGCGAGCGCGCCGATCCGCGCCCGGTAGGTGCCGTCGAGGTCGGCGGCGCGTCCGAGGAGCGCCTCCAGGCCGGTGTCGAAGGTCATCTGGTCGGCCATGTGGACGCGTTCGTTGCCGAGGGTGTTGCGGGCCACCTTCCAGCCGTCGTCGGCCGCGCCGACGAGCGCGTCCGCCGGGAGGTCCACGTCGTCGAAGTACACCTCGTTGAAGAGGGCCTCGCCGGTGATCTCCTTCAGCGGCCGGATGTCGATGCCGGGGGTGTTCTTCATGTCGACGACGAAGTAGCCGAGTCCCTTGTGCTTGGGCGCGGCCGGGTCGGTACGGGCCAGCAGGATCCCGAAATCGGCGCTGTGCGCGGAACTCGTCCACACCTTCTGGCCGTTGACGCGCCAGGAGCCGTCCTCCCGCCGCTCCGCCCGGGTCCGCAGCGAGGCCAGGTCGGAGCCCGCGCCCGGCTCCGAGAAGAGCTGGCACCAGGTGACGTCGCCGCGCAGGGTCGGCAGGAGGTAGGCCTCCCGCTGCGCCTGCGTCCCGTAGGCGAGCAGCGAGGGCACCACCCAGGTGGCGATCCCGAGGTCGGCGACCTTGACCCCGGCCTCGCCCAGTTCCTGCTGGACGACGAGCTGCTCGACGGGGCCCGCGCCGAGCCCGTACGGGGGCGGCAGGTAGGGGGCCGCGTAGCCGGTGGGGGCCAGGATCCGGCGCGCGGTGGCCGGATCGAGTCCGCGCGCGTCCGCGATGGCGGTCCGGGCCTTCGCGCGGTACGTCTCGGCCTCCGCCGGGAGTTCCAGGCGCAGCTCGCGCCGCGCACCGCCCGCCGCGCACCGCACGGCCCGGACCCGGTGCCCGTCGCCGGGCCCGAGGAGCTGGCGGGCCACGAGCGCCCGCCGCAGGTAGATGTGGGCGTCGTGCTCCCAGGTGAAGCCGATCCCGCCGAGGATCTGGACGCAGTCCTTGGCGCAGGTGTAGGCGGCGTCCAGGGCGGTCCCGGCGGCGAGCGCGGCCACCAGCGCGCGCACCTCGGCGGGCTCGTCCATGGCCTGCGCGGCGTCCCAGGCCAGCGCCCGGGCCTGTTCCAGCCGGACGAGCATGTCGGCGCACAGGTGTTTGACGCCCTGGAACTGCCCGATGGGCCGGCCGAACTGCTCGCGCACCTTCGCGTAGGCGGCGGCCGTGTGCAGGGCCCAGGCGGCCGTGCCGCAGGCGTCGGCGGCGAAGAGCGTGCAGGCCAGGTCCCGGACCAGGGCCGCGTCCAGGTCCAGCAGCCGGTCCGGGGCGGTGGTGACACCGCGCGCCCGCACCTCGGCGGTGGGGCGGGTGGGGTCGGCGCTCTCGTGCGTACGGATGTCCAGCGCGGCGGCGTCCACGGCGAACCAGCGGGTGCCGTGCGCCGCCTCGGCGGCGAGCAGCACCAGGTCGGCCTCGCCGGCGCCGAGCACGGGCGGGGCGAGTCCGTCGAGCAGGTACCCGCCGCCCTCGACGGCGACGGCGGTCAGGGTCCCGGGCCCGAGCGCGACCGCCCCGACCCGGCCTTCGAGCGGCTCGGCGCCGGCCCGATCCAGCAGGACGGAGGCCAGCGCGCTCGGCAGGTACGCCCCGGGGAGCGCGGCCCGGGCGGTCTCCTCGACGACGACGGCCAGGTCGAGGAGGGTGCCGCCGTCCCGGTGCGAGTCGAGCAGTCCCTGTGCGGTCAGCGCGTCCCAGTAGGCGGGCCGCGCCCCGGTCTGCGGCGGGGTGTCGAGCAGCTTGCGGACCTCTTCGGGAGGCACGGCCCGCGCGACCCAGCCGCGCACCGCCTCGGCCAACTCCCGCTGCTCCTGCGTGATTCCGATGCCCATGCGCGGCAGACTAGAACACGTTCCAATCTGACGGAAGGTCAGATGGTGGGTGAGTCGGAGGCGGGAACCGGCGCCGCAAGGGGCGACGTCCATCGATGCACAAGATCGATCACCGGTTCGAAGGAGTCAGTAATGACCGGCACGGCCACCCGATACCTCTACCTCGTCCGCCACGGCGAGGCGCTGCCGGACGAGAGCGGGCTCACCGAGAACGGCCGCCGGCAGGCCGTCCTGCTGGGCCGACGTCTCCGGGACGTCCCGCTCGCGGCCGTCCACCACGGCCCGCTTCCCCGCGCGGAGCAGACGGCGCGCCTGATCGGCGACCAGCTGACGGGCGTCCCCCTGCACCGCACGGAAGTGGCCGGCGACTACGTCCCGTACCTACCGGACCGCGAGGAACTCCCGGCCGAATCGGCGGACCTCTTCCTGAACTTCCTCGCAGGCGCCTCCGCCGAGGAACGGGAGCAGGGGCCCGGGCTGGCCCGCCGGGCGATGGACCTGTTCACCGGGCCGGTGGACGGCGACGAGGATCGGCACGAGCTGGTCGTCACGCACAACTTCCTGGTGGCCTGGCTCGTTCGGGACGCCATGTTCGCGCCGAAATGGCGCTGGCTCGGCCTGAATCATTCCAATGCCGCCCTGACGGTCATCCGGTACGCGCCCGACCGGCCCGCCTCCGTCCTGTTCTCCAACGACATGCGACATCTGCCGAATGAGCTGCGATGGACCGGTTTTCCGCCCGAGTTGCACATCTGAGCGCACCCTCGACAGGAGGGTCCGCCAAACCCAATACACCTCAACTCGGGCTTATATACGGGCTGTTGAGTCCCTATGGACCATTCACTATAGTCGGCACCGACACGGCCGGCCCGGGTCCGAGCGTGCCGTTCTCGGGAACCAACTCCCCTTCGTCGCGCCCGTTACGGCGTCGGCGCGAACACCACGACGTAGGGGGATGAATCATGCGCATGAAGCGGACCCTGGCACTCTTGGCCGCCGCAGCCGGCGTCACGATCGGAATGGCCACCCCGGCCAGCGCGTACGCCTGCCAGACCGGCTTTTTCTGCCTCTACTACAACTCCAACCAGGCCGGAGCCCGGTGGTTCACGGACGGTGACGTACCCAATCTCGCCGGGGAAATATTCACCACCTGGGCCACCGGCGAGGGCGAGCTGGTGAAGAACAATGCCGCGTCGACCCAGAACGCCTCGAACTACTGTTACCGGGTCTACTACAACTCGAACTACTCCGGCCCGTACGACACCGTTCATGCGCACACGTCCCGGAATCTCGTGAACACGTACAACAACAACGCTTCCGTCCGGGACATGATCTGCTGAGCAGTATCGGCACCCGGACCGGGAAAGGGTGTTCCGCGACCGCCTTCCGCGGCCGCGGAACACCCTTCCTCGCCCCCGTAGAGGAATTCGTCGAGGACAGTGAACGTGACCACCTTTTCCTCCCGAGCGTGTGCCGGTACGGCGGTGCTCCTGCTCCCGTTCCTGTCGGCGTGCATGGCCGACCCCGCCGCCCCCGCCGCAACCCCAGGCCCGACCGCGGCGCACCGGCTCGCCGACAGCAAGGCCCTCAAGCTGCCGCTGGACGATTACCTGCTGACGACGACCGACGCGGGCGAACTCGCCCGCGCCCGCGATTCCCTCATGCGGCGGTGCCTGGGCGGATTGGGCGCCCCGTACACCCCCAGGGCGCGGGAAACCGCCGATATCGAAACGAACGAGCGGCGCTACGGTCTGGCCGACGCGGAACTCGCGAAGCAACACGGATACCACGTGCCAGACACGGCGAAAACGGCCGAAGACTACCCATCGGAGATCATGCCGCTCGTCACGGGCGAAGCCACCACGCACAACGGCGTCCCGGTACCGGAAGGCGGGTGCGCGGGGCAGGCGCAGCGGGAACTCCACGAGGCCGATCTGCAGGGAGCCCTGGCCCTTCCCCAGAAGCTCAACATGGAAAGCTACCTGAAGTCCCAGAAGGCTCCCGCGGTGGTGAAAGCGACCGAGGCGTGGTCGGCATGCATGAAGGAATCCGGGCACACCTACCCCGATCCGCTCGCCGCGATCAACGACAAGGAATTCAGCTCCGCGACCGCCGGCACCCACGAGAAGGAAGTCGCGCTCGCCGACGTCCTGTGCAAGCAGAAGGTGAACCTGGTCGGCATATGGTCCGACGCCGAAAGCGAATACCAGAGGTTCGCGATCGAAGCCGACAAGGGCGTCTTGGCGGAGCCGCTGGCCGCCAAACAGAAGACCATGGCCGCCGCGAAGGCCGCGGCCGCGCAGTAGGAGCTCGTGACCGCCGGCGCGGAAATCGCGTGGCCGCCGGGTTCGCGGTGCCGGTATCGTCCGCTCCCCCGACCCGCCGCACCGACGGACCCGTTCAGAGAGCGACGCACATGACCAGCCCCCGGACCACGACGACCCTGTGGCGCCCCACCGGCCCCGAGGAGCTGGCCCTGGTGCGGGAGCTGAACTGGCGTGCGTGGCCGCCCCGACTGCCCGAGCAGCCGATCTTCTACCCGGTCCTCAACGAGGACTACGCGATCAGGATCGCCCGGGACTGGAACGTGAAGCACAGCGGCGTCGGCTTCGTCACCCGCTTCGAGGTCGACGCGGAGTTCCTGAGCCGCTACCCCGTCCAGCAGGCGGGCGGACGGACCATCCTGGAGCTCTGGGTTCCGGCCGAGGAGCTGGACGACTTCAACGCCCACATCGTCGGCGACATCCAGGTGACCCACGAATTCCGCTGAGGCGGGTCACCGCCCCGACCAGCCGTGGCCCCGCGAACCGGCATGTCCGGTTGGCGGGGCCATAGGCTGGCCGGAAATCATCCACGACGGGCAGGAGGCCGAGATGACCGGGACGACGGTCGAGGAGGTCATGGCTGAGCTGGCGGCTCTGGAGGACCCGCGGATGCGCGAGGTCAACGAGCGGCACGGTGACGATCACGGCGTGAACCTCACCAAGCTCCGCGCGATCGCCAAGCGCCTCAAGACGCAGCAGGACCTCGCGCGCGACCTCTGGAGGACCGAGGACACCGCGGCCAGGCTCCTGGCGCTGCTGATCTGCCGCCCGAAGGCCTTCGAGCGCGACGAGCTGGACACCATGCTCCGCGAGGCCCGCACCCCCAAGGTGCACGACTGGCTCGTGAACTACGTGGTGAAGAAGAGCCCGCACGTCGAGGAACTGCGACGCGCCTGGTTCGCGGATCCCGACCCGGTCATCGCGAGTGCCGGCTGGGCGCTGACCACCGAACGGGTCGCGAAGAAGCCCGACGGCCTCGACCTCCCGGGGCTGCTCGATGCCATCGAGGCGGACATGAAGGACGCCCCGGAGCGGCTGCAGTGGGCGATGAACCACTGCCTGGCCCAGATCGGGATCGAGCACCCCGAGTACCGCGCCCGCGCGATCGACATCGGCGAGCGCCTGGAAGTCCTCAAGGACTACCCGACGCCCCCGAACTGCACGTCCCCGTTCGCGCCCGCCTGGATCGCCGAGATGGTGCGACGGCAACAGGAGAAGCAGGCGGAGGGGCTCAGCCGGATGTGACCGACGCCGGCTTCAGCGCCGCCTTGGCGACCTCCTTGGCCTTCTGCTCGCACGCCCCGGGATGGTAGAGACCGACCCAGACGACCAGATTGCCGTGCCGGACGGAGAGCGCACAGGTCCACTCGGTGGTGCCGTCGGACTCCCAGTACGCCCCGTCGCCGAACCCGAGGTTGTTCACCCGCCTCCCGTCGACCGCATCCGCGGCGAAACCGGTCTGCTGGAGCTTCGCGTTGGCGCTGTCGTCACCGCCCCGCTTGACGTCCCACCGGACCAGCGCGGTCCGTCTGCCGGCATCGAAGCTGTACCAGGTGCACATCGTGTGTGCCTGGTTCTCGCTCGCGCTGTGGAAGTCATCCTTCGGTTCCCGCCCGGTCAGCGGGATGTACCGGGCGGCGCTCTGGCAGGCCGGTGCGTCGGCGTAGGCCGCGGGACCTGCCGCCGCCCGGTCCAGGGCGTACGCACCCGCGCCGGCCCCTGTCGCCACCAGCACTCCGGCGGCCACCAGCGCCACCGTCCGCGACCGCCTCCGGGGCGGGGTGGGCGACGGCTCGGTCGGCGGGCTCGTCGGCCGGGGAGGAATGACGGGCGGTGCGGACTCCGTGGCTTCGGCCGCCCGCTTCACCACCTCATCGCGCTCGGGCTCCGGCTCCGGCTCCGGCTCCGGCTCGGGGAGCGGTTCCGGCGGCGCCACCACATCCACCGTCCCACCGGACAACAGCCGCTCGATGGCGGCCCGTTGTTCGGCCAGCATCCGGTCCACGGCGGGCGGCCACTGCCGACCGGCCGGAGCGACCGGCCCGAGGAGTTCGAGCAGCTGCGCCGGCGTGGGCCGGGCGGCCGGATCCTTGGCCAGGCAGCGCTCCACGATCCCGCGCAGCCCGACCGGTACCGCGCTCAGGTCGGGGGTGGAGTGCACCACGTCGTAGAGCGTCCGAAGGGTCGAGGCCCCGGCGAAGGGGCTGCTGCCGGTGAACGCCATGACCAGCAACGAGCCGAGCGAGAACACGTCGCTCGCCGGCGTCAGTTGCTTGCTCTCGGCCTGCTCGGGCGACATGAACGACGGCGAACCGATCACCCACCCGGTACGCGTCAGCCCGGTGTCCCCCTCCGCCTCGGCCTCGGTGGCCCGTGCGATACCGAGGTCGATGACGCGCACGCCGTCCTCGGTGAGGAGCACGTTGTCGGGCTTGAGGTCCCGGTGGATCAGCCCCGCCCGGTGGATCTCCGCCAAGGCCGAGGCCAGCCCGGCCGCGAGCCGGTGGACGACGTCCTCGGGCAGCACCCCGTCCGCCTTGACCACGGCGCCCAACGAGGGCCCGGCCACGAACACCGAGGCCAGCCACGGGGTCGGCGCGTCGGCGTCGGCGTCCATCACGGCAGCCGTGTAGGCACCGGAGACCTTGCGCGAGGCCGCGACCTCGCGCCGGAAACGGGCCCGGAAGCCCTCGTCGTCGGCGAAGTGCGCGAGCACCTGCTTGACGGCGACGAGCCGCCCGTCGGGCCCCGCACACAGCAGTACCCGCCCCATGCCACCCTGCCCGAGCACGCCGGCCACCTTGAACGGCCCCACGTGCGTCGGACCGACCGGTCCTACACACTCCATCCCCCCGACTCCCTCCCCGTCGTCAGGGAGCGGATCATACCGAGACGGACCTCACGAAGACCTCGAACGCCGCGGGCCGGACGGTGAATACAGGCCCCTCGGGGTCCTTGGAGTCCCGGACGGCAACACGGCACGGCTGCGCGACGATCTCGACACAATCACCGCCGGTGTCCCCGCTGTACGAGGCCTTGAGCCAGCCGGTGTCACCGAGGGGCGCGCACTCGACGCAGTCTCCGCCGGTGTCGGAGCTGTACGAAGACTTACGCCACTGCGCGCCCGTCAGGTTCTGGTTGGTGTCCATAACGCTCCTCCATCACGCGGGCGATCCGTTCCACCGAGTCCTCCAGGGACAGGGCGGCTGCCTGCAAATGATCGTATCGGAGCGAACCCTCCCTGAGAGCTTGCGGATTGGCCGTCATATGACCCTGCACGAAGTCCTCGGTGTAGACAATGTCGGGGTCGTCCTCGAACCGCAGAAGGTTGAATGTGCCGGGCAACCCCGCATGGGCGCCCGCCTCGAACGGCAGGATCTGCACCTTCACCCACTCCCTCCTCTGCAGGGTCAACAGATGGGCGAGTTGGTCCCGCATGACCTCGCGGCCACCGATCTCCTGGTGCAGCACGGCCTCGCTCATCACCACCCACATCAGTGGCGGGTCTTCGCGGTCGAGGATCCGCTGCCGGTCCATCCGGGCGGCCACCTTCGTGTCGAGTTCCCCCTCGGTCCGCACGCCGAGCACGGCCCGCGCGTAGGCGGGCGTCTGCAGCAGGCCGTAGACCAACTGCGCCTGGAAGGTGGAGATGTACGAGGCCCGGGCCTCCATCTCCGCGTACGGCTGGAACCAGGTCGGCAGCACGCTCCGTAGCACCAGTCCCACCAGTCGCGAGAACACCCCGCCGGTGCCCAGCGCCGCGTCCACGCGCTCCGAGAAGTCCCGGGTCGGGACCCGCTTCGTCGTCTCGATCTGGCCGATCAGAGAGCCCGTGCAGAAGATGATCTCGCCCAACTGCGCCTGTTTCAGGCCCGCCTGCTCCCTCAACCGCCGCAGTTCGTACCCGTAGTAGTCCAGCGGCGAGGCACTGGGATCGAGCTCGCGAATCTTGACCATGAGGCGGTCACCCCCAAGTTCACGCTGTTCGGCGTTCGTTTCGCCCTGTAGCCGAGCGTAGTCAGCCGGGTGCGTTCCGGTGGGGTGAATCATGTACTCGGTCACGGTCGGTCAGAAGCGATCGGCTGCCGGTCCACTCCACGGGCGGGGATAATGCTCTGCCGGATTGATCTTGTGGTGACGGGGGCCTGGCACGTGCGGGAAGTGATCGAAGACCGGTACGCGCTGGCCGAGTTGCTCGGCCGAGGAGGCTTCGGCGAGGTGTGGCGGGCCGAGGACAGCCGGGTGGGCCGACAGGTCGCGGTCAAGATCGGATATCCGCAGACGCCGGAGGACACCCGCCGCTTCGAGCGGGAGGCCAGCCTCGCCGGGAACCTCGCGCACCCCAACATCGCCACCATCCACGACTTCGGCCGCACCGAGCGCGAGGGACGCGACGCCGTCTACCTCGTCATGGAGCTGCTCCGGGGCCGCAGCCTGGCCGATGTGCTGGATGCCGGCGTACCGCCGCTCGCGGACGCCCTGGAGTGGGCCGGGCGCATCGCGGACGCGCTGGGGGCCGCCCACGCCGCCGGGATCGTCCACCGGGACGTGAAGCCCGCCAACGTGATGGTCACCGACGGCGGGCTGACGAAGGTGCTCGACTTCGGCATCGCCAAGGCCGGGGGCGGCAGCGGCGGCGCCACCGCCACGACGGGGCTGACGGCCACCGGCATGGTCATCGGCTCCTTCCCGTACATGGCCCCCGAACGGTGGACCGGCGGGGCGAACGGCGTGCCCGTCGACGGGCGGGCCGACCTGTACGCCCTGGGCTGCGTCCTGATGGAACTGCTGACCGGCACCCGCCCGTTCGCCGCGCGCGAGATGCACGAGCTGCTCGCCCAGCACCTCACGACCGCGCCGCCCGCGCCGACTTCGCTGCGCGCGGAGCTGCCGGCCGCGCTGGACTCCCTCGTGCTGGAGCTGCTCGCCAAGGACCCGGCGGACCGGCCGGCGGACGCGGCCGAGGTGTCCCGGCGGCTGGCGGAGATCGCCCGGAGCCGGACCCCCGAGCCCGTGGCCGCGCCCGAACCCGAGCCCGCTCCGCCGGCGGGCTCCTTCCCGCCCCCGCCGCCGTACGCCCCCACCGTGCACACCGCGGCCGCCGATCCGGTCCGCGCGATGCTGGAGCGCAGGCTGACGCAGCTGGTGGAGGACGAGCCGGCCGATGTCGTGGAGCGGCTGCGCATGCTGACCGACGACCTGACCGAGGAACTCGGCGCGCAGGACCCGCTGACGGTGCGGGCCGCCTACCACCGTGTGATGCGGGTCGCCGGGCCGTCCAGGACGATCGATCTGGAGCGCCTGCTGCCGCGCATGGTGCGGGTCCTGGGCCTGGAGCACCCGGACACGATCACCGGGCGTGCCGCCTGGGTCGGCGAGGCGGCGGCCTTCGGGTCCGGGGACGGCCGCCGGCACGAGCAGGAGTTGCGGGTGCTCGTCGAGCAGGCGACGCGGGTGTTCGGCACGCACGCCCTGGTCACGCTGACCGCCCGCTACCACCTCGCGTCGGCCATGCATCGGGGCGCCCACGCCCGTGACGGCCAGTGGGACGCGCGCGGCCGGGAGCGCGCGCTGAGCGAGCGGGCCTGGCTGGGGCCGCTGCTGCCCGACCTGGAATGGGCCCTGACCGCCGACAGTCCCGTCCTGCTGGACGTGCGGCGCAGGCTGGCCCATGACGCCTGGCTCGTCGGTGACATCGCCGGCGCCGCGCTCCTGTACTGGCGGCTCTTCCCGAACCTCGCCGAACTCGCCGAGCGCGGCGATCCGAAAGTGGCCCACCGCGTGCTCCGCACCATCGGCGAGGCGGGCGATCCGGCGGCCGCGCTGGCGCACATGAACGCGTTGCTGCACCGGCTTCCCTTCCTCCCCGGCATGCAGGACCTGGCCCAGGAGGTCTCCGACACCCGGGCGGACTTCCGGCGTGCCGTACGGGAGCAGCGGCGCGCGGAGGGGACCGGCGGGACGGGTGGCCTGTCCCGGCTGTTCGGCCGCTGACCGGGGGGCGGCGTAGGAGCGTGCCCCGGCCGTAGCGCCCTACCGGCGGGTAAGGCAGCATGGGCCGCCACACGTCGCTCAGCAGGAGGAACACCATGGCCGCCCAGCCCAAGCCGGAGACCCTCGCCGCCTTCGAGGCCGCCAAGGGGTTCATGCCCGTGCGGGAAGGTCTCGCCCTGTACGAGGCGGCCACCGCGGCCGGGGCGCTCGGGCTGCCGCTGCTGGAGGTCGGCACGTACTGCGGCCGCTCCACCATCCTGCTCGCCGACGCCGCCCGCGAGGCCGGCGTGGCGGCGATCACCGTCGACCACCACCGGGGCAGCGAGGAGCAGCAGCCGGGCTGGGAGTACCACGACCCGACGGTCGTGGACCCGGAGGTCGGGCTGATGGACACCCTGCCGACCTTCCGCCGGACGCTGCGCAAGGCCGGGCTGGAGGACCACGTGATCGCGATCGTCGGCCGGTCCCCGCAGGTCGCGGCCACCTGGGGCGGCAAGCTCGGCTTCGTCTTCATCGACGGCGGTCACACCGACGAGCACGCGACCGGCGACTACGAGGGGTGGGCCCCGCACGTCGCGGAGGGCGGCACGCTCGTCATCCATGACGTCTTCCCGGATCCGGCCGACGGCGGCCAGGCCCCGTACCGCATCTATCTGCGGGCCCTGGCCTCCGGCGCCTTCGAGGAGATCTCCGTCACCGACTCGCTGCGCGTGCTGCGGCGTACGGGCGCGGGCGTCTGACGTCCGTCCGGTTCGGTGACCGGGACGGTCCGCCGGGAAGCTCGTCGCGCTCGATCCGGGCTGCCCGATTTCCGCTTCCGGCGACCGTACGCGCGACCGTAGGCTGCCACCGCAGATATTTCGGCGCCCTGGTTCCCGCGCAATCGCCGGTACGGGAACCCGGGGAGATCACCGACCCGTCCACCGGCGACCCGTAGGCAGGGAAGACCGTCGTGAGTTTATCGCGCACACGCGCCATTTCCATATTCTCAGCTCTCGTCGCCGGTGCGCTGATCGGCGTGCTCGGCGCGATCTCGGGCAAGTTCGACACCCCGATCTTCCACATCACGGGCCTCGTCTTCGCCGGGGGATGGTCGTGGGCGTGCCTGGCCTTCCTCGTCGGGTACACCCGGCGGTCGAAGATCGAGTCCGCCGTGGTGGCCTCTTCGGCACTGGCCGTCGGCGTGGTCGTCTACTACACGCTCAAGTGGCTGAGTCCCGTCGCGCCGATCGGAATGTCGGCCGACGGGTTGGAAGCGGAAGGCGTCTCGTCGGGAATGCTCGCCTGGGGTTTGGCCGCTTTCTTTTTCGGCGTCCCTCTGGGTCTCTTCGGGAATCTGGCGCGGATCCCCGGGATCGGCGGACTTCCCTTCCGTCTCCTTGTTCCGCTGATCGCCTTTGTCGAGACATCCGAACGTCTGAAAGTGGAAGCGGGCAACGCGGCCTTCGGTGAGGTGACCTGGGGCACGATTCGCGTGCTCGCCGTTCTCATCGCCCTGGCTCTCGTGGGGCACACGGCGTGGCAGTGGGCGCGCTCGGCACGGAAGCGCGAAAGCCGGACCTCGAACTGAGGGCGTCCGGTCATCCGACCTGATGAACGCCAGGCAGACAATCGCACCACGCCTTCGGATGGCCTACGGTCCGGACGGGGGCCGGCAAGCGGGTCTAGCATCGCGGCGTGCGCAACGACAACAGCCCCCCGCCCCCCGAGTCCGGCTCGACCATCGACCCGCACCGGCCCTGGTTCACCCGACGCTCCACGCTCGTCGTCGGGGTTGCCGCGCTCGCCCCGGCCGCTCTGGCGGGCTGGGTCCTGACCCAGGCGTTCGCCGCCGGGTCCGGGTCCGACGGGCAGTCCCACCCGGCGCCGCTGCCCGCCTCGCACTCGACCCTCTCGCCGGGCCAGCGGGACGCGAAGCCGGGCTCCACCGCCGGCGAGAGCGCGACCACGAGCCCCGGCGCGAGTACGAGCAGCCCCGCGGCCGCCCCGGCACCCGCACCCGCCAAGGGCGCGCTCGCCGGCAGGACCGTGGTCGTCGACCCCGGCCACAACGCCGGGAACTTCGAGCACACCGAGGAGATCGACCAGCAGGTCGACATCGGTACGAACCGCAAGGAATGCGACACCACCGGCACCACCACCAACGCCGGCTACAAGGAGGCGGACTTCACCCTCGACGTCTCCCTGCGCCTGCGGACCGCCCTGGAGGCCCAGGGCGCCAAGGTGGTCCTCACCCACCAGGCCGACCGCCCGTGGGGTCCCTGCATCACCGAGCGTGCCCGCATCGGCAACGAGGCGAAGGCCGACGCCGTCGTGTCCGTCCACGCCGACGGGGTCTCGGCGGGCAACCGCGGCTTCCACATCATCCTCCCGGCCAAGGTCAAGAGCGGCGCCGCCGACACCGCGAAGATCGTCGAACCGTCCCGGCAACTCGGGGAGAGGATCGCCGGGAACTTCGCCCGCACCACCGGCTCGGCGCCCGCCAACTACCTCGGCAGCGGCACCGGATTGGTGGTGCGCGACGATCTGGGCGGACTGAACCTGTCAACCCAGCCCAAGGTGTTCATCGAATGCGGCAACATGCGTGACGCCAAGGACGCGGCGCAGCTGACGAGTCCGGAGTGGCGGCAGAAGGCGGCCCAGGGCATCGCGGACGGCATCGTCGGCTTCCTCGGCGGGTAGGTCCTCCCGGGAGTCCGGCGGGACCACCCGCCGACCCGATCATCTCGGCCGTCGGAAACCTCCGTACCATGGTGCCGCCCGCCCTGCTGCAGACACGCTCTGCGACCGTGGCACCACGAGACGACGACCGAGACCGAGAAGGACACCTGAGACGTGAACATCCGCTCCCTCACTCGAGGCGACGGCGTGGTGATCGGAGCAGCGGCGCTGCTGTTCATCGCCTCGTTCCTCGACTACTACTCCGCCACCGGTGTCGACCGGCCGAGTGCCTGGGACCTCGATTCCAACCACCTGACGCTCCCGACCGTCTTCCTGATCGGCTTCATCGCCGCCGGTCTGCTCATCGGGTCCCGCTTCCAGCCGGAGCGCAAGGTGCTCGGCCTGCCGCTCACGGCGTGGGGCACGGTCCTCGCCGTCTCCGCCGCCTGGTCGGCACTGTGGGGCCTCATCGCATGCCCTGACGTGCTCGACCTGGGCGCCGGCGCCATCCTCGCCTTCATCGCCACGCTCGCCCTGGCCGGTGTCGCCCTGGCCGGCGCGAAGGTCCCGGCGCTGGCCGGCCAGCTCGTCCCGGAACCGCGCCCCGCCGCGGTCCCGCCGTACGGTGGCCAGCCGGGCCAGCCCCAGCCGGGTGCCGGCTACGGCTACCCGGGCGGGCAGCAGACCCCGTACGGCGCCACCCCGCAGCCGGTCCCGCCTTACGGCGGCACGCCGAACCCGGGTCCCGGTCCGCAGGACGCGCAGCACACCCCGGCCCCGGCGCCGACCCCGGCGGCGGACTTCACCCCGTTCTGGTTCGCGGTGCCGGTCGCCCGCCCCCTGTACGCGGAGGACGGCTCGCCCACCCCGATCGCCGAACTCGCCCCGGGCACCTGGTACCTGGCCGTCGAGCAGCGTGGCGCCGCCACCCTGATCGCCCAGACCCAGGACGGCCGCCGCGGCGTCCTGAACGACACCTCGGGCATCCAGCGCGGCTGACCGCCGCCCGGACCCAGGCCGACGGCCCCCCGCCCTTCCGGGCGGGGGGCCGTTGCCCTACAGTCACCTGACGCCTCGTCAGATTCTGGAGGGACCGTACATGCGCCTCGGACTCGCACTCGGCTACTGGGGCCGCGGCCCCAACCCCGACCACCTCGACCTCGCCACCGAGGCCGAGAACCTCGGCTACCACTCCGTCTGGACCGCCGAAGCCTGGGGCTCGGACGCCTTCACCCCCCTGACCTGGATCGCCGCACACACCTCCCGGATCCGCCTCGGCACCGCCATCGCGCAGATGGCCGCCCGCACCCCGACCGCCACCGCCATGCACGCCCTCACCCTGGACCACCTCTCCGGCGGCCGCATGACGCTCGGCCTCGGCCTCTCCGGGCCACAGGTCGTCGAAGGCTGGTACGGACGCCCCTTCCCCGCCTCACCCCTCACCGCCACCCGCGAGTACGTGGACATCGTCCGGCAGGTGCTGCGCCGCGAAGGCCCGGTCGCCCTCGACGGCCGCTTCCACACCCACCCGTACCGCGGCGAGGACGGCACCGGCATCGGCAAACCGCTCAAGCCGATCACCCACCCGCTCCGGGCGGACCTGCCGATCCTCCTCGGCGCGGAAGGCCCGAAGAACATCGCCCAGACCACCCGCATCGCGGACGGCTGGCTCCCCCTGTACTGGTCCCCCACCCGCACCGACGTCTACCAGGCCTCCCTCACCGACCTCCCCGAAGGCTTCATGATCGCGCCGATGGCCCGCGCCAAGGTCTGCGACGACGTCGCCGAGGGACTGCTCCCGGTCAAGGCGATGCTCGGCTTCTACATCGGCGGCATGGGCCACGCGGCCCGCAACTTCCACGCCGACCTGATGGCCCGCATGGGCTACGAGGAAGAGGCCCGCCGCATCCAGGAACTGTTCCTCGCGGGCCGCAAGGAAGAAGCGGTCCTGGCCGTACCGGACGCCTTCGCCGACGAGATCTCCCTCATCGGCCCCAGGGAACGCATCGCCGAACGCCTCGACCTCTGGCGCAAGGGCCCCGTGACCGACCTCCTCCTGACGGCCCCGGACCCCCACACCCTGCGCGTCCTCGCCGAACTCAACAGCTGAGACGGAAAGCCGGACCTCAGGACTCGGCCTGCGGCACGAACTCCAGCAGTTCCCGCACGTCCAGCGGCATGACGGCGATCTCCACGCTCCCGCCGCCGTCGTAGGCGCAGGTGACGATCCGCGAGCCGGGATTGATGGAGATCCCCTCCTTCACCGAGGGCACCCGGATCCCGGTGGCCCGCCCACCGGGCAACGCCACCGGCTCCCCCCGCTGCGGAACCCACCGGGCCACGCCCTGCTCCCCGTACACCCGGCCCGGCCGCCAACGGCCCTCGCCGGCCGGGATCCGGACCATGCACGGAATCCCGGGCACCGGCCCGGCGGCGGTCCGCGCACGATGCTTGCGCCGCAGCAGCCACCCGGCTCCCACGGCGCCCAGAACGACCACCACGATCTCGATCACGACCCCATTGAAACAGCCCTTGCCCTGGCCGGGCGGTGCGGGATCGTCCGGGTGCGGGTGCGTTCCCGGGTGCGGCCCGGTGGCCGCGCCTCTGCCCTGGCCGGGCGTTACGGAATCGTCTTCCGGGTGCGGCCCGGTGGTCGCGCCCTTGCCCTGGCCGGGCGGTGCGGGATCGTCCGGGTGCGGGTGCGTTCCCGGGTGCGGCCCGGTGGCCGCGCCTCAAACGCCGGCGGGGCTTGGGTGGGGCTTCGGGTGGGGCGGTGCCCCTGCGGGGGCTCTCCTCGGCTCGCGCGACGCGGCCATGGTCATGATGCGAAACCCAGGTTGCGCGCTCGTCCTGCGGGGAGCCCCCGCAGTGTCACCGCCCCACGGCCCTGGGAGAAGGCGGCCAGCGGTGGGGGTGTGGGGACGGTGGGGGGTGTCCCCGCAGGACGAGCGCGCAACCTGGGCCGTACGGCCGGGACGTGGCCGCGCCGCGCGAGCCGAGGAGACACCCCCCGCCGGCCCCACACCCCCACCCCCACACTCCGCCCCCGCCCGAGCGGCCCAACCCAGCCCCGCCGGCGTTTGAGGCGCGACCACCGCACCGCACCGCACCCGGAGACGGGTCAGCCGCCGAGCTGCGACGCGCTCGGGACCTTGTCCGTCACCGTCGCCCCCGCACTCTGACCGGCTTCCTTCACACTGTTGATGACACTGTCGAACGCATCGATGTCACCGTCACCCGCCTGCCCCTTGCGCAGCTTGCTGCCGAGCCCCTTCAGGGACTCGATGCCCGCCGCCAGCGGGGCCACCGCCTTCGCCAGCAGCGGGTCACCCTTGGCGTTCTGGGTCGCCGCCTTCAGCCGGTTGTACGCGAACGCACCCGCGAGGCCCGCCTTGATCAGCGCGAACGTACGCCCCTTGGCGCCCTTCTTGAACTTGCCCGCCCGGTACGGCTTGACGATCCACTGGTACGTCGCCCCGGCCGCGAGGCTCGCGTTGGCGACGAACCGCGTCTTGGCGAACTTCTGCTTCTCCGCGGACGTACTGGGCGACGGCGTCGCGGCGGCCAGTTCGTCGGCCTCGGCGGCGACGGGCTCCGCCGCCGCGAGGGCGGCCAGCTCCCCCATCGACGCGGCGGACAGCTCCTCGCGCGGGCCGTTGCCACCACTGCCGCATGCGGTGGCTCCGACCATCAGCGCGGTGGACAGCACCACGGCGGTGACGGCGCGACGGAATCGGACGGTCGTGGGTACGGACACGGTTTCCTCCGGGGACTGAGGCGTCCTCCGCAGCCTCACCCCGGTCCCGGCGCCCCGCCACCGGGGGAACCCGTTCGGGTTTACGACACGCCAAGGCGGCAACACGGGCCGTATGAGCACTCACACACGAGTACGCACCCGGGGAAGCAGTCAGGCAGGCCGCGCCGTCGCACTGGTGGCGGACGTGCTCGCCTTCGTCATCGGGCTCTGGATCCTGCTGTACCTGTTGGAAGCCAACCAGGGCAACGCCCTGGTCGACTTCGTCCACGACATCGCGTCCTGGCTCGCGGCCTGGTCCTACGACCTGTTCACCTTCAGCCGCGAATGGGTCCAGGTCGTCATCGGCTACGGCATCGCCGCCGTCGCCTACCTGCTCGTCGGCCACGCCGTCGCCGGCTGGCTCTACCGCCGCTGAACCTGAGCCCGACTCACCCGCAGCAGTCGGGCTCCAGCCCGGCCGGGAGCGAGGCCCCGCCGAACACCTCGGTCGTGGCCTCGTCCCCGCCGAGCGCCGCGACGGCGAGCAGCAGCGACCCGGCCGTCCAGGTGGTCTGCTCCACCGGCCAGACGGCCTCGTCCTGGAACACGTACCCCGTCCAGTACATGCCGTTGTCCGCGCGCAGGTGCGTGATCGAGCGCAGGATCTCCAGCGCCCGGTCCGACTCCCCTGTCGCCCACAGCGCGAGCGCCAGCTCGCAGGACTCGCCGCCCGTCACCCACGGGTTGGGCAGTACGCAGCGCACGCCCAGGTCCGGGACCACGAACTCGTCCCAGCGCTCCTCGATGCGCGCCCTGGCCTCCGAACCGGTCAAGGCCCCGCCGAGGACCGGGTAGTACCAGTCCATCGAGTAGTGGTTCTTGTCGAGGAACCGCTCCGGGTGACGCCGGATGGCGTGCCGCAGCGCGCCCGCCGCGAGCTCCCAGTCGGGCTGCGGCTCCTCACGGTGCTCGGCGATGGCCAGCGCGCAGCGCAGCGCCTGGTGGATGGAGGAGGAGCCGGTGAGGAGCGCGTCGGTGACGGCCGTGCCGTCCGCCTCCCGCTTCCAGCCGATCTCGCCGCCGGGCTGCTGGAGCGTCAGGACGCACTCCACGGCCGCGTACACGGCCGGCCACATGCGGTCCAGGAAGGCGTCGTCGCCGGTGGACAGGTAGTGGTGCCACACGCCGACGGCTATGTACGCGGTGAAGTTGCTCTCGCGGCTCGCGTCCTGCGGCTCCTCGGTGTCCACACCGTCGGGCCGGTCGGCGTAGGCCGCGTACCAGGAACCGTCCTGGTTCTGGTGCCGGGCCAGCCACGTGTACGCCCGCTCCGCGGCCTCGTGCTCACCGGCCGCGTCGAGCGCCATCGCGGCCTCGGTGTGGTCCCACGGGTCGAGGTGGTGCCCGCGGAACCACGGTATGGCGCCGTCGGCGCGCTGCGCGGCGAGGATCCCCGCCACGGTACGGGCGGCCTCCTCGGCCGTCAGTACGCCGTCCAGGACCAGGTGTTCGGTGCGCCCCGGCGAGCTCACTGGGCCGCGCTGACGGGGAGATGGGGCTTGGTCGCGTAGGCCACGAAGCTCTTGCCGATGAGCGGGTTCAGGGCCTGCTCGGCGAGCCGCGTCGCCATCGGCTTCTTCATGATGTCCCACACCAGGAGCTTGTGGTACGCCTTCACGGGCAGCGCCTTGTCGTTGTCGACGCCGAAGGCGCACTTGAGCCACCAGTACGGGGAGTGCAGCCCGTGCGCGTGGTGCGTGCCGTACGGCTTGAGGCCCGCGGCCTTCATCTTGCCGAGCAGCTCGTCCGCCTTGTAGATGCGGATGTGGCCGCCCTCGACCTCGTGGTAGGCGTCGGAGAGCGCCCAGCAGATCTTCTCGGGGCCGTAGCGCGGCACGGTGATGGCGATGCGCCCGCCGGGCTTGAGCACGCGCACCATCTCGGCGAGCACGCCCTTGTCGTCGTGGATGTGCTCCATCACCTCGGAGATGATGACGACGTCGAAGGAGTCGTCGGGGAAGGGCAGCGCCAGCGCGTCGCCCTCCATGGCCGTGGCGGTGGCCCCGGCGGGGGCCTCACCGGCCTCCTTCATCGCGGCGAACCACTTGGCGACCTCGCGGATCTCCTCGCCGTTGCGGTCGACGGCGACCACCTGGGCGCCTCTCCGGTAGCACTCGAAGGCGTGCCGGCCTGCGCCGCAGCCCAGGTCGAGTACGCGGTCGCCTGCGGCGAGCGGGAACCGGGAGAAATCGACGGTCAGCACGGGGTCCTGCCTTCGCGGTCGCGGGGGTGTTCGGGGGATGGGGACGAAGCGGGGGTGGCGGAAGGTCAGCGCGCCCGGCGGGTACGGCCGGCGGCGGCCTGCTCGATCGCGGCGCGGTAGTGCGCGACGGTGCCCTTGGCGGCCGCGGCCCACGTGAACCGGGTCAGGACCCGTTCGCGCCCGGCGGCGCCGAGGCGGGCCCGCAGCTGGGGGTCGCCCAGCACCCGGCCCAGCGCGGCGGCCAGCGCGCCCGCGTCGCCCGGGGGCACCGCGAGGCAGGTCTCGCCGTCGGGTCCGGCGACCTCGGGGATCGCGCCGCCGGTGGTGGCGACGAGCGGGGTGCCGGTGGCCATGGCCTCGGCCGCCGGGAGCGAGAAGCCTTCGTAGAGGGAGGGCACGCAGGCGATCTGGGCACTGCGGTAGAGGTCGACGAGCTCGGCGTCGGTGATGCCCTTGACGAAGCGGACGGCGTCCTGGAGGCCGTACGTCTCGAGGGCGCGGGCGACCGGGCCCTGTTCGGCGCGCTTGCCGACGACCACGAGGTGCGCCTCGGGCCGCTCGGTACGCAGCTTCGCGAGCGCCTCGACGAGGTACACGAGCCCCTTGAGCGGCACGTCCGCGCTGGAGGTGGTGACGATGCGGCCCGGCACCTCGGCCACGGACGGGTCCGGCGACCACAGGTCGGTGTCGGCGCCGATGTGCACGACGTGGATGCGCTCGTCCTGGACGCCCAGGTGCTGGGCGATCTCCTGCTTGGAGGACCCGGAGACGGTGAGCACGGACGGCAGCCGGCGGGCCACCCGGCCCTGCATGCGGGTGAAGCCGTACCAGCGGCGCACGGAGGCCCGCTTCATGCGGCCCCGCGCGGCGTCGAGGTCGAGCTTGCGGTCGACGGTGATGGGGTGGTGGATCGTGGTGACCAGCGGGGCGCCGAGGTCGGCGAGGAGGCCGTAGCCGAGGGTCTGGTTGTCGTGGATGACATCGAAGTCACCGGCGCGCGCGGCCAGATGGCGGCGGGCGCGCAGCGAGAACGTCAGCGGCTCGGGGAAGCCCCCGGTCCACATGGTGGCGACCTCGACGGCGTCGATCCAGTCCCGGTACTCGTCACGCTTCGGCGTGCGGAAGGGGTCCGGGCTGCGGTACAGGTCCAGGCTCGGGAGTTCGGTGAGCGAGGCGCCCGTGTCGAGGACCGGGTAGGGCTGCGCGCCGACGACTTCGACGGAGTGCCCCAGTTGGACGAGTTCACGCGAGAGGTGGCGGACGTAGACGCCCTGGCCGCCGCAGAACGGGTTCCCCTTATAGGTGAGGAGTGCGATGCGCAGCGGGCGGTCGCCGTCGGCGGCGGAGCCCACGAAAGGGCTCGTCACCATGGCCTCTGCGGTCACTCTCGGCCCCCTTCTCACTGCAACTTTCGCCGGAGCGTAACCGCTCGGATAATGTAGAACAAGTTTCAGACTTGATCCGTCGAAGACCATTGAATCTACCGGCCGGAAACCACACCGTAAGAGGCGGAGCAGGTGATTCGCGCCACGGCTCCGGCGCCTGCGATGCTGGCCGCGGACCAGCCCGGATTCAGCCCGCGCAACGATACGGAACGGGACACATGACAGCGGAAGTGAAGGCCGTCACCACACCGGCGTCGCCTCCCCTGACGGAACGCCAGGAGGCACGCCGCCGCCGGATCCTGCACGCCAGCGCCCAGCTGGCCAGCCGGGGCGGTTTCGACGCCGTACAGATGCGCGAGGTCGCGGAGGCGGCGGGCGTGGCCCTGGGCACGCTCTACCGCTACTTCCCGTCCAAGGTGCACCTGCTGGTCGCCACCATGCAGGACCAGCTCCAGCACATGCACACCACGCTGCGCAAACGCCCGCCGGCCGGGGACGACCCGGCGGCACGGGTCGCGGAGACCTTGATGCGGGCCTTCCGCGCCCTCCAGCGGGAGCCGCAGCTGGCCGACGCGATGGTGCGGGCACTGACGTTCGCGGACCGGAGCGTGAGCCCCGAGGTGGACACGGTGTCCCGGCTGACCACGGCGATCATCCTGGACGCGATGGGCCTGGAGCACCCCCCGACGGCGGAGCAGCTCTCGGCGGTCCGGGTCATCGAGCACACCTGGCACTCGGCTCTGATCACGTGGCTTTCCGGCCGCGCCTCGATCGCCCAGGTCAAGATCGACATCGAAACGGTGTGCCGCCTGATCGACCTGACGGCCCCGGAAAAGGCCTGAAGCCGCCGCTGCGGCGAGGCGGGGCCGGGGGCCGGGCGGGGGGCCGGACGAGGGCGGGCGGAGTCGGGGTGGGCGGGAGCCACTCGATCCGCATCACAGCTGTGTATGGGGGTTTCCCGTCAGTCCCATCGTCCCTCCGGGTCGGGCCGGTCCCTCAAGGGCGCTCCTTCGTCGCGTCGCTTCGCGATGTCGCTGCGCTCCACCCTTGACCGACCGTCCCGCCCCGGAGAAACGAAAGACTGCCGAGAAGCCCCCAAAAGAACGAGCCGGTCCAAGCTTTCAGGGACGGGGACATCACAGCCCCCCAGGCCGGCCCTGGCGGCAACGACCGCGAGACGAGTCCGACAGAAGGCCGCACCCTGCGACGGAGCGCATCCGATCGCTACACGCTCCCCACCTCTCAGCGTCCGACGACCGTCTGGGGCTGGGCATAGGCCGCCTACCACCCCAGGTATTCCGCGCTCGTCGCGTCCGACGACCGTCCGTGGCCGGGCATAAGCCGCCCACGACCGCGATCCGATCCTCGACCCGCGTCCGCCGATCGGTCGCGGCTGGGCACAGGCCGCCCACGACCGGGCCCCGGCTCCCGCCCTGCGGCCGACGACCGGCCGTGGCCGGGCACAGGCCGCCTCAGATCGCCGCGCGCCTCTCCACGTCGGCGACCTGCGGCCGTCGACGGCCGATGGGGCGCACCGAGAGAGGTGAGGGCGGCCAGCAGCTCGGCTGATCCGTCGTGGATTCAGGTCAGCGCAAGGACGACATCACAAGCCCACACACAAAGTGGGGCAATTGGCGTGATATGTCGATCGTCTGGGCCGCTCACCTGCGCTGACCCGCATCCACCGCGACATGGCCGCGCTTCTGCGTCTTTTCGCCTCCGCCGGCGTGCGGACGCCTCCCGTGAGAAGCGTCCATGGGCCGTAAGCGGCCTATGACCGACCACAGGCGGCCGTCGGACGCGGTGAGCGCGAGGTGCCTGAGGTCGTGGGCGGCCTATGACCCGCCACAGACGGTCGTCGGACGCGATGAGCGCGGAATGCCTGGGGTGGTAGGCGGCCTATGCCCGGCTCCAGACGGTGGTCGGACGCGGTGAGCGCGGAATGGCCGAGGTCGCGTGGGCGGCTTATGTCCAGCCCCGGACGGTGGTCGGACGCTGAGACGTCAGGAGCGCGTAGCGATGTGGTGCGCCCCTTCGCTCTGACGCACAGGTCTCATGGGCCTGTCTCGGGATCGTGCTCACCAGGGCGTGCCCTGGCTGCTGTGATCTCCCCGTCCTTCGTGCCTTGGACCGGCTCGTTCTTTTGGGGGCTTCTCGGCAGTCTTTCGTTTCTCCGGGTCGGGACGGTCGGTCAAGGGTGGAGCGCAGCGACATCGCGAAGCGACGCGACGACGAAGGAGGAGCGCCCTTGAGGGACCGGCCCGACCCGGAGGGACGATGGGACTGACGGGAAACCCCCATACACAGCTGTGATGCGGACCGAGTGGACCCCGCCGTCCCCACCACCGCCCCACCTACCCGACGCCGCCCGAGCGGCCCCGCGGCTCACCGCCGCGTGAGCAGGGCTCCCCAGACGGCCCGGGCGCGGTGCAGTCGGTAGGAGAGCTTGCCCCACGGGCGATAGCTCCACGGGATGGCGTTCGCGTAGCCGTCGACCTGTCGGAACTGCTCCAGGGCCGCTCGGTAGCGGCGCTGGCGGACGAGGAAGTAGGCGAGCAGGTGCCGCGCCTCCGGCAGGTTCGGGTGGCCTTCCGCCACTCCGACGTCCTCCAGCGCCGCGTCCACGAGCGCGACGACGTGCGGCGTACCGAACAGGCCGGCGGGGTCGCCTCCCAGGTCCACTTCCTCGTACCACGCGAGCAGGGGCAGGAGCGCCAGCAGGCTCCCACGCGGCGCCTGCCTGGCCGCCCGCGCCGCGAACTCCTCCACTTCGGCCCGGGAACCGCGCCACTTGCTGCAGAAATACAGCAATGCGGCGTAGTGGGTGCCGAAGTGGTGCGGCGAGGCCGCCTCGGCCTCGGCCAGCAACGCGCCCATCTCGTCCTTGGAGAAGGCCAGCCCGCGCCCGACCGTGACCAACCCGGCCAGCGGCGTCGGATCTCCCGGACAGCGGCGTGCGGCGTCCGCCAGCTCCACGCGCGCCGCGGCAAGCTCCTGGTGGAAGCCGGCGAACTGCTCCCGGGACGTCACACTCGCCGACCGGAACCCGCGCAGCCGCCAGGCCCGCTTCACGCGCGTACACCCGGCGACCAACATCGCGTCGGGGTCGTCCGGGGCGGCCGCCTGCCAGGCCTTCAGCCAGCCGTCTCCGTCGTACGCGGCTGAGTACGCCAGGTGCCCGGCGTAGTGCGTACGGCGCTCCCAGTCGGTTCCGGCCGCCTCCATGAGGTCGGCCGCGGGCTCCCACGCCCCACCGCGCACGGCCTTGAGCGCGAGCTGGAGCTGCGGATCGGGCCCGGCCAGACGCCCGTTCAGGGGGCGTGGGGGTATGAGGGCGGCCAGGAGAAGGCACAGCACCACGACCGCAGCAGCTGTGTAGAGGATGGGGATGGACACGGATGGATCGACCAACTGAAGCTGGGCCAAGGAGGTTCCCGTCATCGAACTCGTTCGCCCGTCCGTTCGAGATGCGAGCGCAGCGGAGTATGCAACATCGACAACGGAACGGACAACGGTCGATCATGCGGCGGGGCGGGGCGTATCCGACCGCCCCGCCCCTGCCCCCGCACCCGCCCCCGCTCCCCTATTCCTCCGGCGGGAAGACCGGTTCGCCCGTCGACGCGAGGGTGATGAGGATGGCTTCCACGGGGCAGCCTTCCGCCGCCGTGAGGGTGGGTTCGTTCGCGTCCGACTGGGGTGTGCGGGGGTGGGACTGGCGTGCCGAGTCCAGGACGAAGCCGTCCGGGGCGTGGTTCACGCACATGCCCGAGCCGATGCAGACGCCTCTGTCCACCTCGACCTGCCAGCGGTCACCCATCAGGCACCCGCTTCGTAACCGGCCGGGAGGTGGATCATCTTGTGCTCCAGGTACTCGCTCAGGCCCTCCGGGCCGAACTCCCGGCCCAGGCCGCTGTTCTTGTAGCCGCCGAAGGGGCCCAGCATGTCGAGGCTGAAGGTGTTCACGTTGAAGGTGCCGGTGCGGATCCGGCGGGCGAAGTCGATGCCGCGCTCGACGTCGGCGGTCCAGACGCTGCCGCTGAGGCCGAAGTCCGAGTCGTTGGCGACGCGTACCGCTTCGGCTTCGTCGCCGTAGGGGATCAGGCAGACGACCGGGCCGAAGATCTCCTCGCGTGCGATCCGCATGGAGTTGTCGACGTCGCCGAAGAGGGTGGGCTCCACGTACCAGCCCTGTTCCAGGTCCGCCGGGCGGCCGCCGCCCGCCAGGACCTTCGCGCCCTCCTCCTGGCCGATCCGGATGTAGTCCAGCGAGCGCTGCCGCTGCCGCTCGGCCACGAGCGGGCCGAGCTGGGTCGCCGGGTCGAGGGGGTCGCCGACGACGAGTGCGCCGGCCGCCTCCGCGAGGGCCTCGGCGACCTCCTCGTACCGGCTGCGGGGGGCGAGGATGCGGGTCTGGGCCACGCACGCCTGACCGTTGTTCATCCAGGCCGCCGGCACGATCCCGGCGACGGCGGTCGCCACGTCGGCGTCCGGGAGGACCACGGCCGCGGACTTGCCGCCGAGTTCGAGGGTGACGCGGGTGAGGTTGCGCGCGGCGACCTCCATCACGCGCTTGCCGGCCGCGACCGAGCCGGTGAAGGAGACCTTGTCGATGCCGGGGTGCCCGACGAGGTACTCGCTGACCTCGCGGTCCGCGGGCAGGATCGACAGCACGCCCTCGGGGAGTCCGGCCTCGCGTGCGATGTCGGCGAGGATGTAGGAGTCGAGCGGCGCCTCGGGCGAGGGCTTGAGGATGACGGTCGATCCGGTCAGGAGGGCGGGGGCGAGCTTGGCCGCCGCCACGAACTGCGGGACGTTCCAGGGGATGACGGCGGCGACCACGCCCACCGGCTCCCGGCGCACCAGGATCGGGCCGAGCACGCCCTGGCGGTGCTCCTCGTACGGGTAGGCGCGGGCGACGGTGATCGCGGCGTCGTAGACCATCATCGGGCCGAGTGCCTGGGCGAGGACGCTCCAGGAGTACGGGGAGCCGTTCTGGGAGCTGATCGAGCGGGCGATCTCCTCGTGCCGGACGGCGATGGCGTCCTTGATCCGGGAGACGACGGCTATCCGCTCGTCCAGGGTCATCCGCGGCCAGGGCCCCTCGTCGAACGCCTTGCGGGCGACGGCGACGGCGCGGTCGACGTCCGCCTTCGAGGCGTGCGGGACGGAGCCGATGACCTGCTCGGTGTGGGGGGAGACGATCCGGATCGTGTCGGTGCCCAGCGGATCCGTCCACTCCCCGCCGATGAACAGCTTTCCGTGTTCCACGAGCTCGGTCATGGCTGAGGCCTCCTGCGGCTTGGCGTTGCAGAACTGATACCAGTTCTAGTTAGAGGAGTCCACGGCCAGGACGGAACCTCCGTCGCCGTCGCGGAGAAGATCGAACGACTAGTCAGCGAGCCCGGAAAGTGGTCGACTTGGGCTACTACTGGAACACGTTCTCATCCGAGGGCGGCAACAGGGGGAGGGCGAGGGCGCATGACGGAGGACGACACGTCACAGGCCACGCAGGACGGCACGTCACAGGCCACGCAGGACGGCACGTCACAGGCCGCGCAGGCCGGCACGGCAGGGGCCACCGGGGACACACCGCACGTCACCGATCACGGCGGCGGCGTGTGGGCCATCAAGGTCCCCATCCCCGACAACCCCCTCGGACACACCCTCGTCCACGTCCTCGACACCGACCGCGGCCCGGTCCTCGTCGACACCGGCTGGGACGACCCCGCCTCCTGGGACACCCTCGTCGCCGGCCTCGCCGCACTCGGCACCGCCGTCACCGACATCCACGGCGTGGTCATCACCCACCACCACCCCGACCACCACGGCCTCTCCGGCCAGGTCCGCGAGGCCTCCGGCGCCTGGATCGCCATGCACGCCGCCGACACCGAGGTCGTCGTACGCACCCGCTCCTCCGAACCCGGCATCTGGTTCGACTACATGAGCGCCAAACTCGCCGCCGCCGGAGCCCCCGAGGAGCACATCGCCCCACTGCGCGCCGCCCGCGCGACCGGCCGCATGCGCACCCTGCCCGGCCTGCGCGCCGCCGTCCCCGACCGGGAGATCGTCCCCGCCGAGCTGCTCCCCCTCGCCGGCCGCCGGCTGCGCGCCATCTGGACCCCCGGCCACACCCCCGGCCACGTCTGCCTGCACCTGGAGGAGGAGCACCCGGCCCAGCTCCCCGGCAACGGCCGCCTCTTCTCCGGTGACCACCTGCTGCCCGGGATCTCCCCCCACATCGGCCTGTACGAGGCTCCGGAGGACACCCGCGTCACCGACCCCCTCGGCGACTACCTCGACTCCCTCGAACGCATCGGCCGCCTCGGACCCGCCGAGGTGCTCCCGGCCCACCAGCACGCCTTCACCGACGCTCCCGCCCGCGTACGGGAGCTCCTCGACCACCACGAGGAGCGGCTCACCGGCCTCTGGACGCTGCTGGCCGAGCCGCTGACCCCGTGGGGGCTGGCCGAGCGGATGGAATGGAACCGGCCCTGGGAGCAGATCCCGTACGGCTCCCGCAACATCGCCGTCTCCGAAGCGGAGGCCCATGTGCGGCGACTGGTCAAGCAGGGCCGCGCCGAGGCGGTGCCGGGCACGGACCCGGTCACCTACCGGGCCCTGTGACCGAGCCCGGTAAGGGGCGCCCGGCCCCTGCGCCCCCGAGCCCGCCGGTTACGGGCCGGTAGAGTGAGCCTGTCGTCCACACCTCTGTACGGGGGGAAGCCGGTGAAACTCCGGCGCTGACCCGCAACCGTGACCCACACCCGGCACCGCCCGGGCGGGGAGCCGGAATGCCCCGTACCCGAGGTGCGCGGCTCGTGCCGCCGGAGCCCCCGGCGGCCGGCACCGTCGAGGTAAACGGAGCCGGAGCCCGGTGCCTGTGCGTGCCTGCTGCCGGTTCCCCCGTACGAGAGGCACCCGCCCCCTGATGAACGTCCGCCGTAGCGCAGCCGCGCTCGCCGCCTCCGCCGTGCTCTGCGTGGGCGCCGCCCCCGCAGCCCTCGCCGACACCGCGCCGCCCGCCTCCCCCTCCGCGCCGCCGGTCATCCCCTCCGGCCTGTACGGCAAGACCGACCCCACCTACGACGGTGTGTGGCGGCAGTCCTTCGCACTGCTCGGCCAGCACACGGTCGGCGTCGAGCCCGCCCGGGAGGCCGTGGTCTGGCTGGTCGGCCAGCAGTGCGCGACCGGTGGCTTCGCCTCCTTCCGCGCGAACGTCGCCGTCGACTGCGACGCGAACACGATGTACGACACGAACGCCACCTCGGCGGCCGTGCAGGCGCTCAAGGCGCTCGGCGGCCACGACGCGACCGTGCGCAAGAGCGTGGACTGGTTGAAGTCCGTCCAGAACGAGGACGGCGGCTGGAGCTACGTGCCCGGCTCCCCCAGCGACGCCAACTCCACCGCCGTGGTGATCAGCGCCCTGTCCGTGGCGGGCGAGAAGCCGGCCGAGGTCAGGTCGAAGGCGGGCAAGTCGGCCTTCGACGGCCTGCTGCCGTTCCAGCTGGGCTGCGCCGCCGAGCCGGCCGCCGACCGGGGCGCTTTCGCGTACCAGCCGGCCGACGGCAAGCTCGTCGCCAACGCCGACGCCACGGCCGCCGCGGCCCTGGCCGGCCTGGGCAAGGGCGCGGCCGTCGTCCCGTCCGCCGAGAACACCCCCGCCGCCCCGCTGGCCTGCCCGGCCGCGAACGCCGCCGACCCGGTGGCCGCCGCCCAGGGCGCGGCCGGCTACCTGGCCGAGGCCCTGAAGAAGGACGGCCACCTCATGGCCGTCACCCCGGGCTCGGACCAGCCCGTCCCCGACACCGGCAACACCGTCGACGCGGTACTGGCCCTGGCCGCCGCCGGACACAAGGAGTCGGCGGCGGGCGCGCTGAAGTGGCTGGAGACCAACTCCGCCGAGTGGGCCAAGGGCAGCCCGGCCGCCCTGGGCACCCTCGTCCTCGCCACGCACGCGACCGGCGCCGACCCGAAGTCCTTCGGCGGCACCGACCTCGTCGCCGCGCTGAACGCGACCGGCCCGGCCCCGCAGGGTGCGGACACCGAGGCGACCGAGGTGGACGGCAAGAAGGAGAAGTCCTCCGGCGGCCAGAACGTGTGGTGGATCGTCGGCGCGGGCGCCGCGGCCGGTATCGGCATCGGCATCCTGCTGAGCGGCCGTCGGAAGAAGAACGGGTCCTGATGCGCCGCCGCCTGCCCGCCGTGGCCCTCGCTCTCGGGATCACCTTGGCCCTGCTGGCCGCCACCCCGGCGCTGGCGGCCGGCTACCGCTACTGGTCGTTCTGGGACGGCTCGGCGGGCGGCGGCTGGTCGTACGCCACCCAGGGGCCGTCGCTGGCACGCCCCGCGGACGGCTCCGTGCAGGGCTTCCGCTTCTCGGTGAGCAAGGACGCGGCGGCGCAGGCGGCCCAGCCCCGTGCGGCGGCCGACTTCGCGGCCGTCTGCGGGGCGACCGCCCCGACGGAGGGCAGCAAGCGGGTGGCGCTCGTCATCGACTTCGGCGTCCCGCAGGACGCCCCGACGGGCGACACCCCGCCCGATGCCGCCCCGCGCACGGCCTGCGCGCAGGTGGCCTCCGGGGCGACGACGGCCGAGGCGCTGGCCTCGGTCGCCAAGCCGCTGCGCTACAACAGCGCGGCACTGCTGTGCGCGATCTCCGGCTATCCGAAGCAGGGGTGCGGCGACCAGGTCGCGGACGGCGCGGCGCAGTCCGCCGCCCCGACCCCGGCGCCCTCCGCCGCGCAGGATTCCGGCGGGGGCCCGTCCGCGGGCCTGCTCGCGGGGGTCGCCGCGGTGGCCGTGCTGGCCGCGGCCGGCATCTGGCAGTCCCGCCGCCGCACCCGATGACGGATCACGACACCGGGCCGTCGGCCGGCGCGCCCTCGGCCGGCCGGCCGGTCGGGCACGCCCCCACCGGACCCGCCCCCACCGGGCCCGCACCCGACGGCGTGCCCCCGGCCCGGCGGAGGCCGGCCGGGGCGCAGGACGCCCCGCGCCGGTCGACGTACGAAAGGTGGCGGCCCCCGCAGGCCGTGCGCGCCACCGCCCTGCACGCGGGCGCCTGGTGGCTGTGGGCCCTGGGTCTGGCCACCGCCGCCTCCCGCACCACCAACCCGCTGCTGCTCGGGCTGATCATCGGCGTCGCCGGATATGTGGTCGCGGCCCGCCGCACCGACGCTCCTTGGGCCCGTTCCTACGGCGCCTTCCTCAAGCTCGGCCTGTTCGTCATCGGCCTGCGCCTGCTCTTCTCCATGCTCCTGGGCTCCCCCATCCCCGGCTCGCACCTCCTGTTCTCCCTTCCGGAGGTTCCGCTGCCGGCCTGGGCCGAGGGCATCCGTTTCGGCGGCCGCGTCACCGCCGAGCAGCTCGTCTTCGCGTTCTACGACGGCCTGAAGCTGGCCGCCCTCCTGGTGTGCGTCGGCGCGGCGAACGCCCTCGCGAATCCGGCGCGGCTGCTGAAGTCCCTCCCGGCCGCCCTGTACGAGGCCGGGGTCGCCGTCGTCGTCGCCATGACCTTCGCGCCGAACATGGTCGCCGACGTCGTCCGGCTGCGGACCGCCCGCCGCCTGCGCGGCCGCCCCACCGGCGGGGTGAAGGCGATCCTCCAGATCGGCCTGCCGGTCCTGGAGGGCGCTCTGGAACGCTCCGTCGCGATCGCCGCGTCGATGGACGCCCGCGGCTACGGCCGCACGGCCGAGGTCCCGCCGGCGGTCCGGCACACCACCAACGTCCTCACCCTCGGCGGCCTGCTCGGCATGTGCGCCGGGACGTACGGCCTGCTCGCCGCGCAGGGCGCCGCGTACGGACTCCCCGTGCTCGGCGCCGGCGCGGCCCTGGCCGTCGCGGGTCTGCGCCTCGGCGGCCGCAGGTCGGTACGGACCCGCTACCGGCCCGACCGCTGGGGTGCGCGGGCCTGGCTGGTCTCCGGATCGGGCGCGGCCGTCGTGGCGCTGTTGATCCACGCCGCTTCCGTCGACCCCGCCGCGCTGCACCCGGGCGTGGTCCCGCTGACGGCCCCCACGCTCCCGCTGTGGCCGGCGGCCGCGATCCTGATCGGCCTGCTGCCCGCCTTCGTGGCACCCGTACCGCCCAAGGAGGCGTCGCAGTGATCCGCTTCGAGCAGGTGTCGGTCACCTACGAGGATGCGTCCGGCCCCTGTCTGCAGGGCGTCGACCTGGTGATCCCCGAGGGGGAGCTGACGCTGTTGGTCGGCCCGTCGGGCGTCGGCAAGTCCACCCTGCTGGGGGCGGTCTCCGGACTGGTCCCGCACTTCACGGGCGGCACCCTGCGGGGCCGGGTCACGGTCGCCGGCCGGGACACCCGCACCCACAAGCCGCGGGAGCTCGCGGACGTGGTCGGCACGGTCGGCCAGGACCCGCTCGCGCACTTCGTGACGGACACGGTGGAGGACGAGCTGGCCTACGGCATGGAGTCCCTGGGCCTGCCACCTGCGGTGATGCGCCGTCGGGTGGAGGAGACCCTGGACCTGCTGGGCCTGAACGAGTTGCGCGACCGGCCGATCGCGACGCTGTCGGGCGGCCAGCAGCAGCGGGTCGCGATCGGCTCGGTCCTCACCCCGCACCCCAAGGTGCTGGTGCTGGACGAGCCGACGTCCGCGCTGGATCCGGCGGCCGCGGAGGAGGTCCTCGCGGTCCTCCAGCGTCTGGTGCACGACCTGGGCACGACCGTGCTGATGGCGGAGCACCGGCTGGAGCGGGTCGTCCAGTACGCCGACCAGGTCCTGCTCCTGCCGTCGCCGGGCGCGGCTCCGGTCATCGGCACCCCGGCGGAGATCATGGCCGTCTCCCCGGTCCACCCGCCGGTGGTCTCCCTGGGCCGCCTCGCGGGCTGGTCCCCGCTCCCCCTGTCGATCCGCGACGCCCGCCGCCGCGCCGCTCCACTGATGGCCCGACTCGCCACTTCCCAGGGCTCCGACCTTTCAGCCTCGCCGGCGTTCGAGGCGCGGGGCGCGGCGGGGCGGAGCCCCGATCTTTCAGCCTCGCCGGCGTTCGAGGCGCGGGGCGCGGGGCGGGGCCCCGATCTTTCAGCCTCGCCGGCGTTTGAGGCGCGGGGGTCCGGGGGCGGAGCCCCCGTCGCCGGAGCCCCCGGGCTCCTCGCGCGCCTGCTCCGCCGCGGCAAGCAGGCCCCCGCCACCGCCCTCGCATCAGCCACCGGCACGGGCTCGGCCCCGGCCGCGGTCCGCGACCTCGGCGTCCGCCGTGGCCGCGTCCAGGCCCTGCACGGCATCACCCTCACCGTGGCCCCCGGCGAGACCATCGCCCTCATGGGCCGCAACGGCGCCGGCAAGTCCACCCTCCTGTCCACGCTCGTCGGTACGGTCGCCCCCACCACCGGCGAGGTGACCGTCGGCGGCCGCACCCCCCACCGCACGGCACCGCCCGAGATGGTGCGCCGCGTGGGCCTCGTCCCGCAGGAACCCCGCGACCTCCTCTACGCCGACACGGTGGCCGCCGAGTGTGCCGCCGCCGACTCCGACGCCGGCGCGCCCCCCGGCACCTGCCGGGACCTCGTGTCCGCGTTGCTTCCGGACGTCCCCGACGGCGTCCACCCGCGCGATCTCTCCGAGGGCCAGCGCCTGGCCCTCGCCCTGGCGCTGGTCCTCACCGGCCGTCCCGCCCTGCTGCTCCTCGACGAGCCCACCCGCGGCCTGGACTACGCCGCCAAGGTCCGCCTGATCGAGATCCTGCGCGGGCTGGCCGCCGAGGGCCACGCCATCGTCCTGGCCACCCATGACGTGGAGCTGGCGGCCGAGCTGGCCCACCGCGTGGTGATCCTGGCCGGTGGGGAGGTCGTCGCGGACGGTCCGACCGCCGAGGTCGTCGTCTCCTCGCCCGCCTTCGCCCCGCAGGTCGCGAAGGTCCTGGCCCCGGCCCCCTGGCTCACGGTGCGCCAGGTCGCCGAGGCCCTCGACGCGGCGGAGGCGGCCCGGTGAACAGCCCCGCACGCCCCGCACGCCGCACCCGCCCCGTCCGTATCGGCCCCCGCGCCGCCGTCGCCCTGGTCCTCGTCACCCTGATCGGCATCGCCGCCTTCGGCTGGCCGCTGCTCGCCGACCGCCAGTCGGGCCTCGCCCACTCGCAGGACGCCCCCTGGCTCTTCGCCGCGCTCCTTCCGCTGCTGGTGGCGGTGGTCGTCGCGACCATCGCCGACAACGGCATGGACGCGAAGGCGGTGGCGATGCTCGGTGTCCTCGCCGCCGTGGGCGCGGCGCTGAGACCGCTGGGCGCGGGTACGGCCGGGCTGGAGCCGATGTTCTTCCTGCTGGTGCTCAGCGGGCGCGTCCTCGGTCCCGGCTTCGGCTTCGTCCTGGGTTCGGTGACGATGTTCGCCTCCGCCCTGCTGACGGGCGGGGTCGGGCCGTGGATGCCGTTCCAGATGCTGGCGATGGGCTGGTTCGCGCTGGGGGCCGGGCTGCTGCCGGGCCCGGAGCGGATCCGGGGCCGGGCGGAGCTGCTGATGCTGGCGGCGTACGGCTGCGTGGGCGCGTTCGCGTACGGCACGATCATGAATCTGCAGGGCTGGGTGCTGCTGCAGGGCATGGGGCAGGGCATCTCCTTCCATCCTGGGGAGCCGGTGACCGCGAACCTGGCACGGTTCGCCGCGTACTGCCTGGCGACCTCGATGGGCTGGGACCTGGGCCGGGCCGTGCTGACGGTCGTACTGACCCTCACGCTCGGGGCGACCCTGCTGAAGGCGCTGCGCCGGGCGACCCGTAGAGCCGCCTTCGAGGCCCCCGTCTCCTTCGCTCCAGGGACGGGAGCGGAGCCCGAACCCGCCCTCGAAAGGGGTACGAACGGGAGCGGAGGGTGACATTCGGGCCCTCCCCCGGTGACCCGCCCCATAGGGCCCAGGTCACATACGAGGGCGGCTAGTAGGCCTCCGGCCCGGTCCGCCGCCGGGGTGCGGGGCCCCCGGCCGGCCCCTCGCTGCGAGGAGCGCTAGTAGGAGCGACCTTTGCCAGGCCGTCGGGGCGTCTGTAGAACTGGATGAGTCGCAAGGCGGCAGGGGTACTTCAGGTACTTCACCGCCGCCGACGAACCCCTCTCCTTTGCGTGAGTGGCTCACGCATGTCTTCGGCATGCGTGCGACCGCCCTTGTCCCCGTCGGAAGGTTTCCTCCGTGTCCAACACCGTCATCCGCCGCATCGCCGCTTCCAAGAAGGCCCTCGCGGGCACCGTCGTCGCCCTGGGTGTCGCCGGTTCCATGCTCGCCACGGTTCCCGCCCAGGCGGCCCCGACGAGCGCCAAGGCGATCGCGCAGCAGATGATCAAGGACCCGGCCCAGTTCGCTGCCTTCGACAAGATCATCTCGCACGAGAGCGGCTGGAACCACACCGCGACGAACCCGTCCTCCGGCGCGTACGGCCTGGCCCAGGCCCTCCCGGCCTCGAAGATGGCCTCCGCCGGCGCGGACTGGAAGACCAACCCCGCCACCCAGATCAAGTGGGGCCTGGACTACATGAACGACCGCTACGGCAGCCCGGTCGGCGCCTGGAACTTCTGGTCCGCCAACCACTGGTACTGAGCCGCCACCAGCAGGCAGCACGCAGTACGCGGCACGCAGACATACGAAGGCCCCGGTGGCCGGCCTCCCCAGGTCCGGCCTCCGGGGCCTTCTGCATCCCATCCCACGGGTCTCAGGGGCGCCTCACAGGCGCTGGATGATCGTGCCGGTCGCCAGCGCGCCTCCCGCGCACATGGTGATCAGCGCGAACTCCTTGTCACGGCGCTCCAGCTCGTGCAGCGCCGTGGTGATCAGCCGGGCGCCGGTGGCGCCGACGGGGTGGCCGAGCGCGATCCCCCCGCCATTGACGTTGACCTTCTCCAGGTCCTGGTCGAAGACCTGCGCCCAGGACAGGACCACGGAGGCGAAGGCCTCGTTGATCTCGACGAGGTCGATGTCCCGCAGTGACATCCCGGCCTTGCCGAGCACGGCCCGCGTCGCGTCGATGGGCCCGTCCAGGTGGTAGTGGGGGTCGGCGCCGACGAGGGTCTGGGCGACGATCCGGGCGCGCGGCTTGAGCTTGAGGGCGCGGGCCATCTTGCGCGAGGCCCACATCACCGCGGCGGCGCCGTCGGATATCTGCGAGGAGTTCCCGGCGGTGTGCACGGCGGTGGGCATGACCGGCTTGAGGCGGGCCAGCGCCTCCATGCTGGTGTCACGCAGGCCCTCGTCCCGGTCGACCAGGCGCCACATGCCCTGCCCGGCGGCCTGCTCCTCCTCGGTCGTCGGCACCTGCACGGCGAAGGTCTCGCGCTTGAACCGCTCCTCGGCCCAGGCGGCCGCGGCCCGCTCCTGGGAGAGGAGCCCGAGCCGGTCGACGTCCTCGCGGGACAGACCCCGGTGGCGGGCGATCCGCTCGGCGGCCTCGAACTGGTTGGGGAGGTCGACGTTCCACTCGTCCGGGAAGGGCTTCCCCGGGCCGTGCTTGGATCCGGACCCGAGCGGCACACGGCTCATGGCCTCGACGCCGCAGGCGATGCCGATGTCCATGACCCCGCCGGAGATCATGTTGGCGACCATGTGGTTGGCCTGCTGCGAACTGCCGCACTGACAGTCCACCGTCGTCGCGGCGGTCTCGTACGGGAGCCCCATGGCGAGCCAGGCGTTGCGGGCGGGGTTCATCGACTGCTCGCCGGCGTGCGTCACGGTGCCGCCGACGATCTGTTCCACGCAGTCGGGCTGGATTCCGGTACGGGCCAGCAGTTCGCGGTAGGTCTCACCGAGCAGGTAGGCGGGATGGAGGTTGGCGAGAGCGCCCCCGCGCTTACCGATGGGGGTGCGTACGGCTTCGACAATGACGGGTTCCGCGGCCATGAGCTCGTCCTCTCCTGCACTGCGTCAGCACGGCGGGCCGTCCCGGCGCCCCGCCCCGAACTAGTACGCGTTCTAGTTCTCCCCGCAGTCTTATGACCTGAGGCCCCGGCACGCAAGGGTCTTGCACGCGCCCTGCACGGATTCCACACGCAACAGTTGGCGCCGCGACCCTTGTCACTTCTAGAACTCGTTATTACCTTCAAGCCAACTTCTGATGGTCCGTCAGACTTTGGAGTTGCCCGATGTCCTGCCCCGCACTGCCCGAAGGCTTCGACGCCACCGACCCAGACCTGCTCCAAAGCCGCGTCCCCTTCCCGGAGTTCGCGCAGCTGCGGCAGACCGCACCCGTGTGGTGGTGCCCGCAGCGGCGGGGCGTCACCGGCTTCGACGACGAGGGCTACTGGGCAGTGACCCGGCACGCGGACGTCAAGTACGTCTCCACGCACCCGGAACTGTTCTCCTCGACGACCAACACCGCGATCATCCGCTTCAACGAGCACATCCAGCGTGATGCGATAGATGCCCAGCGCCTGATCATGCTGAACATGGATCCGCCGGAACACACGCGCGTACGCCAGATCGTGCAGCGCGGCTTCACCCCGCGGGCCATCCGCGGCCTGGAGGAAGCCCTGCGCGACCGCGCCCGGAAGATCGTCGAGGAGGCCGCGGCCACGGCCGCCGACGGCAGCTTCGACTTCGTGACGCAGGTGGCGTGCGAGCTCCCGCTGCAGGCCATCGCCGAACTGATCGGCGTACCGCAGAAGGACCGCGCGAAGATCTTCGACTGGTCGAACAAGATGATCGCCTACGACGACCCGGAGTACGCGATCACCGAGGAGGTCGGCTCCAACGCGGCCATGGAGCTCATCGGTTACGCGATGAACCTCTCCGCGCAGCGCAAGGAGTGTCCGGCCAAGGACATCGTCACGCAGCTGGTCGCGGCCGAGGGCCAGGGCAACCTCGGCTCCGACGAGTTCGGCTTCTTCGTCCTGCTGCTGGCGGTCGCGGGCAACGAGACCACGCGCAACGCCATCAGCCACGGCATGCACGCCTTCCTCACCCACCCCGAGCAGTGGGAGCTCTACAAGGCGACGCGGCCGTCGACCGCCGCCGAGGAGATCGTGCGCTGGGCCACCCCGGTGGTGTCCTTCCAGCGCACCGCCACCCAGGACACCGAGCTGGGCGGCCAGAAGATCAAGGCGGGCGACCGGGTGGGGATGTTCTACTCCTCCGCCAACCACGACCCCGAGGTCTTCACGAACCCGGGCGTCTTCGACATCACCCGCGACCCCAACCCCCACCTGGGCTTCGGCGGCGGCGGGCCGCACTTCTGCCTCGGCAAGTCCCTCGCCGTGATGGAGATCGACCTGATCTTCAACGCCCTGGCCGACGCCCTCCCGAACCTCCACCTCACGGACGCTCCCCCACGCCGCCTCCGCGCGGCCTGGCTCAACGGCATCAAGGAACTCCGCGTCACCCACTCCGCCCCCACCGACCACCCCAGCCCCGCCGACCATCCCAGCCCCGCCGGCGCTTGAGGCGCTCTTCCAGCCCCGCCGGCCACCCCAGCCCCGCCGGCGCTTGAGGCGCTCTTCCAGCCCCGCCGGCGTTTGAGGCGCGGGGGTCCGGGGGCGGCGCCCCCGGCAACGGCGCCGCACCCGTTCGAGTGGCGGTCCGGCCCGAACGGAGTGATCCTGGCAAGCAGCGGCGATCCAGCCGAAGGGGCGCCGGGGCAGCGTATGCCCCGGCGCCCCTTCGGCCTCCCCGCCCAGGGCCACGGCCACGGCTACGGCCGGGACGGCCGCCCCGCAACCGCGTCGTACACCCGCACCCGCACCCGCCGCTGCCACCCCTCCCTCTCCTCCCGCACCCGCGCCCGCCGTTCCTTCCGCCCCCCGGCGGGATACCGCGCCCGCGCCCAGGGCGACCCCGGCCGGGCCAGCCGCACCGCCCCGACCAGCGCGAAGACCGGTACGAGGATCCCCAGCAGCCCGGTGAACATCTTCCCCTTGGCCAGCGTCACCAGCACGAAGCCCGCGTTCACGGCGACCACCACCATGTACGTCCACCCGGAGGCTCGCGTTCCGCTCTCCGAGGCGTCGTCGACGCCGAAGGGCGACGCCCCCAGCAACAGCAGCCCGCACGCCGCCGCCCCGACAACCACCGCGTCCACGGAGAGCCGGCCCTCCTCGGACCAGTACACGTCCTTCAGGTGCAGGATCAGCGCGAACTCGTCGAGCACCAGCGCCGTCCCGATGCCGAAGACCGCCGCGTCGATCTCGGCCCACGGAGACTTGTTCCCGGTCGGGGAGGCCAGCCCCAACCCACCCACGATCATCAGGACCACGCCGAACACCACGTGGTGGATGTGCAGTCCGCCCGGCGTGACGTTCTTCGGCCACCAGGAGACCTGCGCCCGGATCAACCGCACGCTGATCCGGATGAAGAGGAACGCGCCGAGGAAGCCCAGCAGCAGGCACAGCAGCGGCTGCTTGCCCGGCTCGACGATCTGACGCTGGTACCAGTCGCCCACGTCTCAGCCCGCCCGCGTCCGGGCACGCCCGTCGGGTCCGACCCCGTACGCGCCCCCCGTCGGCCGCATCGGCTTCGCAGTCATGACCCGATGCTGGCACCGCCCCGGCCGCCGCGCCCGGCGGAAAGGAACCAGAACCGGCCCCGGACCGGCCGCGGCGCCGCTACGAGGAGGCCCGCGCCCCAGCCCTCAGCTTCAGCTCCCCTTCGCTCGACTCGCCCTCGCTCGACTCCGCCCCCGCGCCCTGCCGCTGCTCGGGCAGGTTCAGCTGCAGCCCCCGCGGCCCGGACAACACGTACACGAGCCCGAAGCCGGCGGACACGACCACGGCCCCGCCCACGGCGTCCAGTACCCAATGGTTGGCGGTGGCCACGATCGCGCACACCGTGATCAGCGGGTGCAGCGCCCCGAGCAGCTTCTGCCAGCCCTTGGGCGCCAGCACCACGATCACGATCCCGCACCACAGCGACCAGCCGAAGTGCAGCGAGGGCATCGCCGCGTACTGGTTGGAGATCGCGGTCATGGCCCCGTACGAGGGGTTCGCCAGGTCCTGCGGCCCGTGCACGGTGTCGATGAAGCCGAGGCCCGGCATCAGGCGCGGCGGCGCGAGCGGGTAGAGCCAGAAACCGACGAGCGCCAGGACGGTGGCCAGGCCCAGGGAGGCCCGGGCCCAGCGGTAGTCGCCGGGGCGCCGCCAGTACAGGACCGCGAGGATCGTCAGCGGGACGACGAAGTGGAAGGAGGTGTAGTAGAAGTTGAAGAACGCCTCCAGCCAGGGCGTGTCCACCACGGCGTGGTTCACGGCGTGCTCGATGTCGATGGCGAGCGCCTTCTCGATGCCGTGGATCTGACTGCCGTTGCCCTCGGCGAGGCTGCGGCTGGTGGGCGCGGCGGCCCGGATGTGCGAGTAGAGCGAGTAGCCGACCCTTATCAGCAGGAGTTCCAGCAGCAGGTTCGGGCGGGACAGCACGCGCCGCCAGAACGGCAGCAGCGGCACCCGCGCCCAGCGGGCCACCGCGGGCTGCCCGTAGTCGGTGGGTACGGGCTGACGCCAGTACGCCGACGAGCGGTGCAGGAACGGTACCGCGCAGGCCGCGGCCACGGCGGTGAGCAGCGGCACGTTGTCGCGTACGGGGGCCAGCGCGGCCAGGTTCGGCAGCAGCATCGTGCTCGGCAGGGTCATGGCGAGGACCACGGCCACCGGCCACACGCGCCGGTCGGCGGCCCGCTCGCCCACCTTGCCGGCGACGGCGAGGAGCACCCAGAGCAGCTGGTGGCGCCAGCCGGTCGGGGACACGGCGACGGCCACGCAGCCGGTGACCGCGACGGCGAGCAGCAGCTGGCCGTCGCGGGCGTAGCGGACCGCGCGGCGCAGGCCGATCCAGACGATGGCGGCCGCGAGGGATCCGTAGAGCAGGATCTCGGCGGGTCCGGTCAGGCCGAGGCGCAGCAGCGCGCCGTGCACGGACTGGTTGGCGAGGCCGGCGGGGGCGCCGCCGAGGCCGGTACCGGCCAGGTGCTCGACCCAGTACGTCCACGAGTCGCGCGGCATGGCCGCCCAGGACAGCGCGGTGGCTCCGGCGAAGGTCACGGCGGCGGTGCGCGCGGTGGGGCGGCGTCCGGTCAGCCACAGCAGCGGGGCGAACAGCAGCAGTGCGGGTTGGAGCGCGGCGGCGAGGCCGACGAGGAAACCGGCGGGCCGCTCTCCCGGGACACGGAACACGGCGAGCAGCACCAGCAGCACGGGCAGGACGGCGGTCCGGCCGGGCGAGGCGGCCTCGCGGACGGGCAGCGAGACCATCATCAGCGCCGTGAGCACGGGCGCTGCGAGGAGCGCGGTGCGTCGCGGCACCGGGTCGGGCAGGCCGCGGGCGGCGACGAGGCCGATGGCGGCGACGCACAGCAACGTCACGCAGGTCCAGGCGACCTCCAGCGACGGGGCGGCGAGGCCGACCAGCGGCTTGAGGACGAGCCCGGCGAAGGGGGTGCCGGAGAACTGGCCGGTGTCGTAGACCGATCCGGGCAGGCCGCCGGGGAGGTGGAAGCCGCTCAGCCACTCGCCCGGTGGCATCCGCAGCACGACGACGGCCTGTCTGACGGCGAGAGCACCGGCCAGCGCCCACAGGAGGAGCCGGGCCGCCCCGAGCCTGCCGTGATCGCCTATGACTCCGGCATGTCCGTTCGCACCGCTGTGCTCTGCCGCGTTAGCCACGCCTCGCCGGCCTCCCGCCATGTTGACCGCAACCCTGACTTCGCCTGGCTGCCGCGCTCCATTACCCGCACGACGATATCCCCCACGGGATGGGTCGGGCGGCTCTCACGGGCATCGCGCGGACGGGCGGGACCGGCGACCCGCGCGGCCCGTTCCTCGACCCGGGCGCCCGGGTCGAGCCGGGGACCGACGGGCTCTCCAGGTGCGGACACCGGACTTCGTGGCGAAGCTGAGGTGGACAGGCATTCTGTGGAGAGGACGGCTCATGTCCATGCTTGACAAGCTCAAGGACCTCATCAAGGGACACCCTGACCAGGCCCGCCAAGGCGTCGAGAAGGCGGGAGACGCTTTCGACGCGAAGACCGGTAACAAGTACCAGAGCCAGGTCGACACGGCGCAGCAGAAGCTCAACGAGCAGATCGGCAAGGAGCCGCCCACGCCTGGGCAGACCCGTCCGCCGCAGCCCTGAATCGGGCTTCCGGACCGGTGGGGCGCAAGGACCACGCCCGCGGGGACCGCACCACGGTGCGGTCCCCGCGGGCGGATGTGCGGGCGCATGTGCGGGCGCATGTAGGAAACTGCACGCATGTCGTCGAGGCCGGGCATACCGCCCGGCCCGCGTTCCATGAGAGGTGTCCTGTGCCCAGCGTCGTAAAGATCAACGCACTGACGGTCCCCGCCGAGCAGCGGGAGATCCTGGAGAAGCGCTTCGCCTCCCGGGCCGGGGCGGTGGAGAGCTCGGACGGCTTCGAGTGGTTCGAGCTGCTGCGCCCGGTGGAGGGCACGGACCAGTACCTCGTCTACACGCGCTGGCGTTCGGAGGAGGACTTCCAGGCGTGGATGGAGGGCCCGATGAAGGCTGCCCACCAGGGCGGCGGTGAGGGTGGCGGCGAGCGGCCGAAGCCGGCGGCTTCCGCGTCCACGGTGTGGTCGTTCGAGGTCGTGCAGCAGGCGGCGCCGAAGCAGGCCTGACGCGATTCGGGCCCGGGTCGGGGCCCGGCCCGGGTGTCGGACCGGGCCCCGACCCGGGCCCGTGGCGCGCCGGCCCCGGCCCCGGCCCCACGGGGGCAGCTCAGCTCCAGAAGACGTCTTCCTCGTCGATGTCCGCGGTGCACTGGTCGATATCGGTGATCTTGTTGCCGATGATCGTGAAGAAGAGCCCCTGGCGGATCTCGATGCCGCGGTCACCACGGTCGGCGCGCACGGTGTGGAAACTCATCACGTGCCCGCGCCCGTCCGCCAACACCGATTCCAGATCCACCTGGAAGGTGCCGTCCGTCTCCGTGCCGAGGCGACGGAAGAGGTCCAGGACGTTGTCCCGCCCCTTGTGGTGCCCGGACAACGGGTTGCTGCCCGGCACGTGGTGGATGACATCGGCCGTCAGCAACGTGCTCATCGTCTCCATGTCGCCCTTGCCGAAGGCCTCGTAGCCGCGGCGGACCAGGGCACAGTCGGGATGCTCTGACATGGCGTTCCCACCCTCCGGGGTACGCAGGGAATGTCCTTTTTCCTATCATCGGCCCGGCCTTGTGGATATTCCACGCGGGAGATCCCCCGCCAACTCCACAATGACGCCATGACCACTCACAGCGAACACCTCACCCCCACCCTGTCGTGGACCGTGACCCCCGAACCGTTCACCACCCGGGACGCCACCGCCCTGCGCCGCGCGTACTACGCCGAGCTCGCCGGCCGGTACTGGAAACGGCAGGTCACCGAGACCGAGATCGACCAAGGGCTGCTGGACTTCCCGGACGACGGGCTCGTCCCGCCGACGGGGCAGTTCGTCGTCGGCAGACTCGACGGCGAGCCCCTGGCGTGCGGCGGCATCCGGCTGCTCGACCCCCTGACCGCCGAGCTCACCAGGGTGTACGTCGACCGGCGCGCCCGCGGCACCGGCGGCGGGGCGGCTCTGCTGCAGGTCCTGGAAGCGGAGGCCCGAGCGCTCGGCGCCGAGCGGGTCCGCCTGGACACCCGGTCGGACCTCGTCGAGGCCCGAGCGTTGTACGCGCGCCACGGATACGGGGAAATACCGGCCTACAACTCCGACCCGTACGCGGAGCACTGGTTCGAGAAGAACCTTCCCTAGCGGACGGCTAGGGAGCGGCGTGGTCGCGCCGCGGCAAGGTGTCGTAGGGCTCCTCGGCATCGGACCCGCACAACTCCGCGTTGATCTGCTTCACCAACTTCACCAGGTCGGTCGGACGGTCCGGGCCCCACCAATCGCCGAGCAACTCCGCGAGCGACTCCTCCCGGGCCTCCGCCAGCTTCGCGGCGCTCACACGCCCCTGGTCCGTCAGGACCAACGGCAGCCCGTCCCGGACGGCGAGCCCACGCTCCTCGATCTGGCGCGCGGCGTCCGTGACGACCCTCAACGGCACATTGGTGCGCTCGGCGAGCATCGCGGGCTCCACGGAGCCGTACCTCTTGATCCGCAGCAGCAGCCAGCTGGAGGCGGGCAGCAGGTCGTAGCCCGCCTTCTCGGTGATCTTCTCGTAGACGTGCCGGCGGCCCTCACGGGTACCGAGGACCGACAGCGCACGGGCGACCTCGTCGTGGGAGGAGCGTTGGACGGGGTTGGAGGCCAAGGTCTCCGTCACATCGGGGGCCGTGACCGAGCCGCGGAGCTTGTCCTCCTTCAGGAACCAGGCGATCACGAAGGCGATCAGCACGATCGGCACCGCGTAGAGGAACACGTCGGTGATCGCGGTGGCGTAGGCGTCGAGCACCCGGGGTTGGAGATCGGCAGGAAGCGCGGCGATGGCCCGCGGGTCCGCCTCCAACTGCGCGACGCTCGCACCGGCCGGCAGCGTGGCGCCCGCGAGGGAGGCGGCCAGCTTGTCGTCGAGCTGATGGGTGAAGACCGTGCCGAAGATGGCGACGCCGAAGGAGGCACCGATGGAGCGGAAGAAGGTGGCACCGGAGGTGGCGACACCGAGGTCGGCATAGCTGACCGCGTTCTGCACCACCAGGACGAGCACCTGCATGACCAGACCGAGTCCGGCACCGAAGACGAAGAAGTAGACGCTCATCTCCCAGGTGGAGCTGGTGCGGTGCAACTGGTGCAGGAGGAGCAGACCGAGCGCGGTCACCGCCGTGCCCGCGATCGGAAAGACCTTCCAGCGCCCGGTCCGGCTGACGATCTGCCCGGAGACGGTGGAGGTGAGCAGCATGCCGATCACCATCGGCAGCATGTGGACGCCCGACATGGTCGGCGAGACGCCTTGGACGACCTGGAGGAAGGTCGGCAGGTAGACCATCGCCCCGAACATCGCGAAGCCGACGACGAAGCTGATCGCCGAACAGAGGGTGAAGGTGCGGATACGGAACAGACCGAGCGGCAGGACCGGTTCGGCGGCCCGGCGCTCCACGACGAGGAAACAGGCGAGCAGGAAGGCACCGAGGACGGCGACGCCGATGACCCGGGCCGAGCCCCAGCCCCAGGTACCGCCGAGGGAGGCGATGAGCACGAGACAGGTGGCGACGCAGGCGATGAGGAAAGTGCCGAGGTAGTCGATGGTGTGCTTCGAGGAGCGCGCCGGGATGTGCAGGACGGCGGCGATGACGACGAGCGCGACGAGACCGATGGGGAGGTTGATGTAGAAGACCCAGCGCCACGACAGGTTGTCCACGAACAGGCCACCCAGGAGCGGGCCCAGGACGCTGGTCGCACCGAAGACACCGCCGAAGAGGCCCTGGTACTTGCCTCGTTCGCGCGGCGGGACGATGTCTCCGACGATCGCCATCGACAGCACGATCAGCCCTCCGCCGCCCAGACCCTGCAGGGCGCGGAAGCCGATGAGCTGGGGCATGTCCTGGGCGATCCCGCACAGTGCCGAACCGATGAGGAAGAGGACGATGGCGTACTGGAAGAGCTTCTTGCGTCCGTACTGGTCGCCGAGCTTGCCCCACAGGGGGGTGGCGGCGGTGGAGGCGAGCATGTAGGCGGTGACGACCCAGGACAGGTGAGCCATGCCGCCGAGGTCGCTGACGATGGTCGGCAGGGCGGTGGAGACGATGGTCTGGTCGAGCGCGGCGATCAGCAGGCCCAGCAGCAGTGCTCCGATGGAGACGAGTACCTCGCGGGAGGCGTGCTCGGTGGCGGGGCCGGTCTTGTCCGGGTCGGGAACGGGGCCCGGGCCCTTCGCGGTCACATCCTGAGCCATCGATACCTCCTCAGGCCGGATCAACATCTCCATCCTGAGCGGTGTGTCCGGTTATGGCCTCTCGGACGGTTGGGAGGGCTCCCGCGGGTCTGCATAATCGCAGGCAATAGCCAGGGAGGGAGTCCAGTGAGCCGTCAGCACTGTCCAGAATGCGGCGCCGCCGGCGCAGGCTGCGGGTGCGTGCCGGGTGTGGGTTTCAACCCCTTGCGCATCCGCCCGTACGTGACGTTGCCCGACCCTGGTGAGCCGGACGCCCCGGTGTCCCCGCAGCCGGTGTCCGGCGTGGTGACCCCGGACCCGCACCCGGCGCCCGTACCGGCGCCTGCGCCGGCACGGGACGACACACCGGCGTACGGGATACCCGTGCCGCCGCAGGCCGGGCCGTGGCCCGCGGAGCCCACCGGGCCCGCCTACGCACGCAACCGGGCCGAGACGGTCCAGCTCCGGACGATCCCGGCAGCGGGCCACACGTACGACAGCGAAACGGGAGGGGGTGGGGGCGGGGGCGGGGGCCCGGAGAAGCGAACCGGCCCGGCCGCCCGAAAGCCGCTCGCGCTGCTGATCGGCGCCGCGGCGGCGGTCGCCCTCAGCGGGACGGCCGTGGCGGTGTGGGCGCTCCCGAGTTCCCCCAAGAGCGACACCACGCTGCTGGAGGCGAAGGCCTCGACGCCCGTGACGAGCGCCGCCCCGGCCGCGCCCTCCGCGAGCCCGTCCCCGACCAAGGGCAGCCCGTCCCGCTCGGCCTCCCCGTCGCCGAGCGCCTCGAAGTCGGCGTCCCCGTCGCCGTCGCCGTCCGCGTCCCGTACCTCGGCGTCCCCGTCCCCCAGCCCGTCGCCGAGCGCGAGCCGTTCCACCGCCCCGCCGCCCGCGCAGGCACCGACCTTGCGCCACGGGGACTCGGGTACGGAGGTGGAGAAGCTCCAGCGGCTGCTGGCGGCGCAGGGTCTGTACCGGGGCCGGATCAACGGCCGCTTCGACTGGCGGGTGGAGGAAGCCGTGTCGGAGTTCCAGTACGACAGGGGCATCGACGATCAGGAGTGGGGCTTCTACGGGCCGGTGACCCGCAAGGCCCTGGAGGGATAAGCGTCACATGTCCGCCGGTGGCGCGGACCGCCCTTTGTTTTGTATCGTGAGGGAACAAAGTGGTTCCGTCCTCATTCCCTGACCGGTGGACGGAACCACTTGTTCTCTTTCCCGCCCCGTCTGGAGCCCCGCCGATGCCGGCCAGCACCACCACCGCACCCGTCGCCCTCACCGCCAAGGCCCTGCTCCTGGACATGGACGGCACGATCGTCAACTCCGACGCGGTGGTCGAACGCTGCTGGCGCGAATGGGCGGTCTCCCACGGGCTGGACCCACAGGCGGCTATGAAGATCGTCCACGGCCGCCAGGGCTACGCCACCATGGCGGTGCTGCTGCCGGACCGCCCCATGGAGGTCAACCACGCCGAGAACGCGGTGATGCTGGCCCGCGAGACGGCCGACACCGACGGCGTGGTCCCGGTCGCGGGCGCCCCGGAGTTCATGGCGGCGCTCGACGGCCTGCCGCACGCCCTGGTCACCTCCGCGGACACCGCCCTCGCCACGGCCCGAATGACCGCCGCCGCCCTGCCCATGCCCGAGATACGAGTCACGGCCGAGTCCGTCCAGGCCAGCAAGCCCGACCCCGAGGGCTTCCTCATGGGCGCCGCCGCACTGGGCGTGGACCCGGCCGACTGCATCGTCTTCGAGGACTCGGCCGCAGGCATCACCGCGGGCCGGGCGGCGGGCATGCGCGTGATCGGCGTAGGCCCCCGCGCAGCCGCCCACGCCCCGACCGCCCACGTCCCGGACCTGACGGCACTCCAGGTCACAACCACCCCGGACGGCTCGATCACCATCACGCTCCACCCGGAAGCCTGACCCCGAACGGAAGCCGGGAGCTCGGGAGCCGGCCGGACAGCGCCGTGACGCTGGGCGGTGACTTCGGGGAGCGGGGTCCACTCGACCGGCATCAGGGCTGTGTATGGGGGTTTCCCGTCAGTCCCATCGTCCCTCCGGGTCGGGCCGGTCCCTCAAGGGCGCTCCTTCGTCGCGTCACTGCGTGATGGCCTTCGGCCACCCTTGACCGACCGTCCCGCCCCGGAGAAACGAAAGACTGCCGAGAAGCCCCCAAAAGAACGAGCCGGTCCAAGGCGCGAAGGACGGGGCGGTCGGAGATGCCCGGCCCGGTCGGGCGCGAAGGGGTACGACCGAGAGGCGGGGCCCACGGAAGGCCCCCCGGTGGCGACGGGCGCGCCCGATCGCTACGCGCTCCTCACCTCTCAGCGTCACCAGGCCGTCTCGGGCTGGACATAAGCCGCCCACGACCCCAGGCATTCCGCACTCACCGCGTCCGACGACCGTCTGCGGCTGGACATAAGCCGCCCACCACCCCGCGACCTCTCGCTCACCGCGTCCGACGACCGTCTGCGGCTGGACATAGGCCGCCCACCACCCCGTGACCTCTCGCTCACCGCGTCCGACGACCGTCAGGGGCCGGGCACAGGCCGCCCACGACCCGTAGGCGCTTCTCGTGGGATGCGTCCGGAGGCTGTCGGGGGTGAAAAGGCGTGGGAGCGCGGCTATGTCGTGGTGGATGGGGGTCAGTGGAGGTGGGCGGCCGAAAAGGCCGACAGTTTGCCCCAATTGCCCTTGTTTAGGGGTGGGTTTGTGGTGTCGTCCTCGCGCTGACCCGGCTCTACGACGGATCAGCCGAGCTGTCGGCCGCACATCCCTCCCAGCGCGTCTTGCCGGCCCCTGACGGCCGGTGGTCGCGGTCATGGAGAGGCACATGGCAATCCGAGGCGGCTTATGTCCGGCCACGGCCGGTCGTCGGACGCAGGTCGGGCGCCGGACCCGATGCCGTGGGCGGCTTATGCCCAGCTACAGGCGGTCGCCGGACGCGGTCGGGGGTCGGATCGATGTCGTGGGCGGCCTATGTCCAGCCCAGGACGGGCTGGAGACGCTGAGAGATGAGGAGCGCGTAGCGATGTGGCGCGCCCCAACGCCCCAGGACGCGTCTTTCATCTGCCCCGTCTCGGGACCGTGCTCACCGGGGCCGCCCTGGGGGCTGTGATGTCCCCGTCCCTGAAAGCTTCGACCGGCTCGTTCTTTTGGGGGCTTCTCGGCAGTCTTTCGTTTCTCCGGGGCGGGACGGTCGGTCAAGGGTGGCCGAAGGCCATCACGCAGTGACGCGACGAAGGAGCGCCCTTGAGGGACCGGCCCGCCCCGGAGGGACGATGGGACTGACGGGAAACCCCCATACACAGCTGTGATGCCGTCCGAGTGGACCCCGCTCCCCAGAGCCCCCGTCGCGCCTGCCCGACCCCGCCCCGGCAGCCCCCGCTTCCCATGGCCCCCGTGCCACCGCCCGACCCCGGTCGATCGGCCCCCCGCTCCCCGAAGCCCCCGCCCGCCACCCGACCCCGTCCGCCCGTCCGCCCCGCCCCGCTTCCGCCGCCCGTAGGTCGTCGCGACCCAGGTCCTGCCTCTACTGCCCCACTCGCCCGTCGATGCGTTCGCGTAGGAAGTCCGCGTGGCCGTTGTGGCGGGCGTACTCCTCGATCATGTGGACCAGGACCTCGCGGAGTTCCATGGGCCCGTCGTCGCGTCCGCCCTTACCTGTGACGTCCAGGCCGGGGGCCTCCGCCACGAGTTGTTCAGCGAAGGCGACCTCGGCGCGCCAGGTGGCCCACGCGTCCGCGACCACGGCCGGGTCTGCCACCGCACCCGTGAAATCCCCCGCGCGGTCCTCCTCCGAGCGGTAGTGCCGACGTATCTCCTGGCCGGCCATGACCTGCCGGAACCAGTACTGCTCGACGCCTGCGAGGTGGCGTACGAGACCCAATAGGGACAGGTTGGACGGCTCCACCGAACGCCGCGCCAGGGCCTCCGCGTCGAGGCCCGCGCACTTGAGTTCCAGCGTCAGGCGCTGGTCCCGCAGGTAGCCGGCGAGTACAGCGCGCTCGCCCTGGAATCCGCCATCCGTCCGGGCGTCCTCGTCGGGGTGGACGAACATGTTGGACCAGCCGAACTGCCGGTCCTCGGCGGACACAGCCGTCGTCACCGGCGCTGGCGCCGGCGCGGGCGCCGGTACCGCCCGAGGCGCGGGCTCCATGAAGGGGCTGATGGAGGGGCGGACGGAAGGGCGGGCGGAGGGGCGGATGAAGGAAGCGGTGTCGGTCACGCGCACGAGCCTGACCTGTACGTTCTCCGCCCGCAAGGAAATATCCGCCTCCCCGGCGCCAGCCACGACCCGTCGACTCAGCCCGTGATCGCCTCGTACAGCGAGAACGCGGCGAGCGCGGCCATCACGGCAGCCGCGATCTTGGTGATCAGCCGCAGCGGCACGTACTTCATCAGGGTGCGCCCGCCCAGGATGCCGATGCCCGCGACCGCCCAGAGGGCGAGCACGGCGCCTATGCCGACCGAGACGGGGTCGTCGTACCGGGCGGCCAGGTTGGCGGTCATGATCTGGGTCAGGTCACCGAACTCCGCCACCAGGATCAGCATGAAGCCCGCCCCGGAGACCTTCCAGAAGGACTGGTCGGCGGGCGGCTTGACCTCCTCGTCCCCGTCGTCCTTCTTCAGGAGCAGCATGGCCGCCCCCAGGAGGAAGAGGATGCCGACGACGGCCTGGACGAGCCGGTGCGGGAGCAGCGTGAGGACGCTGCCTGCGGCGATGGCGAGCGCGACGTGCACGGCGAAGGCGGCGGCGACGCCCGCGAAGACGTAGGAGGCGCGGTAGCGGGTGCCGAGCATCAGGCCGGCGAGGGCCGTTTTGTCGGGGAGTTCGGCAAGGAAGACGACGCCGAAAGCGATCGCCGTGATGCTGAAGCTGAACACGGGGGTGAAACCTCGATCGGTCGGGCAGGGCGCCATCGGGACCGAGAGACCTGGGGTGTGTCAGGGGTCGCTTCGGCTCGGCGGCGCCCTGGCTTGCGCGTGCGCGTACGAGACGCGCCTGCGCTGAACAGGACACTGCGGCCGAAGGTCTCGCTGGCGGGCCGCTGTCGCGACCTGCCTCCGGGCGCCGGCTGGAATGACCCAGCAGTATGTCGACGGTCCGGCGAAGAGCTACTCCCCTTCTGCACCGGACAGAATACGCGACGCCCCACGGACGCCCATGGTCGGCCGTGACGGGCCTTCGGTCCTGCGCCTGCCCGATCCTGCCCCGCCCAGACCCGCCCAGCCCCGCCCAGCCCCGCTCTGACCTGGCCCGACCTGCCCCCGGCGCACCCGTGCACGTCCTGGCCTGCCTGGACCCGGGCCGCCCCCGTCGCGCCGCGCCGGGAACCTCCCTGAACCCTCCCGGGCCCCCCTGAAGCGCCTCCGGCGGCTCGCTCGGCCGCCTCCCCGCGATTTCGGAATGTCAACTTCCGATTAAATCAGGGGCGTTGAGTGACTTGATGTGACGTGCTCATGTCGCCAGGCTGTCACCTGGCGCCCATCCCTGCGATACCCGGCGCCGCAACGATGGCCACGCCCCGCCGGGGCCGCACGGCCACACCCCCCGCACCCAGGGAGCCCCTCATGGCACTCATACCCAGCATCTACGCGCGTCGAATTGGCGTGCTCGCGTCAGCAGCCGCCCTCGCCTCGCTGACCGGCCTGCTCAACGCCCCGACCGCCCAGGCCGCGCCGCCCGCCCCCATCAGCGCCTCGGCCGCCCGCGCCTACCTCGCGACGGTCACCCCGAAGACCGAGGGGTCCACCAGCGGCTACAGCCGCGACCTCTTCCCGCACTGGAGCACCGTCTCCGGCAGCTGCAACACCCGCGAGACCGTCCTCAAGCGGGACGGCGTCAATGTCGTCCAGGACTCCGCCTGCGCCGCAGTGAGCGGAAGCTGGTACTCCGAGTACGACGGCGCCACCTGGACCGCCGCCTCCGACCTCGACATCGATCACGTCGTCCCGCTCGCCGAGGCCTGGCGTTCCGGTGCCAATTCCTGGACCACGAGCAAGCGTCAGCAGTTCGCCAACGACCTCACCCGCCCGCAGCTCATCGCGGTCACCGACAACGTCAACCAGGCCAAGGGCGACCTCGACCCCGGCAAGTGGCTGCCCTCGCGGACGGCCTACCGTTGTACGTACGCACGGATGTGGGTCAACGTGAAGCAGTACTACGGCCTGAGCATGGACTCCGGCGAGAAGACGGCCCTGGTCAGCATCCTGAACGGCTGCTGACCAAGCCGGCCGATCTTTCCCCCGCCAGGGGGAGGCGTGGCTCCCCCCACCCGTCGTACCGTGATCGAAGGGGCTACGGAGGAGGGGGAGTTGCATGGCCGGACTGCGTCTGGGGCCGCTGCTGCGCCACGTCGACTGGGACACGGGGCGGTCGGCCACGATATGGGTCGAGGCGGACCGCCCGTGCACGGCCGAGGTGCGGTGCGCGGACGGGGCGGGCGGTAGTGCGCGCACCTTTCAGATAGCCGGTCACCACTATGCGCTGGTGTCGGTGACCGGCCTGACCCCGGGCGCGACCACGGCCTATGAGGTGCTGCTCGACGACCGGCCGGTGTGGCCGTTGCCGGAGAGCGGCTTCCCGCCGAGCACGATCACCGCTCCGGCCGTGTCGGGACCCGGCCGGCCCGGGCCCGGGCTGCGCGTGACCTTCGGCTCCTGCCGGCAGGCCGCGCCGCCCGCGGGCCGACACGGGCCGCACGGCGCGGACGCGCTCGACACCCTCGCGGCGCGGCTGGCCGCGGACCCGGAGGCGGTGCGCCCGGACGTCCTGCTGCTGCTCGGCGACCAGGTGTACGCGGACGCGTTGTCGCGGGAGACCCGGGCGTGGCTCGCGGCCCGGCGGGATCTGCGGGAGCCGCCGGGTGCCCAGGTCGCGGATTACGAGGAGTACACGCGGCTCTACTACGAGTCCTGGCTCGACCCGGAGATCCGCTGGCTGCTGTCGACCGTCCCCAGCCTGCACATATTCGACGACCACGACGTCATCGACGACTGGAACACGAGCGCGGCGTGGTTGGCGGAGATGCGGGCGACGCCGTGGTGGCGCGAGCGTGTCCTCAGTGGACTGATGTCGTACTGGGTGTACCAGCACCTGGGCAATCTCTCCCCCGCCGAGCTGGCCGCCGACGCGGTGTACGAAGCGGTACGGCGGACCCCTGACGGGACGGACGTACTGCAGGCCTTCGCGTCCGCGGCGGATGCCGATCCGGGGACGGCGCGCTGGAGCTACCGACGCGACTTCGGCCGGACCCGGCTGCTGATGGTGGACACGCGAGCCGCGCGGGTGCTGGCCGAGGACGGGCGGGCGATGCTCGATCCGGTGGAGCAGGAGTGGCTGCGGGAGAACGCCTTGGCCGGGCACGGTGGTTACGACCATCTGCTGATCGGGTCATCGCTGCCCTGGCTGATGCCGCCGCTGATCCACGACGCCGAGACGTGGAACGCCGCGTTGTGCCGCGGGGACCGGGGGCCGCGGTGGGCGCGGATCGGGGAGGATCTGCGCCGGCGCAGCGATCTGGAGCACTGGGCGGCGTTCCCGGCCTCGTTCGCGGCGCTGACGGATCTGATCGAGGAGGTCGGGACGGGACCTCGGGCGCCGTCGACGGTGTGCGTCCTGTCCGGGGACGTCCATCACGCGTATGTGGCCGAGCCTCGAATACCGAGTACGGCGCGGGTGTTCCAGCTGACGTGCTCGCCGGTTCACAATTCCATCCATACCGCGGTGAAGTGGGGTTTCCGGCTGGGCTGGTCCCGGACGGGGCGGTGGCTGGGGCGCGGTTTCTCCCTGCACGGACGTACGGGGCGGCCGCCGCTGAACTGGCGGCGTACGGGTGGGCCCTGGTTCGGGAACCAGCTGATGACGCTGGCTCTGTCGGGGCGGACGGCTCGGCTGCGGCTGGACCAGGCGCGCAAGAAGCGGGACGGGGCCGTGCTGGTGACGGTGCTGGACCGGGAGCTGACGGCGCCGGCCGAGTAGGGGACGTGGCGGGCTCCGGCGGCGCGGTGGCTTCGTTCTGGGGAGTCACCCCGGGGAAGGCGCCGGGCAAGGCATCCCCGGAGGGCGCCCGGGAAAGGCGTCCGTCCTCGGCCGCGTCCGTCCTGGCGGGGGCACCGGCTCGCCACCGGGTGGGCGCCCCGGGCATCCGGGATGTGGGCACCGGGCGTACGCTGTCTGGCTGTCAAGCCGCTCCTGCCGCTCCCCCGCGACGTCGCGGCGCTTCGTGTCGCTTCATGTCGTTTCGTGTTGCAGCACGTCAACCGGACTGGGGAGTCCCGTTTTGTTTGAGACGCTGGGATCGCTGACCGCGAGCCCATGGATCTACGCCCTCGTGGCGCTGTCCATCGTGCTCGACGTCTTCCTCCCGGTGCTCCCGAGCGGGGTCCTCGTGATCACCGCGGCGGCGGCTGCGGCGGCCGCCGGGGCGGCGGGTCCGGTGCCGGTGCCGGTGCCCGAACAGGTGCCGGACATCCTGCTCCTGCTCGTGATCGCGACGACCGCGTCGGTCTTGGGAGACATGGCGGCGTTCCGGCTGGGCCGGAGCGGTGGAGCCCGGCTGGACCGGGCCATCGCCCGTTCCCGCCGGCTTACCCGGGCCCATGAGCGGCTCGGCACCGCCCTGGCCCGCGGTGGCGGCGCCTTGGTGGTCATCGCCCGCTTCGCCCCGGCGGGGCGCTCGGTGGTGTCCCTGGGTGCGGGCAAGACCCAGCGCAAGGTGGCCGAGTTCCTGCCCTGGTCGGTACTGGCGGGTATGGCCTGGGCCGGTTACAGCGTGGCCCTCGGGTACTTCGGTACGCAGTGGCTGGGCACCCAGTGGCTCGGTACCGCCCTCTCGGTGGTCGCGCTCTTCGCCGCAGGCGCCTTGGCGGCCTTCCTCGTCCGCCGTCCGCCGCCGGCCGCGGCGACGGCCGCGTAGGCGGGCTCCGCTCCCCGGCCCTCCCCCGGGCGGAGCAGTGGCTCACCCGTTCACCCGGCCCCGATCGCCGCGCCCGGGTTGGGCTCCTAGCGTCCACAGGACGGTGCGCAACCGCATGCGCGTCACATCCGTGGCCCGGCCGCGCCGTTTCGACGAGCCGAGGAGTCCTCTCCATGCCCGCCAAACCGCCCGCCGCACCGCCCACAGCAGCACGCCGCCGCCTGGTGACCGTCGCGGCCGTGACCCTGATCGCCGCTGCCGCCGCTCCCGCCACGGTCGCGTACGCCATCCCGTCCGCCACCGTCTCCCCCACCGCCGTCGCCCCGGGCGGCCGGGTCGCGCTCAATGTCGCGGGGTGCGGGACGCAGGTCGCCCGCGTCACCTCGACCGCGTTCGGCGAGGCCCGGCTGGCCCCGGGCAACCAGACGGCCGCGAGCCTCATCGGCAACGCCACCGTCTACAACAACGCGACCCCGGGCGCGCACCGCGTCGTCTTCGAGTGCGGTGGCCCCGGCGGCGAGCGCGTCACCCTGTCGCTGCAGGTCACCACGGGTGCGGCGCGTGGCGGGACGGGTGGCAGCATCGGTTCGATGAGCCCGGGGCAGATCGCCCTCGGCAGCGCCCTCACCGTGGGCGCGCTGGGCGCCGGGGTGTGGGTGATGCGCCGCCGCGCCGCGGCCTCGTAGGCCCGGCCCGGGTCATGCCGGGGCGGCCTGGCCCCGTACGTGCACCCCGTCGAGCAGTGCCGCGGTGGCTTCGGCGACGGCGTCCACCGCCGCCTCGAACACCTCACGGTTGTGCGCGGCGGGCGCCCGGAACCCGGACACCTTCCGTACGTACTGCAGGGCGGCGGCGCGGATCTCTTCCTCGGTCGCCTTCTCGGGGATGGCGGGCGGGCGCAGAGTCTTAATGGAACGGCACATACCCCTACTATCCCGCTACCGGGGCAGCTCGGCCCCGGAAAGTTTCATGATCAAACCGGCTTGGAGGCGGGCCCTCAGCCCCGGGTCCTCGACGGTGTCCAGCAGCTCGATGGCCTGCTGGGTCGTCTCGGCGGCCCGCCGGTCGTCGCGCAGCGAGGCGGTCTGGTCGGCCATGTGCCGGAGCGCGATGTCGGCCCGTCGGTGGAAGAGCTGCCCGATCAGGGTGATGACCAGCCCCGCCGAGCTCGTGACGATCCCCAGGTAGAGTTCCCCGCCGCCCTCGGCCTTCCAGACGGCCAGACCGACCCCGAAGAGCAGGATCGCCGCCCCGACCCCGGCGAACCGCTGGCTGGTCGCGAAGCTGCTGCGCGCCTGTGTCAGCCCGTAGGCGTAGTACTCGACGAGGATCGGCGTGAAGTCGTCCCGCCGCTCTCCGCTCTCGGCCGCGGGGTGTTGTATCCCCCCGACGTCCTGGAACTTTCCCCCGTCGGGCAGGGCGGTGGGCCGCTGCTCCGGCTCGGCGAGGCTCGCCAGCAGCCGCGCCCGTTCCTCGTCCCGCTTCCGCTCGAACCCCGCCCCCCGGGACCGCTCCATCAGCGCCAGCACCCCGGCGACCACGGCCACGACCAACCCACCCCACGCGAGCTCGCCCATCCCCCGACGATCCCATGCCCCGAAGCGGCGGCCAAGGGAGCCCCCATCTCCCCAAATGCGGATGAACCACCCCGAACCTAGACTGACCGAGGCATGCACCTGTCGCCGACGAGGGAGATCACGACCATGGCCAAGCGAGGCAACAAGCGTCGGGCCCGCAAGAAGAAGAAGGCGAACCACGGCAAGCGGCCCAACGCCTGAACCGAAAGACCCCCGACCTCACCGGCCGGGGGTCTTCGCCCGTCAACTCCGGCGGGTCAGATCGACGGTGGTGCCGCCGCTGAACATCGAGTCGTGCAACTCGATGCGCGCGGGATGCGCATCCTTCGGGATGTCGAAGACGACGATCCCGTCGACGACGTTGCCGGGGTTGATCTGTTCGAGGAACGACTCGCTGCCGTCGAGATGGATCGCCGCGGCGGTGTCCGCGCTGTACTTGCTGCCGTTGCGGTCGATGAGTTCCTGGTCGGAGCCGTCGAAGGTCTGGGCCCTGTCCCCGATGTTCTTCACGGTCATGTGGACGAGGAAGAACTGCCCTTGCGCGTCCTGACCGTACGCACCCCCGATGTTCCGCACCCCGGGCTGCAGCCTGGTGACGGTGAACTCGAACTTCCCGTCCCGTACCGGCGCCCCCACCCCGGGTGGACGCGCGGCATCGGTGACGGCCTCGGCTCCGGTCGGGGCGGGCGGTGACGGTGCGACCGGCTCCTTGCCCGCGAAGGATCCGGCGATCCCCAGGACCACGAGCCCGGCGGTGACGGCCATCAGCACGGTGAGCAGTCGATGCCGGGCGAACCACCCGCGCCGATCCGGCGGACGCTCCGGGGCAGGCCCCCACTGTGGTGGCGACTGAGGGCTCATGGCGACCTCCGGGCTCAACCTTGCGGCGGATCCCGATTGTCCCGCCGCACAGCCCTCCCGGCATTCCGAGCCCGAAGCCGACCTCGTGCGGCCCGGCACAACACCGAGGGTGGTGCGCCGGCGGCGAAGGCCCCTCGGTCGGGGCGAAGCGGGTCGCGCTAGGGGCCGGTCGCGGCGAGTGCGGATCGGTTGGCGTCGATCTGGGCCGCCAAGTCGTCCAGTGAGCAATGGACATGGGCCCTGGGAATCGGTGCGAAGTCCTGAACCCGGGCCGCTACGGCGAGGTAGGCGGAGGGGGCGACGCCCCAACCCTCGATCCGGCTCCAACCGGCCTGGACCTCCGCGGCCTGCCCGTCTTCCGACAAGACCCGCAGCCATGCCGTGCACTGGTCGGAGAAGTCGAAGGGCAGGTAGGCGACGCCGCCGACCTTCCTGAGTGCCGCGATCTGAGAACTCCACTGGTCCAACAGGCGGGCGAGCCTGGCCCCGAGTCCACCCCGCGCGGCCGGCTCTTCGTCCAGGCCGATGTAGTAGGAGTCGCATTTCTGCCGGTACGAGCCGATGCGCAGCCTGAGGTCGTTGTGCGAGCCCTTGGTGGACACGCGATCGAAGTGCAGAGCGATTCCTGCGGACACAGCGGGCTTCCTTCAGTGCGAACGTGCGGTGAGGCGTCGGCCGTTGCGGCTACGGACGCGGGCGCGAGGCGCACGATGCTCCTGGCCGTTCTCGTCAGGCGTTCGAGCGCAACAGGTCCAACTCGCTTCCGATCGCCTCGCGCAGTCGGTCGTGCTGTGGGCCGAGCGCGTGCTGCTCGTCGCTCCAATGAGTGCGGGGATAGAGCCACACGGGCCTGCGCACCAGGTCGGACGGCTCCCATGCGAAGCGCGGCCATACATGCGCGTGCAGGAAGCCGTCGGTGTTGCCGAGGATCTCCAAGTTCACGCGACGGAAGGCCCCGTCCAGCCGGCGGCAGGCCCGTTCGACCGCTTCTCCCAGTTGCTCCATGTCGGACAGGAACGCCATCCGCCTGTCCCGAGGCAGGTCCGACAGCCTCTCCACGGCCGGGTCGTCCGCGAGCAGCACCGAGTAGCCCGGCAGGAACTGCACATCGCCGATCGCCGCGAACCCGGCGTCCAAGCGCCTGAGCACCGTGGGGTTCTGCCCCCGCAGCGCAGTTCCGATCCGGTCCTTCCGCCAGTCACCAGTCATGGCCAGAAGCTATCCGCCAGTGATCACGAAGCCCACCACGGCGCGCCCCAGAACCGCACCTGTAGAAGTCACACTGAAGGACACGGGTGAACGGAGACGGTCGTCCGCGTCGTGGTATCGAGCTGCGTCACCGACCTCTTCGCTGCCGCGTTCCGGGCGTGAGCCTCGCGTCGAAGACGTCGCTCGTAGTCCGCGATCGCCCGCGCCACGGGCACGCCGGTAGCGGTTCGGATCAACCGCTCATTCTCGCGATCCACCAGGAAGGGCCCGTTGCCTCCGAGCCGAGGGCGCTGCCCGCTCTGCCCCTCACCGACCGCTCCCCAGTAGAAGAGCCACCCGAACGAGACCTGCTGCACCCGGAGAATCCCAAGCTCACACTCGATGCGTCCTTGTGCCTGCGCGATCTCGGCGAGTACCAGCCGGCGGGCATCCTCTTCGGTCAACACCGCTCGATGGTGCCATGCGTCGAAAGCCCGCAGTCCGGCGTTCCGGTGCCTTACAACGTCGACCTCGACAAGCGGGAGACCCGGGTCGTGATCGCGGTCCTCGGGCACGCTTAGATCGCCGTGGCGATGGACCCCTACACGCGCGTCGTCCAGGACACGTGGCGGGAGGCTGTGAGTCGCGCGGATCGGCGGCTTACGTGCCGTCCGCGGACTCAGGTCCTTCGAGTGCGGTTCGCCGGCTCGGCCGATCGGCTGCCCAGCGGAGGACGGCATCACGGACCGCTGCCCGGGAGGCCGACCGTGTCCGATCGCGCCCGGCGGACGTGCCCGCTTGGTGTTCCACCTCGTAGGTGTCGTCCTCGTCGAGCAGGACGTGGAGGTACGAGTCGCCCTCGTCGGGGTCGGTCAGCCGCTGGAGAAGCAGGTGCTCCCTGTTCCGCAGCCCGGCAAGCATCGACTCGATGGTGGAGGCATCGGGGTCGCGCGCCATGCGTCCGTGAACCAGTGCGACGAGCCTGATCGGCCCGAGCCCCCTCCGCCGCTGCCCTTCCCGAAGCCATTCCTGCTCCTGGTCGGTCAGCAGAAGCGGCGGTACGGGAGGCCCGTCGGGGTCGTAGACAGCAATGGGGTCGTCCGGATCGGACCACGACCCGACCGTCCGCAGGCGGTAGACGTGGACGTCTCCCTCCGCCGAAGGCACCGTGAGCAGGTCCGGCGCGGGAGGACCAGGAACGCAGCGGCCCACGTCCTCGCCGTACGGGCCACCGTGAAAGAGGGCGTGCATCCAGCCCTTCGGCGGTCTGCCGGTCGTGTCGAAGACGTCCTCCACCGTTCCCCCTTCGACGGTGTTGATGTCGGATGCGGATGCCAAAGGCCCCCAACCGTGATCGGTTGGGGGCCTTTTGACCGGTGGGCGCGGACGGTTTCGAACCGCCGACATCTGCTTTGTAAGCTCCCCAGGCCAGGAAGGTGACCTCAGACAGCCAGCCTGCCCGCCTCCTGGCCGTCACCTGGCGATCAGCCGCAAGCCATCGGCGTGCGCGGCCGTTGCCGTCAACGGTTGCCGTCAGAGGCGCAGCTGCTGCCGCACGGCTCCGGAGGCCCCACTACCCCATTGGGCGCGTGAGGACTCACCTTGATCGATTCGTAACGCTCCATGACGGTGCCGGCCGATCCGGTCTGCGCCCGCGTCCAGGCGCAGGGTCACCCGACCTACAGGCCTGGTTCAGCGAACCTGGGGGGCGCTCCGCGCGTGGACAATGCTCCAGCGCATCCGCAGCATGAACCTCAGAAAAACCCACACGCTCACAGGTCTCAGCCACCTAGGCTGACTTGGCATCGACTGGGGGCCGAACAGGGCGCTTGGATCAGAACGCGCACGAGGGACACGCATGCGAGTATCACATGTTCATGTCAAGAATTTTCGCGGGCTTCGAGACGTAGAAATGCCCGTGTCGTCTTTCGGGTGCGTGATCGGGGAGAATAACTCGGGAAAATCCTCCATCCTCCAGGCGTTTGACGTCTTCTTTAACGGGCCCACGCTGCGGGATACTGATTTCTATGACCCGAAGAATCCGCTGCGCGTGGAAGTAACGCTAGACGAGATCAAGGACGAAGATCTCCAGCGCCTAGCGGAAGAGCACCGCGGGAGAATCTCCAAGGTCGCAGAAGGGGGAAGGCTCGTTCTTTCACGCGTATACCAGACCCCTGGAAAGGGTTATCTCAGGCAGGTCGAGGACGTGCCTCGCAATGCTAAATACCGGGCCGAAGCCGTAGTCGAGATGACCGCTGGGAAGCGTGGAGAGGAACTTCGAGAGAGTGCACTCTTCTCTTTCCCTGAGCTGAGAGAGATCTTGCCGCCTAAGCCCACCCAAAGGGACGTGAAAGAGGCAGTTGCCACTCTCGCGCAGAATCTTCCTGATTCAGAGAAGATGAAGGGTGACACCGAGCTTCCCACCGGGATGGATCGGTCGATTCAAGCACTTCTGCCTGAGGTCATTTATATTCCCGCAGTGAAGGAATTGGCTGATGAGCTCAAGACGTCCGAAAGCGCTTCATTCGGAAAGCTCCTGAGCATCCTTTTTGAGCAGATTAAACCTCAACTGCCGAACGTTGACTCACTGTTCAGCCAGTTGCGAGGCTACTTGAACGTCGAAGTCCTGCCCGACGGTGACGTGAATGATGGCCGACTTGCCGAGGTTCGCGGAATTGAGGACCTAGTCCAGGCCAACCTGCAATCAGCTTTCCCTGACGCGAAGGTCAATATCGAGATTCCTCCCCCCGATCTTCGCAGTGTCCTCTCGAGCGCGACGATCGCTGTCGACGATGGAATTCGGGGAACCTTCAAGAGCAAGGGTGACGGACTCCGTCGATCCATTACGTTTGCGATCCTGCGGTCGTACGCGGAGCTCAGGGGTAAGAGCCGTGATGCGCTCAGTGCGGCTGCACCTCGCCCCTATTTCCTGCTCTTTGAAGAGCCGGAACTCTTCCTGCACCCTCGCGCGCAGCGCCAGCTGTTCGAAGCACTGCGAGTTTTCTCATTGGAAAACCAGGTCCTGGTGAGTACGCACTCGACGACTTTCTATAGCCCGCAGGCAACGGGCACCTTCGTTAAGATCGCAAAGGATCGCAGGACGTCCCCGCCTTCGGCCGTAGCCTACCCTGTCGACTTGTCCCACCTGAAGGCGAAGGATCAGTTCCAGATTATTCGCCAAGAAAACAACGACGTTGCCTTCTTTTCGGACAAGGTCCTTCTGGTCGAAGGCGACAGCGATCACATCCTGCTTCCTCATATCGCACGAACCCTGAATTCCGAATGGGATTTCGACAAAAGGTCTGCAGCAATGGCTCGCGTGAACGGGAAGTCCAGCATCGAAAGGTACAGGAACTTCTTCGAGAAATTCGGCGTATCCGTCGGCGTGCTGGTGGACCTAGATGCCCTGGCCGAGGGCTTCAACAAGCTAGGGGCAGGCGCAGAGTCCGAAAGGTTGCACCGTGCCCTAATGGAGCAGGTCGGGAATATTATCGCCCGAAGCGAGAGCGGGGCAGACGACATCTCCAGCAATCAGGCAAGGAAGTTGCGCGACTCCCCTGCAATGAAGGATCTGTGGCGTGAAGCCAAAGAGGCTGGCGATCGTCACTCACGTGGCGACTGTGAATGGGATCACGTCAAAACCAAGGTAGAAGAATTCTTCACTCGAGCCGTCACGCGCGATGCCAGGGTGGGACTAATTAAGAATCCGCCCACTTTCGAGCTCGGCGAATCCAAGGCTGCGCTAATCTCCCAGCTGCGGCACGAAAAGATCTATGTTCTCGAACGCGGAGCCATCGAGGACTACTATCCTCAGGTGTCGTCTGGGGATAAACTAAGCAAGGCCCAAGACTTCTGCAGCGAGCATCGAACTGCAGAAGAAATTCGATCCACGCTGGCGGCAGGTTTGACGCGCGATGAGTGTGAATTCGACCTGATCTTTCGCAGCTTCTTCGAATCCTAGACCGGGCCCGCCTCAGCCACAGCGGGCAGTACCGCTCATCAGCCCGGGCCATAGGCGTACGGGCCTGCGGCCCGGGCTGCAGCGGGACGCAAACAGCGGCGCATGCCCGGCGCGACAGGTGCGCGACGCCACCTTGGCGGCGGAACCGCCCTTGACGGCCTTAAGACTTACCGTGTCACCTCTATTTGCCTCTCGCCCAGACATTAGCCGGCCTACTGACACTCCTGAGGCTTCTCGATGGGATCACACCTCCAGGCGAGATGCTCCGGCTATCAACACCTTCTGCGCAATGAATCGAATCAAGGCAATGTCCGGAGAAAGCGCATCCGCCTCTTTCGAGAAGGGGAGAAGTAGATCCTTCGATTTCCCCCCGTCTTCTTTTGTGTGCACGATGCGACACCGTATCTCGTAGATTCGATTCGTTAGCGCCGTAAGTAGGTCGTTTTGGCGATCAGCCGTGCTGACGATCGCTACATCCTTGATCTTTTGCTTGCCCGAGAAATGCTCAGAGAGCTCTGGATTGCCGTCAATGAGTTCCCTGACCTGCTCCGCTGTCACGGTTCCGCTGATAGTCGCACGCAGTTGCTCCCGCTCACTACCGAACCCTTTACCCGCTCCAGATGCGAGACCGATGATGCGCACGAGTGCATCTTTGTCATCCGCCCTGAAACGGGGATCCAGCAGCTCATTCTTCAGCCTCTCCAGAGTCTCCCGGTGACTGAAACTCGGGAAGAAATACTCCAGAACCTGATAGTAGGCTAGATATTCAAGTAGCGGCAGCCGGCGGACTCCCTGCCGTACCTGTAAAGACTGAGCGGCTTCGCCGGGTACTGATTCGCCGGAGCCTTTGGGGCCTCGGAATAGACATCTTGGCCGGATCTGGAAAGTTCTCGCCGGGAAGAAGTCACCACCGATGGAGCCAGCCTGAGGAACAGCGAGTAGCGAATGTCCGTCTCAAAAAAGACGGCACTCGATACCGTTTCCAGTATCTTCAAGGCGTCATCATGCCTCACTTCCCGCAATCCGGATATTCGGATCACGGGAAGTGGCCTTCGCTCGCGTATATTACCCCTGCGCCGAGACCTTTCGGAAACAGCGGAAAATTCACCAGAAGATGAGCCTAGCTCCACTTTAAGGTGCGAGACGCTTGAAGATGGGGCAAACTCCAGCAACCACGAGTCTTCTGGCCCTATTCTTTCTTCCTGGTCCAGCGCGCCCTCGGCGACATCTTCATCTTCCGCGTCGCCCGCCGTGCCGGACCCGCCAATGCGATGCACTCCCGGTAGGGCGGTTATGCGAGGAAAGAGAAATCCGTTCTCCAAGAGCGTTGCCTCAATTACCCCCTTGGTGCGATACAGCACGGCATCGTATTCTCCAAGGAATACGGTATCCGCCAAGTCGAGCGCAAGGAACCTCGACGCCCGCATGGCAGGGATCGAAATCCATCCTTTACCCCGACCGTTTGGGATTGCCAGCCTGAATCGCGGGAGGTCGTCGAGCGATAGGGCGTTCCATTCGGACTCCACACCTTCAGCGATACACTTCCTTTCAAGCTCCAGAAGCGGATTATCAGAATCAAGTTTCCCTTTGAGGGAATTGATCTCGTCGGGAGTAAATGCCATTCCGCCTATCGCTCCTATGGTCGACACATTGTCGCGCAATTTCTCACACTATCTCCTCTTGTGCCGAGTGTGAGAATTTTTACTTTCGGCCGGTAGGGCGATTGGGGCCAACGCTCTGCCAGGCGATGAGGGTGCGTTTCTGCCAGCGCCCGCCACTCTGCGCCACGATTGTCACTCAGTTAGAAATTCAATTCGACCAGCAGCTGCGATAATCTGGTTCGCAACTGACACGTCCTAGCTGATTAGGCTCAGTTGGATCAGGAAGTCTGCGATCTCACGCATCCCGAGTACCACCGCATCCGCACCCGCGTCAGCCAGCCATGCCTCCTTGGCCGGCTTGTTCGCGTACCCGATGCTCCGTGCTCCAGCGGCATGGGCCGCCTCGACATCCGTCAGGGAATCGCCGATGAGCACGGTGAGGCTGGGGGGTACCCCGAAGGCCGAAGCGGCTGTGAGCAGGGGATGCGGTGACGGCTTCATCAGGTCCGGCCGGAGTGGCGGCCGTCCGATGACCTCATCGACGATTTCCACGAGCCCATGCAGGGTCAGGTACTCCCGAACGCACTCAGCCGAGTTGTTGCTGACGACCGCGACATGGCGGCCCGTGTCGCGTGCTGCGCGAAGCGCTTGAACGGAGCCCTCGGTCGGAGCGCCCGCGACCTTCACCGCTCGGACTTCCGCCGCTGTCAGGGCGGCTTCCACTGCCGCGAGGACGGCACTGCCCGCTGACTGTGAAAGTCGGTGGACTTCCATGGGGTCGTCCGTGGCCCTCGCAGGGATTTCCAAGGCTGGCGTCAGCGTCACGAGCAGGTCGGCCAGCTCGCTGGCGATGCTGGGAGCAGGGGTGCCGCGAAACACGTCGCAGATCGGCCCGTCGAAGTCGAAGAGGACGGCCTTCGACGCGCCGAGGGCGGTGCCCAGCGGATCAGGTTGCGTCGGCATCTGCATCCCTTCCGATCGTCTCCCACACGCTGTCGAACCACATGCGAGCCTGCTCTACCTGCTGCGCTCCGCTGGACGTGTCGCCGTCGTTGAGCGAGTGGTGGAACAGGATCGTGTCCTTACCGACGAGGTCGTAGATCTCGATGGCCTCGCCCTGGGCCACGACCTTGTTCGGGCGGATCGGGTAGTACCCGAAGAACGCATCCTCGTTGTTGATCACGTAGAGCTTGAAGAACTGGGTTCCGCTGTGCACGCGGACGTGGACGCTGCTCTCTTGGACGAGCCCCAGGTGGCTGAGTTCGCCTATGGCGTCGGAGATGCTGCGGGTGTAGCCGACCATGATGTCGTGCATGCGAGCCCGAAGCCGCGGGTCGTCACCGCAGTCCTCCCGGCGCACGGGAGCAGCCTGCGGTACCGCCATGTCGGGGACGAGGATGCGGATCTGAATGCTTGACGGGGTCAGGCGGCCGATGCGGATCTTGTCGAGCGGTTCTTGCAGCGCTCCGTGCAGCGTCTCGCTGGAGAACCCCGCGAAGTCGATCGTCACGTTCCGGGCAGCGAAAGCCTGCTCGACGTAGGGGCGCAGCCCCGCCGGCCGCTCAGTACGGTTCCTGACGAACACACCGCTGCCCTTGCGGGACACGACCAGACCTTCATCTTCCAGATCCCGGAGAGCCCGCTGAATCGTGGCGCGGGCGAAGCCGTAGTGGTCCGTCAGCATCTTGTGTGACGGGAGCCGCTCGCCGGGAGCCAGCTTCCTTGTACGGATTGCCGCGCCGAGGCTGCGCGCGACCTGCTCGTACGGCGGTCGATCGTCGTCCGGGTCCAGGGACTCAAGCGCAAAGGTCATGGCTTGATGCTACGGCCAACCTGACTATTTGGACAGCTTGACTAGCCATCTATTGACGTGACTAGCCAGGCTGGCTACGTTATTCCCAGAGCCACCGGGCTAGCCAAGTTGGTCAGGCTGGTGATGCTTCGTGTCGTCCCAACGCAGTGCAGCCCCCGGCGTTCCCGCGCCGGAGGCTGCTGTTGGGTCCCGTTCCTCTACCGAAGGAGCAAGACCCGTGGAGTTAATCGCTGCACGTCAGGACCGCGTTACCCCGTGGTCCGACGGCCAGGAGCCGTCGGACGCGGAGCTGGACGCGATCGAGGTGGAGATGCCGGTCATCTGTGCCGAGGTCGAGTTGCTGGATGTTTGGATCGCCCTGATGGACCGGGCGCCGAACGAGCTGGACGCGCGTCGGTTCCGGCGGGCGGTCCATCGACTGTTTGACGCTCACCGTATGGTCGCCGCCGCGTCGGTTCAGGTGCCGGGCGGTGCGGCATGAGGGTCGCCGCCCCCGCTCTGGAGGAGCTGCTCGACCACCGGGGCCGTCTCCGCGCCCGGACCTCATCGGGTCTCACTCACAAGCAGGCCCATCTGGGCATGGCCTTTCACGAGGCTGGCCACGCCGTCCTCGCCATGGCCTACGGCATGCACGTACTGAACGCCGAGGTCATTGCCTGGATCAGCGGCCCAGGCCAGTCCACCGTGACTGGCCGGACCTCGTTCGAAGCACGGCCGGAGGACATCCACCCGTGGAGGTTCGCGGCACAGGCCGCCGCCGGCCAGGTGGCACAGGTCCACTACCTGATGGCGTACGGGCTGTGGACACCACAGCGTGCCGTCCACTGTGCGGCCGATCACGACCGTCAGCAGGCCGTCGACGTCCTCGCCACCTACGGGTACCGGCTCGGCCGGGATCACGTGCCCGAGGGTGGGAAGTCCTGGGGGATGGTGCGCGGGATGGCCCGCCGTAAGGTCGCCCGCCTGTGGCGGGAGATCCGTACCGTCGCCCACGCGATGGACGAGCGGACCCTGCTCACCGGGGACGAGATCGCCGCCCTGACCGGTATGACCAACACCCCCGTCCCCGGAAGTGCGTCGTGAACGCCGTGGGGCAGGGCCTGAGTCGAGCCCAGAAGACGGTGTTGACCGCAGCGTTCGTGCCGATGGTCGCCACCGGCGTGGCTGGCGGGTTCGGCACCTACTCCAACATCTCGGCCGCCTACGGGGCGGGGACGGCCTTGGGTGCGGTCGCGGCCGGTGAAGGAGCGACCGCGGTGCTGGCGCTGGTGCTGCTCGGCCTGACGATGCTCGGGCAGTCCTCGCCGATAGTGATCCGGGCAGGGCTGTGGGCTCTTCCCGCCGCGGCGTCGGTCATGTCCGCCATGGCCGCCACCGGCCCCGGTGAGACCGTGATCTATGCCCTGACACCGATGGGCATGACCACGGCCGCCGAGGGTGCGGCGTTCCTCGCCCGCCGGATCGTGGTCCACCGCGACGGACGCGACGCCGAGGCCGACCGAAAGGCCGCCGCGGTCGTCCAGGCTCTGGCCTACCGGCAGGCGATGGCCGCGAGCCACCCCGACGAAAGGGTGCGGCAGAAGTCCGAGTTGAAGGCCTGGAAGCTGGCCGGGAAGCTTGGCGCAGGAGACCTTGCCCTGAGCGATCGGCTCCTCGATGTTCAGCGCGCCCGGGTCACCGCCGGCGCCGACTCCGCGCTTGCCGCCATGTTCGGGGGCACGGCCGCCCCGAAGCTTCCCGTCGAAGCCATCGTCCCGACGGTGGAGCTGGAGATCGACCGATCCACCCGACCGATCCACCCCGCGAACGTGCAGGAATCGGAGCAGATCGGTATGGAACGGTCTACCTCTGAGCAGCCGCTGCGGGCCCTGGAGCCCACTCCGGTCGACCCCGATCCCGTTCCGGCGGAAGAGTCCACCCGCCCGTCTGCTGTGGTCCCGGTGAAGTCGGCCGATCCGCCGGTAGTCCGGGTGGTCGCGGCCGACGGTCCGGTCCGCCGACGGGCCACCGGACGGGTGCCGGAGATCGCACGGACCAGCATTCCGCGCCGCACGCGAGAGGAACTCCTCGCCGAGGCCCGGCAGCTGACCGAGTCGTGGCCGGCCGCACATGTGACCGGTGACCGGATCCGCAAGGCTCTCCACACCTCGCCGGTCAACGCCCGCTGGCTACGCGAGACGCTGCGGGCCGAACGCGACACCACGACCGGCTGATGGCCACCGTTCCCGTCTACCGCTGGCGCCTGGCGCCGGACGGACTCGCCACCCGCCGACAGCTCCGCGCCGCCGGCGCGGCCCACTGATCGTGCGCCTACCCCGACATCGACCAGCACGTCTGACCTGCCCGGAAGGGGCTGTCATGTTCGCCGAGATCGCGTTCCTGCTCTACCTCGGTCATCTGCTGGCCGACTACCCGTTCCAGACCGACCACCAGGCCGCCCACAAGGCCGGATGCGGCCGCCAGGGCTGGACCGCCAACCTCTCGCACGCCGCCACCCACGTCCTGATCTGCGCCCTGCTGCTCGCCGCCGGATCGGCCCTGCTCGGCTGGCACCTCCCCGCCCTCCCCGCCGTTGCGGCGGTGCTGTGGATCGGGGCCACGCACGGGTTCATCGACCGGCGGTGGCCTGTCGCCGCGTGGATGCGGATCGCCCGCCAGGCCGGATGGGCCGCCCACGGCGGCGCCGCGCACGTCGACCAGACCGCACACGTCCTCGCCCTCACCCTCGCCGCGCTCTTCCTCGCCGCCTGACCCATCCGAAGGGACCTCCATGTCCGGCTTCTTCAACGCCCCGACCCGCTACCGCTCCGAGGGCGGCGCGATCGTGACCGCCGACATCCTCCACGCCGAGTGCTCCGGCTGCGGCGCAACCAACTACCGCGACAGCAGCGAGCGCCTCAAGTGGGCCAAGAAGCACGCCCAGACGTGCCGCGCCCTGCCCCGCGGCTGACCGAACCCAGCCCGGAAGGAGCAACCAGCGGATGAACCACCTTCCCGAACCCGCACGCGTCGTCCAGCTCCCTGACGGCACCCACGTCTACGCCGAGAACCTGCCCGCCACCTACGCCGGGCCGCAGGTCGTGCACCAGCACATCCACCAGGCCGCCCCCGACAAGACCGTCCAGCGCATCGCGCTCGGCTCCGGAGTCGGCGCCGGCGCGGTCGCCGCCAGCGTTTACTTCGGCCCCCTGCTGATCGGCGCGCTCACCGCCATCGCAGCGAACATCGCGTTCCTGGCCTTCCTCGCCCTGGTCCTCGGATGGGGCGTGCACACGGTCGTGAAGTCCGTCGGTAGCCCCGAGGCCGGAGCTGCCGTGAAGAACGTTGCCAAGGCCCGCCGAAGGGGGCGGTGACGTGTTCGCCGCCGGAGACACGGTGCGGATCGTCGCCTGTGAGGACGACCCCCGGGCCGCAGGCCGCACGGGCCGGATCGTGGACCAGGTTCCGCCCGGCCCGCTGACGGCCGGCCGGTGGACCGTCACCGGGATCGGCCTCCTGATCGGCCCGGTCCTGTGCCGCACCAACGAACTCGCCAAGACCGGTCCCTGACCGACCCCTCGCAGGTCTGACGCCTGCCTGCTCTCTCCGCCGGATGCGACGGGGTGGGTGGGGAGCCGGACAGCCCGGTCTCCAGAGATGGAGTCCCGTGATGGGCAAGGACCCGAAGTTCACCGCCAAGGAAACCGCTCAGATCGGCTGGTACATCGCCCGGATGGCCAAGCGCGGGATCGCCAGTCAGACCGTCCACCAGGGCGATCTGGAGCGCAAGGTCGAGCGGATCATCGACGGCGCCCGCGAACGCGAGGCCCAACAGGCCGCCGACCAGGCCGCGGCCGAGAAGGCCGCACGCAAGGCCCGCGCCAACCGCAAGTAGCTGTGCCCCGGGGCGGCCGTCCCTCTCGCCAAAGAACGCCGGCCACCCCGGGCCCTACCCACCCGCCAGTCAGCGAGAGCAGGAGTTCTCAGCATGACCGACAACGTCGTCCCCCTCTTCAAAGACCCCACCACCGGCACCTACACACTCCCCGGCGACACCCCCGAGACCCCGGCTGCAGCCGCCCCGGTGCCGGATGCGGTGCGGCGGGTGCGGGTGTGGGTGTGGAAGCGCAGGGCACGCGGCCTGCATGCGGCCGTCACCAGCGAGCGAACCCGCACGGCGGCGCGGCTGGTGGCCCGCCACGGCCTGTACGTGCTCGGCGGTACCCGGATCACGGCGAAGCGTGCGTGGGACGGGCGGACCGGCTCCCGGTACGAGCGGATGATCCGTGCGGCGGAAGCCGCGGGGAACTTCGAGGAGGCCAAGGAGTGGGAGGACCGCCTCACCCGCTTCCGCGCCGCCCGCCACCACCGCCGCATGGACCTCCTCAAAGCCCCCCAGGACGCGGTCAAGAGCGTCGCCTACGGCACCGGCCTCACGATCGGTGGCCTGTTCCTGCTGGGGATCGTGCTGGCCATAGCCCACAAGGACGCCTCCTGGATCCTCGCCCCGATCAATGCCGTGATCGAGGCGATCGCAGCGATCGTCCACGTAGGCACCGCCGTGTGGGGACCGGCCGTCACGATCGGCCCGTGGCTCGCGCTGCTGGCCCTGTGGGGCGTAGGTCGGCAGCGGCAGACGGCGCCTCAGTGGGCGCTTCCCGCGCAGGAGCGTGACGACTCCGGGGCACCGATCACCCCGTCGATCGTGGTCACCGCTCTGCGGGACCTGGGTATCGCGCCGATGCGGAAGGCCATCAAGGAGATGGGCGACGCCGGCGCCGCGATGCTCGGCCCGATCCGGATCGCCGGATGCGGCGTGGAAGTCGACGCCACCCTGCCGTCGGGGGTCTCGACCAAGGAGGTGCAGGAGCGTCGCCGCAAGCTGGCGGAGAACCTGGGCCGGCACGAACACGAAGTGTTCATCACCCTCCCGACCGCCGCCCGGACCGTCCGGCTGTGGATCGCCGACTCCGGCGCGCTCGACGAGCCGATCGGCCCTTCCCCGCTGGTCACGGACCCGAAGGCGGCCGCGAACTACAAGTCGGGCAAGGCGCCGTGGGGACAGGATCTGCGCGGCGACGCTGCCGCTCTGAGCCTGTACCAGCGCCACGTCCTCGCCACCGGGCTGTCGAACCAGGGCAAGACCGCCGCCCTGCGTGCCCTCGCCCTGTGGCTCGCCCTGGACAGGACGGTGGAGTTCCGGATCGCCGACCTCAAGGGCGTCGGTGACTGGGACATGTTCGACGGGCTCGCGACCACTCTGATCCAGGGGCCGACGGACGAGCACGTGATCAAGGCGACCGTCATGGTCGAAGGACTTGTGGCGGAGATGGAACGCCGCATCCAGATGCCGCCCGGGACCGTGTTCACGCCGCTGATCGGCATCGTGGACGAAGCGCAGGTCGCGTTCATGTGCCCCGCTGTCGACGACGAGAAGAAGCCCTACGGCGGCTCGAAGGCCACTTCCCGGTACTTCATGGCCGTCCGGAAGATCCACAACCAGGGCCGTGCTGTGGACGTGCTGCTGTGGGAGGGCACGCAGGACCCCACCGACCAGAACCTTCCCAAGCTCGTCCGCGAAGGCGCCCACACTCGCGTCTCCCTCGTGCTGGGCACCGAATCGCAAGCCCGCATGGCGCTGGGTGACAAGGCTGTCGACGGCGGCGCCGCACCCCACCTGCTGCGGCAGGATCTCGACAAGGGAACCGTGGTCGTCTCCTCCGGAGGCATCACCATCCCCGCCGGCCAGACCTCCATCACGGTCCGGACGCACTACATCGACGACGAGCAGGCCGCCGAGGTCGCCGACCGCGCCAAGGCCCTCCGTGAGGGCATCACCACCGCCCACACCGTGGCGGACGCGGACGCGTACGACCCGCTCGCGGACATCCTCACCGTCCTCGGCACCGAGACCCGCGTCCTCACCCAGGACGTCCTCAAGCGGCTCGCCACGCTCAACGGCAAGGCGTACGGGCGGTGGTCGTTCATCGACCTCAAGCGCGTCCTCGACGGCACCGGCGCCGAGCCGTACAAGTCCGAAGGCCGCATGGTCATCGGCCGCGACCGCCTCGCCCGCGTCCTCGCCAACCGCCCCGACACCGGTTCCGCTTCCGCCGCCGAGTAGAGGGAGCCGACCCCGCACCGGCCGGGGAGGCAGGGAGAACTCCCTGACCACCTCCCTGGCCTGTCTACCCGGGCTTGACCTGCGCAAATGATCTGTCAGGGAGGCAGGGAGGCACCGCAGGCCAGACCCCCGAAACCCCCTCTACGCGCACCCCACCAGGGGGTGCCGTTCCCTCCCTGAGTCACCACGGGCAGGGATTCCGCTTCGCCTCAGACATGCCGAGAGCGGCCCCCAGGTCCGCCAAGATCCAGGGCCGCTCTCGTCCAGAACACTCGAAGAACTGGAGAGACCAGCATGACCCACCCCACCCACATCCGGCGAGACCACACCGGCGACCGGCCCTTACTCCTCGACCTGTTCTGCTGCGCCGGCGGCGCGGGCAAGGGCTACGAGCGGGCCGGGTTCGACGTCACCGGCGTCGACATCCGCCCCCGCCCGAACTACCCCTTCACCTTCATCGAGGGCGACGCCCTCACCATCCTCGCGGAACTGATCGAGTCGGGCGAGATCCGCCGCTACAGCGCCGTGCACGCCTCCCCGCCCTGCCAGAAGCGGTGCGCGCTGACCGTGGGCACCAACCGCTCTCGTGGCTGGGGCGGCATTCACGTCGACCTCGTCGCCCCCACCCGCAAGCTCCTCGACGCGTCGGGCCTGCCGTACGTGATCGAGCAGCCCGACGGGAAGGCCGACGTCCGCAAGGACGTCACCCTGTGCGGGGAGATGTTCGGCCTCGGGGTGCTCAGGCACCGCAACTTCGAACTCGGCGGCTGGACCACCGCCCAGCCCAAGCACCTGAAGCACCGCGGCTACGTACGTGGATGGCGGCACGGCGAATACCGGGATGGCCCGTACGTTGCCGCGTACGGCAAGGGCGGGGGCAAGGCCACCGTCGCCGAGATGCAGGCAGCGATGGGCATCGACTGGACCGACGTCCACGAGGAACTCACCGAGGCCATCCCCCCGGCCTACTCCGAGTGGCTCGGCCGCGCCTTCCTCGCCCACTCCACGGTCGGGGCGGTGGCCGCATGACCATCGCGACCGGACACCTGCGAACCGCGCTCCAGCTCACCGAACTGGGCCTGCCCGCCATGCCTCTGCGGGAGGGCAAGCTGCCGTTTGGGAACTGCCGCGCCTGCACCCGCTCGGCGTGCGGCGACCGGCCCCACATGAAGGCTGCCGGCCCGTGCGAGTGCCCGGCTCCCTGCCACGGCTGGGCCGCCGCCACCACCGACCCGGACATCCTCACCTCACCCGCATGGGCTGGCGCATGGAGGCAGGCCGCGGCCGTCGCCTACCACCCCGGCGGCGCCGCCCTCACCGTCCTCGACCTCGACAACTCCGACGCCATCGCATGGGCCCGCGAAACCCTCCCGGCGACCAAGACAGTGCCCACGACCCGCGGGGAGCACTGGATCTACCTCGGCACCATGACCTCCCACAACGGCGTACGGCCCGGCGTGGACATCAAGTCCGCATGGTCCTACGCCCGCTGGCTCGGCCCCGGCACCGGACGCATGGCCCTGCTACCCGACGCCGTACGCGCCCTCGCCGTTAAGGAAGCCGCCTCGGCCCCGGCCACCGTCGTGGTGCCTGTACGGCCCGGGGACGCGGTATGCAGGCACCGCTCGCCCGCCTACCTGGAGCGCGGTATCGCCATGGGCGAGCAGCGCATCACCGAGGCCGCGAGCGCGGTCCACGCCACCGTGTACCGGACGTTCCTCGCGGTCCTGTCGGCGCACGGCTGGTGCGGCTGCCTCACCGAGACCCACATCGGCCGGCTGTTCACCGCTGCGCAGGCCAAGGGTGAGTCGTTGCGGCACTGCGAGATCGCCTGGACCAACGCCCGTATGAAGTTGGGGATGTAGCGATGCCCGAGGACGAGAAGAACCCGGCCCGGCAGATCATCACCGACTACGCCCAGGCTCACTTCCGGTACTTCCGCACCACCGAAGGCACCGTCTACGCGCAGAAGAACGGGCACCCCGTCGCCCGCCCGATCCGCTCCCAGGGCACGACAGGCAGCCACCGGCAGGAACTCATGGTCGGCCTCTACAACGACGGGCTCGGATCCTTCAACGGCTCCGCTCTCAAGGAGGCATTGGACTTGATCGAGGCACTCGCGCTCAGCCGGGACGTACAGGCCACCCATATCCGCGTCGCCCCGGGATTCGACGGCGCCACCTGGCTCGACCTGGGCCGCGACGACGGCCAGTCCGTCCGCATCCACCCCACCGGCTGGGACATCCTCACCCCCGACCCCCGAGAAGTGTGCTGGCGACGCACCCAGCTCACCGGCGAACTCCCCCTCCCCGAGAAGGACACCGACGGCAAAGGCATCGACCTCCTGATGCGGCTGTGCAACTACGCCAGTGCCGAGAGCGAGTGCCTGGCCATCGCGTGGCTGATCGGCTGCCTGGAGCCGTCCGTCCCCGTCCCCGCCCCGTTCCTCACCGGCCCCCAGGGCGCCGGCAAGTCGACCGCAGCACGCATGCTGATGCGGATCATCGAGGGCATGACCGGCGACCTGCGCCGCGCACCGAAGGACGAGGAGAACCTGATCACGGCCGTCGCCGCCGGATGGGTCACCGCCTTGGACAACCTCTCCCACCTGCCGCCGGACCTGTCCGACCTGATGTGCTGCATCGTGACCGGTGCCGAGAGCATCAAGCGTGCTCTGTTCAGCGACGGCGACGTCTACCGCTCCCGCTACCGCCGCCCGCTCCTGCTGACCGGCATCGACGTTGGCGTCATCCGCCCCGACCTCGCCGAACGCCTCCTGACCCTGCGCCTCGAACGGCCCCGAGTGCGGCGGACCGAGGCGGAACTGTGGGCGGAGTACGCGCAGGTCCTGCCTGTCATCCTCGGATCCCTGCTGGACCTGACCGTCAAGGTGCGGGCGACTCAGGCCGACATCCCAGCCGACCTGCGGATGGCCGACTTCGCCCACCTCTGCGCGCAGCTCGATGCGGCCAAGGGACTCGGGGTGCTGAGCGCGTACCGGGCGACCCTGGACGAACTCAACGACGACGTCATCGAAGGCGACCTCCTCGCTCAGACCACTCTCAAGCACGCCGCCGGCCTGGACCCGGGCGCCGAGGTTCGGATGACCTCCACCGAGCTGCTGCACGCCCTCACCCAGCTCTACACCGGAGACGACTTTCGCACCCTGCCCAAGGGCTGGCCCACCACCGGCAAAGTCCTCTCCGACCGCCTCAAGCGCCTCCAACCCACCCTCGCCGCCCGCGGCGTCCTCGTCGACTGGGGCCGCACCAGTACCGCCCGCTACATCGAGATGACCCGACCTGCCACCCCACCGCCCGGCCAGCAGCAGGCCGCGTTCTGACCGGCGCCGCCACACCACCCGCGTTCAAGCAAGAAGAGCACCCGCCACCCGGGGGTGCGTGCTCCTCTTGCTGTTCCGGCGGCTTGCCGCCGCTGCAAGGGACGTGCCGCGCAGCGGCTCCCCTTCACGCTCGAAGACGCACCGCACCACAACAGAAACCACCCCTCTCTTTTTCCTAAGAGAAGAGACGCTGCGTCACCCACGTCACAACGAGGCTCCAAACGGCCCATGACCTGCGGCTACACCGGTGACGCAAACGGCCAACGGCTGCGTCACCACACGTCACCCACGTCACCGGACCGCGTCACCTCGGTGACGGTGACGCAAGCCGGTGACGCATGGCCCCACCCCCGAGTCATCGAAAGCCGCAGGTCAGAACCGCGAGCGACGTAGACAACGCGATGACGCAGAAATCCCCACCTCGGACACACGCGCTCTTACCACGCCCATGGAGGCCGCAGTGAGTTCCGCCCTGCCCACCACTCACCAGGCCCTGACCGTTCCCGAGGTCATGGCCGCCCTGCGGCTCAGCCGCTTCACCGTCTACAACCTGATCCGCTCCCGCGCCCTCCCGAGCTTCACCGAGGGCCGATCGCGCCGGATCCCCGCAGACAGCGTTCGCGCCTATCTGGAAGCCAAGTTGGAGGAAGCAGCCTGATGGCACGCAAGAGGAACCCGAATGGCGCCGGCAGCATCTGGCAGCGCAGCGACGGTCGATACGAGGCGCGCGTCTACGTCCCGCAGCCCGACGGCACTCGCCGTCGGAAGACCGTCTACGGCAAGACGTGGGAAGAGTGCGACACCAAGCGTCAAGAGCTGGTCCTCCGCGACCGGCAGGGCGTGCCGACGCCTACCCGCTCCGCCAAGCTGTCCGAGTGGTTGCCGTTCTGGCTGGAGACGTTCGTCAAGCACGACCGCAAGAAGACGACGTACGCCAAGTACGAGACCCACGTCCGTCTGTACCTCATCCCGCATCTGGGCTCGAAGCGTCTGGAGACCCTCGGGGTGCGGGACGTGCGGCGGATGGTGACTGCCGTGACCGCGCAGGCTTCCGCCGCGACGGCGAAGGAGTCGCACCGCGTGCTGCGCAGTGCGCTCACGGCGGCGAACCGGGAGGAGTTGATCAGCCGCAACGTGGTGATGCTCGTGCCAGCGCCGCGGGTCGTTCAGCGTGAGTTGAAGCCGTGGGATCTGGACGAGACGTTGGCGTTCCTGGAGGCCAGTCGGCGGGACCCGCTGTACGCGGCCTTCGTGCTGGCGGTCGCCCTGGGGCTACGCCGGGGCGAGATCCTCGGACTGCGCTGGTCCGACATCGACCTCGACCGCCGGACCCTGACCGTGCGGAACCAGATTCAGCGGGTGCAGAAGGAGCTGTACGCGGACTCCACCAAGAACCGGCGGAGCCGGGCCATCCCCCTCCCCCAGATGTGCGTGGCGCCCCTGCGCTGGCAGCGGATGCGGCAGGTCGCGTTGCAGGCTGCGGCCAAGGACAAGGAGTGGGAGGAGAGCGACTACGTGTTCACCACGCGCACCGGCCGGCCGGTCGAGCCGCGCAACATCAGCCGGTCTTTCGAGCGGATCGGGCAGGATGCTGGCCTGCCGCGGATCCGGCTGCACGACGCGCGGCACGGGTGCGCCACCCTGCTGTTCGCAGCCGGGGTGGCACCTCGGGTGGTGATGGAGATCCTGGGTCACTCGCAGATCGCCGTCACGATGAACATCTACACCCACGTAGCTGACGGCGGCAGGCGCGAGGCGATGGGGCACATGGACCGGATGCTGCGCCGCCGACGGCCGACCGAGTAGGCGGCTGCCGTCACTTGGAACCGTCAAAGGCCCCCAACCAAGATCGGTTGGGGGCCTTTGCACTGGTGGGCGCGGACGGTTTCGAACCGCCGACATCTGCTTTGTAAGAGCAGCGCTCTACCCCTGAGCTACGCACCCGTGGATGAGTGGACAGCCTACATGCCGGGCACACCCCCCACGCAAACCCTTTCGCGTGGGAGAGAATGGACCGGGGCACGGCGGACGCGGCACGGGAGAGGGATTGTGACGACGGCATCCCGGCGGTGGTTCGGCGGGCGGGACGAGAGTCGGCGGGCGGATGCGCAGGCGGCGAAGGATGCCGCCGCGGCGGCGTTCTACGAGCTGGACACGGCGCAGCGGGATCTGCGGATCTCGATCGAGACGATCGCGGCGGCGGACGGGTCGCCCGCCGCGCGGCAGGCGACCGAGGGGTTCGCCGCGCTGGGGCGGCGGATCGACGAGGTCAGTCACGTCTACATCGAGGCGGTCGACGCGCACGACCTGGACCGGGCGGAGTTGGAGGCCTCGGTCGCCACGCGCGCGCGGGAGCAGCTGACCCGGGCGCGGGACGAGCTGGTGCGGGTCCAAGGGGAGCTGGAGCGGTTCGCGCAGGGGCTGCAGCCGTTGTTGGACAAGGCCGAGACGCAGCTGGCGCGGGTGGCGCCTGCCCGGGAGCGGGCCAGGGCCGCGCTGCTCGGGGCGAGCGACGCGCTGGACGCCGTACGGGCCAAGGGGATACGGGCCGATGACCTGGCGGCGCGGTTGGCGGCGCTCGGCCCGGAGCTGACGAAGCTGAACCAGGGCGCGGCCCGGCACGGCGTGCAGGAGACGGTGCAGCGTGCCGACCGGATCCTGCGGGACGCCGAGGCCGTACGGGCCGAGGCGGCGCGGCTGCCCGAGCGGGCGGCGGAGATCGATCGGCGGCTGGTGAGCCTGCGGACGCGGGCGCAGGCGTTGCGCAACCGGGCGGACCGGGTCGATCCGGTGCTCAGTGAGTTGCGGCGGCGGTTCAGTGCGGCCTGTTGGCAGGATCTGCAGCACGTGCCGGACGAGGCGGTACGGGACGTGGCGCGGGCCGAGGAACAGCTGCGGGAGGCCGGGCAGGCCCGGGACGAGCAGCGGTGGGCCGACGTCGGGGCGCTGATCGAGGCGGTTCGGGGCTCGCTGGACGCGACGGACGAGGCGGTGTCGGCGGCGCAGGACCGGCTGACGCGGCTGGAGGCGGTGGCGCGGGATCCGCAGGCGGAGGTGGACCGGACCCGTTTCGCGATCCGGGACGCGCAGCGGCTGGCGATGGCGGGGCGCAGCGTGCCGGATCCGCAGCACGCGCGGCCGCTGGACGATGCGGTGGCGCGGGTGACCCGGGCGCTTTCGGCGTTGGAGGGGCGGCATCCGGACTACTGGGCGTTCCTGCTGGAGATGGCGGACGTACGGGCTTCCGTGAACCGGGTGGTGACCGGGATCCGGGCCGAGCGCGGGCACGGCTAGGGACAGCCTGGAGACGGCCTGGAGGCGGCCTGGGCCGTCGTTCGTCCGGCCGTCCGTCCCGTTCGGTACGTGCCCACCGAGCCCGCGTCCGTCCGGAGCGCCCGCGTCGTCCGGGGCCTCCGGGTGGTCCCGGTCGTGCTGCCTCGTCGGGGCCCTGGCGGGCACCCGGTTGTTTCCGGGCGGCCGGCGACGGATGCTGGGAGGTGCCGGGAACGGAGCAGAGGAGGGCACCATGGCTGCCCACACCTACAAGAAGCCTCCTGTGACCCATGAGCCCTATGTGGCTCATGCGGCGTACGGGTGCACGGAACCGCACGAGCACTACGCGCCCTACGTCCCCCATGAGCCCGATCCGAACGCACCCGCCCCACCGCGCATGGCGGACACGGTCTCCCGGCGCATGGAACGCGTGCTGCATCCCGTCAACGCGCAGCTCGACGATCATCTGCCCAGCGATCACAAGCTCGGCCAGGTCTACCGGGTCGGGGCGGGGCTGACGGGCCTGCTGCTCGTTGTGTTCGGGATCCTGGGGCTGGTGAATCAGATCGGGTTCTTCGACACCGGCGGGGACACGGTGCTGGCCCTGAACACCAACGGGGCGCTCAGCGTCCTGTCGATCTGCATCGGCGCGCTGCTGATCTACGGGATGGTGGTGGGCGGAACCTTCGCCTCGACCCTGAACATCGTGCTGGGCGTGCTCTTCATCGCGAGCGGGTTCGTGAATCTCGCGCTGCTGGACACGGAGCTGAACTTCCTGGCCTTCAGGATCCAGAACGTGCTGTTCAGTTTCGTCGTCGGCGTGATGCTGATGTGGTTCGGGATGTACGGGCGGGTGGGCAGCGCCCTGCCGCACGACAATCCGTACTGGCGGGCCCGCCACCCCGAGCAGGCGGCCCGGGAGGACCGGGCGCGTCGGGCCGGGTCGACCGGGTCGGGACGGACGAGAGTCGCGTAGCGCGCGGCGCCCGGGCGCGCTTAGCCTGTGCGCATGCCTCGATACGATTACCGCTGCCGGACCTGCGACGACACCTTTGAGGTCAGCCGGCCCATGGCCGAGTCCTCCGCGCCCGCCGACTGCCCGGCGGGGCACTCCGACACCGTGAAGCTGCTGTCCGCCGTCGCCGTGGGCGGGACGAGCAGTGCCCCCGCGCCCGCGATGGGTGGCGGGGGCGGCGGCTGCTGCGGTGGTGGCGGCTGCGGCTGAGTCCGGTCGGGGCCGTCAGCGCTTGCGCGAGAGGGTCAGGCCGTCCGAGATCGCGAGCAGGACGGATTCCATGCGCGGATCCGCCGACACGTGGTCGTTGAAGGCGCGGACGCCCGCCGCGGCGCCGGTGGCCGACGCGTCGAGGACCGTGCCGTGGTACAGCGTGTTGTCGGTGACGATCAGGCCGCCCGGACGCAGTCGCGGCACGAGCTCCTCCCAGTAGGAGATCTGGCTCTGCTTGTCCGCGTCCACGTAGGCCATGTCGATGTGGGGTTCGGTCGGCATCGCGCGCAGGGTCTCCAGCGCCGGTGCGATGCGCAGCTCGATGCGGTCCGCGACGCCCGCGTCCTCCCAGGCCTGGCGGCCGTACCGGGTCCACTCCTCGGAGACGTCGCAGGCGATGAGGCGGCCGTCGGCGGGCAGTGCCTGGGCCATCGACAGGGCCGAGAAGCCGGTGAAGGTGCCGACCTCCACGATGTGGCGGGCGCCGGTCAGGCGCACCAGGAAAGCCAGCAGCGGCCCCTGCTCCTCCGCCGACTGCATTCCCGCCACGTCCGGGAACTTCGTGTACGTCGTCGCCACCAGCCCCCGCTGAACCCGGTCCAGCGGGGGGTTGTGGTCGAGCATGTACCGGTAGAGCTCGTCGGTGATCTTGGTGCTGTTGCCCTTGGTCATGCGTCCAGTCTGCCCAGTCGGGCGGCCTCCTGGGCGAATGCGCGCACGATTTCCTCGCCCGCCAGGACGCCCGCCGTGGCCAGCGCGGTCACCGACGGCGCGGTCCAGGCCGCGTCGGCCAGTTCGCCGTGGCCCGGGCGCCAGCCGGCGTCCGCCGCCAGCAGCAGGTCCGCGTCCAGCAGCGAGTCGCCGGCCGCGAGGGTGGTGGTGGCTCCGGTACGGCGGGCGACCTCGCGCATCGCCGCGCTCTTGGTGAGCGGGCGCGGGACCGCGTAGATCTTCCGGCCCTGGAGGGAGACCGTCCAGCCGCGGGCCTCGGCCCATGCCGTCAGGGACTTCAGCCATTCGTCCGGGACCAGGTCCCGCTCCACGACGAGGTACGCGAAGAGGTCCTCCGCGAGGCGCGCCTTGCGCAGCCAGGCCGGGTCGGCCACGGCCAGCAGGTGCTGGTGCACCTCCTCCAGGGGGGCGCACTCCTCGGCCAGGCGGGCGGCGACCAGCCGCCGCCAGTCCCGGTCCGGTACCCCGTCGACGAGCAGCTGCCCGCCGTTGGCGCAGATGGCGTACGGGGCCGGGCGGCCGGGGAAGCGGATGCGCTGGTACTGCTTGCGGGTCCGGGTGGTGGTGGGGACGAAGACCACCGAAGGATCGGCCGTCAGCTCCGCCAGCAGTCCCGCCGCCGTCTCCGTCATGTAGGACAGCGGCTTGCTCTCGTGGACCTCCACGCACAGCAGCCGCGGGGCCACCGGGTCGGGCATGGTCAGGCCGAGGGCGGCCGTCGAGTAGATGAGCGTACGGTCGAGATCACTGGCTACGAGGACAGTCACTTCGAGGCCACAGCCTTTCCGTCGGCGCCGGTGGCGCCGCGCGTGTATCGGGGGTGGATGAGTCCTACGCACGTGTAGGGCAGCCCGTCGACCTCTTCCACCGGGACGCCGCGCTGCTCGGCGAGCAGCCGTACGTGGTCCAGGTCGGCCCCGGCGCCGCGCTGCGCCAGGATCTTCCACGGGACGCGGCGCAGCAGGACCCGGGTGGTCTCGCCGACGCCGGGCTTGACGAGGTTCACGTCGTGGATGCCGTACTCCTCGCTGATCCGCTCGACGGCCGCCCAGCCCTCCCAGGTGGGGGTCCGGTCGGCCGCGAGGAGCTCCTTGACCTCCGCGTCGACGGCGTCGGCCACCTCGTCGAAGTGGGCGGCGACGGTGTCGACGAAGGCGACGGAGACATCGGCTCCGGCGAGCTCGCGGTAGAACTTCGCGCCGTGGAAGTCGGCGGGACCGACCAGGTCGGACCTCAGCACCGTACGCGAGATGAGACCGGAGACCGTGGAATTGAGACAGGCGGAGGGGATCAGGAAGTCCTCCCGGGTGCCGTACGTGGGCACGCAGGAGCCGGGGTCGGCGAGGACGACGATCTCCGGGTCGAAGCCCGGGAACTCCCGCAGGGCGACCTTCAGCTCGCGGGTGATGGCGCCCTTGCCGGTCCAGCCGTCGACGAAGACGATGTCGGCCGGGTCGTGGTGGGCGGCCAGCCAGCGCAGGGCGTTGGCGTCGATGCCGCGGCCGCGCACGATGGAGACGGCGTAGTGCGGGAGGTCCAGGCCGTGGCGGGCGCGGGCCCAGCGGCGCATCAGGACGCCCACGGGGGTGCCGGCGCGGGCCAGGGAGACGAGGACCGGGGACGGGGAGCGTTCGGCGAGGACGGTCTCGGTGACCGTGCCGACGGCCCGGGCCACGCGGGCGGCGGAGGCGGTCAGCGCGCTCGCGTACAGCTCCTGGTACTGGGGGGAGGGCTGGTACTCGACGGGCAGGGACTCGGCGTAGTGCGCCCCGCCCGCCTGTATCGCTTCCTCGCGCTCCTCCGTCGGCGCCTCCAGCTCGACGTCGGAGAAGTCCTGGAGCAGCCAGCCGACGTCCTCGGGGGCGTACGAGGAGAAGGCGGGGCCGCGCAGGGGCTCGCGCAGGATCGCCGGCGTCGACCCGGTCGGCTCGGTCTGCTCGCTCGGTGCGGTCTGCTCGGTCCGCTCGGTCGGTGCGGTCTGCTCGGTCCGCTCGGTCGGTGCGGTCTGCTCGGTCCGCTCGGTCGGTGCGGTCCGCTCGGTCGGTGCGGTCATGATCGGCTTCGGCTCCCGCCGGTCGGGTGTGTAGGACGGGACGACGGCCAGGACGACGTGGCCGGTGTGCGGGGCGAGGGCCGCCAGCAGTCCGGTGTGCAGCTCGGGGGTGTCCCCGACCGAGTCCACGACGGCGACGACGGCGTCGAAACCGGCGCCGTCCGTTCCGCGGACGTTGTAGGCGTAGCGGTCGCCGGGGCCGTCGGCCGGGGCGTCGTGGGCCGGGAAGACCAGCCGGGTGCGGATGGCGTAGCCGGGGTCGTCGACGGCCAGGACGGGCGACCGGGTGGTGGTGGAGAAGCGGACCTCGCGGGCCGCCCCCGCCTCCTCCAGGGCCTTGGCGAGGCGCAGCGGTGCGTACATCAGCTCCTCGTTGCCGAGTACGAGGACCCGCCCGGGTTCGGTGCCGAGCGCGGCGGTGAGTCGGCCGGCCAGCGCGGGGAGAGCGGCCTCCAGCGCCGTGCGGTGGGCGGGGGTGAAGCCGTGGCGTCCGCCGTCGGGCACCCCCACCGGCCAGTCCAGGTCGACGCGGGTGATCGGCCACGGGCCGTCCACCGGGGCTTCGTCGTGGGCCCCGCCCCCCGGAAGCCGCGGGGGCTCATGCCGCTCGGCCCGCGCCTCGTACTCCTCGACCAGCGCCTGGCCCTTGGCCAGGACACCGTCCGGGAGGGAAACGGTGCCCGAGGCGAGGGCGATCAGGTCCACGCGCGCGCCCAGCTCGGCGGCGAAGGCGGTGAGCCGGTCACGGTCGGCGGGCGAGCGCATGTCGACGAGGGCGACGACGACGTAGTGCGAGCGCGGGTGGCGGGCGTGCAGGTCGCGGATGGTGTTCAGGACCGTGTTGCCGGTGGAGAACTCGTCGTCGACGAGGACCAGCGGTCCGGCGCCGGCGAGCAGCCGCGGGTCCTCGGGCAGCAGCAGGTGCGAGGTGGCGTGCGAGTGCGCCTCCTCGAAGCCGCCGGCCTGCTCCACGCCGGCCACGGGGCGGCGGGTGGAGTGCAGGTAGGGGGCCGGGCCGAGGCCGTCGGCGACGCAGTGGCCGAGGCCGGTGGCGGTCTCGGCGTAGCCGAGGACCACGGCAGCGGCGGCGCCCTCCTCGCCGAGCAGTTCCCATACGCGTTCGCCGAGGCCGAAGCCCGCCGCGTACACGACCTCCGGGGACTGCGGGACGTGCTTGCCGAGGACCTGCGAGACCAGCAGGTGGGCGCGCTTGGGGTTGCGCCGCAGGGCCAGTCCGAGCAGCTCCGTCAGCCGCGGACCGTCACCGGAATCCTCCAGGCTCACGCCCAGCCGGTCCGCGACCCAGGTACCCGACCACACCGCTTCGATCGTCTTGCCTTTCCTCGTCATCGTCATTGTCCGCGCCCGGGCCCGCGTCCGCGCGGGCGTACCGGCCTGCGTGCCGGCGGGGCTGCCTGCGGGCGTGCCGGCGGGGCTGCCGGCGGGCGTGCTCACACCCGGAGCCCGGCCGTGAGCAGGTCGACGAAGCCGACCTCCTCCTTCGCCACCCCGAAGACCTCGGCGCGCAGCATCGTGCGCTCGGCCCAGGCCCGGTGGGGCTTCACCTCGTTCATCTTGTTCGTGTAGGCGCTGCGCATCACTCCGCCGCCGCCGCGCTCGGGCCGCAGGATGTCCTGCGCGTCGCAGAACTCCTCGTGCGAGACCACCGACAGCGCGTGCACGGGCGTGACGTGGGCGGGGTGGATGCAGGTCTTGCCGAGCAGTCCGTTGGCCCGGTCCAGCTCGATCTCGCGCAGCAGTCCGTCCAGGTCGTGCTCGATCAGGGCGGTACGCAGTTCCTCCACGCCCTCCTCCAGGAAGGGGCTGCGGCGCAGCTGGGGCTTGAAGAGGCGCTGCTGGCTGCGGAAGTACTCCCAGACGGGTCCGGTCACCGTGAAGCCGGTGCCGTCGGCACGGCTGAGCACGTTGACGACGTCCGCGATGACGCCCGCGACGATCTGGACGTCGTACGCGGTCATGTCGGGCGTGCGCCGCAGGCCGTAGGCCGAGCAGAAGTCCGTCACGCCGAGCCGTAGCGCCAGGACGCGCTCGCGGTGGCTGTTGACCGTGCGGGAGATACCGGCGAGGGCCTCGACGCGGGTTTCGAGGTGCAGGAGGTCCGGGGTCTCCAGGACGGGCATGGCATACAGGCGGGGTACCCCGGCGATGGCCTCCGCCTCGGCGACGGCCTCCAGGAAGGCGATACCCCGCTTCTCGTCGAACTTCGGGAGTACGAATCCGGCCAGGCGTCGTACGGAGCCGCCGAGCCGGCGCACCAGGTCGGGTATCTGCTCGGGCGTGCGGACCCGGATGAAGAGCAGCGGGAGCTCGCCGCCGTCCGTGTCGAGCTCGCAGAAGTGCCGGACGAGGTTCTCCTCGGCCCCGGTGACATCGCCGTCGCTGATGGAATCCTCCAGGCAGAGGACCATCGAGACGACCCCGCGGCCGGCCTGCTTACGGATGTCGGCCGCGAGCGTGGGCCGGGTGGCCGGGCTGTAGAGCGTGGCTCCCAGTGCCGCCGCGAGGACGCGGGAAGGCGAGGCTCCGGTGAATTCCGCCGGTTCCTGGTGGAAGAGGTCCTTACGGACGGTGGGCGATATGTGCCCAAAGTGACGCATGTGCTTCCCCCGTACTGCCTCGGCGGCCCAACTGGCATGGCCGGTAATAGTACGTACGAACGTGAGTCAAGAGTTCCTCAAGCACATGAAGTTCAGGTAACCCTCTTGCACCATGCCCAGGTCTCGCGTTCGAGACAAGGCCCTACGGGGGGCCGCATTGTCCCTGTCCACCCCGGGAGGGCAGGATGACGTGCATGACGCACGCGATGCAGAAGGGCTCGAACATCCCGGTGGCCGCCGTGGCGGTCCGGGCGGTGCTGCGCTGGACCGGCGGCCCCGAGGTGCCGGACGTGGACGCCTCGGCGCTGCTCGTCGGCCCGGACGGCCGGGTGCGTTCGGACGAGGACTTCGTCTTCTACAACCAGCCCCGGCACCCCTCGGGGGCCGTCTGGCGACTCGGCAAGAAGCAGATCGGTGACGCGATCACCGACGCCGTGCAGGCGGACCTGCGCACGGTGACGCCGACGGTGGACCGGATCCTGGTGGTCGCCTCCGCCGAGGACGTTCCGTTCCAGCGGGTCCACGACCTGCGGATCCTCCTCTACGACGCCACCGCGACCGGCGGCTCCGAACCGCTGGCCTACTTCGACGTACGGCCCGAGACCGGCGCCGAGACGGCGCTGATCTGCGGGGAGCTGTACCGGCGGGGCGAGGGGTGGAAGTTCCGGGCGCTCGGCGAGGGCTACTCCGACGGACTGGTGGGGCTGGCGACCGACCACGGGATCTCGGTCGACGAGAACGCCGCCGCCGAGGCGGACGCGAGCCCCGCGGCGGGCGTCGGTGCCGGCCCTGGCACCGGGCCCGCCTCCGAGCAGACGGCGATGATGGCCCCGCCCACGCAGGCCCCGCCGCCCGTCCAGCCCGCCTACGGGTACCCGCAGCCGGTGTCCCCGGCCCCGGTGCCGGGTCCGGGCGGCGATCCGTCCTTCCGGCTGCCGGTGCAGGGCCCGCAGTTCATCCGACGCTGACACCACGAAGGCCCTCGAGGCCTCTGAAGCCCTTGCGGCCTCCGAGCCCGGTGACACGGTGAGGCCGGTGAGACCGGCACAGGGCCGCCGGACGGCCCCGCCGGGCCCCTGCCGGACGCTCCCGCGTCCGCAGGGGCCCCGGTCAGCTCTTGGTGCTCTTGTAGCCCCGCCCCCACTGGAGCCCCCAGCCGTACAGCCGGTCCAGCTCGGCCTGGAACCCGTACACGAACTTCACCTCGCGCCGCACCACGAGCTCGCCCTTGACCTTCTCCAGGGAGACGACCGCGCAGGACCGGGCCTGCGGGTGCCGCTCGTCCAGCGGGATCTCGATCCGCGGCCCCGTCACGGGGTAGAGGGTCACCATGGCGTGCGTACGGTCGAAGGCCGGCGTCTGGTCGTAGATGTAGACGAAGACCAGCAGCCGCTTGATCTCGTCGGCGTGGTCGAGATTGACGTAGAGGGTCTCCCCCGACGCCGAGCCGAACCGGTCATCCCCGCTGAGCTTCACGTACGGCGGGTCGTTGAGGTCGCCCAGCAGGTTCCCCAGCGGCTGTACGGCGCCGCGTGTGCCGTCCTCCAGCTCGTACAGGCAGCCCATGTCGAGGTCGACATTGACCATGCCCTGGGTGTGCGCCTGCACCATGTCCGGCTTGAACAGCTTGAACGGGTGCCGGAAGAGCTGGCCGCTCTGCCCCGAGCGGCCGCCGATGTCCGAGGTGCGCATGCGCCAGGACAGATTGACGCGCAGATTGCCGTGGACGGCCCCCTGTTTGGTGAGCGACACCGTCGAATGTCGCTTGGTCAGCTCGATCGCGTTCGACGAGGCACTGCCCGACTGGAACTGCACGGCCCGGCTGCCCATGATGCCGTCGAAGAAGCCCATCCCCTACCCCCTGGTCCCCTGATCCCCTGAAACGCCCTGAGCCTACGGAAACGGGGCGGCCCGCCGGGTCCGTGGACCCGGTGGACCGCCCCGCAGATGGAGCGTTCCGCATTAGCGCCGCGGTCATGCCTCGGCGGTGGAACCCTCCAGTTCCAGCCGCTTGTTGCGGCGCACGGAGGACCAGAAGGACCATCCGATGAGCAGCACGCCGACGAGACCGGTGATGATCTCGTTGATCTCGTACTGGATGGTGACGAGCAGGATCACGGCGAGGGCGCCGATCGCGTAGTGCGCGCCGTGCTCCAGGTACACGTAGTCGTCGAGGGTGCCCTGGCGGACCAGGTAGACCGTCAGCGAACGGACGTACATGGCACCGATACCGAGGCCGAGTGCCATCAGCACGATGTCGTTGGTGATGGCGAAGGCGCCGATGACCCCGTCGAAGGAGAAGGAGGCGTCGAGGACTTCGAGGTAGAGGAACATGAAGAAGGCGGCCTTGCCGGCCATGGCGACGGCCGAAACGGGCTTGCCGGTCCTCTTGGCCTCTTCCTCGGCCTCGTGCTCGGCCTCTTCCTCTTCCTCGAGCTTGTTCTCGAAGTAGCCGGAGAGACCACCGACGACCATGTAGGTGATCAGGCCGAGGATGCCGGAGATCAGGACGGTCTGCGCCTTGTCCACATGGATGCCACCGTGCTGGTGGGCGTTGGCCCCCACGGTCATCGAGGCGATGACCAGGACGATCAGCGCGATGCAGGCGGACAGCATGTCGACCTTGCCGAGCTTGGCGAGCGGACGCTCCAGCCACGCGAGCCACTTGATGTCACGGTCCTCGAAGATGAAATCGAGGAAGATCATCAACAGGAACATGCCACCGAACGCGGCGATGGACGGGTGGGCGTCCGTGACCAGCTGCTCGTACATCTCCTTGTCGTTGAGGGCAAGCTCCACGGCCTCGATGGGCCCGATCTTGGCGCTGATCGCGACGATCACGACGGGGAAGACCAGTCGCATACCGAAGACCGCGATGAGGACGCCGATGGTGAGGAAGATCTTCTGC